>JAJEJG010000004.1 GCA_022828225.1 Nitrospirales bacterium | reverse complement strand
CTAACCTTGAAAAAAGATATTATTATATCATTCAGTACAAATAAGCACGTCTTCACCGATACTATCAAACCCGAGCCACGTAGTGGGAGGAGAAAGATTCTTGCGATGGGCAACAAAAAGGCTTGACAAAGGGCACCCCGGCCAGACACTTGTTGAGAGCCGAGAGCCGAGAGCCGAGAGCCGAGAGCCGAGAGCCGAGAGCCGAGAGCCGAGAGCCGAGAGCCGAGAGCCGAGAGCCGAGAGCCGAGAGCCGAGAGCCGAGAGCCGTCCGGCGATGCGCTCCGACATCCACCGCATTCGAGGCGCGCGCCTGACATGGGCCGCGCGGACCGCGCCCGGCGGGAGCGCCCGTCCCGCCGCCTAGGCTTCCTCCGCCGCCTCGCGGCGCGGGCCGGCCTCGCCGTCGCCGGCCTGCTGCTGGCCGTCGCCACGCTTGGGGGCGCCGCCGAAGACGCGCATGCCGACGTGCTGGTGTCGAACACGACCGCGTCTACGAACACCGGGTCCAACAATTTCGGGGCGCAGAGCTTCGAGACCGGTGACAACGCCGCCGGGTACACGATCTCCGATATCCAGATTCGTGTCTCGGGCGCGAATTCGACCGCTACCACTGTCATCAGAATCCGTGAAGACGACAGTGGAGGGCCGGGCGCGAACGACAGCGACATCGTGGTCACACTCAGCAACCCGGCGAGCCTAACCGTCAATGCCCTGAACACGTTCACGGTGCCGGCCGGCGACACGGCGGAGCTGAAAGCCAACACGACCTACTGGGTGACCGTCAACGAAGGGGTGACCAACAACAGGGTCCACTTTGCAATAACTGCCACCGATACCGAAACGGGCTTGTCAGGCTGGTCGATCGGAAACGGCACGCTGTGGCGGTCCAGTGAAGGGAGTAACTGGATAACATCACAATCTTCGTTTCTTCTCGCCATCAACGGCGCCGCGAAGACCTCCACGACTCCGGCGACGATCACGGCCATTGCCTTCACCAACGAGCCCACCGACGGGGAGTACAACCCCGGCGACGTCGCGGAGGTATTGGTCACGTTCAGCAAGCCGGTCGAGATCACCGGAACACCCAGGGTGGAGATCCGGCCATACGAGAATTGGGTACGGATCCCGACATACGCCGAATACGTCGCCGCAGCGAGCACCAGCACCGTGGCGGTGTTCCGCCACACGATCACCGGGCCCCGCGAGGGGAACAACCAAATCTCCCTACCCCCCGACGGAATGGAGCTCAACGGCGCAACGATCAGAAACCCCGGCACGACCGTCGACGCCAATCTCAGCCACGGGCACACCGTGAGCGAGTTCCCCATCAACACGCGGCTGCTCGACACCATAGAGGCTACATCGACGCCGAGGGTGCCGGCCAGCGACACGGGGGGAATCCCGGTTTTCGGACCGGGAGACGACATCGAGATCACGGTACGGTTCAAGGACACCATCCGCGGAACTCGGCTACGGCCTGCCGTCGCCGCTGGGCCCCGGCCTGCTGACCCCCTACACGGGGACGGTGCTGACGGCGGGCGCGGCCCGCACCTACCGCCTCGGCACCCGCTGGACCGCCGGCTCGGGCCTGACCCTCACTCTCGAAGGCCAACGCCAAGCCCCCGCCGGCGACCAGCCGGTCAACCAGGGCCTGCGATTGCAGGCGGGGTGGAAGTTCTGAGGTGCCGTCTCGGTCCGTTCTGGCACGCGGGGCCGCGACCTGATCCGAAGCAGCGGCTCCTCCCCGTAACCCCTCCTGTCATTCCTGTCTGTGGTCAGTCATTCGTTGACAAAATGGTTAGTCTGAAAGGAGGGGCAGACGCGTTCGGTTCCTCCCCGTTGTCCGCCCGCTTTGCGGAACAGAGCACAATCATAGCAGGAACATCGCAAACATAGCATGGCATAGCAAAACATAGCAAAAGGGCTTCGTAGGGGCCGACCTGCGTGTCGGCCCACATTCCCATGGAACGAAAGGGCGAACACATAGGTTCGCCCCTACAAGACGACAGGCGCAAACCAAAGACACTGGATGCCCGATCGAGCCGGGCATGACAGGAGGAAGTCGGGCATGACAGGAGGAAGTCGGGGATGACAGGAGGAAGTCGGGGATGACACACATTTTGGGAACAGGTATGATCTTATTGGACGGTCGTTCCGTTCTTGTGTTCAGAAGGGCCCATCGCGATGCCACCCGACCCATCCCTCCAAAAACCCAAACGCCGCGAACTCATGATGGCCAGTGTCCCCATGGCCAAGGACCCGGTGTGCGGCATGACGGTGGACCCGCTGTCTGCAGCGGGGACATACGAGCACGCCGGGACGACGTACTATTTCTGCCATCCCCGGTGCGAGGCACGGTTTCGGAGCGACCCTGACGGGTACCTGAGCGGCAAGTACACGCAATCCATGGACGAGGCGCCGGCCAAGCCGGGCACCAAATATATTTGCCCGATGTGTCCTGAGGTGATATCGGACACACCCGCGGTTTGTCCGTCTTGCGGCATGGCCTTGGAGCCGGCAACCGTGGCGGCGGACGACGAGCCTGATCCCGAACTCGCGGACATGACGCGCCGGTTTTGGGTGGGGTTGGCACTGGCCTTGCCGGTGCTGGTGCTCGCCATGGCCGAGATGATCCCCGGCCGGCCTTTGCAGAACGTACTTTCGCCCCGGTTATCCAATTGGGTGCAGTTCGTCCTGGCCACGCCCGTGATAGGCTGGGTGGGGCTGCCGTTCTTTCAACGCGGGTGGGCATCCATCGTCAACCGCCGTTTGAACATGTTTACCCTCATTGCCTTGGGCACGGGTGCGGCCTATTGCTCGAGCGCACTGGCCACGGTCGTGCCCGGCCGGTTTCCCGAGGCCTTCCGGACCCCGGCCGGTGACGTGCCCGTGTATTTCGAGGCCGCGGCCGTCATTATCGTCCTGGTGGCCTTGGGCCAGGTGTTGGAAATCCGGGCACGGCGTCGAACCACGGGCGCGCTGAAAGCTCTCCTGGGGTTAGCCCCGAAAACCGCGAGGATCGTGCGGGACGACGACCGGGAAGAAGAGATCCCCTTGGAACGGGTCAACGCCGGCGACCGACTCCGTGTTCGTCCGGGCGAAAAACTCCCGGTGGATGGGGAGGTACTGGAAGGGGCGACCTCGGTTGATGAATCCATGGTCACGGGTGAGGCCATTCCGGTTGAAAAGCGGGGAGGGGATTGGGTGATCGGCGGGACCATGAACGGCACCGGCGCCGTGTTGATGGAAGCGAAACGCGTCGGCCAGGAAACCATGCTGGCGCAGATCGTCAACATGGTGAGCGAAGCTCAACGCAGTCGCGCCCCCATCCAGCGGGTGGCCGACGTGGTGGCCGGGTATTTTGTGCCGGTCGTCCTGTTGGTTGCGGCCGTCACGTTCGGCGTATGGGCGAGTATCGGGCCGGAGCCTCGCCTGGTCTATGCGCTGGTGAACGCCGTGGCCGTCCTCATTATCGCCTGCCCATGTGCGCTCGGGTTGGCGACTCCCATGTCGGTCATGGTCGGCATGGGACGAGGCGCCACCGCGGGCGTGCTCATCAAGAATGCCGAAGCCCTGGAACGATTGGAAAAAGTGAACGTGTTGGTGGTGGACAAGACGGGTACGCTAACGGAGGGGAAACCCGTCTTGCGGTCGATCATTCCCGCGTCAGGGTGGAATGAGGCGGCCTTGCTCCAATTGGCGGCCAGCGTCGAGCGAGTCAGCGAACACCCGTTGGCCGCGGCCATTGTCGCGGGTGCACGGGAACGAGGGCTTTCCCTCGGCGAAGTCGAAGAGTTTCGTTCGCAGACCGGGCAGGGCGTGGAAGGCCAAGTGGACGGCAAACTCGTGGCATTGGGGAATCGGTTGTTTCTGGAACGGGACGTGGGTGTGCCGTCGAAAGAATTGCTTGAACTCAACCGGCAAGGGGACGCTCTTCGGCAAGAAGGCCAAACCGTGGTGTTCGTGACGGTGGATGCGCAGCCGGCCGGCTTGATCGGGGTCATCGATCCGATCAGGACCACCACGTCCGAGGCGATAGAGTCTTTGAAAGGTGAAGGGCTCAACATCGTCATGGTCACGGGCGATCATCGGCAGACCGCCGAAGCCGTGGGCCGCCAACTCGGTTTGGAGGACGTTCAGGCCGAGGTCCTACCCGAACACAAACAACAGGTTGTCAAGCAATGGCAAAAGCAATCGGACGTGGTGGCGATGGCCGGAGACGGCATCAACGATGCCCCGGCCCTGGCCGAAGCCGACGTGGGCATTGCCATGGGAACGGGTACCGACGTGGCCATGGAAACCGCGGACATGACCCTCGTGAAAGGCGACCTGCGAGGCGTGGTTCGCGCCCGGATCTTGAGCAAAGCCATGATGAACAATATCCGGCAGAATCTCTTTTTCGCGTTCGCCTATAATGTCGTGGGAGTGCCTGTTGCCGCGGGTGTTCTCTATCCATTCCTGGGGCTTCTCCTGAGCCCCATCATCGCCAGCGTCGCCATGACGTTCAGTTCGGTGTCGGTCATCGCCAATGCGTTACGGCTCAGACAATTGAGGTTGTAGCGATTCCCTTGGATTCACCGAGATTTCCCCTTCACACACGTGAACGTGCTTGTTCTTTTCCTCCCCTTTGTAAGGGGAGGCCAGGTGGGGTAGAGTCGAACAAACATGGCGCACAAACAACGAACGCAACAGGGCCTCCCAAGAACTCTTGTTCAGAAACGGCGACTTCGCACGGCAATGACTCCCGCCGAAAAACTTCTCTGGACCAAACTCCGTTCAAAACAATGTCACTCATTCAAGTTTCGTCGGCAACATGCCATTGGTCCGTTCATCGTCGATTTCTATTGTCCGGAAGAGGGACTCGTGCTTGAAATTGATGGCGACGTTCACGCTGCAAAGACCCAACGCATAAAGGACCGGCAGCGTGAACGGCATTTGCGTTCCTTGGGTCTTCAAGTCATTCGCTACACGAACGATGAGGTGCTGAACAATTTGAATGGTGTCCTCGAACATCTCCTTTCAGTGCTAACCAAGGCCTCTACCTCCCCTTGCCCCTCCTTACAAAGGAGGGGAAAAGAAGTGTCAGAAATTGTCAACGCCTGTCCTGAGCTTGTCGAAGGGAATGACTGAACATATACAGATAGTGGGTCTCCGTGCTTGACCGGATAGGCCACGGGTACCGGGCTTTGCTGGTCCGGTTGGTAGACCGGTGCCGGCGCGTGGCCACGTGGGTCGTGATCGGCGTCCTCGCCGCCACGGGCCTGTCCGCGGTGTATACCGCCAAGAACCTGACCCTCGATACGGACCCCGTCCATTTATTGGATCCGGACCTGAACTTCAGGCAATTGCAGAAAGACTTCTATGCGACGTTTCCGCAACTCGACGACTTGATCCTGGTCGTCGTGGATCAGGGGAACGCCGATGCCAGACGCCATGCGGTTCACGCATTGGCAAGGCTTCTGGAACAACAACCTTCGCTCTTTACTTCGGTGTATCAACCTCAACAGGATGAATACTTCGATCAATACGGACTGTTGTATTTCGACGTCGATGAACTCTGGCGATTGGATGCACGGCTGGCCGAATGGTCTCCGTTCCTGGGGACGCTCGCGCAGGACCCCAGTCTCCGCGGATTTTTTTCCATCCTCACCCTGGCGTTGGAAGAAGACCCCACGCCCGAACAACAGAAAGTCCTGGCCGACTCGTTTGCCCTGTTACGTGACGCGATAGAAAGCCAACGACTCGGCAAACCGCCGGCCTCGTCCTGGAAACAGGCCATGCTCGAAGACGTGACGGGAAAGAGTGAGCCGTCCCGCGGATTTCTGTTGGTGAAATCACAACTGGATTATTCGAACCTGGAAGCGGCCGAAGGTCCGCTGGAATTCCTTCGCCGGCATGAAACCGGTCTCGAGGAGCGGTTTGGCGTGCGAATCCGGCTGACGGGTCCCATTCCGATCGAAGCGGAAGAGCGGGAGACGCTTGCCGGGGGCGCGGGGTTGGCCGCGGGTTTGTCATTGGTCCTGGTGTCGTTGGTGTTGATTGCCGGGTTTCGCTCTCTGCGACTCGTGGGAGCGATGTTGTGTACGCTGGTGGTGGGCCTATTGTGGACGGCCTTCTTTGTGGTGGCGGCCGTCGGCTCGTTGAACTTTATCTCCGCATCCGTGCCGGTCTTGTTTATCGGGTTGGGTGTGGATTTCGGGATCCAGTTCGGCCTGCGGTACCGTGAAGAGTTTTCGAAGGACGGCGAGCACGAGGCGGCTTTGCGGAATGCGGTCACCGGGGTCGGTGGGGCCCTGACGCTCGCCGCCGTGGCTGCGGCTCTCAGCTTTTTTTCCTTCCTCCCTACGTCCTACAAAGGGTTTGCGGAAATGGGGCTCATTGCCGGGGTCGGCATGTTGATCGCTCTGTTGGCGAACCTGACGTTGTTCCCGGCACTGCTGACCCTATTTCCGCTTGCCCGTGTGACGAGTCCCGCGAACATGCCGGAAGACCGTTCCCGGGACAATCCGTTTCCGGGCGCCATTATCCGATACCGGCGGGTGATTCTCGGGGCTCTGGTCCCCGTGGTGGTGGCCGCAGCCGTCGTGGTGCCCCGGTTGCAATTCGACTTCAATCCCCTGCACCTTCGGGACCCTTCGACGGAAAGCGTCTCCACCTTCCAGGAACTACTGGCGGACCCGGAAACGTCTCCCTACGTGATCCAGGTGTTGGCCGGCAATCTCGCTGCCGCAGATGCCTTGGCGAAGAGTCTTCGATCGTTGCCCGAGGTCGATCACGTACTGACTCTTTCAAGTTTCGTTCCGGGCGACCAGGACGAGAAGTTGGCCGTCATCGATGAGATGGCTTTGGTGCATGAACCCATCCTGATCCCCCAAGCCGTCGTCGAGGCGCCTGCCGCGGAGGAAGAAGTGCAGGCCATGAAGGAATTTCGCGCCGCCCTCGGCGTGTATGAATCCGGAAACCGCCAATATGATCTTGATGAGAATCGAAAGACTCTCATGCAAGCGATTGATGACCTGTTGCGCGATTCCCGCGGATCGACCCTGTTCGTACACGACTTCCGTATGCGGTTGCTGGGAGATTTCCCGAAATGGCTTGAACGTTTGCGAGGGCTGCTGGCTCCGGATGAGATCACGCTGGAGACGTTGCCCGAAAGCTTGACAAGTCACTATTCCGCGCAGAACGGCCGGACCCGGGTGGAAGTTTTCCCCGCCGAAAACGTCGAGGACAATCAGGCCCTGCGCCGGTTCGTGTCGAGCGTGCAGCATCTAGCGCCCGGAGCGATCGGCGCGCCCGTGACCATTATGGAAGTCGGGCAAACGATCGTCGACGCCTGTATCCAAGCGACCGGATTGGCCATTATGGCGTCTTCACTATTGCTCTTCGTGGTGCTTCGACGCCTTGGAGAAACCCTCTTCGTCCTTTTGCCGCTGGTCCTGACGCTTCTGTTGACGGTCGCCGCGTGCCTGGCGTTGGGCATTCCCCTGAATTTGGCGAACGTGATCGCCTTGCCGCTGGTGCTCGGTCTGGGGATTGCCTTCGGTATCTATCTGATCCTGCGGAGACGGGAAGCCGGTTCGCCGTCCATGGCCCGGGTCATCCGGAGCAGTACGTCTCAAGCCGTATTGTTCAGCGCCCTGACCACGATGGCTTCCTTTGGAGCGCTCGGATTATCGCAGCACCCGGGCATGGCCGGCCTGGGCATCCTGTTGGTGGTGGTGCTGGTCATGGCTTTGCTCTGCGCCCTGGTGATTCTCCCGGCCCTCCTGGCCGAATTGGAGCAGAGGGGCTCTGCAGGAGTCCGTTTGTCATGAGTCGGTCGCCGGTTCTGCCCGGAAACGCCCGGCGAGGAGGTAGCGATACAGCTTGAGGGCAAGCCGCTCTTCGTGCTGCTCCAGCCAGCGCCGGGTTGCCGGCGTCAGGACCATCGTTCGGCAGGGTTGGTCTGCAACCACCGAGTTCGCCTTCTCGTCCGATGGGTCGGCCGGCCAGATCGCGTCGCCGGGACTGCACTGATAGAGACGCGCACCCGCGGAATCGTAGACGGAAGCCCGGCCCGAAATACAGAGTTGCAGACCTTCGGACGGCGTACCCGGTCCCGCGAGGGCCTCGCCGGCGGAGTACCGGCGCGGAGTCAGCCAGCTTTGCAGTTCTTCCATCAGGTCCTCGAAATGAATTTGCCGCTCCAAGTGGCGCTCCAGATCGTCGGCGGTGTGTTCCAGCAGAAAGTCGCGCCGCTTATCAGCCGTGTCGAGCTTCGCCTTCCATACCGCGATGACGATGTCCTCACAGCGCTCGAGGGCGCGGTCCTCGTTGGGCTCGATTTGCAACTCGGCGAATACGGACGGTGGAAGGTTGCGCTTCAGTCCGGTGCTCATCTGTTCCGACAACGCGCTCAGCACGACTTGTACCCCGGCTGCGTTCGCTGTCTGCAGAAACCTGCCAAGGACGTTCACGGCCGAGAAGTCGAAGCCGGAGACGCCGGCGAAGTCCAGCATCAGACATGCAGGACGAGAAGCGCCGCTCAAGGATTGCCTGAGATGATCGGCCAGAGGGCAGACGCTGCCAAAGAAAATGTAGCCGTGCAGCCGGTAGGCTCGCACCCGTTCACCTTCCTCCAGCAGGATGGCGCGATCGGGTACGGACCGGGTCTTGTTGCTCCGTCGCTCGCGTGCGGTGAACCGGGATTCGATCGGGTCCACGAGGCTGAGCCGCACGGCAAAAAACACGAGGGTGGCCAGCATCCCTGCGCCCACACCCTCGAATAACCCGAAGGCGATGATGACGACGAAGATCAGCACGATGATGCCGTACTCCGACCAGGGGAGCCGCGTGCGGCTTCTCATCAGCCCTTCGTCCATCATCCCGATGCCGGCAAAGAACAGAATTCCTCCTACGAGCGGTACCGGGACCAGTTCCAGCACCCCATCGCCCACGAACAACGCGCCTGCGATGACGAGAGCGGCGACAATGCCGGTCAGACGAGTGGCGGCTCCTAACAGCTTGCTGCGTAGCGAGGCGGGAACGATCATGCTCGCTGCCGTGCCGCCGCCCAGACCGGCGACCACACTCGCGAACCCCGTTGCCTTGAACTCCCGGTTCCAGTCCAATTCCTGATTCGCGGCCATTTCGAGTCCGGCGAGATTCATGCTCACATAGATGAGTGAGAGCAATATCAACGTCAGCATGTTGGGGATCTGCATGGCCATGACGGCCCAATCCACGTGCGCCAGATCGGTGGGTCCCAAGGCCGGCCACAGACTTCCGTCCGCCGTGCTTGTGAAGAGCAGGCCCGCCGCCTTCGCCGCGTCACTCGAGATGTCGAGGGCGGCGAGGACGAGGTGGTATGCGCCAACGGCGAGCGCGACGCTTATCGGTAAGATCAACGCATTGCTCCAGTGCTTCATGACAAGATACAGGGCGATTCCATACAGCGCGCCCGGGAACCATTTCCACAGAATTGAAGGTTCCAGAAGCGCCGGAATCGCCCGCCAATCCGGTTCGGCTCCCATCAGGGACATGGCCGCCAGACATACGGCGCCACCGATTCCGGCCACGAAGCCGCCCGCCACCGGATAGGGAATGAAGCGCACCATGTTGGCGAGCCGGAATCGCCCGATCATGAGGCAGCACGCGCCGGCTGCGATCGCACTGATGATGAGCGCGACCGCCGTGGTGACGAACAACGCGTCGCCTTCGGCGTCCATCGTAGATCCGATGAGCACCATCACGATGACCAGCGCGGGAGACAGTCCTGCAATCGCCCCCCGATAGCCGCCCATGAGGGCGATGACCAGACAGGAGGCGAAGTTTCCGAACAGCACCAGCCCGACGCCTTGGGAGGAATAGGGAGCCAACGGTCCGGAGAATATGAAGGTCCCGAAGGCAACCTGGGCAACGAGCAGATTCAGCCCCGAGGTGAGGCCTGCTGCCAGCGCCGGAACAGCCTTTTTGGAGAGGAGGTCCGCGCGAAGCTCGGACGCAAGGTCCCGGAACCGATTGTCGCTGTCTTGAGAATACCTCATGATCTTGGAAATTTGTCTCAGGGGGTTGAGCTGCTTAGCCTACTCGAGCCCTTGTGGACGTGCTTGTCAGGACAGTTCGATCCGCCAACCAGGGAAATATAAAAGATTTTAGTCCAAGGAGTAAAGTTTATTGAGATGGTCATCACCTGACAGTCTGACCGTTGGCGCGCGCTTTCAAGTCAAGGGGCGGGTGAGATTGAACGTGAATCGTCAAAGGGATCGTCAAGCAACAAGTTTTCGTCGACGGGGGGATTCCCGTCGTAGATCAGGAATCTCCGATGTTGCAGATAGGCCTCTCGTGTAAAGAGATAGGGTTCGACCGCTGTTTCGTTTCGAAACGTGACGGCCTCATCCACTCCCGCCCGATAGTCGATAAACCCCAGGATAGCGACGGGTATCACGTAAGGATTAGGCACATAGAACAGGATATTGGTGACGACAGTCACGCCTAAATTCGGAGCGTCTCTCACGGTGCTGGGTCCGATAAACGGCAGCATCAGATAGGTGCTCTCGTCCATCCCCCACACGCCCAGGGTTTGTCCGAAGTCTTCATCGTGGGCTTCGAGCCCAAGAGGTGTGGCCACGTCCCACACGCCCAGGAACCCGAACGTCGAGTTCACGAGAAACCGGCTTAAATCCTCGAGTCCTTGAGACCCTTTCCCTTGCAGAAAATCATTCAGGATGACGCTGGGGTACGCCACGTTATCGAAAAAATTGGAGACGGTTTCCCGGATGGGTCGCGGCGTGTACGAGACGTAGGCTTCGGTCGCCGGTTTGGCAATCTTGCGATCGGCTAAGTCATTGACCCGGTAAATCCGTCGATTGACGGATTCGAACGGATCGTAATCCGCCGCCGCAGACCCGGCAGCCTGCGACGTGGTGCATCCCGCCAGAGCGGTGATCAGCAACCAGCCGATTGCCACACACGGCATGGCGGCCTTCGTCATGCTTCTCATCGGGCCGCCGGAGATTCAGGACCTGGAGGCAGTCGGTTAGGGTCCATGTGCGTTCTTTTGGATTTGGGTTTTCAGGCGTTCGATGAGAGTCGGGAACCCGTCTTTTCGCAGAATGCCCCCGTATTCGGCGCGTTTCAAGGCCAGGTCGCTGACGCCGTTGACGCTGACACTGATGATTTTCCATTGGTCGTGAATCTGATGCAAGACGTAGCTGAAGGTGACTTTCTCGCCGTCGGATTTTACCAATTGGCTCGTGACCAGTTTGCGGTTCCCTCTTTTCAAGGGTTGTTCTGAAAGAATGGTGAACCGCTCTCCGCCGTAGTCCTTGAATCGACCCGCGTACATGGAAATGCTCAGGTCTTTGAACGCCTCGACAAAGGCGGAACGTTGGCTCGCATCAAGTGCTTTCCAATGTCTTCCGGCGACCAGCCTCGCGATGGTGTCGAGGTCGTGTGTTTGCTTCACAGTAGGGGAAATGCTTTGATAGCGACCCGTGTAGCCGAGATCGCGTCCTTTTTTCATCATGGTTATGATTGATCCTTGAAGTTCGGTGACGACGTGGGTCGCTTCGCCGGCGAACGCGTTGACGCCGTATCCCCACACGATCAGGAACATTACGACACTCATCAGGGACTTTCTCGACATGTCAATCATGGGGCATGGTTGTGGCGCCGGCTGAACAAGCTTGACCGGATCAAGGCCGAACGAAGAAGTACCAGATTGCGTTTTGCCCCGGCAAGCGAAAGAAGGCGAGTCCGGACGTGAACACAAACGTGGCTGTTCGGTCACGAAGTTTCGGGAATGACGCGGAACCGGATTTCGTCCGAATGCGTGTAGGCCGAGAGTTCACTGCCGACGTATAACCCGCACCGGTGGAGTCCGGGTGTCCATCCTGATTCAGGCCGGGTGATGATGAAGTATCCGGTCTGGTCGCCCATGTTCATGATGACCTGGTCCCGGGCCAACGGTATCTGGTTCGCGTTCGATTTTGGCGTCTCGAGAAAACATTCGACGCTGAGCGGCATCTCGTCATAGGAGGCGGTCACGAGTCCGAACATCAGATAAATTTCATCCTGCGTGTTCGGAAACGTATCGTGCGGCTCAATCGGGATAAACTCATGGGTGCCGGTGGGGCGATCGTCACGCATGACGCGATTGGCCGGAATAACGTAACGAAACATGCTGAAATCGGAATCCCGCCCCATCAGGGACGCCCGCGTATAGATCTGTTGTGCGGGGTTCAGCCGGTCCGTTGCTATTTTGTGATACAGCTCTTCTTCGGTCATCGGGACCGGGGCGTTGGGATCGACTGCGGGAAGCAACGGATTCTGTTTCGGCATCGCATCCGCGGGAATGTGTTTCTTCACCCGTTTGAGCCACATGGCGATGGTTTCCGTGTTCAGCACCCGGAGGTCGGCCTTGGGCGGGACCTCCTTGGTTTGTTCATCGAATTCGAGGGCGGCGTCATACAGGATTTCAAAATAGGCGAGGGCTTCCGTCCATTTTTCCATCTTCATCAGGCAGCGGCCGATCCGGAAAAACGCGTCCGCGTAGACTTCGTCGGACGGGTTCATCCCGGACATGCTTTCAAAGATTTTGATCGCTTCATCGCACCGTTCCAACCCCAATAAGGTCATCCCGAGTTCATGCGTCGCGGCGTAATCGTCGGGTTTGAGGGCCAGAAGCTTGCGATAGATCGGCTCGACTTCCGCATAGCGCCCCGCGTCGAAGAGCCGCCATGCGTCCGCGCGCATGGCGGACCAGGCTTTGCGTTCCGCTGCGGTCCCGCCGGGGCTCAGGATCGGTTCGAAGCGCCGGCCCCGCTCTTTGGTGGCCCCGTAGATCACGGACCGTAAGCTGTGGGCGGCCGCTTCTTCGGGAGAGCCGGGTTCGACGGTTCGCAGTACGTGTTCGACTTCGTCTCGCGCCCCGCGGCCATCCAGGACGTCCAGCTTGGCCCGGGCGAGCGCCAACCGCCACCCCACCATGTCCGGAATCATGTCCACGGCTTTTTCATACCACTCCAGGGATTCCTCCAGGCGATCGACTTTGCGGAGTTCCTGGGCCAGCCTGAGCGCGACAATGGGATTGTTCGCATCCAGTTGCGCGAGCCGTTGAAATTCGGCTATGGCCTGATCCTGTTGGCCCGCCCGGAGCAATACGCTCCATTTGGCCCAGCGGACTTCCAAGGAATCCGGGTGCGCGTCGAGAATCACGTCATAGGCTTCAATGGCTTCCTGGTGACGACGGGACGCCGTGGATAGAATATCCGCACGCAATTTTTGCAACTTGACGGTCGTCGGATGGTCTTGCAGCCCAGGGTTGAGAATGTGCAATGCCTGGCTGGGGTTGCCGTCCAGCCACTCGGCTTCCGCAAGTTCGGCGATCTCGTCAATCGCTTCGGCTCGTGGCTCGCCGGCCAACGCCTGGGTTGTTGCGGCCGAGAAAAGCATGACGCAGAACATGACTGCGAGGGAGCACTCGAAAGATGCTGTGACAGAACGTTTATTCATGAAAGAAAGCCTGCTCCATGCAGGGTGAAGATTTTTGCGCGAGTCTTCTCTTTTTAATGTACCATAGCGGCAAGAAACGTGGAAAGAAGGCGTATAAGGTCACGGGTCTTCAGCGTTGAAGGCAGGTGTCCTCCCCTTTGTAAGGGGACTTATATATCAAACTACACATCAGGTCACTGGGCCGTCCCGATTTCTGCCCCGTTGTGTGTTTTTCCCGTCCTCTGGTCCGCTCGTCCTTCTCAGGGTTGGTTTTCGGTTGAATCCAGGGGTGGCCGAACACGACTCTTGACCCTGTTGGCCGTTAGGAGGAAAGGGTCTTTAATTGGATTGGAAAGAGGAGGAAGCCCAAAAGGATGGCACAGGACCAGGTCGTGTGACGTAACGAGGTTGGTCTTTGTAGGTGTGGCGGTGAGCTATAAGTTATACCGAAGCCATTCGTTAACGTCTGTGGGCCCAAACCCGCTATGCGGCTGAGTGAGCCTGATAATATAAATATGGTCATTGTCGTCAAGATAGGGCCTTAGCTTGCCATGAATTTCGCCTGGCGACAAAAAGGTACTGACAGCATACGATGATTCGGATAGTCGAGCCCAACTCCCGATGGTTTTTATGGCTTGTCGAATCGCGGCCCGGTCGGAATCAGATTTTTCTTTGTGTAAGTCATAGGTCACGAGTGTGGCAGGCATGGGCTGTCCTCCTCTCCTCTCGGGATCTTTCCTATCGCTCGCATCATGTCAAAGTATTCGGCTTTACTCACCGGGCAGTCAGCCAGCCCACGTGCTGCCGCCCTTGAGATATGAAGCTGTTTAGTAATGTGTGCGTGATCAATCTCTCGACTCGATCGCCTGATCCCATAAAACCCAACCACGCGACCTTGATATTTGACCTTGACCTTGTCGTGTCTACTCCCTTTTTCAATGGTGGCCCCGAGTTTTTTGGCAATTTTACGAGCATCAGCTTGCGTGAAAATTTTCATGTTGACGGCTCGATATAGCGAAGAAGGATCTCTAAGGTCTGTCTGAGATCAGGTACCAACGCTTCTTCATGTGAATAAAATAATTCAATGGCATCGACGATATTGTAAGAGAGCAACTCTTTGGCTTCCTCTGGCGTTTCGCCAATCATAGCGATATTCGCTTCATCGAACGTGGCAATCCATCCTCCTGATTCTAAGGCTTCCAAGAGAATAGGGATCGGCACTCGAAGCGAATAGGGGGCCTCCGGCAAGGCCGTAATAAACGAAGGCCTCGCCACCAGACGGTACCTTTTCGATTCGTGAATTCGCAAAATATAATCCTGCACTCCGTGACTTACCCGACGTGGAATGTTTAGGAAGCTGAGCGCCGGGGCTCGCGTTAAGCAATTCAATCCCACCTCTACCCCTACAGGCCAACCTTTGTAAGTTGAAGTATTCATGAGGCTGGGCTTTCGCGCTTCGAGTCTATCGCCTGTCTGACATCATTCATGGTCATAATCTCCCGACTGGTTGTTTTCTCAAGCGTTTGGACGGCTTGCGTGAGACTTTCGGACAAGGTTTTTGCCGTACTGAAGGACATGAGTAAATACGCCAGTTGGCGATCATGGGCCATCAGCGTGATGCTGAAATCGGATAACGAAAGACTTACCTCGAACCCATTCATATAGATTTGTGGAATCGGGGCATTGAGAGGGACTGTTTGTTCAGTAAACTTTGGGTCAGATGGTGGGACTTGATCGCTCATAGTGCACCCTCAGCGTAAAAGTTAAAGGTGACACGAGACGTTGTAGTCATGGTGAATCCTTTCTGGAAGAATGAATAAGCCAGCAAGCCAGCATTGTGGCATGGGCTTGGTTCCCCGTCAATCGGCAGAAGTCCGTGTGCTTCCTTTCTTCTTACAGAGTATATGGGACCAAAAGGGGAACACAAGCGTCGCAGGATCAAAACCCGCCTCTGAATCCTCCCTCCCCACGGCTTATCATCCTGCTTGTCTGGGGGTGACGACCTCCATACAATAGGGGTTTATCAACCCTATCATCTGGAGGTGCGCGATGTGTTCAGTCACGATCAGTGAACGGGACTTGTTTGCCCTGTTTGCGACGGAAGCGGCCGCCGTCGAGTTCTTTGAATCCATCCGATGGCCGACTGGCCCCACGTGTCCGGTCTGCCAGAGCGCCGACGTGGTCCCGAAGTCGGGCCATCCGTTCTTCTATCGGTGCCGGGTCTGCCGGAAACAGTTCTCCGCCAAGTTCGGCACCGTCTTGCAAGCCAGCCCGCTCCCCGTCCGTGTGTGGCTGCACGCGATGTACAAAGTCGTGGTCGCCCGCAAAGGCGTCTCGTCCCTGCAACTGTCGAAGGAACTCGGTCTCACCCAAAAGGCCACGTGGCATCTCGTCCATCGGTTGAAGGAAGCGTGCCGAGCCGATCCCCAGCCCCTGTCCGGGGCGATTGAAGTGGACGAAACCTATATCGGGGGCAAGGCCAAGAACAAGCATCGCAAGAAAGGCCAGCGGTTCCCCGTCGGCGGGGCCGATAAAACCATCGTCCTCGGGATGCGGGAACGGGGTGGGCCGACCCGGGCTATGGTGGTGGCCGATACCCGGCGGGATACCCTCCAACCGGAGATTCGCCGACGCGTCCAACGAGGAAGTGCCGTGTTCACGGATGAACATGCGGGCTATGCCGGCCTAGCGGCCTCAGGGTATGGGCACGGCACCGTCAACCATCAGGCCCATGAGTACGTTCGAGGGCTGGTGCATACCAATAGCATCGAAAGCGTGTGGGCCGTGTTCAAACGTTCCCTCATGGGCACGCACCATCACGTCAGCCGGAAACACCTGCCCCGTTACCTCGCCGAAGCCACCTTCCGCTTGTCCGAGGGCCGTGTGTCCGAACACGTCTTGGATCGCCTGGAGGCCTTGTGCCGTCGCTGCGTCAACGTTCATTTGCCGTATGCTGTTCTCACCGGCAAATCCAAAAACAGATCCCGTTGGGTGGCGTGACGGGCCTTCCTGCCTTCGAGAAAAGTCACTGAGGTCTTGATTTTTTGCCAAGAACTTGGTATGCTCGGCGCCGAGTGCGAAGCACCAAACGGCCTACGGTAGCGCGACGTTGCCGTAGGCTTTTGTTTTTGGGACGACAGAAGGACCACGCGTTGACAAAATCGAATCGAAGGCGTATGACAGAAGAACCCTAAAAGGCGGCCTCCGCCGGGTCGTGGGGACCCGGCGGGGCCTCAGCTCACAGCCATCATAAACGCAAATCTCCTAGACGGGAGAGAAAGGGAGTTCACAATGAACGCGAGCTTTTCGTTTCCAGAAGAGTATCAACCGCCACACATTCCGACACAGCCACGTTGTGTGCGTTGCCGACGGAATGTTGCCACACAGTCCTTTGATTTGGACTGCCACCCACTTGAGGAGTTTTATTTGTGTCTCGAGTGTCAAAGTGGGCGCTGCTAAGGCCCACCAACAGGAACGCCGGATTGGATGTGGATGCGCATGGATTCTCCTCGTGTAATGGTGTGGGTACGCAAAATTGTCGAAATTGTACACCACGCCATAAGGGAAGTCAACATGACAGTGTTCCATAACAGTGTTGAATACCATGAGGGAGGATAACACAAACGGAGTGGTGTGAGGCAAGCGTGGGCGATTCGATTTCCGGCTCTCGAACATCAGACGTTCCAATGTCTGCGACGCAGAGGGATTCCTGCCCACTCCTCATACTATCCTGCCGGTCGCTCGTCAAAGCCCTCTCTTGTGAAGTTTGATTAATTTCAGTATCCTCTCCTCACTGTCCCAACAGGTCGGCCCTTGTCGGGTTGCCTGTGAAATATAACAGCCTGATCGGGGCCTCTGATGGGTCGCGCCCATCCGTTCCCGATCATTTCAAAAGGTAAATACGCAGGAAGTCTCTTGCCTGTTGGGACAGGACGGCCCGACGTTTATCTGCGTCGGGACAATTGCAAACCTTCCCAGTAGGAGGAGAGTGTTATGAGAACGTTCGTACTTGCCGTGGTTTTGTGTGTTCTGATCATCATTCCAACAGGAAGCCATGTTGCGCTCGCGGACAACACAAAAACCATTCAAACAAAAGGGGCGGTAGGTTGTATCAGTGAATCTGCTCTGGATGAATTTGTAACCGCAGCTAATAACAAGGATAGACGACATGGTCAGGAATTGATGTCCTCTGGCTTGTGCTTTTTTATTACAGGGAGATCCTATTCGATTGTGGACAAAGGATTCTTTACCACGGAAATTCGAGTCTATACAGAAAATGGGTCCGTAAGACTCTTTGTCCCATCTGAATTCGCACCGTGACAGGAGGCGCCATGAAACGGACAGCCATTCGCATTGGAACCAAGCTGTACGGCCTGACCGACACGCATGTGAAAGCCGTGTTACGCCGGGCGACGCCAACCTTCATTCGACTTTATTATATCAACGTGCATGGAAAGCATTTCCCACCCAAACAAGTCATCCGGCTGGCGACCAAAACGAAGAAACCGTTTGGTCCGGCGAAAGCGCGGAGAGCCTTAACAGACTTAGGGTTTGAGATTAAGCGGGTTGATTCTTGACGTGTTCGGGTGTGGTTGGTAGGATAAAAAAGTTGGACGTTTAATCAAAGAGAAGAAAGGAGTCTACCAATGACCATGGTCTACGGCGGAACATCCAACACTTCGTCGTATACATTCTGAAGGGCGGGGTGTCCAAACCCCGCCCAACCTTCCTGAGCTTCCTCCTCTTTCCAATCCAGTAAAGACCTTTCCCGTCCGCTCCGTCAATTTTTCTGCTCATGTCTTTCTCCGTGGTCTCCGTCGTGACGGGAGCGGAAACCATCATCAGCTTGAGTGTGCGCTGCACAGGCGAGACAAGGCGTTCCTGTGATATGTAGTTTGATATATAAGTCCCTTTGTAAGGGGAGGATAGGAGGGGTAGAGCCAACCGTCCGTAGAGCAGGGGGTGTTTTCATCCCAGCCGCGAACTCTACCTCCCCTGGCCCCTCCTTACAAAGGAGGGGAAAGAAGAGAATCGACTGCCATATACTATGCGTTGGGTATCACTATGAAACGGGTGCTGTGCGCTTTATTCGGGTTTTTCCTGTGGTTGCCGGGCGGTTCATCCGCCTCGACCGGTCAGGCCGCGGAACTTGATTTGGACTCCCGTGTGACATTGGCCATGGAGGTATTTCTGAAGAAACCCGAGGAGCGGGTTTACGAAATTCACGTCCATTTGACCAATGCCAACCCTGAACCCGTCACCGTGAATCTCCGGGATTTGCCCTGGCTGCCCCCGAATGACGCCGGGTGGCTCTCGGCGTTTCGAATGGATGCGCAACGGAGCCACATGCAACAGGACTCGTTTCCCGGCAAGTTTGGATCGCAGGGTATCCGGCTGGTCCCGGGTGAGTCGGTTCAAGGCAAGCTGGTCCTGAACCAGCGGATGCCGACGTTATTGGAGGACGTCAGGTCGTTCGGAGTCCGGCTTGAATGGGAGTGCGTCCATCCTTCTTTACACCTCATGTGCCGGGAGGATGCTTCTCGGACCATCGTCATCCCGCAAGACGATCCGGGTAGGCCGGACGTGTATGCCATAGATGAACCGGCTTGCAGGCAATTGGAAGACGCGATCGGCCTCATCGACGTTCCCCAAGGGCATGAAGTGCTGTTCCTCCGCACCATTGAGTCCGTGATGACCGACCTGGCCCAGGTGCAAGCCCTGCTCTACCAAGTGGATGACTACGTTCGGCAATGTCAACCGACGTGGACGAACAGTTGGGCCGTGGATTTTTTTGCGGAAGACCGGGTTGCGGGATTCCTGAGGGAGCAGGAGGGCCGGCGATATTTTGAAAAGGGGCTCTGGCAACGGGCGAACATCGGACAGTATTCGAGTCAAATCCGGATCCTCTACCGGTTCCCGTGGAGCCGGAAGAAAGCCGATACCGTTTATCTGTCGGTCTATCGTGACCGAGTGGGAAGTCGATGAGGTGTAGGTCGATGAGCGAAGCGTCATCCTACGGTTGGGTTCTACCCCACCTGGCCTCCCCTTACAAAGGGGAGGAAACAGATGGGCATGCTTTTTTGATGCCCCTCCTTTGTAAGGAGGGGAAAGGGGAGGTAGAGGCGGCCGCGTCACTCCGGTGCGGTTCGTTCGTCCTCGGCCACGTGACCGCGCAGGGATTTTTCGGTGATCTGGCTTTGGATTTCCCACGCGATCACCTTGGCGAGTTGTTCGGCGGATAACGCGCCCATGGGGAGTCCCTGCGTTTCACGGTACAAGGTCTCCTTCGGTTCCAGCGAACGATGGTAATTCACGAGAACCTTGGCCGGTTGAATGGTCCTGCCGCGTTCCCCCACCGTGACGGCTTTGTCTTCCGGCACCACGCGCGTCCGCGTTGTCCAATCCCGTTCGTCGATTCTGGCCATCAGGACGTGCCAGATTTTTCCGTTAAGCAGGCTGCGAACGGCCTTTTGCGAGTTCTCCCAGAAATAGGGATCGCTGACGATCAACCGGAGGGCATGCCGGACGCGGATATCATACAACTTGATGGTCGAATCCACGTGCTCGGGTTTCGTCAGGGTCGTGGTTCCCATTTCATAATGCGGTTGATCGACCAGGCTGCCATAGGCATCCACCGTTTGAATGTAGGTATCCAACAGGGCCTGCAGCACGGCCGTGCGGTCTTCCGGCGACATCTTTTTGATCTCGGCATTAGTGGCAATGGGCGCGCTTGCCAGGTCACGTTTCAGCAGACGTCCCCGGCGGGCGGATTTGGTCGCGGCTTTACTGATCACCCATTGAAACTCTTTGGCCAGTCTTGGGGCGAGGGTCTCCGGCTGTCCCAGGTATCCGTCTTCCCGGAGTCTCATGGCGTTGATCAGGAGCTTGACCTTGCCTTTCTGTTTGGTCCTGGCCACGAGAAACGGAAATTCCTTACCGTCCCGGTTCAACACGCGCGGCTCGATCACGACCTTTTGCAGGAGATCGTTTGTGAGGGCCTGATCGAAGCGTTTGTGTTGCGAGCGATTTCGGACCAGGATGCCGAACGCTTTGGTGACGGTTTCCACGGCGTCATTCGCCAAGTCCTGTGGGATGGTTTCGCCTTGCTCCTGACCCAGAAAGACTTGAAACGGGACGCCGGGAATGGCGCGTCCTTCCTGGGCCGGCGCCGGGAGTGCGAGGCACGCCACGACACACAGGGCGAGATAGAATGGTTTGAGCATGTGGCGCATCGTGTTTGAGGCGTTTCGTGATTACACGGCGATGGTTTCGATCCGGGCGATGTCTTCCGGGGTGAGTTCCACGCGGCCGATGTCCAGATTATCCGTCATCCGCTGCGTGTTGGTCGTGCCGGTGATGGGGAGCATGCCCACCTGCTGGGCAAACCGGAAGATGACTTGGGCCGGCCCCGTGTTGCACCGTTCGGCAATGGCGCCGACCTCCGGGTTCTGGACCACCCCGCGATTCGCGGTGAGTAACGAAAACCCCTGATACACGATGTCATGGTCCCGGCAGATTTCCCTGACGGCCTGGTCCCACCCCAATGCCGCGTAGCAACGGTTCTGGACGACCATGGGCTTCACGTTGGCCAGTTCGCACAGCAACTGCAGTTGAAGGGCCTGGACGTTGCTGATGCCGATCATTTTGACCCGGCCTTCCTGGTAGAGGTGTTCGAGCGCCGTCCAAACGTCCCAATCTTCTTGTTCGAGTTCCCAGCGGCCGTAGGGGCCGTGCAGGACATAGGAATCGATGAAGTCGGTCCGCAAGTGTTCGAGCGAGCTTTCAAACGATTGTGTCGCCTGTTTGCCTACGGGGGCCATGGGGTCATAGGGCGTCCGGTGGTCCTGCCCCGAGACGGGCGTGAATTTAGTCTGGAGAAACAATTGATCCCGCGTGATCCCTTGCTTTGCCAAGGCCGATAAGGCCTCTCCGACCCGGGCTTCGTCATAATGCATGAGTTGGTTCGCGGTATCGATGGCGCGAAAGCCGGCCTGGACGGCCGCTTGCACGTACCGGTCCGTATCCGCCTTTTTCCACGCGGTGCCGTACATGAAGTTGGGAATGGGAATGCCGTTGTGCGTCGTGATGGTTTGCATGATTGATCTCCACGCAATCTAAAATTGCCAGGTGTGTCCTTCGTTCTCTTCTCCTCCCCTTACCCCTCCTTACAAAGGAGGGGGACAGGAGCGGCGGCTTGGGTGAGGTTCTTTTCATCCCAATCTAAAATTGGCCGGCTTGTACCAAGTCGTCGAGGCTGTTGATGTCCAGCCAATGCCCGACCGTGTAGAGTACGCGTATGGGGACGCCTCGTTTGAGCAATTCCTGAAACAATTGAGCCATGCCCGCCTTGTCGTTGGCGGGATCGGCGAGCATCTCCCCGAGAATGCCGTGCAACTGTGCGGTTGCGTTGGCCGAGACCTTCAAGAATCCCATCCATACACCGTGAATGGATTCTCGCGGCACGTCCCGCCCCAATTGTTTGAGATGGATTGTCGCATTGAACGCGATGCGCGAATTCGGCATGGTGCATTCCGCGAACCCCCCGAGCCGGGTATAGGAGGTCTTCCCTTCCCAGACGCTGTCCACGGCAATCACCCAATCCTCCGGTTCCTGAAACAGGATCTGGGGAATGTGCGTGTTGAAGAGGACGTCCCCATACGAAACGATGGTGTCCTGAAAATCCCCGTTCTTCGATTCCAACGCCTTGAACAGGGAGACGAGTTCTCCGGTCTGGGCAAAATCGTCGTTGTCCACGTAGGTCAGGTTGGGCAGCGACACGGCCTCCTTTTTATAGCCGCGAACCACGGTAATGTTCTTGATGCCGATCGTATTGTACGCATCGACGATGTGCGACAGGATCGGCAGGCCTTGAATCGGTACCATGGTCTTGGGCCTGTCTTCCGTCAATTCACCCAGTTCGTTCCCGCGTGACGCGGCCAGGACGATCCCGGCCGGGCTGGCGCCGTTGTGGGGCAAATAGCGTTTCTCGGCCTCCTGGAGTTCCGCCGCGTCCTGAAGCCGGAAGATCTCGGCTACCGGGGCGATCTTGTCTTCAATCGAGAACAGGTTCTCGTTTTCTTTCAGGGTGCGCGCGGTTTTCTGCATGACGGTCACGGCCGCGCGGAGGAGGTGATTGGCCCAAATCACCAGGGAAAACCCGTGTTGCCGGAACACGTCCGTGAGCGTGGCGTAATACTTGGTCGGCACGATGACCACCGGGCAGCGATTGCCCCATTCCTGCTTGAAGGCCAGGATTTCGTCGGGTACCGCCAGGGCGCTGTGAATGAGGATGCCGTCGGCGCCGGCCTGGTGATACGCCTCGGCTCGCTTCAAGGCTTCGGACAGACCCCAGCCGCAAATAAAGGCTTCGACCCTGGCGATCAGGCAGAAATCGGCATCGCTTTGGGCGTCCTTGCCGGCCTTGATTTTCCCGCAGAATTCGTCGATGCCGGCCATGGGCTGCGTCTCGCCCTTCAGAAAACTGTTGGTCTTGGGGAACTGTTTGTCTTCAATGCACACGGCGGCGATGCGGCGTTGCTCCAGTTTCTTGATCAAGCGCTGCATGTTGTTGAAATTCCCGTACCCGGTATCGCCGTCGAGCAGGATGGGAATCCTCGTGGCGTCGGACATGAACTCCAGGTGGTCGAGGACCTGCGTCCAACTGGCTTCGTTGTTGTCCCGCACCCCGAATTGCGCGGAGAGTGTCAGCCCGCTGGCCCAAATCCCCTTGAACCCCGCCTCCTCCACGATCTTGGCGCTGAGCCCATTGTGCGCCTCACAAAGAAACTCCAACCGGTCCGATTGCAGGAGCCCCTTGAATTGCCGGGTCTTGGACGGTGGTGCCTCTTTGCTCATTAGGTTTCAACAATTCTGCCAATGCCAGTTTTAAGACCCTTTTCCTCGGGAGAGAGTCTCTATAATTCCCTCTCCCCTGGAGGGAGAGGGCAGGGTGAGGGGGACAGCCAAATAAAATAACAGAATTGAACCGATTTTGCTAAGACGTGAGATGCTCAAGAAAAGGTTTTTTATCGCGAACGCGATATCCTCGACCGCCCGTTCAAGTCTGAAAAAATCCGACACGTTACGGAACGGCGCGGAGGATCGGGTGGATAATGATGAATCGTTATTGACAAGCGTCAATTGACGGATTACATTCTGCGGATGATACAGAGCTTCCGACATCGTGGTCTCAGACGCATGTATGAGCGCAGTGACCCCAATCTCATCCATTCGGATCTGCAAGAACGGGTAGAGGTGATTCTCGCCCAACTTGATGTCGCCACGTCTCCCGAGGCGATGCGCATTCCACACTACCGGCTCCATGCGCTCAAAGGCGCTCTGAAGGGCTATTGGTCGGTAACCGTGAAGGCCAACTGGCGCATCATCTTCCGCTTCGAAGGCGAGGATGTCCATGATGTGGAACTCATTGATTACCACTAAACTCATAGACGGAGGAGGCCTCCCAATGCCCATGAACAACCCGCCACACCCCGGAAAGGTCGTGCGCGCCGCTTGTTTGGAGCCGCTTGGTCTGAGCGTGACTGAAGGTGCCAAGGTCCTTGGCGTCAGTCGCCAAGCCCTTTCGAACCTGATCAATGGCCGTGCGCGCATGTCATCCGAGATGGCAATCCGGCTTGCTAAGGCTTTCGGCTCCACGACGGAAACCTGGATACGCTTGCAGACCGCCTACGACATCGCGCGGGCGCAAGAACGTGAGAATCAGATCGAGATCGAACGCTACGAGCCGCAACCGGCATGAAGCAGTGATGGTCCCTTCTCTGGCATTTTGTCAACGAATGAGAGCGCATAGGCAGAAATGACCCGAATGAACACAAAACTCACGGCAACCATTGAAACCTACCTCGCCGACCTCCGGCGAGTCAGCGCGTTGGGCGGCGCGACCGGGGAGCGGTCGAGCTACGGGCCGCTCGCCAACCTATTGAATGTCGTGGGTGCAACGCTCAAGCCCAAGGTGTTCTGTGTCGGCGACATTGCCTTCCCACAACCATAGACGGCCATAACATGACCGGAGACGATTTCGCGGTGATGGCTGGCTGGGGCCACTTCGGAACAGGTGATACCGTCATGCCGGGCCAAGGCCGCATCACCGAGCGCGCCTATACACCAGGTGAAAAGTCAGCGTTGGGCGACAGCATCCCCACGCTCGGCGAAACCACCTTCGACGTGTACCTGAACGACCGCGCCTTCTGGCGCAACATCCCTGCCGCCGTCTGGACCTACAAACTCGGCGGCTATCAGGTCCTCAAAAAATGGCTCTCCTACCGCGAAAGCGACATCCTCGACCGCTCCCTCAAACCCGAAGAAGTCCAGCACTTCACCGACACAACGAGACGGATCGCGGCGATCGTATTTGGACAAGGTAGGAACATCGCACATGACATATAACCAAACCATTCAAAGTATTCTGAACCTATGTGCTGCGTTGCAACGATTGGTTGAACCTCTTCAGCCGTTCATTCAATCAATGTCACGTGTCTCTCAAGCTATCACGCCTTTTCTCGAAGCGATAGCTCCGCACATTAAGCACTTTGTGAGGTATAACAAATTCATCGATTCAGTCCGTCCGACGGGCTGGTTACCGTATCATACTGTGTCGATGAACTATGTTGAGGAATGCAGAGACGATGTATCTCTGCTCGAAGCCCGTCTGACAAGTTTCTACGAGAACAATTGGGAAAGCATCCGTCAAGACATCGAAAATAGATTGAATCATTATCACATATCAGAGGAAACCAAAGAGACATTTCGCGAAGCGCTTTCTGCGCACGGTATGGGGCACTATCGGTGTGTTTGCCGTGTCCTGTTCCCAGAAATAGATCGGGAATTTCGCATTCATTATTTTGAAGATGCTGCGGGTGCAATTTCCTCGAAGAAGATGTTGGAGAAACTTACAAATCAAGGAGAAATAAGAAACTTCCTGCCAAGAGAGGCTTATGGTTGGATACTATTTGATCGACTTGTTCATCACTTGTATGAACCAGTCGACGATAGTAATAGGGCACAATATGAGGGGGATTACGTTCCAAACCGTCATGCGTCCACGCACGGACTTGTTCCATACTCTACATTTAAACACAGTATGAACATGATTATTATGGCAGACTATATCTTTCAAATACTTACTTCGACGGCTAAGCTGACATCGTCACAGCAATGAGGTTTCTGATTTTCTGCGCCGTTCCGATGAGATCTCAGTCCGCAAGGTGGCATAGCCAGCAGTGGCCGGGTACTGTAACGACGAGGGGCTGCCCCCCCGTGCCTCCCAAAGTGAGACCATTTTCACACAGCTATCACAGCGGCTATAATTCCCCCAATCCTTCACGCTCGACCTGGACCTAAATTAGGGGAAAGGTCACGAGGGGCCTCGCTTTGGTCATCGATTATCTGAACGAGTTTCCAATACCGGCGACGCAGTTGCCGTTGCGGTTGCATAGTCTGCTTGAGCCGATCAACGACAACCCCCAACTTCGGGTCGAGGTGGCTTCCCGATACGACGTCGACCAGTACGGTCCGGATCGTGAGTACGTCCATATGGTAATGGCTTTGGTGCCGAAGGCTGACATTGCCCAACTAGGTATTCCACGGGAGGCCAGTGACGGCGTGGTCTTCTTTTCCACACCGTACGTGAGGGAGCAAGGCGAACTAGCGGACTTCACACCGTCGGTGTCTGGACTCGACTACATCGTGGCATCTTGGGGCAACGGCTCCTTCTACAGCTACAGTCTTGCGGAGAAGGTCTGGATGGCCTTGGGACTCTCGCCGCGCTGCCTTGGCGGTGACCAGCAGCGAGTGATCTTTGACGACCTGTCGCTTCCGGCGTTTGAGGTCGCACAGGGGGAAATCTCGACCGAGTACTACTTCTCTCCGAAGAGGAATGTCAGTTGGACGATGTCCAACGAATACCTGCGACGTTACCTCTGGATGCGGGGCGCCTACGGCGTCCGGATTTTCTTTTACGAAACTCTGTTGCCGGATTGCCCCGACCTCCGGGCATTGATGGCGGGCGAGGGTCACGCGCGACTAAACCCTGGTGGCGGCTGGTACGACCTCGACATCCGAGAGCACAAGGGCGGGCTTCTAATACAGGTCTTGGCTAGTGTAGTTGCGGTCACTCCGGAGCTCAGCCCCGAACCGAGCGCGAACGGTCTAATCTGGCCAGGTGTTGCCGGTCCAATGACGCACGACCGAGCCAATGCTCTCGTCGAGATCATGCCCGTACACCTCGATGACCGATTTCTAGAACGGTATGAGCAGAGCAGTCTTTTCGACACATCACCAGTTAACATTTATGGAAAGTGGAATTGTAGCCCATCCTACGGCGGTCAGTGGGCCTTCACAGACTGCGTTCGGGTTGGCCGCAATCTAATTAAGGTATCGATGCGGGAACTCTATAAGCCGAAGCCAGATCGAGAGATAAAGCACGCTTATGACCACGTGCTCGATCCTGTCCAAGTCGCGGAGCTCAACCTAGATGAAGAGCACATCGTTTCCAAGACAGGCCGCTTTGTGGAACAACTGCTAGATCTTGGCGATCACCTCGCGGAACTGAGCGACGCCGCAGGCGCGGCACCGCGGCCAGCAACCGAAATCTTTAAGCTCTCCCGTGCGGAACTGCGCGACAATGGCTGGTTGAACTATCCTGAACTGTCACGCCTCGCTCAGGTGGCTCCACTTTCCATGACGGAGCAAGCTTTTCTCTCGCGGTGTAAGAACCTTCATGAGCTTTGGCAACGCATTCCAAACGGCTTCCTGCGAAACCTTCTAGTGAGTGCCGGCCACACCCGCTCGGATATCAAGACCCTAGGCAGCCTTAAGTTGCTGCAAGCCTTATTAAACATCGTAGAGCGGCTGAACGCCAAGGGTGAGCGTGTCGACGCCTTCGGTGCCGACGCAGAGCCGGGAGACTTGACGACCGAAAACGGTGCCCTTGCAGCGTTGTTCGTCAACAACGATCTTCGCATAGCGGACGCACATGACACAGGCGGCGTGCTCAGGAGCCTTGAGACCCTCGGCTTCGACACGGCGGCTTTGAACCAAGGCTACGGTCTTGCCCTCGATCATGTCTTCGACGGAGTGATCGACGCCTTTTCCCACTTGAACACGGAGTTGGCCAAGCTTCTGAGCCACTGATCGACAGTTGCCTATTATTCGGCGTCTTAGTGTGACCCCCAGAAAACGATTGGAATCAATGTGTTCGGAGGCTGATCGTCTTCCATGAGGTGAAGAGGAGGGGTGTTGCTGCTCAATTCATCTGCGGGTCGGCGGGCATGTCGGCGTAGAAGGCCATGTCTGTACCCAGGGATCGGAGGATATTGCCCCACAGGCTATTGTGGTCCTTGCCGAACATGGTGGTGGAGTCGGCCGGGACCGTGAGCCACGACCCGGTTCGCATTTCGTTTTCCAGTTGGCCGGGCGCCCAGCCCGCATAGCCCATGAAGGCGCGGAAGTTCCCCAGGGACGATGGATCTTGTAACAGATCTTCCAGGTCTTTCATGTCGCCGCCCATGTAGACGCCGTTGAAGACGTGGTGAGAGTCGTCCGGCCCTTCCGGCGTCCGATACAGGATCAGGAGGTTGTTGCGTTGGACCGGTCCTCCGGAAAAGACCCGGTGCTGTTGGCCTTCCAGGATGGGGACTTGTGGGAGCACTTCGGTGATATTGATCTCCGTCGGTCGATTGACGACGACCCCGAGCGCTCCCTCCGGGCCGTGTTTGCACAGCAGGATGACGGTCTGCCGGAAATTCGGATCGCGGAGACCGGGGCTTGCCACCAGGAAGATGCCTTTGCCAAGCGGGCTATCCATACTGTGATCCTACAGGGGGGAGCGAAGGTTCGACAAGAGGTCGCCGCGACAGAAGAGGTCCGGCGGTTTTCATCAATGACAGGGGCCGGATTTGGCGCGCCGGCATTCCCGATGCGGTGGGAACCCGGTCCGTCTCAGGTTCGATAGTCCTTGAATTCCACGTCGGCGTCCGGCAGCTTGAAAAACGCCCGCATTTGTTTTCTGAGGGTAGCGCGGCCGTTTTCGTCACCAAGGTTCAGGTGGTATTCATTGATGACCATGGTTTTAACCCCGCCCGGCTTGTTCCATTCGGTCCAGCAGTTTTGGCAGACGTTGTTCTTGACTTCTTCTTCGAGTTTTCCGAGAAAAAGGGGTTCGGTTATTTTTTCCGCGGGTTGTTCACATTTGAGACATTGAATCTCCGACATGAAAGTTCCTCCTTGTCTGGCTATCTTCTTGAGGTCTTTTGGAAATACGTGTGCTCCCGGTCATGAATCTTAGCATGCCGGATGAAAGCCTGAAAAGGAGAGGGGGTTGATTGACGTGACCCGGCGATCATGCTAGATAACGGGAATCGGATGCCCGGATGGCGGAACTGGCAGACGCGCCAGACTCAAAATCTGGTTCTCGCAAGAGAGTCCGAGTTCGACCCTCGGTCCGGGCACCATTATCCATATCTTGTGGGCAATGAGAGAACCAGGGGCTTGGTCCGGATTTTCGTCATCAGCGGACATAATCATGCAGAAAGCCTGACGGCCTCAACCAAGAGGCCACTCGGAGTCGTTGCCGTATGAATATTTACAGGAGAAACCTCTTGACACTGTTTGAGCAGATCACTATAGTTATGGCACTTTAGGACTGAACAAAACCTAAGTCACGAAGAAGGACTGATTATTCTAGCTATCATTCCTTATTATTAGTGTTCGATTATTAACTTACACTTCCTAAGGAGGAGCCACATGCGGAAGTTAGGGTATTTTGGAGCAGCAATCATTCTTGTAGGCTCAGTTAGCGTGGCAGTGGCGCAAGAGCGTGCGCCTCAACACTCCGGCTTCGGCACGGGTGTTGGTGAATCTCAAGGGTCTGGAACGCGGTCCCGTGTCTTCGATCAGGATGACATGGAACGTTATCTTTCAGCTCCGGAGACGATTCAGGGTGAAGTGGTGGCCATCGATTATGCGGCGGGAAAACTGTATCTTGACATGGGCGGAAGTTCTCATGATGAACGCCAGACCCTTCGCGGCGGTTTGAACTTGAAGGAACTCTGGTTCGATTCCGAGACCAACATGGAGAACCTCAAGGCCGTGAACAAAGGGGATTATGTCGCCGTTTCCGCCAAGGACGAAACCACTGCGGCGCAGAAGTTCAGCACGGGTCGGAAAATGGTTCGTACCGTGTATGTTCTCGAAGGATCCCAGGTTCTTGGTGGCGCAGATAATCCGGATTTTGGCGGTGGGTTAGGCCAACGGCCGGATCCGACCAATTTCCGTGGTATTGCGACCCCAACGGCCGGTTACACCGGCGTTCCTGAGGGTGGAATGCAAGAAGGTGCCGTACAGGGAGGAATTACCTCCAGCCTTGGCACCGTGACGGGTGCCGCGCCTTGCTGGCAATGCGCTCCTCAGCCGGATACGGTGAACAAAAGAGTGAGCGACACGATTGCCACCGATTATGGTGACAAGCGTGATAACTTCAACAAAGGGACGACTCAATAAGAGACTGTCCCCGCGGGAAAAGTTGCGACAAAAGAGAGCGTGTCGGCGTTTACGTCGACACGCTCTCTTTGTTTGTGTGGCGGGTCTTGCAAACGTCAAGATTCGTTCAGTGCTTTAACCCCATGAAAGACGTCAGAGACGAATGAATCAGGAAGATGATTCCCACGCGGTGTTGGACCTCCGAGGCGTGATTTGCCCCTATAATTTTGTCAAGACCAAACTGCGCTTGGAAACAATGCAGTCCGGGCAGGTCTTGGAGGTGTTTCTGGATGACGGCGAGCCCATCAGAAACGTCCCACAGAGCGTTGAGAACGAAGGCCACAATATTCTTCGGCGTGAGCCAGTCGGCTCATATCATCGTGTCTTCATTCAGAAGGCCGATGATTGAGTTTCGGTTGTAGGTCCTGTCTGCTGCGTTTTGCCCGCTTTTCTTTTCCCTGGATGACAAGCGTCATTTCACCCTTAAGCACGCGGGATGAATGTGAAAGAAGGATTTCCTGGGCTGTGCCGCGAATGATTTCTTCGTGGGCTTTTGTGAGTTCACGCCCGATGACGACCAGGCGGTCGCCGAAGATTTCCTGGATAGTTAACAGCGTGGCCTTTATCCGATGAGGTGTTTCAAAGAGGATGATGGTCTTGGTATCCTCACGAAGATTTTCCAAAAGGCGCGTCCTGGCCACCGATTTCTTGGGCAGGAATCCGATGAACGTAAACGCATCGGTTGGTAATCCGGCAACGGAGAGGGCTGTGATCACCGAAGAGGGGCCAGGAATCGGAACGATGGGTACATTGCCGGCAATGGCGCGGGTTACCAGATAGTAACCCGGGTCCGAGATCAGCGGAGTTCCGGCGTCTGAAACGAGAGCGATAGACTTCTCTTCTTTCAAAAGTTCCAGGAGAACTGGAGTTTTTTCTTCTTTATTGAAATCATGATAACTGGTCAGGCGGGTGTGGATTTGATAATGGCGACAGAGTTTTTGGGTATGACGGGTATCCTCGGCTGCGATGACCGATACTTCCTGTAAAACCCGGAGAGATCGGAAGGTGAGATCTTCGAGGTTTCCGATCGGTGTGCTGACGAGATACAAGGTTCCCGGCATGAAAGGGTCTCCGGTTGATTTGGGGTTGCCTGCAGAGAGTCATTGTAAACGTTCATACGGACGTTGACAAAATAGCGGAAGCAGCCAATTCCTCAGGGCCATGCTTACAGATCCCATGAACTAAGTCGGATGACAAGTTTCTGTGCGTATTTTGAGTAAGGGAGGAAACAGGTGATGTTGAAAGGTCGTGTGGCGATTGTCACGGGGGGCGGGTCGGGCATCGGCAGGGGAATCGCTCTCGGGCTGGCGGAGAAAGGCGTTCGTGTGGCCGTGTGCGGGCGGCGTGCGGATTTGCTCGATCAGACGGTGACACAGATCCGTGAGGGTGGAGGAAGCGCGATGAGCATGTCCGCCGATGTCACCAATCGTGACGAGGTGGAGCGATTCGTTGCATCAGTGGTCAATGAATGGGGGCAGATCGACATCCTGGTCAACAACGCCGGCGTCTCAGGCAGAACTCCCATGGACGATCCTGACGACACGCGTTGGTTGAGTATTCTCGATGTGAATTTGACGGGTTCTTATCTCTGTTCAAAAGTCGTGTTGCCGCATATGAAGGATCCCGGTCGTATCGTGAATATGTCTTCGGTTCTCGGCCGGTTCGGTGTTCCGGGTTACGCGGCGTATTGCACGGCTAAACACGGTATCATCGGGTTTACCAAGGCCTTGGCGCTCGAAGTGGCCGGGCGCGGGATTACGGTGAATGCCATCTGTCCAACCTGGGTCGATACTGATATGGCACGTCAGGGCATCGAAGAAACAGCGGCCATCCTGGGGATGTCAGCCGAGGAATTTCGAGCCCAAGCCGTCGCAGCGGTCCCCATCAAAAGGATGGCGGAGGTTGAGGAGATCGTCGCCCTCACGATGTATCTTTGCCAAGCTGATGCAGCCTCGATAACGGGACAGGTCATCAACGTGTGCGGCGGTGCCACGGCAGGGTCCGGCGGCTGAGGCCCCTTGGTTCATCAGCCCATTGCACGCTGCTATCCTTTGTTGCTATCTGAAAATAGCCTATCTATACTTTCAAGCTAGGTGTATTGCACTATTTGCTGGTGAGGCTGATGACCGTTGCCTTTTTGCAACTGACGCTGGGGCTGTATTTTATCGGGATTCTGTTGTCCCTGGTCTATCTGCTTCGGCGGTCTGACGTGCTTGCCCGGGTGGCGCTTGCGGCGACGTGCATCGGGTTCGCCATCCATACCGTGGTTTTGGCCGTGCAAGTGTTTTCCGGAGAAGTCGGCGTCACGTTCCATAAGGCCCTCTCGTTTTTTTCATGGTCCCTGATCCTGGTCTTTTTGCTGGTCGTCCTGCTCCAACGGATTTACGTCCTGGGTGCCTTCATTCTGCCCATTGCCTTTCTTTCGCTGATCTCGACGGTGGTTTTGCCTTCGGAAGCTCCGGTTCTCCAACCTATGTTGCAGGCGGTGTGGGTCCACGTCACGCTCAGCATGCTGGGAGCCGTCGGGTTTGCCGTGGCCTTTGTGGCAGGGGTCATGTATCTGATGCAGGAACGTCTGCTGAAATCCAAACAATTCAACGTCCTGTTCTTTAAGTTGCCGCCCTTGGATTTCCTGGACACGCTGAACCAGCGTTCGATGTTGTTGGGGTTTCCTTTCCTCACGCTGGGTATTCTGACGGGAGCCATTTCCGCCCAGGTCACACTGGGTTCCTACGTGAGCTGGAATCCTGAACAGATTTGGGCGCTGGTGACGTGGGTGTTTTATTTCGTGGTCCTGATGGGCCGGGTGACCGTGGGCTGGCGGGCGAAAAAGGCTGCCTATCTGACGATCGTGGGCTTCGCCGGCGTGCTGTTGACGTTTCTCGGTGTCGTGCTGAAAGGAAACGGGATTTCCGTAAGCTGATGAATATCATCCTGGTCGGACTGAGTCACAAAACTGCCCCCGTCGAACTTCGGGAATTGCTTGTGGTTCCCGACAGCCGGATGGGCGAAGCCCTCAACCGGCTCATGGCTCATGAAGGGATTCGGGAAGGGATGCTGTTACAGACCTGCAATCGCGTGGAAGTGTACGCGGTCGCCGACCAGATTGAGCAAGGGTTTTCCGCGATCCAGGAATTTTTCGTGGATACGCACCTTTCCGTGTCCGCGGAACAGTTGATGCCTCGTCTGTATTGTCACGCGGAAGACCGGGCCATTACGCACCTGTTTCGCGTGGCGTCGAGTCTCGATTCCCTGGTCGTGGGAGAGCCGCAAATCCTGCGTCAAGTCAAGGATTCTTTCCAAGAGGCATTGACCCACAATGCCACCGGGGTCATCCTGAACAAGTTGATCAAGAAGGCGATTTCCGTGGCCAAACGCGTTCGCACGGAGACTCGGATCGCGGAAAACGCCGTGTCCGTGAGCTATGCCGCAGTCGAACTGGCCAAGAAAGTCTTCAGCAACCTGTCGGCCCGGACGGTTATGCTGGTCGGGGCCGGAGAAATGGCCAAATTGGCAGCGCAGCATTTGGTGAATCACGGCGTCCATGAGGTCTTGCTCACCACGCGCGATCCGATCAGGGCAGCGGATATGGCTGCCAGGTTCAACGGAGTGTCCATTCCCTTTGACGATTTTCGTGCGAACATGCACCGGGCCGATATTGTACTGTGTTCCACCGGGGCGTCTCACTACCTGATTGGTCCCGAGGACGTGGAGCGGGCGGTTCGCGCACGTTGGAATCAGCCGATTTTCTTGATTGACGTCTCGGTTCCCCGCAACATCGATCCCGACGTTCGTCAGGTCGATAATGCGTTCCTGTTCGATATCGACGATCTCGAATCGCATATCGAACAGAATCGTGAAGAGCGCCGGCTGGAAGCCACCCGTGCCGAGTCCATCGTCAAAGACGAAGTTGAAGTGATCCTGAAATGGCTCCAGTCGCTCAAGGCGACTCCCACGATTATTGCCTTGCGCAAACGGGCGGACGCACTGAGGCAGGCGGAGTTACAGAAAGCCCTTAGCCGGCTCGGGACGCTAACGCCGGAGCAGCAGGAGGCCGTGGAAGGGCTCGCCTCCGGGATCGTCAACAAACTGCTTCACGGCCCATTGGTGGCCTTGAAATCCGCGGCCCAATCATCAAACGGGTTTGTGTACATCGAAGCGGCGAGACTGTTTTATGATTTGGGACAGGGTCTTCCGGAGCAGGAATCCGTGAACGTTGAGGATGTCCGGGATGGGACAGACGTGACCCCGGACGAGATGGCATCAGCGCCGGCGGAAGAACCGGAACAGGAGAGGATCCCTCGGCGCGCTTTGGGTTTGTAAGGTCGAGGCATGGCCCTGGGGACGGCTGATAAAGGAAGCAGAGTGAATCTTGCAAATGGACGGCGGGCGTCTCTCGTCATTGGCACACGTGGCAGTCAATTGGCCCTCTGGCAGGCGGAATGGATTCAGGCTCGACTCCGGGAAATCGCCCCGTCCGTGTCCATCCGGCTCGAACGGATTCGAACGAGCGGTGACAAAATTCTGGACGTGCCGTTAGCCAAAATCGGCGGGAAAGGGTTATTCGTCAAGGAAATCGAGGAGGCGTTATCCAGGGGAGACATCGATCTCGCGGTCCATAGCATGAAAGACGTGCCTTCGGTGTTGCCTGCCGGACTGGCCATTGTTTGTGTGCCGGCGCGGGAGGATGCCAGAGATGCTTTGTTGACCAGGGACCACGTGCTGTTCGGGGATCTTCCGGCCGGCGCGAAGGTGGGAACCAGCAGTCTGCGTCGGCAAGCTCAGTTGCTGGCTCACCGGCCGGACTTGAACATTGTCATGCTTCGAGGAAACGTGAATACCCGCTTGCGAAAACTTCAGGAGGGGGAGTACGACGCGATTGTCCTGGCTGCGGCTGGTCTCACCCGGTTGGGCTGGGCCGAGCACGTGACCGAGTATCTTCCCGCGGCCCTGAGTCTTCCGGCGGTCGGCCAAGGCGCCCTAGGGATCGAATCGCGCGTGGATGACATATTTGTTCGAGAATTGCTCGACCCCATCAACGATTCCAAGACATCCATTGCGATTTCAACCGAACGGGCCTTCCTGGATCGACTGGAGGGCGGCTGCCAAGTGCCGATTGCAGGCCATGCGGTTCTCGATAACCACACGGTGCGGTTCGAGGGCCTCGTCGCCAGCGTCGATGGAACGCAGGTCATTCGAGACGGAATCGAAGGTCCGGTGGAACAGGCGGCCCCGCTCGGTACGGCCTTGGCAGATCGGATCCTGAATGCGGGAGGCAGACGGATATTGGATCAAATCTATGGGCGTGCGTAGAATAGATGATTGAAAGATCCCGGTACCCTGTAAAAGGGAGTTATTGAACGACGCGGGCTTGTCCGAGGAGCATGTTATGGTTCCGGTAAAAATGTTCATGATCCCCGCTGAAAAAATCATTGCCGTTGAGCGTGCGATCAGTGTCAGGCAAGCGGCGAAACTTATGAGGGATACCGGTATCGGCAGTGTCCTCGTCACTTGGGATCAGGTGATCATCGGGATTGTGACCGATACGGATATCTGCCGGCGGTTGGTGGGGATGGGCTTGGATGCGGACGTGACTCCCGTCGAACACATCATGACGGCACCCGTCATTAAAATTGATGAGAATAAGACGATTCGGGATGCCAATGCCATGATGGCCAGGGAACACGTCCGGCATTTGGGCGTCACGCGGGACGGAAAACTCGTTGGGATGATCTCCGTGAGGGACATGGTCAGGTTCGTGTCGAATCTTCCCAAGAGATGGATTCTGGGTTCGGGGGGAAGACATATTTTAGAGCAAATCTATGGACGTCCGTAGATGGCCGAGTTTCGATCCAAAGTCTATCTTGTAGGGGCGGGTCCGGGGGATCCCGGTTTGCTGACGTTACGCGGCAAAGCCTGTCTTGAGGAGGCGGACGTCGTGTTGTACGACCATCTGGCCAATCCGGCGTTGCTGGATCATGTCTCCCCGGAGGCGGAACGGATTTACGTGGGCCGACGCGGGTGTGGGACCTATCGGCCGCAGGATGAAATCAATCAATTGATGTTGGAGAAGGTTCGTGAAGGGAAATGTGTGGTCCGGTTGAAAGGGGGAGATCCGTTCGTGTTCGGACGGGGCGGGGAAGAAGCCGAATGGATTGTTGAACACCGGATTCCCGTTGAAGTGGTGCCGGGTGTGACCTCGGCGGTCGCGGTGCCGGCGTATGCGGGCATTCCCGTTACGCATCGGACCCTTGCGTCGACTGTGGCCTTTATTACGGGCCATGAAGATCCGGACAAAGACGAGACAGCGTTGGAGTGGCCGCGCTTCGCTGCAGCGGACGGGACACTGGTGTTTTTGATGGGCGTCAAGAATTTACCCATGATCGTGTCCCGGTTGCGTGAGGAAGGGAAAGCCGCGGAGACTCCCGTGGCGCTGGTCCGGTGGGGGACGTATGCCGCACAACGTACCGTGGTTGGAACCTTGCAGGACATTGTGGAGCGTGCGAAAGAGGCTGATATTCGCCCTCCCACCGTGATGGTGGTCGGGGAAGTCGTCCGGTTGCGTGAGCAACTCAATTGGTTTGAGACGAAACCGTTATTCGGGAAGCGCGTCCTTGTGACGCGCGCCAAAGCTCAGGCATCGGAATTGTCGGATCTGATTCGGGCACAGGGCGGAGAACCGATTGAATGCCCGACCATCGACTTCGTCCCCCCCGATGATTGGGCGGAAGTCGATGCAGCCATTGAGCAGCTTGCCACCTTTCAATGGCTTGTGTTGACCAGCGTTAATGGGGTAAAGGCATTTATGCAACGCCTGTGGTACCATGGGCGCGACGCACGAGCGTTGGCGGGGTTGCAGGTCTGTTGCATCGGCCCTCGAACGGCCGCGGAGATGAAACGATTCGGCATCGAGGCCGATCTGGTGCCTGACACGTTCCAAGCCGAAGGAGTGATCGACGGACTGAAGCGGGCCGGCGTGTCCGGCCGGCGGGTGTTGCTTGCCAGGGCCGCACAAGCCCGTGAGATTCTGCCGGAGGAGTTGGCACGATCCGGAGCGGTTGTACGAGTCGTGAAGGTTTATAAGACCGTGGTGCCGACAGTTGAACGGGACCGCGTTCAGCAACTGTTTCGTGACCATTTGATCGACGTGGTCACGTTTGCCAGTTCGTCTACCGTTCATAACTTTTTTCAACTGTTTGACGAAGCATGTGACTTGAAACAGCGTTTGAATGGGATGATTATTGCGAGCATCGGGCCGATTACGGCCAAAACCATTCGGGAAATGGGGTTGGAGGTCCACGTCATGGCGGCCCAGAATACGATTCCGGCGTTGGTTCAGTCACTGGTCGACTACGTCCGGCATGAGGTTCCTTCTTAACGGCGCATGAATTGTCGAAAGCCCATCACTTTCTGGTAAATGGGGAGTTATTGTTTAATGAAGCGTGTTAATCCAAGGAGAATTTTATGGTTCCAGTGAAATCGTTTATGGTCCCCGCTGAAAAATTTGTTACCGTTGATCGTGACACCAGTGTCCAAAGGGCCGCAGAAATTATGAAGGATAGGGGTATCGGCAGTGTGTTCGTCACCAGGGATAAGGAGATCATCGGGGTCCTGACCGACACGGATCTCGTCCGGCGGTTGGTTGCGGTGGGATTGGATTCCGATCGGACGACCGTCGAACAAATCATGTCGGCGCCCGTGTTGAAAATTGATGAGAACAAGACGTTGTTGGATGCCAATGACCTGATGGCCAAGGAACACGTCCGGCATTTGGGAGTCTCGAAGGGCGGGGAACTCGTTGGGATGATCTCCGTGCGGGATCTGGTGGTGTTTCTAACGAATCTCCCCAGGAAATAATTTGAGAACCGCTGCTTTATTGCACTATCGGGCGCATGGCGGCGTTGTGTCCTCGCTCAACCCTCGCCTATCTCGTTTGATAAGCCTCGGGTTTCGTTGCGGGACGCCTTGCCCTGCATCCCGCTATCACAATAAATCAGAGGTTCCGTGGAGATGCAATTGAGGGCATTGCTCAAAAAGGCGAAAGCCCGAGAGAGTCTGAAATAGGAAACGTAATGGGATTTCCTCGTCAACGAATGCGGCGCCTGCGTGAGTCCGGGTCTCTTCGGCGGATGGTGCGGGAAACCGCGCTGTCGACGAGCAACCTGATTTATCCCCTGTTCGTCAGGGAAGGAACGGATCAACAGGAACCCATCCAGTCGATGCCGGGTCAATTCCGGTGGTCGATCGATCGTCTGATCAAGGAAGCCGCCGATGCGCACCTGCTGGGCGTTCCGGCGGTCATGCTCTTCGGGATCCCCGATCACAAGGATGAACGCGGGTCCTCCGGTTATGATCCGGACGGGATCGTGCAACGGGCCGTTCGCGCGCTCAAGGATCACGTGCCGGGTCTTTTTGTCGTGACGGACGTGTGTATCGACGAATATACGTCCCATGGCCATTGCGGCATCGTGAGAGACGGGCGCATCCTGAATGATGAAACTCTCGACTGTTTGCGCCTGATGGCGAAAACCCATGCAGAGGCCGGGGCTGACATGGTGGCGCCGTCCGACATGATGGACGGGCGGGTCGCGGCGATCCGCGACGAATTGGATCAGGGGGGATTTACGCACCTTCCCATCATGTCCTATGCCGCCAAGTATGCGTCCTGCCTGTATGCGCCGTTCAGGGAGGCGGCTTCGTCCAGCCCCGCGTTCGGTGACCGGTGCTCGTATCAAATGGATCCGGCGAATGCGCGCGAAGCCGTCCGTGAAGTGCTGGCCGACGTGGAAGAGGGTGCGGACGTGGTCATGGTCAAACCGGCGCTGGCATACCTGGATATCATTTCGCGGACGCGGGCCGAGGTGGACGTCCCCGTGGCGGCGTTTCAAGTCAGCGGCGAATACAGCATGATCAAGGCCGCGGCTCAACAAGGGTGGCTGGACGAATCCAAAGCGACGTTGGAAACGCTGCTGTCCATCAAACGTGCCGGTGCCGATCTCATCCTGACGTATTTTGCCAAAGAGGCTGCTCAGTCATTGAATGCCGCGACCCCATGAAGGTTTCGCACGGGCTTCCAGACCTTCCTTTACCGCCCAATCCGGTCCTGACCATCGGGAATTTTGACGGGCAGCACGTCGGGCATCGAGAATTGCTGGCCACCGTCGTTCAATGTGCTCGTGATCAGCAGGGTACGCCGATGGTGTTGACCTTTGATCCTCATCCGGTGTTGGTGTTGAGTCCCGGAACCACCTTTGAATTTCTGACGTCCCCTTCGGACAAGTTGGCTTGGTTCGAGGCGCAGGGTGTCGAGCATCTCGTGGTATTGCATTTCACCAAAGAGTTTGCCGCCTTGAGCCCACAGGAGTTTGTGTGGTCGATTCTCAAGAATGGCCTGGGGGTCAAAGATCTGTTCGTGGGGGAGCATTTTGTATTCGGCAAAAAGCGGATGGGCAATACGGATACCCTGCGGGAGTTGGCCTCGCAGGCCGGGTTCCGGGTTCATCTTCTCAAACCCGTGAGTTCCAGTGAAGCGATCGTGAGCTCGACCCGTATTCGCCAGTTCGTCAGGGCAGGGAAGATGGAACAAGCGATGCAATGTCTGGGACGTCCGTATTCATTGAAAGGCACGGTAATTGAAGGCGAACGTCGCGGGCAGGGGTTGGGCTATCGCACGGCGAATCTTCGGCCGGCCAAAGACCGGGTTCTTCCGCCCGATGGGGTGTATGCGACGAAGATGGTGTGGCAGGAGGCGGTCCTTCCCGCAGTGAGTTATATCGGGACACGCCCCACGTTCGGAGATGGGGAACGGTTGCTGGAAGTACACGTCCTGGATGGCGATTGCGACCTGTATGGGCAACCTATTGAAGTTCAATTCTTACAATACATTCGAGGCGATGAACGGTTTGACGATTCCGGACAGCTTGCCGAACGTATCGCCCGGGACGTCCGGCAGACTCGACGCGTGTTTGCCTCATAAGTCGAGCCGTACGGCAATCTCCATCGGTGGCGATGATGCGCGCCCTGACAGCTTTTGAACACAAACTCTTGAAACACGTCAGGCAACTCGGTCTTTTGTTTCCGGGTGACCGGGTCGTGGTGGCCGTGTCCGGCGGGCCGGATTCCGTTGCCCTGTTGCAGATGATGTCTGCCTGGCGGAAACACATGGATCTGACGTTGGCCGTGGCTCACGTTGAGCACGGGTTGAGGGAAGAGGAGTCCCTGGAGGACGCGACGTTTGTCGAGCAACTCGCCGGGCAGTTGGGTCTGCCGTTCTTCTTGAAACGGCTTGATCTGAAAACGTCTCTCCGGAAACGAAAAGGGGAGTCGGTCCAGGCCGTTGCGCGAGAAAGGAGATACGCATGGTTGCAGGCCGTCGCACGGGAATGGGGTGGTACCAAAGTCGCGGTCGGGCATACTCGGGACGACCAGGCGGAAACCGTCCTGCTGTCCATGCTGCGCGGGGCCGGGCTTGCCGGGCTATCGGGGATGCCGGCTCAGCGTGAACCGTGCGTCATCCGGCCGTTTTTGCAGGTGAGTCGATCTGAAATTTTGCAGTACCTTGATGAAAAACGCTGTGAGTTCCGCGTCGATTCGACTAATGACAGCCCGAAATACACCAGGAACCGCCTTCGCCGCGAATTGATCCCTCTGCTGAAAACGTTCAATCCCAACGTGGTGAGCGTCCTATCCCGGCAGGCTGTGATACTGCGAGAGGAACATGAGTACCTGGATGAGGCGGCGAAGGCCGCGCTGGCATCGGTAGAGGTCAGCCGCACGAAGGCTTGCGTCGTATGGAGCCGTTCGCGTCTTTTGACCTTTCCCGTCTCCATTCAACGGAGAATGATCCTTTTAATGGTGGGAACCTTGTGGGGCAAGCCGGGTCCGCTCGGGTTCGAGACCGTGGAGACGCTGTTGCAGCACGTCGTTCACGGCACGTCGGGTTCATCCGGTTGTTTTGCCGGTTTGGAGGCCGTCAGGGAATACGACCGGGTGACATTCGTGAAAACGGGCCGGAACAGTCGCTTGCAACACGGATGGTCTTGTGTCTGGCCTTTCCCTGGGTCGATCCATTGGCCGGTCACGGGTCAGATGATCGAAGGAAAAATCATGGCGACGACGACGATCCCGTCCCGGCGGAATGATACCGTGGCCTACCTGGATGCGGATCGATTCAGTCACGAATTGGTTGTTAGATCCTGGAAGCTCGGAGACTATTTTTTTCCTTATGGAATGGGCGGACGACGAAAGAAGCTTCAGGATTTTTTCTCTGATGCAAAAGTTCATCAAGCCGAACGAAGCACCGTGCCTCTCGTGGTGGCGCCTGAAGGGATCCTGTGCGTCGGGGGGTATCGTTCCGATCATCGGTTTCGAGTGACCGAGGAGACCAGTCACGTTGCCGTTGTCCGGATTCGCACAGCCGGAAGAAAAGCTTGAGAAACAACGGAGTTGCGCTCGCAACGCACCGTCCTGCAAGGCTTACGTAAAGGGCAGTAGGTTGCAGACACTCGATCCTCATGGTAGTATTTCTGATGTTTTGAAACAATTTCGGTTTGCTTGGAAGGGTTGAGAGAGAGAAGGAACGCTTTTTTATGAATTCTCGCGTCAAGAATTTGCTGTTTTGGGTGGTGGTCGGGCTGTTCATGATCCTGTTGTTCAACCTGTTCACCGTCCCGTCCCAGCCGCCTGAAGAGGAAGTGATCTTCAGTGACTTCATGGCCCATCTCGAGCGGGGAGAGATTTCCAAGGTCACCATGAAGGACAGCCATATCAGTGCGATTTTAAAGGATGGAAACCGGATTCGAACCTATACCGTGGAATATCCGGACTTGGTGAAGGCCCTGAGAGAGCAGTCGGTGCAGATCGAAGCCAAGCCGCCCGATGAAAGTCCCTGGTATATTACGTTTCTCGTAACCTGGGGACCGTTTATCCTGTTCTTGGGATTGTGGTTTTTCCTGATGCGACAAATGCAGATCGGCGGCAATCGGGCCCTTTCGTTCGGAAAGAGCCGAGCGCGTCTCCTGACCGAGGAGAAGAAAAAGGTGACCTTTGCGGACGTGGCCGGCGTGGAAGAGGCCAAGGAAGAAGTCGTTGAAATCATTGAATTTTTGAAAGATCCGCAAAAATTTCAAAAACTCGGCGGGCGAATCCCCAAAGGGGTGCTGATCGTCGGCCCTCCGGGAACGGGCAAGACTCTGTTGGCGAAAGCTATTGCCGGAGAAGCGGGTGTCCCGTTCTTCAGCATCAGCGGGTCCGATTTCGTGGAAATGTTCGTGGGCGTCGGCGCGTCTCGCGTGCGCGACCTGTTTGAACAGGGGAAGAAGCATGCGCCCTGTATCATTTTCATTGACGAAATCGATGCCGTCGGCCGGTTGCGCGGCGCGGGCCTGGGTGGCGGTCACGACGAACGCGAACAGACCTTGAACCAGTTGCTCGTGGAAATGGATGGGTTCGACACGACCGAAGGCGTGATTCTCGTCGCCGCGACGAACCGTCCGGACGTCCTCGACCCTGCCTTGTTGCGGCCGGGCCGGTTCGATCGACAGGTGGTGGTCAATCGTCCCGACGTGCGGGGTCGCGTGGAAATTCTCAAGGTCCACACGAAGAAGGTGCCCGTGGCGTCAGACGTGAACCTCGAGCAAATTGCCAGAGGAACGCCAGGTTTTTCAGGGGCCGATTTGGAAAACCTCGTCAACGAGGCGGCGCTCTGGGCTGCGCGACTGGACAAGAAGTTGGTGGAACTCATTGATTTCGAAAATGCCAAAGATAAAGTCATGATGGGGGCCGAGCGCAAGAGTCTGGTCCTGAGCGAAGACGAAAAGCGCACCACGGCGTATCACGAGGCGGGTCACGCTCTCATGGCCAAGTTGTTGCCGGGTGCCGACCCGGTCCACAAGGTCACGATCATTCCGAGGGGGCGTGCGATGGGCATGACCATGCAGCTTCCCATCGATGACCGGCACAGTTATTCCGAGGATTTCCTGTATAACACCCTGTCGATTTTATTGGGCGGGCGCGTGGCCGAAGAACTGATTCTGAAAAACGTCACCACCGGCGCGGGGAACGACATTGAACGGGCCACCGAACTCGCCAGAAAGATGGTGTGTGAGTGGGGCATGAGCGACAAATTGGGGCCGTTGACCTTCGGTAAAAAAGACGAGGAGATTTTCCTGGGCCGGGAAATTACTGCGCGTCGGGACTTCAGTGAACAGGTGGCCCTGGAAATCGATCATGAAGTCAAACGGTTGATCGTGGAAGCCTATGAGCGGACGAAGCGCATGCTTACGGAACATATCCATACCCTGCGGGCTTTGGCCGAAGCCTTGTTGGAAAAAGAGGTCTTGGATTCCTTGGAGATCGATCAAATCATCAATCGAGGAACCATCGTTCGAGAGCCGGCGCAAGTGTGACGGCATCGTGCCGGGTTCACATCTTTGGCGTTGCTCCCCTCACTTAGGCCGCCTCTCCTGTTCCCCTCCTTTGTAAGGAGGAGTGAGGGGAGGTAGAGCCGGAGATGGAGTAGACAGACCGAGTGGTCGTCAGTGCTGGTGCCCTTTGGGCCTGCGACTCTGCCCCACCTGACCTCCCCTTACAAAGGGGAGGAAAAGAACTCAGTCGCCCCGCTCAGGCTGACTATTCTTTCAACGAATTTCGGAATATATGTCCTTGTTGTGAGTGCCCCCGACCCGGTGTTTGCCGGGGCCTCGATCTCCTATGGATGAGGCCAACTCCGCATACCTGCAAGCCTGCCACGTCAGGATTCCCTGCTCCAGTCGCGTCCTGGTGATGGGCATACTGAATGTGACCCCGGATTCCTTTTCCGACGGTGGACATTTTCTTGATCCTCAACGCGCTCTGGCTCATATTGAACGCATGGTGAGCGAAGGGGCCGATCTGGTTGACATCGGCGCCGAATCGACGCGACCCGGTTCGCGGGAGATTGACGAACAGGAAGAACTGCGTCGTTTGAAGCCCGTACTGGAGGTCATCGGTAAACGCGCGACGATTCCGCTGTCCATCGACACCCGGAAAGCCGGAGTCGCGGAACGGGCCATCGATTGGGGCGCGGTGATCATCAACGACATCAGCGCGTTGGAGCATGACCCTCGTATAGGTGAAGTGATTGCACGGACCAAGGCCGGGTTGGTGCTGATGCATATGCGAGGCACGCCGCAGACGATGCGGCAGCATTGCCAATACGACAACGTGGTGGAGGAGGTGCGGGAGTATTTGGGACGTCGCTTGGACCATGCCGAGGGCATCGGCATCTCTCGCGAGCACATGTTGATCGATCCCGGGATCGGGTTTGCAAAAAACGAACAACAAAATTTATCCTTGCTGAAAGGCCTTGGCTCATTGCGGCAGTTGGGTCGTCCCGTCCTGGTCGGCGTGTCGAATAAATCCTTCATCGGGACGGTTACCGGCCAACCCGTCGAGCAACGCATCATGGGGACCGCCGCGGCCGTGACGGCCGCGGTGTTGAATGGAGCCGGGATCGTTCGCGTGCATGACGTCGGGTCGATACGGGAGGTGGTGCGAATGTCGGAAGCTATTGCGCAGGCTTGAGAGGGGGCATGGTGTCAGGAGGTACGGTGCGAAAACTATTCGGAACCGACGGTGTGCGGGGCGTTGCCAACCTGGAACCCATGAACAGCGAAACGGTGCTGAAGTTGGGCAGGGCCGTGGCATACGTCTTCAAGGGGATGGCGGGGCACCATCAAATCGTGATCGGGAAAGACACCCGTCTGTCCGGCTACATGTTGGAATCGGCGTTGATTTCCGGTATTTGTTCCATGGGCGTCGACGTCTTGCTGGTTGGGCCCATGCCCTCCCCGGGCGTGGCGTTTTTGACTCGAAGCCTTCGAGCCGACGCCGGGGTGATGATTTCCGCCTCCCACAATCCCTACCAGGATAACGGGATCAAGTTCTTTTCGCACGACGGCTTCAAACTTCCCGATGAACTGGAATCGCGCATTGAAGAATTGATTTTGACGAACGAGATCGAACATCTTCGTCCCACGGCCGATGAAATCGGCAAGGCGTTTCGCATTGCCGATGCAGAAGGACGCTATATCGAATTCGTGAAACGGTCCCTGCCGCGCGAAATGGATTATCAGGGGATGAAGGTGGTCATCGACTGCGCCCATGGCGCCGCGTATTCGGTGTTTCCCAAGGTCGTACGGGAATTGGGCGCCGACGTGTCCGTTATCGGTGATGAGCCGGACGGGACGAACATCAATGCGGGGTATGGGGCCCTCTGTCCGGAGCGATTGCAGGAGGCCGTTCGCGCGCGTCGAGGCGACGTGGGGATTGCCTTGGACGGCGACGCGGACCGGGCCGTGTTTGTGAACGAAGAGGGTGACGTGGTGCATGGCGATCAGGCCTTGGCCGCCTTCGCCTTGGATTTCCAGCGACGCGGCAGGCTCAATCACGATACCGTCGTTGGAACGGTCATGACGAATTTCGGGTTCGAATCGGCCATGCAAAAGAACGGAATCAACCTGATCCGGACCTCCGTCGGCGACCGGTCCATCCTGGAACGCATGTTGGCCGAGGGCTATAACCTGGGCGGAGAACAATCGGGACACGTCATTTTTCTCGACTATAACACGACCGGAGACGGGCTGATATCCGGCCTGCAAATGCTCAAGTTGGTCAAGGGGTCGGGTTCTCCTATCTCGGAGTTGACTCAGTGCATCGAAACCGTTCCGCAAGTCCTGTTGGGCGTGAAGGTGAACCGGAAACCCGATCTGGGCTCTCTTCCAGAGTTACGGGAAGCGATACGTTCCGGTGAAGAACGGTTGAACGGGACGGGACGGATTCTGGTCCGGTATTCCGGAACCGAGCCCTTGGTCCGGGTCATGGTCGAGGGCCGCGATCATTCTCAGATCAAAGCAGTTGCGGATGACTTGGCCGGCGTGGTCAAGACCGCCATCGGATAATTCGTAGATAGCGTGTCATAGAAAATCTCCACCATCGGCCTGCTCGCGACGAGAGCGTTGGGAGTATGGTATTTTTTATTGACCGATAAGTCGTAAATCGTGTAATTAAACGAAAGGCGTTCTCCTATGGTCCTATAAATTCAACGAAAATTTCCAACAACAATCAATTATTCTCCTCACTATTCCTACCCGGCATTATTGCCTTCCTTACGGGACTCCTGCTTGGGTCCTATTTTTTGTATCTTCCGCTCACTATCATTGTGCTGCTGGTCTTCGTCGCCGGATCGTTGTCCCGGTGTGAGAAGAAGAGCGTTTTCTCCGGGAAACAGGGCCTCATCCTGTATGCCTGTGTCCTGTTGGGCGTCGCATATTGGTTGCTGGACGCGAGAACCGATCAAGGTGTTGATCTGCCGCTTCAGACCGGTCGGCAAGAGTTGACGCTTTCCGGTGTCGTGACCGCGCCGGTCGAGCATGGTCCGGGCCGAATGACGATGATCGTGGCCGTGGATTCCGTCCACCGGGGCACCGCGAGCCGTGCTGCCCGTGGAAATCTGCGCTTGACTTGGCGTCCGTGTCAATCGGGTAACGAGTGTGAACCGGAGACGGACATATTTCGCGGAGACAGGATCACGGTCCGTGCTCGCATTCGCCCGCCTTTCGGCACCCGGAATCCCGGCGGGTTTGACTACGGCGCCTACCTCAGGGATCGCGGCATCCACGCGGTTGCGACCGTCAGAGGACTTGGGCGAATACAGGTTCAACGTCCCGGCGTCTCCGACTTGAGTGAATGGCTGTGGTCGTGGATTGATCGTGGGAGGAATCGGGTGCGCCAAGTTGCCGTTTCAACGCTCCGACAACCGGCCCGCGGTTTGTTCCTGGGTATGATCGTGGGAGAGCAGAACGATATTCCCCCGGACGTGCGTGACGACTTTATGACGACGGGGACGGTCCATATCATTTCCATATCCGGTTCGCATTTGGGATTACTGGCCTTTGTCTCGTTCCTGGGCGTGAGGGGGTTCACTCGCCGCATGCCGTCCCGGTGGCTGGAAAGACTTTCGTGCATCCTGACTCCCAGGCAACTGGCCGTGCTGGTCACCGTCCCCATGGTCCTGTTTTATACGCTGTTGTCCGGCGCCCACGTCGCGACCGTTCGATCGTTGCTGATGATCCTGTTGTATCTCTACGCAGTGTGGATCGGTTATGAGCGACAGATTCTCATTGCATTGGGTATCGCCGCCCTGGGTACGACGCTGGCAGATCCCGGGGCGTTGTACGCTCTGTCTTTTCAACTCTCGTACATATCCGTCCTCGCTATTGCCTTGGTATTTCGATGGAGTACGAACGACGTCGAGGAAGACGAGATCCCGCAGGCCTTCACGGACAAGGTGAAGCATTGGGGAAAACAGTACGCGTTGATGACCCTTGCCGCCACCGTGGGGACCGTTCCGCTCGTGGCGTACTATTTCAATCAAGTGGCCTGGTTGGGGCTCTTTGCCAATGCGGTTGTCGTGCCTTTCGTCGGCATGCTGGTCGTGCCGTTGGGACTCGGCGCGTCCCTGATCGTCTTGCTCGGCGGGCTGGGACATTTGCCTTTCGGCTGGGTTCATCAGGCAATCATGGACGTCCTGACGTCCGTTGTCGGCATGTTGGCCGGGATACCCGGCGCCGAATGGCACGTGGCGTCGCCGTCGATCCTGTCCATGGCAGGCTTCTATCTGTGTCTCTTGATGGCGTTGCTCAGCCGGAAAAGGACGTTGCGGATCGTGAGCGTGAGTGTGCTGGTCGTCTGTCCGTTGTGGTGGACGTGGTCGCCGCGATACGTGTTCGAGGATGAGACGTTACGCGTCACGTTCCTGGACGTAGGTCAAGGCGACGCCACGGTGATCGAACTTCCCGGGGGCGACACGATTCTGGTTGACGGCGGGGTCGCTTATGAACGTTGGGATATCGGCCGAATGGTCGTGGGACCGTATTTGTGGGATCGAGGTATCAGGCGGCTGACTCACGTGATTGCCACGCATCCGCAATTGGATCACGTGGGCGGGCTTGCCTGGATCGTCGACAACTTCGAGGTCGATCATTATTGGAGTAACGGGATTCAACGGACGAACCACTTTTACCAACGATTGCGTGATGCGGTCGCCAAACGGGGACTCGTCGAACGTATTGCCATGGAAGGAAAATCATTGGTGCGGGAAGGGCTTTGCCGACTCATATCGCTGAACCCACCGTTGGTGGAAAACGACGCCACGTTGCACGATTTTCAAGGATCGGAATTGAACAATCTCTCCGTGGTCCTGAATCTGACGTGCGGGAAGCACTCCATTCTGCTGACGGCCGATGCGGAAGTCGAAGCGTTGGCTAGATTGACCGACCATCCTTTGGTGAGGTCGGCGACCGTGGTCAAAATTCCGCACCATGGAGCGAAGAGTTCCCTGAATCGACACTGGATTCAGCAACTCAACGCGAAAACTGCGGTCGTGTCCGCGGGTCAGGGGAATCGTTACGGGCATCCCGCCAAGGACGTGTTGCAGGCGTACGAGCCCATGACCATTTATCGAACGGATTCCCATGGCGCGATCCTGCTTTCCGCAAAGACGGATTCTAAGGAAATCCGTGTCCGGCGCACCGCGGATCGCCAACCCGTTCCTCTGGATTTGAGCGACTATTCACCGGGTCGTGAATGGGAAAATATGTCCCGTTTTTGGGAGATCTGGGTACGAAATGAGTAATGGATGGCTGCAAATATTGACGACGGAGATATGTTGTTCATTCGTGGAACTTTTCTGTTTTCCCCTCCTTTGTAAGCCTGTCCTGAGCCTGTCGAAGGGGAGGGGCAAGGGGAGGTAGAGTCTGCGGTCAGGACGTACGGACGATTGGCTCTACCCCACCTGACCTCCCCTTACAAAGGGGAGGGAGTATCGATGCCGTCATTACGATTGCATGCTCTCGAAGATTGATCGGGGATTTTGCAAGGGTTCCCATCGGAGTATCGTCAGAGAATCCTCGACGTAGTCCGTGGTGCGGATGCCGTTCAGGACGCAGGTGACGCCGGGGGTGCTGGTCAAACACCACAGCGCCTTTCGTGATAATGGTTCTCCGCGTTTTTCTTCCGGAAGGCATCGGTCGAGCGTCGCGGTGACGGATTGCAGGTGTTGCTCGCTCTTCTTGGCCGCTTCCTGTCTCATGATTTTGAGTAAGAGCAGCAGCTTGGCGACGTACCGGGTTTGCCAATTTTGCCAGTCCGTGGCTTTGTCCTGGTTCATGTGCCTGGTGGTCACCTGAAGGGCCTGATTGACGTGTGGCGCAATCATCTGCGATTCGATCTGATCCCAATGCTCGAGGTTGTGAATTTGGGACCGGAGGCGACCGAGTTCATCCGCCAGGGAAAAGAAGTCTTTGGGTTCCAGTCCTTTCCCCGAATAGGGGATCAGGGGCGCAAAGTCTTTCCGAAACGTGTCTTCCAACGCGAGGACGGTCCGGTGTTGCGTCTCGAAGGACGTGTCCACCGGCTCATACCGCGGAGCGGCCAGTCGTATCATTCCCCGTCGGTCGGCGGGTATGGCATTGAGCGGCCTGTTGACCAACACGGCGACGCGGCGTTCCCGGGCAAACTCCAGCACGGTGTGTTCCTGTCCGGTGTTGGGTGTGAGCAAGGCTCCCGACTCGAAGAGGTTCATGGGCAATTGCAGCACTTGGAAACCATGGTGCGACTTGCCGGCCCGTTGAGCCGCCCGCTGGGCGGCTTCGAGCATGCGGGACAGCGAGGTCGCTTCCGGATTATCCGGTTGGGCCGTACTCGTGTTGGAGGAGACGCCGTAGTATTGGATACGGCCTGAGTCGATCTGTTGCTCGAAATAGACAAACGCCTGCTCGATGCGCCGGTAGAATTCAGTCCGCAGTTCATCCAGGGTAGTCGCGTCGACGGTCAGCTTTCGTTGTTTCGCGTCGGAGAGGAAATATTCCGGGTTGTGTAAAAGGCAGATGTCCAACGTGGCGAGTCCGAGCCGGTCGAGTGAGTCCGCGAGTTGATCCTCGATAAACTCGGGGTGGAGACAATGCCAGATGTCTTCCCCGTATTTGACCATCTCGGGATAGGCGCGTCCGGCCTGCTCCCTGGATTTGGCGTGTTGCAGATTTTTCCCCTGAACGTAGCCGACTTTTGAAACCACGATCACGTTGTCGCGAGTCAGTTCATTTTGGCCAAACAACTCCTGAAGCACGCTTCCCACCAAACGTTCACTGTCTCCGTCCGCATAGTTGGTGGAAGTGTCGATGAGGTTGCAGCCTTCCCGAATGGCTTTCATCAGTGCGGCCCGATGGTCTTCGTGATCGATTCCGGTTCTGTAGCCGCCGAACCCGATCCGGGAGTTGGTCAGACCCGTGGTCCCCAGCGTTGTAAAGCCGTGGGCCGTGGGACCTGACGAACGTGCCAGGATCCGTGACACATAGGCGGCGGTGCCCTGAACGGTGGCTGTCCCCTGTAGACCTTGAGACGCCAGCGTGCGTGACCGCGAATCCTCGCCAGGTGTACCGGTCAAGGCCTGCGCCACGTCATCGGGATTGGTGATGGGAGCCTGACAGGCATAGTTTCGACACACGTATAAGGCCGCTTGTCCCCCAACGAGGCCCTTGCCTTTGAGAAGTGGATGCCGGGACTCGGGATCATCGGGGTTGCCGTGAGCGATGATGCGATGGGGAATGAAGTGACCCGCAACGGCGTCGAGCAACCGGTCGTGCCCTTCGTCGCTTGGCGACCCGAGGATTGCCAATTCCAGCGGGCCGTTCAGCAGGAACTCCGCTGCCATGATCGTCTTGGCGAACCCCCTGGGTATGCGACTGATCTGTTGGCCGTAGGCTCGAACAGCCTGCGTGGCGGCGTTCCGAAAATCTTCACGATCCTCGTGGAACGAGAGGCGGGCCAAGGCCATGGCCGCCACGGCGTTGCCGCTCGGCGTGGCGCCGTCCGGGCCTTCACGTCCTCGCAGGATGAGGACTTCGTGATCATTGGCCGTGGTAAAAAATCCACCGTGCTTCTTATCCAGAAAATCGCTCAACAGTCGTTCGCCCAATCGGACGGCCTCCCTGAGGTATCCTTCCTCGCGCCCGGCTTCGTACACGTCGATGAGGGCTTCCGCGAGATAGGCGTAATCCTCCAGGTACGCGTCGAGATGGGCCTTGCCTGCCCGATAGGTGCGATACAGGCCTCTGTCGGGACGGGAGAGCGTATTGAGCAGAAAATCCGCGGCCCGACGTGCGGCTTCCAGATAGGGGGCATGCCTCAGGACCCGTGCCGCTTCGGCCATGGCGCTGATCATCATGCCGTTCCAGGCCGTGATGATTTTATCATCCAACCCGGGGGGCACGCGTTTCAGGCGCGCCTGATACACGAGCGGTTTGACCCGGTCGATTGTTTCTCGAAGCTCCTCCGGGGAACAGGAAAGTTTCTCGGCCGCTTGTTCGAGAGAGTGGGGGGTATTGGGAATACTGTGGTGTTCCCAATTGCCGTCGGAGGTAATGTCGTAATACGCGCAGAAGCGGACCGCATCCTGCTCCGATGGAACGACTGCCCGGATTTGTTCGGGGTCCCACACGAAGAATTTTCCTTCGACGCCCTCCGAGTCGGCGTCCGTGGCGGAATAAAAGCCACCTTCGGGTGAGGTCATTTCCCGAAGGATGTAATCAAGAATTTCGCAGGTGACGCGCTTGTATTCGAGGTTGCCGGTAACCTGGAACGCTTCGAGATACGTCTTCGCGAGCAGCGCGTTGTCGTAGAGCATTTTTTCAAAGTGGGGAACCAGCCAGCGTTCGTCCGTCGAATACCGGGCGAACCCTCCACCGATATGGTCGTACATGCCGCCGCCGGCCATGGCATCCAGGGTTTTACAAACCATGTGAAGGACGTGTTCCGTTCCGGTTCGGCGGTATTGCCGGAGGAGAAACGCCAGGCCGGTGGCCGGTGGAAATTTGGGGGCCTGGCCGAACCCGCCATAGATCGGGTCAAAGTCCGCTGAGAATTGCTCGACCGCGGAGTCCAACTCCTGTTGCCCGACCGTCGTGGGCGCGGGGACGCGCATGGCCGTTTGCAACCGGTCGGTGAAACGCGTGGCGCTGTCGGCAATGGCGGGGCGGTCGCGTTCCCAGCCTTCGGCAATTTTTTTGAGGACCGTGCCGAAGCCGGGTCTGCCCCATTTGTCGGTCGGCGGAAAGTACGTGCCGGCGAAGATCGGTTGTTGATCCGGCGTCAGGAACACCGTCATGGGCCAACCGCCGTTTCCCTGGTTCATGGCGATGGTGGCCTGCATGTAGATCTCGTCTAGATCCGGGCGTTCTTCACGGTCAACCTTGACGCAGACGTAATAGCGATTCATGAGTGCGGCGATCTCGTCGTTTTCGAACGATTCCCGCTCCATGACGTGGCACCAATGACACGCGGAATACCCGATCGACAGGAGAAGAGGCTTATCCTGTTCCTTGGCAAGGTGGAGCGCTTCCGGGCCCCAGGGATACCAATCCACCGGGTTGTGGGCGTGTTGCAGGAGATAAGGGCTGGTTTCGTGAATGAGGCGGTTCGGAGGTCGGGTCGGGTGTGAGTCAGGCATCAAATCGACAGTAGCATCGAGCGAAAAAACGGGTCAACTCGAGTATCTTGATTCTTGTTCTTAAAACCCCTTTCTCCGACGCGGCCGGACGTTGAGAATCCGAATCGGCGAATTTGAGAAAGAGAATCAATTATATGTAATACTACCTAGTATTTTATATTGACATCAAGCAAGAGAAGGGGTACCTTGAGATCATGATGATAATCGAAATTCGGAAGTACTCATAGTTCGGAAAGCACGGTAAAACACATAACCGGCACCTAAAAGGAGACTGCCATGAAAGCCAAACAAGGAGTTGTCGATCTTCTCAACAAGCTGTTGACCGAAGAATTGACGGTCATCAATCAATATTTTTTGCACGCCAAGATGTGCAAGAACTGGGGATATGAGAATTTGCACCATCACGTCCTGGATCGTAGCTACGGAGAAATGAAAGACGCGAAAGAGGTCATCGATCGCATTCTGTTTCTGGAAGGCCTTCCCAACATGCAGCGGCTGGGAACGGTCAAGATCGGGGAGACCGTTCCGGAACAGTTGAAAGCCGACCTGGACAAGGAAAAGGCCATGGTCAAGATGATGACCGAAGGTATCCAGCATTGTACGAAGGTTGGCGATTTTACGACGCGTCACATGCTGGAAGACATGGCGAAAGAGGAAGAAGAACACATCGACTGGATCGAAACGCAGTTGGAAAGCATCAAGCAGGTCGGGCTGCAAAATTACCTGAGCGAACAGCTACACGAAGAAGGCAGTTAAGCGACCACTCGCTTCGTCCAAGCCTTGAAGGGGAAAAGCCGGATTGGGGCTTTTCCTTTTCAAGGCTTTTTGTTATGTAATAGGGCAACAACGATCGTTGTTGCCTACTGTAACGGAGCAGGTATATGGCATTGACCCATTCAAGTATGTTGGCCTTGGGAACGACCATTCCCGATTTTGAATTGCCGGACGTCGTGTCGGGCGAGATGATCCGTCCCGACCAATTTGCCGGACAACACGGTTTGCTGGTGATGTTCATTTGCCGGCATTGCCCTTACGTGGTTCACGTACAGCAGGAATTGGGCCGGCTGGGACGGGATTATGCCGGCCAATCGCTTGGCGTGATTGCGATCAGCAGTAACGACGTGGACAACTATCCGGATGACCATCCGGATCGTTTGCGCGCCATGGCCCGGGAACTCGAATTCACGTTTCCGTACTGTTACGATGAAACCCAGGCCGTGGCCAAAGTCTTCACGGCAGCCTGCACCCCGGATTTCTTTTTATTCGACAAGGCGCGGAAGCTGGCCTACCGGGGGCAGTTGGATGACAGCCGTCCGGGGAACGGCAAGCCGGTGACGGGGAAGGATTTACGAGCGGCGATCGACGCCGTCCTGGCGGATCAACCCGTGAGCGAGGCTCAACGCCCCAGCGCCGGGTGCAACATCAAATGGAAGTAGGGACAACCCTCCGTGGTTGTCCTCATGCGCTTGCCTGATCGCTTCTTACCGCCTCCAGGCAAACAATTTCTCGAGGAATCGTTTCTTGCTCTCGGTGAGGGTGGTTTTTCTCCAGGCATTGGCCACTTTTTTGACGACTTCGGCCTGCGTGGGGTAGGGGTGGATCGTGCCCGTGATCGTGCCCAAACCGAGCCCCCCTTTCATGGCCAATGTGAATTCGCTGATCATATCGCCGGCATGCGCCGCGACGATTGTCGCGCCCACGATGACGTCGGTGCCTTTCTTCACGTGCACGCGGGCAAAGCCGTGCTCCTCTCCATCCAGAACAGCCCGGTCGACTTCGTCGAGTCTAAACGTAAACGTATCCACCTCGATTCCCTTGTTCTTCGCCTCGGCTTCATACAGCCCGACGTGCGCGATTTCCGGGTCCGTATAGGTCGCCCAGGGAATAATGAGTGAATCCGTGTTGGCGTACCCCAATCCAAGGGGATGAGGGAACAAAGCGTTTTGAATGACGATTTGGGCCATGGCGTCCGCAGCGTGCGTGAATTTAAACGGAAAGCAGACGTCCCCGGCCGCATAGACGTTGGGATTGGTCGTTTGTAACCGGCTGTTCACCTTCACGCCGGTCCGGGTATCATACTCCACTCCGGCCGTTTCGAGCCCGAGCCCCTCCACGTTGGGGGCGCGTCCCACGCCGACGAGTATTTCGTCGACCGCGAGTTCATGTGACTCGCCATGGCTGTCGTAATGCAGGACTTTCTCCTGTCCGCGCAATTCGACTGACGTGATCTGCGAATCAAAGAGAAACACGACGCCGTCTTCAGTCATTTGCGTTTGGACGATTTCCGCGGCATCCGCATCCTCGCGGGGAAGAATGTGCCCGGTTTGCTCGAAAAGGGATACACGGCTGCCGAATCGAGCAAAGGTCTGGGCCATCTCACAGCCGATCGGGCCGGCGCCGATGACGGCCAAGCGCGGGGGAAGGCGGGTCAAGGAGAAGACGGTTTCGTTTGTCAGGTAGCCTGCCGCTTCCAGACCGTGAATGGGCGGGGCTGCCGCGCGTGCGCCGGTACAGATCGCGGCCTTTGCAAATTCTAGCGTGGCGCCGTCCACGTCGATCGTATGCGTTCCGGTGAACCGGCCCGCGCCCAGGAACACGTCAACGCCCAGACCGGCAAAGCGATGCGCCGAATCCACCCGGCTGATGCGTGCTCGCAGTTTTCGCATTCTCTCCATGGCGACTCCGAAATCGGTCTTGATTCCGTCCGGAACGATGACGCCGAATTCTCTGCCCCGTTTTACCGCGGTCCACGCACGGGACGCGCGAATGACGCCTTTTGACGGCACGCATCCTACGTTCAGACAATCCCCGCCCATCAAATGTCGTTCGATCAGGGCTGCTTTGGCGCCAAGCCCGGCAGCCACCACCGCGGTGACCAGCCCGGCGGTCCCGGCCCCGATGACGACGACGTTGTATCGACCGCTGGGGGTGGGGTTGGTCCAGGTTGGCGGATGGACGTTGTGAATGAGTTGCTGATTGAACTCGTCCATCGGCGCCATGGTCACGGATTCATTTCGATGATCGTCGGTCGGCATGAGGTTGTCCTTCCTGTATGTGTTCACTTATTGCAAACCATTCCCTCTCACCCCAGCCCTCTCCCACTTGGGGAGAGGGAGTTCCCCTCCTTTGCCTGCCCTGAGCGAAGTCGAAGGGTAAGGAGGGGCAAGGGGAGGTAGAGGTAGTTGTCCTCCCCCGACGTGAGGGCTCTACCCCACCTGACCTCCCCTTACAAACGGAAGGAAAAAAGGAAAGTCCGGTTAGCATAGCGTCACTTTCCCCTTTTCGTGAATTTTCGATGAAGAATGGGAACGAGCGCCAGTAAACCCAGGAACGTAAACGCCAGCAACACGGGCGGTGACGCGATTTCCGCCAATGAGTTGATGGAACCGAGTTGTCTTCCCGCAAACGCGTACACAAAACTGCCCGGGATAATGCCGACGGAAGTTCCGATGACATAAGTGCCGAGCGGGATCCGGGTGAGACCGGACACGAGATTCACGAGAAAAAACGGAAAGGCCGGGATCAGCCGCAGGGTCAACAGGTAACTGAAGGCGTTTTGAGCGAATCCGGCCTGAATCGGTTCAATGCGCTCACCGAATTTTTGTTCGACCCAATCGCGCAAGATGTATCGCGCAGCCAGGAAAGCCAGGGTGGCGCCCGTGGTGGCTCCAATGTTGACAAAGATCGTTCCGAGGATGCTTCCGAACAAAAAGCCGCCGGCCAGGGTCATGATGGCCCCGCCGGGTAGCGAAAACGCGGTTTGGAGGATGTATACGGCCACGTATAGGACGACCGCGGTGGTAAAGTTGGCGTTGGTAAACTCCAGTAAATGGTCCCGGTTGGCTTTCAGGGCTTCGAGCGAAACGTAGCGGCCTAAATCGAAATAGAAGAAGGCTCCGATGCCCAGTGCCAAAATTCCGAGAATGACGAGCTTCCCGAGCGGTCGTGGTGAGGATGCGGCAGGATCAGTCATTGTGGGCTCCATGGTTACTGTCTGAGTCGTGGTCCAGGTCAGAATATGCACCTTCTATGACATTATACCGCTTGAGAGTCGTATCCCGTTGAGGAGGCATGTCGTTGGCAGAAAGATCTTTCCATATTTCGTGTGTCTCAGGCTGCAGGCCGTGAGTCGATCTGATCGGCCAGTTCCTCTGCCGGATACGTGATGATCTCGGCAAGGGTCGGGTGATAGTGGGGCATCCGGGCAAGGTCGTGAGCCGTGCCCTGATAGTACATGACGGCGATGAGTTCATGAATCAGCTCGGCGGCTTCCGGTCCGACAATATGCGCTCCCAAGATTTTGCCGTTCTCCGGCGAAGCCAGCAGCTTAACGTGACCGTGGGTCTCCCCCAACGTCATGGATTTTCCATGGTCGGCAAACGGATACGAGGCCGCGCGATAGGGGATTTGTCTGCTTCGGCATTCTCTTTCGCTTAACCCGACACCGGCGATTTGAGGATCGGTAAAGACGACTTGGGTTTTAAGCCGGTCGTCATATCGACGGGGCGACTCTTGCGTATGAACGGCGTTCCATCCGGCTATTTCTCCTTGTTGGATGGCAATATGGACGATTTCGTGGAGTCCGTTCACGTCACCCACGGCGTAGATGTGCGATTGGTTGGTCCGCATCGTGTCGTCGACCGAAATTTTGCCCTGACGAACCTCGATTTGTGCAGCCTCCACGTTCAAACTCTCGATGTTAGGCTGCCGTCCCAGAGCTTGGAGGATCACCTCTGCGGTTACGGTTTTCGCCGTTCCTTCATGAGTCAGGTGCGCCGTTTTGTGCGTGCCGTCCCGGGTAAATTCATGCAATCGGGTATTGGTCAAGACCGTCATGCCTTCTTCACGGAATCGGGCTTCCACCGGGCGAGCCAGGTCTTCATCGCCTTGGGACATGACGTGAGCGCTTCGCTGGATCAACGTCACGTGGGTGCCGATACGCTGGAAGAATTGTGCCAGTTCCAGGGCCACGGGCCCGCCGCCGAGAACGATCATGGATCGGGGAACGTCGCGCAGTTCCAGGGCCTCATCGCTTGTGATATAGCCGACTTCTTCGAGTCCGGCTATCGGGACACGGGAGACCATGGACCCCGTTGAAATAATGAACGCCTTGGCTGATAGTTTGTGGGAACCGGCCCGGACTTCGTGGGGAGAGAGGAACGCGGCGCGTTCCTCGTATAAGGTAAACAGGGAATCTTTCAGCGCATGAATGCGGTCTTCGGCAAACTCTTCGATGAGCCGGGTCTTACGACCGATGATGGCGGAAAGGTCCGCTTTTGCGGTAACCGGTCCCAACCCGAATTCTTCAGCGCGTTTCATCAGCGACATGACGTCCGAGGAACGCAGGATCGTCTTGGTCGGCATGCATCCGCGTAAAATGCAGAGTCCTCCCAACGGTCCATGGTCGATAATCCCCACGTCGGCGCCTTCATCACGCGCCGTCCGCGCCGCGGCGTACCCCGCGGACCCTCCTCCGATGATCACGATATCATGTGTCATGGCGTTCTACGTAGAAAGCAACGATCCTGTTTTGAGGTTCATGGGGCATGGTAGCCCAAGCGCCTTCCATGTACAATGCCGTCTCCACTCGATTGGTTGATGCTCGATGACACCGATTCCAAACGGGCGCGCGTGCCGGAACGTGGACGTGGTCGGTCTATGGTGCGCGTTGGGGTACGCCGCCCTCGCCTTTCTGGCGCGAGGACCCGGCGAACCCGACCTGCCGGCGTTCTTCCTGCTCGTCGCGTGGACCAGCCTGCCGGTTTTCGGCCTCTACCTGTATTGCCAGGGACGTGGCGAAGCTGTTCCCTTGGGTCGCCTGATTTTCTGGGCGGTAGTCTTCCGCATCTGCGGGTTGGCGGGCGGGCCGATTTACGAGGACGACTTCTACCGTTACCTGTGGGACGGCTACCGCTTTGCTACGACCGGCACGCCCTATGGCGCTGTCCCTGAAGCGTTCTTCAGTGCCCCTGGCGTTCCTGCGATATTTCACGGCATCCTGGATAGGATCAATTATCCCGAATTACCGACCATCTACGCGCCGGTCACGCAGGTCGTCTTCCTGCTCGCCTACTGGTTGAAACCGGGCAGCGTCGTAGCCTTGCAGGCGATACTGATCCTCGTCGATCTGGTGACCATTGCGCTGCTACTGCGTCTGGCTCCGGCAGGGAACGTCATGCTCTACGCGTGGTGTCCACTGGTCGTCAAGGAAGTTGCTTTTACGGCGCACCCGGACGGTATCGGTGTCTGTCTGTTGCTGGCGGCGACCGTGTTGTCTCAAAAGCATCGCTGGCGGAGTGCGGCCGTCTGCCTGGGGGTCGCCGCGGGGGCCAAGATATTCGCGCTGGCGCTGGTCCCGTTGGTGCTGGTCGGTGCGGGCTTCGGGTATTGGATCCTGTTCGTCGTCACACTGGGGACGTTGTATATGCCGTTCGCCCTGCAAGGCGGGACGGACATTGCATCGCTGTTGGTCGTTGCGCGGGAGTGGGAGTTCAACTCGGCGGCCTTCGGAGTATTGACCACTGTTCTGCAACCGTTCGGGGCCAAGATAGTTCTGGGCCTGTTGTGCGCCGCGTTCTGGGGACATTACTATTTCCGCTATTCCCGGACCGGCGCGCGTGAGGTTCCGCGAGGCGACTGGCTCTATGGCATATTCCTCATGGCCTCGCCGGTCATCAATCCGTGGTACCTGCTCTGGCTGTTGCCGTTTGCCGCGATCACGCCAAGTGTCTCCGCATGGACGGCCTCAGTCGCGGTCTTCCTCGCCTACGTGACAGGGCTCAACCTGATTGACGGCGCTCTGCAACCGTACCAGCAGCCGGCATGGGTTCGGCCCCTGGAGTTCGGCATGATCCTGCTGGCGCTGGCTTATGACCTGTTCCGGCAACGGTCGACCGGTATCGGCCACAGGATTTAACGACTGATGGGTTGCGATGTACCATAACCTGAGCGTTGGAGCGGTGATTCCGGCGTGTGACGAAGAAGACAACATCGCCCCGGTGGTCACGGCGATGCTGGCTCTCCGAACGGATGCCGGGCAGCACGTTATCGACGACCTCGTGGTGTGCGATAATGGATCGAAGGATGCCACGGCGCCACGCGCGCGCGCGGCCGGTGCCCGCGTGGTCGTCGAGGAGACCCCCGGCTATGGCAGAGCGTGTTTGACGGCCATCGCCGCTCTCCACCCGGTGGATGTCGTCCTGTTCGTAGACGGTGACCAGTCGTTCGAGGTTCGACAGGCATTTGACCTGCTGGCGGCCATCGCGGCCGGTGCCGACTTGGCCATCGGGTCCCGCGCGCTGGGACAGGTGGAACCGGGAGCCCTGTCGATGCCGCAGATCATCGGTAACCGTGTGGCGGGCCTGTTGATCCGGCTGCTGTGGGGGCGGGTGGTTACCGACTTGGGTCCGTTTCGGGCCGTACGTGCAGATGCCCTGCGTCAACTCGACATGCGCGATGTTGCCTACGGCTGGACGGTGGAAATGCAGGTCAAGGCCATCCAATTAAACATGCGACTCGTCGAGACGCCGGTGAATACTTTGCGGCGGCGTTTCGGTCTATCGAAGGTTGGAGGAACCTTGAAGGGCGTCATCGGCGCCGGCATCGGCATTCTCGGCACGATCGCCAAGTTGCGATGCAGGCGCGTCGTGTTCGGCCGAACAGACTTGAACAAGGAGAAAGAACGACCATGAAAACGACCATGATTACAGGGCGAACACCGCCCCCTACACGCGGGAGACAGTATTTGCGAATTGCCGTAAGCCTGCTCGTCGCGATGCTGTTTGTTGTCTCCGCACATGCCCAATCCGCAAAACTGATTCCGGTCTGGGACGCGAGCGACGAGAAGAATCTCACGCATCTCGATCACGCCGCCTGGCAGGAGATCCTGGACGGCTACCTGCGCGTCCACGACTCAGGCGTAAATCGCTTCGACTACGGGGCGCTCAAGGCCAATGCAGGGGACTCCGCCAAGCTGGCATCGTACCTGGCGTCTTTGCAGTCGGTCGATCCGCGGAATTATTCCCGCGCGGAACAAAAGGCATATTGGATCAATTTCTACAATGCTCTGACCGTAAAGGTCGTTGCGGACGCCTATCCCGTGGATTCCATCAAGGACATCAGCCAAAGCCTGTTGGGCAGCCTGGGGCGTATCTTCGGTGGTCCCTGGGACGACGTACATGCCAGGGTCGCCGGCCTGGACCTGACGCTGAACAACATCGAACACGGTATCCTGCGACCCATCTGGCGGGACAACCGGATCCACTATGCGGTCAACTGCGCCAGCTACGGCTGTCCGAACCTGTCTCCGAGGGCTTTCACCGAGGAGAATACCGAGGAGTTGCTCGATGCCGGCGCGCGCGCCTACGTAAACCATCCCAGAGGCGTCGAGTTGATGGACGACGACTTCATGATTATTTCGAGCATCTACAAGTGGTACGTGGCGGACTTCGGAGACACGGAGAAGTCGGTGATCGAGCACCTCGTCAAGTATGCGGACGAGCCGCTCGCAAAACGCCTGAGGAAGTTTGTCGGGTCAGTGGACTACGAGTATGACTGGAGCCTGAACCGGCCCTGAGGCGGTCAGGCTCCGGGGAATCAGTAGGTGTCGAACTGGTAGCCCATCGTCACGCTGAATACTTTGGACTTTGACGTGTTGCGACCGTCGATGACCTCCCCATAAGACACGGCCAGGTTCGTTTGGTCGGACACGTTGAGGCTCACCGTCCCGCTGAGGAACTGGATGTCTTCTTCCAGCCTGGGAAAAACGCGCCCACCGGGAGTGAATGGCGGAACGCCGATCTGGAGGCCGGACTGAGCGTCAACCAGCTTGTAGTTGACACTCAGTCCTATGTTCTCGAACAACATGCCGCCCGTCGCGTTAAAGAAGAAGTCCGCGGGGACGCCTTCGTCGCGGTCGCGGTACCCGACTTCGCCGGATACGGCGAACATGTCCCCGAAATATTTGCCGGCTAATGCCGACACTTCCAGGCCGCTGGCTCCGTCGCCGATAGAATTGATGTGGCCGGGTTCGTAGGATCCCTCGATGATTGCCCCGGCACGCAGGGCGATGCTCGGCGAGGATGGACACACCAGTTCATCCACGATGCGCCAGGTGACGCCGATATTGGTGTCCGTGACGCCCGAATAATTGTCACGACCTCCCGTCGGTCCTGCCGAGGCGTAGCTTCTGGCAAGCCCCACGCGGACGTCTATCGCGATTGCATCCGACCAGCCGTACATGCCGTTCAGCCACACGGTGTGCTGACCGAGATTCGGGCCTTTTCCGTCGGGTACCGCATTCTGAGGAGGAGTTCCTCTCAAGTCCTCTTGGACGTAGAACTGGGTGGCATTCTGGGAGACATAGGAAAGGTTGACGAATCCGGCGCCCGGCGCGGGGAGCCACGGCGACACACCGTCGGCGAACGCGGATGACCCGATAGCCGTCATGCCTATAACCATGAAGGCAATCAATCTTGCTCTGTACATGATGAGGTTCCTCCGTTCGTGTACGTCCATTTGAGACTGTTGTGGTTACATCTTGAAACGGCGCTTCAGGTAATAGTGGACGAGTTCCTGTTCGTCCGGTTTTCCGTCGCAACCGCTGGCACGGCTGCCCGGACAGAGGACGGCGATGTGTTCGTCATCAGGAGTGCCCGGTTTGTTCGCCGCGTCACGGGCTTCGAGGCTGTTTTTCAGGCTCATGGCGCGTTCCTTGGTCAAATCAGCCGCCTTGAGGGGACAGGATGGGCACACGAGCTTCTGAAAGGTGAGGGCCTTGCCCATGGCGTAGGCGCTTCTGGCACTGATGCCTTGGCCGGTCGAAAGAGAACCGGATGCGAAAGCCGATGCCTGCAAGAGGCCACCGGCGATGACCAGCAGCGCGAGAAATCCAAGTGTTCGTTTCATCTGGTGACTCCTCCCATGAGGGTAAAAGATCGTCTTGGGATAAAGGAATGAACATTCCACTATAGAAATAGTGGATGTATTATAATCTTTTGGAACCGGTAGTTCCAGATTTTAGCTGAACTTTTCATAGGCGCATTCCGCCCGTCTTCGCGTTGCTATCCATGTATGCCTGGTGACACAATTCAGGGACAAAGGGCGAGTTGAACAAGGGACAATGGAGGGAAGCGTATGCACCGTGGAATAAGTACGGTCGTTCTGGGTTTTCTGGTGATGGCGGGGTGTGCCACGCCGTCCGGTCCTCTTGCCGTTCTGCCGATGACGAGTCCGGCTGCGGCTCAGCAGAATCTCGAAGGGATTCAGCAGTACAATTCAGGCAATTGGCAGGAGGCGAAAAGCCTTTTTGAATCGGCGATTCAGGCCGACCCCGAATTGCCGGAAGTCCATTTCAACTTGGCTCTGACTTTTCACAAGTTGGGCAACCACGGGGAAGCCAGGGTTCATTTCCAACAAGCCAGTGAACTGGCTCCGACCAATAAGGAAATCGTGGAATCCCCGGCCTATCGCAATCATCTCGGTCTGTCCTCGACGTTGGAGAAGCACCTGGGCGGAGGGTACCGGTATTGAGCGACATTCCGTCCAGGTGTTTTGCCGCCGCACCCTGAACATGAAACGGCAATCCATCAGATCCTATGTTCTCGTGGGCGTTCAATTCCTTTGTATGGGAGCGATTCTGGTTTCCGGCCCATGGGTCGCCGGAAATGGGTGGTTCTTGACGTTGGAGTTGTTGGGACTCCTGTTGGTGGTGTGGGCGGTCCTGACCATGAGGGTCACGAAGGTCAACGTATTCCCCGAAGTCAGGACCGGGAGCAGGCTGGTCACCAATGGTCCGTATCGATGGGTCCGGCACCCCATGTACACGGCGGGGCTGATGATCTTTCTGGCCTTGGTGTGCGAATCCTTTTCCTACTGGCGCGGGTTATGGTGGGTGCTCCTGGCCGCAGACCTGATCGTAAAACTTTCCTATGAAGAGATGTTGTTAGGAGAAATTTTTGACGACTATGAAGCCTACCGGTCGCGGACGTGGCGGCTGGTCCCCTGGATTTTCTAAACGCCGATTATGACTCCCCCCTTGAGGCCTATCCCGGGTTTCGTAGGGGACGACCTGCGTGTCGTCCCACATTCCCACGGAACGAACAGGGCGAACACATAGGTTCGCCCCTACAAGACGAGGGACAATCGGTGGGGGGCTCACAGGAGGGGAGAGAAGAAGGCAGCAAGTGTCAACGAATGAGTGAACACATACAGAGATGACGGCACAGCGGAATTTCTGCATGCGACCGCCAAGATCGTTGCGATGATTTATTTTCAAACCAAGCCGGACGCCGTCTTTGAGGCTATTCTGAAAGAAGCCTTCGCCAGTGAGGCCTCCGAAATCCAATTGTTGTCGGACGATGGGGCCATCGATTCCTGGGAAGGGCTCTATCCCGAAACATCGCAACGGCTTTGTCCGTATGAGGCCGTGCGGGTGCTGGTCCAACTCTCGGCCGCGGTCAATGATTCGCAGGTCTATCGTTTAACCGATCTGCATTGGCTCGTGTTATACGAAACGTTAAAGAACTTTTCTGTGACTCATAATGACCTGCTCGATGATTTCGATCAGCACACCAGATCCGTTGGAGACTACCAAATCGGGGAGGTGGACAGTGAAGCGCTGGTGACGATCTATTTTTGGGATACGGATTTTTTCTTTTGCAATAGGCAAGAGACGTGGGCCGGGCAAACAAGCAACCCTCGTCAATGCGCTGCTGGAGAAGAGAGTTCGCCGGAGGAGGATGTCGTCATTCCCGCCCTGGAGCCCGTCGGTGAACTCGGGTGGATTGTCAGGGAACCCTTGTTTCGGGCAGGTTCCACGCGGTATCCGGATTATGGCGATGGGTAGGCCGGTAGCAATTTACTTATCCCGGAGCATATGCACGAATAAGCCGTCACGCAGCTTGGGCTCAAACCACGTGCTCTTGGGGGGCATGATGTCCTGGGCATCGGCAACGGCCATGAGTTCGTCGACGGTCGTGGGGTACAACCAGAACGCAACGGCCCATTCTCCGGCATCCACTTTTGCGGCCAACACGTTCGGTGGGTGGATTCCACCGACGAAATCGATCCTCGGATCGGAACGCTGATCCGTAATGCCCAGTAACGGAGTCAGCACGCGATCGGTCAAGACCGACACGGCCAAGGCGTTCACCGGATTCTGCTCCATCCCGGCCCGTTGTTCCGGCGTCAACTTGGGACGCGCACGATGCCAGCGGCCTTCCAGATACATGTCAAACCCGGCGTTCGGCGCCTGCCCCGGTTCTGTCGTGGGGTGCAATTCATAGCCTACGGATACGGACTCAAAAAATTGTTGTGGGGTATGCCCGTTCAGATCGCGCACCACGCGGTTATAGGGTAGGATCTGCAATTCGTCGTGCGGAAAAATAACGCTCAAGAATCCTTCTTCATGAGGCTGCGAGGATTGGGCATTGTCGGCCCTGGCCGCTCGCACCCGGCTGGCTGCGGCCGAGCGATGGTGTCCGTCGGCAATATACAGGGCGTCAACGTTCTTGAAACGTTCGATCATTGTTTCGAGGACCGTGTCATCACGCAAGCTCCAGATTGTATGCTCCACGCCATCGTCCGCGGTGAATTGAGCGTCCGGCTCCGTGGCCGTGACGTCCGCAAGCCAACCGTCGAATCGAGTCGAACGGCGGAAAAACAGGAGAACGGGCCCAGATTGTGAGTCATGCGTTTCGATCACCTGCACGCGGTCTTTTTCCTTAACCGGCCTGGTGAGTTCATGTTTCTTAATGAGGCCACGGTCATATTCGTCGATAGAGGCGAGCGCCACGAGGCCGGTCTGTTCGTGGGTCCCCCAGCGCTGGCGATACACCCCGAACATGAGGTGAGGTTCGCGCACCAGAACACCGTCCTCGAGAAATTTCCGGAGATTGGCGGCTCCTTTTTCGTAGACTTCGGTTGAATAAGGATCAACGTCATCAGCCAGTTCCAACTCGGCTCGCCCGACCCGGAGAAAACAGTAAGGATTGCCGGCGGCAACATCACGTGCCTTGTCCAAGGAGACGACGTCATAGGGAGGCGCAGCCACTTGGGCGGCGTGTTCCGGTTTGGGCCTGACGGCCCGAAAAGGCATGATGGTTGCCACGGGTTCTCCTTTCTTCGTTAATATGAAGATCAGTCGTAGATGGGACTAGCGTAGCATACCGGAGAATGACATAGCAGAACATAACAAAAACATAGCAATTCATAGCACTTTCATAGCAAAAACATAGCACGGCATAGCAGAATCATAGCAAGACATAGCAAGAACATAGCATGGCATAGCAAACATAGCATGTTCATAGCAAAACATAGCAGAGCCGGTAGTTTGGGGTATCCGCAGGCGTAACCCGACAATTCCGCATTTCTTCTGTCATCCCCGACCCCGATCGGGGATCCAGTGTCTTTGTTTTTTCCTGAGTTCGAAGGATAAAGACGCTGGATTCTCGATTAAAGATGTCGAGAATGACAGAGGGGAGGAGACCGTAGGTCTGGTTAGCCACAGGCGTTAATCGGCCTACTTGACGAACTCAAAATCAACCGGGAGCCGGCCACCCGGAGTCACCGTCACGCGTCGTTTTTGCATGCCCAGAACGGGATGCCATGCCACCATGTCGTAGTCGCCTGGCGGGATATGGCCGATCTCGAAATTCCCCGATTCATCCGAAATCGCATAATAGGGATTCTTGACCATATACAGCCAATTTTCCATAAAGTCGTGACGATCACAGGTCAACACTACGGCAGAGGCGCGACGCAGTTTCTTGGCGGGAAAGTCTTTATTCGTCTGACTTTGGGCGCGAAGACTTTGGGTATGCATGGTTCTCAAGATTTTCGCTTTTCGGCCCTTTAACGAATATGTATGGAGCGTGTGTTTGATGGGATCATGATTGACGAATTGGACGGATTCGTCCGCTCTCATCACGCCGGTGAATGGGCCGAAGCTGCATTTTTCGAGCTGAACGCCCAGGTTCAAACTCTTTCCTCCGGCATACTGAAATTCTCCGCGTCCCTGTCCTGTGGCTGTATGCCGATGCGAGGGGAACGGTTTGCCCTTCTCCACGCCTTCCAGGGCGATGACGACGCCTTGAACCATGCCGTCACGCACGTCCAGTTTGTTCAGCACGCGCTCTGACCCGCAGACATCGGGTCCGTTCCGGACTTCAAACCGTCTGGGGGCATGAGGGAGGGTGCCCGTGAAGGCGACCTTCCCCGTGATGGTTGCCCCGTTCTTGACGTCAATCACGTCATAGGCAGACCCCGCACCTGCGAATCCAAAAAACACAAAGACCCAACTTACGGTACAGATACGGCGCCACATGTGCTGTCTCCTTTTCAAGAACACGTTGTCACCCTTTTCTCCAAAGCAGGTCATTCCTCCGACGCCTCTCTTGTCATTCCCGACATTTTTAATCGGGAATCCAGTGTCTTTATCTTTGATCTTTCCATTCCCCTCCTTTGCCTGTCCTGAGCGCAGTCGAAGGGAATGACTGAACATTGACAATTCCAATCAATACACCGCCTGCCAACCGAAGGTGACGGTCGAATCCGTTTCAAGTTGTCCATCCAAGTACTGATAGATCGGGAAGCCGCCTTCCACGGCCAGCCGGTTTTCCAAATTCATGAAATCCGGAAACAGGACGTTGAGACCGAACAGAAGATCCAGACGTTGACCGCCCAACAGGTCGGGAAACGCTGTTTGAACGATCCGCATGTGATTCATCGGGTGATTCGTGCGAATGTTCGGGTCCATCCCGTCATAGGCGTCCCAGTGATTCCAACTCAGCCGAACCGAACTGCTCAGCGTATAGGGAATGACTTCATAGGCGCCATGAGCATTGATGACGTAGGCGTCACCCTTGGAAAAATCATTGGAATTCTTGCCTGCCCGCAAGGTGCCGATGGCTTGAATCCCCCAGGAGGCACGACCTCTCTCCCCCCCGTACGTGATTCCGGGATAAAAATCGAAGGTCCCTGAACCGAGATGCATGGGATAGGGCAATCGGGTGTTAGGCCCCATGGGTGTCCGGTCCGTGGGTTCGATATCTCCCGTGGGTACGCTCACCGACAGATTGAAGTGGAACCGGTGGGCCCCGATGCTCGGGGCTTCGACGGCCCAGAGCCGCCACAGCGATCCGAACCGGATATCGCCGAATCCTTCGGAGCGGGTCGTAAATGTTCCGCCCATGCGCGTCACGTGATTCATGCTGTTGTTCAGATAGGGGACCATGAGCGTCAGGGTCACGGTGTCGTTCAATCCATACATGAACCCGAACATGTGCATCCACATGCGCATGGATTCCGGCGCCACCAGATATCCTCCTGGAACGGGTCGCCCCATCATTGTCACTTCATCAGTGGTCAGCCTGTCGGTTCCGTATCGGTTTCCTTCCATAAACATGTGCATCAAGCGATAGGAGAACATGACTTCTCCTGCTTCATGCGTGTGATCTCCCATCATTCCGATGGGAGCATGACTGTTCGGTTTGCCCTCGGCATAAAAGTTACCCGTGGTCAGGTTTTCTCCTTTTTTTGCCAATCCCTCGGCCAGGGATTCCTCGACCCCATCAAGGAAACCGTCCAATATTGCCGCGTGAACCGCCGGAGTCCCGGCCCACGTCATGCTGCATACAAAAAACAAAACGACGATTCCCGGTTTTCCCGGGTTCCATATTCCGTTCATGCGCAAACCTCTTCTCGCAAAACATGAATGATACAGATTGTGCCAATTTCTCGGATCGAGTCATAAAGTCCTCCATTTGGAAATAGGAGTAAACGGCATTTCCCGCGAGGGGACACCCCTCGACGGAGAAAACGCTGCAACGTGTGAAAGGGAAGACTTGAGACTAGAACCGGGGAGGGCCGCGAGAAAAGCGAAGCGTGGGAACGGTCAGGGTGACCGGATGAACAATGGAAAGCTCTAAGGCGTGTAAAACGGTAAGCGGGGCATCGAATACGGGTTCGTCAACGCTGACCACCTGGCCCGCCGCGCACATCAGAGAGCAGAGAATCGTCGAATGGGTGGCCGCGTTATGGTGAACGTGATGAAGGGAGTGAGCGGCAGCCTGGCTGGAAACCACGCCGCTCATGACCAGGAAACAGGTCAGAACTCCGAGAACGAGTGCTGTGCGGGATACACGCATCATGACATCAGTGACCTTGAATTCAGCATAGGGCACGAGCCTCGGGGTGTCAAGCGCGGTGGAGGTCTTCACGCTATCGCCGATCTGTTGTATTCTCTGGAATTGCATGCTGGTTGTTTTCAGGGTTTTTTCCGCAGACCGGCAGGATGCTTCCGAAAGAGAAGGCATGGGGCATGGGCATTTCAGTCGCTGAAAGCACGGACGTCTTTCATGTGCCGTTTTCGTCATTCAACAATGACGGTACCCCTGAAGACGGCTACGTCGATCTCAAAGCGCATCCCGAATGGATCCCGGTGCTGCCCTCTTGTCTCGGGTGGCCTGAAATGCAGTCCCTCCTGAAGTTCATCAATGCTCCCGATTCGCCGATGATGAGCCTGGCTGCCGCTCAGAATTTCATCCCCGGCGATCCGTCCAAATCGCAATTGACGTCGTTTGTCGTCATATGTCCGGCTAACCCATCGGAGCAGGACAAACCAGCCATGAGGAGTCTGGCTGATTTTCTAGGAGTTAAAATAGACGAACTCATGCATGAAACGAGTCACGCCATGAGCCGGCGTCTGGACGTGCAAATCCGGTTGGAACTGCAACCGACGCGTTTTCATTTGCACGGAGTCAACGGCTGGAGTCTGATGCTGATGACGTACGTACGCGCCGACGAAATTCGAGAGGCGCGAAAAATTTGGGGGGTTGTCTTGCTGGTGCTGGAAGCGGCCTTGCTGGCCTACTGGGAAGAGAGGTGAAAGGGGAGACGGCTCAGGCCCTCTCCCCTTTTCTCACTCACGGCGCGCTTAGCGATCGTGGCGTCCGCCTCGGCCACCGCCAAAACCGCCGCCGCCACCGCGTCCTCCCGGCCTTGATTCTTGAGGCCGGGCTTGATTCACGGTTAACGTACGGCCATCCAATTGGGTGCCGTTCAACGCTGTAATGGCGGCCTTGCCTTCCTCTTCCGAGGGCATTTCAACAAAACCGAAACCCCGCGACCGGCCGGTGTATTTATCGGTAATGATTTTCGCCGAATCCACGTTGCCATGTTGGACAAACAGATCGGTCAACTCCGTTTCGGTCGTCGGATATGGCAATCCGCCGACATAAATTTTAAACGGCATAGAACAACTCCTTTGAAAGTATTGGGGATTTACACTCGAAAAACGGGAAAGGAGGGCCGAAGCACGACTGGAGCAATGCGGCTTAGGTCAGCTTTCGATCAGATTTCCGATTGCAACCTCGATTAATAAATGACCTCGTGGTTGAACTGAACGTCAACGCAGGCCACTATCTACAAGACGGACAGTAGCACACTTTTTACAGGAAGACAACCGTGCCACGGAAGACGCTTCGGACCGACAGGATCGATTCCGTGGCACGTACGTCGTTAGGATTTAGCCTGTTTGCCGGGTTGAATCAACGGGCGCCGGGCGTCGAGATCGGCATAAAAGTCATGGCCTTCATGATTGATGACGATAAAGGCCGGGAAGTCTTCGACTTCGATTTTCCACACCGCTTCCATCCCAAGCTCTTCGAATTCGAGGACTTCCACTTTCTTGATGCTGTGTTCGGCCAGTCGCGCAGCGGGGCCGCCGATAGACCCCAGATAGAAACCTCCATGCTTCCGGCAGGCTTCGCGCACTTGTTGGGAACGGTTACCCTTGGCCAGCATGACCATGCTGCCCCCGACGGCCTGAAATTGATCCACGTAGGAGTCCATGCGTCCGGCAGTCGTGGGGCCAAAGGAACCCGAAGCATAGCCTTCGGGTTTTTTGGCGGGACCGGCGTAATAGACGACGTGGTTCTTGATATAGTCGGGGAGACCCTTGCCTGCATCCAGTTGCTCTTTCAGCTTGGCGTGAGCGATGTCCCGCGCGACGACAATGGGTCCGGTCAGCGATAACCGGGTCGCCACCGGATGTTGGCGCAACTCCGAGAGGATTGCCTGCATCGGTTGGTTCAGGTCGACTTTGACGACTTGCTCGTCCAGGTCGTTTTCACGGACGTCGGGAAGATATTGCGCGGGATTCGTTTCGAGCTGTTCGAGGAAGATCCCGTCCCTGGTGATTTTGCCCAGGATTTGCCGGTCGGCCGAACAGGAGACACCCAGACCGACGGGGCAGGACGCGCCATGCCGGGGGAGGCGGATGACCCGCACGTCGTGGGCGAAATATTTGCCGCCGAATTGTGCGCCGATGCCGGTTTCGGCGCAGAGTTTCAACATCTCCCGTTCGAAGTCGAGGTCCCGAAACGCCCGCCCCAAATCGTTTCCGGAAGTCGGGAGATCATCGAGATAATGGCAACTCGCGAGTTTGACGGTTTTCAAGGTGAATTCCGCTGACAGCCCGCCGATGACGAGGGCCAGGTGATAAGGCGGACAGGCGGAGGTGCCGAGCGTGCGGATTTTCTCCGCAACAAAAGCACGCAGGGATTTCGGATTCAGCAGGGCTTTGGTCTCCTGGTACAAAAAGGTTTTGTTCGCCGAACCTCCGCCTTTGGCGACAAAGAGGAAACGGTATTCCGAACCTGGTTTGGCATAGAGTTCAATCTGCGCGGGCAGATTCGTGCCGGTGTTTTTTTCGGTGTACATGTCGAGGGGCGCCATCTGCGAGTAGCGTAGGTGCCGCTGCGCGTAGGCCTCATAAATGCCGCGTGAAAGCGCTTCGGCATCATGGCCCGTGGTGAACACCTGCTGGCCCTTGTATCCGACGGCGATTGCCGTGCCGGTATCCTGACAACCCGGCAGTACCCGTCCGGCGGCGATGTTGGCATTCTTGAGCAATTCCAACGCCACGAAGCGATCGTTCTCCGAGGCTTCCGGGTCGTCAAGAATACGGCTCAATTGCTTGAGATGGCTCGCTCGCAAGAGATGCGCGACGTCATCCATGGCCTCACGCGCCAATAGTGTGAGGGCTTCGGGCTGAACGCTGAGGATTTCCTGCCCTTCAAAAACGGTGGTGGCGACGTGGTCCGACGTCAACTTGCGATACGTCGTCGTATCCATTCCGTGTTCGAAGAGTTCCTGATAGTGAAATTCCATCGGCGATCGTTCCTGTCTTAGGCAGGCAAGTCTCTCTTCCGGCGTTATTCTCAGGAGAACGCCGTGGCATTCTCAACATTGAAGTTTGCCATACTCGACCGTACGAATGCACCTAAGCACAGACCCACGACAAGTTCTGGGTGAAGCGGAGCCCTCTTTTCCTCCCCTTTGTTCCTCCCTCTGTCTTTCCCGCGAAAGCGGGAATCCAGCGTCTTTTGTCTTCACGGACGAAACAAAAAGCAAAGACGCTGGATTCCCGATTAAAGATGTCGGGAATGACAAGAGGGGAGTCGGGGATGACCCTGTGTTTGTTCCTCCCCTTTGTAAGGGGAGGCTAGGAGGGGTAGAGGAAAGACAGGAGTGTAAGCCCTTATCCTACTGGCGGGGCCCAGTCCTCGTCGCGGCGTTCCTTTTGCGCTTCATAATAGGCTTTCTCGTCTTCATCCAATTTATTAGCCGCTTGAACATCCAGGATCTCTTGCGGCGACAGGTATTTGAGCGCCATCCCGGTCAGGATTTTTTGCTGAATCGTGCCCTTGATCTGGATGTCGATGACGGCGTGTGCGCCGATCTGTTGGGCCCGTTCCAGCAATTCGGCATGCAGCACGTCCCAGTTCACCGACGAGGTGTCGGGTGCCTGCTCCACTTTCAATTCTCCCAATTCCTTGTAAGGAATGACGGGCAACTCATCAAGCACTTCGATTTTTTGATTGGACGGTCCGCGCTCGCCGGTTTCCGTGATGATTGCCGGTTCGATTTCAGCATCCTTCGATTGAGGCGCGCGTGCGGCATCGACGTCAAAGGCTTTGAGTCGCGCGGCGGCCACGGCCGCTTCATTGGGGTTGCTGCTCGCAGCCATGCGTTTGAGCTTTTCGGCTCGTTCGAGTGCTTCCTTGAGGCTCATCTTCGCCCCCGGTTTTCGTAGCTCATTGATTGGCATCGGCAGAACTCCGCAAAAGACGCGTCCTTCGACAAAGCTGAATTTCTACCTACCGGCCAAACCCATTGTCAACCGGCGCGCGTCGTGGAGAACTTGTACGATGTTTTGAGAGGAATCTCTGCTGCGGGATGCAGGGCAAGGCGTCCCGCAACGAAACCCGAGGCTTATCAACAGAGATAGGCGAGGGTTGAGCGAGGACACAACACCGCCATGCGCCCGATAGTGCAATAAAGCAGCTCTTCCTAAGTGCGGTCCATACTGAGCGCGAGGGCATAGACTCCGAACTGGGCGACCCAATGGCCGTATTTTTTGTAATCGTCTCGCCAATATTCCGGACGGTTCACGTGCGTAACAAAGTGCCGAACGAATTGGTCGCGGTAGACGGGATTTTTCGTGTATTGAAACAGCGCCCACAACCCCCAGCACCGGCTGAAATTGAGCCCGGCCGAATGCGGAAAAGCCGGATGCCGGACGGGTTCCAACTGCAAGTCTTCTTCAAGGTACGCGCTCAACCAGGCGTTGGTCTCGTTGTCAGGCAGGATGGTGAGAATCGCACGAGTGCGTTGCAGGGCAGCCGGGAAGAATTCATCCGTCAGATGGTCGCAGGAAGGGGGAAGATCCTGATCGAGGGGGAGTAATTTCTCGCGCGTCAACGAAGATACAGCGTCAATCAATTCCGGCTCCTGGTTCAATCGGGCCCACTCCCATAGATTCAATACGGCCCAGGAGACGTTGCCATAAGCGCGGTTTCGGGCATGCGTCACGATGTCATCGTTGGACAGGGAGAAGATCCATTGCGCCAGCCGTTGTGCCAGTTCCCCGGCGATCGGGTGCAAGTCGTCTTTCTGAAAAAACCGTTGACGGTCTTGTGCAAGTTTCAGGAACCACGCGTATCCATAGGGAAGTTCTTCGTTCAATTCACCGTTCCGGATACAGCCCAATTCCTGTTCCAATTTTTCGGGGACGAGCAAGGATTCGGCCAGATCACTCCACCGGGATTCTCCCGTTAACCGGGACACGGTGAATAAGGCATAGAGTCCATGCACGCAGGAATGCCAGTCGATACAACCGCGAAACGCAGCATGGGGCGTATCCCGGCGCACGATGCCTTCGGCAATGGGGACTGCCAAGGCGGACAGGTAGTCGAGTCGTGATGCGCAGAACGAGTCCCAGGCGGGTGAGAGGTCTGTGGGGCCGGACGTCATCTTAAGGAACCTCTGATTTGTTGTGATAGCGGGATGCAGGGCAAGGCGTCCCGGAGCGAAACCCGAGGCTTATCATAGAGACAGGTGAGGGTTGAACGAGGACACAACGCAGCCATACGCCCGATAGTGTAATAAATCAGAGGTTCCTTACGTGGGAGGCAGCAGGGGGCCTGCCCAGAGCCCTTTCACGCGTTGAACGTCCACCAGATTATTCGGGGGGCCCAAATCGGCCATGAGTTTGGTGTCGATACGGCCATGGTCCACAAGGAGGAGTTGAGGTTCGGCGACGCCTTCCGGTTTAAACCAATACCATCCCGGACAGTCCGGAATCCTGTCGGTCCAGTTGGGTATCATATGACGGAGTTCTTTCTCCAGCTTAGTCCGGACCTGTTCGGGATCATGGACCCCCAATACGGCTTTCAGTGAATCGTACAAGGCTTCGGCGTGGATTCGTATGGACATAGGCTGGCCTCCAAGGTGCTTCTTTATGCCATTCCCGTCACCCTGAGTAAAGCGTAAAAGGCCACGGGGAACAATTTGAGGTATACTGGAAGATAATGGAAAGAGGATTGTCGGGTTACGCCTGTCCTGAGCGCAGTCGAAGGGCCTGCGGCTAACCCGCCCTACAAAAGCTGACGACCTGAACCCCCCTGCCCCCCTTGTCAGGGGGGAGAGGAGTGCGGCTGTCCCCCTGATAAGGGGGATTGAGGGGGTTGTCTGACGAAGGCGGTGAAGGAAAAGCCGAAATTGTCAACGCATGACTGAACACATACAGGAATAACAGCCGCGAGGAGCCCAAATGATGAAGAACACACTCCGTTGGAAAAGCATGGCACTCATCATCGGGTGGGTGCTGGTCAATAGCTGCCCGGCCTGGGCGGATTTCGGCCTGGGTGAAAACGCCTACCTCGAACAGGATTACGAAACCGCGATGCGGGAATGGGCTCCGCTGGCTTCCCGGGGAAATGCGGAGGCCCAAAACATGGTGGGGTATATGTATCGATGGGGGCAGGGCGTTGCGCAGGATTTCGAGAAGGCGCGATACTGGTATCGGCTGGCGGCTGATCAAGGTCATGAGAGCGCACAAAACAACCTGGGGTTGCTCTACCGTTATGGCTTGGGTGTTCCGAAAGATTACGCCAAGGCCTTTCGGTGGTTTCTACGGGCGGCGGAGCAGGGGAACGCGGCGGGGCAGAATCACGTCGGCCTGATGTTCTACAAGGGCGAGGGTGTTAGGCAGGATTACATCCAGGCGTATCAATGGGCCTTCCTTGCCGCGGAACAGGGTATGGACCCGGCGATCCAGGCCGTAGCCATGCTGGAAGAAGAAATGACGCCTGAACAAATTGAAGAAGCCCGGGCCTTGGCCAGGAAATGGAGACCGAAGGGCCCGGAGACGGTGTTGTAGAGAAAAAGCTGCCCATTCAAGAGGGCAGGCCTCTGACGTATCTCTCAGGGAACCTCTGATTTATTGTGATAGCGGGATGCAGGGCAAGGCGCCCCGGAGCGAAACCCGAGGCTTATCATAGAGATAGGTGAGGGTTGAGCGAGGACACAACGCAGCCATGCGCCCGATAGTGCACTAAATCAGAGGTTCCTTAGTACCCTTCACGTTTGACGCAGGAGTTGGAGAGTTCGATCCGTTCTCTATAACAGGATTGTGCGAGCAGACGATGATGCGAAGCCGAATCCGTTACGGCCGTACCCTGAAGTTGGCGACACAGTTGAATCGTATAGGCCAACGCCACGCTCGTTTTGACTAATGCCCAGCCATACTCGAACCCCGGGTTGTGGTGGCGAGGACGAGACCGGAGACTCAGAGCTTTGACCGACTCAACCGAAAAAGGCGTTGTTTGCCAGTCGGGAGTCCTGAATCCGGATAATACGGGAATTTCCAGGGAGTCGCCATTCTCTCGTTTTCGAATGTCCGCCTCATCAAACAACGTACGCTGAAACTGATAATCATCCGACAAGGCGTCATGAAAAATGGCGCGCCACGCCGGATCGGCTAAATCCCGATCAACTGCCGCAATCATATCAGGCTGCAAGGCGCCACTGACGTTGTGCCCCTGGATGATTCGTCCCGCGTCCAGTAATTCAGGGTAGTAGTCGCCCATCCGGTCGGGAAAAGCCGTCGTTCCCATGAACGGCGTCAGTTGCAGGGCCATGAAATCGCGAAAATGAACACTGTCATATTCTGACAAGAGACGCTCCAGGGTGCGCGCATGGCAGAGGTGAACGGGATAGAACAAGGCGTTCATGGAAGTCCGGCTTACACGTTGAACTTGAAGTGACACACGTCGCCGTCTTTGACCACGTATTCCTTGCCTTCCAACCGGATGAGGCCTTTTTCGCGCAACGTTTGCTCTGACTTGTATTGATCCAGGTCCGAGAAGCCGTACACGTCGGCCTTGATAAACCCTTTTTCAAAATCCGAGTGGATCACGCCGGCGGCCTGAGGGGCCTTGGCGCCCACGGGGATCGTCCACGCCCGGACTTCCTTGGGGCCACCCGTAAAATACGAGCAGAGGCCCAGCGTGTTGTAGGCCGCCACGATGACCCGTTCCAGACCATTGTGTGTCATGCCGAGATCAGCCATGAATAACTCGCGGTCCTCGCCTGACAACTCGGCCAATTCGCTTTCCAGTTTGCCGGAGAGTACGACCGATTCCGCGTCAAGTGTTCGGACAAGCGTTTGAAAATCATCCACGACGGCCGGCTCCGTGTACTCGTCGGTATTGCCGACGTACAGGACGGGTTTCGCGGTCAGCATGGAGAACGGTTTGAGATTCTCCGGATCGAGTCCGAGCGTCCGTACGGTTTTGCCCTCTTCGAGGCCCGCCTTCAGGATATTGAGTAATTCCAGCGCCTCCTTCGCTTCCGCGTCCCCGGACCGGGCCTTACCCGAGACCTTGTCGAATTGTTTCGTGACGCTTTCGAGATCGGCCAGCATCAGTTCGGTCTCGAGCACGTCAACGTCCCTCTTCGGGTCGATGCCGTCCAACGTATGTTCGACGTTGGCATTCTGAAAGAGACGGACCATGTGCAGAATCGCGTCGACTTCCCGGATGTGGGCCAGAAATTTGTTGCCGAGCCCTTCGCCCTCTGCTGCGCCTTTGCCCAGGCCCGCGATGTCGACGAACCGGCAGAAGGCGGGCGTGGTTTTTTTCGGTTTGAAGATTTCCGCGAGGCGGTCCAGCCGGGAATCGGGAACGGGAACGACGCCGAGGTTCGGTTCGATGGTGGTAAAGGGATAGGTCGACGAGGCCGCGTCTCCCGACGTCAGCGCGTTGAAGATCGTCGATTTACCGACGTTGGGAAGCCCGACAATGCCGATTTCCATGGGACACGCATACTAGCAAACCGGTTCCGGCCACGGCTAGGGGGGATTGTCAATCGGGGTTTCGCTCCCGCACGACGAGGTTCCTTCGCGCTGCTCAGGACAGGCTCTTTTGTTTCGGCAAAAGGACCCAAAACCATTGGCGTTCGGGCGTGGCCCCGGGGGGCACAGCCACGCCAGAAGGCGCCGGGAAATGGCGGCATGAGATGCCGCCACTACTTTGCCTCCCCGCCTTTGTCAACAACCCCCTCATTCCCCAACCCCCTCAATCCCCCTTATCAGGGGGACAGCCGCACTCCTCTCCCCCCTGATAAGGGGGGCCAGGGGGGCAGAACGTTAACCGATCTATGGTCTCTACTAATTTCCATTTATAATCAAATAGTTACGTTAATCAGGGAAAAGGTGCCTAAACAAAGATACCTCGGAAAACTTTTCTGTAGAGCCAAGCCCTTGATTTGCCGCCAAAACTGGTTATGGATAGAGCTATAGGTCAAAAAACCCGCACATTACGTTGCGGCACTGTCTACGAAAGGGCCGTTTCCGAATACTTTGGAGCGGTCGAGCATAGGGAGGTACCAGATGAAATGTCCACGTTGCGGGGGTCTGATGGTCAGAGATCATTTTTATGATCCGGACGGCCCTTTTCTTCGTATCGAGACCTTACGGTGTTTGAATTGCGGAGAAACCGTCTATCCGAAAACGGCAAAACAATCGGCTGGACTGGGCTCCGGGAAACCTGCTTCACAAGCCGCATAATGGTCCGGGAAATCGATCATGTTGAGTCCGTAGAGCGTTAGAATCATGCGTCAAACTCCATTACCCGACATCACAGAACCGGAGAGTGCTCAAGTAACCTCCTCCTCGGGTGTGTCAGCATTCCCGGATCGTGTTCGGCAAGTTTCTTCACGTTCGGCGAATAAGATTGTTGCTGAAAAGGTAGAAGGGACGTATGGCCCGACTCAGGTTTTTTTGAAGGAGATGGGCAAGGTGCCCTTATTGACGCGCGAAGAGGAAGTGGCTCTTGCCAAACAGATCGAAGCGGGAAAGGCCGAACTGTCACTGGCCTTTTACGGACTGCCCTTGGTTCTGGACCGCTTGGAATCACTCCGTATTTCTTTGCAGCGGGGTGAGATTCCCGTGTCTGAGGTTGTCTCCTATGAGCGTGGAATTGGTGAACAGAACGCCGAAGTAGCGGAGAGAGACCAGGAGGACGTCCGGGATCGAACTTTGAGCGGATTGCTGTCAATCCGGCGTGCTTCAAGATCGCTGCAAAAGCATTATTTGGAACTTTGCGCCAAGCCGGCACCGCAAGACATTTCTGCTACCTTGAAATCCGTGGAATCCGCGCAACAACGCATTGTTGACCGGGTCCGGGCGTTGCATTTGACGGATGAATATCAGGGACAACTCCTGTCCGAGGTCAAAACCCTGGCGAACGACGTTCGTCCGGGGTCACGGGATGCGATTGGCGCAATCCGGGATCGTGTGAAGCCTGTCGAGCGTAACGTCCTGTTCATGCCCGTTTCCCTGTTCCTCGAACACGTCGATAGAATCGAACGGGCCGAGCGAACCATCGAAGACGGAAAGACCCGGCTCATCCAGGCCAATTTACGATTAGTGGCGAGTGTGGCCAAGCATTACATGGGACGCGGTCTTCAATTCCTGGATCTCGTTCAGGAAGGGAACATCGGCCTGATGAAAGCCGTTGACAAATTTGAATATCAACGCGGGTACAAGTTCAGCACGTATGCCACGTGGTGGATCAGACAACGCATGACGCGCGCCATCGCCGATCAGGCCAGTACGATCCGGGTCCCGGTTCATATGCATGAGTCCGTTCAAAAATTGAGGAGAGCCTCGGCGCGCCTGGTGCAACGCTACGGGCGTCCGCCCACCGTTTGGGAATTGGCCGGACACGTGGAGTTGTCCGAGGCGAGGACCCGGGAAATGATGGAGTACCTGAAGGAGCCCGTGTCGTTGGAAACGCCGGTGGGCGAGCATGAAGATGCCAAGTTGGGCGACCTGCTCGAGGACCGGACCGTCCCGCCTCCTTACGCGGCCGCCTTACGTGCTGACACGAGGCGTCAAGTGGACAAAGTTTTGGGTGTCTTGACGCCCAAGGAAGAATACATCATCAAGAAACGGTTCGGGATCGGATTCGTCAAAGGGCATACCCTCGAAGAAATCAGCGAAGATTTTGGCGTGACCCGTGAACGCATTCGCCAAATTGAAGTGTCCGCTCTCAGGAAATTGCGCCAACCGCAGTGTCTGGAAATGCTGAAGGATCTCGCGGAAATGAATTAGGTTCCTTAAGCGTTGGCATGAAAACGGCCGGCGTAACCCGACGATTCCCCCTGAATTGCGATCCATTCCCGCTCGATTTGTGTTAGAGTTCCGGTATTCCGGTTCGGACGGGTTGAAAGGAGGGTCTCTTCATGGGCGCAGAAATGCAGGTCTTCGGCACCCTCGCTCTGTTGTTGATCGTCAGCGTGTTCCTGACGGCGTTTTTGTACTTGATCCCCATTCCATTGTGGATTGCGGCTTGGGCTTCGAATGCGTACGTGGGGCTCCTGACCCTGGTCGGCATGCGGTTTCGCCGGGTGCCGCCCGGCACTGTGGTCACGGCGCGGATCAGCGCGGTCAAGGCCGGCCTGGAAATTCCCATCAATGATCTCGAAGCCCATTTCCTTGCCGGCGGCGACGTGGTGAAAGTGGTGAATGCCATGATCTCCGCGGACAAGGCGAACATTCCCATGCCCTTCAAGCGCGCTGCGGCTATCGATCTGGCCGGTCGCGACGTGTTGGAAGCCGTGCAGATGTCCGTGTTGCCGAAGGTCATCGAAACCCCGAGGATTACCGCGGTGGCCAAGGACGGTATTCAACTGATTGCCGTGTCCCGCGTCACGGTTCGAGCGAACATCGACCGGCTGGTCGGCGGGGCCGGGGAAGAGACGGTCATTGCCCGTGTGGGTGAAGGTATGGTGAGCACCATCGGTTCGTCGGACAGGCACAAGGACGTGTTGGAAAATCCCGATGAAATCTCGAAACATATTCTCCAAAAAGGACTGGACGCCGGGACGGCGTTTGAAATTTTATCCATCGACATCGCGGACGTGGACGTGGGTGAAAATATCGGGGCGAAGTTGCAGATCGACCAAGCTGACGCCGATAAGCAGATTGCACAGGCCAAGGCCGAAGAGCGGCGGGCCATGGCCGTGGCCCTGGAACAGGAAATGCGGGCCCGGGTGATCGAGGCCGAAGCCGAAGTGCCGCGCGCCATGGCCGAGGCGTTTCGGAAGGGCAATATCGGACTCATGGATTATTATCGAATGAAGAACGTGCAAGCCGATACTGCCATGCGGGAGGCCATCGGGCACGACGAAGAAAATCCCGAATCCAAGTCGTGACGTGAGATGACCGTCGAGGCATTCGTTTTTCTTGGAATCGTGTTGTTGGTTTGGTTCATTGCTTCCGTCGGGAGTTGGTTGCGCGAGCAGCTTGAACGTTATACGCGGTATCAGGAAGCATTGAGCGTCCAAGAGACGCCTCTCCCTTCGCCGGTTGTTGAGAACGTCCGGCCCGACGAGGCGACGGCTGAATCGCCGGAACCCATCCCCCCCCGCGTTGTTCCAAGCGAGAGCCTGAAACGTCCCGTTCGGTTACGGTATCGGAGTCGAGCAGCCGCACGCCGGGGAATCATCCTGATGACGGTGTTTGGAGCTTGCAAGGCGCTCGAGACCCGTGATGAATTCTGACCCTTCGACTTCGCTCAGGGCAGGCTCCTTCGACTTTGCTTCCTTCGCAGATCCTTCACTTCGTTCAGGACAAGCTCAGGGCAGGCTCCTGTTCGACTGACCGGTTGGCATGGATATTCGATCCAGTGCTTTACTGACGGACTTCTATCAACTCGCCATGCTCCAGGGCTACCTCGAACGGGGCATGGAAGACACAGCAGTTTTTGAATGCTTCGTGAGGACGATGCCCCCGCCACGGGGGTTTTTTATGGCCGCGGGGTTGGCACAGCTTCTGGAATACTTGGAGAACGTTCGTTTTACCCCCGCCGAGTTGGACTGGGTGGCGAACAGCGGCCGGTTCAGCCGTTCTTTTGTCGATTATCTGGAACGATTTCGGTTTGCGGGAGACGTTCAGGCCATGCCCGAGGGCACGGTGTTTTTCGCGAACGAACCGATTGTCCGAATCACGGCGCCATTGCCTCAAGCGCAGTTCATCGAAACCCGGTTGGTCAACCTGCTGCACTATCAGACGTTGATCGCATCCAAAGCCGCACGATGCGTGCTCGCCGCCGCCGGCAAACCCGTCATTGATTTCGGCTTGCGACGGTCCCACGGAGCCGAGGCCGGGTTGCTCGCCGCCCGGGCCGGTTACCTGGCCGGATTTGCCGGCTCGGCCACGGTCATGGCCGAGCCTTGTTTTGAGGTGCCGGTCTTCGGAACCATGGCGCACAGTTTCGTACAAGCCCACCAAACCGAACGCCATGCGTTTGAGCATTTTGCCGAGGCGCAACCCGATAACGTGGTTCTCCTGCTCGATACCTATGATACGCAACGAGGAGCCGAAACCGTGGTGAAGCTGGCGCCGGGTCTGCGGGACAAGGGCATTACGATCAAGGGAGTGCGTCTGGATAGCGGAGACCCGGTCGAGCAGTCGCGCCGGGTGCGACGCATATTGGACGACGGCGGGTTGGGAGACGTGCAGATTACGGCAAGCGGCAACTTGGACGAAGACGCCATTCAACGCCTGGTCGCGGCTCAGGCGCCTGTTGATCTGTTTGCCGTCGGGACCAGGCTGGCGACCTCCGCGGATGCGCCGTATTTGGATTGCGTCTATAAGCTACAGGACTATGCCGGGAGACCGACACGAAAGAGGTCGGAGGGTAAGGAGACGTGGCCGGGCGCCAAACAAGTCCACCGCCGCTATGATCAACAAGGACGTATCGAGCATGACGTGGTGACGACGGCTGCCGATACGCAAGAAGGAACTCCGCTCATCCGGCCGGTCATGGAATCCGGCAAGCGCCTTGAGGCGTCCGATTCACTGGATCACATCCGCGGACGCGCCACGGCCGAACTCGCCACGTTGCCTGACGAGATTCGCCGGCTCAGCCCCGGGGCTACCATCTCCGTTCGGATCTCTGCGGAACTACGAAATCTGGCTCGCGTGGCGGATGCCCGGGACTCTTCTTTCTGTCATCCTCGACATCTTTAATCGAGGATCCAGCGTCTTTGCATTTTCTTTCGTTTGCGAAGAGAAAGACACTTGATCCCCGATCGGAGTCGGGGATGACAGATTAAAAACAAAGGCGCGTAGGCCGGGTTAGCCGAAGGCGTAACCCGACAATCGGCTGAACCCCCCTGCCCCCCTTGTCAGGGGGGAGGAACTCTGCCGTCCCCCTGACAAGGGGGATCGAGGGGGTTGTCTTACTATGTCCCGACCTGGACGGGGATGACTTTGACGTGAACCCGGGCCAAGCCTTTTTTGTGGAATCCCAATCTTCTGGCTGCCCCGTAACTCAAGTCGATAATGCGTTTCCCGGAGTTCGGGTTGTTGGTGCTGGGGAAGGGACCACGATCGTTGACCCGGACGACAATCGATCGCCCGTTTTCCAGGTTCGTCACCCTGACGTTGATCGGTAACGGCAGGTATTTATGCGCGGCGGTCAAGGCCATGGGATTGAACGCTTCGCCGTTCGCGGTCATGTGTCCCCCTTTTTGTCGCCGGGTTTCTTCTCCATACCATGACGCGACCCCTTTCTCTTCATAGCGTTGGGCCTTTCGGACGCTCATGGGCACGTAGCGTCTGCCCTTCACCACGTACGGAGCCCATTTGACGCGACCCTGACGAATGGCTTCTTTCACCGGCAACCCGTCGATCGTTTCGATCTCGTCATGCGTCAGGGGCCAGTCGAACGGTGCCTGTACGACCTCGAACGTAAATTTCCCAATCTGGTAGGTGACTTTGGCGGTTTCGGACGTCAGGGTATAAACCCCTTTAATCAGTTTATACGTCCCTTTCACGGTGCCGGCGACAACGTCATAGGTCGTTTTCACGACTGTACAGCCGGGGAACAGGGTCAGGACCAGAAGGACGCACAGGGGGCTCAACCACGTTTGCAAGGGAAAAAAGGTTTTTGTTTTGAGCATGACGATAGGGCGGTTTGGCGATTACGTGGTATAGGAAGCGTTGATCCGCACGTATTCGTAGGACAGGTCCGTGGTCCAGAGTTTGGCGCAACCCGGATGATTTCCCAATGAGAGCGTCATGACGTATTGTTTTTTGCGCATGATCCGTCGGGCTTGGTTGTCGGCCCGGTCTCCGACCGGTTGACCGTTGTGCACCACCCGGGTTTTGTCGAATGCCAAGCCGATTTTGGCGGGATTGAACTTCACGCCGGCCCGGCCCGCGGCAGCCACGATTCGTCCCCAGTTGGGGTCTTCGCCGAAAACGGCGGTTTTCACCAACGGCGACGTCGCAATGGTTTGCGCGATCTTTTTCGCTTCGAGATTGGTTCGTGTGCCCCGCACGATGATCTCGACGATTTTGGTCGCCCCTTCTCCGTCGCGGCAGATTTGAAGCGCCAGCGACAGGCAGGCTTCGTGCAACAAGGCGGAGAACATTTCCCATTGGGGGGTGCCCGTCTGAATCGCCGGATTCCCGGCGCGTCCGTTGGCGAGGCACAAGACCGTGTCGTTCGTGCTGGTGTCCCCATCGACCGAGATGCAATTGAAAGTGTCGTTCACGGCTCGCGTCAATGCGGCTTGCAGTGCCCGAGGGGCAATCGCGGCGTCGGTGGTGAGATAGGCCAACATGGTGGCCATATCGGGATGAATCATGCCGGAGCCTTTGGCCATCCCTCCGATCGTGAGAATCCGCTGCCCGATCTTTGCCTGCAAGGCGACTTCTTTATGTATGGTGTCCGTGGTCATGATGGCTTGCGCCGCCGGCTTATGACCGGACCGGCTCAGGATCCGGGTGAGAGGCGGGACGGCTTCACGGATGGCGGGCATCGGCAGCGGGCGGCCGATGACTCCCGTCGATCCGACAAACACCGACGCGACGGGCAGACGTAAGGCCGCGGACACGAGCCGTCGCATTTCCATGGCGTCCGACATCCCTTGTGAACCGGTGAACGCATTGGCGTTGCCGCTGTTGATGATCATGGCCTGTCCGGCATGTTTTTTGAGTTGCCGGCGACACAAAAGGACGGGAGCCGCCACAATTCGATTTTGTGTCAGCACGCCTGCCATAATCCCGGGGTGGGTAGACACCAACAGGGAGAGGTCCAGCAGGGGCGCCGGCTTGATACCGGCGTGAATCCCTGCGGCAAGAAAGCCGGTAGGGGCAGTGACGCCGCCTTTGATCTTGTTCACGTTCATAAGAAATTCTTCATGCAGGCTTGCAGCCTGCACGTCAAGAGATGCAATCTTGCCCAGCGTGTCATCCTGAGCGAAGCGAAGGATCTCGTTGTTGAGGCGCTCGGTGGTTGAGGGACAGATTCCTCGCTTTGCTCGGAATGACAGATTCGGGTTCTACGGAAAAATCCCCGGTGCCGTCAGCGCCGTTTCTTCCGGAAATCCCATCATCAGGTTCATGGATTGGATGGCTTGCCCGGCCGCACCTTTGACCAGGTTGTCCAGGGTCGACACGGTGATGACGTGGTTTGTTCGTTCATCCACAAACGCGCCGATGTCGCAAAAATTCGATCCTCGAACGTGGATGGGACTGATGGCGGTCGAGGCTTCCCGGATTCGAATGAAGCGTTCGTTCGCATAAAAGTCCTTGTACAGCGCCGTGGCCGCATCGTTCGTGAGCGGGGTTCGGAGTTTGGCATAGGCCGTACTCAGGAGGCCTCGATTCATCGGGATCAGATGCGGCGTAAAGAGTACGCGCGCGCGCGCGCCTTTTCCTTTCGAACCTTGTATGAGCCGGTTCAGTTCCTGTTCGATTTCAGGCGTGTGCCGGTGCCGGGCGACGTTGTAGGCCGTGAGGGAGTCATGCGCTTCCGGAAAATGATAGGGCAGGCCCGGGCTTCGTCCCGCCCCGGAAATGCCGGACTTGGCATCGACGACAATGGTGCCTGCTTGAATCATCCGATGGGCCAGTAGCGGCGCCAACTGCAGAATGGCCGCCGTCGGGTAGCAACCCGGTGCGGCAACCAGTCGCGCGCGCCGGATCCGCGTTCGATGAAGTTCCGGCAGCCCGTACACCGCCTTTTTGAGCAACGCGGGTGCTGCATGCGGGGCGCCGTACCATTGTTCATAGGTTTTGGTCTCCGTCAGCCGGAAGTCGGCGCTCAGGTCGATCACAAGTTTTTTGGCTCGGACGCAGGCTGCCACCGGCTCCATGGCTTTCGTGTGCGGCAGGCATGAAAACACCACGTCGATCTTTTGCAGGATGGGTGCAACGTCCAGCGGCGCAAAACGGAACTCATGGAACGTTTCGAGGTGCGGGAACAGGGAGGTCACCGGCAGGCCGACGGATTTATCCGCGGTCACGTGGGTGACCGTCACGTACGGGTGACCATCCAACAAGCGGAGGAGTTCCCCGCCCGTATATCCACTGGCTCCCAGTACCGCTGCTGTTAATCGAGTGCGACGCATGATTATTCATCCGGACGAAAAAAGGGAAGGCTTCGATGCCTTCCCTTTTTTCGTTACCATCCTGGAATGTCCGCGTGGTTAACGCTTGGAATATTGGAATCGGCTTCGAGCGCCTTTTTGCCCGTATTTTTTCCTTTCTTTCACTCTGGGGTCGCGCGTCAGCATGCCCTCTTTCTTGAGAGCCGCGCGAAAATCCGGGTTTGCCTTCACCAGGGCTTTGGCTATCGCATGGCGAAGGGCTCCTGCCTGCCCGGCGCCGCCTCCACCGCAGACAGAGGCCTTGATGCGAAATTGTCCACGGGTATTCGTCAGTTCAAGCGGCGTTTCGACCTGAATGCGATGCGCCAGCAGGGTGAAATAGTGGTCGAGCGTCCGGCCGTTGACCGTAATGTCCGGAGGACCCGGTTCGATCCAGGCGCGGGCGATCGCATATTTACGTTTTCCCGTAGCATAGTGTCGTTGACTGATCATCGGTAAGGGCCTTTCCTCTAACGTTTGGCAAGTGGTTATGACCAAGGCTCCGGACGTTGCGCGACGTGCGGGTGGTCCGTCCCCACGTAGACGCGTAGCTTTTTCGCCATTTTTTTCCCCAATGGGTTGTGCGGAAGCATACCCTGAATGGCCTTGGACACGATTTCCGTGGGGGCCTTTTTCAAGAGCTGCTCGGCGGTAATGGATTTGATCCCCCCAGGATATCCGGTATGGTGATAATACGTCTTATCCTTCAATTTCTTTCCGGTCAGCCGAATCGCTTCGGCATTGATCACGATCACGTGATCGCCCGTATCCACGTTGGGCGTGAACGTCGGTTTATGCTTGCCGCGAAGCAGCGTGGCGGCTTGAGTCGCCAATCGACCGAGCGGGATGCCCTTGGCGTCGAGAATATACCATTTTCTGTCGATCTCGTTGGGTTTGGCTTGAAAGCTGCGCATCAGTGATTCTCCAGTTATGTTTCGGATGATTGCGATTCCTTGTCGTCGAGTTTGGCCAGCCACGCATCCAAGTTGTCACCGGCTCTTCTCTTGAGCACGTCCTGCGTCACGTAAATCGGGCACTTGGCCCTCAGGGCCAAGGCGATCGCATCGCTCGGTCGGGAATCCACCGTTCGTTCGAGTCCATTCAAAGACACGTGCACCGTGGCGTAGTACGTGTTGTTTTGGACGTCCGTCACCACGACCTGGGAGATTTTCATACCCAAGTGCGTCGAGAGACTCGTGATCAAATCGTGACTCATCGGCCTGGGCGGAACCACGTCTTCCAAGGCCAGGCGAATGGACGTGCCTTCAGCCGTGCCCACCCAAATGGGAAGCACGTCGGCGTTGCTTTCGTCGCGGAGGATGACGATTTGGGTATCCGTGTTGGGGTCAACCAGCACTCCGTGAACCTTCAACGGGACGAGGTCGGTATTTTGTTCCACGCTCATGACTAATGTGAACAACGGGTTCCGTTTAACGAGAGGGCATCGAGCTCTACGTCTCGGATTTGCCGAAATCCTCAGGTTTCAAATTTTCGAGCCATCGCTCCAATTCCTCGGAATTCTGTTTTTGAAGGACTTCTTCCTTGGTAAAAATCGGGGCTTCGGCGCGTAGCGCCAGGGCTATGGCGTCACTGGGTCTTGAATCGATCGAATATTCCGAATCGCCGTACCAAAGATGAATTTTGGCATAATACGTATTGTCTTTTAAGTCGGTGACCACGGCGCTCAAGATTTTGGCATCCACGTTGTCCAGAATCGACTTCATCAAATCGTGCGTCATGGGGCGCGGCGGAGCGACGTTCTCCAAAGCAAAACTAATGGCGCTCGCTTCGGATTTCCCGACCCAAATCGGCAGCATATCGGAGTTTTCCTCGTCCCGAAGGATGACGATATAGGCGTTATTATAGGGGTCGAACAACAGCCCCCGCACGTTCATTTGCGTAATCATATCTGCAATCCGTTTGTCGCGCACAGTGATACGCACAATCCGAATAAAACTATCATTCGTTTCTTTCTATTGTCAATCTAATGCGGAACGAGCGCTTTGCTCCGGATGGAGGACATGATGAGAAACGCTTCAGAGAGACGGCGTCTCTGCTATCCGGCGGCGCTATGGAGCGACAAGGGAGGGGATGGCCCGGACATCAGTGGAAGAACGGGCCACGTCAAGATCATACATGCGCTGAAGATTCAACCAGAATTCAGGCGTCATTCCCAAGGCCTGTCCGAGTCGCAGCGCCGTGTCGGCCGTGATGGATCGGTTCCCGTGGATAATTTCGTTAATCCGTCTCGGAGGCGTCCCCATCGTTTTGGCCAGCCGGTACTGACTGATTCCCAGTTCCTCAAGCATTTCAGCCAAGTGTTCTCCGGGATGGATGGGCGGCACGTTCGTCATCAATCAGTCTCCTCAATGGTAGTCTGTGATTTCAATGGTTCTGGCACCTTGGTCTGTCCAGTGGAAGCACACGCGCCATTGATCGTTGATACGGATGCTGTGCTGGCCTCTTCGGTCGCCCTTCAACGCTTCAAGGTGATGGGAGGGCGGCAGCCGCAGATCAGAGAGCTTTGTCGCCGCCATGACTCGCTGAAGCCTCATCCGCGCTCGGCGCTGAAGATTCGCCGGCAACCTCACGGCGCGCTGTCCATGAAAGACTCGTTCCGTGTCTTTATTCGCGAACAGTCTCATGAATCGTCCCAACCATTAACGCATGGCGTTATTAATGTCAAGAGAGCCTTCAAACTGGGACACTACCGGATGACGCTACACTCATCCGATCTCCCACTACGCTGGCTTGGCGCCTGCGGGCGTGGCTGCGCCCCGGTCCCGAAACCTCTTTGGGGGCGAGGACTGTCTGAGCGAAGCGAGTTCCGCAGCCCAAGCAACCGGGACTGGGGCAAAGGCACCCCCTGGGGCCATGCCCGGGCGCCAATGGTTTTGGGTCCTTTTGCCGAAACAAAAGGACCTCGTCGTGCGGGGGCGAAACCCCGCATGCAAAAGAAAAAAGCCTGGATCCCCGGTCAAGCCGGGGATGACGGGAAAGATGCCGCTTACACGAACGGGAGGTCGTAGGACGACAGCAATTCTTGCACGCGGGGAATCACGTCATCCGGCGGGAGTTGCACCACTTCTCCGGTGTGGCGTTGCTTGAGTTCGACCACGCCTTGTTTCAGGCCCCGGTCACCGATGGTGACATGAAACGGGGCGCCGATGAGATCGGCGTCGTTGAATTTTACGCCGGCCCGTTCATCGCGGTCGTCCCATAAGACTTCCACGCCGGCCTCGAGACACGCATCGTACAGCATGCCGGCGGTTTGGACGACCTGTTCCGAGGCCGTCACCGGCAAGAGATGAACGTGAAAGGGCGCAATGGGCGCGGGCCATATCATGCCTTTGTCGTCATGGTTCTGTTCGATGGACGCGGCCGCGGTCCGGCTGACGCCGATGCCGTAACATCCCATGATCGCGAGCGTTTCCTGTCCGTCCGCATCCAGAAACGTCGCATTCATCGCTTGACTGTACTTGGTTCCCAACAGGAAGACGTGGCCGACTTCGATGCCTTTGGCCTCCTGCAGCCGGTCATCGCTTCGAGGCGACGGGTCGCCGGCTCGGGCCAGGCGCAGGTCGAGGAAGGCTTCGACCGCAAAATCCCGTTCCCAGTTGGCATTGATCAGGTGGGTATCGTTCTTGTTTCCGCCGACGACGAAATTCCGCATGGCCTTGACCGCGTGGTCCGCGATAATGCGGATACCCGTGAGCCCGACCGGTCCGGCGAAGCCGACCGGCGCGGACGAGACGGCGCTCACGGTCTCCGCACTCGCCAGCGTGATCTCCGTCGTTCCCAGGAAACGATTGATCTTGATTTCATTCGCCTCGTGGTCGCCGCGAATCAGGACCGCAATGACGTCGCCGGCCGACGTCCGGTAGAGCAGGGTCTTGACGAGTCGATCCGGTGAAACCTTCAAAAAATCGCAGACTGCCTCGACGGTTTTGGTCCCCGGGGTCTGCACGGCTTCGAGAACGAGCGGCGCGGCATCGTCCTCTTCAGCCGGAGACGTCGTTTCCGCCAACTCGACGTTGGCGGCATAGGACCCGCCATCGTCGTACACGATCGTTTCTTCGCCGGTGTCGGCCAGGACCATGAATTCATGCGACATGCTGCCGCCGATCAATCCGGTGTCCGCTTCGACCGCGCGGAATTTGAGACCGCAGCGCGTAAAGATCCGCTCGTAGGCGTCGTACATTTTTTGATAGCTGAGGCGCGCACTCTCTTCATCGGCATCGAAACTGTAGGCGTCTTTCATGATGAATTCGCGTCCGCGCATCAAACCGAAACGAGGACGGATTTCATCGCGGAACTTGGTTTGGATCTGGTAGCAGTTCATGGGCAGTTGCCGATAGGAACGGATTTCGCGCCGGAAGAGGTCCGTGATGACTTCCTCATGCGTGGGGCCGAAGCAGAAATCACGGTCGTGCCGGTCCCGGCATCGAAGCAATTCCTTTCCGTAAAAATCCCATCGTCCGGTTTCACGCCACAGTTCCGCCGGTGAAAGGATCGGCATCAGCAGTTCCTGCGCCCCGGCGCGATTCATTTCCTGGCGAATGATCGATTCGATTTTTTTGAGAACGCGCAGGCCCAAGGGGAGATAGGTATAGATTCCGGCCGCCACCTTTCGGATCATGCCGGCGCGCAACATGAGCCGGTGGCTGACGACTTCGGCCTCGCCGGGGGTTTGCCGGAGGGTTGGAATAAACAGTTGGCTTGTTCGCATATTCGGGTGATCCTTCTGTGTTGATTTATGCGTTGATAATTTCCTCCTCACCCCAACCCTCACCCTATTTCCCGCTTAAGGCGGGAAATGTGGAGAGGGGAAACAAAGGGGAGGGAAAGGTGGCTATATATAAATGCTATGGCTCGAGGTTTCAAGCGCCTTCCGGAACGGGGCGCGTTGTCAGCAACAACAGACCCGATCCGACCAGGGTTGCCAGCAGGGAACCGGCGAGGACCGCGGTCTTGGCGGCGTCTACCAGCGCCACTTCTTCAAAGGCGAGGGTGGCGATGAACAGGGCCATGGTAAACCCGACCCCGGCCAGGCAGCCCACCGAGGCCACGTGAAGGAGGCTGATCCCCTTGGGGAGTTCCGCGACCCGAAGCGTCACGCCTGCCCAGGCGAACAGCCAGATGCCTAGTGGTTTGCCAAGGACCAGACCCAGGATGATTCCCAGGCTCATCGGCTCGGTCAGCCGGCCGAGCGCCTCGAGTTCCAGGCTCACGCCGGCATTGGTCAGGGCGAAGAGGGGAAGGATGGCGAACGTCACAAATGGCATGAGCGCGTGTTCGAGTTCCTGGAGAGGGGCGGTCGCGTGCTCGGTCAATCGTTCCATCGAGTGCACGATATGGTGCTGTTGGTTGGTCAGCAGGCGTTTGTCCGGGGGCAAGTCGGTGTCTCGCAGTTGTTTCAGCAGGGTCCGGGTCCTGTCGTGCAGTTGCCGGGCGTTAATGACGGTGCGCGCGGGAATGGTGAACGCCATCAGGACCCCGGCGAGGGTCGCGTGCACGCCCGACTTGTAGAATGCTGTCCAGATGGCGCACCCGATGAGAAAGTAGATAATCGGGTTGCGCACGCCGATGACGTTGGCGCCGATGGAGACGCACAGCAACAAGCCGCCGATGAGCAGGCTCCACGGCGCGATGGCGTCCGTGTAGAAAATCGCGACGACGACGATAGCCCCGATATCATCCACGATGGCCAGCGCGGTGAGGAAAATCTTGAGGGCAAGCGGCACCGGGAACACCGCGAGAATGCCCAGGGTAAACGCGATGTCCGTGGCCATCGGGATGCCCCAGCCGCGGGCGAACACCCCGTCGTGGTTGAAGGCGACGTACACGAGAGCCGGGACGACCATGCCGCCCACGGCGGCGATGACCGGCAGGGCCGCTTTCCGGGGACTGGCCAATTCGCCGGCCAGCAATTCGCGTTTGATCTCCAGACCCACGACGAAAAAGAAGATGCCCATCAGTCCGTCGTTGATCCAGTGGCTGATGGATTTGTTCAGGCCGAATGGTCCGATGGAGAGAGCGACTTTCGTGTGCAGCCAGTGGTGATAGAACCCGGCCCAGGGCGAGTTGGCCCAGGCCACGGCTACCACCGTGGCTGCCGACAGGAGCACGGCGCCGGATAATTTGTGAGCGGCGAAAATCTGAAATGGCCGCGCAAGGCGGACAATGAGACTTTCTTCGATGTCCCGGGCGGGTTTCATGGAGCGAACGCGCAATGAGCAGGCCGGATGAGCGAAGCTTTGTAGGCCGGATTAGCGTAGCGTAATCCGACAGTCCCGCCTTTCTTCTGTCATCCTCGACATCTTTAATCGAGGATCCAGCGTCTTTGCTTTTCCTTCCATTCGCGAGGAGAACGACACTGGATTCCCGTACATTGTCTGGATCCCCGATCAAGTCGGGGACAGGCGTCGGGAATGACAGGTCAGGAAGATGTCGGGTTACGCCTTCGGCTAACCCGACCTACGTTATTGAAGCAAGCGTTGGATGTCGTTGAAAAACGCGAAAATCATGATCCCGAAAAGCAGCACGATTCCCACTTGTTGGGTGAATTCACGCTGCCGTTCGGCCAACGGACGGCCCAGGATCGCTTCGCAGGCGAAGAAGAACAGGTGCCCGCCGTCCAGGACGGGAATCGGCAATAAATTCAGGATGCCCAGGTTGATGCTCAGGATGGCCACGAAGAACATGATGTCGGCGAGGCCTCGCTCTGCCGCCGTGCCCGAGGCGCTGGCAATCATGATGGGCCCCCCGATGTTTTTCGAGGAGATTTCTCCGGTCAGCATTTTGTATATGCCGACGATTGTGAGTTCGGACCATCCCCATGTGGCTTTCACGCCCTGGAACACGGCCGTGAGCGGTGAGGACGCACGGATCACCGACCGCCCCGATCCCATGATGCCGATCTTTCCGATCATGGTCGACGTGCCCTGGTTCTTGACCTCATGCGGTTCGGGGATGATCGTCAACGTGAGTACTGCGCCTTCTCGCTCAACCTGCATGCCGAGGGAGTCATTGGGATGCGCCTTGATGATGCGGGTCATCTGTGACCAGGTCTGAATCGCCTCGCCTTGAATCTCGAGGATGCGGTCCCCTTCCTTGAGCCCGGCTTGCGCGGCCGGCATATCCGGCATGACGGCCGTGACTACGGGAGCCGCCTCTTCGATGCCGATGACGTACAGGGGGTGCTCGACGTCTTCGGGATCGTAGAGTTCGGGTGTGACGACGTAGGTTTTCAGGGCGTCGCCCCGGCGCACTTCCACGGCGAGCGACCGGCCGCCGCTCTCGGCCACCGCGGCATAGATTTCATTCTTTGTGGTGATCTCTTGTTCGTCGATTCTCGTGATACGGTCGCCCACGTGAAGGCCGGCTTGGCCGGCCGGCGAGTCCGCCCTGATGGCGTCGATCGTGGGGGAGAGTTCGGCAAACGTCGGAATGGGCAGGGGCGCACCCATGGCCAGCCACGCTGAAAAGATCAGGTAACTCAGGAAAAAATTGAATCCCGGTCCGGCCGCCACGATGAGGGTCCGCTTCCATAGGGGTTTGTGGGCAAACGACTGTTCCCGCTCTTCCGGCGGGACGGTTTCCCCCATGTCTTCTCCGGACATCTTGACGTATCCGCCAAGGGGAATGGCCGAAATGAGATATTCCGTATCTCCGATTTGACGGCTCAGGAGTTTGGGTCCGAAGCCCAGGGAAAACTTCAAGACTTTGACCCCGGCCCAACGCGCCACGATAAAGTGTCCGAACTCGTGAAAGGTCACGAGGACGCCCAACACCACCAAAAACCACCAGATCTTTTGAACGACGACGTAGATGATATCAGGAGACATGGCGTGACTCGGCGTTGTATGTGTTCAGTAATTCGTTGACAATTCCTGACACTTCTTTCCCCTCCTTTGTAAGGAGGGGGGAGGGGAGGTAGAGCTTGCGGCGAGCATGGCGAACCCGGTTTCGTGCACGGGTTGACTCTACCCCACCTATCCTCCCCTTACAAAGGGGAGGGACAGGACACTCCTGCTTTCCGGTGCGAGCATTCTGTCAAAAATGACTCAACATTGACAGCTTGACGTCAGGAGCCATTGCGGATGAACTCTGCGGCCTTGTCCCTGGCCCACCGGTCGGCCTCCAAGGCATCCTCCAATGACGTGAGCGGTTGCACGTCGGCACATTGTACGGTTCGTTCGATCACGTTGGCAATGCTCCCGAACGGGAGCCCGTGATACAGAAACGCATCCACCGCGGCTTCATTCGCGGCATTGAGAATCGCCGGGCAGGTTCCCCCGTGTTCCAACGCTTCATAGGCCAGCCGCAGACAGGGAAACCGCACGGGATCCGGTTCGTAAAACGTCAACTTGCCGTATTTCCATAAATCCAACGCGGGCGGATCCAGGGGCACGCGTCGAGGGTAATCCATGGCGTAGCTGATCGGGGTTCGCATATCGGGCAAGCCCAATTGCGCGATCACCGACCCGTCCCGATATTCTACCAGAGAATGGATGATACTTTCCCGGTGCACCACCACGTCGAGTTGAGCGGGAGGACAATCAAACAGCCACCGGGCTTCGATGACTTCCAGCCCTTTATTCATCAGGGTCGCCGAATCCACGGTGATCTTCGCGCCCATGTCCCAATTCGGATGTTTGAGCGCCTGCTCCGGCGTCACGGTCTCCATGTATTCCTTGGTGCAGTCCCAAAACGGGCCGCCGGAGGCCGTCAGGATGATGCGACGGACGTCCTCGCGCCGATGGCCGGCGAGCGATTGGAAGATCGCGCTGTGCTCACTGTCCACGGGGAAGACGGGGACGCCTTGGCGGTGCGCCTCGGCCTGCATGAGTTGCCCGGCCATGACCATGGGTTCTTTGTTGGCCAGGGCCACCCGGCGACCCGCTTGAATTGCGGCCATGGTCGGGACAAGGCCGGCTCCGCCCACGATGGCCGAGATGACGAGGTCGCTCTCCGGAAGGGCCGCCACTTCCGTGACGCCGCCGGGTCCGTCGAGGACCTGGACCCCGGGGTCGTTCAGGCGGGCACGGAGTCGTTGGGCCGCGGCAGGGTCGGCCAAGGCTACGTATTTCGGATGAAACGAACGGACCTGTTTTTCCAGTTTTTCATCGCTGTGCCGGGCTGCGAGCCCCAAAATCGAAAATTGATCGGGAAATTTTGCGACGATGTCGAGGGTACTGTCGCCGATCGAGCCCGTTGAGCCGAGGAGAACGATCTGTTTCATCGGAAGGAATTCCTATCCTTCCTCCTGTCATCCCCGACATCTTTAATCGGGGATCCAGTGTCTTTATTCTTTCCTCGCCCGTGAAGACAAAGACTCTGGATTCCTGCTTCCGCAGGAATGACGGATTCGGGGCTGTGCTTGGCTATGTTCATGCTAAAAGGGTTCCGGTTAAGAAGAGCCTAGTGCACAAAGGCCATATAATAATAGAAAACCGGCGCGTTGAGAAGCAGGCTGTCGACGCGGTCCAATAGGCCTCCGTGCCCGGGGATCAGGGCCCCGGAATCCTTGACCCCGGCCTGTCGCTTCAGGGCCGATTCGGAAAGATCGCCCAGCAGGCCCAGCACGGTGAACAGTATGCCCAGGATCAGGCAGTCGACCGGCGTGACGACCGGGAGAAACCAGAGATGGCCGATCCAGGCGATAAGCGGCGCCACGACCAGGCCGCCGAGGAATCCCTCGACGGTCTTCTTCGGGCTGAGCTGCGGCGCCAGGGGCCGTGCCCCCCAGGTTTTGCCGACGTAGTACGCGGCGGCGTCTCCGGCCCACGTCACCAACAGCACGAACAACACCAGCAAGGCCCCGTCCTGTTGGTTTCGCAACAGGAGAAAATGTCCGAGGGTATACCCGGTATAAAAAATACCGAACAGAAGAATGAACATGGAGAGATGGCGGGGCCCCGCAGGAGCGAAGCCGACCTGATAGCATAGGAGAGCCAGGAGGGTGATCGAGAGGGCCAGAGAAAAGTCGATCACCGCCGGCCACTGTATGGCGATCAGGAGAAGTCCCGTGCCCGAAAACCCGACGAGCGCATGCGAAGGCAGGTGGTTTTTCTCGATGAAGAGCGCCAGGAATTCCCATTGGGCCAGCAGGACGGCGGCCGTGACGAGAACGAAGAAGGCCGCCGGTGGAAGGTGCCGGGTGAGCACGTACAAGAGCGGGAGCAACACCAGGGCGGAATAGACGCGCTTGGGGTCAAGTCTCAACGCGGATGAACGAGCAGTGAGAGGGGCCGGTTGATTGGATGGGCTTCCGGGTGCGGACTCAGCCACATTAATCGTGCTCACAGCCTGTTTTGAGGAGAGACGGCATGCGGAAGACGACCGAAACGACGGTCCCGTTTCTGGTAATCGAGCAGCGCCAACAACACGTCGCGTCGCCGGAAATCCGGCCACAGGGTCTTGGTGAAATAGAGTTCCGTATACGCGATTTGCCAGAGCAGGAAATTGCTGATTCTCGCTTCCCCGCTCGTGCGGATCAGGAGGTCCGGGTCCGGAAGGCCGGCAGTGGACAGGTACTGCTCGAATTGGGTTTCATGGACGCCCCCCGAAATTTTTCCGCATTGCACGTCTTCAATCAGGCGATTCGTGGCGTCGATAATCTCGGAACGTCCGCCATAACTCAGCGCGACGGCCACGGTGTGGTCGGTGAAATGCTCGGTCTCCTGAGCCACGGCATGCACCAGGTCCTGCGTGGAAGCCGGAAGCTCGTTCAGTAAGCCGATGGGGAAAAACCGGGCCTTTCGTTCCTGGAACGTCTGCCGTTCCTGATGAAGAAACTCTTCGAGCAGCGTCATGAGCAGGTCGATCTCGGCTTGGGGGCGATTCCAGTTCTCCTGCGAAAACGCGTATACCGTGACGATGGGAATCCCCAGCCGGTAAAAGGCATTGAGGACGTCCCGGACGGCAACCAACCCTTCCCGGTGTCCGGCAATGCGGGGCAGCCCGCGATGAGAGGCCCAGCGGCCGTTCCCATCCATGATCACGGCCACGTGACGGGGCAAGGCTTCCTGGTCGATCTGGGAAAAGAGATCGTCCTCCGTGAGTTCCGCGAAGGAATGTGGCGAATGGAGAGGCATCGGTATTGGTATCAGAGTTGCCCGCGAGATGAGGCACTGCACTCGAAAAACAGCTTAAAAACAGTCTAATCGTGATGCCCGGCCTTGTCAAACCGAGGCGGGTGATAGCAACCACCCCGCCCCTCCTTCCGTCATCCCCGCAGTTCTCCTTCTCCCGCATCTGTCATTCCCGACATCTTTAATCGGGAATCCAGCGTCTTTGCTTTCTTAAGCTTGCTTTTGCCCAAAAAGGACTTATTTTGTGGAGAACGTCAATGCGCAATGATTTGGCAACGGAGTGAGGCAACCAAGAGTTGGCCAAGATCGCTCAAAGATTCTTGAATAAACTACCACCACCAACCAGCGCGGTTTCTTCCTGACATCGCCCAGTGCTGAGAAGCAGAGAGGAGTTAAATGCCATGAGTCATCAAGACGCCCGGAGAATCTGAAACGTGACCATGCCAATACCAGACGAGCCGAAGATCTACCACATCGTGCATATTGACCGGCTCGCCTCCATCGTAGAAGACGGCTGTCTCTGGTGCGATGCGAAGATGGCAACGAGAGCGTCAAGCGGCACGACGATCGGCATGATGAGCGTCAAACATCGACGTCTCACGAATGTCCTGAATAGTCATCCAAGCTTGTGCGTAGGCGATTGTGTCCCGTTTTATTTCTGCCCGCGCTCCTCCATGCTCTATGTCATCTACAAGGCTAACCATCCCGAATTGGAGTATCGCGGCGGACAGGACCCTATAGTGCATCTGGAAGCAGACTTGCGGCGGACTGTGGCTTGGGCCGAGCGAAATAAACGGCGCTGGGCATTTGCGACGTCAAATGCAAGCTCAAACTACTTTGACGACTATGCCGATCTTGCAGACCTGGACAACGTCAACTGGGAGGCCGTGCAAGCTACCGACTGGCAAGGCTGCAAGGATGGCAAGCAGGCGGAATTCCTGCTTGAGGCCTCATTCCCGTGGGAAATGGTGTCGCGGATCGGTGTCAATTCACAAGGGATGTATGCTAAAGTGTTGCGTGCATTGCATGGAGTGCGCCATCGCCCAACCGTTGAAGTCAGGCCGGACTGGTATTACTGATCTGGGGAAAGGCTCCCGGCAATGATCGAATACAAGACTGGCGATATTCTTTCCGAAGAAGCCGAAGCCCTGGTCAATAGCGTCAACTGCGTGGGTGTTATGGGGCGCGGCATCGCGCTTCAATTCAAAAAAGCCTTCCCCGGGAACTACAAGGCCTACCGTGCCTGCTGTGAGCGCAATCAGATGCAACCCGGGCGCGTGTTCGTCTTCGAGACGGGCCAAACGGTTCCGCCGCGCTACATCATTAACTTCCCCACTAAACGGCATTGGCGAGGCAAAAGTCGCATTGAGGACATTGAGTCCGGTTTGGCATCCTTGACGAAGGCGATCCGGTCGTACGGCATCCGATCGATTGCCATTCCGTCGCTCGGTAGCGGGCTGGGTGGATTGCACTGGCCGGAGGTGCGTGCCCGGATAGAGGCGGCGCTGTCGGCATGCGAAGCCGTCAAGGTCGTGATATTCGAGCCGGGCGGCGGACCGGAGGACGACCGCGCCAACCGTTCGAGTAACGTCCCGAACATGACGACCGCGCGGGCGGCGCTGGTTGGGCTGATGGATCGCTATCTTTTGGCCCTCCTGGACCCGTTTGTGACTCTTCTGGAAGTGCACAAGCTCCTGTATTTCATGCAGGAGGCCGGCGAGCGGTTGCGGCTCAACTATCAAAAGGCTCCGTATGGCCCGTATGCCGAGAATCTGCGGCACGTTCTTCACCAAATTGAAGGCCATTTCATCTCCGGCTACGCCGACGGCGGCGATGCGCCTGACAAGCAATTGGAATTGGTGCCCGGTGCCGTAGAAGAAGCGAGCACATTCCTTGAGCGCCACGCGGCAACGCAACGACGTTTCAATAAAGTCGTCGATCTCATCGAAGGGTTCGAGTCTTCATTCGGCCTGGAACTTCTATCCACGGTTCACTGGGTCGCGAGCCGGGAACAAGCCAAGACTGTTGATGACGTGGTGCAACGTACCTACGCCTGGAACGAACGGAAGCAGCAGTTTTCCCGTCGTCAGATTTCGCTGGCGGTTGAGGTGCTATCAGAGAAGAAGTGGATCGACACCCTGAACACATGAATCAGGCGTGACCACCATCGGCGAAAAAGGCCTCGCAAGCTGCCTCTCGCTCCCCCTTTCAGTCATTCGTTGACAATATTTTCCTCATACCGGCCCTCTCCTAGTAGGAGAGGGTAAAAAATGCAAAAGACCAAAGACGCTGGATCCCCGATCGGGTCGGGGATGACGGAAGAGGGCGTCCTAAGCCTGTATGGGGGGTTCTTGCGCAAATTTCAGCGGGCATGTTAAGTAGAGACCATGTCTGAGCAGGTTGTGCCCTTCGAACATTTTGCCTTGGAGGAACGTGAAGTCGAGCAGGCCTTGGCACGCGTGAACGTCCGTGCCGTGGATTACGCGGACATCTATTTTGAATCGACGATTTCCGAATCCGTGTCCATGGAGGAAGGCATCGTCAAGCGGGCCGTCAAAAGCATTGCTCAGGGTGCCGGGGTCCGGGCCACCGCCGGGGAAAAAACCGGGTTTGCCTATTCCGACGACTTGTCGCCACGGGACCTGGAAATTGCCGCGGACACCGCCCGGTATATCGCCGATTCGCCGCAAGGCGACGTCCCGGTCCCCGTCACGCACCGGCCCGTCGGAACGCACAATCTCTATCCGCTTGAAGAGCCCCTGACCGACGTCGCCACGCAGGAGCGCGTGGACCTGCTCAACCTGATCGACCGGGAAGCACGACGCTATGACCCCCGGATCACGAAGGTGATGGCGTCCATCAATACCAATCATAAAGTCATGCTGGTGGCGACCACCGAAGGCTTGCGCGCCGGCGACGTGCAGCCGTTATCCCGGCTTCAGGTGACGTGTATTGCCGAAGAAGGGACGAATCGACAGGTGGGCACCTTCGGCGGCGGCGGCCGCGTGGCGTTTGCCTTTTATCACGAACAAGACCGGGCGCGGGCGTATGCGCGAGAAGCCGCGAGGCAGGCGATCCTGAATCTCGATGCCGTGGACGCGCCCGCGGGCATTCTTCCGGTGGTCCTGGGGGGCGGCTGGCCCGGAATTCTGTTGCACGAGGCCGTGGGGCATGGTCTGGAGGCGGATTTCAATCGCAAGAAAACGTCGGCGTTCAGTAATTTGATCGGCCAGCGCGTCGCGTCCGACGTGTGCACGATCGTGGATGACGGCACGTTGCCCTCCAGGCGGGGGTCGCTCAACATCGATGATGAAGGCACGCCCACGACCAGGACCGTCCTGATCGAAGACGGCATCCTGTGCGGATACATCACGGACCGTCTGAACGCCCGGCTCATGGGCATTCCGCTTACCGGCAACGGCCGGCGTGAGGATTTCCGCAGCATCGTGTTGCCCCGGATGACCAATACCTTCATGTTGGCCGGCACGTCCGAACCCGAGGATATTCTGCGCTCCGTCAAGAAAGGGCTGTATGCCGTGTCGTTCGGCGGCGGACAAGTGGATATCACGAACGGCAAGTTCGTGTTTTCGGCGAGTGAAGCCTATTTGATCGAGGATGGGAAAGTGACGAAGCCGGTCAAAGGGGCGACCCTCATCGGGAGCGGGCCCGACGTCCTCAAGCAGGTTTCCATGGTCGGCCACGACTTGCAATTGGACTCGGGTATCGGGACCTGCGGCAAAGAGGGCCAATCCGTGCCGGTCGGCGTCGGGTTGCCCACCATTCGAATCGACGAGATTACGGTGGGGGGAACGTCGGCGTAGCGTAGTCGGATCAGCGTAGCGTAATCCGACCTGCAACTAAGGCTGAACCCCCCTGGCCCCCCTTGTCAGGGGGGAGAGGAGTACTGCCGTCCCCCTGACAAGGGGGATTGAGGGGGTTGTCTTACATCATGCATGAATCTGCAGAAGTCCTGAAGACCCTTGCCGCCGAGTTGATCGACCGGGTCAAAGCCCACGGCGCCACGGAAGCCGACGTCATGGTGGCGGAAGGGGATTCCGTGTCGGTTCAGGTCCGGTTGTCGGCGGTGGATTGTTTGAGTAAGGCGCGCGAAAAGAGTCTGGGTATCCGGGCGTTTTTCGGGAAGCGGTCGGCCAGTACATCCACGTCGGATTTTTCCGAAGCCTCGCTCAAGCAGTTGGTGGCCGATACCTGCGCCCTTGCCAAGGCCGTAGCCGAGGATGAGACCTCGGGCCTTCCCGAATCAACGGCCTTGGCGAATGACGTCCCGGATTTGGACTTGTACGATCCCACTGCCATGCCCGTGGATGAGGCCATTGACGTGGCGCAGCGTGCGGAACGGGCGGCCATGGACGCCGATTCCCGCGTGACCAATTCGGAAGGGGCCGAGTGCGGTGCGGGCTATGGCGCGGTGGTGTTGGCCAACACGCACGGGTTTCTGGGATACCACCGGAGTTCGCGGTTTTCCCTGTCCGTGGCCCCGGTAGCCGAAGGCTCCGATGACCAGGGCATGCAGCGGGACTACTGGTATTCGGTTTCGCGGAAACGGCAGGAGTTGGACGATCCGGAGTCTATCGGTCGCATCGCGGCGGAGCGGACGTTGCGGCGTTTGGGGGCTCGAAAAGTCGAGACCCAACGGGTTCCCGTGATTTTCGATCCGGAAACGGCGTGCAGTTTGTTGGGGCACCTCTCGAGTGCGGTCTCCGGGTATTCCCTGTATAAAGGCGCTTCGTTTTTGCTGGGGCAGTTGGGAAAGTCCATTGCTCCGCAACACGTGAACGTTGAAGACAACGGTTGCCTGCCCGGCAAGCTCGGGTCCCGTCCGTTCGACGGGGAGGGGTTGCCCACCCGCAAGACGATGATCCTGGAACAAGGCGTGCTGTCCGGCTATTTGCTGGATACGTATTCCGGGAGAAAGTTGGGGATGGCCTCCACCGGAAACGCGTCCAGGAGTATCGGTGACAACCCAACCGTGTCCCCGTCGAATTTGTTTTTTCATCCCGGCGACGCGTCGCCCGATGAGATCATTCGATCCGTTCCCCGGGGGTTGTACGTCACCGAGTTGATCGGGTTCGGGGTGAATATGGTGACGGGAGATTATTCCCGCGGGGCGTCAGGCTTTTGGATTGAAAACGGTGAATTGGCCTATCCGGTGCAGGAAGTCACGATCGCCGGCAATTTGAAACAGATGTTTCAGGATATCGAGTCGATCGGGAATGATCTGGTGTTTCGAGGGAAACTGGCGAGTCCCACCATACGCATCCGTGAGATGATGGTGGGGGGCAATTGAAGGCGCGGGTGTCGCGGAAGCCGAAGGAGTCGTTATGCCACTTGACGTTGAAGACGGAGTCAAAGCCCTGCAGTTGGTCACATCACGCTACGACCAACGGGAATGGCGGAAAAAAATAGAAAAAATCCTGAGCCTGCCGCCCAGCGGGTTTGAAGATGTCGCGCAACGGAACATCTTTATCTATTTCAAACATCAACTCCAGGCGTATAAGTCGCGGCGCGCCGATCCACCGTCCTGGATCGTCGGCGGGTACGCGACGAAGGAAGCGGTCGATCGCGCCCGGCATCGTCCGACGGACATCAATCCCGACATGACCGAAGCCGACGTGTCGTTCCTGGGGGTCGATCCCGGCGCGGACGTCGATGAAGTCTGGTGGGAAGACATGCTGGTGAAGTGGTTCGAAACGCCGGAAGAAGAATTCGACGAGACAGACGAAGAATCCGGGGAACCCGACGCAGAAGGTCAGGAGAAAACCGGGAAGTCGGAGAGCCTGCCCAATACGGATTAACGCAACGTCATCCGACAAACCGGGCTAAAACAGATCCATTTGCTCGGGCTTGTCACTTGTCTGAACAGCGGGCTCCCGCGGCGGAGCCGCCATCTCATCCAGGAGCCGTTTCAATTTTCGAAAGTCTTCTTGAAGCAATGGCCGGAGACGGTCGTTGTGCAAGGTCGCGGCAGGGTGGAACAACGGAAACAGCCGAAACTCCGGTAATTCAAACGGTTGTCCGTGGACTTTGGTGATTCCGACCTTTCTTTCCAGCAGCGTTTGGGTGGCGAAGTTGCCCATGGAACAGACCAGGTGCGGTTTGATCAATTCTATTTGTCGGAACAGGAAAGGCTTGCACGTTTCCACTTCATCGGGTTCGGGGTCGCGGTTTTGGGGTGGGCGGCATTTGATGACGTTGGCAATATAAATCTGTGAACGCGAAAGCCCGACGGATTCCAATAAGTCCGTGAGCAGTTTTCCCGCCGCGCCCACAAAGGGTACCCCCTGTTTGTCTTCATGAAAGCCCGGGGCTTCTCCCACGAACATGATGGAAGCATCCGGATTCCCGCTGCCGAAGACGACTTGGGTTCGTCCGGAAGACAGACGGCATTCCCGGCAGTTGCGCAAGGATTCACAGAGGTCGGCGAGTGACATAGATAGCCCTCATGCTACGTTGTTGAACATTTACCATGCCGACTTCCTCTCCTGTCATCCCTGTATGTGTTCAGTAATTCGTTGACAAGATTCGTTGATCTGTTTCGGGGTTTTCCCCTCCAACGCCTGATGCGGGCGCACCTCATTGTAGTAGAGCAAGTATTGCTCCAATTCGTCCTGAAACTCCGCTAA
>JAJEJG010000012.1 GCA_022828225.1 Nitrospirales bacterium | reverse complement strand
GGACTTTCGTGACAATGTCGTGAAGATGTAATGACGGCATGGCAACTTGAGGAACCTCTGATTTCTTGTGATAGCGGGATGCAGGGCAAGGCGTCCCGGAGCGAAACCCGAGGCTTATCAGAGAGATAGGTGAGGGTTGAGCGAGGACACAACGCAGCCATACGCCCGATAGTGCAATAAATCAGAGGTTCCTTGAGATTGGATCGGCTGTCTGACTATAGTGAGCCGCTCGCGGCAAGTGGCATGAAGCCGTCGAGCTGAAGAAGAACGTGACCGACGAGCAGAAAAACAAACGCCGGGTGATTGTCCTCGCGCCGATGCCGCCCGAGAAAGCGGCCTATGCCCTGGCCCGGTACAGCCGTTCTCCGGATTCCATTGAAGACAGTTTGCGGTGGGTCCACGGGCACTCGTCCGAGAAGTTTTGGGAGCAGTTCTATTTTGCCTACGGTCACGCGTCGATCGCCGACCTGGGGCACGTGACCGTGTGCCTGGAGGGCATTTCCGAACTGGCGGCCATTCGCCTGGAAGATGAACCGCTGTGGGATGGACAGGCCAAATCCAGCCGGTATCAGAACTTTGCCGTGTCCGGCTGTTACGTGCCGGCGACCATCCATGATTCCGAACCCGAGGCCTTCTATCGCGGGATTCTCGGCAGCCTGTTCAATCTCTATCGTACGTTCCATGATCCGCTCCTGGCACATCTGCAGCGCCGGTATCCCAGACCCGATGCCATGAGCGAGGCGAATTACGGGCGGACCTTGGCCGCGCGCGTGTACGATATCACGCGGTACCTGCTGCCCCTGGCCTCCACGACGAACGTCGGAGAAGTGGTGAGTATCCGGACGCTGGAAAAACAAATCACCCGGTTCTTGTCGACGCAACTGCCTGAACTCCAGGCGCTGGGCGAGGAGTTGCAGGAAGCCTGTGCCAAACCTCCGTCCAACGTGTGGGGAGAATTGGACGGAGAGACCGGAAAACCCGCGGAACCGCTGGCCCCGACGTTGGCTCGCCACGCCAAGGCCAACGAGTACCAAACGGAGGTCTATCGGGATCTGTCCAGGCACGCCAAGAAGATCTTTCGCAAGGCGGGCCTGGATCAGCCGTCGGCCTGGGCCGATCAAACGGTGCCGGTCGATCTCATCGAGCCGCATTCGTTGATGGATGAACTGGTCACGAGTGTGTTGTACCGCGTCAGCCAGGCGCCGTATCGCCGGATTCTGGAATTGGTGCGGAACTGGCCGGAGAAGGAAAAGCAGGATACCCTTGCCGTGGCCTTACGTCGTCGCGGTCCCTATGACGAATTGATCAAGGAGTTTCGATGCGGCTACCCTCTCATCTTCGACGTCTTGATGGACATTGGCGGGTGGCGGGACCTCCACCGGCATCGACGGTGCCAGCAGATCCAACAGAACTTTACCACCGCGCACGGCTATGAGATCCCGCCTCCGTTGTATGAGGCCGGCCTGGACCGGGAATATCAAATGGCCATGGACGCGGTTCAACAGGATATCGAACGGTTGCGGGGCATGGATCAGGAAGCCTCGATTTACGCGATTCCCTTCGGGTTCAGGGTCCGGTGCGTTTTCAAAATGGACTATGCAGAGGCGGATTACATATGCCAGCTCCGGTCGGGGGTCAAGGGCCATTGGTCTTACCGCACGGTGGCCTGGGAAATGAAACAACAAATCATGAAGCACTATCCTCATCTGGGCGGATTGATTACGGCCACTCCGCCCGACGTCGAGGATACGCTGATGCGTTGAGTCCGATAGAACCGGCGTCATTCCGTGATGGGACGTAATAGAAACATAGCCGGAGAATATGAGCGAATCCATGATTGAAGAACAGACGATTGAACAGGCGGTCCTCGGAGGGGATTGGGACGCGGTGCGCGAGGCCGCGACTGCCTGGATGGAGAGCGAGACGGCCGGGCCCCGGGCGTTTTTCGCCTTGAACGTCGTGTATCTGTTGAAGGGTGAGTTTGCCCTCGCGTGGAAGATGTATGCGAAGTCGTTACAGGAGGAGGCGGATATTGCGAACGTCCGCGAATGGGTTGATCACCTGAGCCGAACGTATCCGGAACAAGGCTTCGTGCATCTGATGCATGGGATGTTTCTGGCGCAATCCGGTCAATCGGAGCAATCGATCGCCAGTTACCACAAGGCAATCGAATTGGCCCCGGACTCGCCCTTCCCCCATTTTTTTCTGGCTCAGATTTATCAACGGATGGCCCGAACGGATAAGGCCATCAAGGCCTATCGCCAAGCCGTCAAATTGGATCCGGCCTATTTGGCCGCCCGGTTGAACCTGGGTGCGGCGTATCAGGAGCATGGCCAGTTGGAAATGGCCATTCCCCAGTACCGGGAATTGATCAAACTCGCGCCCGAGGATGCCTTGGGTTACGTGAATCTGGCCTGTGCCTTGGCCGAACAGGGAAAAATCGATGCGGCCATTCGTGAATATAAAACCGCGGTGCAGCTCAATCCTGAAGACTTCGAGGTGCACTATGCGCTGGCCGGGGCCTATGAACAAAAAGGCCGGCGCGACCTCGCCTTGCGGGAATATCAGGAAGCCTTGCGCATCAAGCCGGACTTCGGACCGGCGGCAACGGAAGTCGGATGGATGTTAATGGACAAGGGCCAGGTCGATTCGGCGCTCGATAGTTTCAGCGTGGCCATCAAGGCCGATCCCAACGACGCGAGGGCGACCTTTGGCGTGGGGCGAGTTTATGACCTCAAACGCAAACCCGAGATTGCGGGGGACCATTATCAACAAGCCCTGCAACTGGAAAAAGATCCTGCCAAGAAAACCGCCATTCTGAATTTCATCGACAAGATCGTCGGCGGGTATCACGATTGACAGAGTGGGCTTACGGCGCCTCTCTTTTCCCCTCCTTTGTAAGGAGGGGCGAAGGGGAGGTAGAGGCATTTGCCACGCCGTTCACCCTGCCCGGCTGCAGGGTCAGAGTTCCTGAATGGATTGCCGGAGCAAGGAAAGCTGTTCGGACGAATTCCCGATTCTTCCCAATTCCGCTTTGAGTTGATCTTTGAGGTATGAGGAGTAGCCGATCCGGTCCAGGAAAAAATCCAGAAACGCGCCTGATACCGTGCTTTCCTTCTTTAAGGCTTCCACGTCCTCATCACTGATCGGCACGTATATGCTTCCGATGTGCAGGATGACTTTGTAATAGTCTCCTTCACCGCGACGTTCGAAACGTATCCCGTTCATGTGCGTATCTTCGGCTCCTCAGGTTGGAAGAATGGGATCCATTGTATGCAAACGGATGATGTGATGACAAGGGAGGAACTTTTTATGGCACCGCACGTCATCGCCTGGACGACGCTCCCGATGTCATGACCCGGTCTTCGTGATTCTTGACCCCCCCTAGACCATATGATAGCGTATCGTGTTCTCGATCTTCATCTGCACGACTGATCTACCAGTCTTCAGGTTTACTACACTAAGAGCCGTTAATGTCCATGATCGTTTGATGAGTTCATTCACGTTATCTCATCCGGGAGTTTTTCATGTCGCGAGTGCATAACTTCAGTGCCGGCCCGGCCATGCTGCCTGAGGCCGTCTTACAACGAGCCCAGGCCGAAATGACGGATTGGCACGGGGCCGGGGCCTCCATTATGGAGATGAGCCACCGCGGGAAAGAGTTTGTTTCGGTCCATGCCGAGGCTGAACAGGACGTCCGTGACCTATTGGGAGTGCCCGAGACGTACAAGGTGCTCTTTTTGCAAGGAGGGGCCACCGGGCAATTTGCCGCCATTCCCATGAATCTGTTGCGCGGGAAAAATAAGGCGGATTACATTCTGACCGGGTCCTGGGGTAAAAAGGCCATCGGTGAGGCCAAGAAATATTGTGAAGTGAACGTCGCGGCTTCGTCCGAAAGCGAGAAATTTACGACCATCCCGACGTTTGACCATTGGGCATTGAATGCCGATGCGGCGTATGTCCATTACACGCCGAATGAAACCATTGAAGGCGTGGAATTTCACTGGGTTCCCGAGACCGGCGACGTGCCGCTCGTCGGTGACATGTCCTCGACCATTCTGTCCCGTCCCGTCGACGTCAGCCGGTTTGGGTTGATCTATGCCGGCGCCCAAAAGAACATCGGTCCGGCCGGTGTCACGTTGGTCATCGTGCGGGAGGACTTGATCGGCAACGTCCTCTTGATGACCCCCGGCGTGTGGGATTACGCGCAGCAGGCCAAAGCCGATTCCATGCTGAATACCCCGCCGACGTATACCCTGTATATCGCCGGCCTGGTTTTCAAATGGGTGAAGGAGCAAGGAGGACTTTCGGTTATGGCGGAACGCAACGAACGCAAGGCCAAGAAGCTGTACGCTGCGATCGATGGCTCCGATTTTTATCGGAACCCGGTGGATCCATCCTGCCGGTCATGGATGAACGTGCCGTTCGTCCTGGCCGACCCGGAATTGGATGGCGAGTTTCTTGCGGGAGCGTCCCAAGCGGGATTGACCACGTTGAAGGGACATCGTTCGGTGGGTGGTATGCGGGCCAGTATCTATAATGCCATGCCCGAGTCCGGTGTGGATGCATTAATCGACTATATGACGGATTTTGAAAAACGGAAAGCGTAGGGAATATGTCATGAACATTCTGGTCAGTGACAGTTTATCGCCGCGAGGAGTAGCCGTTCTCGAACAGGGCGGATTCAAGGTGGACGTCAAAACCAAGTTGCCCAAAGAGCAGCTTCTGGAAGAAATCAAAGCGTATGACGGCATTGTGGTGCGGTCCGGCACGAAAGTGACGGCCGAGGTGATTGACGCCGGCAGCCAACTCAAGATCATCGGGCGCGCCGGGACGGGGCTTGATAACGTGGATTGTGAGGCCGCGACCCGTCGGGGCATCGTCGTGATGAATACGCCGGGTGGGAACACGATTACGACGGCGGAGCACACGATCGCCATGCTGGTGTCCATGAGCCGCAAAATTCCACAGGCCGTCGTGTCGACCAAGGCGGGCAAGTGGGAAAAAGGCAAGTTCATGGGGACGGAGTTGTACAACAAGACGCTCGGTCTCGTGGGGTTGGGGCAGATCGGGACTTACGTCACCAAGTTGGCGCAGGGTTTGGCCATGCAGGTCATCGGCTACGATCCCTACCTGTCTCCCGGGCGGGCGCGGGAAATGGGCATTCAGACCGTGGGATTAGACGAGTTGTTCAGACGAGCCGATTTCATTTCGGTGCATACCCCGTTGACCAATGAGACCCGGTCCTTGATTAACGACCAGGCCATACGACAGATGAAAGACGGGGTCATGATCGTGAATTGCGCCCGTGGCGGCATCATTAATGAGCAGGATATTTACGAAGCCCTCAAAAGCAAAAAAGTCGCCGCCGCGGCCTTCGACGTGTTCGAAGAAGAGCCCGTGAAGCCGGATCATCCCTTACTCACTTTGGACAACTTCATCTGCTCGCCTCATATCGGAGCCTCGACCGAGGAAGCCCAGGAAAATGTCGCCATCTCGATTGCCGAGCAATTTGTCGATTATTTCAACAAAGGCGTGGCTCGGGGTGCGGTCAATGTTCCGTCGGTGCCCCCTGAAGCCTTGCTTCAACTCCAGCCCTATCTCGTCTTGGCCGAACGGATGGGGTTGTTCCAGGCGCAACTCATCGATGAAGGCATTGAAGAAGTGACGGTGGAGTATCGGGGAGAAGTGGCGGAACTCTCCTTGGCGCCCCTGACGGTTGCGATCCTCAAGGGTTTGTTGACGCCGATTTTACAGGATACGGTGAATGCCGTGAATGCCCCGGTTCTGGCGAAGCAGCGCGGCATCGAGGTCAAGGAAGTGAAGTGGAGCGACGCCGGAGACTATACGAGTTTGATTCGTCTTCACGTGAAAACCGGCGTGGCTACGCATCAATCGGCCGGAACTCTGTACAACAAGAAAGATCCCCGCGTCGTGGAAACCAATGCCTACGCGGTCGAGGTGGTTCCCGAAGGCCACATGCTCCTGATCCAAAACGTCGACCGGCCCGGTGTCATCGGCACGGTTGGACGCATTCTCGGGGAACACGACATCAATATTGCCCAGATGCAATGTTCTCGTGGGCAGCAAGGCGGCAATTCGTTATTGATCCTGAGTTTGGACCAGCCGCCGTCTCTTCCTGTGTTGGACAACATCAAAGGCGAACCGGACATTGTTTCGGCTCGCTTGGTGGATCTGTCAGGCGTTTCGTAACGGTTTCTCTTGTTCGATGGCTCGCCGCCTCCAATTACGCTCGGAGCGTCACACGGTTACTTCAGGAGCCACGCCTCGTTCCCTGATCCCGATCGGGATGACGACCCTGTTGCCTGATGCGGCGGAACGCGTGCGTCAGTTGGAACAGGCCTTGTTTGAGGGGTTTACCCGATGGGGCTATCGCGAAATCATCCCGCCCACCTTTGAATACCTGGACGTCCTCTCCGCCGGGCTGCCGGCCGATATCCTGGAAAAATGTTACAAGGTCGCCGATTGGACGACCGGGCGCATTTTGGTGCTCCGCCCCGACGTCACTGCGCAGATCGCGAAAATCGTGGCGATGGGAATGGCCGGGCGACAACTGCCTCTGCGATTGAGTTATCGGTCCACGGTGTTTCGCTATGAGCCCGAACACGCCGGCCGCGAACGGGAAGTCTTTCAGTTGGGGGTCGAACTGATCGGGGTCGACGACGCGTCGATGGATGCCGAAATTCTGACCTTACTCATCGAATCCCTGAAAGCCGTTGGACTGTCCCATTTCAAAGTTTCACTCGGTCACGTCGGGTTCTACCAGGCGTTGCTGGCGCAGTCGGGACTCTCGGAACAGGGGCGCAAGCAAGCGGAACTCGCCGCGGCGCATAAAGACTTGCCGAAGCTGGAACGAATCCTGAAAGCCGAACGCGTGTCATCCAAACAGGCCCGGCCGATTCTCGAAGCCCCCGGCCGATACGGGCGGGAGGAAGTGTTGCAGTGGGGCCGCGCTCTCGCCGGTCGTAATACGCGGTTGCTGGGTCCTATAGACCGGTTGACCCGCGTCTATGCGCTGCTTGACGCGGCCGGTCTCAAGGAGCACCTGCTTCTGGACCTGGGAGAATTTCGCGGCTTCGACTACTATGATGGAGTCGTGTTCGACGTGTTTTCCGACAACGTCGGCTGTGAACTGGGTGGGGGCGGACGCTATGATCATTTGATCGGACAATTCGGGCAGGATCTCCCTTCTACCGGATTTGCCTTGGATCTTGACCGCCTGTTCCTTGCGCTAGGGAAAGGGGGAGAAAAATGGGCCCTGGAAACGCCCAGCGTGTTGGTGGCGGCTCCTGATTCTCATTTTGGAGAAGCGTATCATACGAGTCAGTTCCTTCGTTCGCAGGGGTTGGTGGTGTATCAGGAAACCGTGACCCGGTGGGATTCCGCCCGACTTCGCAAGATTCGAACCCGTCTCCGGGCTTCCGGCGCGTCTTGGGCCGTGATGGTGGGTCTGTCTGCCGTCTCGAGCCGGGAAGTCGAGGTGTTGGTGAAACAGGCAAAAACCTCTCGAACCGTTCCCATCCAGGATCTTCCCGACCTGATCCTCAAAGGTACGCATGCTCACGTCTGACGTTTCCGATCTCCGGCTGCCGCCTCAGAACCTGGATGCCGAGCAATCCATCCTCGGGGCCGTTCTGCTGGAAAACAGCGCGCTCAACAAGGCGCTTGAGGTGATCGTCGAAGAGGACTTTCACCGGGGGGCGCATCGAACCATTTTTGCGGTGATGATCGAACTGGCCGACCGTAATGAAGTGGTGGATCAAATTACGTTGACGGACCTGCTGAAAACCAAAGGCCAATTGGAGCAGGTGGGCGGTGCGGCATACGTGGCTGAATTGGTGCAGGCGGTACCCAGTGCGTCGAATATCCGGCACCACTGCAAAATCGTGCGGGAAAAGTCCTTGTTGCGCGGGTTGATCCGCACTGCCACGGAAATCGTGACCAAAGGGTATGATGGCCTTGGGGAGTCGGAAGACCTCCTGGAATACGCGGAACAAGAAATCTTCAGGCTGGCTCAGGGTCGTTTGGGCCGTTCGTTCGTCCCGATGCATCAAATCGTCAAGGAAAGCATTGAGATTGTCGATCGACTCTTCAGCCGGAAAGAACGCATTACGGGCGTACCCAGCGGGTATCGCGTGATTGACGATATCACGGCCGGGCTCCAACCGTCTGATCTCATTATCATTGCCGGACGTCCGAGCATGGGGAAAACCAGTCTGGCCTTGGGTATGGCCGAATATGCCGCGATTCGCGCGAATCTGACGGTGGGGATTTTCAGCCTGGAAATGTCCCAGGCCCAGTTGGTTCTTCGGATGCTCAGTTCCCAAGCCTTCCTGGATTCTCACGCCCTGCGGACGGGGCAACTGACTTCTGACAATTGGCATGCGTTATGTGCGGCAGCCGATCGTCTGGAAAGCGCCAAGATTTTCATCGATGATTCCGGAGGGCTGACGGTCCAGCAAATGCGCGGCAAGGCCCGGCGCCTCAAGGCCGAGCACGGCCTTGACCTGTTGATCATCGACTACCTCCAACTCATGCAGGGGCGCAGTGATTCCGAATCGCGACAGCAGGAAATTTCCGACATCAGCCGGTCACTCAAAGCCTTGGCCAAGGAATTGGAGATCCCGGTGGTGGCGCTTTCCCAGTTGAGCCGGGCCGTGGAAAACAGAACGGACAAACGTCCCGTCCTCTCTGATCTGAGGGAATCCGGGGCCATTGAGCAGGACGCGGACGTCGTGATGTTCATTTATCGCGAGGAGGTTTATAATCCGGATACGGAGGACAAAAGAAACATTGCCGATATTTTGATTCGGAAACATCGCAATGGCCCGACGGGCGACCGGCAACTGACGTTCCTGGAGCAGTATGCCAAGTTCGCCGATCTTGAGACCCAGCACTCCTGATGTCGCGGATGGATTAAGGGAAATGAGACAGTGAGACAGCCCCAAAGAAGGTGTGCTGAAGGAACGCGCGTACGGTCCAACGGATGGCGGGAACGGGTGTTGGTTACGTTCCTCCTCATTCCTCTGTTGGTAGTGTCTTGTGCCGCAGTGCCCGAATCCGAACGAAACGCCGCCATCCAACCCGATTCCGTCCCACTTCCTTCACCGGCGTACTATCATTTTTTGCAAGGCTATCTGGCGGAACTCGCGAATGACGTTCCCAAGGCCGTTGCCGAGTATCGAGCCGCCCTGCAATTCGACCCGAAATCGGCATTTCTGCGCGTGCGGTTGGCCGCCCTGCAATTTTTATCGGGGAATATGCAAAGAGCCATGGCGATGTTGGATGAAGTCGAATCAGCGGAGGTGCGGGATGCGGCCGTGTTGGTTGAAATGGCCAAGATCTACGCAGGCGGAGGTCAGTTCGACCGCGCGTTAGCGTTATATGACGAAGCGGTTCGTTTGAATCCTGAACGGGGGGAGCCCTATTTTGACAAAGGCGTCTTGCTGCTCAATCTCAAACGATCCAGGGAAGCCGAAACGGTCATTGCCCAGGGTCTTGACCATGCACCGGAGTCTCATTTCGGATACTTCTATCAAGGGAAAGCCCTGGAAGCCCAAGGGAAAAGAACAGAGGCCAAGGAAGCCTACCTCCAGGCGATCAACCGAGCCAAACGGTTTGAACCCGCTTATCAGGCCCTGCTGAAATTGTATGAGGCTGACGGGAATCTTCGGGAAGCGATAGATCTCTACGATGCGTTCGTTTCATCGGTCACGCCTCGCGACGAGACGTTCCGCAAGGACTTTGTCCGTTTTTTGGTAAAACAACAAGACTACGAGCTGGCTCTGGATATTCTGGATCAAATGATTGTGGATGAACCCCAGGACGTGAAGGTGCAAATCCAAAGGGCCCTGGTCTACGTCGAAATGAAAGAGCCTCTCCGGGCCGTGACGGAGTTGGAAGGAATCCTTGAAGCCCGTCCGTCCGAGCTTCGAGTTCGAGATTACCTGGGATGGCTGTATGAACAGATCGACGACGTCGACGGGGCGCTTGACGCGTATCGGACCAATATCGATCTGGATGCGACGTTTTACGACAGTCGCATTCATCTCGGAATTTTACTGTACCGACTCACGCGCTATGATGAAGCGGTGCGGCATTTGACCCAGGCAGCCGGGCTGAAACCCAGTAACCCGGAAACACACCTTTTGCTGGGATTGAGCTATCTGCAAGCCAATGAATTTGAACAGGCGACGTCTGCATTTGAAAAGGGATTGGAATATCACCCCGACGATGAAGATCTGCGTTTCAACCTTGGCGCGGCGTATGACAAGCTTGATCGGTTTCCCGACGTCGTCCGGGCCATGGAAGCGGTACTGGCTCTCAACCCCGACCATACCGACGCGCTCAATTATCTTGGCTACAGTTACGCCGACCGGGGCATCAATGGGGAAGAGGCCGTGGAATTGACGCGACGCGCCGTCGCACTCAAGCCGGACAATGGCGCGTACGTCGATAGCTTGGGGTGGGCGCTCTTCAAAGTCGGGCGGGTGTCTGAAGCCCTTCAAGAACTTCAGCGAGCGGCCGAACTCGTCAAGGACGACCCGGTCATTTTTGAACATTTGGGAGAAATCTATTTGATTCAGGATCACCAGGATGCGGCCAAAGCTGCATGGATCCGTGCGCTGGAATTAGACCCTGATAATGAAAAACTCATCGAGCGATTTCGTGAAGTGGGCTTTGGGAGTCCGCCCCATAGGCAGGCGGAGCCGTTGCAGGATGAGGCTCAAGTGAACCAAGGCGCGGACCCCGTCATATCCGGATTTCCGTTTCCCCGTGCAGGCAGACACATGAGTCCGCCGGCCGGACAGTGAGCAAATCTCTGAGGTATGGTGTGATGGTTGGATCGAGACAGGACGGATGGAAGAAGGTCCGTGCGGTTCAGGCGATGCGCAATCGGCACGGGTTCAGTTTGACGGAGTTGATGATTGTCGTGGCTATCATCGGCATTTTGGCCGTGATTGCCATTCCGAATTTTTTGAAATACCAAGCCCGGGCCAAACAATCGGAAGCCAAAGCCAATCTGGTGGCGATTCATACCAGCGAGATGGCTTATTTTGCGGAGAAGAATACCTACGTCGACGATTTCAATGCGATTGGGTTTGCCGTGACGGGCTCTTCGCAATTGTATTACTACGAATTGGGAAGCAGCAGTTTCGGAACCCTTCCGCCAGGATGTACGGCTTCGACCTTGGACAACGTGTCGGATACAGGCTTTACGGCTGCGGCAACCGCCAATATCGATGGTGATTCGACCTGTGACGTGTGGACCATCGACCAGGACAAAAAGCTGGAAAACGTCATGAACGACGTGGCCGAATGACGTGGCCTTGTAGCCTCTCTCTTTCCTTCTTCCAGCGGTAATATTCTTGACTCTCTTCAAGGGGGTCTGTTATAAGCCACCAACCCATGATCATATGGGCCAATGAGTCAAGTTCCCGGTCGTTGGAACGGCACACGTCTCTCGACGCACCTGTCGATATCAGTTAGTTTACACATGGATCTTCTCATAAATTTTCTGGGGCGGTTGTCCCAGAGTTTTTTCCCCTCTGCCCCCCACCAGGCCCGACCACGTCATCGGAAGCCGCACAGCCCATCCCTGAAGCTTGTCTCCAACAACCGGGGAGTAGCGGGAGATGCGGAATGTGTGCAGGGTCGAACCGCCTCATCAACCGTTGGCCACGCGGAAGCCATAGAAGAAGCCTTGTCGCGGAGTGCGAGATGGCTTCTCGACCAACAACATCCTGAACATGGCTATTGGGTGCAGGAGTTGGAGGCGGATACGACGTTGACCTCCGAGTATATCATGTTGCGCCGGTATATCGGGGCCGTCGATACGGAGCGGGAAGCCAGAATGGTTTGCTATCTTCAAGGCGCGCAACTTGAAGACGGGGGATGGCCGATTTATACCGGAGCCCCGATGGACATCAGCGCCTCGGTCAAAGCCTACTTCGCCTTGAAATTGGCCGGGGTCCCCCAGGACGATCCGGGGATGCGTCGGGCCCGGGAAGCCATTCTGGCCAGGGGCGGCGTCGTGTCGGCCAACGTGTTCACGAAGATCGCGCTCGCCCTGTTCGGGCAATACGAGTGGAAAGGGCTGCCGAGCTTGCCTCCCGAAATCATGCTGGCGCCCAGGACGTTCGGGTTCAACGTGTACGCCATCTCGTACTGGTCCAGGGCCGTCGTGATTCCGCTGCTGATCATGTTGGCTGTTCGCCGGGAATGCCGGATTCCCGCTGAACGAGGGATTGAAGAGCTGTTCTGTACGCCCCGCGATCAAATCAACTATCGTCATGCGCCGCCGTTTCAAAAAGATCCCGAATTTATCAGTTGGCGGAACTTTTTCGTCTGGGTCGATCGGATTCTCAAAGTCTATGAAAAGCATCCGCTTCGGTCTGTACGGAAAAAGGCGATGAAGCAAGCCGAGGCGTGGTTGCTGAATCATATGCAAGGTGACGGGGGACTTGGGGCCATTTACCCGGCCATGGCCAATTCGATCTTTGCCCTGATGGCCCTCGGTTATCCGGCGTCGCATCCGTTAATCCAGAAGGCTCTTCGAGAAATCGAGGCGTTGGAAATCGACACGCCGGCTGCAGCGGATGGATCGACCACGCTTCACCTGCAGCCGTGTCATTCTCCAATTTGGGATACCGCGTTAACCATCAATGCGCTCGTTGAAAGAGGCCTGCCCGTTGATCATGAAGCGCTGTCGCACGCCGCTTCCTGGCTGCGTTCCCGACAAACGCAGAAGGTGGGTGATTGGATTGTGTCTTCTCCCGAGGCTATGCCAGGCGGATGGTACTTTCAGTTCGAAAATGAATGGTACCCCGACGTCGATGATTCGGCCGCCGTCCTGACGGCGCTGGCGAAAGTTTCGCCTCTGCAGCCTGCCGAGCGGGATGAGGCCGTTCAGCGTGGGCTGAAGTGGACGTTGGCCATGCAAAGCTCCAACGGCGGATGGGGTGCCTATGATCGGGACAATGATCAATTGATTTTCAACAAGATTCCCTTCGCGGATCATCAGTCGTTGCTTGATCCTCCCACGGCGGACCTCACGGGTCGGTGTCTGGAGATGCTGGGCGCCCTGGGCTATGATCGATCCCACCCTGCCGTGTCCCCGGCGCTCGAGTTTCTTCGGCGAGAGCAGGAAGCCGACGGCAGTTGGTATGGGCGATGGGGCGTCAATTACCTCTACGGAACGTGGTGCGTCGTCGTCGGCCTTCAGGCTATCGGCGAGGACATGTCCGCGCCATGGATTCGCCGCGCCGTTGCGTGGGTTGAGTCCAAACAGAATATGGACGGCGGATGGGGAGAATCCTGCGTGTCGTATGCCGACCGGGCATGGGGCGGGAAAGGCGAAAGCACGCCCTCGCAAACGGCGTGGGCCCTTCTGACCTTATTGACCGCGGGTTTGTCCGATTCCTTGAGCGTCGCCAGAGGCATCAACTATTTGCTTCGCCATCAACTGGATAATGGGACGTGGTGCGAACCGTTCCATGTCGGCACCGGATTTCCCAGAGTGTTCTATCTTCGATATCATGGCTACAGCAAATACTTCCCCATGTGGGCGCTGGCCATGTATCGTAACGTCCGGATGCACGGTCAGACGAGAGCCCAAGCGTTGCAAGACATCGCGCAATCAGCCAGGCAACGGCAATCCTGACCGGCGTCGACTTTTTCATTTCAACGGTTTCCGGAGTCCTTCCTGGAAAATATTGCCGTCTTTGCCGCGACCCCTTGGGAATTTAACGCCATTGGGCGGGCGTTGCCTGCGGGCCAAGTCGAGCGGGTCAACGGGGTCAAGTGGCGTCGATGGGCGAACGCCTCCCGTTTCATTGCCGTCATTCAAACCGGGATGGGGTTGATCAACGCGCGCGCCGCGTGCGAGGCGGTGTTCCCGAAAAGACCCTGGACCGTCTTTATTTCATCGGGGTTTGCGGGCGCCTTGGTTCCTTCACGAATCGGCGACGTGGTGATTCCCGAGCAGGTCGTCTGTGCGGATTCGAGTCTCATGGGTTCCGCTTTCGGTTCCTCGATCGTCTGTCATGCCTCGTATCGACAACAAGCTTGCAAAACGGCGCAGTTATCCGGGAACGCGATTCTCTCGGGACGCTTGATCACGGTCGAAAATATCGTCTGGTTGGCTCGAGACAAACTGGCCATTGGGAGGGCCTTTCAAGCGAGCAGTCTGGACATGGAGAGTGCCGCTATCGGGTCGATGGCTGCCCGGCATGACATCCCGTTCTGCGTGATCCGGTCGGTTTCCGACCGCTTGGAAGAAGATTTGCCCTTCGACCTCAATCTGTTTCGTCGGGCGGGCACGTTCGTGCAAGGGGTATGGGCCGTTGCCACGACCCCGGGAATATGGTCGGGGTTCAAACGACTGCGTCGGCAAAAGAACGTGGCCTCGGCCCGCTTGGCTCAATTCTTTGAAATCTTTTTTTCCATGGCGGAAAATAACACCTGACGCTTCGACGTGAGTCGGGTTCGAGTTGCGATTGTCTCAATGTGGAAAAATCCCGTATTGGCCGTATGAGTTGTCAAGAAAGGAAAGGGTTATGCCTGAGCGACTTCCAGGAAAAGCGAGAACAGTTGAAATACACGTCTTCCCCTTGATCGGTGTCCTGATTCTTGGGTTGACGGTCTTTGGATTTTCTTCGTCACTTTCAGCGGCCGTGGAGGCAGGTTCAGCCATGGAGGCTATGAAAGAGACCATCGATCAGGCCTTGAAAGTCCTGGAGGATGAGTCTCTCAAGGCGCCGGAAAAAGCCCGGGAACGGGTGGAAATCCTGGAAGACATCATCGGAAAGCGCTTCGATTATCGAGAAATGGGGAAACGAACCCTGGGGAAACATTGGCAGCAATTCAGCAATGCCGATCGGGAAGAATTCGTGCGGCTTTTTCAGCGTTTTCTCTCCAAGACGTACGCCGGAAACGTTGATGGGTATTCCGGCGAACAGGTTCAATATCTCAAAGAACGGAGAAAAGGAGATTTTGCAGAGGTGCAAACCGCAGTCACCTCGGAGAAGTCAACCGCCTCTATCTACTATCGCTTGCTGAAGAGTTCGAATACCTGGAAGGTGTATGATGTGGTCATAGACGGCGTCAGTCTGGTCAAGAATTTTAGGAGCCAATTTGGACGTATTATCGAGGCCGAATCGGCCAAGGGTCTTCTTGAGAAATTGCGAACAAAGACCGCCGGATCCAAATCCTAGGCTGTCTTGCGGCAGGCTGGCGTCGTTTTTTTCGTAGCGAAGGGTTCCCGGGTGGGAGACGGACCGAAGCAGGATGGTAGCATTTCCTAGTGGGATTTCTTGACAGTATACTCCGACTTTGCGAAACTGACTCTTCACGACACGGGATTTTCATTGGCCATGAATATTGTTAGTGCATTCCAATGCATTAATCTGGTATAAGATAGGGTTATGTCTCTCCTGAAAGAAATCGAAAGGCCGTCCGATCTCAAAAAATTGTCGCCCGAACAATTTCCTGATTTGTGCCAGGAAATTCGCGATCAAATTATTTCCGTGATTTCCAACGTCGGTGGGCACCTCGCTTCCAATCTCGGCGTCGTTGAATTAACCGTCGCCCTTCATTACCTGCTCAACACGCCCGATGATCTGATTGTCTGGGACACCAGCAATCAAACGTATGCCCATAAGCTGCTGACCGGGCGCCGTGAGCAGTTCCATACCATTCGGCAATTCGGCGGGATCAGCGGTTTTTGTAAACGGGAAGAAAGTGCTTATGACACGTTCAATGCCGGTCACGCAGGTACGGGTGTGTCTGCCGCGGTGGGCTTCGTGGAAGCCCGGGAACAACAAAAGCAGTCGCACAAGGTCGTTTGTGTCGTGGGAGACGGCGCGTTGACTTCGGGACTGACCCTCGAAGGGCTTCAACAAGCCGGTGATAGCCGGAAAGACCTGTTGGTGATTTTGAACGATAATCAAATGTCGATTTCGAAAAACGTCGGGGCGATCTCCGCCTACCTGAATCGGACCATCACCGGTGAGTTGGGCGTTCGCCTGCAGGAAAAGGCGAATCGACTCCTCGAGACGATCCCCCGGATTGGTGGACAGGTAAAAAAAGTGGCCGGTCGGGCTCAATCGTTGGCGAAGGGGTTGGTGTCGCCGGGGATGTTGTTCGAGGAACTGGGATTTCGGTACGTCGGGCCCCTCGACGGCCATGAGTTTGAATATTTGCTGCCGACCCTGGAGAACGTGCTCAAGCTGGAAGGCCCGACCCTCTTGCACGTGCTCACGAAGAAGGGCTTGGGCTATCAACCGGCGATGAACGATCCCGTGTGGTTTCACGCCAGTTCACCCTTCGACCGCGACACGGGAAAACCCAAGAGCAAAGCCGCAAGACCTTCGTATAGCAGTGTTGCCGTCAACACGCTCGTTCAATTGGCCAAGGAAGATCAGCGTATCGTGGCGATTACGGCTGCGATGTGTGAAGGGACGGGCTTAACCGCGTTTGAGCAGTTCTTTCCCGACCGGCTGTATGACGTGGGAATCGCCGAACAACATGCGGTGACGTTCGCCGCGGGCATGTCCGCGCGGGGTATGCGTCCCGTGATCCCGATCTATTCGACTTTCTTGCAACGCGCCTACGACCAGGTGATTCATGACGTGGCTACGCAGAATTTGCCGGTCACGTTTTGCATCGATCGCGGCGGGCTCGTGGCGCAGGATGGGACGACGCACCACGGGGTGTTTGATTTTGCGTACCTCCGGCATATGCCGAACATGGTGATTATGGCTCCCAAGGATGAAAACGAATTACAACATATGGTCAAGTCATGCATCAGTTCAGACCAGCCTGCCGCCGTCCGGTATCCCCGGGGTTCGGGGTTGGGTGTGAAAATGGACCAGGTCCCGGAAGCCCTGCCTTTGGGCAAGGGTGAGTTGTTGCGAGAGGGCACGGACATCGCCTTGGTTGCGATCGGTGTGACCGTGCATCAAGCGATGGAAGTAGCCGAGCGGTTGGAGCGGGAAGGGCTTTCCGTTTCGGTCGTGAATGCCCGCTTTGTCAAACCGATTGATGCCGATTTGATCGGCTCCGTGGCCAGGCAGGTGAAGTGCCTGCTCACCATAGAGGAAGGCTCTGTCATGGGCGGGTTTGGCTCCGCGGTGCTTGAGGTCCTCTCCGAAAAAGGCATTGCCGGCATCTCGACCAAATGTCTCGGATTGCCTGACTGGTTCATTGAACAAGGCCCTCAGGATGTACTCCGCGACAAATACGGCTTGACGGCTGACGGCATGTATCAACAAGCCAAACAACTGTTTGTGCGCGCCTCCGTTGGATCGGTCTTGACCTGAAGAAGCCTTGCGATGAGGATCACGCGAAAAAAAACCCGACAAATTCAGGTCGGATCCGTCAAAATCGGGGGTGGAGCTCCCATTGCGGTCCAGTCCATGACCGTCCCGCATCCGAGTGACGTCCGTGGAACCGTCGAGCAGATTCATCGGATGGAAGAAGTCGGGTGCGAGCTTGTGCGGGTTGCCGTACCCGATCAGGACGCCGCGGCGGCCCTTCCCAAAATCAAAGCCCGGATTTCGATCCCGTTAATTGCAGATGTGCACTTCGATCATCGGTTGGCGCTCAAGGCGGCCGAAGTGGTGGATTGCGTTCGCATCAATCCCGGAAACATCGGGCCGTGGTGGCGATTGGCCGAAGTCATCAAGGCAGTGGAAGACCGGGGCATTCCCCTTCGGGTCGGCGTCAATGGCGGTTCGTTGGAACGTCCGCTGTTGGAGAAATACGGGTATCCCACGGCCGAGGCTCTGGCCGAATCGGCGTTGAATGCCGTCCATGCCATTGAGGATATGGGCTTCACGAACATGAAGGTGTCGTTGAAAGCCTCGGACGTGCACATGGCCGTTGACGCGTATTGGTTGTTTGCCCATCAATCGGACTATCCCCTGCATATCGGGATCACCGAGGCGGGGACCGCCAGCACCGGCGCCGTCAAATCCGCCATCGGATTGGGCTGGTTGTTGTCTCAGGGGATCGGCGACACCTTGAGAGTCTCGCTGGCTGCCGATCCCGTGGAAGAAGTGAGGGTCGGTTTTGAAATTCTCAAGTCCCTGGAACTTCGTCATCGCGGCGTGAACGTCATTGCCTGTCCGACCTGCGGCCGGGTCGAAATCGACGTGGTGCGACTGGCCGATGAACTGGAAAAACGGCTCAGTCATATTAAAATGTCCTTAAACGTGTCCGTCCTGGGCTGTGTGGTGAATGGTATCGGCGAAGGGAAAGAGGCGGACATCGGGATTGCGGGCGGGCAGGGCATGGGGATTCTGTTCAAAAAGGGAAAACTTGTCAAAAAAGTGCCGTCGGAACAACTGATGGACGTCCTCATCGAAGAAGTCGAGTTGATGGCGTTGGAACAGAATGACCAACGTGAAGAGGCGTCGTCGTCTTCTCCTCCTCCGGATGCCACGGAATCTCACACGGCATCCGGTCGTGAACTCCCCGTTTTGTCCTCGCGCTAACTCACGCAGTCTCAAGTCATGGTGCTGTGCGGTGGGCTGTCACTGGGACGGGGCTCTCCTTGTCAGAGGTTTGGGGTCCTCGTTATAATGTCGCCCGGGCGCCGTACCCAAGTGGCTAAGGGAGCAGTCTGCAAAACTGCGATTCAGCGGTTCGATCCCGCTCGGCGCCTCCATTGTCATTTCATCTCGTGAGTCGAATAGAAAGGTTTCCTGGAAAACCATGGGCGTTCCTTTCTCCCAGATGATGACTGTCGCCGGCTACGTGCTGTCGCAAAAGTCCAAGGGCGTCAAACGCTATCCGTTGGTGTTGATGTTGGAACCGCTCTTTCGGTGCAATTTGGCCTGTGCCGGTTGCGGAAAGATCCAATATCCCGAACACGTCCTGGACCGGCGGTTAACGCCCGAACAATGTTGGGTGGCGGCTGAAGAATGCGGCGCTCCCATTGTCAGTATTCCCGGCGGGGAGCCGCTCATTCATCCCGAGATGTCGGAGATCGTTCAAGGGTTGGTGCGCCGCAGGAAATTCGTGTATTTGTGCACGAATGCGATCCTGTTGGAACGCAAAATGGACGAGTATGAACCCTCCGACCGGTTGATCTTCAGCATTCACATGGATGGGTTGCGCGAGGAACATGATCTCGCGGTCTGTCGTGACGGGGTCTATGACGTGGCGACGAAAGCGATCAAAAGTGCCTTGAAAAGAGGATTCCGGGTCACCACCAACACGACCCTGTTCAACGATGCGAATCCGCCTCGGGTCCGGGCCTTTTTTGACGAAATGATGGACCTTGGGGTGGAAGGGATGATGATATCTCCGGGCTACAGTTACGAAAAGGCGCCGGACCAGCATGGCTTTTTGAAGCGTCAGCGGACGCGGCAACTATTTTCTGACCTGCTTGGGAAGAGAAAACGTCGCTGGCGATTTAACCAGTCACCCCTGTTCTTGGAATTTCTCATGGGCAAACGTGATTATCAATGTACCCCGTGGGGAAATCCCACCTATAATATTTTCGGTTGGCAGAAGCCTTGTTACCTCTTGCAGGACGGATACGTGTCGAGCTTCAAGGAATTGCTCGAAACGACGGAGTGGGACCGGTACGGCGTAGGGCGCCATGAGCAATGCCGGGACTGCATGGTGCATTGCGGGTTCGAAGCCTCGGCCGTGGAGGAAACGTTCGGTTCGTGGTCCGGGTTGGCTGGAACCGTGAGGGCCATGTTGTTCCCCAATACGACCTGATGGCCCGCTTCCGGTTTCCACGGAATGGTGCCTATGTCTCAGGATGGGCTGGAAGATCCTTCCGCGCAAAGTCTTCATGGAGCGGTTTTTCGTCCAAACTCCGAGCAGGAGTTGTTGAAAGTCATTGACTTGGCTTTCAGCTACCGGGGTGACATCACTCTGGAATTGAAGTCCCGGGAATGTCTCAACGGCTATCTGTTCAATCGTGTGTTCAATGGCCCGCATTCCTATGTGGAGATGTTCCAGGCCGGTCAGTCAGATCTACGGAGAATTCCCTGCCACGAGATTCACGCCTTCCATTTTACAGGGCACGATACGGCTTCCGGAGAATCCTGGGAAGCTTGGGTTCAAAAACGTCAGTCGGAGAAGTAGAGCGAAGGGCTGAATTTCTCGCAATCCTGGACCTTTTCAAGCCCTGATTCTGTATAAGTTCAGAAACCGTTGGAACAGCGAATCATGAGGAAGTGCCAAAGGTGGTGGATCCGGACAGGGGATTGACCAACCTTGAAAAAAGATATTATTATATCATTCAGTACAGATAAGCACGTCTTCACCGATACTATCAAACCCGAGCCACGTAGTGGGAGGAGAAAGATTCTTGCGATGGGCAACAAAAAAGGCTTGACAAGGGGCACCCCGGCCAGACACTTGTTGAGAGCCGAGAGCCGAGAGCCGAGAGCCGAGAGCCGAGAGCCGAGAGCCGAGAGCCGAGAGCCGAGAGCCGAGAGCCGAGAGGGTTCCGTTCGCGGCGCGGGCCGGCCTCGCCCTCGCCGGCCTGCTGCTGGTCGCCGCCACGCTCGGGGGCGGCGCCGATGAGGCGCATGCCGACGTGCTGGTGTCGAACACGAGCCTTTCTTCGGGGGGCGCCGGGTCCAACGCTTTCGGGGCGCAGAGCTTCGAGACGGGTGACAACACCGCCGGGTACACGATCTCCGACATCGGGATAAAGACCACTGCCGCGCAATCGTCCGCGACCACTGTCGTCACAGTCCGCGAAGACAACGGCAGTGGAGAGCCGAACATGAGCGCCAGCGGCCTCGTGGTCACGCTCAACAACCCTTCAAGCATCACAAACGCTGCTGACCTGCAAACGTTCACGGTACCAGCCGGCACCACGGTGGAGCTGGAAGACGAAACGACCTACTGGGTGACCGTCAACGAAGGGGTAACGGCCGGCCGGATGACCTTTCAGTCAATTGGAAGCAATACCGACACGGGCGCATCGGGCTGGTCGATCGGAAACAGCAGGCTGTGGCGGGTTGATGAAGCGAGTAGTTGGGCGTCATCGACCAACTCGCTGATTCTCGCCATCAACGGCACCGCGAAAACCTCCACCAACACCGCCGCGACGGGCGCGCCTTCGATCACCGGCACGCCGCAGGTGGGGCAGACGCTGACGGCGGGCGCGGGCGACATGGCCGACGCCGACGGGCTGCCGTCGACGGCCTTCCCGACGGGCTACGATTTCCAGTGGGTGCGGGTGGACAGCGCGGACGTCGAGACCGAAATCTCCGGCGCGGAGTCCCAGACCTACGATCCGGCGACGGCGGACGTGGGCTCCACGCTCAAGGTGAAGGTGAGCTTCGAGGACGGCGGGGGCACGGAGGAGACGCTCACGAGCGACGCGACCGCGGCGGTCACCGACAGCACCGCGCCGGCGCCCACCCCCGGCGCGCTGGTGAGCAACCTGGGCCAGGCTAGCAGTGTTTTCACTTTCGCCGGTGGCTTTGACCTCGCGCAGCCGTTCACCACCGGTTCGGCCGCGACGCTGAGCGGCGTGGACATCGTCTCCACCGATGCGGGTGGGGACAGCTTCTCGGCGAAGCTGTGCACGACGAACAGCTCCGGCGATCCCACGAACAGCTGCACGTCGCTCACGGCGCCGGGGAGCTTCGCGGCCGGCACGCTGCGCTTCGACGCGCCGGCGGACACCGTCCTCGCGGCCGACACGACCTATGCCGTGGTCGTCGATCCCGTCGGCTTGGTGAATTTCGGCGGAACGCTTGCAAACGACGAGGATCCCGGCAAGGCGGACGGATGGAGCATCGCGGACGCGTACCGGACAAGGCAGGGCGGAGGCTGGCAAGTCCATACTACTCTTGGAGGCAGGTCGCTCCGCATCGCGATCCATGGCGTCGTCGCCGGCACCACGGCGGCGGACCTGCCGCCGGCGGGCGCCTTCACGGTCACGGTGGACGGCACGGACGTGGCCGTGACCGGCGTCGAGACGGATTCCGCCGACACGCTCGACCTGACCCTGTCCCGCCCGATCGAGGCGGGCGAGACGGTGATGGTGACCTACACGAAGCCGGGCTCGGGCAAGATCATCGCGGACGCCGAGGGCAACGAGACGGACACCTTCGAGGACGAGCCGGTCACCAACAACTCGACCGTCGCGGGCTCCGCGCCCGACCTGACCGGGGCGACGGTGTACGGCACGACGCTGGTGCTGACCTACGACGAGGACCTGGACACGAACTCGACGCCGGATGCGGCCGCCTACTCGGTGACGGTGGATGGCGGCACGGGGCCGACGGTGTCGGGCGTGACCGTGAGCGGCAAGACGGTGACGCTGACGCTCGACTCGGCCGTGATCCCCGGGCAGACGGTGACGGTGAGCTACGACCCCGCGAAGGCGACGGACCCGGTGCAGGACGAGTCAGGCCTCGACGCGCCCGAACTCATCGAGGAGGTGACGCGCGTCCTCCTGGTGCCGCTCGCGAAGCTGAGGGTCCAGGACCGCAACGTCCCGGAGAACAGGGGCTGGCTGAACGTTCTCGTCGAGCTGAGGGACTTCGATGACGAGCCGGTCTTCATCGACGGGGGCGTTCGGCTGAGGATGCGCACCGTCGGCGGCACCGACGGCGGCACCGCCACCGAGGGCGTGGACTACTATCCTGCCGACCATGACATCCACATCCCGCCGGGCGAAACGGAATGGGAGGTGGATCTGGTCACGCTGATCCAGGACACCGACGCCGACGCCGGCGAAACGGTGGTGGTGGAGCTCTCCGACGCGTGGGTGCTCAATTCCTGGGGCCAGCAGGTGCAGCGGGTCAAATTCGAGCTCCTGGACACGTCCGGCACGTTTAAGGAGATGGGCAACAGCGTGGAGATGACGGGGACCATCGGGGCGCCGCAGGCCGCCGATACCAGCACGTACGGGTCCATCTCGTTGGCACGACAGACGGGCGCCGACGAGCCCGGCATCGGAGCGTTCAAGGTGACACGGTCGGGCGCAAACGTGGACGAACGGGTGTGCTACATCTTCGAAACCCTTGACACGGGTTCGGCCACGGCGGGCGACGATTTCCACGCCAAAACGCATCAGATGTGGATGCTGCCGGGACGGACGACGATGACGGTCTTTGCCCAGGCCAAGCGCGACCTGGTCCCCGACGCGAACGAAGCCGGCGAGACGGTGGACGTGAGGATCAGCGACGCCCGCTACTGCCACGAGCCGAACAAGACGTTGGCGATCGGCACGGCCACGGGCAGCTGGACGATCGTGGAGCCGGAGGCGCCGACGGCGCGCTTCCACGGGCCGCCGCGCCACGACGGGCGGCGGCGGTTCGCGGTGCGCCTCACGCTGAGCGACCCGGTGGTCAATACCCCGGACGAGATGCGCAAGCGCGTGGTCAGGGTCGAGGGCGGCCAGGTCGACGCTGTGGAGCCGGTCGACGGGCAGCTCGACTCGTGGGAGGTCACGGTGGACCCCGACGGTGGAGGGGCCGGGCGGGGCGGCGGCGCTCACCGCCGAGTTCACGAATGCGCCGGCGTCGCATGACGGCGCGACCGCGTTCACCGTGGAGCTCAGGTTCGGAGCGCCCATCTTCACCGGCGACGAAGCGTTCGACAAGAACCGCGCGGTGCGTGAAGCCATCACCGCCACCGGCGCCACCCTCCTGGGCTCCCGAAGGCTCGATGTCGCGAAGTTCGACGGCTGGCGGCTGCGGGTCCGGCCTTCCGGCGCCGGGCCCATCACCCTGAGGCTGGAGCCGTCTCCCGACTGCGCGGTGGAGGGCGCCATCTGCTCGGTCCGTGGCGGCCAGCTCGCCGGCGCGGTCGTCTCGGAGGAGATTCCGGGCCTGCCGCCGCTTACCGCGACGTTCGCGGAGGTTCCGCCGGAGCATGACGGGCATACGTCGTTCACGCTGGAGTTGGCCTTCAGCGAGCCCGTGTTCGACGGCACGGAGCGTTTCGACAAGAACGCGCGCATCCGCGGCGCGGTGTCGGTGACGGGCGGCACGCTCAGGGGCGCGCGACGGACGGACCCGGCGGCGTTCGACCGCTGGCTCCTCACGGTCCGGCCTTCGGGCACCGGCGCCGTGACGGTGACTCTGCCCGCGACGTCGGGCGGCCTGCCGCTGTCGGAGGATGCCACGGCGACGGTCCTGGGGCCCCCGGCGCTCTCGGTGGCGGACGCGGAGGTCGAGGAAGGCGCGGACGCGACGCTCGCCTTTGCCGTCACCCTCGACCGCGAGCGCCGCGACACCGTCACCGTCGACTACACCACCGAAGACGCGAGCGCGACCGCCGGCGTCGACTACGTCGCTGCATCCGGGACGCTGACCTTCGCGCCGGGGGAGACGGAGAAGACGGTGGCGGTGAGGGTACTCGACGACGCGCACGACGAGGGCGCGGAAACGATGACGTTGCGGCTCTCGAACGCAACGAAGGCGTACATCCTCAAGGGCGAAGCCACGGGGACCATCGAGAACAGTGACCCGCTGCAGCGGGCGTGGCTGTCGCGGTTCGGCCGGACCGTGGGGACCCACGTCACGGACGCGGTGGGCGACCGGCTGCGGGCGACGCCCGGGCAGGGTTCGCATCTGACGGTCGGCGGCTACCGGCTGCCGCTGGGGCGTGAGCCGGCCGCTCCGGTCCCGGCGTCGGCTGCCGGGCCTCGTGAGGCCGGCTCCGCCGAGCCGGACGCCGCCCCCGGGGTAACGGCGGTTCTGGCCGAAGTGGCGCGGGTCCTGGGGATGGGCGCGGGCGCGGAGACACCCCCGGATTCCCCCTGGCTCAACGGCCCGGGGCCGGACCCCCGGCTGGGGCGGAGCCGGACGCTCGAGGTCGGGGAGCGCTTCCAGTTCCGGGAAATTCTCTTAGGCAGTTCCTTTCAATTACGGTTGAATGCGGCGGCCTCGGGCGCCACGACCCCGCGCCTGACGGCCTGGGGCCGGGTGGCGGGCACCGCGTTCGATGGCCGGGACGGCGACCTGACCTTGGACGGCGACGTGCTCACGGGCACCGTGGGCGTGGATGGCGAATGGGACCGGCTGTTGATCGGCGTGGCGGTGGCCCACAGCCGGGGCGAGGGGGCCTTCAGCAGCCCCACTCTGGCGGCCCGGGGTCCGGGCGCTCTCGAGACCACCCTGACCAGTCTGCATCCCTACCTGCGCTATGCCGTCACCGAGCGGCTGGACGTCTGGGGTATGGTGGGCTACGGCTGGGGGGAGTCGGCGTGGGCCCTGGACACGGGCGCGACCTATGACACGGACACGGATTTCGTCATGAGCGCGTTCGGGGGCCGGGGCATCCTGCTGGCCGCTGCCGAGACCGGCGGCTTTCAACTGGCCACGCGCGCGGATGCCATGTTGACCCGGACGAGTACGGACGCCGTAGTGGGCGCCAACGGGCATCTGGCGGAGACGGAGGCGGACGCGCACCGGGTGCGGGTGGTGCTGGAAGGCAGCCGGGGGCTGACGTGGGCTGACGGGCGGAGCCTGACGCCGACGGTGGAACTGGGGCTGCGGCATGATGCGGGGGACGCGGAGACGGGCTTCGGCCTGGAACTGGGCGGCCGGGTCCAGTATGCGGACCCGCGCCTGGGCTTGACGATCGAAGGCGCGGTGCGGGCCCTGCTGGCGCACGAGGATACGGACTATCAGGAATGGGGGGCGCCGCGGCGAGTGGCGTGGAGGGCTTGTGGTCGCGGCCGACCACGCAGGGGCTGGCGCCACAAAGTCGGACGCGGGCTCCGACCGGGCAACTGACCGCGGAGGTGGGCTATGGCGTCGCGGCCTTCGACACGGGGC
>JAJEJG010000015.1 GCA_022828225.1 Nitrospirales bacterium | reverse complement strand
TCGGACTCGACCATCGAAGCGGGCGCGACGGTGACCGTGAGCTACGCCGACCCGACCTCCGGCGACGACACCGCCGCCATCCAGGACGCCGCCGGCAACGACGCCGCCTCCTTCACCGACGTGGCGGTGACGAACAATTCCACCGCCGACATCACCGGGCCGATGTTCGAGAGCGCGATGGTGTCTGCGGACGGAACCATGGTCGCGCTCACCTTCGACGAAGACCTCGAGACGGCGAGTGCCGACCTACCCGGCGTCTCGGCCTTCACGGTCGAGGTCGACGGGACGCCGGTGACGGTGTCGAGCGTCTCGGCCTCCGGAAAGGTGGTCACCCTGACGCTCGCGTCGGACTCGACCATCGAAGCGGACGCGACGGTGACCGTGAGCTATGCCGACCCGACCTCCGGCGACGACCCCGCCGCCATCCAGGACGCCACCGGCAACGACGCCGCCTCGTTCACCGACGAGCCGGTGACGAACCTCAGGGCTGCCAACATCCCGGCCACCGGCGCCCCGACCATCAGCGGCGGAGAGACGCTGACCGCGAGTACGCGCGGCATTGCCGACGGGAACGGCCTCGACAACGTGAAATGGCGCTACCAGTGGATCCGGGTCGACGGCGACGAGGAAACCAACATCCCCGGCGCGAGGCAGCGTACCTACAGGCCGACCCCGGACGATTGGGGCAAATCGGTGAAGGTCCGGGTGACGTTCACCGACGACCATAGCTACGCGGAGACGCGCACGAGCGCGGCCTTTGTGATGCGCGTCCCGGGGTTCAGGCCCACCGGGGCGACCGTCTCGCCGGACGGCTCGACGCTCGACCTCACCTTCAGCCGGGACCTCGACCTCGACAACCTGCCGACCCAGTTCCCCCGGTACGCGGTCACGATCCGGGCGGACGGCATCAAGATCTACGCCCGGGACCTGACCGCGCCGGACCGCGCGAACCCGCGCCTCCTCCGGGTGTCGGACTTCGCCTTCGACCTGCACCGGTACCTGGACGGGGGCCGCCACGCGCTCATGCCGACGGCGATCCGCCAGGGCCAGACGGTGACGGTGAGCTACGAGGACCCGAGCTCCGTGAACGACCGGAAGGCCATCCAGGACGTGCACGGCAACGACATGCAGAGCTTCGACGACCAGGCCGCCGACAACGGTTCCACGCTGGTCTCGGCCACCGCCTCCGCCACCTGCGACAGCACCGACACCCGCGAGTTGTGGTGCGCCACCCTCACGGTGGGGCAACGCTATGTCAAGGGCAGTGAACCCGACTTCAACCGACGGCGCCTGGGCTACGGCGGTCTGCGGTTTCAAGGCCTGACCTCGAGGAGGTTCAGCATCGGGGAGACGATCTACACGGTCGAGCGGCTGTGGCACGTGAAGGACCTCGGGTTTCCGTTCAGGACCGACGACGCTATCAGCCTGCGGTTGAGCCGGACGCTGCCCCAGGGGTTGTACACGCTGGTGTTGGGCGACCGGAGCGTGCCCCTCCCCGGGGGGCGGCGTGATTACGACGTCCGGATCAAGGGGATCGGCTGGTCGAGAGGCGACGAGGTCCAGGTGCGCCTGGTCGGGGAGGGCAGGGGGGCGCCGGTGCCGGAGGGGCCGAGCCTGGAGAGCGCGGAGGTCGCCGCCGACGGCCTGCGCGTGATCCTGCGCTTCGACAAGGCGCTCGCCGACGTTCAAGGGCCAACCGCTGCCGACTTCACGGTGAAGGTGAACGGCTCGGCCGTGAGGATGGACGGCCCCATCTACCGCGAAGAAGATGGCGTGACGGACCCCAGGGAGTTATGGATCGACTTGGACGTTGGAGGACCAAGCCACATCGACCCGAACGACACGGTGACGGTCAGCTACCAGAACGTGGCGCCTCTTGGCACGGCCATCGAGGACGTCGACGGCATCGAGGCGGCGGCCTTCACCGACGTGCCGGTCGAGAACGGGTCGGAGGCGTTTCAGGAGGCCTGCCGCTCGAACGACCTCTGGTGCGCCACGATGACGGTGGGGGCTGGCGTGGACATTACCGGTTATCAGGACAGTCCGAGCGTAGGCTCGCTGACCGACGACGAGTTCGACTACCCGGCCGGCACGCCCTACGGGATTCAGCATTTCGCTGTCGATCCAGACAGCGAATTGTGGCTCATTCTCGCACCCTCTGGCGGAACGGTGTTCGACAACCCCGGCTTCACCACGGTCCTGGACGGCGCGCCGTTCTCGATGGACGGCGCATACGTTTCTGCGGAAGGGGCGTTCCAGTGGACCTCGTCGGGCCTCTCCTGGTCCGACGGCGACATGGTGGTGGCGCGCCTGGTCGGGCCGGCCGCGGGGACGCGGGCCCCGCAAGCGCCGCCCTCGCACGACCCGCTGACCGCCTCGCTCGACGCCCGGCCCGACGCGCATGACGGAGAGAGTGCGTTCCGGGTGCGGGTCGCCTTCAGCGAAGCCATCGCGACCAGCTACCGGGACCTCGACGACGGCTTCGCGGTGACCGGCGGCGCCATCACCAGCGTGCGGCGCGTGGACAAGCGCAGCGACCTCTGGGAACTCAAGGTGACGCCCGCGGGGGACGACGACGTGACCCTCACCCTCGAGGCCGGGCAGGCGTGCCGCGTGACCGGCGCGCCCTGCACCGGCGACGGGCGCCCGCTCGCCGAGACCCTCACCGTCACCGTGCCGGGTCCGGAGAACGACGAGGAGACGACCGGCCCGCCGCTCACCGCGACCGTGGCGGACGCCCCATCGGAGCATGACGGGACGTCGCCCTTCGAAGTCATCGTCGCCTTCAGCGAGGCCATCCGGAACAGCTACACGCACGTCTACCGGGCCGCGAGCGGCACCACGGGCGGGACGGCCACGAGTGCGAAGCGCTACGACCAACAAAGCGACGTCTGGCGGTTCCGGGTCACGCCCGCGGGCCCCGGCGCGGTGACCTTCACGCTCGCCGGCGGCGGCGCCTGCGCGGGGGCCAAGTCCGCGGTACTCTGTACAAGCGACGGCCGGGTCCTCACGCACGACGTCTCCACGACGATTCGGGGCCCGGCGCGGATCTCGGTGGCCGACGCCGAGGGCACCGAGGGCGCGGACGCGACCCTCGACTTCACGGTCACGCTGAGCCGCCCGGCGCTGGGGCCGGTCACCGTGGACTACGCCACGCACGACGGCACGGCGACGGCGGGCGAGGACTACACGGCGACGCGCGGCACGCTCACCTTCGCGGTGCAGGAGCGGACGAAGACCGTCTCGGTGCCGCTTCTCGACGACAGCCACGACGACGACGGCGAGACGTTCACGCTGACGCTGGCCAACGCCGTGAACGGCTATATCGAGAACGGGACGGCCACGGGGACCATCAAGAACGACGACCCGTTGCAGCAAGCCTGGCTGGCGCGGTTCGGGCGGACCGTGGCGACGCACGTGACGGACGCGGTGGGCGAGCGGCTGCGGGGCGCGCCGGGGGCGGCCTCGCACGTGACGATCGGCGGCTACCGGCTGCCCCTGAACCGGCAGGCCCGCTCCCCTGGCGGGAGCGAGGTGGAGGACACGGGACAGCGCCCCCTCCTGGCCGGCCCCAACGCCCGCTCCCCTGGCGGGAGCGGGCCTGTCCTGAGCCCTGAGCTTGTCGAAGGGTCGAAGGAGCCGGGTGAGGGGGAGCAGCCCCACGCAGCCGAGGGGGACACGGTGACGCCGGTCCTGACCGAAGTGGCCCGGGTCTTGGGCCTGGGGCCGGGGGCGACGGAGGCGGACGGCTTGCCGGCGGACCCGCGACGGAACCCAGGCCAAACGCTCACCCTCGGTCAGCGATTCGATCTGCGCCAAGTACTCATGGGCAGTTCCTTCCGGCTGAATCTGGGCGCGGATGACGCCGACTCCTCCCATCCGCGCCTGACGGCCTGGGGCCGGTTTGCGGGGACACGGTTCGAGGGGCAGGATGGCGACCTCACCCTGGACGGGGACGTCTTCACGGGCACCGTGGGGATCGATGGCGAATGGGACCGGCTCCTGGCCGGAGTGGCCGTGGCCCACAGCCGGGGGGACGGGTCGTACGCCATGGCGGGCCAGGCTGCCCTGGGCCAGGGCGACCTGGAACAGACCCTGACGAGCCTCCATCCCTACGTGCGCTATGCCGTGACCGACCGGCTGGACGTGTGGGGCCTGCTGGGGTACGGCTGGGGCGAATTGGAGGTGGAGCTGGCGACCGGGACCACCTATCAGACGGACGCCACGCAACTCATGGGGGCGTTCGGGGGCCGGGGGATTGTGCTGGCCCCGGCGGAGAGCGGGGGCTTTCAACTCGCCACGCGCACGGACGCCATGCTCACGCGCACGAGTGCGGAGGCCGTGCCGGGCTTGGCCGCGGCGGACGGCGACGCGCACCGGGTGCGGGTGATCCTGGAAGGCAGCCGGGCGGTCACGTGGCAAGACGGCCGGAGCTTCACCCCCACCATGGAACTGGGGCTGCGGCATGACTGGGGGGACGCGGAAACCGGCTTCGGGGTGGAACTGGGCGGGCGGGTGCAGTACGCCGATCCCACCCTGGGCCTGACCATCGAAGGCGCGGTGCGGGGCCTGCTGGCGCATGAAGACAGCGACTACCAGGAATGGGGCGCGAGCGGGACGATCCGGCTGGCCCCGGGGGCCGGCGGGCAGGGGTTGTCCGTATCCCTGGCCCCGACCTGGGGCGCGGCCGCGAGCGGCGTGGACGGCCTGTGGTCCCGGCAGACCGCGCAGGGCCTGGCGCCGCAGGGGACCCGGCAGGCACAGGCCGGGCGGCTCAACGCGGACGTGGGCTATGGCGTCCCTCTGTTCGACACCGGCCTGCTGACGCCCTATGCGGGCACGGTGCTGGCCGAGGGCGCGGCCCGGACGTATCGCGTGGGGGCGCGGTGGCAGGGCGGCGCCGGGCTGACCCTGAACCTGGAAGGCACGCGGCAGGAGTCGGCGGGCGCCCAGCCCGTGAACCAGGGTGTGCGCCTCCAAGCGACGTGGGGGTTCTGAACCGTCGAATCACTCCCCCTCAAGGGGGGAGTGATGGAGAAAGGAGACAACCCGGGCCTGTCCTAACGGACGGTTTCTTGTCGGATGACGCTACGCTAATTACCGAAGCCCACAGCGGGCCACGCCGGTGTCCCGGGCGGTTTGGGATACGGCTTTGGCAACCGCCGGTACGACGCGCGGATCGAACGCACTCGGGATGATGCAAGTCTCGCTCAAGGAACGGGCCGGCACGAGATCTGCCAAGGCGGCCGCGGCGGCCAGGAGCATGGGTTCATTGAACGTCGTCGCCCGGGCGTCCAGTGCGCCCCGAAACATGCCGGGGAACCCCAGCAGGTTATTGATCTGGTTCGGATGATCTGATCGTCCGGTGGCGTAGATCCGGCAATGCCGGTGCCCGGGTTCCGGCGGCAATTCGGGATCGGGGTTGGCCAGGGCAAAGACAATGGGGTCTTCGGCCATCAGCCGGACATGATCCGGTGTGAGAACGTTTCCGACGGACAAACCGATAAACACGTGGGCGCCGCGCAAGGCTTGCCGGAGCGTTCCCAGCGGGTGAGCATGTCGGATGAGACCCGGCAAGTGGAGACGGGACCGGCGCAAGGCCTCAGGTGGGCCGGTCAGGACCAGGCCCTGTTTATCGCACCCAAGAAGACGTGAGGCGCCTGCCGCGAGCAGGAGTCGACAGCAGGCGATTCCCGCTGCGCCCAATCCGTTCACGACGATGACGACCTGATCCAGCCGTCGTCCGGTGACTTTCAGCGCGTTCAGCAGGGCGGCCAGGACGACGACGGCCGTGCCGTGCTGATCGTCGTGCATGACGGGAATGTCGAGCGTGTTCTGCAGTCGATGCTCGACCTCGAAGCAACGAGGCGCGCTGATGTCTTCCAGGTTGATCCCGCCGAAGCTGGGCGCCAACGCCGTCACGATGCGCACGATCTCGTCAGGGGCCTGCGTATCGAGGCAGATGGGCCAGGCATCGATCCCGGCCAGTTGCCGGAAGAGCATGGCCTTGCCTTCCATCACGGGCAGCGCGGCCCGCGGCCCCAAATTCCCCAGTCCCAACACGGCCGACCCATCCGTCACCACGGCTACGCTGTTGCCCTTGCCGGTCAAGCAGTAGGCCAGGGCCGGGTCTGCGGCGACCGCCTGGGATACGTGACTCACGCCCGGCGTATAGGCCAGGGCAAGCAGATCGGGATTGTCGATGTGAAATTTACCGGCGACCCGGATTTTCCCGCCCCGGTGCGCCATGAAAATGCGGTCGGTCGTAGTGGGAGATTGGTGGCCTTTCGGATGTTCGAGGTATGGCAGGTTTGTGGTTGCGAGTGCTTCAGCGGTTTTATCAACGACGGCCATCGCTGGTCCGGGTCTCCTCCTATTGATAGTATACACCCGCCGGCCGCCTTGTATAGCGAGAGCAGGCCGGATGAGCGGAGCCCTTTGACTTCGCTCAGGACAGGCGTAATCCGACGATCCCATTTTCCTTCTGTCATTCCCGCATGTCTTTAGCGGGAATCCAGTGTCTTTGCATTTTCCTGTGTTTCTTTCCGTCATTCCCGACATCCTTAATCGGGAATCCAGCGTCTTTTGTTTTTCGTTCGTTTGTCAGAATAAAGACACTGGATTCCTGCTTTTGCAGGAATGACAGCAGGGAAGTGCCCTCACCCCGGCCCTGTCCCGTGGGGCGAGGGGGGGTATGGTTGGGTATGGTTGTTACCTGGGATTTCCGGATTCCAGTTCGGCGAGGGCGGTGAACAGGTCCAGGTGTTTGAGCCGGTAGTTGAAATCGGCGAGGATTTTTTGCGGTGAGAGGCGTTTGCCCGTATCGCGGGTGGTGGTGGCCGGAGGGACGGCAATCTGAAAGCGGTCGGCGGCGAAACGGCAGATATCGGCCCAAGGTCGGGGTTGACCGTCACTGACGATGTAGGTCGAGCCGGGTGCCGCATGTTGCAGGGCGAGCAGGCAGAGTTCGGCCACGTCTTCCACGTGGATCAGGTTGACGTATTTTTGCGAGTTCTTGATTTTTCCGTTCCGGATCCAATCGAACACGTGTCGTCCGGGGCCGTAGAGCCCGGACAGTCGCAACACCGTTGCCCCGAACGTGGTTCGCAGATGTTCTTCACTGGCGACGCGGGGCATGGAGCGCTTGACCGGCGCGCCTTCGTCGATGAGACCGGGGCGGCCTGCCCGGTAGGCCGAGGTGCTCCCCAGAAGGATCAACTGGCTGTTTCGGTCCACCGCGTGTTGCGCGAAGGCGCAGGCCACGTCCGGGGGAAGCGCCGGAAAACACCAGACAATATCCGAACGCGCGGGAACGTGAGCCCACGTCTCGGGTTGCTGCAAATCAAAAAAGAGGCGGTGGCCGGGTTGGGCAAAGGTCAGATGCGTCGCCGGCGAGCGACTTGTGGCGAACACCGGACGACGGCGTCGCCGGACCGCGCGATAGATGAAACGTCCGGTATGCCCGGCGCCGAGAATCACGAGTGGAGCATGGATGAGACGACTCATGGGTACGCAAGTCCCGGCCTGGAAAAGCGCGGAGGTCACCCGGTCATGTAGTCGCGGGCGTAGCGGACGTAATTTTCAGCCGATTCCTTGAGCCACGCCAGTTCGGCGTCCCGCAGGGGCCGCTTGACCCGGGCCGGTGAGCCGATCACCAGGCTGCCCGGCGGGATTTTGGTGTGCTCGGTCACCAACGCGCCGGCCCCGATGATACAGTCGTCTCCGACCACGACGCCGTCCATCAGCACGGCGCCCATGCCGATCAGGACGCGGTTGTGAATGGTGCAGCCATGCAGCACGACGTGGTGCCCGACCGTGACGTCGTCGCCGAGAATCAGGGGATAGGTGTCGTGCGTCACGTGGAGCAGCGAAAGGTCCTGGACGTTGGTGCGCCGGCCGATCCGAATGTAATTGACGTCGCCCCGGACGACGCTGTGGAACCACACGCTGGAGTCCGCTTCGATGACCACGTCGCCGACGATCACCGCGGTGTCTTCGATAAAGACGGTATCCGCAATGGCCGGGGTGACGCCTTTGTAGGCTTTAATCATGTGCGGTCATTCGGGTATGTGTTCGGTCCTGCCTTCTTCTTTCCCCTCCTTTGTAAGGAGGGGTAGGGGAGGTAGAGCCTGCCTCACAAGCATGTCCGTCAGCCTTTGCCGATGATCGACGCCACCACCAGAATCGTCAGGGCCGTGATCACGGCAACGTATACGGTTACGCTCCGGTCGTTCAACCAGGCGGTTTGCCAATCTTCCGGGTATAGCGCTTTCCCCACCAGATAGACGTTTTCTTCATACAGGCCGAGCACCTGTTCCATCTCGATCAGGGTCTGTTTGGCGATGCGGTGGCGGTCGCGTTGCTGCAGGATCAGGTAGATGAACAGGGCCGAAAACAAGGCGGTGCCGGTAATGGCAAAGACCTTGATGGTCAGGTGTACGGGACCCGGCGGGGACAGCGCGAGAATCGTGATGAGGAGCAGCACCAGAAACGCGCTGCCGAAAGCCGTTAGGCGCATCATCTGTTCCCGGCGGCGGAACACCTCTTCCTTATACCAGGGGTAGAGGACCCGAAAGACTTCGAGTTGTTCCTCGGTCAATTTGGCGGGTGGCTCGGTCATAACCGGTTTGTCGTCGGGAGATGAGCCTGCATCCAGTCCGCCAGATGCACGGTCATCCGGCGAAAGTCTTCGGGCCTGCCGAATTGGTGGTCGGCCTCGGGCAGTAGTACGAGTTTTGTATCATCGGGCAAGGTCTCTTCCAATCGTTTGATCTGGTGGAAAGGGACCAATTCGTCCTGTTCGCCGTGGACGATCAGGACGGGACTCTTGATGGCGCATGCGGCTTCATAGGCATTGAAGGCACGACAACTCTCGTAAAAGGCGAAATCCAGAAAAACCGGCGTCGTTCCACCCGTTACGTCGGGAATATAATTGGTGCGTTTCCATTCTTCAATTCCATTGGAACCGAATTCATGTTCCAGCATTTCCGGGAAATCCGGAACCGGACATTTCAAACCGACGGCCCGCAGCTCAGGATGGCGCTGCGCCACCAGGATGGCCAGAAGTCCGCCGAAACTCGATCCGATCAGCCCAAGATCGTGATGCCCGCGTTCACGCATCAGGCAAATGGCTCGTTCCAACTGGTCGCGACAAGTGGATACCGTGATCCGACCGAATTCTCCTCCGGATTCACCCATCCCGAACCAATCGAATCGCAAGGTGCTGATTCCCCGGGCGACCAGGAGTTCCGTCACGCGGAGATTGGTGCGACTGTCTTTATTCGAGAGAAAGCCATGGCAGAGGATGGCGGCACGGCCTGTTTTCCTTTCAGGCTCCGCCAGGATGGCCGCGACCGTGTTGTGTTCGCCGTCCTGAAAGACGAGGGGCGTCTCTTGCATGGCCGAATCCTGAAGAAGTGCAGGCGATGCTGTCAATCGGTTGGTCGGCGGTTCGTGGTCGGCAGAGCTGAACCCCCCTGGCCCCCCTTATCAGGGGGGAGAGAGAATTCTGTCTTGTCCCCCTGATAAGGGGGAGTGAGGGGGTTGTCCGACAAAGACGGGGCGCTGGGACCACAAAGGAAGCGGTGAACATTGTCAACGCAGGCCTGTCCCTACGAAAGAAAATAGAAGTGGTTGGTGGGTCCTCGACCCTGGCCGATGGCCAGGCCGTGACGGATCGCCTCCGTGACGTACTGTTTCGCCGCCTCGATCGCGTCGGGGAGGGGTTTGCCCGCGGCCAGGTGTGCGGTCAACGCCGAGGCAAAGGTACAGCCGGTTCCGTGGGTGTGCGGCGTGTCGATCCATTCGCCCTTGTACATGCGAAAGAACCGGCCGTCATACAAGAGATCGGTGGCGGGGCGGTCCAGCAAATGCCCGCCCTTGATCAGGACGTGTTGACAGCCAAGCCGGTGAAGCGCCTTTGCCGCCTGCCGGGCGTCGGCCAACGACCGGATCGTCTGGCCGGTCAGCCGTTCGGCTTCATGGATATTGGGCGTGATGACGGAAGCCAGGGGAATGAGGGCCTGCTTCACAGCGTCAATTGCATCGCCCTGCAACAGGTCATGCCCGCTTTTCGACACCATGACGGGATCGACGACAATCCAGGGCACGTGGTACTGTTGCAGCTTCCGGCCGACCAGGGACGCGAGTGAGGCCGAAGACAGCATCCCGGTCTTCACCGCGGCCACGTCGAAATCGGCAAAGACCGCGTCGATCTGTGCTTCGACGATGGATTCCGGGAGATCGTGAATGGCCGTGACGCCCGTGGTGTTTTGCGCGGTAATCGACGTGATTACCGACATGGCATAGGCGCCGTTGGCGGACATGGCTTTCAGGTCGGCTTGGACCCCGGCGCCGCCACCCGAGTCGGAACCGGCGATAGTCAGGACTTGTTTCAGCATGGGACAGGAAAAAGACAGGGAGAATGGAAGCCGGGTCGTCGCGTCACGGGCTTCGACTCTAGCACGGGGCCTGGGAGCGGTCAAATTCCTGGCAATCGTCCTGCTGGGACTCGCGGCCTGTTCTTCCGAATATCAGGATGTCACGATCGTCGTTGACGATTTCCGGTTCTCACCCGCTCGGGTCGATGTGCAGGCAGGGCAGTCCTTGCACCTCGTGGTGAGGAACCAAGGCCGGGAAACACACCGGTTTCAAAGTACCTTTTCCGCTCAACCCCGGGTCCAGGTTGCATCGAAATCCGGCACTCAAGCCGACTCTCTCAAGCAAGGGACTACCCTGGCCCCCGGTCAACGACTCGAACTCGACCTGACGCTCCCGCCGGGCGTCTATCACTTTCGATGTCCCATCAAAGGCCATCGCGGCATGCAGGGTACAATCGTGGTCCAATCGCCCGCTCAAACGTGACCCGGGGCCGGGGCGTTTATTCCCCTCCTCTGTAAGGAGGGGTAGGGGAGGTAGAGCGTCTTCCGCCTTTGCTCTTGCTGTCATCCCCGACTCGATCGGGGATCCAGCGTCTTGGCCTTTAAGTTTCCTCTCCTTTGTAAGGACGGGAACTTTTTCCGAAGAGGGAAAAGTTGGGGAGGTAGAGGCCTTTGCCTTCCGCCCCTCTTCTCGTCATCCTCGACATCTGTAATCGGGAATCCAGAGTCTTTGTTTTTCATGCGGGGTTTCGCCCCCGCGTGACGAGGTCCTTTTGTTTCGGCAAAAGGACCCAAAACCATTGGCGCCCGGGCGTGACCCCAAGGGGGTGCCTTTACCCTGGTCCCGGTTGCGTGGGCTGCGGAACTCGCTTCGCTCAGACAGTCCTCGCCCCCACATAGAATTTGCGGGACCGGGGCGCAGCCACGCCCGCAGGCGCCGACCGTTAGTGTTTTTATTTCTGGTCATCCCCGACCCGATCGGGGATCCAGCGTCTTAATCGGTTGTCCTAGCTGCCATGATGTCACGGGCTTCAAACCTAGGGAACTAGCGAAATTGTTTTGGGAGAGGACTATGCGAGACGGAAACGATTGCGAAGGGTCAGCAATAGGAGAAACAGAAATGCAGGGCCAAGGACCACTTCGGCAACTCCTACGCCTGCCAGCAGACCCCACTCGTTGTTTTGCTCCAGCAGCTGTCGGCTGTCTTCAAGATAACCGCCGGCCGTAGCGAGGCCGAAAAAGGCATGCGCGTTCGCGAAGCTCGTTCCGAGCGCCGCAAGGGCCACCGCCCAATATCCGAGACGGGTACAGGTGGGGCAAGTGTTGGCGAACAAAACGACAGCAAAAATGGCCCAATGGCCAAACCACCAGGAAAAGGCCCGACCCACGCCCCAACCATAATCAGCAGTCTTCTCGAACAACCAATTAAGACCCCGTAAAAGAAAGCCTTCCGACCGGCGCTTAGCGCGCATTTTGAGCCGAAAGAAGCGATGCCGTTCCAGCGGCTTTTCAAGTTTGCTCATCATGAGTTCCAACCGCTCCCAAGCCCGGATGGCGTAATCGACGCCTATCGTTTCGGTTTCAGCTTTTTCCCAATCGACGAGGCCAAAGTCAGTATCTTCGTGAAGGGTAGCATTGAAGAATGCCGGAACAGCCCCGAAAACCGCTCCCTGGAATTCAGTCGTGGTCATAAATTCAGCATCTGAGAAATCGGCGCTGCGCTCGGGCCAAACGCGTCTGGAATTAGCGGTGCGGTCGTTCCCGAATATTACTCTTCGAAATGATGTTCTTGCCATGAATTTCGCGTTTCTGAAATCAGCGAGTTCAGGAATCGCCATGATACTGGGCCAGCATCTTTCCTCGAATCTTGAATTGTTGAATATGGCATTCCCCTTGAACAGGACACGGGTGAACGAAGCACCGCCCATGAATTTCGCATCCATAAAATGGGCTACGTCCTTGAAGCACGAATCAGCAAATGAAAGCAGCGAATCGAACCATGTGCCGGTGCAATGCAAGCCTTCTTCGAATGTCGCATTAAGGAACCACGTATGGTCATAAAACCATGTGTCGTGCGAAAGCGTAACCGGGCCCTGGAACGTCGTTCCGCTAAAATCGCTACGGACCAGAATCAACCCTGAAAAGTCGGTGTCGCCAGGAATAATGCGACCTGAGAAATCTATATACTTGAACTCAAATTCCGGATGTCCGCCATGTCTTTCGGCCAGTTCCTCTATTGTCCTTCGTTCTTCTTCGTTCAGTTTTGGCCAACCTCCATCCGGAGGATCAACGGTCAATTGCGGCCAGCTACCCTTGGAATCAATTTCCCCTTTTGTTTTGGATGGCAACTTCCACCCGAGATAGCCGTTCCACAATCGCGCCCGTCGTTTCTGGTCTTGGCTATGATTCAACAGGGCATACCAGAAATCAGCGTGCTTGTTTGACATCTATCGCGTCCTTGCTGGTGGAAAGTTTTGGTGCGTTATCCATCTAATATAGGATGAAATTCTATCTTTCACTGGCGACATTGTCGTGTAGTTTGGAAGAGACGACTACTCTAGTAGGCACTGAGGCATTGGTGGCATTATAGCCGCTGGCTTGGCGACGGGAAAGTGGGCCATTTAAGGCGGTTTCCACCATGGGCGTGATCTGTTTCTCTGGCAGAACGGGTGGGCGCTAAGCCTACCGGTGAGGGAAGGTGAAATGCGTACTCAGATGACGCGGCCACGATTGGTAAAACAGAGACGCTGGATCCCCGATCTGGTCGGGGATGACAAGAAGAGAGTACGGAGAAGATAGACAAAACCAACCACCCGCCTTGTCGCATCTACGTAATAATTATGATATAGTTTTGGCCGGACATGGAAGGGGGAACGCGGCTGTGCCGCGAGGAAGGGGTATTCGGTCGTGATTGAATGGCTGGGCATTGGCCACCTGTTCGAGCTTTCCCGCTCGGAAGCGATTGCGGGATTCTTTGCGCCGCCGGTGATCTTCGCCGTCTTCTTCCTGGCGCAGATCATCCTGCCGGCACGAAGGGTGTCCGGCTATGTCATCAATCCGGAAACCGGCGCGCCCCGCAACTATCGTCTGAACGGTTTGCCGGTATTCATCATCGCGCTGGTCGTGTGGGCGTTCGAACTGACCGGCATGCCGCGTGATTGGTTCTACCGGTCCTCGATCTATGCGGTGGCTGGCGGCACGGTCTTTGCCACCATCTTTGCCGTCATCGGAGTCTACGGCCAGCCGCCGGGCGACGAAAAGAACCCATTCCTGGCGCTGTGGGAGGGACGGGCCCGGGAGTTGTCGTTCTTCAATGAGCGCTTCGACGTCAAGATGTACTTCTACGTCGTCGGTGGGACGATGTGTGCGCTCAACGCCCTGTCCGGGGCCGTGTATCACTACCAACGTTTTGGGGAGAACTCCAATCCGGGCGTGTTCCTGTACGCGGTGTTCTTCACGTTCTACATCCTGGACTATTTCGTCTTCGAGCGCGTCACGCTCTATACCTACGATCTGATCCATGAGCGTGTCGGCTTCAAGTTGTTCTGGGGCGGGCTCGTGGTCTACGGGTGGTTGTTCATCCTGCCGTTGTGGGGCATGGCCGTGTACCCGGCCCCCGGATTCTCGACGGCAGGGACATACGTGTGGCTCATCGGAACGACGGCGCTGTTCCTGTTGGGGTGGGGCATCTCGCGCGGCGCCAACAATCAGAAATACACGTTCAAGCGATGGCCCGACCGCAAGTTCCTCGGGCTGATCGAACCCGAGTACATCGAGGCTGGCGACCGCAAGATCCTGTGCAGCGGTCTCTGGGGTGTCGCCCGCCACTTCAACTACATGGGCGAGGGGTTCCTGGCCCTGTCGATTGCCCTGGCCTTCGGCTACTTCACGAATCCCTGGGTCTGGACCTACTTCGTCTTTATCGTGTCGTTCTTCGTCTTCCGTGAACGCTTTGACGGCAGGTTCTGTGCCGAGAAATACGGCGCCGAAAAGTGGGCGGAGTATCAGGCGCGGGTGAAGTACCGGATTGTCCCCGGCGTGTATTGAAAGGGTTCCCGGCGGCGCATATGTCGGCTACTGCCTCCGCTGTCTTGCGTACGGCACAGGGTTTCGTCGCCTCGATTGTTTTTGCTTCTACTGAAATTGAGTTATTATGATGCAATTTGCTGTTGGCAGATAGGAGTGAGCTTGCGTAATCATATTGGAGGAGAGGGTGAACGTGTCGAATAAGATTATCCTGTGGAGAGGAATCGTGATGGGTGCGGCATTGTTGTTGGCCGTGGTCGCACCGGTTTTGGCCGCGGATGAGGAATCGCCGGAGAAACCTGTCGCCGACGCGCCGGTGCGATTGGAAGAAGTGGTGGTGACCGGTAGCCGGATCCATATTCCCAATTTGTCCAGCGCCAGCCCGATCTATCACATCGACGCAGAGGCCCTGTTGTATCAGGGTAACGTCCGGGTGGAGGACACGTTACGCATCCTGCCGCAGGTGTTCTCCACGCAGAACGCCGGCATATCCAACAGCGCCACCGGGACGGCCACCCTGAACCTGCGCAACCTGGGCGCGACGCGGACGTTGGTGCTGATCAACGGCCGGCGCATGCCGGCCGGCTCGCCGATCCAGGGCGGGATCGGCGCCGATATCAACCAGATCCCCGGCGCGTTGATCAAGAGCGTCGAGGTGCTGACCGGCGGCTCCTCGGCGACTTACGGGGCCGATGCGGTGGCCGGGGTGGTCAATTTTCTGATGGTCGATGATTTCGAGGGCGTCAAGCTCGATTACCAGTTCAGCCAGTACCAGCACAATAACGACAGCGGCAGGTGGCAGGGGGTCGTCCGGGACGCCGGGTATTCAGCTCCCACCGGCTCGACCTGGGACGGCGATATTTCGAATATCTCCCTGGTCGCGGGAAAGAATCTGGGGAGGCGCGGCAACGTCACGGTTTACGGGACCTACCGCAACATCGAAGCGGTCTTCCACGGGGACCGCGATTACAGTTCGTGTGACTTGATCAAGCGCCTGACCGCGTGCGGCGGTTCGGCCACGTCACCGCAGGGGACCTTTTCCGACTTCGGCGCGCTGGGCGCCCGGGGGTTGGAGAGCTTCGATTACAAGGTTGAGGGCCACCGGTTCGTGCCCCGTGACGGCACGCTGTACAACTATGCGCCGACGAACTATTTCCAGCGTCCCGACCGGCGTTGGACCGCCGGCCTGTTTGCGAACTATGACGTGCACGACAAGGTCGAAGCCTTCGGCGAATTCATGTTCATGGAAGACCGGTCGCTGGCCCAGATCGCGCCTTCCGGGTCGTTCTTCCACCCCGATATGCTGAACTGCGGTAATCCACTCCTGTCCCCGCAACAGTTCGAGGCGGTATGCGGCGCCTATGGTTTGACAAAGGACGACATGCAGACGGCGTACATCGGCCGGCGCAACGTGGAGGGCGGCAGCCGACAGAACGATCTGCGTCACACCTCCTATAGGAGCGTGTTTGGTTTGCGGGGCGATTTGAGTGACCGTTGGTTCTACGAACTGCACTATCAATACTCCAAGGTGAACATGCAGAACACCTACCGGAACGACCTGTCGGTCACCCGGGTCAGGCGTGCGCTGGACGTGGTGGAACATCCGGGAACCGGCGACCCCGTATGCCGGTCCGTACTGGATGGCTCCGACCCGAATTGCGTGCCATGGAACATCTTTCGGGAGGGCGGGGTGACGCCGGACATGGTGAATTACCTGTCCTTGCCGTTGACCGCCGAGGGATCGACCGACCAGACGGTGATCTCCGGTTATCTGACCGGTCATCTCGGCCGATACGGCATCATGTCGCCGTTCGCCGACACCAGCGTGGACGTGGTGCTGGGCGGTGAATACCGTAAGGAAAATTTAAAATTCAATCCGGACGAAGCCTACCGTAGCGGCGACGGCGCCGGCCAGGGCGGCGCCAGCCCTCCGGTCAGCGGCGGATTCGACGTGACGGAATTCTTTTTCGAAGCCGGCATCCCGCTGGTCGAGGGCGCCCCGTTTGCGGAAGAATTGGGGCTCGACGTGGGCTATCGCTATTCCGACTACGATTTCGATTTGCAAACCAATACCTTCGGTGTCCGTTCGGCTTGGGCCGTCAATTCCGGGGTCAAGCTTCGGGCCAGTTTTCAGCGGGCGATCCGTGGCCCGAACGTGCGGGAACGGTTCAGACCGCAGGGCTTGAACCTGTTCGATATGCCCGATGATCCCTGTGGCGGTTCCGTGACCGATGGCCAAACGGCCGCGGGCCGAACCTTCGAGGAATGCGCCCGGAGCGGCGTCACGGCTGCCCAGTTCGGCAACATCGCCCATTCGCCGGCTGCCCAGTACAACGTGTTCCAAGGGGGGAATCCCGACCTGGGAGCGGAGGAAGCCGACACCTACTCCTTCGGTCTGGTGTGGACGCCCCGCTTCGTCAACGGGTTCAATTTCAGCGTGGACTATTATTCGATCAGAATCCAGAAAGGGATCAGCGCGTTGAACCCGCAGCTTATCCTGAATGAATGCCTGGACGGCAATGCCGCGCAATGCGTCAAGGTCAGACGCGGGCAGGGCGGCGACCTGTGGGTGGGGTCCAACGTGGATCGTAGCGGCCACATCGTGTCCCTGTTGGACAACCTGGCCATCGAGAAGGTGCAGGGGTACGACGTCACCGCGCTCTATGACTATGACGCCGGCGAGTGGGGACGGTTGCACGTCAGCGAGATCCTCTCGGTCACCTCCACGTGGGACCAGCAGGAGTTGGAGAGCGCGCCGAAGATCGACTGCCTTGGCAAATGGGGGCTCACGTGCGGCTCGCCGACCCCGGAGATGCGCAACAACCTGCGGGCCACTTGGATCACGCCCTGGGGAGTACGGCCCAGCCTCATGTGGCGGTACGTCAGCGGCGTCGAAGCCCTGAGCGACACCGGGGTGGATCTCGGGGAACGTCATTATATCGATCTGGCGGCAATTTGGGATTTCGCCGACTATGCCAGCCTGCGGGCGGGGATCAACAACGTGTTCGATCGCGAGCCGCCGGTCGCCGGCCAGGAGGCCGGACCCAGCATCGCCGGCAATGGCGGTGTCTTCCCCGGTCTCTACGACGTCCTGGGCCGGTACTTCTTCATCGGCCTCACGGCCAATTTTCTATAACCGTTGTGTTGGAACAGAGCAAAAATATTGTGGATTGGAAGAATAGCCGCTCGCGTTGCGGAACATAGCAAAAGCATAGCATGGCATAGCAAAAAACATAGCAAAATCATAGCAAACATAGCACAAGCCTTTATTCTCTTTCGGTCCCCTTTCCCAGGCCTCTACCTCCCCTTCGCCCATCCTTACAAAGGGAATTGAAAGACGCTGGATCCCGGATCAAGTCCGGGATGACAAGAGGGGAGTCGGGGACGGTCTGTGTTCCGGCCTATCCTTGACACTATGGGGGTTTGTTGCTAGTTTCAAACATTTAGACCCTTTTTTGCCGGTCAGGTCGAACGGCTACCGGAGCCTGGCGGCAACGACTTCCGTGACCGTTCAAAATCTTATCCTTTCGCTTCATCAGTTTTGGTCAAAACACGACTGTATCATTTGCCAGCCGTATGATTTGGAAAAGGGGGCCGGCACCTTCAACCCGGCCACTTTTTTGCGCGCCCTGGGACCGGAGCCCTGGCGGGCGGCGTATGTCGAGCCCTGTCGCCGTCCGACCGACGGCCGGTACGGCGAGAACCCCAACCGGTTGCAGCACTATTATCAGTACCAGGTGGTCATCAAGCCGTGCGTGGATACGATCCAGTCGTTGTACCTGGACAGTCTCTCGACCTTGGGGATCGATCCCCGCAAACACGACATCCAGTTCAGGCAGGATGATTGGGAATCGCCGACGCTAGGCGCGTGGGGACTGGGCTGGGAGGTTAGGCTCGATGGCATGGAGATTACCCAATTCACGTATTTTCAGGAAGCCGGCGGACATACCCTCGATCCCGTGACAGTGGAACTCACCTACGGGACGGAGCGGATTGCGATGTATTTGCAGGGCGTCGATAACGTGTACGATCTCCGGTGGTCGGACGACGTCAGCTATAGGGATTTGTTCCACGATTCGGAGATCCAGTTTTCCCGCTATCATTTCGAGGTCGCGGATGTCGCCATGATCCGAACAACGTTTGATGCCTGTGAGGCCGAATGTCGCACGTTGTTGGAGAAGGATCTCGTGTTGCCAGCCTATGACTATTGCATGAAAAGCTCGCACCTGTTCAACGTCTTGGACGCGCGCGGCGCGTTGAGCGTGGCGGAGCGAACGGGTTATATCGGGCGCGTTCGAGGACTCGCGCGTGGCTGCGCGGACGCCTACGTCGAACGACGCAAAAGCCTGGGGTTTCCGTTACTGGCCGGAGCCGGGGTGGAACCGGGATCACCATGATCGCCGTAAGCTCTACCTCCCCTTGCCCCCTCCTTACAAAGGAGGGGAAAGAAGAGGGGAGAAGTGGCTCTTTTGTTCCGACGGTAGACTTCAATGCCCGCGAAGAAAACCTCTAAATCCAATCATCCTCCCACCACGTCTTTCCTGTTGGAAATCGGGTCGGAAGAATTGCCGTGGCAGGTGATTCAGCCGGCCATGGCGCAACTCGCGCAATTGATGGCCGGATTTTTGGAGACGCACCGGCTTTCTCATGACCGGATTCGGACGTTCGGCACGCCGCGTCGTCTCGCGGTTCTCGTCCAGGGGTTGGCCCCCAGACAAACGCCGGCGCTGCAGGAAGCGCTGGGTCCGTCCAAAGCCGTCGCGTTCGATGCCCAGGGCCGGCCGACCAAGGCCGCCGAAGGGTTTGCGAAATCGCAAGGCGTGGACGTCGGCGAACTGGAAATCCGGGAAACGCCCAAAGGCGTGTACCTCTACGCAGTCAAACGGGAGAAAGGGTTACCCGCTGCCACGGTCTTGAACGAGCATCTTCCCGGTCTTCTTCAACGCCTCACGTTTCCGAAAACCATGAAATGGAATGCATCGGGGATCCGGTATCCGCGACCCGTGCGCTGGCTGGTTGGACTCGTGGGAGGACGGGGCCTGTCTTTTGAGTTTGCCGGGGTGCGGTCGGGGGCTCATACGTGGGGACATCGCTTCATGTCGCGTGGGAAACCCGGCGTGACGAACAAGGGTATCCTGGTCCGCCGGCCTGACTTATATGAAGCGGCTTTGGCTCGTGGGGGCGTAGTGGTCGATCCGGCCAAGAGACGGGAAGCGCTGGCCGCGCAACTCAAACAGCTTGCCCGTTCGGTCAAGGGACGGGTGTATCAGGCCAATTATGAAGACCTCCTCGACCAAGCGGTCTTTTCTCTGGAATGTCCCAATATTCTCAGCGGGACCTTTGATAAAGCCTATCTTGCCGTCCCCGCGGAAGTGCTGATTGCCTCCATGGAAGAGCACCAAGGGTTTTTCTCGGTCGTCAATCGAAAAGGGGCCTTGCTGCCACGCTTTTTCGCGCCAACCAATATGAACGTGAAAAATATGGAGCTGATTGCCGTCGGCAATGAGCGAGTCCTGGCAGCCCGTCTGGCGGACGCCCGCTACTTTTTCGACGAGGACCGCAAGACGAAACTGGACGACCGCGTGTCTGACCTGAACGGAGTCGTGTTTCACAAGAAACTGGGTTCCTTGTATGACAAGACTCAACGGATGATCAACTTGGCATATGACCTGGCCGAGTCTGTCGGGGATTCGCAGATGATACCGTTGTGTAGTCGAGCGGCGCGTTTGAGCAAGGCTGATCTGGTCACGGGGATGGTCGGGGAATTCCCCACGCTCCAGGGCGTAATGGGGGAAAAGTATGCGGCGCATGATGGGGAACGCGCTGAAGTCTGTCAGGCCATCGGGGAATATTACCGGCCTCGTACGCCTGATGATGCTATCCCCGAGACCGCGGCGGGCCGGTTGTTGGCGTTGCTCGACCGGTTGGACACCCTGGCGGCGTTCTTTTACGCCGGGATCGTTCCGTCGGGGTCTGAAGATCCCTTTGGTCTTCGTCGCAGCGCCTTCGGCGTGATTCGGATCGTGGTTGAAGCCGGATTGAATATCAATCTGGCAAGGGTCGTTCGGCAGGCGGAACAACGCCTCGCTGCGCAAGGTGTCAAGGCGGGTGGACACGCAGGTCCGCCCCTACAGACATTTTTGGAGGAGCGGCTTCGCTATTACGGCCGGACCGTGACGGGCTTTCGTGAGGACGTGATGGAGAGTGTGCTGGGTCGCGCTGATGCCGCGGGTTGTGATCTGCGTGATTTATTCTTGCGGATGGAGGCGCTCCAGGCCATTACGAGCCAACCGGACTTCGAGTCGTTGATCGTCGGATTCAAACGGGCGCACCGGATCGTGGAAAAAGAAGCCTGGACGTCCAAAACCGTCGAGGCCGCGCTGTTGACCCATCACACGGAGCGGACGTTACATGAGGCCGTGGAAGCGGCCGGCCGTGCCGTCGGGCAGGCGCTGGACGCTCGTGACTATCACGGCGCGCTGAAACAACTCATCGGATTGAAATCCCCCATCGACCAATTTTTTGATGGCGTATTGGTGAATGCCCCGGAACCCGACGTGCGCGCAAACCGCTTGTCGCTCTTGCGCCAGGTGGATGACCTGTTTTCAGCCTTCGGGGATTTGTCTCAAATCCAGGTGCAGGGGCAGTAGGGGGTATGTGCGATTGCATTGATTGACAGAGTTTCTACCTCCCCTTCGCCCCTCCTTACAAAGGAGGGGAACAGAAGGGGCAGGGCTGAACCCCCCTGGCCCCCCTTGTCAGGGGGGAGATGAGTGCGGCCGTCCCCCTGATAAGGGGGAGTGAGGGGGTTGGCTGGCAAAGGAGGGGAACAGAATGTGGAATGACCCTCTTTCCCTCCCCTTTGTAAGGGGAGGTCAGGTGGGGTAGAGAGGCCGCCGGTTCTGGACCCTTAGCGCGGACGGTTTCGCCGGAGATGTGAGTGCTCATGACTTTTTCCGAGTCCGGATTTCGGTGGTTTCGCCATGGGGTGACGTTGAGCCTCATCGTCGTCTGCAACCTGGTGCTGCTGGCGGCCTTGTGGGTTTCCGGCCTGGATTTGGATTTCGTACTCACCAATTCCGAACTCTACGACCCGGAAGCGGGACATTGTGTCGGGGTGGCCTGGGCCGAGGTGGCCGGGGTCGACGGGCCGGTCCGGGTGTGTTCGGAATGGTTGGATACGACCGACCCTACCGGCCGGGTCCATACCTTGCGGCCGGGGGAGCCGTTGGCCATGAGCGGCGAGGGGAACCTGTATTATTCCAACGCCAGAGATGCTGAGCATTGGGTGTTGGGCTTGTTGTTGTTCACCGTGGCGGTCATTTATCTGGGCATGCTGACCAAACGCGTTTTGTTGACCTGGTACGAGGCGCGTCTTCGCCGGCAGGAACCGTGAATAAATTTTTGAGGGGAATCGGATCGTTATGATAACATCATATTCTTGGGGTCGACCGGCAGAAGCGAACGATTGCGCCGGTCAAGGGGGAGAACTCATGCATGCGTAACAAGAAGTACGTCTACTCGTTTGGCGACGGCAAAGCGCAAGGCACGGGCACCATGAAAGCGTTGCTCGGGGGGAAAGGTGCCGGCCTGGCGGAAATGACCAATCTGAAAATTTCTGTCCCTCCGGGTTTTACCATCACGACCGACGCCTGCCTCGAATACTTCAAGACCAAAAAACGTTATCCCGCCGGCATGTGGGATCAAACCCTGAAAGGGATGAAGCAGGTCGAGCGGTTGATGCAATCCGGATTCGGGGATTCGCGGAATCCGTTGTTGGTGTCCGTGCGGTCCGGCGCGCGCGCATCCATGCCCGGCATGATGGATACCGTGTTGAACCTCGGCCTGAACTCAAAGACCGTCCGGGGGTTGGCCGAGAAGACGAACAATCCGCGCTTTGCCATGGATTCCTATCGCCGGTTCATCACGATGTTCGCCTCCGTGGTGATGAACGTACCGCGCGAAAAATTCGACGAAGTCCTGGAACACAAAAAGCAGGAGGTCGGCGCCGCGACCGACACCGACTTGTCCGCGCAGGCCCTCAATGAATTGGTTGCCGCGTATCACGGCGTCGTGCAGCGGGAGACCGGGCGGGCGTTTCCCGAAGATCCATTCGATCAACTCAATATGGCGGTGCAGGCGGTCTTTGCGTCGTGGTTCGGGGACCGGGCGGTGGCGTATCGCAAGATTTACGACATCCCGGATTCGTGGGGTACGGCGGTCAACGTCGTGGCCATGGTATTCGGCAATATGGGCGAGACCAGCGGCACCGGCGTCATGTTTTCCCGGAATCCCTCCACGGGCGAACGCGAGATTTTCGGGGAATGTTTGTTGAATGCGCAGGGTGAAGACGTGGTCGCAGGGCTACGCACGCCCCTTCCCGTGTCCGCGCTGAAGGACACGTTGCCCGCCGCCTATCGCTCCCTCATGACCACTCAAAAGATTTTGGAGAAACATTATCGCGACATGCAGGACATGGAGTTCACCATTCAGGAAGGTAAGCTCTATATGCTGCAAACGCGGGTCGGCAAGCGTACGGGCATCGCCGCGGTCCGGATTGCCGTGGATATGGTCAAGGAGCGGTTGATCGACAAGCACGAGGCGGTGCGCCGGGTCGAACCGGAACAGTTGGCGCAGTACCTGTATCCCATTTTCGAACAGGCCGAGGAAAAGAAGTTTCAACCGATCGGGAACGGGTTGCCGGCCGGACCGGGAGCGGCTTGCGGCAAGATCGCCCTCACTCCGGATCAGGCCGTCGCGCTGAAAGCGCGCGGGGAAAAGTCCGTGCTCGTTCGCAAGGAAACCAGTCCGGACGACATTCACGGCATGCACGCCGCGGAAGGTTTCCTGACGGCCACGGGAGGGATGACGTCCCATGCCGCGGTGGTGGCGCGGCAAATGGGAAAAGTGTGCGTCGCCGGGTGCGAAGACGTGGAAGTCTTCGAGGATGAAGCCAAGGTCCGCATCGGTCCCTCCGTTTTTAAGGAAGGGGATTATATTTCCATTAACGGGTTTTCCGGGTTTGTCTACGGCGGCATGTTGTCCGTGATGGACTCGGAAGTCATCCAGGCGATCCAGGGTACGCGACCGGCTGCACAATCGGACAAGATCCGCTATTTCTTCACGATCCTGAAATGGGCGGATGAAATTCGGCATCTCAACGTACGCGCCAATGCCGATGATCCGGATCAGGCCAGAATCGCGCGCGGGTTCGGCGCGGAAGGCATCGGTCTCTGCCGTACGGAGCACATGTTCTTTTCGGAGGACCGCGCGCCGATCATGCAGGCGATGATCCTCGCCTCGAATCGAAAAGATCGTGAACGTTACCTGGAACGATTGCTGCCTCTCCAGAAACAGGACTTTATCGGGCTCTATCGTGAGATGAAGGGGTATCCCGTCACCATCCGGTTGTTGGATCCGCCCTTGCACGAGTTTTTGCCGAAACGCGAACAACTCATGGTGGACATCGCCAGGGCCGAAGCCTCGAACGTCCGGTCGCCGGAGATCGAGGAAAAACGAAAGATGTTGTCCCGGGTCGAAGAGTTGCATGAATTCAATCCCATGCTCGGACTCCGGGGCTGCCGCCTGGGCATTACGATGCCCGAGATCACACGCATGCAGGTGCGGGCGATCATGGAAGCCGCTTGCGAGGTAGCCAGGGAAGGGAAAAAGATCGTGCCGGAGATCATGATTCCCCTGGTGGGCATGGCTTCGGAAATGAAAGCGCAAAAGGCCCTGATCAAGGAATTCGCCGACGAGACCATGCAACGCTACGGGAAGCGCTTGACGTATCTGGTCGGCACCATGATCGAGTTGCCGCGGGCCGCGGTCACGGCCGGGCAGATCGCCGAGGATGCCGAGTTCTTTTCGTTCGGAACGAATGACCTGACCCAAACCACCTATGGCTTTTCGCGGGACGATGCCGCCAAATTTACGGGCTTTTACCGGGACCACGAGCTGTTGGCGTTCGATCCGTTTGCCGTGCTCGACCGGGAAGGCGTCGGTGCGGTCATGCGGTTGGCCATGCGTGAGGGCCGCGCGACTCGTCCCGACATCAAACTCGGCATCTGCGGAGAACACGGCGGGGAACCCAGTTCCGTGGAGTTCTGTCATCACCTCGGTCTCAATTACGTGAGTTGTTCTCCCTATCGCGTGGCCATCGCCCGGTTGGCTGCGGCTCAAGCCGCGTTGAATGCCGTGGTCGACCAATCGGCGGCTAAGCCGAAGAAAAGGGGGGCTTTGTCGAGAGCCCGAGGGCGGTCACGCACAACCCGATCCCGCCGGTGAACGACGTCGAGCAAGACGTCCTTTTCATGCAACAGGCCCTCAGGCTCGCGGCTCGAGGCCGTGGGACGGTTCGACCGAATCCCATGGTCGGCGCCGTGGTCGTGGCGAACGGCACGGTCGTCGGCTCCGGCTATCACCGGCGCGCCGGTGGTCCCCACGCGGAAGTCGCGGCGCTACGCCAAGCCCGCGCCCGATCGCGCGGCGCCACCCTTTATACCACCCTCGAACCCTGCTGCCATACGGAGAAGCGGACACCGCCCTGTGTGCCGGCGATTCTGGAGTCGGGTGTTCGTCGCGTCGTTGTGGCGATGCGGGATCCCAATCCGCACGTGGCGGGTCGCGGTATCCGGCAACTCCGGCGGGCGGGCGTTGCCGTGGACGTCGGGTGCCTCGGCACCGACGCGGCCGAACTCAACGAGGTCTACCTGCATTGGATCAAAACCGGCCGGCCCTTCGTCGTGCTCAAGGCAGCGATGACGCTGGACGGCAAGATTGCCACGGCGACCGGCGAGTCGCAGTGGATCACGGGAGCCAAGGCGCGCGCTCACGTTCATCAACTCAGGAGCCAAGTGGATGCGATTGCGGTGGGAGCGGAGACGGTTCTGAAGGACGATCCGCAGTTGACGGTCAGGGTCTCCGGGGGCAAACGGTCTGTTATCGGCATTCGTCAACCGGCGCGGCTGGTTTTCGACAGCCGCCTGCGAATTCCGTTCGGGGCGCGTGTCCTTCAGGGGATCGAGCAGGCTCCCACAATTGTGGCCACCACGAACCTGGCCAGCCCTCGAAAGGTTGAACGGTTGCGAAAGATGGGCGTGCAGATCATGGTCCTGCCTCGAAAGAGGACCCGCGTTTCCCTCGACAAGTGTCTTCAATCGCTGGGCAGCATGGGACTCACCAGTTTGCTGGTGGAAGGAGGAGCGGAACTGCACGCTTCTTTTTTGCGTGATGGTCTGGTGAACCGGGTCCACCTGTACGTGGCTCCGACGTTGTTGGGCGGCCAAGAGACCAAAGGCCTGCTGGCCGGCCCTGCGCCTCGCAGTTTGACCGACACTGTGCCGGTGTCCAATCTTCGCTTTGAATCGCTGGGCCCGGACGTGCTTATCACGGGAGACGTGCTATCCCTCCCCTTTGTAAGGGGAGGTCAGGTGGGGTAGATTTGATCGAACTTGGAGCACGGAGTTGCGACGTCCTTGCCGCAAACTCTACCTCCCCTATCCCCTCCTTACCCTTCGACTTCGCTCAGGGCAGGCAAAGGAGGGGAATCAGGCAGAGGTCATTGCATATGCAACAGCACTCAGGGAGGGTATCATGAAAAAAGTTGCGGTTGTTTTGTCGGGTTGTGGGTTTTTGGATGGCGCGGAGATCACCGAAGCGATCAGTACGCTGGTGGCGATCGGGCAGCACGGTGCGGACTATGCGTGTTTTGCGCCGGATAAGGACGTGGCCGAGACGAATCACTTGACGCAGCAGGCGACCGGCCAATCCAGAAACGTGTTGCAGGAGGCGGCCCGGATCGCGCGTGGGGACATTCAGTCACTGGAAGCTCTCAAGGCGGAAAACTTTGATGCCCTGGCGTTTCCCGGCGGGTATGGCGCGGCCTTGCATTTGTGTGACTTTGCGCAAAAAGGGAGCGGGGGCGAGATCGATCCGCACGTTCTGCGAATCGTGAAGGAATTTCATGAGGCACGGAAACCCATCGCTGCGATCTGCATCGCCCCGGCGATCATGGCTCTGGCATTCGGCGAGAAAGGCGTGAACGTGACGATCGGCGAGGATCAGGGCACGGCATCCGAGGTCGAAAAGACCGGGGCCAAGCATACCAATTGCGCGGTCGAGAAGTTCGTGGTCGATGCCTCCAATAAAGTGATCACGACGCCGGCCTATATGTACGGCACGGCCAAGCCGCACCAGATTTTCGAAGGCGTCAGCGGCGCCATCGACGAATTGCTGAAGATGGCGTAGGAACTCCGGCGCGGATTTATGATGATCTGCCCACCCCATGGAATCTCTTCTATCCACCGATGACGCGCTCAGGCTTCTTCGGACCGTCTTCGGGCACTCGGCTTTTCGCCTGCGCCAGGATGAGGTGATCGCGGACCTGCTGGCCGGCCGGGACGCCATGGTCCTGATGCCGACGGGCGGGGGCAAGTCGTTGTGTTACCAGATCCCGGCCATGATGCGGGCCGGGGTGGGGATCGTGGTGTCGCCCCTGATTGCGCTGATGAAAGATCAGGTGGATGCGCTTCGCCAGTGCGGGGTGCGGGCGGCTTGCCTGAACTCCACCCTGGACTTCGAGGAAGTCCGGTCGGTGGAGGCGGCGGTGAACGGCGGCCGGCTGGATTTGCTCTACGTGGCGCCGGAGCGCCTGCTGCAGGAACGGACCTTGGAGTGGCTGGGTCGGCAAACCATCGCCTTGTTTGCCATTGACGAAGCGCATTGCGTGTCGCGCTGGGGACACGATTTCCGCGAGGAATATTTGCAGTTGTCGGTGCTGCACGAGCGGTTTTCCTCGGTGCCGCGCATCGCTCTGACGGCTACTGCCGATCAGGCCACCCGCCGCGAAATCATCACCCGATTGCAACTGGACGAGGCGAACGTCTACGTCCATGGTTGCGACCGTCCCAACATCCGGTATGCCATCTCCGACGACGAGAACGGGCGCGAGCGCCTGTGGCGCTTTCTGCAAAGCGAACATCCCGCGGACGCCGGCATCGTCTATTGCCTGTCTCGCAAAAAAGTCGAGGAGACGGCCGAGTGGCTGCGCGCTCGCGGGCGCGATGCGCTGCCCTACCACGCGGGCCTGTCGGATCACACGCGCCGCCGGCACCAGGAACGGTTCCTGCGGGAAGAGGGCGTGGTGATTGTCGCCACAATCGCGTTCGGCATGGGCATCGACAAGCCCGACGTGCGCTTTGTCGCCCACCTGAGTCTTCCGAAGAGTATTGAAGCCTATTACCAGGAAACGGGCCGTGCGGGCCGAGACGGCCTGCCCTCCAGCGCGTGGATGAATTACGGCCTGAAGGAAGTCGTCATCTTCCGTCAGTGGTTGGCCGAATCCGAAGCCGATGAGGCCTACAAGCGCGTGGAGCACCAGAAACTGGAAGCTATGATCGGGTTGTGCGAACTGCCCACGTGCCGCCGTCGGGCCATTCGCGCCTATTTCGGGGAAGAGCCGGGGGAGGACTGCGGGAATTGCGACAACTGCCTGAACCCGCCGCAAACCTGGGACGGCACCGAGACCGCGCGAACAGCCATGACCTGCGTCTCCCGTACCGGCGAGCGATTCGGCGTGAACTACCTGGTCGACGTGCTTATCGGCAAGGACCACGCGCGTATCCGCGACTGGAGGCACGACCGGCTGGAAGTGTTCGGTAGCGGCGTGGAGCACAGCGCCCCGGAATGGCGCTCCATTTTCCGTCAACTCGTCGCCCAGGGCTGCCTTCGGGTGGATGCCGACCGCTTCGACGCCCTGCGCCTGACGGATCAGTCGTTCCCGGTGTTACGAGGCGAACGCTCGTTGACCCTGCGTCGCTTGCGTCGCGCCGCGCCGGTAAAAAAAGGCAAGAGCGCCGTGGCCGCCACGCCGTTTGCGGGAACCGATGAAGCCCTGTGGCAGGCGTTGCGCCGGACGCGGACGGCCTTGGCCAAGGAGCAGGGCGTGCCGCCGTACGTCGTGTTTCACGATACGACCCTGCGCGAGTTGGTACGGCTCAAACCCGCAAGGCTGGCGGACATGGAGCGAATTCAAGGTGTCGGTGAGAGCAAGCTGAGGAAATACGGTGAAGTGTTTCTACGGGTCGTACGGGAACATATGCCGGCGGAGCGTAATAGTGGATAGCGTGAGTTTCGCTTGCCGCGCTCTGATGTTGCTGCGAGGCGTGGTGTGCGTGGGGTTGCTGGTTGTCGCGAGCCTGTCCGTTGCTGTCGATGCGTTGGGACGGTCCTCTCAGTCCGGTCCCGCGAGCGCGCAATTTCAGGCGTCCAGTCAATCCCTGGCCACGCTCGTCATGCAGTATCTGGCGGTCGAAGATCGTGAAGGAGCCGAGTCGTCGTTGCAGGCGATCCTGGACCATCCCCAAGCGAGCCTTGAGCGGGTCAGCGCGGTACTTCAAGAAGGTCGCACCTATGAGGCGGCGCCGGTGGGGATGCTGCCGAGTCAGCCGGTTCTGGTTCGCGACAAGACCTTCTCCTACGGGTTGTTCGTGCCGTCTGCTTATAATCCGGATGTCGCGTGGCCCCTGGTGGTGTGTCTGCACGGGGCGGGGTTTACGGGCGATTCCTATCTGGAGCGGTGGGCTTCGCGGTTGGGTGAGTGGTCTATCCTTGCCTGTCCGACGACCATGGCCGGGACATGGTGGACCCGGCCGAGTGAAGAGCTGGTTCTGGCGACCATCGAGGCCGTCCGCGCGCGCTATCGGATCGATCCCGATCGCGTCTACCTGACGGGGATGTCGAACGGCGGAATCGGCGCGTGGATTATCGGGATGCATCAGGCGCCGCGGTTCGCCGCGGTGGCGCCGATGGCGAGCGGCATCGATGACGTGTTGTTTCCCTTTCTGGAAAATCTCCGGCACACGTCGTTGTACGTGATCCACGGGGCCAGGGATCAAATCATGCCGGTCTGGTTGAGCCGGAACGTGACCAATGAGCTGGCCCGGCTCGGCATCGCCTATACGTATCGGGAACACGAGTGGACGCATCCGCATGCCGGGGGCCATTTTTTCCCTCGCCAGGAATTGCCGTCCCTGGTGGAGTGGTTCCGGAATCAACGCCGTGATCCGTACCCGCGGAGCGTGATTGTCGTCCGCGACGCCAGCCATTTGACGGATTTCGGCTGGGTGCGTATCGACGCCACCGACCGGATCGCCATGTTTTCCGAGCAGTTGATCGACCAACACGGCGACCTGATCAAGAACCACGTCTATGCGACGTTGGCGGTCGACGTGAGAGCCGGGAATCATATTGAGGTCACGACCGAACGGGTCCGGCGCTACACCCTCTTTTTGAATGACGCGCTGATCGATTTTTCCAGGCCCGTGACCGTGGTGACCGACGGTCGAACCAGTTTTCAAGGCACGGTGACGCCGCAAGTCGAGACGCTGCTCCGTCACGCGAGACGGCGCCAGGACGTCGATAGCCTCTTCCCCGCCCGATTGACCATTGATGTCCCGTGAGAATTTATCTAAACTGATATACGTGCCGAGGCGCGCATATCCTGCCAAAAGACGAACCGATTGCAAATTCATGAGAGATTCAACGGCCATGAAGGACACCCTTTTTCAACAAGTGCCCACTCCCTACTTGTATGCCTTGAAAAAGTCAGGCGCAGACTGGTTGGGAATTATCATCGTGGCCTTTGTCTTTTTCTTGTCCGGATACACTCCGGCCATGGCGTGGGAAAAAAGCGATGTTTACGTCAACGTCAGGGGTAATCTATCCAGTTTCCAGGACTCATTCTTCGCCCTCAATACCGGTAAGGGAACGCGAACCAAAATCGACACCGCATATGGAGTCGGGATCGATCTCGGTTATATGCCGTTTGAAAATGTTCGCGTTGAGGGGGGGCTGACCTATCAAGGAGAGAGCGACATTTACCAGGCCACCCACTCCCATCTTGCCCCTTACCAGGGAGAAGAAGTCGAGGTCATCGGAGAGGTTTTCGGAACGCTCAGCCAACTCAGCTTTCACGGGAACCTCTGGTACGACATCAATCAGGCCGCCTTGATGGATGGCCGCCTGGTTCCCTATATTGGCGGCGGTTTTTCCGCCAGCCGTGTCAACGTGGCGCTTCACCATGTATATACCAATGACATTCCCGCCGAGTTATCCGATTGGGGTACCCTGGACGATACCGATTGGGTTTGGGGTTACATGCTCGGCGGTGGACTGTTCTATGCCGTCTCGGAATCCGTCAAGGTGGACCTGGGCTATCGCTTTCAGGATCAACGAACTGCTGAATTCGATACGGCCATTCCTCAAGGATCCGTCGTCAAGGTCGCTAGCTTGAAGACTCATTCAGCGGTAGTTGTATTGGGAGTACGAATTCACTTTTGAGGTACGAGGTGAAACTCGTCTCGATATCCGAACCGATCGGTTCCGGCACTATACCCTCTTTCCCGTTCAAATGACGATTGATAGACCGTAAACCTTTCAATCGAGTGTTCGATTTCTCCGCCGATCATGACTAAAGCCCTTGCCATTCTCGGAACGGGTTCCGACGTGGGGAAGAGTCTCGTTGCGGCGGGACTCGGACGGATTTTTCATCGTTCCGGCGTCAGGGTGGCTCCGTTCAAAGCCCAGAACATGTCGCTCAATTCATTCGTGACCGCGGATGGCGGAGAGATGGGTCGCGCTCAAGTCCTTCAAGCCCGGGCATGCGGGCTTCATCCGCACGTGGATATGAATCCCATCCTCCTCAAACCGGAGGCTGACCGGCGCTCGCAGGTCGTGGTGCAGGGTAAAGTGTGGGGCAGCCGGGAAGCCGGGAGCTATTTCGATGCCCAAACTGAGTTGGCTCACTATGTACGGCAGAGTTACGAACGGTTGGCCGCGCAACACGAGTTGATCGTGATCGAAGGGGCGGGCAGTGCGGCCGAGATCAATTTGCGCGACCGCGACATCGTTAACTGGCCGGTGGCGGAGATGGCCGATGCCAAGGTCATCCTCGTGGCGGATATCGATCGCGGCGGGGTGTTCGCCCAGGTCATCGGCACACTGGATTTGTTGGAGCCTGATGAACGTGAACGGGTGCTGGGGGTGGTGATCAACAAGTTTCGCGGAGACCGGCGGCTCTTCGATGACGGCGTGGCCATGCTCGAGAAACGGACCGGGGTGCCCGTTCTCGGCGTGGTGCCGTTTGTGCGTGATCTGACGCTTGACCAAGAAGACAGCGTGACGATCGAGTCGGGTTCGACCGAGGCTGCGTTTTCGGCGGATTCGGTGAACATTGCGGTCATCCTGTTGCCGCGCATGAGCAACTTTACGGATTTCAACGGGTTGGCCGCGGAGGCCGACGTGGCGTTGCGATATGCCAGGGTTCCCGAGGACCTGGGCGGCGCGGACGTGATTATCTTGCCCGGCAGCAAACAGACCATTCAGGATCTGCAATACGTTAGGGACAAGGGGTTTGCGGCGGCGCTGGCCTCGCACGTGCAAGCGCGGCGGGAGATGGTTGGTGTCTGTGGAGGGTTTCAAATGCTGGGCAAGAGGATCGACGACCCTCATGGGGTCGAGGGCGGCGGACAAATCGAAGGCCTTCACTTGTTGCCGGTGGATACCGAGTTGCACCCCGACAAACGGACCGTGCAGGTGATGGCTAATGTCTTACTGCCCGGCATGTCCGGTGAGGAAATGGTACAAGGCTATGAAATTCACGTGGGGTTGACGGCGCGTCATGGAGGAGAGCCGTGTTTTCGCATACTCGACGAGGCCGAAGACAGGGAAGACGGCGCCATGTCCGCGGATGGAGCGGTGTGGGGTACGTATATTCACGGCGTGTTCGACGATCCCGCCTTTCGCCGTGCCTGGCTCAACCGCGTGCGCGTCCGGAAAGGGTTGGCCCCGCGTACCGTGGCGGAGTCCATGAAGGTGACGCAGCGCTTGTCGTCGGCTTTGGATGAGTGGGCCGATCACGTTGCGCGTCACGTGGATATGACGTCCGTCTGTCAGGCATTGCAACTCCCGCTCGCTTGACAAACGGATTTCGTGTTCCCTAAAGTCCTGCCAATTACAGATGTGGTTCGCACGGGTGCAGGGAAGAAGGTGCAACTCCTTCGCGGTCCCGCCGCTGTAACCGGAAACGAACCCCGCGGATGCCACTGTCAACGGTTTGTGTTGACGGGAAGGCGCGGGCAGTAGGTTGGTATCCGGAAGCCAGAAGACCTACCCGAGCTGAGAATTCCGCCTTTGCCGTTCCATCGGATCGGCCAACGGGATTCGCGACCTTCGATCCCTCGTGGGCTGGGGAGCGGGTGAGGATGAAGACGCGGGAAGAATCCTCAGGGTCGTTCAGGCCTTGGGGATTTTTTATGTTTCGTCAGCTTGTCCGGGACGGCCGTGACGCGACCCGGCCTTCTCGCGTTGTGCTGCTCCTGACGGTCCTAGTGCTGGCCTGTATGGCCGGCAGTCCCCTTTGGGGTGCCTCCGATCCTTCCAAGACCATGAAACGTCGACAACAAGGTATTCTCACCGGTATGCCGTTCATGGCCAACGTGGCTCCGCGCACGTTTGTGGACGATCTCGGTCGGAAGATCTATCTGGCCAAGGTTCCCAAGCGTATCGTTTCTCTGGCCCCGAGTATCACCGAAATGCTGTTTGCCATCGGCGCGGGCGAGTCGGTCGCCGGTGTGACGGAGTTTTGCAATTATCCCGCCGAGGCTCTGGATAAACCCAAGGTGGGGTATGCCCAACCCAATCTGGAAGCCATCCTGGCGTTGCAGCCCGAGCTCATCGTTGCGCCCAAATCGTTCTTGCGGGTCGATTTGCTCGATCGTCTGGAGCAATTGAAGATCCCGACGTTTCTATTCGATCCCAAGTCCGTTGAAGATATTTTGGCCCATATTCAACTGTTGGGCCGCATGGTGGGGCAGGTTCCCGAATCCATCAAGGTGACCGAACGGATTCGCAAAAGGGTGACGGCTCTTTCCGAACAATTATCAGGACGTCCGCGCCCCGTGCTGTTATTCGTGCTCAATACCGACCCGCTCATTACGGTCGGCCCGGGCAGCTATATCCATCAGTTGATCGAGTTGGCCGGAGCAAGAAATGCCGCGGAGGAGGCCGCCATGCCATATCCGCGTCTGAACATCGAGGAAGTGCTTCGGCAAAACCCCGAGTTTTTATTGTTTCCCGCGGGCGAATTTGAAGGCATACCTCAGGCTGAGCAGGATCAATGGCGGCGATGGACGTCTCTCGAAGCGGTCAAACGTGATCAATTCGTCCAAGTGGACAGTGACATGCTCAATAGACCAGGCCCACGGGTGATCGACGCCTTGGAAGCGCTCGTTGCCATCCTCCACCCCGACGTGGTTCAACCCACGACAGATCAGGAAGGTTTGTAAATGTTCAGTCATTCGATGACCGCATGAGGATCTGTCCACAACAAGGGAGGGATGACACGCAGGTCCGCCCCTACTGAACCCCCCTGCCCCCTTATCAGGGGGGAGAGGCTTGCTCCCGGCTCTCTGCTCAGGAGAGAGCGGTTCTGCCGTCCCCCTGAGAAGGGGGATTGAGGGGGTTATCTTGCAAGGGAGAGGAACCAGGGCACAGAAGGAAGCGGTAGAAATGTTCAACGAGTTACTGAACCCATACAATCATGCGGATAGCCGCATTGCGGCAGACGCGCAATCCGTCCACCGGGTTATCGCTTTCTCACCGGTGAAATGGCTCGGCGTGTCCGGCGGGTTGGGCGCGGTGGCGCTCGTGACCTTCATGGTCTGTCTGGGATTCGGGACCGAGGCCATTTCGTTTCCGCAAGTGGCCACGCTCCTGATTCAAGGGGTGGTTGCCGAAGCTGGGGCACAAGACACGACCCAATCCATCATCCTTTGGCAGGTCAGGGTACCCCGTGTCCTGCTCGCGTTTATGGTCGGCGGCAGTCTTGCTGCGGTCGGAGCTTCGTTACAGGCCTTGCTGCGGAACCCTTTGGCCGATCCCTATGTGATCGGCATTTCGAGCGGCGCCGCGCTCGGTGCGGCCGTGGCGATTCTGTTCGGCGTGGGCGTGTCCGTTTTCGGCCTCTCCGTGTTGCCGTTTTGTGCGTTTCTCGGGGCGTTGGTTTCGCTCTTTATCGTCTACCGCATTGCCGTGTCTTACAGGAGTTTTTCAATTCATACGCTCCTGCTGGGCGGCGTGGTGCTGAATGCGATTTTTTCCGCGCTCATCCTGTTTCTGACAAGCCTGGCCGACCCGTATAAGGCCTCGGGGATGTACGCGTGGCTCATGGGCTCACTCACGGGTCCGGATTTTCAAACCGTAATAGTCCTGGCGGTGTATCTCGTCTTGGGATTAGCAATCCTGGTTTCGCAGGCGCGCTCCTTGAACCTGCTCACGCTTGGCGAAGAGGCGGCTCGTTCCCTGGGCGTCGAAGTGGAATGGGTGAAGCGCGTCATCTTCGCCGCGTCCGCGTTGTTGACGGGATCGGTTGTCGCGTTCAGCGGCCTGATCGGGTTCGTCGGCCTCATCGTGCCTCATGCGGTTCGCTTGGTGTTCGGTGCCGATCACCGGTTGTTGTTGATCGCGTCGGGGATCATCGGCGGCACGTTCCTCATGATCGCCGATACCGTGGCCAGGACGCTGTTGAGCCCGACTGAGATTCCCGTGGGGGTGGTGACGGCCCTGGTCGGCGGGCCGATCTTTTTGTACCTGCTGGTGCAGCAACGGAGAAGGATCGTTTCATGACCCAACTTCGGGAAACGCCCGGTCATCCGCCCTTGAGGCTCACCGACGTGACGTTCGGGTTCGGGCGAAAGGAGACGGCCGTCCAGTCTCCGGTGTTGAAAAACGTTTCGCTCGCGATCGGGTCCGGTGAGGTGTTGGGCATCCTGGGTCCGAACGGATCCGGGAAAAGCACGCTGCTGAAAATTCTCATGAGAATCCTGGAGCCTCAACAGGGGACGATCGAATGGTTCGGCCAACCCTCTGATGCGTTTTCCCAGGCCGACATCGCCCGGCGCGTGGCCTTCGTTCCCCAGGAAACCCAGCAGGCGTTCCCTTTTACGATCAACGAAATGGTGTTGATGGGACGCTATCCTCATCACGGTCGCACGTGGGGTTTGGGCTGGGAGAGTTCCCGGGATCGTGTCGTGGCCATGCAGGCGATGACGGACCTGGACGTGGCCCACTTGGGCACGCGGCTGATTACCAACGTTTCGGGTGGAGAGCGACAGCGTGCCGTGATTGCCCGGGCCTTGGCCCAGGAACCGGAGGTCCTGTTGTTGGACGAGCCTACGGCGTTTCTTGATCTCCATCATCAGTTGGACATTGCCCGGATCATCCGCAGGTTGAACCGGGAACGCGGGTTGACCGTGATTCTGGTTTCCCATGATCTGAATCTGGCCAGTCAATACTGTGACCGGTTATTGCTGCTACGGGAAGGGGAGATCGTGACCGTGGGCTCGCCGGAAGAAGTCATTGCCGCAGCATCTCTCGAACCGGTGTATGGATGCCCCGTTCTTGTGGATCAACATCCGCAATCGGGCCGGCCACGGGTTACCTTGCCGGTGTGACAAGGAACGAGGGAACCATGTCGCGCAACAGATTATTTTGAAACAGCCGACGCGGTGACGGCTTTGGGTTTCACCGCACGTAGAAGACACGCTCAATCATTCAGGAGGCGTTCTTAGGGAAAAACGACGACAGCGACGGGGAAGATGGTGCAAAGCCATCACGGTGCCGCCACTGTAAGCGGGGAATAACCTGCAAGAGACCACTGTGAACAAAACGTTCATGGGAAGGCGCAGGGAAGTGATGATCCGCGAGTCAGGAGACCCGACTGTTGTTGACCTCTGGACCCACCCTTCGAGTCAAAGGGAGGTGACGTATGTTGTATCGGTTCGTTTTCATTTATCTTCTTCTCCACGTTCTGTTTATCCCCACATTCTCTTTTGGTCAATCCGATACGACTTCCCCGGACGTCCATGTCCTTGATCCCGTAGTCGTGAGCGCCACGAAAACACCGGTTCCCCTTCGTCAGGTCACGAGCGCGGTTGAGGTCGTGACCGAAGAGGACCTCCGGCAGCGTCAGGTCAAGACGCTGCTGGAGGCCTTTCGACTGACGCAAAGCACGGCGGTATTGCAAAACGGTGGTTCGGGAGGTATCGCAAACGTACGGATGCGAGGTGGGACAAGCAGTCAGACCCTGGTCCTGATCGATGGGGCGATCGTGAACAGCGCGACGTTGGGGAGTTTCAATTTCGCGCACTTGACCACCGACAACATTGAGAAAATCGAAATCGTTCGGGGTGCCCAGAGCACGCTTTGGGGTGCCGATGCCTTGGGCGGCGTGATCAACATTACGACGAAACGGGGACAAGGGACTCCGAAAGCCGGTGCGTTTTTCGAATACGGGTCGTTCAACACTTTGCGGGAAGGCGGGCATGTTTCCGGCAGCAAAGGCCCGTTTGATTTTTCCCTGGCGCTCTCCCGGTGGGATACCACGGGTATCTCTCAGATCAATGATCGGAGAGGGGCTACCGAACGCGATGCCTATAGGAATTGGCAAGCCTCTTCCCGACTAGGCATGGCCCTGCCTCGCAACGGCCGGCTCGACTTTAATTTCCGTTGGTGGAAAGCCTCGCTCAATATCGACAACAGTTTCGGTCCCTCGGACGTCATCGGGGCCAGAAATGACAGCGAGCGATTCATCTTTAGCGGTCAATACCGGCAATCCTGGACCGATTGGTGGACTCACGCGTTGACGCTTTCTCGCTCACAAGACTCAGGGCTGTTCGATCCCGGAACTTTGCAGCGCAATTTGTCGACCGGAATGACGCGGGTTCCCTTTGGCGGCCCTAATGAAACGCGCGTCGTGGCGAACCGGATCGAAAGCCAACACGACTTTCGCCTCAATCAATACGTCACGTTGACCGCCGGCTATCAATTGCGAGAGCAATTGGGAGAGAACGATACGGGCCTGTCGGAGAAGATCGTTTCCTCCCATGCAGGGTTTGGTCAAATGCAACTCAATCTGTTTGATCGATTCTTTGCCACTGCCGGGGTGAGGCATGACGCGTATAATGTGTTTGGCGATGCCACAACCTATCGCGTCACCGGCGGATACTTGGTCAAGGAGACCGACACGAAAATACGAAGCAGCTATGCCACCGGATTCCGGGCTCCAACGATCAATGAATTGTTTTGGCCGGACTTTGGCAATCCCGATTTGGAGCCGGAAAAAAGTCAAAGTTTCGACGTGGGTATCGAGCAGACCATATTCGCCGATAGGGTGACCATCAGCGGCGGCTATTTCTGGAATCGGTATCGTGATCTCATTCAGACCATTCAAAATGCACCGGTCTGTGGGACGGGCCCGTTTGGGGCCAATTATTGTCCCATCAACGTAGCCTCGGCTAAATCGCAAGGGTGGGAGGGCTCGGTGAATATTGTCATGGTTCAGGAACAACCCTTGATAAAGCGGCTGGAACTGAAAGGGCAATACACCATGACCCTGACCCGTGACCTGATGACCGGTGCCAGATTGCGACGTTGGCCGGTCGATCAAGCCAGTCTGAGCCTGTATTATCAACCCGTGGATTCCCTGAACATGATCCTCGATTTCCGTTTTGCGGCTTCACAATTCAATGACAGGGAAAATACCCAGCCTGTCAGCTCGTTTAACGTGGTGAATCTGGCCGTGAACTATGAAATCTCCGATACATTCCAAGCCTACGTCCGCGTGGACAATCTCTTTGACGAAGAGTATGAGGAAATATTGTTTTTCGGAACCCCCGGTCGTTCGGTGTTCGGTGGAATTCGAGCGAATTTCGATCTGCCGTTTGGGTCAACGATGCAGTAGTATGGTATTCTCCACGGCAGAGACGGGACATATGGGCGTTTCAACCCGCACGTCCAGGAAATGAACACGGTGCTTTATGCGAATCAGTAAGGTCTATACCAAGTCGGGCGATGCAGGGAAAACCCGTTTGGCCGGCGGGCAGGAAGTATGGAAGGACTCCTTGCGCGTGGAAGCCTATGGAACGGTTGATGAACTGAATTCCGTGATCGGTCTTGCCAGGGTGTGGAATGCGGAGCAACCTGATCATGTCAAAACCAAGTCGACACTCGAAGATCACCTGCGGTGGATTCAAAACAAGTTATTCGACCTTGGGGGGATCCTCGCTACGGCGCCGGGAGAGACCTTCAAGAACATGCCGGTCGTGACGGACGATCACGTGGTCCGGTTGGAACGACTGATCGATGCCTGCCAAGAAGACTTGGAACCGTTAAAGGAATTTATCCTGCCGGGCGGCGGAAAGGTGTCCGGGTTTTTGCACCAGGCCCGAACCATTTGTCGAAGGGCTGAGCGCCTCTGCGTGAACCTGTCCCGTGAGGAAGAGGTATCCCCTGAGCTGGTGCGGTTTTTGAACCGGTTGAGTGACGCCCTGTTCGTGTTGGCGCGCTGGGTTGCGAACACGCAGGGCGAACCCGAGTATTTATGGGAACGGGAAACCTGAGATGCATGGTCAACGTGTCACTTTCGAATTGCGTTGCTGTCCATGAACACCGGTGCTGATTCTTCCCACTTGTGTTTGGTTCTTGGCGGGGCGCGTTCCGGAAAGAGCAGGTTGGCCTTCATGTTGGCAGGGCAGGCCTTGCCCAAGGCTTTCGTAGCGACCGGGGAGGCGGGGGATGAGGAGATGGCTGCGCGGATCCGAAAACATCAGGAGGACCGCGACCCGGCCTGGGAGACCCGGGAAATTCCCGTTGACGTGAGTGGGTGGCTCAAAACCCATGGGGCGGCGTATAAGACGGTCGTCATCGATTGCCTGACCTTGTGGTTATCGAATCTTCTGCGTAGCGGGATTCAGGCGTCTCAAATTCCTGCTTATACGGATGAGCTGATGCAAGCGGCCCGGATGGTTCCGGGAACGGTGGTGATGGTGAGTAATGAAATAGGATTGGGCATTGTGCCGGGAGACGCCATGACGCGGCAATTTCGGGACGTCGCGGGAATCATGAATCAATGCGCCGCCTCGGCGGCCGATGCCGTGTATTTTGCCGTGAGCGGACTCCCCATGAAATTGAAATAAGGGTGGCTGCCAATGACCGATCGCGACATGAGTGAAAGCGCTATGGCTTCCGTACTTTCGGCACTGGAGCTTCCCAACGAGGACGTGCGAACTCGGGCACAGGCCCGGCTGGATTCGCTGACCAAGCCCGTTGGGAGTCTGGGGCGGCTCGAGGAGTTGGCCGTACACTATCTCGGGATCATTGGGAAGGCTGCCGCTCCGCGTCTCGATCCCGTTGTATTTACACTGGCGGCCGACCACGGCGTGACCGCCGAAGGCGTGAGCGCGTATCCACAATCCGTGACGGCGCAGATGGTGAAAAATTTCGTCCATGGCGGTGCCGGGGTGAACGTCCTGGCCCGTCATGCCGGGGCTTCCCTCTGTCTGGTGGACATGGGGGTGGCCGCGGACCTTAGCGAGCATGCCGGTCTTTTGAATCACAAGATCGCGTTTGGAACCAGGAATTTTCTTCGTGAGCCCGCGATGTCCCGCGAGCAGGCGTTGCAGTCCATTCAAATCGGGACGGATTTGGCCAAAGCCGCATGCGCGGATGGGAAGAACCTTCTTGCCGTCGGGGAAATGGGTATCGGCAATACCACCGCGAGTGCCGCCATCGTGTCGGTGCTGACCGGGCAACGCGTAGAACAGGTCACCGGCCGGGGAACCGGTGTCGACGATCAACACCTGAAACAGAAAATGTCCGTCATCGAACAGGCGCTGGCTTTGCACCAGCCCTCTCCTTCCGATGGTCTCGACGTGTTGACGAAAGTGGGCGGATTCGAAATCGGCGGGATGGTGGGTCTGATGCTAGGGGCGGCGGCGTGTCACGTGCCGGTGGTGCTCGATGGATTCATCACCGGCGCGAGTGCGTTGATCGCCGTGGCTCTGGAACCCAAGTGCCGGGAGTATCTGATGGCTTCGCATGTGTCGCAGGAACCCGGACACCGGATCGTCCTCGATCATCTTGGGCTTGCCCCGCTCCTGGATTTACGGATGCGTCTCGGTGAGGGGACGGGTGCCTGTCTGGCCGTGACGCTCATACACGCCGCGCTGAGACTCTACAGTGAAATGGCCACGTTCGAGGAAGCCCGGGTCGACGGTGCGCTCCCTTCTTCGTAAGAGCGAGCTTGGACGCTCATGATCAAATCCGCCTTGTTGGCGTGGCATTTTCTCACGATCATTCCGGTCGGCAACGCGTCTCACGTTCAGTCCATCCCTCGTGAACTGGCGTCGTCCATGCAATGGTATCCGGTGGTCGGTCTGATGATTGGAGGAACGCTCGCTGCCGGAGACGCTCTCTTTGGAATGGCGTTCACACCGGACCTGACGGCTTTGCTGGTCCTTTGCGTCCTGGTCGTTCTAACCGGAGGGTTACATCAAGACGGTTTGGCCGATACCATCGACGGGTTGGGTAAGAGAGGAAGCCCGGCGGAACGGTTGGCCGTCATGAAAGACGGGAGCATCGGCGCCTTGGGCGCGACTGGCTTGCTGTTGGCGTTGGGGTTACGATTTGCGGGCATTTTGCACCTGCCTGCGCCGGACCGGTTGCTTTTGTTGCTGTCCATGCCGGTGTTCGGGAGGTGGGCCATGGTCGTGGCGACCTTCGGCAGTTCGCATGCCCGGACGGATGGCGGCCTGGCCTCGGACTTTTTTCATGAACTCCGGTTACGTGACATCCTGTGGGCCACGATCTGGGCCGGCGTGTTGCTTTGCGGAACCGTCGGATGGCAGGCGGCCGGTTTGTTCCTTGGCCTGGGTGCAGTCAGTGCGCGTGGAATGGTGTTTGCGTGTTCCCGTGTGTTCGGCGGTATGACCGGAGACGTACTGGGGGCGATCAATGAAGTGCTCGAAATCCTGTTTCTGCTGGCCGCCCCGGCAGTGCTGATGGCGGTAGTTCTCTGAACCGTGAAACGTCATCTGAAAAAGACGTGTGAACGTTGCGGCTGCGGTTTTACCTGCGGACTGTACGGATGTTGGTGCAGCGACTTGACGGTTTCCGACGCCCAGTACGCGGTCATCGCCGACCGGTTTGCGGATTGTTTATGCCCGTCCTGCTTGAAGGCTCTTGTCCGTGAAACTCCTGAACTCCCGCAGGTTGAGGGCTGAGTCATGATCGCCGTAAACCTCCTGGCCGTTTGTGCTCTCGACGGGCTACTCGGAGATCCCCGATGGCTGCCCCATCCGGTCAGGTTGATGGGCGCGTTCGTCAACTGGTGCGAACCCATGGTCAGGAGCCGGTTCATTTCCGGTATCGGCAGGCGCATTGGAGGAAGCATCCTGGTCCTGTTTGTTGCCGGGACGAGTTTTTTTGTCGCGTGGGGCGTATTGGAAGCGGCCTTTCTGGTGCATCCGTGGTTTGGCCATCTGCTGTGGATTCTGTTGGGCTATACGACGTTGGCGGCGAAGGATTTGGCCACGCATGCGTGGGTTGTCTATTCCCGCCTGCAGGCCGGCTCCGTGAATGAAGCGCGTGACGCGGTTGCGTTTATGGTCGGACGGGATACCGACCGGTTGTCGGAACCCGAAATCGCCAGGGCCACGATCGAGAGCGTGGCTGAGAGCATGTCGGATGGCGTGATTGCGCCCTTATTGTACCTGGTCATCGGCGGGCCGCCGTTGGCCCTGGCCTATAAGGCCGTCAACACCCTGGATTCGATGATCGGGCATCGGGAAGCCCCGTATGGAGATATCGGATGGGCGTCGGCCAAACTCGACGATCTCATGAATGTGATTCCGGCGCGACTCAGCGCAAGGCTGTTGGTTCTGTCGTCGTGCTTTCATCGTGCCGCGATCGCGAATGTTTGGCGCATCTATCGACGGGATTGCGGCAAGCATGCCAGTCCCAACAGCGGGCATCCCGAGGCGGCTATGGCGGGCGCGTTAGGGGTACGATTGGGCGGTTCCAGTGTTTATCAGGGCGTCCGAGTCGATCGCCCACAAATAGGCGATCCCGCAAACGTGCCGCAAGTTCGACACATTCCCATGGCGATTGAATTGATGTGGCTCTCATTCGGACTGGCCATCCTGCTCGGCGTAACCGCTACGACGTTGTGGAACACTATTTGAGCCACGGCGGAAACGTCTATCACGCCGCCCGAACGTTGTCCCGGGATGCGTCGGACTTTTGCGATTTCAGCGCCAGTATCAACCCGCTGGGTATTCCTCCTGCTGCACGACGCGTCCTGCGAAGCGCCATCAACAAGGTTCAACATTATCCCGATCCCGAGGGCTTGACCTTAGTCCGGGCCGTTTCCGAACGCCACTGTATCGCACCCGAGAACGTGCTGTTGGGAAACGGCACGGTCGAACTGATATATGCCATTCCCGCAGCCTTGCACGTCAGGCGTGGGTTGGTTATCGGTCCGACCTTTTCCGAATATGCACGGGCGCTGGGGTTGTCGAATGCCCAAGTGACGTCCGTGCTGGCACACCCGGCGGGTAATTACCATCCGCCCGTTCAGGCCGTGTTGGAACGAATGAAGCCGTCTCGCTTCTCCGGTTCCGCAAAACGGCGTGCGCCGGTTGAGGTCGTGTTTTTGTGTAATCCGAATAGCCCGACCGGGCAGGGTATCTCGCGGAACAACGTCTGTGGTTTGTTGGAGGCCGTCAAACGGCAAGGCGGTCGTCTGATCGTCGATGAGACGTTCGTGGAATTCTGCGAGGAGAAATCGGTCATCCGCCGGGCTGTACGTGATGATTCGCTGCTGGTGCTGAGAAGTTTTACCAAGTTCTACGGGATTCCGGGCTTACGGATTGGTTACGTCGTCGGGACGGAGAAGACGCTTCGGGCCGTGAGGGATCGACTGCCGCCCTGGTCCGTGAACACACTGGCCCAGGAAGCCGCACTGGCCTGTTTGCAGGACGTTCGTTACAAAGAGCGGACCTTGCGGTTTTTTGAAAAGGAGCGCCCGGTCTTCAGGCGGGCGCTTGAGCGGGTTCCGGGGTTTCGGGTATATCCTACCTCAGCAAACTTTTTTCTTGTCGAGTTGACCGGCTCGTTGACGAGCCGGCAGGTGCAGGCATCGTTAATGGAACGCGGTTTTCTTGTCAGGGACTGCTCGAATTATCCCGGGCTTCATGAACGCATGCTCCGGTGTGCAGTAAGAACGTCAGCCGAGAATGCCCGATTGGTCAAACATTTGCAGCACGTGGTGAACAGTCAACCATGAACGTTCGCAGCCTGACTTGGATCGGCATTCTCGTTGTCCTGATTGTCGTGGGTTTTCTGTTTTCCCGTCCACAGGGAGGGAGGCCCGATATTCCCGATGATCCCCAGGCCCATGAAGCGTTGGAACTGGTTCGTTCCCATCCGGCTCGCAATGATCCGACCTTGGAGGACGCGATCAACCGGTACGTCGAAGAGTTGAAAGCGCAGGGAACGTCCTTGCATCGGGGCGAGTGGCAGGTGGGTAAGGAACGTGACGGCGTCTATGCGGTCAGGACGCTGGTACGTGAGAAGGGGTTTAACGAATGGATTGAACGGGAGTTTGCCTGGCGGGTCACGTTAAAGGACAAAACCGTCAGGGTGATTTCCCTGGCTGCGATTCACTTCATGCCGTTTCACGAGTTGCCGCCGTTGCCGCATCAGGACCAGATTTCCGGAATTTTCATGGAGTTTCCTCCGGAAATGCGACCTGGATGATGCCGTTTTCCACACGGGTCGGGTAGCAGGACGCTGCCCACTCCGGTATGGGATTTTCCATGCATTGCCCTGTGCGTACGTTGAACTCCCATCCGTGCCACGGGCATTCGACGAACTCGCCGTCCAATGTCCCTTCCCCGAGCGGCCCCCCCGCATGGGGGCAGGTATTATTCAGGGCCAGAATTTCTCCATCCACGTTGAATAAGGCCACGCCGGGAGCGTTGTCGATTTCCACCGACAGGCACGTTCCGGGTTCGAGATCTTCCAATCTGGCAACGTCGCGATATTGCATGACGGGTAAGTTTTGCGAAAGAGTGCGAACTTTAGCAAGGCGCTTTCTTCCATGGCAAGCCATGGCATGGAGGGTGTTCTTGCTTCGATCTTGCGCTGGATGCTATACAAACGTTCAAATTTTAGGTGATTGATGACTCTCTTGTTAAATGCCACCTACGAACCCTTGCGGGTTGTGCAATGGCAAAAGGCCGTGACCCTGCTTTGCCAGGGGAAGGTCGAGGTCCTGGAATTCTATGACCGGGATATTCGAGGGGTGTCGATCAGTTTCAAACTGCCCTCGGTGATGCGGCTGTTGAAGGTCGTCAAGTTGAAGTCGAACCACCGGGCCGTCAAGTTCTCCCGGATCAATATTTTTACCCGGGACAAATATACGTGCCAGTATTGTTGCAAGCGCTTCCGCACGGAAGAACTCACGTTCGACCACGTGGTGCCGATTGCGAAAGGAGGCACGAAAACCTGGGAAAACATCGTGACGGCGTGTTGGCGCTGTAATAATAGAAAGAGCGGTCGAACGCCGGAAGAAGCCCATATGCACTTGAAGAAGAAACCTCAAAAGCCAAGATGGAATCCAACCCTCACCATCATGATCGGTATCCGGAATGCGCCGGAGAGTTGGCGGGATTACCTCTATTGGCATATGGAATTGGACTCTGATGAATAACGCCGGTTTTCAAATTTCCTTGGATTTATACGGCCGTTTGTGTGTGGTGATCGGCGGTGAAGATGAAGCGGCTCACAAGGCGTCCCTGTTGCTGGACGTGGGAGCCAAAGTCACCGTGGTGAATCCCACCCTGAACGTGGAACTGCGAAAGCTCGCGGCTGCGGGAAAAGTGTTGCACCGGGGCCGCCGGTTTCGATCCACGGATACCCAGGGGGCTTTTGTCGTGCTCAACACCCTGCCGGATGATCCTGAGTTCGCCAAGGCGTTGCGTGCCCTGTCGGAAGAGGAACGATTTCTGGTGTGGTCGATTGATCAGCCGGAGTTGTCGAACTTCATGATGCCGGCCTTGGTTCGACGCGGGTCGCTCCGTATGGCCATCAGTACGGGCGGGCTGTCTCCTGCGTTGGCCGGCACTTTGCGCCGGAACAGTGAAGAGATTTTCGACGAGGAATTCGAGAAGTATTTGGATTGGCTGGGAGGCTTGCGTAAAGACGTCCAGGCGAACGAGCCGAGTGTGGAGAAACGGAGAGAGCGATTGAAAGCGGCGGTCGAAGGCTTCCGGTTGACCGGGACCGTTGAGTATCCCGCTGCGTGGTTGACGCATAAAGCGTCTGCCGATTCGTAACAAGGATGGTGTGGCAATGGTCTTGTTGGAATTCAGTATGTCTCCCTTGGGAAAAGGCGAAAGCGTGGGGAAATACGTGTCCCGCTCGCTGAAGATCATCGACAAAAGTGGAGTCGAGTACCGCTTGAATCCCATGGGGACGGTCCTCGAAGGCGAATGGGATGACGTATTCGACGTGGTGCGGCAATGTTATGAACGGATGAAGAAGGATTGCGGCCGTATTTCCTGCACGATGAAAATCGATTACCGGAAAGGTCACACAGGGCGTCTCAGCGGGAAAGTGGCCAGCGTGGAAAAACGGCTCAAGAAGAAACTGAAGACGTGACGTCCGCCGCCGGTTCGTACACGCGCGGTACTTTCGGTCCGAGGTTGCAGAGGACCTCATAGGGAATCGAATCCTGCCAGTTCGCCAGGTCGGAGGCCGTAATCGCCTGGGTTTCCGATTTCCCCATCAGAATCACGTCGTCGCCGGTTTTGATCGTGGGGTCGTCGGTGACGTCGACCACGGTCATATCCATGCAAATTCGTCCGACAATCGGGAAGCGCCGGTCACGGATGATGACCTCGCCTTTATTGGACAGCCGGCGGCTGTATCCCTGGCCATACCCGATTGGCAGAATCGCCAATCGGGAGTCCCGTTTCGTGCGATAGAGGTCACCGTAACTCACGGGTTCGCCTTTGCCCGCCGTTTTCAGGTGTACGACTTTGGTTCTCAGGGACATGACCGGCTGAAGGGAAACCGGAGTCGTCCTGCCATGAACCGGCGCGTATCCGTACAACAGCAATCCGGGACGAACCATGTCCAGGTGCGTATGAGGGTGCCAGAGTATCCCCGCTGTGTTGGCGGCATGGCGGCAGGGGGAAGGCCCGTTCGCAGGCACGTTCGAAACGACTTCGTGAAATCGGTTGAGTTGGTGAAGAGTAAATGCCGGGTCCGGGTTGTCGGCATCGGCCAGATGAGTCATGAGGCCCTGGCACACGAACGTGTGGGTAAACATGGGCGACTGCAAGAGGGCGGACACGTCCCCGGCCTCGAATCCCAACCGTCTCATACCGGTGTCTACCTTGACGTGAACGGGGTAGGGGATATGTTCTTGTCTAACTTCTTGGCTTAGCGCATGCATGGCGTCGGCGTCGGAGAGTACGGGAATCAGGTTGGCCTGAACGAGATCTTTGACTTGCTCCGGCAGGATACCGCCCATCACGATAATGTCTTCGAGTCTTCCGGCTTCCCGGAGGAGCACGCCTTCGTGTACCCTGGCCACGCCGAACCGCCGGATGCCGAGTTGCGACAGGGCGTCGGCCATGGCGCAGCACCCATGACCATAGCCGTCGGCTTTGATGACCGCTAAAATGTCCACGTGCGGCGCGAGTATGCGACGAAGTTCGCGCAGATTATGTGCCAGGGCGGAAAGGTGAATGGTAGCCAGGGTCGGTGACAGCGCGGCGGCAGCGGGCGCGGTGGTTGGAGGAGCGGGAGAAGACACGGCGCAAACCTTAGATCTCTAAGATTTCTTCCTCCTTTTTCTTGAGCAGTTCGTCGACCAGCTTGACTTTGACGTCCACGATTTTTTGAATGTCCGCCTCGCCGCGTCGCAAGTCGTCTTCGGTAATCGTCGAGTCTTTCTGGAGGCGTTTGAGTTCATCGTTCCCCTCTCGACGAATGCCGCGAATGTGGACCCTTGTCTCTTCTCCGTATTTTCGGCAGATTTTCACGAACTCCTTGCGACGTTCCTCGCTCAAGGCGGGAATCGGAATACGAATCACCTTTCCGTCGTTGGACGGATTCAATCCGAGATCCGAGGACAGAACGGCCTTTTCGATGTCTTTAATGCATGAGGGGTCCCATGGTTGGATCATGATCGATCGGCTGTCCGGCATCGAAAGGTTCCCCACTTGTTGCAAGGGAGTCGGCGTCCCGTAGTACTCGACTTTGATATGATCGAAGAGCGACAAGGACGCCCGGCTGCCCCGGATCGAAGCCAGTTCCTTTTTCAGGTGTTCGATGGCGCCATTCATCTTTTGTGTGAGCTGTTCAATCGTTGTCTGAGACGGCATGATGAACCTCAGTTAATTGAGAACCGCGTCGTGCTTGACTACGGTTCCGATTTTCTCCCCAAGAACCACGCGTTTCAAGTTGCCCGGTTTGGTGAGATTAAAGACGATCAACGGAAGATTGTTGTCCATGCACAGCGTGATGGCCGTGGCATCCATGACTTTCAGGCTCTTGTTGAGGACGGACAGGAACGGCAGTTCATGAAACATTTGGGCCGACGGGTTGTCCAGGGGGTCGGAATCGTAAATGCCGTCGACCTTGGTACCCTTCAGAATGACGTCGGCCTTGATTTCCATCGCACGCAGAGCTGCGGCCGTATCCGTCGTAAAATAGGGGTTCCCTGTGCCGGCGGCGAAAATCACGACCCGTTTTTTCTCGAGGTGCCGGATGGCCCGCCGGCGGATGTAACTCTCGGCCAGTTGCCGCATTTCAATGGCCGACAACACCCTCGTGGCCACCCCGGCTTTCTCCAACGCATTTTGTAACGCGAGGGCATTCAACATGGTGGCGAGCATGCCCATGTAGTCGGCCGCCGCGCGTTCCATCCCGTCCGCGCTGGCGGCCAGGCCTCGAAAAATATTGCCGCCGCCGATCACCAGCGCGACCTCGACTTGCATGTTCACGACATCCTTGATTTCATCGGCGAGTGCCGTGAGGATATCGCGGTTAATGCCGTAGGTTTGGTTCCCTGCAAGCATTTCCCCGCTGATCTTGAGGAGAATGCGGCGGTACTGCACAGGCGTCACTCCTGGCCTAGTTGATATCGCGTGAACCGGGCAATGGAAATGTTTTCGCCAAGCTTGGCAATTTTTTGCGTGAGGATTTCCGTGATCGAGACGTTGGGATCTTTGATGAAACTCTGTTCAAGGAGGCAATTTTCCTGGTAGAACTTTTCCAATTTACCTTGAACGATTTTGTCGATAGCCGCTTCAGGTTTCCCGAGTTCTTTGGCCTGGGCCAGGTAAATCGCCTTTTCCCGTTCGACCTGTTCGGACGGGACCTGCTCGCGTTTGACGAAGGAGGGATTGGCGGCCGCAATCTGCAACGCGACGTCTTTGACCAATTCCTGAAATTCTTCATTGCGGGCGACGAAGTCCGTTTCACAATTGACTTCGACCAGGACGCCGATTTTGCTTCCGGCGTGGATGTAGGATGAGATGACGCCTTCCTTGGTTTCCCGCCCGGCTTTTTTCTGGGCCGCGGCCAGACCGCGTTGCCGGAGGAGGTCAATGGCTTTTTCAATATCCGAATCGGTTTCTTTCAGCGCATTTTGACAGTCAAGGATTCCGGCTCCTGTTTTGCCACGTAGTTCTTTCACCAAGGTACCCATGCTGGACATCGTGTATCCTTCTCCCTTTATTTGGCTAGGATGAAAAAATGCCGACGACGTGCTGTCACGCTCTACGCGGAAGGCGCTTGAACGCTTTCCACCGGACTCTCGGTTGCACGCGTGGAGAGCAAGTCGCTCATAATCGTGTCTTCTTCTCCACCACTCGAATCCTCCTGCTTGTTACGGAGGTCCACGCCTTCCAGGCAGGCGTCGGCAATTCGGGCGGTAAAGAGTTTCAAGGAGCGAATGGCATCGTCATTCCCGGGGATGGGGAAATCGATCCGTGTCGGATCGCAATTGGTATCCACGATGGCGACAACGGGAATGCCCAAACGATTGGCTTCCTTGACGGTAATGTGTTGAATGCGCGTGTCGAGGACGAAGATGCAGCCCGGCAAACTTTCCATGGCCTTGATGCCGCTCAAGTATTTTTCCAGTTTGCCTCGCTCTTTTTCCATCAGCAACACTTCTTTTTTCTTGAGCCGTTCATGGGTTCCATCGGTTTGAGCGGCTTCGAGCTTCTTGAGTTGCCTGATACTTTTTCTAATGGTTTCGAAGTTGGTGAGCATGCCCCCCAGCCAACGTTGCGTGACGTAATACATGCCGCACCGTGTGGCTTCTGCTTCCACGATGTCGACGGCTTGACGCTTGGTGCCCACGAAGAGGACCGATTCTCCGGCCGCAACGGTATCCCTGACAAAGTTATAGGCGTCGAAAAAGAATTTGGCGGTTTGTTGCAAATCAATGAGATAAATGCCGTTTCTTTCTCCGAAGAGATACGGCTTCATTTTGGGATTCCAGCGATTGGTTTGATGCCCAAAATGTACGCCTGCCTCTAACATGTCTTTGATGGATACCATATTGGGGTCTTTCGCCTCCGTTCAGAGAGATTGGGAATTACGCCATCATTGTCAACGGCGTTCCGGTGAGAACCGGATCTTGACGCGGGGCGCCAGTCCGTCTACACAAACCAACAAGATTTAACACAACCCCTCTTTTTAATGCAAGATCAATTGCCGTGCTTTTCTGGAAGAAAGTCGTACGATGGTTGCCGGAGTGCACGTGACGAAATTGCCTCACATGGCTTGGATGTTTTGACGGCTATTCCTGATTGTGGGTAAAGTGACCTGATGGCTCGATGGATGCCAACGGCGGAACAGTTTTCCCGAACGTCCATCTGTCACGTCAATCAATGATGACAGAGTCGTCATGCTGAACGAAGTGAAGGATCTGCTTCACGCCTTCTAGTGTGAAATCGGTTGAGTGGTCAACAGAATTATACGTCATTAACGATTTTGAGATGAGGGTTTAAGAATGGTTGAAGTTCCCATCAAGATGTATGTGCAAGGTCTTGCGAAACAAGCCAATGACGCGACCCGTGCCGTGGCGTTGATGACGAGTCATGACCGAACGGTTGCTCTGACGGCCGTGGCAGACCGGCTGGAAACGAGCATGGACGACGTGTTGACGGCCAACAAAGAAGATTTGGATGCCATTCCCAAGGAATGGGGGCCGGAGGAGTATCGGAAAGCGAGAGAGCTCATTACCGTGACGGAAGAAGATCTTCTTGGCATCGTCGCCCATATTCGGCGGATTGCGGAGGAACCCGATCCCACGGGAGAAACGTCACAGGCCTGGTTGACGCAAGATGGTCTGCACGTGCATCGCGTGCGCGTCCCTATCGGGGTGATCGCCGTCATTTCCGAATACGGCCCCTCCGTGGTTGCCGAATCCATGGCGATGTGTCTCCGGTCGGGAAACGTGTGCGTGGTGCGGGGCGGCAAAGAGTGGTTTCGTACCAATTCCGCATTGGCGAAGGTCTTGCGTGAGGCTGCTGAACAACACGGTGTGCCTCAGGGGGCCCTCACGTTCGTGGATCGTCCCGATCGTGATGGGGTGCTTGAACTGACCCGGCTGAGAAACGTGGTGCACGGCGTCGTTCCCAAGGGAAAAGCGAGCTTGCGCAAAGTCGTCATGGAGCAGTCACGGGTTCCGGTCCTGGGGTACGACGGCGGCCTGTGTCACGTCTACGTGGATAAAGACGCGGACGTACCGTTGGCACAAGGGATCGTGGTGAATTCCAAGATTCAGGATCCGGTTGCCACCAATGCCGCGGATACGCTGTTGGTTCATCAGGCCATCGCTCGGCAGTTACTGCCGGGCCTGCTCCGGCGGTTGCTCAGTGAATTTACGGTTGATCTCATCGGCTGTCCGAAAACCGTCTCCATGATGGGGATTATGGCCATGACCGGACACAAGGGGATTCGAGCGGCCACGGATGAGGATTGGGAACAGAAAAGACAGGCGCTGACGTTGGGGATCAAGGTCGTCGGTGATCTCGACGAAGGTCTGGCTCATATAGCGGCTTACGGACCGGGCCATACCGACACCATCGTGACCCGTCGTTATGACACCGCGATGCGATTCGTCCGCGAGGTGGATTCCGGGTCGGTCCTGGTGAATGCCTCGACCCGTTTACATTCTGGTTCGCAGATGGATCTGGGTGAAGAACTGGGCACGAATACCTCGCATTTTCACGTGAGAGGACCGTTGACGCTTCGATCCCTGACCACGGAAAAATACGTCGCGTTCGGGAACGGCCAGTTACGACAGCCCCATCCCGTTCCCCAAGCGTATCAGGACGCGATGATGCTATCGTCAAAATTCTGAGAATTTCATCGGGTTCTCTCTTCCAAAAGGGCCTACGGCCCGGTTTTTCTCCCATGGCCAAATTGGACATTGCCCGGCATCTTGCTCAATGGGGCCTTCGCCGGTTTACGGATGAAGAGTCCTATTATGCCTGGCAACGGCAATCCTTGGCCGGAGAGCGACTTCAATTTCTCCGGCAAGCGGCTGAAGCCCGTGGCGCCGGAAAGGACGCGGACCAGACCTTTTATGATCTGGCGGCGTCTCCCGACGTTCTTCCCGTTCTGTACAGTCAGCGATACGGCTATTACGACGTGCTGGGTCCCGCCGTCGCGGACGCATTGGCAGGGGCGCAGCGCGTGTTGGACGTGGGGTGCGGGGTCGGCATTCTCACGACCTGGTACGCGACCCGTTTCCCGCAAGTGACGTTCGCCGGAATCGATCGGTCCCTGAAATCGGTCGAGACGGCACGCGAGTTTGCGCAATCCCATGGACTCGAAAACGTCAGCTTTCACCATTGCGAAATCCCTGAGTGCGAAATCCCCGGAAGCTTTGACGCCATCGTGGCCACTCAGGCGATTTTTCAATCGGAATCCGATCCGGGACTGCCGAGCCGTCATTGGACGACTTTTGAACGAGACCGGGATGTCCGGCAACAACGCGATCTGGAAGAGCGCACGGGCATCGGGCCTCGTTTGGACTGGCTGTTGAATGTGCTGGAGACCTCGGGCCGGTTCGTGTTCTTTGAAAAGGCCGTGCACCTGGGCAGACGCGTGTTGTTCCAACGAGCCCTTGAAGAGAGAGGGTGTGTTCCCGTTAGGGAACCGCAACTCCTGAGGTATTCGGAACTCGGGGAGCAGATTGAAGATGGGCCGTTGTACGTCGCGCAGCGAAGCCCCGCTGTTCCTGCTATGGAGTTTAGGGAGGACGTACAACAGGATTTCCAACAGGGGCTGTATCGTTGCCGGGGGGGGCGTGCGGAATTCGTGTATGCCATGTTGCCTAAAAACGACGTCCGTTCGGAACCGGTCGAGACGCACTTCGTGGAACAAGAGATTGATCTCGAAACAGGTCGAACGGGCGGAGGGTTGGGCTATGTCCGCCTCATGCTGCATGGGAGGTTTTCCGGTCTTCTGCTTGGCACGATGGAATGGCGACCCCTGATGGTCGAACTGGTCAGGCATGAATTGAAGCAAGGCCGAGAGTCCATCGAGACTCGGCTTACGCGTATCTGGCCCGAACCGGAGAGCGGTCAGCCGGAAGACTCTCCTCTCTATGAAAATCACAGTCTCGCGGCCGAGGAGGTCTGGCGACGACTTCCTGACCGGGTCGTCCTGAGAGAGCAGACGGACGAGGAAGCGGATGGTCGACAACGCCACATTGAATATGGGCGCTGTGACGGGAAATTCCACTACCTGTATTGGGCGAATACCTTTGATCAGCGGCAAATTGTGATCATGGATCGGGAGCGACGCGCGCTCCTGGAAACCTATTATTCCGAGGCGATTGGTGAGCGATAGATCGGCAGGTGAGGCTGGATCTTTCTCTTTTTTCGTCTTCTTCTTGCGTATAACAGAGTACAAAAGTTTCCGGCCCTGCCGGACACACCAGCCAGAGCCGCCGGCTTTCGCTTAGAATTGACTTCCCAAAAACCGCAACGCGTCGTCATACGTCAAAAACTTTGGGGTCCCGTCTTCTTCCGTGACTATCGGGTGCTCCGATACATCCCCTGTGTCAAGGTCGTAATCATGCGGCGTATACCCGTGCTCCGTCACGCCGTCGCGTTGCCGCGTCACAGGTTGGAAGAAAATACCGTCCGGTTTGGCTTTGCTTTGTAAGTCATCATACTCACCTTGATTGACCATACGGGTTCCTCTGTGATGCATGAATGGATACAGTCCAGCCGCTCACAGAATGATGAACGGCTTGATTGATGCCTAAGTGGATTCTGAAAAGGGGAGCAGGTTTGAGAGGATCGAACATATCGGGAAATATGTGGGAAGAGAAAGGATTTGGTGGCGGTGAAGGGTTTCGAACCCCTGGCCCGCGGCTTATGAGTCCGCTGCTCTACCAACTGAGCTACACCGCCACGCGACGTTCGTGGATGGGTATACCACATAGCAAGACGCTTCGACAATTCCGCCGTTCGGGAACGAATCCGAACGTCTAAGGGACATGCGGTTTATTGTGATAGCGGGATGCAGGGCTAGGCGTCCCGTAGCGAAACCCGAGGCTGATCATAGAGATAGGCGAGGGGTGAGCGAGGACACAACGTCGCCCTCCGCCCGATGGCGCAATAAATCTAAGTGGTGCGTTTGTCGTCGATTTCGCCGGCCAAGGCATTCAGCACGCCGAGGGCTTGCTCGCTGAGTTCCGCCGGCTGCTCATCGGCCTGTTGGGCGGGGAGGGCATCGTCTTTGGACTTCGGTCTTGTGGCTTTCAGGAGGTCCTCTTCGAGTTCATCCAGCGTGGGTTCGGAATCGGCTTGAATGGCGAACAACCGTTGCAGGGCGAAGATGGCCCGGGCGTGGCTGTGCCAGGGCCCGCTGTGTTCACTGTCATGGACGCGCGTGATCAATTGCCAAAAGCCTGATTCGGCGGTTTCCGGCATGGTGCCGTCCGCAAAGGTCTTGAGTCTCTCAATCAACGCCTCTTCCGTTCGCTCGATGCCCGGAATAAATGTGACAATCGACCGCTGGGAGGGTTTTCTGGACAGCACGCGAAGCGTCTCTCTCCAGAGGTCCGTCTGCGCCGGCTCAGTTCCGGAGGTCGCTGCCTCCTGTTCGAGTCTGGTCTGGAGGGCGGACAGGTAGTGGGTCAAGGCTTTGACCTTTCGCGCGGAGAGGCTGCCCAACGGGATTCCCCAAATATGCGCGACTTCATGGTCTTGCAGGGGAGCCAGACCCGACAGTTCGTACTCCTGCTCGGCGTTTTTCAATCGCCGTCGTTGTCGTTCCCGTCTCCGGGTCAGGGTCTGATATTCGATAAGAAGCCGGTCGCGGTGATAGGCCTCTTCGGCGGTCTCTTCCTGTTCCAACGCGCGTTCCAAACGGCGGATTTCGGGTCTCGGCAGCGCGGACACGGCCGATTGCTTGCGTTCCTTCAACTCTGCCCGGCTTACGTCAAATTTTGACGTGAGCAACCCTTCGGCCGCCCGAATGGTCAGATCGGACAAGGCTATCTGCTTTTTCAGGCATTCGACTTGCAGCCAGGGCCGTTCCCGCTTTTGCCGCAGAAACCCGCTGTACTGTCCGATGCGGTCGGTGACCTCGCGTGTCGCGGCCACGAGTGATTTTTTTACCTGGGGTTGATCTCCGGCCATGAACCGGGAGTCCGGCTGATCCTCCACAATGAATTGAATATCCTCTTCGACCGGTTCCAAGTACTGGAGCAGCAGCAGCCGGACCATGATCCGGCTTTGGACGGGCAGGGCCTCAATGACGGATTCGATGAGTTCAGACGTGAGCGGCGAATGAATCAGAGTCGTGGTCATGGTCGTCAGGCTTCCTCTTTCGCTTCCAGGTATTGGGCGACGTATTCACGGACGTCTTGAATCGTGCCCTCGGAATACAATTTTCGGGGAATTTCCACGACGTGCAGGTCTTCCAGTTTCATGCCGCGTTCAATCGCCCATTCTTCATCCGAATACAAGGTGACGGCGCCGTCCGGATGACGATACGCAAACAGGATATCCTTTTCTTGATCTTGGGTCTCTTCCATGAGCTTCTCCAAGCGCAATGTAGTCGGGATAGCACACCACACCAAACGCTGTCAAAAGAAAGGCTTTCGTGCCGGTATCATCTTGCCGTGACGGGTCGAAAACAGGATCGACGCCAGAAGACATAGACGGTAAACGCCACCAGCGAAAGAAAAAACACCGAGCGAATACGTCCGTATCCGAAACAGGCAAAGTTGGCCATGGCGTTGCACAAACCGAACGCGGCGTAGGCCATGTACACCAATAGGGCCCAGGGACGCAGTTTCAGGAATCCGTAGCCGATGGCGAGATGCAGGGTTGGGGATTGGGCCTTGGCCAGGAGTCCCGGCAGGCCTTCAGGTTTGGAACAGAACAGGGTGAGACTGTATTCGGGATTCGCCAGAATGATGTAGAGGTCCGTGAACGCGGTAAAGAGAAATAACCCGCCAAGGTACCGCACGTCGTGGGCTTGCCGCCAAGCTGTTTTCAGGGCCTCAACCTGACCCGGGGGAGTGGGCAGGGAGGCTTCATAAGCCTGCACGCACCACCAGGGCACGATAATCATCAGCGCGAAAAAGAACCCCGCGCCGGCTCCTCCGAGATGGCCCAGTCCCCACGTGATGGTGCCCAATAACCCTCCCACGGCCAGGACCCGGGCCGCATGGAGAGGATAACCGCGCACCCATTGACCGAGTCCCGGCACAAGAGATGACAGTATGGCGCCTTTGGTGGAGGATTCAGGGATGGGTGTGGCCGATGAATCCGATGGCTCCATGGTTGTCATCGGGCTCCCGGAAACAGAGTTGGGTTAGGAAGGACGAAAGGAAGACCGCGTAGTGAAAACCGGGTAGCAGGATTACCCGCCGAGGGTGTCGAGGGCTTCCTTGAGGCTCTTCATGACACAGGTGAAGATAGGGATGTCCCGTTTCGTGTAGCGACTTCCTTCCGCTTCCCGCAGGTGCATGACGAGATCAAGAAAGTCCTGCGGTTCGTCGGTTTCAAACGCTACCACGAATTCCTGGTCATCCAACCCGAAGGAGTAGGTCGTATTGAGTTTTACCGACGGGTATTTGTGGCCGATTTCAATGTGCTCGTCCATCATGCCCTGCCGGGCGGCCTTGGTCAGGAGATACCACTCACGGGTCTTCTCGAAGGGATAGATGAAAATGTATTTGCTGCGACCGGGGGTAATCTTCAACCGGCGGCTTTCCTGACCTTCGTGTACGTGGTTGTCCACGTAGACCGAACGTTTTGTCATCGAAAGGTAGGAATAGGGGATCGTCAGATATTTCCCGAGTCCGGTGGCCAACGCCTTGGACATTTGCTCCTGAAATAGCTCGAGATCATAGGAAATGCGCCAAAGCAGGAAATCACAATCACCGCGAATGCCGACAGTGGAATAGGGGACGACAATGACTTTGCCGGTGAATTCCTCGATGGCCCGGGTGAATTCCTGCTTACCGGCTTGTCGTTCGTCATGGGGAAGTCTCCGCCACGCCGGATCGACTTTGAAAAAGATGAAATTGACGTACTGCCGTTTGGCTGGTTGTTCTCCTGCAGCCATAGGAACTCCTCCCCGGACATATTAAGGGAACCTCTGATTTAATCAGCGGTTCAGAAGTAATCTGTAGGCCGATTATCTATCAATTTTCTATGCGCGTTGTCAACGAAGTGTCCGGAGTATCCTTGAATCCGTGTCAGAAAAGCCGTATACGATTCGCACTGGTGAGCAAGGGGGTGCCATTGCGGAAACCCCGGTCCCATCGATCATCCATTGCAGGAGCTATGCCTATGTGGCGGCCCGAGACCTTTCTCCGGGGCTTTTGCCTCTTGTGCATTGGTGCAATGTTAGGCGTTCCGGCTACGGAAAGCCGCGCGATCGAGGTATTTCCGACGACCATGCAGGTCGAACAGGCCGTCAGACAAGGCCTCAAGGCGGCTAAAGACCGCGTGCTGCCGAATCGTCTGTATGCCTGGTTCGGGTCGGACGAGGAATTGCGCCCAAAGGGGTTCTTGATGACCAAAATGAACGGCCTGACCGTGATGGCGAGCCATTTTGGCTTGCGGGGAGAAACGCCTTCCGAAACGGAAGTCCGGCGCATTCTGGCCGGGGAAAGCATGCTCGTGAGCGTAACGATCTTCGGCGAAACGCGGACCTTTGCCGACGACAGTTACATGGTGTTGAAACAAGGCGAGAAACTGGTGAAGCCTCTGAAGGTGCGATTCGACGGGGTGGCCCAGCGGACAAAAGCTTGGCCCAAGGCTCCACGCTACAAGGCCAAGGTCATCGGCTCCTTTCAATATGACGCCTTCGAGCCGAACGCGAAGACCACGATCATGGTGTTCCCGAGTCAAGGGGACGCAGTCTCGTTCGACGTGGAGTTTTCAGGCATTCCATAGAGGTTGCGGGTTTTTCTCCAGCCCAAAACTCGGTTTCTGTAGTGGAATAAACGTTCTGCAATAAAACTTACTGCACTGTTGACTAAATAAACTTGTTGACTAAATAAACTATTTGTTTATACTTGTATGTTCTTTTTTTTTAATCCTCATAAAAAGGAGAAAGCAATGAAGAAATACCTTTCTCTATTCTTGATCCTCGCTTTGGTCGCTTTTGTGATCGCGCCGGGCTGGGCGCAGGCCGACTCAGGGTTCTACGTGAGCGGCGACCTGGGAGCCAACTTTTCTAAAAGTGTGGGATTCACGGGAGATAGCAACGACGTGGCCAGCCATTGTGATGCCTTGACCAATCCTGGCCTCTCAGGATGTAGGGCCGATGATTTTCGATACACCAACACGTTTATCCCGGATTGGGCGGTCGATTTTGACGGTGGGCAGGGCATTCTCCTCGGGACGGCCATTGGTTATAGCATTGGCGATAATAATCCTCAGCATATCTTCAGCGGGATCCGCATGGAGGTGGAATATTTCTATCGACAATCGCGCCATAATCAGAGCAGCCAGGTTCGCGGGCTCTCCGGGGCGACCCAGCAGAAGATTGACCGTGGTGAATTTGCATCCGGGCCGTATGAAACCTTGGGCAGCGTCATTTCCCACAACCTGTTCGCCAACGTGTATTACGATTTCGACAACGACACCCGGTTTACGCCCTACCTCGGGGTTGGCGGGGGCGTGGGCATCACCACGGCGGGCTGGAGTAGCAACTGGACCCGGACGTTGGATAAAGAGGCGATCAAGCAGGGCCTGATCGATGATGGCCGCCAGGACTTGGCCGATAATGAGGTGTATGTGGATCGCTTGACCGGCTCGTCCAGTTCCACGCATACGCCGCTGGAGGACGTTCTCTGGGGGTTCCAGATCCTCTTCGGGGTGGATTATACCCTGAGCGAGCGGACCTCACTGGGCCTCAAGGGCCGGTGGGTGAAGTTTAGTGATTTCAGCGACGGTCTTGTTTGGGATCCGTTGCGAAGCCACGCACCCTACGTGGGAGCAAATAATACCAATCCGGTATCAGGGAATATGAGCACCAGCGACATCGAGTTTTTCGGTATCAGCCTGAACTTGAAGTATCATTTCTAGGAATCCGTACTCTTTTGCCGGCCCGGAACGACCGGGCCGGCTGAGCGCCTCAACCCGCCGTACGCACCTTCCATCGTTTTGTATTGCTCTCGAAAAATAAGGAAAAAGCAATGAAATACACTTCTCCATTCTTGGTTTTTGTCATCGTCACGTGGTTGGTTGCCCCAGGCTGGGCCCAGGCTAGCTCGGGGTTTTACGTCAGCGGCGAGGTCGGAGCCAATTTCGCCAGCGGCCTGGATACGACCGGAACCAGCAACGACCGGGCCAGTGTGTGCGATGAATACATCAATCCTCGATACCGGGAAATGCCTCGCTGCATCGGCCCCGATCGCAGTGTAGGCGGAAGGTGGGAGAACGAGTTCGACGGGGCAACGGGCTTTCTGGCCGGAGCCGCGGCAGGCTACAGTTTTGCGGGTCAAAATCCGAACGGCCCCTTGGGTGGTCTTCGCGTGGAACTGGAATACTTCTACCGGCAATCCAACTATGATCAGACAGCCGATATTCCTCTCGGGGTGGGTACACAAGGGCAGAAACTCAGGGATGAAATTGTGCAAGCGACGGACCGGATAGGCAGTATCACCTCGCACAATCTGTTCGGGAATCTGTACTATGACTTCAGCAACACGAGCCGGTTTACGCCCTATATCGGGATCGGCGGCGGCGTGGGATTCACGGATATGGAGTACGGCAGCGTGTGGGCGCGGAACGAAGACTCGATGAACGACGACGGTTCGTACAAGATCTCGACTGGGGCGGATCTGCCCAATTATGACGAAATCCGCCGGAACCTCGCCAAAACGGTCAGCGTCGGGCAAGCCACGCTCAGCGACGTGCTCTTGGGGTTCCAAGTGCTGTTCGGGGTGGATTACGCCATCACGAAAACTACGTCGCTGGGGCTCAAGGGGCGCTGGGTCAGGTTCGGTTCCTTAAGTGACGACTTCATCTAGGACCCGCTACGCAGTCACCCGCCGAATCTTCGGAGAGACGGAAGCGAACCCGTATCAGGCAGGCTCAAGACCGACAATCTTGAATTTTTCGGCATCAGCCTGAACCTGAAGTATCATTTCTAAAAAACCCGTGATGGGCACGATAATAGTCTCGCACTCAGGCTTCCTCTCCTTTTCCCCTCCTTTGTAAGGAGGGGCAAGGGGAGGTAGAGTTTGCGGCTATCATGGCGAACTCTACTCATGCACGGTTGATTCTACCCCTCCTATCCTCCCCTTACAAAGGGGAGGAAAAGGACTGGACCCAACGCGTGTCCTTTGCATCCCTTGATGTGTAGGCGACAAGTCTGTATAGGCATTTCGGAAAAACAAGGAGAAAACAATGAAATATTTCTCTCTATTCTTGGCGCTCGTCATCGGCATGTGGGTGGTCGTGCCGGGCTCGGTTCTTGCGGGTTCGGGGTTCTACGTCAGCGGCGAGGTTGGAGCCAACTTCGCCAGTGGGCTGAATACCACCGGAACCAGCAACGACCGCGCCAGCGTCTGCGATGAATACATCAATCCCCGCTATGGTGAAGTCGAAACAAGCGACGAAGTCGATTCCGGCGGGAAACCGTACCGCACCTATAACTGCACCGGCCCCAATCGCGGTTCGGGCAGCCGCTGGCAGAATGAGTTTGACGGGGCAACGGGCATTCTCGCCGGAGCGGCGGCAGGCTACAAGTTTTCACAACAAAATCCAAACAGTCCTTTAGGCGGATTCCGCGTGGAACTGGAGTACTTTTTCAGGCAAGCGAATTATGATCAGACATCAGAGATTCTTACGGAATCGGGTGAGAGCAGAGACAAGATCAGAGATGAAATTGTGCGAACGACGGACCGGATAGGCAGCCTGACTTCACATAACCTGTTCGGGAACCTGTATTATGACTTCATCAACACCAGCCGGTTTACCCCTTATATCGGGATCGGGGGTGGCGTGGGGTTTACCGAGATGGAGTATGGAGGCCTCTGGGCAAGGAACCCCGACCCGGACAGAATCCGAACGGGTGTGGGATTGCCCAATGCGGACGAGATTCGACGGAATCTCGCCGGAACGGTCAGCGCGGCCCAAACCACGATCAGGGACACGCTCTATGGTTTCCAGATTCTGTTTGGGGTAGATTACGCAATCACGGAGGCTACGTCGCTGGGTCTCAAGGGCCGTTGGGTCAACTTCAGTTCTTTCCGTGATGATCGCGTCGATTGGGAACTCCTACGCAGTCACCCGCTGACTCTGCGGAGAGACGGAAGCGAACCGGTCTGGAGCCGGTTCAAGACCGACGACGTGGAATTTTTCGGCCTCAGCGTAAACCTGAAGTATCATTTCTAGGTCGTTCTGACCCTCCTTGTCTTCCCTTTGTATTCATGACTGCGGCTGAAATCATTGCGGTCGGATCCGAACTGTTGCTCGGCGGACGGGTGGATACCAATTCGCTTTTTCTCAGCGCGTCGCTGGCGAAGCATGGGATCGAAGTCCGGTTCAAGTCCGTGGTCGGGGACGACGTCGATGACATAGGCGTGGCGGTCACGAATGCGGCCAAGCGGGCGAAACTTGTATTGATCACCGGAGGACTCGGTCCGACCGTTGACGACGTGACCCGTGAGGCCGTGGCAGAGGTAACCGGTAAACCGCTACGCCTTCGGCCCCGTGCCTTCACATCCATCAAAACGCGCTTGCAAGCGGCCGGAAGGCCCGTCACCGACACCCAGCGCCGGCAGGCGTTCCTGCCTACAGGCGCCATCCTGCTGTGGAATTCTGCAGGGATCGCTCCCGGCTTTGCCGTACAGTGGAAGCGTAGTTGGATCGTCTGTTTGCCCGGGGTCAGCCATGAGGCTCGCCGGATGTGCGCGGAATCGCTTCTTCCGCTGCTCCGGCGACAAGGGCTTTTGTCGCCGGCCATCGAATCCCGGACGATTCACACATTCGGGCTTCTTGAAGGAGAGGTCGATCGTCGGCTCAAGGGGATCATTCCTGCCGCCGGCCCTTTCCGTCTCGGTCTTCTGGCCTCTTCATTCGGGGTTACGGTGTCGCTAACGCAATCAGCGAATATTCAGGAACGTCGACTTGCGAAAAAATCCGTCGTGAACGCTCCAACATCACTTGATCGTCTGATGGACGCTGTGATTGCCGAATTGGGGAAGTACGTCTTCTCCAGCAACGGACAGACCATGGAAGAAGTCGTGGGACAACAGCTTCGCGATCAGGGATTGACCGTTGCATTGGCGGAAAGCTGTACGGGCGGGCTGATTGCGCATCGCCTGACTCAGGTGGCCGGAAGTTCGGCGTACGTAGACCGGGGAGTGGTATGTTACAGCAATCGTGCGAAGACCGAACTGCTTGGGGTATCCGAATCGCTGTTGAAAAAATATGGAGCGGTGAGTGCACAGGTCGCCAAGGCCATGGCGCAGGGTATTCGAATGAGGAGCAAAGCGGACGTGGGCCTGAGCGTGACGGGCATAGCCGGACCCGGTGGCGGGACGCCACACAAACCCGTCGGCCTGGTCTACGTGGGGCTGGCCACGGCGAAGAAGTCCTTTACAAAGGAATTCCGTTTTCATGGAGAACGGGAATCGATTAAAATCCGGTCGTCGCAAGGGGCGCTCGACGTGTTGCGGCGATGGTTGTGCCATGCTTCTTTTTGACGAGGCCTAATGGGACTACGGACGTTTTTGGCGATTGATCTGCCTTTCGCTCTGCATTCGGCCATAGGGCAGAATCTGCGAACGGTCAAACGAGAGCTTCCCGGACTCTCATGGAGCAAGATCGAAAATCTCCATGTCAACCTGAAGTTTTTCGGTGAAACGACTGAGAGCCAAGTCGATCAAATCCGCCATGCGGTGGAGCCGGCGATTTCTCATGTTTCTCCCTTTGAGGTTGAACTCAAAGGGTTCGGCGTATTTCCGGATCACCGGTCACCCCGTGTGTTGTGGATTGGGCTTGGCGGGGCCCTGGATAGCCTGTCCCAGTTGGCTGATTGCGTGGGTCGGGCCGTGGTCCCTTTGGGGTTTCCTCAAGAGGACAGACCGTTTCGCCCGCACCTGACCGTGGCTCGTGTCAAAAAAGATCATCGTGAAGTCGGGCGTGCGTTGAACTCGTTGGGCGTGCTGACGGACCCCTTCACCTGCGGACCGTTACCCGTTGAACGGATCACCTTGTTCAAGAGCGACCTTCGGCAAACTGGACCGATCTATACAAAATTGTGGGACGTCTCCTTGCAGGCGTGAGGCTGGCCGCCGCTTGCCCTGAGCGAAGTCGAATGGGTCTTGACACGGGACAGTTGGCCTTCTCCCGGATTTTCAGTATGATAGGGACGTAACAGCTTGAATCGAGGAGGCGTTATGGGCGATCGAAATTCGGAGAATCAGGGAAAAATGAAGGCATTGGAACTGGCGGTGACCCAAATTGAAAAGCAGTTTGGGAAAGGCTCGATTATGAAACTGGGCACGGGTGACGTGTCGGAGGACGTGCCGGCCACATCCACGGGGTCGTTGGCCCTTGATCTGGCCTTGGGAGTCGGCGGGTTGCCGCGAGGCCGGGTGGTGGAAATTTTCGGTCCGGAATCCTCGGGGAAAACCACGCTGTGTCTTCATGCCATTGCCGAAACGCAAAAAGCCGGCGGGTCCGCGGCGTTCATTGACGCGGAACATGCCTTGGACGTGTCCTATGCGAAAAAACTGGGGGTGCAGACCGACGACCTGCTGGTGGCCCAGCCCGACACCGGAGAACAAGCCCTGGAGATTGCCGAGACGCTGGTGAGAAGCGGGGCGATCGATCTGGTGGTTGTAGACTCCGTGGCCGCGCTGGTGCCCCGTGCGGAAATCGAAGGGGAAATGGGCGATTCGCACATGGGGCTCCAAGCTCGCCTCATGTCGCAGGCCCTTCGCAAATTGACGGGGGCCATTTCCAAATCCCTGACCACCGTCATTTTCATTAACCAGATTCGGATGAAGATCGGCGTGATGTTCGGCAATCCTGAAACGACGACCGGCGGGAACGCCCTGAAGTTCTATTCTTCGGTGCGGTTGGACATCCGGCGGATCGAGTCCATCAAGGATGGTCAGGAGGTGATCGGAAGCCGGGTCCGCGTCAAGGTGGTGAAGAACAAGACGGCGCCGCCTTTTCGGCAAGCCGAGTTCGACATCATGTTCGCCGAGGGCGTGTCCAAAGTCGGGGAACTCATCGACCTGGGCGTTGAGAAGAAAATCGTCGATAAGGCCGGCGCGTGGTATTCGTTTTGCGAGGAGCGGTTAGGCCAGGGCCGTGAAGCCGCGAAAGCGTTTCTGAAAGAGAATCCTGAGACTGCCGCAGACATTGAAACGAAAATTCGGGAAAAAGCCGGATTGGTTGCGATGCCGACGGACACGGGCTCGACCGCAGCGGAAAAGAAACAGGCGCCCGCTTGAGGGAGAGCCTAAAAAAAGTGTGTTCACTTTAGCAACTGCCGGACCTTTTCCTCTCCATTTCTCCCCTTTGTAAGGGGAGGTTAGGTGGGGTAGAGTGGAATGCTCATGGAGTACGCGTTGTCGTGGTCCTGGCCGTCGGCTCTACCTCCCCTTCGCCCCTCCTTACAAAGGAGGGGAAAGACTTGTAACCCTCAAAGGATCCTGTCTTTCCCATGTCCCTGACTGCCAATGAGCTTCGTCAATCGTTTCTGGATTTTTTCCGGGTCGTTGACCATGCCGTGGTGCCCAGTGCGTCACTGTTGCCCCAGGCCGATCCTACGCTTTTGTTCACCAACGCGGGTATGAACCAGTTCAAGCGCGTGTTCCTGGGCGAAGAACAGCGTTCCTATTCCCGGGCCGTGTCCGTTCAGCGGTGCATGCGAGCCGGAGGTAAACATAATGACTTGGAAAACGTCGGGTACACCCGGCGCCATCATACGTTTTTTGAAATGCTCGGCAATTTTTCGTTCGGCGACTATTTCAAGAAAGATGCGGTCCATTATGGCTGGGATTATTTGACAAAGACGCTGGGTCTGCCCGCGGATCAATTGTGGATCACGATCTTTCAGGACGATGACGAGGCCTTTGGATTGTGGGAAAACAGCGTGGGCGTGCCCGCGGCGCGGATCGTGAGACTCGGGTACAAGGACAATTTTTGGCAAATGGGGGAAACCGGACCCTGTGGGCCCTGTTCTGAAATCCACATCGATCAGGGGGCGGCCCTCGGGTGCGGCCGGGCCGCGTGCGCCGTGGGCTGCGATTGTGACCGGTATCTGGAAATCTGGAACCTCGTGTTCATGCAGTTCGACCGTGACGCCGAAGGCAACCTGCATCCGTTGCCGAAACCCAGTATCGACACCGGCATGGGGCTTGAGCGGCTCGCGGCCGTGGTCCAGGGCGCGGACAGCAATTATGCGACCGACCTGTTCATGCCGTTACTTTCGGCGATTGCCGACCGCACGGGTTGTGCCTACGGCAAGATCGAAGCGTCCGATCGTTCCATGCGCGTGATTGCAGATCATCTGCGGGCCATCACGTTCATGATCGCAGACGGTATTCTTCCATCGAACGAAGGCCGGGGTTACGTGTTGCGACGGATTTTGCGCAGGGCGTCACGCCATGGCCGGCTTTTGGGCGTCACCGAACCGTTTCTGCATGAATTGACCGGCGCGGTGGCGACGCAAATGCAAGGTGCATATCCCGAACTGGCCGGGGCGGAGGAGACGTGTCGCCCCATCGTTGAAGGTGAAGAGGAACGATTTATCGGCACGCTGGATCAAGGTTTGCCCATCCTGAATCGCATGGTCGGCGAAGCCACGGCCGGGTCTCTTGACGGCGAGAGCGTCTTTAAATTGTATGATACGTACGGATTTCCCCTGGATTTGATCGAAGAGGCTGCTCGTGAACACGGCTTGGTCACCGATCATGAAGGCTTTCAGCGTGCGCTGGAAGCGCAGCGTGATCGGGCGCGCAAGTCGGCCGCCTTTGTCGCGGAACAGGAGAAGCCATTTATCACTGACTTGGCACACCAACTTCCTCCGACGGAATTCCTCGGGTATCAGGCGCTTCAATCCGAGAGCGTGGTCCAGGCCATGCTCAAAGGGGACGACCTGACGGAAGAAGCCGTGGAAGGGGATGACGTGGAACTGGTCCTGGATGCCACCCCCTTCTATCCTGAAGGCGGCGGGCAGGTTGGGGATCAGGGTACGTTGACGGGCTCGGAGGGCCGGATTCAGGTCCGGGAAACCACTAAGATCGGCGGAAAACTCCTGCTTCACAAGGGAACGGTCGTGGCCGGACGCGTCCGTAAGGGCGAGCCGCTGGCTGCAACGGTGGACTCGACGACCCGGCACGGCGCGGCCCGGAATCATACCGCCACTCATCTCCTTCACGCGGCGCTTCGAGAAGTGCTGGGCCCTCAGGTGAAACAATATGGTTCGCTGGTTGCCCCGACCCGGTTGCGTTTTGATTTTTCCTATTTCAAGCCGCTCCGTACACGGGACCTTGAAGAAATCGAAGCCATGGTCAATTTTCACGTGTTGGGCAACACGCTCGTCCAAACCGACGTCATGGGTATCCAGGAAGCCATGCACGCCGGCGCTCTGGCGTTTTTCGGGGACAAGTACGGGGAACGGGTAAGAGTGGTGGGGATCGGGGAGTTCAGCAAGGAACTGTGCGGGGGCACGCATTGTCACCATACGGGCGAGATCGGTTCGTTCCGTATTACTTCCGAAGGCGGAGTTGCGTCAGGGGTGCGACGCATCGAAGCGCTGACCGGGACAGGGGCATTGGATCACGGGAAAAAACTGGAATCCGACATCAGGGAATTGGCGGAATTGTTGAAAAGCAGCCCATTGGAAATCGTGCCGAAAACCAGGAAACTCGTTGCCTTGTTGAAGGACAAGGAGCGGGAACTCGAACAACTCAAGTTGAAATTGATGGACCGGAGCGCCGGTGGTGACGAGGCCCAAGTTCGGGAGATTTGTGGGATTCCCGTGCACGTTCAGGAAACCCAGGGGTTATCCATGCAGCAACTTCGGCTTTTCTCCGACAGAGTGCGGAGCAAAATGCCGAAGGGCGTGATCGCATTGGGCTCGACCGTGGATGGCAAGGTCTCGTTATTGGTGATCGTGTCTCCGGATCTTACCCATACGTTGCAGGCCGGGAAATTGATCAAGGAAATGGCGCGCGACGTTGGCGGATCAGGCGGGGGGCGACCCGAAATGGCTCAGGCCGGAGGGAAGGATCCCGAAAAATTGGGCCAAGCTCTCGAAAAAGTGTTTCATCTGGTCGAAGCGCAGGTCTCCGACCAGTAGGGACCAACGATCGTTGGTCATTACGTCGTTCCGTTGAATCATTGATGCTCAAAAAAACCTTCCTCATCCTTTCCGGGTTTCTTCTGCTGGGCATCGGTGCCGGGTTTGCGGTGATGAATCAACTCCAACCCGTTGGCAATCCTTTGCGGGTCGTTCTTGTGGAGATTGCCGAGGGCGCCTCCCTGTCCGACGTGGCGGAACAACTCCAGCGACAGAAGCTGATCAAGAGCGATTGGGCGTTTGTGTGGCTGGGTCGCCTTGAGGGGTTGGATCGGAAAGTCATTTCGGGAGAGTATGAATTTCACGGAGGCATGGTCCCCTCGACCATTCTGGAGAAGATCATCAGGGGCGAAGTGCTCCAGCATACGGTCACGATTCCCGAAGGCTTTGCAATGAGCCAGATTGCCGACTTGTTGCACGAGCAAGGTCTGGCTGATCGTGACGCGTTTCTCCAGTGCGCCAGGGATCGGGCCTTCATTCAAACCTTGTCGCTGTCTGTCGATATTCTGGAAGGCTACCTGTTTCCCGATACCTATCGGTTTGCCCGTCATATGAGGCCGGAACTATTGATCGAGACCATGGTGGCTAAGTTCAGGCAGACAGTGAGAGAGGAAGACCATGGACGGGCCGCGGAATTGGACTTGTCTTTACACGAGGTCATGACATTGGCGTCAGTGATCGAAAAAGAAACGGCCAGGCCGGATGAACGCACCTTGATTTCCGGCGTGTTTCACAATCGATTGCAAAACAATATCCCCCTGCAAAGCGACCCGACCGTCATCTACGCCGTGCATGAGTTCGACGGCAACCTTCGCAAGAAGGATTTATCGATCGACAGCCCATACAATACCTACCGGGTCGTCGGGTTGCCACCGGGGCCGATTGCAAACCCGGGACGTGCGGCTATCCATGCGGCCCTCTATCCTGAAGCGACCAAATATCTGTATTTTGTCTCTCGGAACGATGGGAGCCACAAGTTCTCGACTACGCTTGCCGAACACAACCGGGCCGTGAGGAAATACCAGTTGCGTCAACGTCGCCGTACCTCGTAAGCTTTCCTAACCATGTCTTTTGAACAACGCGTCGCGTCCCTGGGCCTGACCTTGCCTGCAGCTCCGAAACCCGTGGCCACGTATGTGCCCTCGGTTCGTGTCGGCGACCTGCTCTTCGTCAGCGGCGTGGTGCCCAGTCGTGACGGGCGGATCGTGTTCCAGGGGAAAGTAGGTGGCGACCTTTCCAAAGAAGAAGGCTATGAAGCGGCCAAGGTGTCGTTGCTCAATGCCCTGGCCAATATCCGTCAGGCCGCGGGTTCGTTGGACCGGGTACAGCGTATCGTCAAGATGACGGGATATGTGGCTTCTCATGAAGGGTTCAGGGAGCAGCCCTATGTGATCAACGGGGCGTCCGACTTGCTGGTGGAGATCTTCGGTGAGGCCGGACGGCACGCACGCGCGGCCGTGGGGGTGGCTGAATTACCCATGGGCGTTCCCGTGGAGCTTGAATTGACCGTCCAACTGTATCCCGGTGAATCGTAACCCTCGCTTTCCGCGATAAGCATGAAAATACATACGAGTTGGCTTTTCCCGGCTGTACTGCTGGCCATGGCCTATGGGTTTGCGCCGGACCGCGCTCTGGCAAACGTTACGTATTTGACCGATCCGGCGGTCTTTTCCACTTTGCGAACGGCCAACACGATTTACGTGGACGTGCAGGCCGCAACGTGGAAGACTCGCGGCAGGTTCTTGTGGGATGCCCCGGCGGATATACGAGCCAAATTGATTGCGGTGGGTTTCGAAATCGTGCGGGAGAAGACTCAACCGCATGCGTTGACCTTGACGGGTTCGTATGAAGAAACCAGAGGCAGACAGTTTGGCATCAATCGATACGGCACGGTGCTGACGGGAACGTTCAGAATCGAACATCACGAAAAAGGCCCGTTGTTTGAGATTACGATTCAGGAACGAGCCGAACTCACTTCTTCGGGAACCCTGCCCTACCTGGACTCCCTGCATAATTTTTTGACCAACCCCTATTATCATTTTCTTGGCGAAATTGTGGACGGGCAGATTCATCGAAACCAGGATGCCCATAGCGTCTTCCTGAAAGGGTTGCGCGCCAAGGTTCTTCGGGAGGCTGTTCCGGAAGTGTCCGAGAGCTCCGACTGGCTTCCCGAAGGCATCCACAGTATGCAACAAGCCCATACGCTGTATGAACCGGTGGCCGCCAGACGGACGATCGGGGAGTTCGTGCAGACACAGGACGACAGAATTGTCGGCATCCTCCCGGATCTGCTGAACCATCCCGACGTGTACGTAAAGGTACGAAGTGTTCAGGCGTTCGGTGATTTCGGTGTGCTGGAGGCTCTTTACTTGTTGCGGGATCTGGAAAAAAACGCACAAGAGGTTGAGGTCAGAAACGCCGCGTCAGCAACGATTTCCCGTTTGACCGGAACCTCGCCGTAACGGTTCGCCGTCGGGTGGTCACTTTTTCTCCTTCCGTCATTCCCGCAATTTTTTAGCGGGAATCCAGTGTCGTTCTTCTGCTTCAACTTTTCTGTAGACAAGCTTCGAATAAAAACCTCTGGATCCCCGCCAAAAGCTGTGAGATGACAAAGAAACACGGATTACAAGAATGCAATTAACGCAAATCTGCATCGAAAGGTTTAGCGTTTGCCGTATTAAATGTTATTGTATTAAGTAATATTTATTGACGACGAAAACCTCATGCTATAAAGTCTGTTGCATTAGAAAGGTAAAATAGAAGTCTCTAGGCATGCTTTTGTGAAGAAGAGGTGTGAAATCATGAAAAAATTCTTATTCGTGCTTCTGGTTATGGGGTTGGCGTTCTCCTCAGGTCAAGTATTGGCCAAGGACGGATTTTACCTGGGGATGGATGTAGGCGTGGCCGTAGCTCCGGACATGGACGTTCAGACTGGAGGATTCGATGATTGGACCACGGATTCGGCGCCGGATGGTTTCCCGGGCGTCCTATGCGACCAGACTATCTACGGTGACGTTCAGACTCCTCAGGGCGCCTGTGGAGAAGATCCTGCGTCTTGGGGGCCCGCGAATGAGTCGTTTGATGGGGGCTCGGGGATTCTGGCGGGATTGGCCGTGGGGTATCGCTTGGGCAGCTTTAGGGTCGAGGGTGAATATTTCTATCGCGGCACACGGTATGGCAGCACGGATGAACCCTACTTTCCCGCCGACGACTGGCGCCCCAGTGATTCGACGCAATACGGAGGCGACGGGGCAACCGGAGGCGGCGGTGCCGAGGATGCCGTCGATAATCTGATGTCGCACAACTTCTTTGCCAACCTGTACTACGATTTTCGTTCGGACTCGAAGTTTACTCCGTATGTGGGCGTCGGCATTGGGCTCGCCCAGGTGTCAGTCGATTACCGAACGCGGTGGCATCGCAACCCGAATGGCGATGAGATCAACGCCATCCGGCCACCACATGGTGCTGTGGAGTTGAATCAACGATTAGCGGGTTTGTTGACAAATGACGAGGCCACCATGACCGATACGCTGTTCGGGTATCAGGCGTTGGCCGGCGTGGATTATCAACTGAGCGAGCCGCTTACGATCGGGCTCAAGTTCCGGTACGCGATGTTCGGTGAATTCGAAGACGAGTCGGAATATACGCGGCTCCGTGGACATGCATCCGTAGCCGGGAATTCCCGAAAGCCTGTGGCCTACTATATCAGAACGGATGACATTCAGTTCTGGGGCATCAGCCTCAACATGAAGTATCAGTTCTGACCGGCACGGAATGGTCCGAATCGCTGTATCCAGAGCAATTGTCCGCTTGACCGGAACTTCGCCGTAGCGACCTGACGGGCCTTGTGTTTGCATTCTAGTATAGATGGCATCTGCTCAATTCGTGGTTGGGCTTGGCTTGGCGTTCTTATGCCAATCGAATAAGTGTTGCGTATTGACGGCAACAATGTCATTCCATAAAATCCAGTGCACTAAAATTTATATTTAGCCATAGTATGCTAAGTAACTTATTCTAGGAGAGGGATATTAACATGAAAAAATTCCTATTTGTGCTTCTGGTTATGGGATTGGCGTTCTCCTCGGGTCAGGTATGGGCCAAGGATGGGTTTTACTTGGGGATGGACTTGGGTATCGCAATGGCTCCTGGCGTGGATGTGACCAGTTCTGATGATGATACCAGAACCGTGTGCGACGGATTTATTAATCCGAATCCGCCGGCTGATTGTGCCCGCACTCCCTCGTCATGGCCTAATGAATTTGACGGAGGTTCCGGGGTTTTGGCAGGAGCCTCATTGGGGTATCGCATGGGGAGCTTCAGGGTCGAAGGAGAATATTTTTATCGTGGCGCAACCCACGATTCCATGGACCCAATTGACGATGTTGGGGGCGCGGCGGTGAATGTAGAAAAAGCTCAGCAGGAACTCGATCTCCAGGATGGTGGGCTCGATGACGTGCTGTCGCACAACTTCTTCGCCAACCTGTATTATGACTACCGTTCGGACTCGAAGTTTACACCGTACGTGGGCGTTGGAGTCGGATTTTCCCGCGTGTCGTTGGATTACTTCAATCGATGGAGACGGAACATCGATCCTCAATACATTTCGACCTTCGACGACGTGGCTGGCTTGACTCAAGAGCAAAAAGACAATCTGAATCGAAGAGTTGCTGGCACGACCACCATCGCCAGGGCCAAGCTTTCGGATACGCTGTTTGGGTATCAGGTGATCGCCGGGGTGGACTATCAGATCAGTCAGCCGGTGAGCATCGGGCTCAAGTTCCGGTGGGCGGATTTCGGTGAATTCGAGAGTGATCCAAGAGATTGGGATCAGCTTCGAAGTCACGACTCCGCGATTAGCCCCGGCGGCGGGCGTGTTCAGTACAAAGTCATGTCGGATGACATTCAATTTTGGGGTGTCAGCCTCAACATGAAGTATCAGTTCTGACCGGTAACGATACAACGGTTGGAAGCGACGAGTTTTAGACGGTTTTTCATTCGTAGAGAATTTTGTACTGAGCATTGCCGTTGGTTGACGGCAAAAAGTGTCTCGTTATAAAGTACAAAGTAGCCGTGTCATTTTCTGTGGCGCGGCTACTTTTCGTTTCAGTCCTCGGGACGCCTTGATGCGTCAGGCTTTGAAGTATTCGTTCTGATCAGGGAAAGGGTCATTGCGGTATGAGACACATGTTTCTTGCTTTAATAGTTGTTTGCGGAACGGTTTCGTTTGCCCACGCTGAATTGTTTCCGGATTCGGGGCCTCCGGGGGCCACGGTGACGATCGGCGGGGCCGCGTTCGGGGATTTTGTTTCAACGGCGGAGAACCGGGTGGATTTCAATGGCGTGCCCGCGTTGATTCAACTGTGGGAGCCTGACTTGGTGATGGTGAAGGTACCGCTCGGAGCCAAAAGCGGCGACGTTACGGTTTCAGGGTCGAAAGGCGCCACGGTCGCGGGCCAGTTCAAGATTCAACAGGTGAAGATTACCAAACTGGTGCCGCCGGAAGCGGAACCCGGATCGGTGCTGACCATCGAGGGTGAACATTTCGGGAATACGGCAGGGTCACGCGATCCCAATACCATGTTTGGCGTGAACAGGGTGTTGGTCAACGGCATTTTGTCGGAAATTCTGAAATGGCGGCCCGGGAAGATTGACGTCAAGATTCCGGCCAATGCCAAGTCCGGTGACGTGGTCGTGCAACTGGCTTCCTCCGACCCGCTGCCGGATGGCTCCTGCTGCGCACCTGTCAAATATGCCGAGAGTAATTCCATGCCGGTTTCCTTGATTCCCAGTATTTCGTTTGCGCCGAACCGAGGGCCCGTCGGAACCAAGGTCGTGCTGAGCGGGCAACAGTTCGGGGATGCCAAGGGGCCGAATGATGCGATTACGATTGGCGGCAAGCCGGTGACGATTGCCAAATGGGCTCCGCGCACTATCGTGGTCCACGTGCCGCTCAACGGCGTGAGTGGGCCCGTGACGTTTCAACAGGACGGGCGTACGAGGACCTTGGGCCAATTCGAATTGGTCGAACCCGGATCCGATGGTTTGTTCCCGGCTCAAGGACCGATCGGCACCTTGGTTCATATCAAGGGGAAAAATTTCGGAGTATTTTCCGAAGCGGGGAGTACTGCGTACGCGTTCGATTTCGATCCGGGCCAGAATCGAGTGGAAATCGGCGGGGTGCCGGCCGTTATTCACCGGTGGCAGGATGACGAAATCAACGTATGGGTGCCCTATAGCGCCAAGTCCGGTCCGGTTGTCGTGAAGCGGGGAGCCACAATTCCCAATCCCGATGGGACCTGTTGCGTCAAGCAGGGTGTGGTGGAATTGGACGTGGGCTCGTTTACCGTGCAGACGCCGAAGGTCACGTCCTACTCTCCGAAGGAAGCCGGGATCGATGAGATCGTGACGTTGACAGGTGAAGGGTTCGGCGAGTTTCTGAAAATCGCGGAGGCGACGCGTCTGGAATTGAATACCGACGCCCACGATTGGAAGAACTATCGACTGGGACCAGACGTTTCACGAACCGAAGTGCTGGTGAACGGGGTCGCGGCCGTCGTGGTCTCTTGGAAGGATACTGAAATCAAGGTTCAGGTGCCCAGGCGGCACGTGTTCGGATTCGGGCATCCCGAAGGGTTTTACGTTGATCCCACCAAAGGGGAAATCGTCGTGCGTCGCGGGTCCTGGGATTTACTCAAGAACGGCCGGTGTTGTTCCCGGAAACAGTGGCAAAGCGCCGTGGCGGGTGAATTCAAGATTCTCCCACGTGGATTGCCTCACAAGGAATTTTTCTACGATTACACGCAAGAACCTTGGAGAACCGACCAGGCACCGTGAAAGTCGTTTCGTCCTCTTTTCATGCTCTTCTTCGGTTGATGGTCGTGGGATTGGTCTGTCTCCCGGGTTTGGCCGGACAGGTCGAAGCCGGAGAGAACCCGATTTCGACCATCCAGAAGAGCGGCACCAAATCCACGCTCCTCGGGACGTTCTTCGTCAGCGCGCAACACGGCTGGGCCGTAGGCGCGGGTGGAACCGTCTTGAAAACGGAGGATGCGGGGGCGACGTGGCAGGCAGTGACGCGTCGCACCGCGGCCCTGTTGACCAGTGTCTATTTTACGGATCCTCAACACGGATGGATCGTCGGGCAGAACGGGACCATCCTGCATACGAACGATCACGGGAAACAGTGGCGCCGGCAGGTTGCCGGGGTGGGCGCCGCACTCTATGACGTGTATTTCCTGAATCTTTCTCAGGGCTGGATCGTGGGGGACCGTGGCACGATCCTACGCACCACGGACGGCGGTGTGACCTGGGAGGATCAAAGCAGTTCCACCGCGGTGGACTTGTTCGGGGTGCAGTTCATCGATGCGAAGAACGGGTGGGCGGTCGGTGCAATCGGGACGATTCTCGTGACGCACGATGGCGGGCAAAACTGGATCCAACAGAGTACCGACAGCGCCACGACGTTCTTCGATTTGTATTTTACGGATCCCGAGGGCGGATGGGTCGTGGGATCTCAAGGCGCTATCTTTCAAACGATTACCAGTGGAGAAAAATGGGTTGATCGCACTCTGCCCTGTGGGTCTCCCTGTATCAGACCGCCGGACTTTTTAAAAGTCCAGTTTACCGGATTCCTGGCCGGGTGGATCATCGGCGAGCGAGGCGCATTTCTGACCACCTCGGACGCCGGCTTTACGTGGAACGAACCGGAACTTTCCGAACCTTTCAGCCTCTATGGGTTATCCTTTCCTGATCCCCAGGTTGGCTGGGCCGTCGGCGAAGGCGGGACTATTCTCAAGATCACTGCCCCTTCATCTTAAGAACCTCTGCTTTTTTGCACTATCGGGCGCATGGCGGCGTTGTGTCCTCGCTCAACCCTCGACTATCTCGTTTGATATGTCTCGGGTTTCGTTGCGGGACGCCTTGCCCTGCATCCCGCTATCACAAAAAATCAGAGGTTCTTGGTTTCTTCAGTTCTGGTTATCCCAAATTTCCCAATTTATGTTGCAGGATGCTTAGCGCCACCAATGGTGAGGTTTCGCTTCGAAAAATGCTCTTGCCCAGTGAAATGGGTTGAAAGCGTTGGTCGAGGAGTGCCTGCATCTCTTCCTGCGTCCATCCTCCCTCGGGGCCGACGGCCAGCACAATGGTGCCATGGAACGTGTGATCGATAGACAGGGAACCAAGGCTCTGTTCGCCACTTCGTTCCAGCAACGCACACCGGAATGCCGCGGCGGGAACATGCTTGAATAACTCGGATAACGTCAGGGGGTGGGCAAGGTTGGGGAACGCCCATTGCTCCGATTGCTGTGCGGCATCGACGGCAATCCGTTGCCATCGTTCCCGTACGGTTCGGACGCGACCTGCAGGCGGACGGGCGATGACCCTCGACGTGAGCAATGGAATAATCTCGGTGACTCCAAGCTCGGTGGCTTTTTGAATCACCCAGTTCATGCGATCCCCCTTCAGAACGGCCTGAACCAAGACAATCGGAGCCGATGGCGAAGGAGGACCTTCGATGGTTTCGATGATCGAGCCTTGGAGTGATTTCGAATCCAGGTGGTCGATCCGAACCCGGTACCGAATCCGGCACTCATCTCCGACCCAAATCTCTTCGCCTTCGCGAATGCGGAGGCTTTTGGAAAGGTGAGCGAAGAGGGGACCGTCAATTGTGACAGTGTGGTCGGCAATCCGGTTTGATTGAATGAAGAAGACCGGCATATGGCAAAGGGATGCGGAGGGGAGAGGACGAGACAGTCGCCTATTCGAACATGTTCTTGACTTTGCCGAACAAGCCGTCTTCATGGTCTTTCGATGCGGTTCCGCTTTCTTCGGCAAAGGCGGTCAGGAGTTCCCGCTGTTTTGCCGACAGTTTCGTGGGAATGCTGATATTGACTCGAACGAGTTGGTCGCCAGCAGTACGACCTTTCAGTGCAGGTGCACCCAGGCCCTTCAATCGAAGAACCTGATCGTGTTGGGTGCCTTCGGGAATCTTGACGCTGGTTTTGCCTTTGAGAGTCGGAACGTCCACTTTGCCGCCCAGGGCGGCCGTGACCATATCGAGTGACAATTCGACGAGGATATCGGTTCCCTTTCGGGTGAAGACCGGATGGGGCTTGACTGCAACCGCCACGTAGAGATCGCCGGGCGGACCGCCGTTGACGCCGTGTTCGCCTTCGCGAGCCAAGCGAAAGCGCATGCCCGTATCGATTCCCGCGGGAATGGTGACGGATAAGGTTCGTTCCCGGTACACCCGTTTTTGCCCGCGACAAGTGGGGCAGGGGTCCGTAATGATCTGTCCGGTACCCTGACACTGGCCGCAGGCCCGGTTGATCGAGAAGAAGCCCTGTTGCAGCCGAATCTGCCCGGTGCCCTGGCAGCCGCGACATTGTTGGACGGCATCGTCTGATTTGGCTCCGGTGCCTTTGCAGGAGTCGCAACCTTCCCATCGAGGGATTTTGAGTTTGGCCTCTTTCCCCTCGATGGCTTCTTCAAAGGAGAGTTCCAGGTTGTATTGCAGGTCATTACCCTGTTCGGGTCGACTACGACCTCCTCTCCCTCCGCCAAAAAAGTCTTCGAAAATATCCCCGAAGACATCGCCGAATCCTTGCCTGAAATCAAACCCTTCGGTTCCGCCGAAACCTTGCTGGCCCGCGGAATGTCCGAACATGTCGTACCGCTTCCGCGATTCCTCATTGCTCAGGACTTCATACGCTTCATTGGCTTCCTTGAATTTTTCTTCGGCTTTTTTCTTGAGTTGCGGGTCGCCTTGCAAGTCGGGATGGTGCTGGCGGGCGAGTTTCCGGAAGGCCTTCTTGATCTCGTCATCAGAGGCCGCCCGGTCGACTCCCAGCACTTCATAATAATCCCGTTTTGTCACGCTAGCCATCTTTTCCGGTCTATGAGCATCTCAGCTTTTTCCCGTCGAGTGGACGTTTTTCAGGAAAACGATCTGAGAATAGCATTATTTTTCCTTGTCAACCTCTTCAAATTCGGCATCGACGACTGTTTCGTCTTGTTGCGTTCCATTGGTCGCTTCACCGTTAGGGCTTGCGCCGTCTCCGGTGTTGCTTCCGTCTCCGGTTTCTGCCGACGTCTTCTTGTACATTTCTTCCGCGAGCTTGTGTGACGCGGTCGTGAGGGTCTGCATGGCCGCTTTCATGGCTTCCACGTCGTCTCCCTCCATGGCTTTCTTCATGCCGTCGATCGCTTCCTGAATGTTGGTTTTCTCTTCTTCAGGAATCTTGTCTCCGTGTTCCTGGAGATTCTTTTCCGTTCCGTAAACCAGGGTATCGGCCTGATTGCGGATCTCCACGGTTTCGCGGCGTTTTTTGTCTTCTTCGGAATGCGCCTCGGCGTCCTTGACCAATTGTTCGACTTCTTCCTTACTCAGGCCGCTTGACGCCGTGATCTTGATGGACTGTTCCTTTTGCGTGGCCATGTCTTTGGCCGACACGTGGACGATCCCGTTCGCGTCGATGTCGAACGTGACTTCGATTTGCGGCATCCCTCGCGGGGCCGGGGGGATCCCCACCAGATCGAATTGGCCGAGGAGTTTGTTGTCATTGGCCATTTCCCGTTCGCCCTGGAAGACCCGAATGGTGACCGCGGTCTGACTGTCCGCGGCGGTGGAGAATATCTGGCTCTTCTTGGTCGGAATGGTCGTGTTGCGGTCGATCAATCGCGTGAACACGCCGCCCAGCGTTTCAATGCCCAGGGACAGGGGAGTCACGTCCAGCAGCAGCACGTCCTTGACGTCGCCCTTGAGGACGCCGCCCTGGATGGCGGCTCCGATCGCCACGACTTCGTCGGGATTCACGCCCTTGTGGGGTTCCTTGCCGAAGAAGGCTTTCACCCGTTCGATGACTTTGGGCATCCGCGTCATCCCGCCGACGAGCACTACCTCATTGATTTCGCCGGCGGAAACGCCGGCATCGGCCAAGGCTTTCTTGCAGGGTTCGATGGAGCGGGTGATCAGGTCATCGACGAGTTGTTCCAGTTTGGACCGGGAGAGTTTGAGCACCAGGTGTTTGGGCCCGCTGGCGTCCGCGGTGATGAAGGGGAGATTGATCTCCGTCTCCTGGGCCGATGACAGTTCGATCTTGGCCCGTTCCGCGGCTTCTTTTAGACGTTGCAGCGCCATGCGGTCGTTTTTCAGATCAATGCCCTGATCCTTCTTGAATTCGTCCACCAGCCAATCGATGATGCGAAGGTCGAAGTCGTCACCGCCCAGGAAGGTGTCGCCGTTGGTGGCCTTCACTTCGAACACGCCGTCCCCGATTTCGAGGATCGAAATATCGAAGGTGCCGCCGCCGAGGTCGTATACGGCGATGCGTTCTTCTTTCTTTTTCTCCAGGCCGTAGGCCAATGAGGCGGCGGTAGGCTCGTTGATGATCCGAAGGACGTTGAGCCCCGCAATCTGGCCCGCGTCTTTGGTGGCCTGGCGCTGGCTGTCGTCAAAGTACGCGGGGACGGTAATCACCGCCTCCGTGACTTTTTCACCCAAAAAGTCTTCGGCCGTTTGTTTGATCTTTTGAAGGATCATCGCCGACACCTCGGGAGGGCTGTACTGTTTGCCTTGGATTTCCACGTGCGTGTCCCCGTTCGAGGCGGCGAGAATCTTATACGGCAACCGCTCGGTGGCTGTTTTGACTTGCTTGGTATTGAATTTTCTTCCCATCAGGCGTTTGACGGAGAAAATGGTGTTTTCGGGATTCGTGATGGCTTGCCGTTTGGCAATCTGGCCGACGAGCCGTTCTTCTTTGTCCGTCACCGCCACCACGGACGGCGTGGTGCGTCCGCCTTCAGAATTGGCAATCACTTCGGGGTCGGTCCCGCTCATGACGGCGATACACGAGTTCGTCGTTCCCAGGTCAATTCCAATAATCTTGCTCATGCTTCGGCTCCTTCCTGCTGTCCTTCTCCAGGAACCTCTGATTTAATGCACTATCGGGCGCATGGCTGCGTTGTGTCCTCGCTCAACCCTCACCTATCTCTCTGATAAGCCTCGGGTTTCGCTCCGGGACGCCTTGCCCTGCATCCCGCTATCACAATAAATCAGAGGTTCCTCCATTATCCGGTTCTTTGGCCTTGGCGACGGTCACCATGGCTGGTCGCAATATCCGGTCGTGGACAAAATACCCTTTCTGATACTCGTCGACGATGACGTTTTCGGGGATGGTCGTTGATTCGACTTGGCCCACGGCTTGATGTTTGGCCGGGTCGAAGACTTCTCCCACGCTCGAAACTTGTTTGATGCCCATTTTTTGGAGGGTATCGAGAAAATGTTTGTATGTGAGGTCAACCCCTTCCAGGAGCCCCTCGATCCGGTCTTGCTCGCGCCCGGATTGCAGTGCCCGTTCCAGGTTATCCAAGGTTGGCAGCAAGTCCTTGAACAATTTTTCGTTTGCAAACCGGATTGTATCCTGTTGGTCGCGTTGAACCCGACGCTTGTAGTTGTCGAATTCCGCGGCCAGACGCAAATACTTGTCATTCAGGGCATGCAGTTCCTCGTCTTTTTCCAGAAGTTGGTCGGTCAGACTTGGAACTTCTGCATTTTCCTGAGGATTTTCAGGTGACCCTTCTGCATCCGTGTCGGCGGACGCGCTATCGGGAGAATCCGAAAGTGGCGTGGCTACTTCGTCTTCTCCTCGAACTTCATCTGATTGTTGAAGATTATCGCTCATGTCACGGCTCGGGTATCTTGCTCAGATAGTCATCAAGACTTGGTAAGTCAACCGAGAATAGTGAAAAAAATGATGAAAAACACGAAAGAAAGGCGGGGCTCCGGTTTATGCCGGAATTCCCGTCCGAAAGGAGCCTACTGGCTGGTTTTGCGGCGGTAGAGCAATTCCAGGCCCTCGAGCGTGAGCGACGGCCTGATCTCTTGGAGAGTCCTCGAGATTGGGGCAAGAATCGGGGCGAGGCCGCCGGTGGCGACGACTTTGGTCGAGTGACCGATTTCCTGTTCGATTCTGGTCACCATTGCATCGACCAGTCCCGCATACCCGAAGATCAAACCGGATTGGATGCTGCTTGTCGTATCGGTCCCGATCACGTTTTTCGGCCGGGTCAGCTCGACGTTGGGCAACTTGGCGGTATGGTGGTGCAGCGCCTCGGCGGCGCTTTTGATCCCCGGGGCAATCGCTCCACCCAAATATCGTCCGTCTCTGGTGACGGTGCAAAACGTTATGGCGGTTCCGAAGTCCACGATGATGAGATGGGTTCGATAGCTTGCGAACGCCGCCGCCGCGTTGACCAAACGGTCGGTTCCGATTTCCTGGGGGTTGGCATATTCCAGGGTCAGCCCAAAAGGAAAGTCGGAAGAGACGATGAGCGGGGAGTGATGGAAGAAGGTTTCGATCATGGATTCAATCGTCGGGGTCAGGGGCGGGACTACGCTGGAAATAATGGTCCCATGGATATCCTGCGCCGAAATACCGGATTCCCGTGTGAGCGACGAGAAGACGATGCCGTATTCGTCCGCCGTCTTCGTGTGGTCCGTGGCCAAGCGCCAGGAACTTCGCAGGGTTTGCCCCTCGAATACGCCGGAGACGATTTGGGTATTGCCGATGTCGATTGTCAGGAGCATGGGTTATCGTAGATGTTTCACGTCCCCGGATCGAATTTCCAGGATGCGGTTTTTGCCTTCTTGCATGGTGGACACCAGTAATGCGCCATCTTCTCCGATGTTGGTAGCCGTTCCGCGAATGGTTTGGCCTGTCAGGCAGGCAATCTCCACTTCCCGGCCGAGCGTGGCACACGACGCCTCGTACGATCTTCGCACGTGTTCGAATTGTTCCGATTCCACGCAATCATACCAGTTTTCCAATTGGTTGAATATATCGGCGATCAGGCCATTTCGATCATGAAATCTTCGGGTTGCGAGGTGATACGAGGTGGCAAGCGGACGAAGTTCTTCGGGAAAATCCGTCTCCCGGCAATTGACGTTCAGGCCGAACCCCACGACACACGTGCCGATGCGGGAACCTTGACTCGCGCTTTCGCATAAAATGCCCCCGATTTTTTTCTCCAGGTACAGCAGATCATTGGGCCATTTTAACGAGATCGTGATACCGCAGACACATTGGGTGGCTTCGGCAAGGGCGAGTCCCGTGACGAGCGGGATCCAGGACACGTGACGCGAAAGTTTTGGATCTTCGAGGATCAGGGAGCAATAGATATTGAGATGAGGCGGTGAGGTCCACTGCCGTCCCAGTCGTCCCTTCCCGGCGGTTTGAGTTTCTGCGAGAACCACGGTGCCATGAGGTGCTCCGGAGTCGGCCAGCATAAAGGCCGTGGTATTGGTGGAGGCGAGTTCCGCAAAGAGATGAAGCGGGCGGCCCAGGCTGCGCGTGGTCAACCGCTGTTCAATGCTCGCGGCTTCCAACGGTGTGGATTGCACGGGATTCGCCATACGTGAGTCAGGTTATCGAGAGGACACGGGAAGCACGTCCAGACTGATATCGACCGCGGGTGCGGAATGGGTGAGGGCCCCGATGGAAATGGAATCCACGCCCGTGGCGGCATACTCGCGGACGTTCTCGAGCGTAATGCCTCCCGAGACCTCGGTGTGTGCCCGGCCTTTGATGCGATCTACGGCTTCCCGGACCAGAGACGGGGACATGTTGTCCAGGAGCAGCACGTCGGCGCCACCGTTCAAGGCCTGGTCAATCTGTTCGAGAGTTTCGACTTCCACGCAGATGCGGAAATGGCGGGAGAGTCGTTCCTTGGCTTTGCGGCAGGCTTCGGGGATGGTTGTGCCTTGGGCTTCCAACAACACGAGGTGGTTGTCCTTGATGAGGACTCCATCGCTCAGCGTCATGCGATGGTTGGTTCCGCCCCCGAGAGCGACCGCCCATTTTTCAAGCCGTCGAAGGCCGGGAATGGTTTTTCTGGTATCGACGAGGACAGTGGGGTACTGACGGATCTCGGCTTTGAATCGTGCGGTCAGGGTGGCAATGCCGGACAGATGTTGCAAAAAGTTCAGCGCGACCCGTTCTCCGCCCAGGATTGAATGCGCCGGTCCTTGAAGGGTGGCGAACGTCTGTCCTCCTTCCAGCGTTGTGCCGTCGTCAAACGTGGCCGTTACCGTCACGGCAGGGTCCAGGACCCGATACACGGTGCGGAGAACCGCGACGCCGGCAAGAGTCAGGTCCTGCTTGGCCACGACGTGGGCTTGAGCCTGAAGGGACGGATCAAGGAGCGCCCGCGTGGTGACGTCGCCGTGTGGCGCGTCTTCCTTCAGCGCCGCTGCGACCAGCGCTTCGAGTTCAAAAGGCGGAGGCTGAATCACGTGGGATTTCATGACACCATCTTCCGGAGTTGTTGTTCGCTGCTGGCAAGAAGTGAGAGTTCGGCGGTCAACAGGTCCAGACGATCCTTTGATTCTTGAACCACCTCGGGGGAGGCCTTGGCCGCAAAGTCCGGAGATCCCAGGCGTCCTTGGAGACGGGTGGCTTCTTTTTGTTTGGCTTGCGCTTGTTTGTTGATGCGCGTCAAGGCTTTGTTGAGGTCCACTTCGCCCTCGATTGTCAGGCCGACCATGAAACCTCCCACGGCCAGATGCAGGATGCGGCCGGCCGGCCACGTGTCCTGATCGGCGATGGTGACCGTTCCGCGACAGAGATGTGCGACGTGGTCCCGGGCTTCGTTCAAACGCGCCAGTTCGTCCGGATCTTTGGCCGTGGCCAGGATCGTCAGTGATTTTGACGGTGCGTAATCCAGAAGGGCGCGTCCGGTTCGGATTGTGGTGACGACTTGTTCGATGACGGCGAACGTCTGTTCCGCCTCGGCATTCTCCCATTCTTGGGTTGCAACCGGAAAAGGTTGGCGGACGAGGCTTTCGCCCTGGTGGGGGATCGTTTGCCAGATTTCTTCGGTCAAAAACGGCATAAACGGATGGAGCAGGCGTTGGAGGTGCTCGAACGTGTGCAGCATCGTGGCGCGGGTCGATCGGGCGGCGGGCGAGTCTCCGCCCTGCAGCACGGGTTTGATGAGTTCCAGATACCAATCGCAGTATTCGTGCCAGATATGCTGGTAGAGTTGCCCCGCGGCCTGATCAAACCGGTATTCTTCGAGGCGGGCCGTCACGGCCGCGGTGACGTGATTGAGCCGGCTCAGGATCCATTGATCCACGAACGACCTGTCGGCAATGGGCCGTGTTTCGGTCGGCCCGTCCGCGTGCATCAGGATGAAACGCGCGGCATTCCAGATCTTGTTGGCAAAGTTGCGATAGCCTTCGATCCGGTTTTCCGAGAGTTTGATGTCACGCCCGGGTGACGCCATCGAGGCCAGGGTAAACCGGAGCGCGTCGGTCCCGTATTGCGACATCTTGGTCAGGGGATCGATCACGTTGCCCTTGGATTTGCTCATCTTTTCGCCCTCGGCATCGCGCACCAGGGCGTGAATGTACACGTCACGGAACGGGGGTTTGCCGGTAAACTTGAGGCCCATCATGATCATGCGCGCCACCCAGAAGAACAGGATATCCAATCCAGTAACCAGTGTGGAGGTCGGATAATAGGTCTCAAGCTCTTTGGTATGTGCAGGCCAGCCCAGGGTGGAAAAGGGCCAGAGTGCCGATGAAAACCACGTGTCGAGCACGTCGGGGTCTTGAATGAATTGATCCCCCTCGCAGGTGGCGCAGGCGGCTGGAGCGGTCTCGGAGACCATGGGATCGGCGTGCGTGGGGATCAGGTGACTGCCTCCGCCATCGAGAATCAGACGGGCTTCAGGATGGCACGTGGCGCAATACCAAGCCGGGATGCGGTGTCCCCACCAGATCTGCCGGGAAATGCACCAGTCTTTGATCCCGCGCATCCAGCCCAGATAATTGTTCGACCATTCCTCCGGAATGATGCGGATATCCCCCTGTTCCACCGCGGCAATTGCCGGGTCGGCCAGCGGTTGAATCTTGACGAACCATTGAGGGGAAAGGAACGGCTCCACCACGGTTTTGCAGCGATAACATTTTCCCAGGGCCATTTGATGATCGTCGGTTTTGACCAGGAGTCCCTGGCCTTTCAAGGCATCAACCACAATCGGGCGGGCCTTGATGGCCGAGAGGTCGGCAATGTTGTTCAGGATGTCCGGTTCGACTCCGGCGTCCCGAAGCGCATCGGGATTCAGAAGGGCCTGATGGGTCAGCAGGCCGATACGCGGAAGTTGATGTCGTTCACCTGCCTCGAAATCATTGAAGTCGTGGGCCGGGGTAATCTTGACGGCGCCGGTTCCGAATTCCCGATCCACCAAAATCGCATCACCCACGATCGGAACGGTCCGGTTGGTGAGCGGCAGCTTGATGGATTTTCCAATATGCCCGTTGTACCGGGGATCCTCGGGATGCACGGCCACCGCGGTGTCCCCGAGTAGCGTCTCCGGCCGCGTGGTGGCGATGATGAGGGACGTGCCGGGATCATCGGCTAACGGATAAGCAATGTGGTACATGATACCCTGAACCGGCTCATGCTCGACCTCAACATCGGACAGCGCGGTGAGACACCGGGGGCACCAATTGATCAAGCGGTGCCCGCGATAGATGAGTCCTTCCTGGTGCAAGCGAACGAAAACGGCTCGAACGGCTTCGGATAACCCCTCATCCATGGTGAAGCGCAGGCGGGACCAATCGCAGGACGCTCCGAGTCGTTTCAGTTGATCGAGGATCGTATTGCCGGATTGCTGCTTCCAGGACCAGACCCGTTCGATAAACGCGTCGCGTCCGAGTTCCTCCCGCCCGGTGCCTTCCTCCAAAAGCTGCCGCTCCACCACGTTTTGCGTGGCGATGCCGGCATGGTCGGTTCCCGGAAGCCACAAGGTGTTCCGTCCTTGCATGCGGCGCCAGCGAATCAGAATGTCCTGAAGCGTATTGTTCAGCGCGTGGCCGATATGCAGCGAGCCCGTCACGTTGGGGGGAGGGATGACGATTGTATAGGGCTGTGCCGACGAATCTGGCGCGTCGCTAAAGTAGCCCCGGTCGATCCAATATGGGCCCCACCGGGCTTCAACGGCTTGCGGTTCGTAGGTTTTACTGAGTTGTTGGGATGCCATGGGGATGAAACTCGCGCTGATAAAGCCAAAAATCTTAGCATGGGGGGTAGACCCTCGCAAGCAAAGCGCCTGGTTGTGTTCTCGAGAACGAATATGATAGAACCCCAGCACGCTTTTACTGGGGATTTTAGGAACTATCGGCAATTACGCCCAGCAGGACCAGGGAGAATTTAATGCCCAGAGGACGAGAAAAAGATCGAGAGCTTCGTCGCAAGCACCGAAAGAATCAACGACGCATGAAGGCTCTTGAGCAAGCCCAACGCAAAGCCGGCACCAAGAAATAAGCCCCCGCTCTTCTCTCGCTCATCGCGGCCCATTTGTGACTTGGGTCATGGACGGGCCCGTCCTTCCCAGCCTCATCGCCATGCCGGCATCGCGCATAAAAGTCGTGTTTTTCGATGCAGCAGGAACTTTGTTTCGAGTCAAAGGATCCGTCGGAGAGGTCTATCTTCGGTATGCCGAAAAGCATGGCGTGCCGCGTTCGCCGGACATGGTGACCAAGGTGAACCAGGCGTTCAAAGACGCCTTTCGCCAAGCGCCGCCGCCGATTTTTGCCGTGGAGCAACCGGAAAAGTTGAAACAATGTGAAAGGCTCTGGTGGTTCGACATCGTGCACGCGGTGTTCTACCGCGTCGGTATGTTCGACGGATTCGACGATTACTTTGATGAGGTCTACGAAGCCTTTGGCAGGGCGGAGGCATGGGCCATCTATCCTGAAGTGCCGGAGGTTCTGCGGCAGTTACGCTCGCAAGGCTATGAACTGGGGGTCATCTCCAATTTCGATACGCGGTTTTTTGACATTGTCCGGGGGTTACGGTTGGAGCATTTTTTCGATTCCATCACGATTTCCAGCCTCGCCGGGTCGGCCAAACCGGCTCCGAAGATTTTCCAACATGCCCTGGCCCAACACGTGGTCGAGCCGGAAGAAGCCATGCACGTCGGGGATGATCCCAAGGAAGATTTTAAAGGAGCCACCGATGCCGGCTTATCAGGGGTGCTCCTGAATCGAGACGGGAAGGGAGTCGATGACACGACACCTTGCATTGCCAACCTGCTTGGCCTGCCCCTCCTTCTTCAATAAACGCAATGTCAGGGTGCTTCCTTGACTTCGGAAAGAACGGGCTGCTAGACTTTTTCCCAACTTCTTGGTTTTATTTGAAAAATTCTCGATTCATGGCAATAGAATTACGTAAATTCAATTGAGTGCGGAGTAAACCTTTAGTGTGACTTGAATATTGTGAGGGGTGTTATGAAGGATTTTTTTGAGTTGGATTGTGATTTGATTCTGCAACGGCTGGTCTTAAGGGCCGAAGGCTTTGAAGAGGACTGGGGCGCAGGGGAAGATGCCGATCAGGAAAAGCTTCCCGATCCGCCTACCGGAGTCAAGGCCGTCGGAGGGAACGGGTTTATTACCCTGAGTTGGGATGCCGTGCCCGATGCGATGTATTACAACGTCTACTATCAGACGTCTAAAGGAGTCAGCATCAAGCCCAACGAACTGACGCGTCCGATTGCGAGTCAGGATGATTTCAATCCCGTGATCGGAGTCACCAAGGAAAAAGGGAATTGTATCGAAGGTCCTTCCTGCCCCTACACGCATAACGATCTGGCCAACGGGTTGTGTTACCACTACGTGGTCACCGTCGTGACCGCCGACGGAGAAAGTCCCGAATCGGAAGAAGTCATGTCGATCCCTTCGCCGTACTTGCCCGTGTTGCAGTTCGGGCAGGAAGGCGTCGATGACGGGGAGTTTCGCTCACCGACCGGGATTGCCCTCGACAGCGACGGGACCATCTACGTGGCGGATACCGATAATCATGCCATTCAGCGGTTCGATAAGGACGGCAACTGTTTGGCTCGCTGGGGTGGGGAAGCCGATTCGGAAGACGGCACGTTTTATTATCCCCGAGGGCTGGCGACCGCCCCCGAAGGTCACGTGTACGTGGCGGACAGCGGCAACAACCGCGTCCAGAAGTTTGATCCCGACGGGAACTTTTTGAATGCCTGGGGCAAATTCGGTTTTGCCTGGCGCGGGGCCGAGGCCGGGAAGTTCGACGTGCCCTGGGGAGTAGCCACGGACCAACAGGGCAATCTGTATGTGTCGGACACGAGTAATTCTCGCATCCAGAAATTTCAGTCGGACGGCACTCCTTTGATCAAATGGGGAAAAGACGGGAGCTTCGACGGCGCCTTTTACTTCCCGCGGGGTTTGACGGTCGACTTTGCCGGCCACATTTACGTGGCCGATGAAGGCAACCATCGCATCCAAAAATTCGATTCCCGTGGCAATTTCCTGGCGAAATGGGGAAGAGAAGGGAACGGGCTCGGACAATTCAAGTCTCCGTGGGGCGTGGCGTGCGATGCCTTGGGCAACGTGTACGTCGTGGACAGCGGGAACCACAGGATCCAAAAGTTCGATTCGAACGGGACTTATCTGTGTTCCTGGGGCAATCGTGGACTGACGGAAGCGCAGGTAAATTTCCCCTCCGGTATTGCGGTGGACAAGGAAGGGTACGTCTACGTGGTGGACAGCGGGAACTATCGGGTCCTGAAGTTCGCGCCCACCGAAGAGGAACTCGCCAGGGGGCGGGAAAAGGCCGACAAGGTCGCAGCGGCGGAAGGGGCCCCGCTGGGCGTGCCGTTGGTGGGGAAACCCGGTGATACGGAGTCGATGCTGAGTTGGATGGAGGTGCCCGGCGCCGTGTCCTATAACCTCTATTTCAGTACCGATCCTGGTGTGTCCAAAGAGACGGCGACGCTCATTGAAGGGGTGACGAGTCCCTACACCCATACCGGCTTGACGAACAATACGGCCTATTACTATGCGCTCACGAGCGTTGATGAGAATGACGTCGAGAGTTCCTTGTCGGAAGAACAGGAAGTCATGCCCGTGTTGATTGACGTGGCCGCCCCGCAGAATCCGGATATCGTTCTGAATCACGGGGCGTACATGACGAATTCGTTGGACGTGGTGGCGACCATTTCAGCCAGGGACGTGGATACCGGTGTGGCGGGCTATTTCGTCTCTGAAAATCCCATGACTCCCGGTGCGACCCTGCCGGGGTGGATCGAAGTCGAACCGGAACATAAGTTCGGGGCGACGATTCCCCTGACTTTATCGCCCGGTGACGGGCCGAAAACGGTCTACGCATGGTTCAAAGACGTCGGCAATAACATTTCGATCCCGGCCAGTGCGAACATTTTGCTGAATACCTCTGGGTACGTGTGTACGGGGAAATGGGGGAAACCCGGTCGTGGCGCCTCGTTGCTGCACGGCGGTGAATTCATGGCGCCGCTCTATGGGCTGGCCATCGATAACCAGGGCTCCCTGTTTGTTATCGACAACGGCAACACCCGCGTTCAGAAATTCGATCGCAATGGGAACTTCATCCTGCTGTGGGGGAATTTCGGTACGGCCAATGGCAATTTCAACAGTCCCACGGGTATCGCGTGCGATGGAAAAGGTGACGTGTACGTGTGCGATACCAATAACCATCGTGTGCAGAAGTTTGATGGAAAACTCGGCCAATACCTCATGAAAATCGGTGGCCGCGGGAACGGGGAAGGTCAGTTCAATGCGCCCTGGTCCATTGCCGTCGACCGGGTCCGCGGCTACCTGTACGTCGTGGATAGTGCCAATTTCCGCGTCCAGAAATTCGATGAAGACGGTGAGTTCGTGATGCAGTGGGGCAGTTTCGGGAATAACGACGGGCAATTCTATTTTGCCCGGGGCATTGCGGTCGATCAGAATGACGGGATGGTCTACGTCGTGGACATGGGGAATCACCGCATCCAGAAGTTCGATACCAGTACGAACGTCCTGCCGCAACTCGTGGCCAAATGGGGCGGGGGGATCGGTCCGGGTCACGCGAGCAGCGCTCAGGCCCAGGAACCCGGCCAATTTCGTTCACCCTGGGGAATTACCGTGGACGGCGCGGGTGACGTGTACGTCTCGGACACGGGGAATCAGCGGCTGCAAAAGTTTGATCGGGACGGGAATTTCATCACCCAATGGGGTGGATTCGGTAATGCCGAAGGGCAATTCAACTTCCCCTACGGTCTCGTGGTCGATCATCGAGGGCACGTCTTCGTGGTGGATAGCGGCAACATGCGCGTGCAACACTTCATGCCGGCTGAAGACGCCGAAGAGTTCCTGCAGGATGAAGCGGAAACGGTGGCGGCCCTTCCGGAAAGCGAAGCGCAATAACCGTCTGACTCGGTACAGAGCGAGGCCCCCGGACGTCTGTGCCGTCAGGGGGCCTTATTTTTTTCTGTTTTGGCCATTGCGCCCGTCGATTTTTTTAGAAAAACTTGGTAAGCTGCCTTCGCAGTTTTCCTCACCGTTTGTGTTCAACAACAACGTGGCAATTTCACTTCTGATGACTCGATCATCGGGCATACATCTTTTTCAGGGGACGTGCTGATGGCTCTCTGGGACAAGACACGAATCGGCTTAACCTTTGACGACGTAGTGTTGGTGCCGGCCAAATCGGAGGTCATGCCCGGCGACGTGGATTGTTCCACGCACGTGTCCCGGCATATTACGATCAATATCCCGATTTTGAGCGCCGCCATGGACACCGTGACGGAAGGCCGGTTGGCCATCGCGTTGGCGCGGGAGGGCGGCATCGGGGTGCTCCATCGGGCCATGTCGCCCGAACAACAAGCCATGGAAGTCGATAAAGTGAAAAAATCCGAGAGCGGCATGATTCTGGACCCCATTACGATTTCGCCGGATCAGACCATTCGTGATGCCCATGAAATTATGGCGACCTATCGGATTTCCGGTATTCCGGTCACGAGAGAAAAAAAGTTGGTGGGGATTCTGACCAATCGGGATTTGCGATTCGAGTCACGATTGGATCTGCCGGTGTCCCAGGTGATGACGCAGGAACGGTTGGTGACGGTGCCGGAAGGGACGAGTCTCACCAAAGCCCGTGAAATTCTGCACGAACACCGGATTGAAAAGTTACCGGTGGTCAACGACGAATTCGATCTCAAGGGACTCATTACGATCAAGGACATTCAAAAACAGATCAAGTACCCGAACGCCTGCAAGGATACCCACGGCCGGCTACGGGTCGCCGCGGCCGTCGGCGTGGGAGAGGACGTGCCGGAACGCGTCGAACGTCTGGTCAAGGCCGGTGTGGACATGCTTGTCGTGGATACGGCGCACGGGCATTCCCAGAGCGTCATCGATACCGTGAAAATGATCAAGCAAGGCTATGCGTCCATGGACGTGGTTGCCGGGAACATCGCGACCGCGGAAGGGGCCAAGGAACTCGTAAGTGCGGGCGCCGACGCGGTGAAGGTGGGCGTGGGGCCGGGCTCGATTTGCACGACGCGGATCGTCTCGGGCGCCGGGGTGCCGCAACTGACCGCGATTGCGGATTGTGCCGAAGCCTTGAGCGGAACCGGAGTGCCGGTACTGGCCGATGGCGGCATTAAATATTCTGGCGACATTTCCAAAGCCTTGGCCGCGGGAGCTTCCGCCGTGATGATCGGGTCTCTGTTTGCCGGCACCGAAGAATCGCCGGGGGAAACCGTCCTGTATCAGGGCCGCACCTATAAGGAGTATCGTGGCATGGGGTCGCTCGGGGCCTTGGAACGATGGGGCCGCGACCGTTATCGACAAGAAGGGCAGGCCGTGGCCAAGCTGGTGCCGGAAGGCATCGAAGGCCGCGTGCCCTATAAAGGCCTGCTGTCCAATATGGTGTATCAACTGGTCGGCGGCCTGAAAGCCGGAATGGGGTATTGCGGTTGCCGATCCATTTCCGAGTTTCAACAAGACGCCCGGTTCATTCGTCTCACCAACGCGGGATTACGCGAAGGCCACGTGCATGACGTGGTCATAACCAAGGAGGCGCCCAACTATAGGGCTGACGTCGAATAAGTGAGGCAGGACCCGACTTCGACAACCTCATCCATGGCGTCCTGTCACGATACCATCGTCGTTCTTGATTTCGGGTCACAATACACCCAACTGATTGCTCGCCGGATTCGAGAGTCCCACGTTCACTCCGTCATTCTTCCTTCTTCCGCTTCCCTGGAAACGATTCAGGCAAACCGCCCCAAGGGCATCATTCTGTCCGGGGGGCCGGCGAGTGTGACGAACGTCGGCCGGCCGGAATGGTCGAAGGCGATTATGAAGGAAGGGGTGCCGATTCTCGGTATTTGTTACGGCATGCAATTGATGGCGCAATCCATGGGCGGGCGAGTCGGCCGGGCGAAGCACAGGGAATTCGGTCGCGCCGAGTTACTGGTGCAGGACGGTTCGGATTTGTTCAGGGGGCTGGCCGGGAAGAATCCCTTATCGGTTTGGATGTCGCACGGAGACCGCATTGAAACGTTGCCTCCGGAGTTCAAGGCCATTGCTCGGACGGCGAATTCTCCCATTGCCGCGATGAAATTGGTCAACAAGGAACGTCGTTTCTACGGTCTCCAGTTCCACCCCGAAGTCGCCCATACGACGCATGGCGCACGCATCCTCAAAAACTTCGTCCGTCATATTTGCGGGGCGAGACCGACCTGGACCATGGGGTCGTTTTTGCACGATTCCATCGATCAAATTCGTGAACACGTGGGCAAGGAAAAAGTGCTCTGTGCCCTGAGCGGGGGCGTCGATAGCACGGTAGCAGCGGCCATGACCCATCGGGCGATCGGGAAGCAATTGACCTGTGTGTTCATCGATAATGGCGTGATGCGGAAACAGGAAGCCAAAGAGCTCAAGCAGGCGTTCAAGTCGTTTCACTTCAACTGCCGTATGATCGACGCTTCCGAGCATTTTTTGCGGGCATTGGGTCGAACGACCGATCCCGAAAAGAAGCGCAAGATCATCGGACGTCAATTCATCAAGGCGTTCGAGCGCGAAGCGCGAGACATCGGCAACGTGCGTTACCTGGTTCAGGGCACACTCTATCCCGACGTGATTGAAAGCGTGAGCCACAAGGGGCCGTCAGCCACGATCAAGTCGCATCACAACGTCGGCGGGCTTCCCGCACGGATGAAGCTCCGCTTGGTCGAACCGCTCCGGGAACTGTTCAAGGATGAAGTCCGGTTGCTGGGCAAGGAACTGGGTCTGCCGGATGATGTGGTTCATCGGCATCCTTTTCCGGGTCCGGGCTTGGCCATTCGCATTCTCGGGGCGGTGACGCCTGCTCGCGCGGACATGCTCCGTGAAGCGGATGCCGTATTTATCGATGAATTAAAGGCACAAGGTTTATACGGGAAGACGTGGCAGGCGTTTGCCGTGTTGTTGCCGGTTCGCACCGTCGGGGTGATGGGTGATCAACGGACATATGAGCATGTGATCGGGTTGCGGGCCGTGACCAGCGTGGACGGCATGACCGCGGATTGGGCCCCGTTGCCGCAATCCTTTCTCGCACACGTGGCGAACCGGATCATCAACGAAGTCCCGGGTGTGAACCGCGTCGTGTACGATATCAGCTCCAAACCGCCGAGTACGATCGAATGGGAATAACCGACATTGGTTTGGGCTTGGTTGTGGTCCTTCCCCTCCTTTGTAAGGAGGGGTAAGGGGAGGTAGAGGTTTTATACTCCATGATGGTTCGATTACAAAAAGTCATTGCCGCCAGCGGGGTGGCGTCCCGGCGCGCGGCTGAAACCATGATCAAGGACGGTCACGTCACGGTGAACGGCAAAGTCGTGCGCGTGCTCGGCACGTGCATTGATCCGTCGAAGGACCACGTGAAGATCGATGGTCGTCACGTGCAACAGGCTGAGCCCGAAGTGTTCGTTCTCTTGCATAAGCCGGCCGGGTACGTGACCACGATGAACGATCCGCAAGGCCGCCCCACGGTTGCGGATTTGGTGCCGAAAGTGAAAGTGCGGGTGTTTCCGGTTGGCCGGTTGGACTATGACACCGAAGGGTTGTTGCTGTTGACGAATAACGGAAAGGTGGCGCAGGCCTGCGTCCATCCTCGGTACCACGTGCCGAAGACCTATCTGGTCAAAGTGTCGGGCGTGTGTACGGACGAGGAAATCCGAAACCTCGAGGATGGGGTGGCTTTGGATGACGGGATGACCGCTCCGGCCACCGTCAGAAAATCCGGAAAAGCCAAGGTCAATTCCTGGCTGGAACTCACGATTCATGAAGGCAGAACACATCAGATCAAGCGCATGCTCGAAGCCTTGGGCCATCGCGTCGTACGTATCAAGCGCATTCGGTTCGGCCCGATCGAGTTGGGAGACTTGCCCGTGGGCGCTTCCCGGTTTGTCACCGATGCCGAAGCCAATGCCCTGCGGGCAGTCGTGCATCGAAAGGCCGGGACCCGGAACGTTCGTGGACCGGTCAGGTCGTCGGACTTGCAAAGTTCGAGACCGGCTAGAGATACTGTGCCGCCGCGCGTGCGTCAAACAAAGGTTCCGGCAAAAAGGACTTTGAGTGGGACTGGCCGCAAGGCGCGTCCTGCTTCGGGCAGTGCCCGGCCACCGGGACGAGTGGCGAAAGGCCAAGGTCGCACACGGAATCGAAAAGGGTAAGCAATACTTTGAAGCGTACACACCATTGCGGAGAATTGACGCGTGACCAGGATGGCCAAACCGTCACGTTGATGGGATGGGTGCATGGCCGCCGTGATCACGGGGGCGTATTGTTCATCGACGTGCGTGACCGGTTCGGCGTGACGCAACTCGTGTTTGACGTGGAGGCCGATCAGACCATTCATGAGCAGGCCAATGAGCTCCGTAACGAGTTTGTGATTGCCGCTACGGGCCAGGTGCGGCTCAGGCCCGAGGAGTCGGTGAACCCGCAGATCACGACCGGGGAAATCGAAATCCGCGTTGACGCATTGGACGTGTTGAATCGCGCCAATACCCCGCCTTTTTTAATCGAAGACGACAGCCAGGCTACGGAAGCCCTTCGGTTAAAACATCGCTATTTGGATTTGCGCCGGCCGCCCATGCAGCGGTTACTCACGCTTCGTCATGACGTGACCTACCGGACCAGGCAGTTTCTCCATGAACGCCGGTTTCTGGAAATCGAGACTCCGATCCTTACGAAGAGTACGCCCGAAGGGGCCAGGGATTACCTGGTGCCGAGTCGCGTCAATCAGGGGTCCTTTTTTGCCTTGCCGCAATCGCCGCAGTTGTTCAAACAGATCCTGATGGTCGGCGGAGCCGACCGGTATTTTCAGATCGCCCGCTGCTTCCGCGACGAAGATCTCCGGCTCGACCGGCAACCCGAGTTTACGCAGATCGACCTCGAGATGTCGTTCGTGGAATGCGAGGACGTCATGAACCTGACGGAAGAGTTGCTGAGACTCGTGTGTAAGGAAGCCGCAGGTGTCTCGCTGCCGTCTCCCTTTCCGCGCCTGACCTATCAGGAAGCCTTGTCCCGGTACGGGACCGACAAGCCCGATCGTCGGTTCGAGTTGGAGTTGTGTAACCTGAACGAAGTCGCCAAACAGGTCGAGTTCAAAGTGTTCAGAGAGACGGTGGAGAAAGGCGGGCAGGTGTCCGGGCTGGTGGTCAAAGGCGGCGCGGACATTGCCCGCAACCAGATCGACCGGCTCATCGACGTGACCAAAGGGTTCGGGGCCAAGGGCCTGGCTTGGGTCAAGATCACCGAAGGGTGGGAGTTTGAGTCGGCTATTGCCAAATTTCTCGATGCCGGACTGTTTCAGTCCGCACTGCCGGATGCCGGTCCCGGTGACCTCCTGCTTTTTGTCGCGGACAAGCCCGCCGTCACGTATGACGTGTTGGGCCGGCTTCGCTTATACCTCGGCGTCGAATTGGATTTGATCGACCACGACAAGTGGGAGCCGGTCTGGGTCACGGATTTCCCCATGTTCGAATACGATGCTGCGGAGCAACGGTACGTGGCGCTGCATCATCCCTTTACGTCGCCTCGTGCGGATGATCTATCTGCCCTGGATGCCGACCCGTTGCATGTGCACGCGCAAGCCTATGACGTGGTTCTCAACGGGTTCGAGATCGGCGGGGGCAGTATTCGTATCCACCGGAGTGATTTGCAGCACAAGGTCTTCAACCTGTTGGGGATTTCCAAGGAAGCCGCCCAGGAAAAGTTCGGGTTTTTGCTGGAGGCGCTGGAGTATGGCGCGCCGCCCCACGGTGGAATTGCCCTGGGCCTGGATCGTCTGGTCATGCTGCTCGGCAAAGCCGAGTCCATTCGAGAAGTCATTCCCTTCCCCAAAACGCAAAAAGTGCAATGTCTGATGACCGAAGCCCCGTCGGACGTTGGACAAACGCAACTCAAAGAACTGGGCGTCAAACTGGACGTCGAAATCTAAAGAATCAGAGGTTCCTCAGCGTCTGGTGTCGGTGCGGACCAACGCCTTCAGGCGTTCTGTACGTTGACTACGATGCTGTGCAGGCCCGTGGCGCCGTTGGGTTGGGGGCGTGTGATGGTTGAGGTTTGCACGGCGCCGGTGGTGTCGACGGCGCGAACGGAGACCATGCTCTTCCCGTCCGGCATGTCGGGTCGCTGATAGTTCCAGATCACCCAGGACCATGGGGATTGGGGCGGTTCGATGGTGGCATCGAGCCACGTTTTCTCCTGGTCGAAACTCAGTTGTACTTGCGCTATGGAATTAAGCCCGCCGAAGGCGATGCCGCGGAACTGCACGTTGGGCCCGCGGATATCCTGGTAATGGCCCGGACTGTCGATTCGGGAAAAAATATGGATCGTGCCCTCGTCGGTCCACCCTTTGCGTTGCCAATACCCCTGATAATCTCCGTTGTACACTTCAATTTCCGTAATCCACTTGACGTTCTTGATCCCATATAACCCGGGGACGATCAGGCGGACCGGAAAGCCGTGGGCCTTCGGAAGTTTTTCCCCGTTCATGAGATAGGCCAGCATCACTTCATCGTGCATGGCCCGTTCAAAGGGAATGCTGTCATGATAGGCGTCGGCTCCGCGAAAAATGACGTCCCGTGCGGTCTCGGCGTCGGCCCCGGCTTCAATCAGCAACTCTTTCAGGGAAATACCCCGCCAGATGGCATTGCCGAGACTCGTTCCCCCAGGCAGGGTATCGATGCACATGAGCGTGGATACCTGGTCGAACGGCCGGCGATTCAGGAGGTCACGCCATTTCAGCACCATGGGGTTGGTGACTGCACCCTTGACCACCATTTGCCATTGTTCCTGGTCGAGATCGCGCGAGAGGTTGTACGGAGAGTCCATATAATTGACGGTATAAAATTTTTCATTGGGCGTGAAATACCGGGTTTCGCGGGCAGGCACGGCAAACATGCTGCCGATGTCGCACCCGGTGGTGAGACTGCCGAGGCCAACCATGGTGCCCAGGCTGCCAAGTTGAAACAATTTTCGACGGGTGATGTCCATGGGCGAGGCGGGGAGACGTTTTCGAGGATTGTTATCCCCTTGAATTACTATAGTACAGTGTCCGGCCCTCTGCAAGAGGAAGAGAGTTGTGGGCGTCACGCCATCCCGTAGGCAAGGACATGCCTCATGATGCCTTCATCTCAAGCAGGCGTTCGAGCCGGGACCAACGGAATGGACTCCCAGAACCTCCCCCCGTTGTTCGTCCGGAAGAGTCCGGCGCGATTCGTGCCGACGTACAAGGTCGAAGGGTCCATCGGACTGATGACCAAAGCCCGAATGTTGAGATTGGTCAGCCCCTCATTGACCGAGTCCCAGGTTTGGCCTCCGTCCCGGCTGGTATGAATGCCGGCTCGACTGGCCACAAAGACAACGCCCGGGGTCATCGGGTCGAGAATGAGATCGCTGAAAAATTGGTCGGGCAGGGCTTCCCCGATCCGTTGCCAGGATTCCCCGCCGTTGGTGGTTTTAAAGAGGCCCTTCAGCGTGGCCGTGTACACGGTGTGGGGCGCATGGGGGTCGATCTTGATTTTCACCACGCTGAGGGCGCGCGACGCTTTCAAGACCTCGGGCGGCACCAGACCGTTGTTGACCTTTGTCCAATTCTCGGCTCCGTCAAGCGAACGATAGACGCCTCCGCTGGTGCCGGCGTACAGGGTCTGCGGCTGGTTGGGGTCCACGTCGATAGTCACGACCATGAGGACTTCGATCATCCCGTCCATGCGTTTGACCCAGGTGGCGCCGGCATTCTCCGTTTCGAAGACGCCCATCGACGTGGCCGCAAAAATATGTTGGCTCGATCCCGGTACGAATTTGATTTCATGCACCACCGAGGTAATGGTCACGCCTTCCAACCCCTTGCGTTGCGAGATCCACTGCTGTCCGCCGTTAAAACTCTTGAAGACCGCATCGCCCTTGGTTCCGGCGTACACGTTGGCGGGAAGGAGGGGATCAACGGCCAGCGAAATCACGCGTGAATGGGTCATCCCTTTGGACACGTTGGCCCAGGTTTTACCGGCATCGCGAGTTTTGAAGATGTAGTCGTTCGTGGCCACGTAGAGCAGGTTGGGCTTGGTGGGGTGTAATGCGATCTCAACGACTGTTTCGCCGCTTCCCCCACAAGCCGGGAGGATCAAACAAAGAAAGAGAATTGACGGGAGGATGCTCTGGAGGTCAGTCAGCGCGGACTTGGCAAAACGGACCGGGACGGGCATGCGCTATTTGAGGCCCAGTTTGGCTTTGGCGTTGCGTAACGACACTTCACGTCCCTCCTCAAGATCGGAGAGTCCCTCAACCACCGCCCGCATGAAGGCCCGCTCGTCCTCTGCAGTCTCAAAATCGGTGACGGCCTGGACGACTGCAACGCCGCGGCCCCGGCTGGTCAATAGTACAGGGCGGTGTGTTTCAGCGACGTGTTTCACGACGCGGCCGGGGTTGGTTTTCAAATTGGTCAACGATATGACGTCTTGAGAGAACTTCACGGCCATGTTTTGGTTTCCTGATGAGATGATCTGAAGAGTGCTCATCATAGGGCCATCATCATGGTCTTTCAACAGGTCTTCTGAAAATCGTGAATCCCAAGGAAATCATCGCTTCTTTTGGGATCGGTCTTCTGCCGCGCGAGTGCTGCCGAGCGGCTTCACATGTCAAAAAAGTATTTGAAATTCAATGAGATTCCAAAGAAACTCAAATCCTTGGCTCTAATAGTGTAACGGATCGGAAGAGCGGCGCCCGGAGTCCCTGGCGGACCAACCGTGGATGCGTGGCCTCTCAATGGCTTCCACGCGTTATTGCCGTCCTCGAAATCGCTGAAGGCATCGCCATAGCGGAATTTCAATCCTACGGAAGATCGTTCGCTCCATGCGTAATCCAGGCCGGCTATCCACTGGTACCCGAACAAAGTGTCGGACAGGACTTCATCGGCCAATGAGGCCAGTCCTGCCGCATTACGATTGCGGCCCAATGCCTGGAGCGTAGCCCTGTTGTTTGTTCTGATGGATGTTCCCGAATAGTCCATTTGCACGCGCATCACCCCTAACCCCACCCCCACGTAAGGAGTCAGATTGGCCGATAGCACGTTATGAAAGTCATAATAGACGTTGGCAAAGAAATTATCGGCTTGGAAATCACCAATTTTTTCACTTCGTTCGACAAACTCCGCCTGTTTCGGATCGCCGAGAACGTTGAGTGCCGAACGTTCACCGCTTTGCTCACGACGAAAATACTCGGCTTCAAGACGAAAATCGCGAAAGGCATAGCCGAGGTTGACTCCGGCCAGCAATCCCGTGCCAAGATCGAATTTGGTCGCCCGTTTAGGCAGGTCCCTGGGTGAACACTGTTCCAAAGGCAGCGGGACCGTGGTACCGTCATTCAATGTGTCTGCCGTGAGCCATTGATCGCAGTTCGTCCCAATGCCGTTATTCGTGCGCGTGGACTTGAGATCGTTCGGGACGGAGACCCCTATGTCCGCGCCGAAATAGAATCCGCGTCGTTCTGCAGCTTCCGCATCTGCAATCGGGAGCAGGACAACCATCATGAAAAGAGCTGCAATCGGACGACGTGCAATCTTACTCATCATTAATCCTCCATGTTGCATTTCCGTGTCGTATGACAGTTAAACAGGAAAGGAACAGTGTTACTCGATAGAGGGAAGTCTAGAGACTGGCGGTTTGGCGGCACGTTCGTAACGGGCCATGGCTTCGGGCATCCATTTTTGAAGGTTTTCAATGCGTGTCTCGTGAGCGGGGTGGGTTGACAGAAATTCCGGAGGAGAACTTTTGGACGATTCCGCCATACGTTTCCATACAAGGACGGCTTCTCTCGGATCATAGCCGGCGTCGGCAGCCAGGAGTAACCCTATGTAGTCCGCTTCCGATTCGTGACCTCGACTGAAGGGTAGCAGGACGCCGATGCCCAACGCCTGCATGGCCAGTGTCTGAGTGAGGGGCTTCATGTTCAGAGCCGCTCCGGCGATTCGCATGCCCAGATCGGCTGCCGTATGCTGGCTGACTCGTTCGGCGCCGTGCCGGGCCAAGGCATGAACGACTTCATGCCCCATGATCGCCGCCAATCCGTTTTCGTTTTTTGCCTCAGGGAAAATGCCCGTGTAGAAGGCGATTTTGCCGCCCGGCAGGGCCCAGGCATTTTTGGTCCCGTCAGCCTTGATTACCGTGACTTCCCATTGAAACGACTCAGCCCGTTTGGCGTATTTGGATTGTTTGGCCGCGGCAATAATCCGTTCAGCGACACGTTGCACGGGTTCAACCTCAGCCGGGTTCTCGGAGATGACGACCTTTGGATCATTGAGAGCTTGAGCGTAGGCTTGATTGCCCATCCGGACTTCCTGGCTTTCCGGGATCAGGAGAAACTGTGACCGGTTCGTGTACGGGTTCGTCGTACACCCCGTTACGATGAGGAATACAAGAAACAAGGTCAGCGCTGGGGCTGCAGGTTTGATCAGTTTTCGGAAATCCATCAGCTTTCCTTGGCCTGCGCGTAATGGTTCTCTTCGTGAAAACTTCGTCTATTATTATGATTCAGGGATGGAAATGTCGAGTTCCTCGACGGTTTCATAGCGCGCCAGGGCCGGTGCCGTTTCCTGCCGCGGTCCTATGATCAGGGTCACGAACTGATCCGGTTTGATGTGCGTGCGGGCCGCTTTTTGGATTTGAGGCACGGTTGCTTGTTCGATGCCCGTCCTGAACCGGACCAGCCAATCGGAAGGATATCCGAAATATTCATAGGTAAGAAATTTCCCGAGAAGTTTTGCGGGTGAATCGACCGAAAAGACAAAAGAATTCAGAAGGCTGGCTTTGGCCTTGCGGATTTCTTCTTCAGTCGGAGGTTCCGTCTCCATGATTTTGCGGGCTTCCTCCAGTAAGGCGTCGATACCCGCTTGCGTGGTGTCCGTTTTGGTGGACATGGAAAAATTGGCGGTGGCCGGATAGTCCCATCCGAATCCGATTCCGCCGTTCACGTCATAGGCCAACCCTTTTTGTGAACGAATATTGGAAAAGAGTCGGGCCCCAAAAGACCCGGAGATAATTTGGTTGATGATCACCACCGGATGGTAATCCGGGTGTTTTCGGGTGAGTCCCAAATGGCCAATGATAATCTTGGCTTGGGTCATATCGTTTTTCTCAACGAAATAGACTTTTCTTGCGGTAGAGGTCCGGTACGGCACAACCGGATCGTCGAAGGATTTCCCTCGCGGCCAGCTCCCGAATGTGCGTTTGACCAGATCCAGGGCCTTCTCCGTTTGGAAATCACCGACCAGGCCCAGGATGATGCGATTCGGGACAAAATATTTGGCATGCCAATCGACGAGATCCTGCCGGGAAATCCTGTTGACGGTGGCGTAGGTCTCGACACGGGCGTAGGGTGAATCGTTGCCGTATATCAACTTTGCAAATTCCCGGGACAGGATGCCTCCGGGATTGTCGTTTTGTCTGGCGATCCCGGCCATGATCTTCCTTTTTGCGAGGGCCAATTTTTCTTGGTCGAAGCGCGGGTTTTGCAGGACGTCGCCGAATACGGCAAAGATCTCGGCAAAGTCCTCGATCAAACACGTCATCGAGGCCGAGCCTGCGGTAACGCCGATGCCGGTCTCAATCGACGCGGCTTTGCGTTCCAGGTAGTCATCGAGCGCGTCACCGGTCCACGTCGTCGTGCCTCCGCTACGCATGACCGTGCCCGTGAGGGCGGCCAAGCCCACGTTGTCGGCCGGTTCCAGGCGGGAGCCGGTCCGGATACGCGCCGAAACCTGGACGATCGGGAGTTCATGATCCTCCAGGAGAAACACCACCATGCCATTGTCCAGGACAACCCGGGTCGGTTGGGGAATATGCAGATCCGGCAGAGGAGGATACGTCAGTTGCTCAACCGTTTCCACCTGACCGGGTGCTTGCGTGACAAGCGACAAAACCATCACCGCGCATGTGAGCAAGCAGGGCAGGAAAGGCCGTCGGGTCTGCCGGAAGTATCGAAACGCGGCTTCTCTCACGTCATGATTCCTTCTGGCTGGCCGCCGATGTAGGAGCGGCCGGGGGCACGGTTTCTATCTGTCCCACAACCCGATTGGAGGCAGTGAACGTTTGCCGGGCGATGCGCCGGATATCAGCTTTCGTGACATGGTCAAAGCGTTGAATGTAGCGAAACAGTTCGCGCCAATCACCGAAGAGGGTCTGGTAGTCCGTCAAGCTCATAGCCAGCCCGAGATTGCTTTTCAAGGAATAGATCAGGCTGGCTTTGGCCCTGGTTCGGAACTTGGCCAATTCCTCGTCCGTGACGTCTTCAGTCTTCAGCCGATCCAATTCTTCGCGGATGGCTTGCTGGACGGTTTCGTTGGCAACCCCACGCGCGGGCACCGCGTACGCCACCCACAGGTGCGGATATTTTTCGCCCGGGTAGGCTCCATAGGCTCCGGTGTCGACTGCAATTTGTTTGTTCCGGACCAGTGAGCGGTAGAACCTGGAGGTCCGTCCGTTCGTCAAAATATCGTCGATGGCGTCGAACACGGGTTGATCGGGATGCGTGGCTGCAGGCTTATGGTACCCTTCCATGTAGAAGGGTTGAGCGGGATCCTCGATCGTCACCACTTTCTCCGCAATAGACGGGGGTTCCACGGTCCGTAAGTCCGGCGGTTTCGGTCTGCCGGGAATCCGGCCGAAATAGGTTTCCAGCAAGGGGATCAAGGTCTTCGGGTCAATGTCGCCGACGATCGCCGTGACCATGTTGGACGGCACGTAATACGTGTCAAAGAATTCTTTGGCATCGGTCATGGTATAGGACTGAATGTCACTGGCATAGCCGATCACCGGGTGGTGATAGGGATGAGCCGAGAAGGCCGTGACCACGAATTGTTCGAACAGCCGGCCGACGGGCCGGCTCTCCGTGCGCATCCGGCGCTCTTCCATCACCACGTCCCGTTCTTCGTAGAACTCGCGAAACACCGGGTGCAGGAATCGTTCCGACTCCAGATAACAGAAGAGTTCGATCTTGTTGGCCGGGAGTGCATAAAAATAGCCGGTGACGTCGGCGCCGGTAAAGGCGTTTAAGGCGACCCCGCCTTCTCGTTCAACGATGTCCCCGAATGCGTTTTTTTTCACAAATTTCGCAGCGGCTTCTTGCTTGCCTTTAAAGACGTTTGACAGGTCTTCGATGTGTTGGGCATCGGACGCGGGATTCAACCTGGCTTCCTGGTAAGCCAGATACGCCCGTTCCAATTCCTCCAGGGCTTTTTTCTCTGCTTTGTAGTTTTTCGTGCCGAGGCGAGGCGTGCCTTTAAAGGCCATGTGTTCGAACATGTGCGCGAGCCCGGTCCGTCCCGCGCCTTCCTGTGCCGACCCCACGTTCACGGCCGTCATAAAGGCGAACACCGGGGCTACGGGGCGTTCAACGAGAATAAAGGTCCAGCCGTTCTTGACGGTGTATTCCGTGACGTTCTGTTCGAAGGACGCAAGGTCAATTGCTTGAGAAGCGGAAGGAAAACAGAAAATGCAGAACAGAAACAGGGTGAAAAGGCGTCGTGGCGGTCGCTGTGCGGGAATCGAAAGCATAGGCAAGTTTGCGCAAAAGAGCTTTCTGATATCCTAACCAGTTCAATAATGCCTTGCAAGTTAACGACAAATCATTCGAGTAAATCGAATGATTTTCCGGGGGAGGACGCGATGTGAAGGAATGGAGGAAGGCACCGCCGTCACTTGCAGCGTCACGTATGCCCAGCCTTCTTTTTTGTCACGCTACGTGAGCGACGGCGGGAAAAACCTGCCTGCGAGCCCGACTCCTGCGGGGTTGCAAGGCGGGGTGGGGAATCGCTGCATTTTCGCCGGGCGGCAAAAGCGCCTGGACCTGGTCCCTGACTGAGTTCAGTAATGCTTTTTCCGGACGGTTGCGGGAAAGCACCCGCAACCCGATCAACACGTTCAGCAAGGTGCGTGAAGTCGTGGCCGGAATCACTGATTTGGAAATCTCCCCACTGGCTTGGCCCCGTTCGATGAGTTTGCGGAAGAAATTCCTTTCGACGTAGGAGAAAGTCCGATTGACGATTTTTGAAACTTTTTGATCATGCGGAGACAACTCCAAGGCCGTATTGATGATAAAACATCCGTTTCGTTCCTCACCTTTCTCTATCCCGCTACAGATTTCGTCGAATAAACCGGTGATGGCTTGGCGGGGCGAATACGTCTTGATTCGTTCCGTCAGTAAGGGCTTGACGAAGGTACGGTTGTAGTTGTGCAAGGTTTCAATAAAGAGGGCGTACTTGTCGCCAAACGTGTCATACAGACTGGCCCGGTTAATGCCCATGCATTCCACAAGATCCTGGAGAGACGTTCCCCTATAACCATGATCCCAAAAGGCTACCATTGCTTTCTGCATGACATCATCAACGCCAAACTGTTTTTTCCTCGGCATAACATGCCTCCTTTGCGCTGCTCATACTGAAAATACACAAAAATTTCAAGTATACTGGAAAAGGAAATTATACCGGTATGAATTGCGCCGTGCGTGCATCGTCCGGCCTTCTTGCAAATACAAAAACCGTCGAATGACCTTCCTCACAGGTCGAGGACGTCACAACAATACACACAATAATAAATTAGCAAAAATTATACCACCATGCACTCGTGATGTCATCCATGCAACTCTTTGATTTTAAAAGGAATGAGCGAATTAGTGAGAACAGTAATGTGGCAAAAAGCCGCAGTCTGAAGAAGCCGGATGTGGCAGGAAGACCGAGGTGGTCTGCCGCGTTTCATTTTATAAGCGGTCGGACAGGGCAGCCAGAAAGAAAGGAATGGCGAGATCGAGGTCCGGGATGGCACCACCGCCCGTGCGCCCGTCCGCGGCCGAAGCAACCAGCGGTTGGAGAATGCAGTAAGAAGAACTGTCGAAGGTTTTTTACTCTGAGAAGGAAAGCGGAGGGAACAACGTCACGGCGGAGTCACGCGGAATCAGTCTTCTATGGTCATCCTGCATGAGCCCCGTTGGTATGGATTTTGCGACCATTGTGCTTGAGGGAGACCGGAGGGGGCAGGGTTGCATGATCCCCAAGGGGTAGAAGCGATTTCACCTGTAACACGATCGCCTCCATCATCGGCTTGCTCGATTTGCCACGGGAGAGGACACATAAGCCGATAAGCAGACTCAACAAGGCGCGTGCGGTCGTAATCGGAATCACTGACTTGGCAATTTCTCCGGTGGCCTGACCCTGCTCGATCAATTTGCGGAAGAAATTCCTTTCTATGTGCTTGAAGCTCTGCTCCACGATTTTTGCCACTTTGTCGTCATGCGCCGATAACTCCAAAGCCGTATTGACCATCAAACACCCGTTTCGTTCGTCTGCCTTCAGGATCATATCCAGAAAGTAGTTGATGATGGCTTGGCGGGGCGTATGCTTTTTCATTTGCTCCGCCAGATAGGACTTGATGTAGACCAATCTATAGGCGCATAAGCTATCAAGGAAAAGGGAATACTTATCTTGGAACGTGTCGTAGAGGCTTGCACGGTTTATCCCCATGTTATCCACCAGATCCTGTAAAGATGTCGCATGATAGCCTTGGCTCCAGAAGGTAGCCATTGCTTTCTGCCTGACATCCTCGACAGCAAATCGTTTCTTCCTAGGCATAGCTGCAAGCCTTCCTTTTGTCCTATGATACTGAAAATACAACAAAAATTTCAAGTATGCCGGAGAAAAAGATTGTACCGGTATGAATCACGCCGTGTGTGCACCGTCCGGCCCTCCTGCAAATACAAAAATTGTTGAATGACCTTCCTCGCAGGTCGACGACGTCACAACAGTACACGCAAGGATAAAAAAACAAGAATTATACCACCAGGTGCTTGTGAGGTCATCCATGCCACTCTTTGACTCTAAAAGGAATGAGCTGAATTAATGAGAACAGTCATGTGGCAAAAAGCCACAGTCTCAAGAAACCGGGTGTGTCAGGAAGACCGAGGTGGTCTGTTGCTTTTTATTTTAGAGGCGGTCGGACAGGGCAGCCCGAAAGAAAGGGATATCGAGGTCGAGGCCCGGGCCGTGCCATGGTTGAAGCCGTGGGCCTTCGTATGTATAGCCGCCATCAATCGGGTCACTTCCCAGCAACAACGGCGTGTCGAGGTCCAGGACGGGACACCCGCCGATGCCCATGGCGAGGCCGTAGGAACACCCCATGGCGACTCGGGTTTCCACCATGCCTCCGAGCATCACTTGAAGACCGGCGGCTTTTGCTACGGTTGCCATGAGGACCCCATCCAGCAACCCGCTTTTGGTAATTTTAATATTGACGTAGTCCGCCGCCCGGTGACGGATGACAGCCTGGAGGTCGTGCAATGATTGTGCCGATTCGTCCGCGGCAATGGGTACGCGGCAATGGCGTTTCAGTTCGGCGTGGCCTTCAAGGTCGTCCTTGGCCAGCGGTTGTTCAAGGAGGAGAATGTTGCCCCCAAACCGGTTGATGCCCCGTACCAGGGCGGCGGCTTCCTCGCGCGTGTATCCCTGATTGGCATCGATTACGAACGCCACGCCGGGATAATGACGATGCAGGGTTTCCACCCGGCGAACGTCCTCGTCCACGTCATGGCCGACCTTCATTTTGAAGAGACGAAAGCCCCGTTCATACCATTGTCTGGCGAGTGTCTTGGTTCGCTCCAAAGAGGCAATGGGAATGGTGACGTCCGTTTCACGCGCACGCACGTCCGCTCCACCCCACAAGGCCCACAGGGGGATGCGAAGCGCGCGTGTCAGGGCGTCGAGGAGCGCGGTTTCCAATCCGCACCGGGCCGCGGGAGCGTCGGGAGCGCGTTCGGACAGTTCATGGCCGAGCCGTTGATAATGAAGAGTCGATTGTCCGAGCAGGTGTTCTCTCAACAGCCTGGCGTTCTTTAGACTGCTCTCGCGATCTTCCCCGGTAATGGCGGGAAAGGGAGCTATCTCGCCGTAGCCGATGGTGCCGTCATGCAGTGTCAGCCGGACAAAGGCATTGTGCGCGACCCGGAGTTGGCCCGTAGCCACGACAAAGGGATCCGTGATGGGAAGATCCAGAGGGCAGAGTTCTATGTTTGTAATGGTGAAGGATGAGTCGCTCATTCCGGACAGTAAATCAAGGGAAGCAAAAGGATGGGGCTAGGGGGAAACGGGCACGACTGCTCGATCACCCGTACCGATCATTGTCCCACGGCAAGGCGGTGTTGGAATATCCACGCACCTCCCAGAACCCTTTTTGATCTTTTTCCGCGAACGTGATGGTTCTGATCCACTTGGCTCCCTTCCAGGCATATCGTTTGGGGATGATCATGCGAACCGGTCCCCCGTGATCCTTGGATAGCGGTCTGTGATTCCAGGAATGGACAAGAAAGACGTCCTCGTCGTCGCAGACTGAAAGCGGCAAGTTGGTGGTATAGTCGTCATACGATTCAAAGAGCACGTATCTGGCTTCCGGTTTGGGTTGCACCAGGCTGAGGAGATGCCGAAAACTCACCCCGACCCATTCCATCTGAAGCTGGCTCCACGAGGTCACGCAATGGAAATCCGACACAAACGGCTGTTGAGGCTGAGCCTGATAATCCTCCCAGGTCCACGTGATGGGATGCTCAACCAATCCATCCACCGAGAGCTTCCATTCTTCAAGTGAAATTTGAGGTTTGTATCCGAGGTCCAGCACGGGCCAATTGTTGACGAGATGCTGTCCGGGAGGAACGCGATCATCCTGATATTCCTCATCAACCTCACGCCCGGAGATCTCGCGGCGGTGCAACGCCATTTTCTGTTTGGCCTGAATGGTTTTATCGTTAAATTCCATATGACGTTGTTCGTTCTCCGTTCATCATGTCCGGTGCATCAAGGGCACACTGGTTGCAGCTTTGCCATTATTCCTTCCACGTGAAACCGGCTGCGCCGGCGAGTGTCCGCGGTGTCTGTAATCCGGTGAAGCGCTTGTCGTCGACGATCCAGGTCGGATAACTGCGAATGTCGTTTGCCACGCACGGCGGGGTGAGAGGACTGCCGCGTCCTCCGGAACTGCATTCTACGTACGGTAGCCGTTTCGCGGACGCCTTGAACAAGTCTTTCTGCTCCTGGCAACGTGGGCACCAGTAGGCTCCGTAAAACTTGGCTCCCGTCTCGGTCAGGTGGATGGCCAGCGCCTGAAGCTGCGGATCCTCGGGGCCGGCCGCTTCGTCGAACACCCCGCTATAGTGCAGGTGGAGTCCGCCGATGAGAATCACGGCAACCACGCTCGCCTCCTTCAACGATGTCGACCAATCGGGAGGGCGCTGCAGGAGGGTCAGGATCATGATGACCGTGATGATGCCGAATGAGGCGAGGCAGTACATGCACGTCGCTTCGATTTCCACGATGGAGATCACTGTCAGGTAGGCACTGATGCTGAATCCGCCGATGGCGACGAAAATCAGGGGAGTCCGGTTTTTGGGTTTCGTTCTGGCTTGCCATGCCAGTGTGGCTATGACCAGGTAGGTGAAGAGGCCCCACGCGGCCATGGGCATTCCCAGGAATGTCGCCCAACGACTGCCTTGAACCAGGTCGCATCCCGACCCCTCGGCGCAGAAAGCCGGGTGGGCTTCAAACAAGGCGGTGTAACTGAGGTATGTCGTCAACACGATACCGCAGGCCGCCAGGACAAGTACGACGATGGTAAGACGATTGCTCGGATTCGATGCGCGAGTCGCAGGCGAGGGACGTTGTTCGCCACCCGAGGTCTTTCGCCCTTTTTGACGATGTTTGGCCATCCTGACGTCCGTAGTAACGGGAAATTTGCTGTCAAGCGTTCATGTGGGTCGCTTTAAAGAATGATTCATGATACTCGTTGCCGCGAGGAGGACGCAAAGGTTTCTCTCATTCCTGAGCGGAAGGCCGGGCCTTGCCCAGGATCACCCGCAGCACTTTTTCTTTGCGTTGCCGCAGGACGCGGATGCTGACCGGCTGCAAGGGGCGTGTCCGTTCGATCACGTAGGTCTTGAGTTGGCTGGCCGAGTTAATCGGCTGGTCGTCGATCGACAGCAGGACGTCGCCTTTTTTGAATCCTGCCCGTCGTGCCGGTCCCGTTGCTTGCGCCACGGCCATGCGCCACCGGTTTTCAAATTTGACGGAGGTGAGTTGCAGCCCGAGTTTTGAAAAGTGAAACGGCTTTCCCTGCTTGAGGGCCTCCACGATCTTGCTGACCAACGGTCCCGGCACGGCAAAGGCAAACCGGCTGCATCGACGTTCCTCTCGAACCGTTTCGGTTTGAATGATCGCGTGGACAAGGCCGACGATTTCTCCCCGCGTGTTGAACAAACCTCCGCCGGAATTGCCGCTGCATGCTGAAAGGTCGACTTGCAGAAGACGGGATTGCACCGTTTGCAGAAAGGTATTGGTATTGCCGATGTATCCATAGCTGATTGCAGGGCCCCAACCCAGCGGGTAGCCCACGGTGAAGACCCGTTCTCCCGGCAAGGCTTCGGTTTGACTGAACGTCCGCGCTACGAGCCCGTGCGGCACCTTCTCTTGAGAGATGCGATACAGGGCGACGTCCAGAAATTGATTCACACCGACTAATGCGGCAGGTGCTTCCTCCAACGTGCCGGCTATGACGGAAACGTGGGGAGGGTCCGTCGCCGTTCCGGCGCCCTGGCGCTTCGTGGCGTGCCGGGCAGTGAGGACATAGCCGTCTCCCAGGTAAATTCCCGACCCTCTCACGGAGAAAGCCTTCCCGTCGGGCTGAGTCGATTGAGTGAGAATGCCCACGGTCCCGTGCTTGGCTTGCTCGACAACTTCGGCAAAGTCGGCCCTGAGCCTGTCCTGAGCCTGTCCTGAGCTTTGTCGAAGGGCTTTGTCGAAAGGCGTCGTCGAAGGGTCGGCCGGGTTGGCCGAGAGGAGCGACGGGATGAGCAGGAATCCGCTCCAAGCCACGCCCAAGGCGATTTTTTTCAGCATGGCGTGTCTTGTGCGGATGGTTGTCCGATTCACCGATCCCTGAGTCAGGAACATGTCCGGTATTTCCGCCTCTCTTGAAGTCCTCTGTTGCCCAGTGATAGGCAGCCCAAGAGCCGGCCGTCACCTGGTTTTCTTACATTCCAATGCTATCTTTGAACCGTCCATTACTCAAGTCAACCTGATCTTCTCTTTCCTCTCCCTGGATGGGAGAGGATTAAGGTGAGGGTGAAGTGTATAATGAAAAGAAAAGCCAACCATTCATAGAGGGAGAAGCGCCGATGAAAATCTATAAAATTCTTGTTTTGCTCGTGCTGGGGGGAGGCCTGCTCCTCGGTATGAACAGCACGTCGGTCAGTCAAACGGCCAAGGGGAATTATGCGATTGCCACGTTTGCCGGAGGGTGTTTCTGGTGTATGGAAGGTCCGTTTGATGAACTCGATGGAGTGATTGCCACGACGTCGGGGTATACCGGTGGGCAGACGGTCGATCCGACCTACGAAGACGTCTCCGCCGGGGGAACCGGACACGTCGAGGTCGTTCAGATCACGTATGATCCTCAGAAAATCAGTTATCGTCAGCTATTGGCCGTCTATTGGCCCAATACGGACCCCACGACGCCGAATGCCCAGTTCTGCGATCATGGCGACCAGTATCGCCCCGAGATCTTTTATCATAATGATGAACAGCGTGAATTGGCGGAAGCCTCGAAAAAGGAAATCGAACGGACCAAGACGTTCAGTGCTCCGGTCGTGACGAAAATTACTCAAGCCACGGCGTTTTACCCGGCAGAGGAATACCATCAGGATTTTTATCGAAAAAACCCCATCCGGTATAAATTTTACCGCCTCACCTGTGGACGCGACTCCCGGCTGGCCACTCTGTGGGGAGACGACGGCAAGGCGTGAAGCGAGATAATCGCTCACGCCCGTGCCTGTAGTACGGATGGGAGGCTAGAGCGACTCGGTGGCTTGTGTCGTGGCGCCGGTAACGGCCGGCGCTTGCCGATGATGAATAGTTGGGATAAGGTAAGCCAATTGTTTCATGGCGAAGGCACTTGAAATAGCCATCGAGATGACGATGCGGCTTTCAGGAAGACAAATCGGGCTCTTGAAGGAATACATGCATGATTTGGTGGAACAGGCCAAACAAGAGGAAGCCACCACGGCGGCATTCGGGTATGCTTCCAAGCCGTACCGGGCTGATCAGGCTATTTCAGACCTTTTGGCCATCCTGGACGATCGTATTGAATCGGAAGGCGTGCAGGTTGGCTTATCGGTAGAATTTCTCCATCACATGTGGACGTTGTGTAACAATGCCAACAATCAAGTTCAGGACACGGTCTGGCTGCAACGCAGTTTGGACGGAGAGCCGGCGACGAAAGCCAGAGTCCGCGAACTGACGTATAGAGCCTTGCTGGAGTATCTGGAAAGCCTGCCTGAAAACCCTTCAATGCGGTTGTCTTCCGACTGACGTGCCTCTTTCCCCCTGCGTTTGAACATTCGCATTCGGTTTGCGCGGGGAGGTCTCTTTTTTCTCCAACGGATCGTTAGCATCTTGGATCAGAAACGACAGACACGCGAACGCATGATTGCCCGCAGTCATGAACGAGGAGCACGGCTTCTTCTTAAAGGCCGGCGCGTCAGTTTGGCATTAAGCCGAAGCCGGATGGGACTCGTGCTTGTCGGGATTCTGGTTTGCGCCGTCTTGTACAAACTTGGATGGTTCGTCACGGGGAATTGGGTGCTGCTGGGGTTTCTTCTCGGGTTCCTGGGAGTGGTGAGCGTCCATATCCGATTGGAACGACAGTTGCGTCGCCTTGAATCGTGGCTCGATATTCAGGAAAGCAATCTGGCGCGTCTGCGGGTGGATTGGGAAGGCATTCCGGAAAGTACGCTGAGTCTACCTCCCGAACATCCGTATGCTGCGGACCTTGATCTCCTCGGGAAGTATTCCTTGCTCCGTTTGCTGGACACGACGGTATCACGGGACGGGCAGGCGTTATTGGTCGCTTGGTTGGCTCGTCAACATCCGCTTTCATTCGATCAATGGGAGAACAGGCAAAAGCTTGTCCGGGCTCTGACCCCATTGCGAGGATTGCGGGACCGGATTCAGCTCGTGGCGAAAGACTTGAATCCCAACCCTATCAAGACGGATCGACTGAAAAGTCTGTTGGAAAGCCCCGAGTCCGTCAGGCACGTAGGCCCACTGTTGCTGACGGCGAGTGCCCTGGCCGGTTTCAATATGGTTCTTTTTGGCATCTGGTTGTTCGGCGGGCCCGGCTATTGGGTCGTGACTTTTTTACTGTATGTGTTGTTGCTGCTGGTGATGGGAGGGCGGGTGAGTCACGTGTTTGGACGTGCGCTCGACCTGCACCTGGAGTTGGACAAACTCGCCGCAGTCATTGGCATTTTCGAGAAGCGGTCGTTTCGGCGGTTTCCCGCGCTTCAGGCGATGACCGACTCATGGCGAAACGAGGACAGTCGCCCCTCGGTTGCCATCAGACAACTCGCGAGAGTTTGCAGCGGGCTCAGTCTCAAGGGGAATCCGATCTTGCACATTGCCATGCACCTCGTGGTCCCGTGGGATCTGGCATGGACGTGGTATTTGCAGAAGGTCTGCGACCGACTGCGACCCGTTCTGCCGGACTGGATCCTGCGATTGGCGACCATCGACGCGGCCATGGCGCTGGCCACGTTTGCCTACTTGAATCCATCCTACGCCTGGCCTCACAGGAAACGGGATGGACTTGTGACCGGGACCGGCATTGCCGGAACGGCTATCGGTCATCCCCTGCTTGCCCACGAACAACGGATCAACAATGATTTGACGCTGGAAGGCTTGGGCCGGGTTTTCCTGGTCACCGGCTCCAACATGTCCGGAAAAAGCACGTTTTTACGAACGGTGGGAATCAATGTTTGTCTGGCGCAGGCCGGTGGACCGGTATGCGCCGCATCCTGGGCGTGGTCGTGGTTGCGGATACAGACCTGCATCAGAGTCGGAGATGCCCTCGAAGAAGGGTTGTCGTACTTTTACGTGGAAGTTAAACGCCTCAAAAATCTGTTGGTGGCGATGGGCGACCAACGCGAAGCTCCGGTATTGTTTCTTATCGACGAGATTTTTAAAGGCACTAATAACCGGGAACGATTATTGGGGAGCGAAACATTCATTCGCGAGTTGACTGCCGGACGGGGTTTGGGGCTTGTCACGACGCACGACCTGGAGTTGGCCAACCTGGACAAGGAATTGCCTCATCTCGTCAACGTGCACTTTCAAGAGACGGTCGGTGACAAGGAACTGACGTTCGACTATCGACTCCGTCCCGGGCCCTGTCCCACGACAAACGCGCTTCGCATCATGGCCATGGAAGGCTTGCCGGTTCCCGAAATCACTTCAGATCCGTGAGAAGTGTTTCCCAAAAATCAGGGAATGAATAACGTGGGTTGGTCCTGCTGGTCCTGGTCGATCTTTTCGCCGGTCGTCGTTCCGCAGTATGAACACACGTATTCATATTTGTTGCCGGACGGCAGGACGAGCAGAAGGCGTTCGCGGGCCGGTGTCGCCTCCCTGCAAGTCGGACAGAACAGGAGCGTGGCATTCAGCGAACGGAATTGAGCGTTGGGATCTGCTTGAGGCTGGGCGGGTTGAGGGCGTATGCCAGGTCGCCGGGACCCCCCGAAAGACCGTGGATCAAACGGAATGCGTGCCATGTCCGGATCTTACTCAGGGCACATCACGTGGTCAAGAGAGGCGCATGAGGCCTTCCGTCTTTCAAAGCCGGCAAGGTCAGGTTCGTCCAACTCATGCAGAGACGCTGGAAAGAGGCTCCAAAGTGACAGGCGTCCCATTGCGGTAGATCACGTATCGTGAGGGGTGGGATGGAATCCGGTCGCCCGGGAGAATGATGCCGACGAGGTTTAAAGGGTCGGACCCGGAGAGCCGGATTTCCTGGGCGCCGGCCTGCGGGTCCTTGCGCACGGCCCGCAGGGCTTCCACGGCTTCCGGCAGTCCGAATTGTTCGCCCGTCATGCCCGAGACGAAGTGGCCGCCTCGAATTTCCCCGCGCAATTCCATTCGTCGATAGATCACCAGCACGTCACGCCACGGGACGGACAAGGATTCCCGTTTCAATAAATCGCGGAACACGATCCCATACCGGCGTAATAATTGACGGGCCCAGGCTTCGGTGGGGTTGGATGCCGGTGTCGCCGGTTCGTCCGGTTCAACCGTGACGGTCTTGAGCAATGACCATCGTCCGATCGTATGTCGCGGCCGTTGCTTCTGATGGCGTCCGATCCCGCGACGGCGTTTGGGATCGAGCAACGCGCGGAGATTGTCGAATCCATCGGCCGTGACCAGCCCGACACTGGCCAGTTCCCATAAACCTTGTTCCACTTCAGCTTGGAGTTGGTGTGTGCCATTCGTGACGTCGGCAAAAAAGCTCGCGCCCCGTTGTGCGAGATGGTGATACACGGTTTGGGCGACACCGCTCAGGTTTTCCGGTAGCCACGCCTGCGAGTCTTTAGAGCTTTTGCGAGCGAGGCTCAGCAACCAGTGCGCATCATTTCGGAGGAAGAGAGTCATAGGGGCCAGACTCGTGGGAATCACTCGTTTTTTCTGTTTGACGCCGAGGAGGTTATGGTCAGGCGCGGGTGGGGTCAGCCGACCCCACGTGATAATGCCGCGCAAACACAGATAGTCCAACGTGTCCGGCCTGTAGTCGGCGATGCGGCTGCGAAGCAGGTGAGGTTCCCATGCGGACGCCGCGGCTTCAAAGCCCGTCAGTTGTTCGAGCACGGTTTGAAGTCCGGGTTCTCCATGCAGCCGGGCCGTGGGTGCGACGTGTTGCCATCGGAACAGAAAGCGCATGAAGTCCGACGCGGAAACGGTTTGAATCTCGCGACGCAGTGTAAGCACGGTTCGTCGATGAATGCGAGCCAGTAACCGACGATCGCACCATTCGATTTCGGGTTTCGCGTCGTGGGCTTGTGAAGACGGGAGATTGTCCCGCGGGCGAAACGTTCCCCGAAGGACCGTGCCCTGTGCTTCGAGTTGTTCGAGCGCCGTTTGTGTGGCCGGAATGGGCCACCGCAGGGCTGTCGCCAATTCCCGCGCCGTGGTGGGGCCGATGATTTCCATCCAACTGCGTACGATCGTGGCTCGCGCTTCCTGCTCATCGTCCGAAAAACTGGACGAAGACGCGTGTTCATGCGGTTGGGTATCCGTGAACGCGGGCAAATCAGGATAGATCGTGGTCAGGAGTGAAAGATGATCGGGCGTGGTCCATATGGAAATCGTCGTTCCCGTTGCCGGGTCCGTGTGGACAAGGACGAGGGCTCGCCCCGAATCGAGCAGATCCGGAAGGAAGGCGCGCCATTCCGTAGCGCGATCTTCCGGGACCCAGGCCAGCAGATGGAGAACTTCCTGTAATTCATCGGCATCCCGAACCCGTGGCCACGCCTCCTCGCAAACCGTTGCAATCGCGTCGGCATCCAGCGCGCCTACGGTTGCGGCCTCCTCGGGCGGCAGCACGTGTCGCATACTCACGGCGCGTGAGCGTCGTTCTTCGAGCGGGGCGTCGTCCAGGAATCCATACGGGTTCGCGTTCAGGATTTCATGAGAAAAAGGCGACGGGGTCGGAGATTCGACGGACAGGCATCGCACGTCGCCCTGTTCAATGCGTTGCAGGAGGGTCGTCAGGCCTTCGATGTCCATGGCGTCTTCCAGGCAATCCCGGAGCGTCTCTTCTACCAGAGGATGGGACGGCACCTCGATGTTGCCGGGAGGCCGGTTATCCTGACAGGCCGTGGCCATGGGAAACACGGCCGTCAGCAGGTCTTCGGCTCGCATGCGCTGCAAGTGGAGGGGAACCCGTCTGCCGTTGCGAAAACGCAGCACGGCCAGGGCGCGGGAGACGTTCCAGCGCCAGCGGGCCATGAACATGGGGGATTGGAGCACGGCTTGCGTGAGCACCTCCTTGACGGTGGAAGACCGGAGCAGGGACCACACGGTTTCCAGAGGGAAGCTGTGACGTTCGCCCAACGACAGCACCAGCCCTTCGTCCGTGGCGGCCGCTTGCAGTTCAAAATCGAAACTGACGCAGAACCGTTTTCGTAAAGCGAGTCCCCAAGCCCGGTTGATGCGTCCGCCGAACGGCGAATGAATCACCAACTGCATGCCGCCGGCTTCATCGAAGAAGCGTTCGGCAATCACGGTCCGTTGCGTGGGAACGCCGCCCAGCATCAGCAACCCGGCCTGGTGGTACGCGAGAATTTGTTCGGCTGCGCGTTGGTCGGCTCCACATTCGCATTGGAGCCAGGTTAGGACGGCGTTTTGTCCTGATTCCGTTGTGGGCGTCGAGGGCCGCGTCATGAGTCGATCCACGACTGCTTGGCGTAACTCCGCCACCTCTTGCGATAGTTCAAAGGTTCGCGAAGGGGCTTCTCCTCGCCAGAACGGAATGGTCGGCGGGGCGCCGTGCGCGTCTTCCACGCGCATCACGCCGGTTTCGACCCCGCGAATCCGCCACGACGTATTGCCTAACAGAATAATGTCGCCGGCCAGGCTTTCCACGGCGAAGTCTTCATCCACCGAGCCGACCGTGTTGCCTTGAGGCTCGGCAATGACGGCATACGTTGCGGTGTCCGGGATCGCGCCGCCGGACGTGATTGCCGCCAGGCGCGCTCCCCGGCGAGCGCGCAATCGATTCCGTACGCGGTCGTGAAAGAGAAATGCCTGTTGCTTGCCGCGGTTCGGATTCCAGCCGCGAGTCAACAAGGCGACGATTTCGTCGAATGCCGTTCTCGACAGGTGTCGATAGGGATAGGCTTGGGTGTAGCGTTGATGGAGTGTCTCTACGTCCCATTCCTGAGCCGAGACTTCCGCGATGATTTGTTGGGCCAGAATATCCTTGGGGCGTTCCGGGATGAGAATTTGATCCAGGTTGCCGCGATGAATCGCGCGAATCAGTGCCGCGCATTCCACCAGTTCGTCACGGGTCGTACACAAGAGACGCCCTTTTGGGATCGCCCCCACCCAGTGACCGGCTCGACCGGTTCGCTGCAGACACGTGGCAATGGCGCGCGGCGAACCCACCTGGCACACGAGATCCACAAAGCCGACGTCGATGCCCAGTTCCAGAGACGCCGTCGCAATGACCACGCGAGTCTGTCCTTTCTTGAGGCGTTCTTCAGCGGATAACCGTATCTTGCGAGACAGGCTGCCATGATGGGCCGCCACGAGGTCCTCGCCTAATCGATCGGTTAACTGGTGGGCGATGCGTTCCGCCAATCTCCTGGTGTTGACGAACACCAGGGTGGAGCGATGGGCTTGGACCAACTCGGTGAGGCGATCGTACACGTCCGCCCAAATGGCATTGGTCGCGATTGCGCCGAGTTCGTCCCTGGGAGTTTCGATAGCCAGATCCATTTCCCGGCGTTGTCCCATGTCAACGACGTGGCAGGGGTTTGGCGACCAGGCGGTTTCCCGGTTATCTGAAACGTGGCTGGTGCCGCCGACCAGAAATTGCGCAATGGCTTCCAAGGGGCGTTGCGTGGCGGACAGTCCGATGCGATTCGGTTTCGCGTGCGTGACCGCATCCAGGCGTTCCAGGGAAAGCGCGACGTGCGATCCGCGTTTATTGCCGGCCAGGGCGTGGATTTCATCGACGATGACCGTGCGGACGGTGCGAAGGATGTCCCGGCTTTTACGGGCCGTCAGTAAGAGGTACAAGGATTCGGGCGTCGTAATGAGAATATGGGGCGGGCGGCGAAGCATATTCTGTCGATTCTTTGCGGGTGTATCGCCCGTACGGACTTCGACTCGTATCTCCGGAAGGAGCAGTCCGGCTGCCAAGGCCTTTTCCGAAATTTCATTCAAAGGCTGCCGGAGATTTTTCTGGACGTCGTTGCTCAGGGCCTTGAGCGGCGAGACGTAGAGAATTTGCGTGTGGTCGGCCAGATCGTTGGAGAGTGCTTGTTGGAATAAGGAATCAATCGACGCCAAAAAGGCGGCCAACGTCTTGCCTGACCCCGTAGGCGCGGCAATGAGTGCGTGTTCGCCCGAGCAAATGGCAGGCCAACTTGCGGTTTGGACGTCGGTGGGTGTGCCGATTTTATCCTGGAACCAGCGGGCAATGATGGGATGGAACGACGCAGGCGACGCGCCGGGAGGATCGGGAAAGGTGTGTCGTGCATCCATCGTGCGGTTTCCCGTCAATCGGCTCCAGGTTTATTCAGGAGAGGAAGGGCGTTCATTCGCAGCTCGAATGGCTTCCACTTGGCGATCGACGGCCAGTGCGTCCTCGTCACGGTCGGCGTGACGCAGGAATGACGCATAGCGTTCATAGAGGGGTATCAGACTGGGATGGCCTGCGCCCAGAGATTGTTTGCCGATTTGAATGGCGCGCAGATAGTAAGATTCCGCACGATCAAACTCCTTTTGCACCTGCGTGACGAGTCCCAGGGTGAGAAGGGGTTGGATGAGGTGCGGGTGCGCGTCTCCCAAGAACTTTTCACTGATGGAGAGCCCTCTTTGCCAAAGCGGCTCGGCCTTCTCAAACGCTCGTTGCGAAAAATATAACGAGGCCAGATTGTTGAGTCCGACCACGACGTCCGGATGTTCGGGGCCCTGGATCGTTTCGATCATCGTGAGCGCGTGACGATAACGGAGTTCGGCTTGTTCGTACTCGCCCACGGCTTCGTGAGTCGCGCCGAGATTATTCAGGGTGGTGGCGGCTCGCGAATCGAGATCGGTCGATCCTTCCAGGAGGTTCAGGGCCCGGTGAAACATCTCTTTCGCCAGGACGAAATTGCGTTCTTTGTAGGCCAGCATGCCGGCGGTGTTCAATGTCTTCCATGTTTCCGTTTCCGCTTGCGCGGGGGCGGAGACGAGGATTGCCAGCATAAACAGTATCAAATGGTGCACGGGTAAATTCCGGGTTGTACGGCTCATACGGGTTGAGCGACTTTTACCACGTCGCCGTGATTAAGTTTAAGCTGCCTGCCTGCATGTATCAATCCCTCATGCAGGCGTGCCGCCTGCACCCCAAGGGATGAAAAGGGGGACGCTGCCCCCCCCCCTGGCCCCCTTCTCAGGGGGGAGCGGACTCGGCCGTCCCCCTGATAAG
>JAJEJG010000006.1 GCA_022828225.1 Nitrospirales bacterium | reverse complement strand
GACCGCCGGCTCGGGCCTGACCCTCACTCTCGAAGGCCAACGCCAAGCCCCCGCCGGCGACCAGCCGGTCAACCAGGGCCTGCAATTGCAGGCGGAGTGGAAGTTCTGAGGTGCCGTCTCGGTCCGTTCTGGCACGCGGGGCCGCGACCTGCTCCGAAGCAGCGGCTCCTCCCCGTAGCCCCTCCTGTCATTCTTCTGCAGTTTTGTGCTCGTGACGGCCCCGCGGCGACCGGTGAGGCCTGTGGGGTGAGCCGGCGCACGCTCTATCGCGGGAAACGGGACTTCCTCCAGGCCAAGGGCGATCCGCAGGCCTTGGCCGCTCGCTCCAGCGCCCCGCGCCGTCGCCGGCAGACGACGTGGCCCCCGGCCCTGAGCCACGAGATCCGGCGGCTGCGCACCACCTACCCCAACCTCGGTCAGGCCAAACTGCAAATCCTGTTGCAGCCCTGGTGTGCGCAGCACGGCCTCGCGCTCCCCCAGACTGAACGCGCATGTCGAACGGTTCACTCGCACCCTCCAAGAGACCTTCGTGGACTACCACGAGGATTTGCTGTTTGATGACCTCGCTGCCTTTAACCGACAACTGGCCGACTGGCTGCTGACTGACAATACCGTCTTGCCTCACCATAGCCTCGGGCGCCAATCTCCAGTACACTTCCTTCTTCAACACCAACCCGAGTGCCAAAGGTGGTGGACCCATACACAAACTTTACAAGCCCTACGGGTCGATCTATAATGGCGCACCTTTTCATCGTATCCTTTCAGATCCGAGCATCTGAATCCGGTCCCCTGAAAACCACAGTATGTCTCTCACCCTTGAGTGCCGGGCCTGACTTGTGATTGTATTGCCCCTGTCCCAGAAGACAATGGGACGTTTTTGTCCGGAACACAAAATGATGGAAATTCGTTCCAAGAAATCGCATGCGACGATTCACAAGCCCGGAATCTCCATGAGAGCCATAACCGGTGGCGTACCGGGGGTTCTTCTCGTGTTGGGATGCCTATTCGCGGGTCTGTCTTTGCCGGCGTTCAGTCAGACACGGGACGTGGTCGTGGAAAGCATTGCCATTGCGGGAAATCAGCGAATCGAGTCGGACGCGATTCTCGGGAACGTGACCCTGAAAACGGGAGATCCGCTTTCACCTCAGGTGACCCGGCAGCAGATTCGACGGATTTACGATATGGGCTTCTTTGACGACGTGCAAGTGCAGACGAAAACGACGGCGAAAGGCGTCGCGGTCACTTTCGTGGTGCAGGAAAAACCCTTCGTGACGGCCATCGTCTTTGATGGGAATGATGCGTTGTCGGACGACAAGTTGAAAGAGGTCATCACGCTGAGGAATCAAGTCTTTCTCGACCGGCAAGCGACCAAAGCGAGCGCGGAGAAGATTAGGGCGGAATATGAAAAAAGCGGGTATCACAAGGCCAAAGTCATTCCGATCATTCAGGAATTGCGGGAGAGTCGCAATCGTGTGACCTTTTTCATCCAGGAAGGCGAGCGAGCCAAGATCGATACGATTCATTTCGCCGGCATGACCGTGTTCGACAAGAAAGATTTGTTGGGCGTGATGGCCAATCAGGAATGGACCACGTTTCTCTCCCTCATCACGGATGCAGGCATCCTGCACCAGGAAGAACTCTCCAACGATATAGAACGGATCAAGGAATATTATTCGAATAGAGGGTACCTCGACGTCCAGGTCGGGACGCCTGCCATTGAACTGAGTGACGACAAAGAATCCGTGAATCTGACCTTTCAAATCAGTGAAGGTCACCCGTATACGGTTCAAACGGTCCGCTATGAAGGGAATACGGTTTTTGAAGACGACGCGCTTGCGCGGTTTTCGTTTATCCGTCCCGATGACGTGTTTCAACGGTCGACGGTCCGGGACGAAATTTCCCGTGTCACGGACATGTATGGCGCGGAAGGGTATGCCTTTGCCGAAATCACGCCGAATCTCGCTCCGAACCCTGATACGCTCACGACTGACATTACCTTTACGGTCCAGGAAGGATCGCTGATTCGGGTCAGAGAGATTCATATTACGGGAAACGATAAGACGCGTGACAACGTCGTGCGCCGGGAGTTGCGAGTGGATGAACAGGAAGTCCTGGATTCCGCGGCCATCAAGCGCAGCTTCCAACGACTCAACAATCTGAATTTTTTCGAAACCGTCGAGCTGGTTCCCGAACACGTGGAGGAAGATAAGGTCGACGTACAGGTCCGCGTCAAAGAGAAGCCCACGGGACAGTTCAGCATCGGTGGCGGGTTCAGCACTCTCGATCGATTTACGGCCATTGCCAATATCACGGAGGGCAATTTATTCGGTTTGGGCTATCTGGTCCGAATTCGCGGACAAGTCGGTGTTCGTCGAACGATTGGCGTCCTGACGTTCAGGAATCCGGCGCTGTTCGACGGACCCACGTCCTTCCAAGCGGACGGGTTCAGCACGCAAACAAATTTCTTAACGTACTGGGAAGAGAGAAAGGGCGGAACGGTCCAATGGGGAAGGGCCTTTTCCGAATATATCACGGGAAGTTTTACTCTCGTGGGGGAGCAAATCAGAATTACAAACGTGGCCAATGACGCCACGTCGTTCATTCGGAACCAACTCGGGGATCAATCCACGACGGGGTTCCGTTCGAGCATTTTTCGGGATACCCGTGACTTTTTCCAGGATCCGCGTACCGGTTCGAGAACGGGTCTTCGTCTGGGTTTTGGCACCTCGGTGCTGGGAGGGACCAACGATTTCTACCGGTTCGCGCTTGATGGACTGAAATACGTCCCGTTACCCGTTTGGGATCTCAGGATGGCGTTCCGCGGGCGTGTCGGCATGGCGGACGGGTATTCGGGAGACTCCGTGCCCCTGACGGAACTCTTTTTTGTCGGCGGTATCAATACGATGCGCGGGTTTCAATTCGGTCGAGCCGGTCCCGTGACCGAGTCCGGCACGTTGGCCGGCGGGAATAAACAGTTGATTCTGAATACCGAGTTGATTTTTCCCGTCCTTCCTGCTGCAAAATTGAATGGAGTCCTCTTTTTTGATTATGGGAAGGGTTTTGCCGAAGATGAAAATTTGAATTTCGATTTACGAAAAGCGACAGGAGTAGAGGTGCGCTGGATTTCGCCGTTCGGGCCCCTGCGTGCGGCATGGGGTCTCAATTTGGATCCTCAGCCCCGGGAGCAATCAAGTGTTTTTGAGTTTTCCGTCGGGAACGTTTTCTAAAGTGCAAAGCATGCGGAACGCGAGCGGTTCGAATACGTTGTCATTCCCGGGAGTCGTGCTGTGGGCGGGCCTGACCATTCTGTCGTCGGTGGCCGCCGGTTGCGCGACGCCTGCTTCTGAACCTGCTACGATTTCCGTCACGGAGCGATCGGGAGGTTCCGGCATCGCGATCGGCGTGGTGGATACGCAATGGCTATTGAAAGAGTCGAAGCTCGGCCTCCAGGTCAATGATACGCTCAGCCAATTTATGAAGGATCGGCAGGCGTTGCTTGAACTGGAACAGCAGGAACTACGGAATCTGGAAAATGAATTGTTGCGTCAGGGCAGCGTCTTAAGTCCTTCGGCCAAGCAACAAAAGGAAGAGCAATTGCGCCAACGTATGTTGGACTATCAGCAAAAAGCCGGTAATATGTCACGAGAGTTTCAGTCCAAGCAGGCGGAGTTGCTGGATGAATTCCGTGAACAGGTCGATTTGGTGGTCAAACAAATTGCTCAACAACGAGGATTGGGCCTTGTCGTGGAAAAGGGAAAGAATACGTCGACGCGGTACTATGACGAGAGCATGGACTTTTCGTCCACCGTGTTGGAGATTTTGGACCAGACCACGTTACGTTGAGGAACAAGATCGCGCGCAGTATGCCGGTGACGCCGGGCGACAGGCCCTCCGGGTCTGAGGGTATGCAGGAATCATGAGCGAGCAGACAACCGAACCGGACATCGTCATGGATGCCATTGACGTGCAAGCCGTCCTTCCGCATCGTTACCCGTTTTTGCTTGTGGACCGGGTCGTGGAGTTTGATCCCGGTCGACGGGCAGTCGGATTGAAGAACGTCACGGTCAACGATCCGTACTTCCAGGGCCATTTTCCTGGCCGTCCGGTCTTTCCCGGTGTGTTAATCGTCGAAGCGCTTGCCCAATTGGGAGGCGTGCTGGCCATTCGATCGTCGTCGGCTGAGAAATCCCCGATCGTGTATCTCACGGGAATCGATAAGGCCAAGTTCCGCAAACCCGTGATTCCCGGCGATCAGATACGGTTGGAAGTCGAAGTGATTAAACGCCGGCCACCGTTCTGGAAGATGCAGGGAAGGGCCTTTGTCGGATCGGATCTGGTCTGTGAGGCTGAATCCACGGCGATGCTTCAGTCGGAACAGGCCGACTCCACAGATGCCGAAACAGGGCAATCAAACAGTGAGGATCATGATGTCGAGTAGGTCCATTCATCCGACGGCGATCGTGCATCCGAAATCCGAACTCGATGAGGACGTGATCGTGGGCCCTTTTTGCGTGATTGGCGAGCACGTGAAAATCGGTCGCGGGACGGAACTCTGCTCACACGTGAGCCTGGAAGGTCATACGGAAATCGGCCAGAGATGTAAAATCTTTCCCTACGTGTCGATCGGGGCTCCCCCCCAGCATCTTCAGTATCATGATGAGCCGACTCGCGTGTGTATCGGCGACGAAAATATCTTACGGGAGTACGTCACGGTGAACCGCGGGACGGCATTCGGCGGGGGCGTCACGACGCTCGGCCGGCATAATTTTTTAATGGCCTACGTGCACGTGGCGCACGATTGTCACATCGGCGATAACGTCGTCATGGCCAATGCCGCGACGCTTGCCGGACATATTTCGGTGGGGAATTACGCGGTGATCGGCGGGTTGGTCGGCGTTCATCAATACGCACGGATCGGCGATTATGCCATGATCGGCGGGTGTTCCGCCGTTGCCCGGGACGTGCCGCCGTTCATGCGTGCCGTCGGCAACCGGGCCGAGCTCTATGGGATCAATGCCATCGGGCTTCGCCGGGGAGGATTTTCCGCCCCGCGCATCCGCGTGTTGAAACAAGCCTACAGCCTGCTGTTTCGAAAAAACCAACGTATGGCCGACGCCATCAAGCTGGCCCGCCATCAATTCCAGGACAGTCCCGACGTCCTGGTCCTGCTGACGTTTTTGGAAACCTCGACTCGCGGGATGTGTCGTTCCGCGCGAAAAGGTCAAGGCGAGCAGGAAGACTTTTAGGTGGTCCCGGACGCGGTGACACGAGAATTGTCCTCGTCGGCCCTGCCCCTTCCTCCCACCGGTGGCTGGATTGGTCTGATAGCGGGCAATGGCCGGTTCCCCATCATCTTTGCTGAAAACGCAAGAAAGCTCGGGTTTCGAGTCTCGGCCGTGGCGCATCACGGTGAAACGGCTCCCGAGTTGGAGCAGGTGGTTGACCGGCTGCATTGGGTTCGCGTCGGGCAGTTTGGAAAAGTCATTCAGGCCCTCAAGCGTGACGGCGTCGAGCAGGCCGTGATGCTGGGAGGGATGAAAAAAACGCATCTCTTTTCCGGCGTTCGTCCCGATTTCCGAGCCATGGCGTTTTTTGCCAAACTGAAATCATGGAAGGATGATCATATTCTCAGGGCCATTGCCGACGATCTGGAAGACGAAGGGATTACGATTCGAGAGTCCACGTTCGGGCTGTCCGATCTTGTCGTTCCGGAAGGGACGTTGACCCGGCGGGAACCGTCCGGGAAGGAACGGGCGGACGTGTCCTACGGATGGAGTATCGCGAAAGAGGTCGGCCGGATGGACGTCGGCCAATGCGTGGTCGTCAAGGACCGGGTGATTGTCGCGGTTGAAGCGGTCGAAGGCACGGATGAGACTATCCGGCGGGGGGGGCGATTGGCTCGGAACGGCGCCGTGGTCGTCAAGTGTTGCAAACCGCAGCAGGATTTACGGTTTGACTTGCCCGCGGTCGGTCCTCAAACCATCGACGTGATGGTTGAAGCGAAAGCGTCGGTATTGGCCTTGGAGGCCCACAAGACCATCATGCTCGATCGGGAAGAGATGCTGGAAAAAGCTCATCAGTCCGGCATCGCCATTATTGGCATCTTGGGATAGCGTTCTACCTGTCATTCCCGACATTAGTAATCGGGAATCCAGTGTCTTTGTTTTTTCCTTCGTTTGCGGGGATAAAGACGCTGGATTCCTGCTTCCGCAGGAATGACAGTTCTGGTGTTCTTGGCTGTTTTCATGGGAAGTCGAGATATGGAACTCATGAACGTCGGCGTCATCGGCGTAGGCCATCTCGGGCAACACCATGCCCGGATCTATTCGGAATTGCCCCAAACCCGGTTGGTGGGCGTGGTTGACGTTGATCAGGTTCGGCGGGGCGAAATCGGCAATCGTCTTGGCGTGGCGCAATTCGCAGATCATCGAGCTTTGCTGGGTCAGGTCGACGCGGTGAGTGTCGCCGTGCCGACTTTGCAGCACGCGGAGGTCGTGTCGGAGTGTCTTGCCGCAGGTGTGCACGTCCTGGTCGAAAAGCCCATAGCCGCCACTCCGGAAGAGGGACGGCGGATGGTCGATCAGGCGGAGCGCAAAGGGTTGGTGCTACACGTGGGGCACGTTGAGCGGTTCAATCCCGTCGGGGACCTGATCCGGGATCGTCTCTCCAATCCCAAGTACATTGAATGTCACCGGCTTGCCCCCTTTCAACCACGGGGAACGGACGTGGACGTGGTACGGGATCTCATGATTCATGACGTTGACCTGATCTTGTCTTTTGGCTTGGGTCGTATCAAGAAAGTGGAGGCCGTGGGCGTCCCGGTGCTGTCTTCGCAGGTCGATTTTGCGCATGCCCGGCTCGAATGTGCCAACGGGTGCGTGGTCAACTTGACGGCCAGCCGGATTTCGACCGGTCGTTTGCGTAAAATGCGTTTGTTTCAGGAGCATCTCTATCTTTCGGTCGATTTTCTCTCTCGTCGAGGCCTCGTGTATCGACAAGGCGAGACTGCCGGATCGGACGTACAGGAAGAATCGATTCAGGCAGGAGATGAAGAACCGCTGAAACGCGAATTGGAGGCCTTCGTGCAAGCCATCCAGTCCGGGACTCCGGGTGGTGTTTCCGGCGAAGAAGGTCTGGCCGCCTTGGAGTTGGTTCATACGATCATGCATTCCATCCGCGGATCTGCGTCTCCGTTGAGCGGGCTTTCGAAGGTCGAGGCGTCAGCCTCGTAGAGGTGGCATGGCTCGTCTGTCAATCATGATTGTCGCCGGTGAGGCGTCGGGAGATCTTCATGGGGCAAGTTTGGCAAAGGCCTTAAAGAGACTTCGGCCCGACGTCAGATTGATCGGGGTCGGCGGGCAACATATGCGCGCCGCAGGCGTCGAACTGGTCCAAGGATTACATCGTCTGGACGTCGTCGGGGTGCCGGGCCCGGGTATGATTTGGAAGGGATTGACCAACTTGTTGACCTTGAAGCGGTTTTTCCGAAAGGAATCCCTGGACGGCGTGGTGTTTGTCGACAATCCATCGATGAATCTGCGGCTGGCCAGGATCGCGGCGAAGCTCGGTCATCGCGTCATCTATTATATCGCTCCGCAGATTTGGGCGTGGGGTCGCAAGCGGATCAATTTGATCAAGCGAGTGGTACACCGGATGATCGTCGTTTTACCCTTCGAAGAACCCCTGTATCGTGAAGCCGACGTGCCCTGCAGTTTTGTGGGACATCCCTTACTCGATGACGTGGTACCCTCTCACGGTACGGCTCACGTGCGACACGCATTGGGGCTTCCGGCTCGAGGCCTGATTCTGGGAGTACTTCCCGGAAGTCGCCGTTCCGAGATCGAGTCTCTATTGCCGACCATGCTGGAGGCGGCAGGACGCATTCGAGAATCGTTCCCCGATCTTCGTTGTGTCATCGCGCAGGCGCCCACGGTAGCCGGAGAGTGGGTCAACGCGGTCATCGATGAAAAGAAGTTTCCCGTGACCGTGGTGCCGAATCAACCCGAAGAGGTCATGGCCGCGGCGGATCTGCTGTTGGTGGCTTCGGGGACGGCCACCTTGCAGGCAGCCTTGGTCGGCACGCCCATGATCCTGACGTATCGCGTGTCCCGGTTGACCTATCTTCTTGCCAGAATGCTCATCACCGTCGAGCACGTGGGTTTGGTCAACCTCGTCGCCGGGCACGGCATTGTTCCGGAACTCTTGCAATCGGAGATGACGGCTGAACGTCTGAGCGCAGAGGCGCTGCGTCTGCTGAAGGATCGAACCCGGTACGATCAAATGCGGGAAGCGTTGGGGGGCATTCGCACCAGGCTTGGTTCTCCCGGAGCTTCAATGAGAGCGGCCGAGGTCGTGTTGGCCGAGTGTCAGGCATGACGGCTTTTCTCAGAATTTTGTCCTACCTGCATCAATACCGGTTCCGTTTGATCGTGGCATGTCTCTGCGCGGCCGGCGTGGCGGGCATGTCCGGATTGTATGCCTGGTTGGTCCAACCGGTTCTTGACGAAATTTTCATCGCCAAAGATCAACTGCTCCTTTTGGTCCTGCCCCTGGTCATACTTGGCGCAGCCACGTTGAAGGGGCTCTTTTCGTATGGTCAAGCCTATCTGATGAGCTACGTGGGCTATCGCGTGGTGGCGGAAGTCCGGCAGCAATTGTTCGGTCACTTTCTTCGCATGTCGTTGCCGTTTCATCGGAAACATTCAAGCGGGCGATTGGTGGCACGGGTCATCAACGACGTGAATGAAATGGCCAATGCCATTCCCAACGTGATTAGAGATTTGTTTCAACAGGGGCTGACCTTGGTCGTATTGACCGGCGTGGCGTTCTATCAAAATTGGAGGCTGGCCACGGCGTTGCTTGTCGTGATGCCCATTTCAATTTATGCCATCGTGAAAATCGGCAGGCGGTTGCGAAAATTGGCCGTCAGGGGACAGGAATCAATGGGGGATATGGCCTCGACGCTGAAAGAGGCTTTTGCCGGAATTCGTCTCGTCAAAGCGTATGGAGGGGAACAGGTTGAACAACAACGGTTTGCCAAGGCCAATGCGGCATACGTGCGAGCGTTCACCAATTCGGGGCAACTGTCTGCACTGACCTCACCGCTTCTGGAGGTGATCGGGATAGGCGGCATTGCCTTTATCATTTGGTATGGCGGTTTTTCCGTCATCGACGGACAAATGAAGCCCGGTGAATTTTTTTCCTTTTTGGCGGCCATGTTTCTGGCCTATGCCCCGTTGAAAAAACTTGCCAGCGCCAACGTCCTGGTTCAGCGGGCGATTGCGGCGGCGAACCGGGTGTTTGAAATGCTGGATATGGAGCACGAATTTGTTCACGATAGCGGGCGTGCGACGTTGCCGGACATCTCGCGTGCCCTGGAGTTTCAAAACGTGAGCTTTCGTTATGAAGGGAGTGATGATCCGGCTATCGAACAGATTGACTTGACCGTCGAGTTCGGAGAAGTGCTTGCGTTAGTCGGAAAAAGCGGGAGCGGTAAATCCACCCTGATGAGTTTGGTCCCGAGGTTTTATGATCCGTCCGAAGGCCGCATCCTGATCGACGGCATGGATCTCAAGGAGGTGACGCTGACGTCCCTGCGGGCGCAGATTGCCATTGTTTCCCAAGAGACGGTCTTGTTTGATGAATCGGTACGGGCTAACATTGCCTATGGACGGCCCGATGCGTCCGAGGAAGAAATCGTCCAGGCGGCCCGGGCGGGCTACGCGTGGGAATTTATTGAGGAGTTGCCCGACGGGTTGGATACGCTGATAGGAGAAAACGGCGTCACCCTGTCCGGCGGACAGCGGCAGCGGTTGGCCATTGCCCGTGCGATATTGCGGAATCCTCCGCTGCTCATTCTCGATGAAGCCACCTCCGCGTTGGATACCGAGTCCGAACGAAAAGTCCAGGCGGCTTTGGCTGAATTGATGAAGAATCGGACGACGCTGGTTATTGCGCACCGCTTGTCTACCGTTCAGCATGCGGACCGCATCGTGGTGCTGGATGAAGGACGCATCGTGGAAGCCGGCATCCATCATGAACTGCTTCGTCGCAACGGGGTGTACACGTGCTTGCACCAAACGCAATTTCACGACGTTCCCGTAGCATCCACGTTGCCGTAACCAGTGAAAGGCCACGATCGTTGATGATGAATCGGCTGAAATTATATCTTCTGTCGTTGATCGGCGAGGCAACCATTCGGCTTCTCGGCAAGTCAATGTTTTTGAAGTCGTATGAATTCGGGCCGGTCGACCAACTCTACCGGGAAGGTCGCAATATCATCCTGGCTTTCTGGCATGGGCAACAGTTGATGATTCCGTTGGGCTACCGCGGCCCCCATCCCGAGATTCTGATCAGCCGGCATCGTGACGGGGAAATCATTTATCGCATCATCAAGCGGTTCGGATTCGGCGCCGTCCGCGGATCAAGCACGAGGGGCGGACACAGTGCCCTGCGTCAACTCATTCGTCTGAGCCGGCAAGGCGTTGATCTGGTCATCACGCCTGACGGTCCCAAAGGTCCCAGGCATTGCGTACAGCCGGGCGTCGTCGCTCTCGCCAAATTCACGGGCCTCCCTATCATTCCCCTGGCCTTTGCGTGTTCAAAAAAAAACTCTTTTCCAGTTGGGATCGGTTTCTAGTCCCGTATCCGTTTTCGCGCGGCGTGTATTTGTGGGGCGGCCCGATTTGGGTTGACCGCGATGCCGACGACGCGGCCATGGAACGAATACGTCTGGAGTTGGAAAACACCCTCTCCTCGATGACATCAGAAGCGGAAGCGATGTGTCATGATCCGGGTGCGTCCTGAGATGTGGTACGGTCTGTATAACGCGCTGTTGATCCTTGGTTTCCCATTTGTTCTTTGCGCGTTGTTGCTCAAGAAACGGAGTCGATCCGGTCTGCTGCAACGGTTCGGATGGGTCGTCCCGCAGGGGTGGGGCGCCCGGGACCGCGTGCTTTGGGTTCATGCCGTGTCTTTAGGAGAAGTATCCGCCGTGGTGCCGTTTGTGACGATGATTCACCAACGGTATCCCACGATCAAGATTGTCGTCTCGACCGTGACGGAAACCGGACGGGAAGCCGTGCAAGAACGATTGGCCGGCATCGCCACTCATTGTTTCTTGCCTTTGGATTATCCCTGGATCGTCAACCGCTTCATCAACGCCCTGAACCCCATCGGGTTTCTAGTCGTCGAAACGGAGCTGTGGCCGAACCTGTTGCGTGCGCTCTCCCGTCGGGGTATTCCCGCCGTGATCCTGAATGGACGACTGTCTTCCCGTTCCTTTGTCCGATACCGGTGGGTCCGGCCGTTTATGCGGCAGGTGCTCTCGACGGTCTCATTGGGGCTTCTGCAATCAGCCAGGGATCAACAACGATTCGTGGAGTTGGGCGCCCCGCCTGACCGGGTGCGCCATACGGGGAATATGAAATTCGATCTGACGATGAATGGAATGTTCGTTTCTCGACCGCCGATTCACCGTTCGACGTTCGGGCTGTCGGAGGACGAACGGCTGCTTATCGCGGGGAGCACGCATCCCGTCGAAGAAGAAATTCTTCTGGAAAGTTATCGCGCCGTGAGCCGTGCATTTCCCCACGCGATCATGGTGTTGGCTCCACGACATATTGAACGAAGTGACGCGCTGGCCGAAACAATCCGGTCGTTCGGGTTTCCGGTAGTGCGACGAAGCCGCCTGCCGGAAACGGGTGATCGGGAAACCGTGGGACCGAGGGTCATTATCCTTGATACCCGTGGAGAACTGGCCCATGCGTACGGGTTGGCCTACATGGCGTTTGTCGGAGGAACGTTGGTGCCTGTTGGAGGGCATAATCTCCTGGAACCGGCGGCTTGGGGAACGCCGGTGTGTTTTGGCCCATATACGGATCACTGCCAGGAAATTGCGGATCTGTTAGTTGAGTCAGGGGGAGGTATTCGCGTCGATAACGGGCACGGATTGACCGAAGCGTTGATGAAGGGAATGCAAGATCAGGATTGGGTGTCTCATATGGGATTGAACGTGCGAAAAGTCATCGACGACAATCAGGGAGTGGTCGAGAGAAACGTGAGTATGGTCGAACAAGTCGTCGGCTTGAGTCGTTGCCGGTCGGATTAGCGAAGCGTTATTCGACAGAAGTTTTCTACCCCACCCGCATTCCCTCTTCGGAAATGCGCCCACTTACAAAGGGGAGGGACAAGATGGGCATGTCTTTCTGTTCCCCTCCTTTGTAAGGAGGGGCAGGGGAGGTAGAGAGATAGCGAACCCATGATGAATGGATGGAAATCTCTGCTCACCGGCCCGTATCGGTTCGCCACGTGTATGCGGACGCGGCTGTATGAACGAGGATGGTTGACGCAACGGCGGTTGCCGTGTCCGGTGGTCAGCGTCGGGAACCTCACGGTCGGCGGAACGGGCAAAACGCCCATGACGATGTGGGTGGCGGAAACACTGTTGGAGCAAGGGAAAAAGCCGGGAATTCTCAGCCGGGGATACCGTCGAAAGAACCCGCGGGATTTCTTGCTGGTCTCCGATGGCACGTCGGTCCTTGCCGGACCTCGGGAGGCTGGTGACGAGCCCTATCTTATGGCACTGCGATGCCCGGGTGTCGTCGTGGCCGTTGGCGCCGATCGATATGAATTGGGCCGTTGGGTGTTGAGCCAAATGCCCGTTGACTGTTTCGTTCTGGATGACGGGTTCCAACATTTGGGCCTGGACCGTGACGTGAACCTGCTATTGGTAGACAGTTCCGATCCTGTCGGCATACAAGCGCTGCTTCCCGCGGGGAGACTTCGTGAGCCGCTTGTCGAAGCCGGAAGAGCCTCGGATATTGTTCTGACTCGGGTCGAAGATGAATCCATGATTGCCGCCGTCTTGGATCCGATCCGGACGGCCCTGGGTTCCACGATTGATCCCATCACCACGAGATTCGCACCCCAAAAATTGAGGAGTGTCTCGGAATCGATGCCGCTTTCCGACGTTCGCGGGAAGCGAGCGCTCCTTTTCAGCGGTATCGGCAATCCCGAACAGTTCCGCCGGATGGTGACCGCGTTCGGCGTGCAGGTGGCGGATGAACTTGTCTTTCGAGATCATGAAGCGTACGGACCTTCCAGGGTTGCGGACATCTATCGACGCGTTGAGCGGTGCCAGCCGGACGTGGTGCTCACGACGGAAAAGGATTTGATAAAGGTGCGATCGAATTGGTCGATGTCCATTCCTCTTTTTGCCGTTTGTCTTGAGTTGGAGATATTGGATGGCCGGAGTCGATTGGAACGAGCGTTGGCGGCTTTGTAAGCAGGAGGAAGACCGGTTGCCGTCCGTCTTACGGAAAAGGGGAGAGAGGGGCGTAGGCCATGGAATGAGAGAGCAACTCCTCGAGCCAGGCAGACATCCGGTCCATGGGCAAGGGCATCATGTTCAGGCGAACTTCCAATTGATAGCGGTTTCCCGTTCCCATGATTCCGACGATGGCCGCGGCGTCCAAAGAATCGGGGAGCAGGGCCTGCGTTCGAAATTCCGACACCGTGGTGTACAGCCGGCTTCCGGTTCCCACAATATCCAAAAGAGCGGGAAGGTCCGTCAGGCAAATATGCGCAGAGCAACGGTAGATCGTGCGCACGTCGGGTTCGATGGTTTTGAACTCATTCAGGGCGTCTCGCGAAAACCCCGTCAAATAGATCCGAACCGCGGCGGTAGGCAGTCGATGCGTCGAAGCCAATCCGCTGGCCGGTACGAGAAAAGCGAAAGGATCCGAGGAATTGAATTCGAATTGACACGGTCCGAACGCGTCCGGCCAGGAACAGAAAAATGGGACGTCTGCGTGCGTGTTGCGAAGTGCGACCCTGTCCTTTTGAATCGAGACGTCTATCGGCAAATCGAGACGTTCTATCGCTTCATGGAATGCCGCCTGACGTTCTTCCAGCCAGATCGGCCGTTGGTGGGGATCGCAGGATTCACCCTGAGCAATGACTCTCGATGTCTGGAATCGAATTCTGATAAAAGAATGCGTATGGCGAAATCCGACCCAGAACATGGAAAGAGGCTGCAAGGTGGCCAAATGGCCGGAAAGATGCCAGGGATGGCTGATGGAGCAATATGCGCTGACGGATTGATAGCGTTGAAAAGTCGTATGATAGCGTCCGGCCAGGAGGAAAAAATCATCCTTCCACGCGTCGAGCACGTGAACCATCGTCACGTCTTCCAAGGGCCATTGATCAAGCCGGTGGATGGTTTCGGGTGAAGGGACGGGCCATTCTTCGATGTAGCAGATGCCTTCTTTTTCAGGATCGACGGGATGCAATCCCCTGGCCTGAAGTCGATCGAGCAGGTCGAGAACCTGCGGGAAACTCAGAGATTGCCGGGATTCCCAACGCTGTTCACGCACGAACGTGTTCCTGCGCGGAATGGAGAAGAAATTGTGGTATTAGTGGATTCAAACTGAGTCACTATCTGCAATCGCGTTGGTCTTGCATTTGGTGGCTCACGGTGAGTATCCTGTTCATATGGCGATGATGCTCTCCAAAACGTATGAAGCACTTAAGGCAGCGGGTGCGCCAGATGACAAGGCGCGTGAGGCGGCCGAAGAGATTGCCGGGTTCGAAAACCGGCTCATCAGCATTGATAATCGGCTCTCTCGGTTAGAAGCCCAGTTCTCTATGCTGCAATGGATGGTGGGTATCACCATGGCCGCTACCTTCGCCATTCTCTGGCGCGTGTTTGCCTCCTGATTCTCCCGGCGTCCGGTTCTCTTCCCCCGTTCACATCCCGCCTATGTTATGGCAGACAATTGCCAAAATTATTCTATGAATTTTCTGATGAACAATTATGTATATGGCGGAGAGGGCGGGATTTGAACCCGCGGTAGGGGGTTAGCCTACGACGGTTTAGCAAACCGTTGCCTTCGGCCGCTCGGCCACCTCTCCGAAACTACGTTTTCCTGATGTATGACTTTAAGTTTTTAGCGTTCAGTCTGTCATCAACAATGTGCACTCTAGGCGAAATTTCGGAAGAAGTCTACCTTTAACGGCCCGGCAGATCGGCTAACGTCGCGTAACCGGACATCTCCTGTTCTTACGCATGACCCGACAATGAATCACCGCCTTCGTTTTCAGGTAGGGATGGTGAATCGGTTCCCAGTTGCGCGGCGAGCAACTGAAGTTTTTTTACCTGTGGATGATCAGGCGGGAGGGGATTCCCATATTCGTCCGTGAGTAATTCTTCCATGTCTTTGAGCATGGCTTCCAATTCGGGGACGGCGATTTTCGGTAACTTTTTTTTGCTCATGGAAATGTTCCTCCGATATGCGTGCCAGTCAAATCATGGTTTCGATAGCTGTGACGAGCCAATGACCTTATGATTGTTTGTCTTTCTCGAGAATGCCGTTGATCACGGTGCGCAGATTGTCGATGTCCAGATTCGAGACGCGCAGGTTCCCGTCCAGAACAACGGTGGGGGTATGTTTGACCTGAACCCGTAGCCCCCAGGCGATGCCTTGTTCCAGGGCTTTGTACGGTTCGCCACTGGCCAGCCCTTCCTCGAAGGCTTTGGAATCCAACCCGACTTCACGAAGCAGTAGCGAACGGAGGCCACGATCCAACACGTGAATCTGCTCTTTATGGATCGTACGGAATAGGACCGACTTCATTTCGGCACCTTTCCCCATAGCCCTGGCTTGCTCATGCATTTCAAAAGCCGTGGGCAGTTTCCCTCGAATGACGGGAAACCCGATCAACCGGACTTCCAGTCGTTCGCCGAATTCTTTTGTCAACTTTGACGTGACGACCCTTTCGAACAGGTGGCAATGCGGGCAATAAAAATCCGCAAATTCCAGGAGAAGGACTTTTCCCGGTGTATGAAGAGAAGGTTCGCCCTTTATGACCTCGTACTCTCCCGGCAAGCGATCCGCAGCCTGGACGACTACGACTGACAGATAGAGGAACACGATTCCGAATAACGGAACGGTTCTTCTTCGTTGCATACTGTTCATTGATCGCTCCTTGGCCGGATGCAAAAACCTGTGCCGCAATAACCACGGTATCATGAGTGACCGAGATGGAGCAAAACCCATGCATCTTCGATCCAGCCCGTCCCTGATGTGCTTGGGAACGTCACGTGCGTTTGATACAATAGCCGGGCTGACGATTTTACTACGGATGCGTGTTTGGACAAGTGTTTGGGCAAGGGAGGTTCGGAAGGATGCAAGTCATCAATCTGGCGGATTTTCATGGATTTTCCAGTGAAAAGATGAAAAAACACAACGTGTTTGAAACGCCGCGATTCTTTTGCGACGTCTACTGCTTTGAACCGGATCAGGTGCAGAAGGGACACGTTCATGCCAACGAAGACAAAATCTACATGGTGCTGGAGGGGCAGGGCACCTTTCGCGTCGGCAACGAAGAACAGGTCCTGGGTCCCGGGCAGGGGACGCTAGCCCCCGCGGGTGAAGAACACGCCGTCACGAATCATTCCGGCGCCAGACTGCGCGTGCTTGTCTTCATGGCCCCGAATCCTTCGTAGAGGTTCCTGGATAAATCAGAGGTTCCTGGACATTATCGGCCCAGCAATGTCTCCGGAGTGGGTATCTGCCCGAGTATCAGGGAGCGGGTCTGATAAATGCCGGGTAAGCCGGCTCCCGTGGCGTAGACCAGGCCTTTCTCACGTGTTCCCAATACCAGGTGTCCGCGAGGCCGGCCTTTTTGGTCGATGGCTGCGATTTCAACGGCGGGTGGCTTGAGACCGTACTGCTCCGGCTGCTTGTTCGTGTCACTGACGGGCAGTTCAGCCGGAAGATCCACGACACGGCTGACGAACAATGTGACTTGCTGCTGGTCGATCGATTCTCCTTCCTTTCCTTCGAGATACCATTCCTCATGCTGTTGGATCAGGGTGTATTGCAAGTCATTGGTTGCGACGGTCAAGAGCGCGACTTCTCCCATTTCCATGCCGAATAAGCGTTTGTCCTGCAAGTGAAACGTTTCGCGCGGCAGGTCCTGGAGCACCCGGGCCGGTATCCGATAGATGGGATCGTTCGAGGTCGTGACGACGTAGGCTTCTTCACCGGGAGCGACCGGTTTGAAGAAGGCCACGTGATGGCCACGTTGTTTGGTATGAACGGTCGCCGTCAAGGACGGGGTGTCGAGTTTTTTGAGAAGGGCTTCTTTCTCGGTTTGTGAATCGATAAAGCCCGTTGCCGTCAGATCTTCGAGCGTCATCAATAGAATGCCGACCGCGGTTTTATCGGCAGGGGCGTTCACCGGAGACGTGAAATTCCACTCGGAAACCGGGCCATGGAATCCGGCTCCACGCTGGAGGGTGATGGTTTGTCCGGCAGTTTGAAGTTGGATGCGTTCGGCATGCGTTCTGTCGAAGAAGAGGATGTCTTTCAGGCGAAAGCTGTTCAGGGTTTTTGCCCGAAAATCCCCGACCATGAGCGTGGTCAGCAGAATGTTCTGATCCGATCCCCGCTGCGCATACAGGGTGGAGGATAAGGGACCCGTATTACCCAGGGCCAACGATTCGGTGTATTCCGGCGTGGTCAGGTCGATGGTGACGTAGGGAGTTTGCAATCCGTATTGTTCGGCGGTCGCGTCTTGCTCCTGCCCTTTCTTTTGAATGATGCGGGAGATCTTGCCGATTTCCAGGGCGCGCAGCACGCTTTCAATCTCGCGCGCGTCACCTCGGGCGTCCACGGGTTCGACGATCCGCCAACGGTTGCGTTCGTCACGGTTCATCAGGATCCGTTGTGTGCGCGTGGTATACGCCAGACGCGTCACGTCGCGGTAGTCGAAAGGCAGGAGCCGCTGCGCCTCGGTTTCCTGGCGCGCGTCCTGTTCCATGGTGGGAACTTCGATGGTGTAGACGTAGACGCCCAGCACCGCAAAGATGACCGCCAGGAGAAGCGTGGTTCGGAACGGCGTCATAAATGATCAGAGGCGGCTGCGCCGCCGCCACACCATCAGGCCCGACAAGAGCATCAGGAACGGCACTGAAAAGACCTGTACGGCGAACAACATGTGTTCCTGTGTGGGATTCGGAATAAACGGCGGGAATACGGATTCTTTGGGGCTGACTGAAATCAGCGTGTCTTCATCAGCCAACCAGGCAATGGCATTGGACAGGAAATCGGTGTTCCCCGGAAACTGCAAATAGGTGTTGCCGGCAAAGGCCGAATTGCCGATGACCACCATCGCGGGCGTCGGGCCCGAGCCGGTGCGTTTCCGGCTCAATGCGGCGCCGAGCGTGAAGGGACCCTTCCTGTCGGCACCTTTGTCGAATTCCGGAGTAGTCTCCTCAAAATTCGTTTCGGCCCAACTCTCTTCCGACGATTGCAACAGAGACGTGAACTCCAGATTGGTGCCCGGGGTTTCAGTAAACGAGACCGGTTGCAGCACGGGCAGCAGAATTGGAGAGTTAAAGCCTTTGGTGATGTGATGGGTGGTGAATCGACGGACGAGTAAGGCCGTCGGACTGCCCTGGGCCACGCGATCCTCGGGATCGACGACGATCCCCGGACCGAGTGTCAGCCCCCATTCCGAAATCCATGCTTCGAAGCCGCTCGTCACCTGAGGGTCGAGGAGCAAGAGGACTCGTCCTCCCTTGGCCGTGAAGTCCGTGATGCGCGTCAATTCTTCCGGTTCAACGGATTCGCGAGGACCGGGAATAATGAGGACCTCGGCATCGTCGAGCAATGCCGCGTCTTTCCTGATCGAGCCGCGGGCGACCCGGTAGCCTTGTGCTTCGAGGTTTTGCTTGGCCAATGACAGCCCGCCACGTTCCCGGTCCGTGATCAGGCGCTCGCCGTGTCCTTCCAGGAACACGAGGCGCTTGGCGTCTGCGGTCGTCACCCGGATCAAGGCGTTTGTCAGATTCGATTCGCTGGCTTTGGGGACGTGGACGGTCTGTTCGCCACTTTCAAAGACGGCCGTGTCGATTTTGGAAATCTCATATTTGCTTGCCAAACCCGGTTCTTTCTCCGGATCGACATAGGTGACGGAAATTCGCGGGCTCGAATAGGCGTAACTTTCCAGCAGGTCACGATACGTCCGAAATCCGGGACTTCGTTCATGAGCAAACACCAGGACTCGAACGTCTTGTTCGAGTTGCCCAAGCACTTGCAGGGTTTGCGGGGCCAATGAAAAGTTCTGCGTTTCGGACAAGTCCCACCTGCCGCCGTGCCGGATCACCAAAAAATTGATGATGGTCAGGATGCCGGCCATGAGCAGAATGGCCAGAATGCCGTTGAATCCGAGTCGCGTCGACCGTGAGCCGGAAAAAGTTTTGAGGCGCGTCCAATTCCCCGCAAAATAGATCACGAGACACGTTAACGCGATCCCTTCCAACAGGAAGACCGTGCTTTGGGCTGCGGTTCGGGAAAGGAGCAGTCCGCCGACTCCCGTGCCGACTCCCAGAATGCCGAGGATGGGTAAGAGGTGTTTTATGACCATCGGTGTGAATCGACGACGCGATGCGCGATGAATAACATCAGCACGATGCCGGACAGGTAGTACACAATGTCTTTCGCTTCCAGAAGGCCGCGAACGAGCCGGTCATAGTGTTCGCTGAACGATACGTAGGACAAGACGGTTCCGATTGTCGTGTCGCCCAATAATGAACCCAGCCCGCCGAGTAGCCAGATCAGCAGGATCATCCCGAAACTCAAAAACGCCGCGACCACCTGGTTTTCGGTCGTGGCGGACGCCAGGAGGCCGCAGGCCAGGAACAAGCCGCCCTGGAATGCCAGCGCCACGTACCCGGTCAGGATTGGATGCCAATGAAAGCTGGTGTACAAGGACAGGATGAAGGGGGTCAGGCTCGTCAGGGAGAGCAATCCCAGATAGATGACGAGCACACTCATGTATTTGGCTGAAATCAGTTCGTTGATCCCGATCGGCGAAGTGAGCAGGAGTTCAAACGTGTGGAGTTTCCGCTCTTCCGCGAACAAGCGCATCGTCAGAATCGGGAGGAGGAACATGAGGACGAAATCCAAACTGTAAAACAGTGAACGGAACACCAACTCATTCAGGTTCAGTTGGGCATAGGTGTTTTGAACCTGCAAAAATCGAACGGCTTGCTGACCGGCGTTCACCGTCATCAGGTGAGCGATCAACCCGGAAATAAAAAGAAAGACCGCCCCGACGACGTACAAAATGGGTGACACGAAAAAACATCGCAATTCTTTTGCGAGGATGGTTTGGAACGGCATCATGCTCGCGGTTGCTCACTCCGGCTTGATTGCTCACTTGAATTGGTGTGGCCGGATTCACCCGGCCCGTCGTCTTCCTCCTGGTGCGTGAGTTGGAGAAAGACTTCTTCCAGGGACAGGGAGAGGGGTTTGAGTTCGAGGAGTCCGTACCCTTGGCTGACGACAAATTGCGAGAGCCTTTCGCGGAGGTCCTGCCCCAGTTCACAATCGATGGTACAGGTATTGGGAGTGGCAGCCGGCAGGACGTCGAGGACGCCGGGAATTGTCCCGATACGTTCCAGCCAATCGGGTTGCGGCTGTTTGACCGTGAGGCTCATTTTCTCTGATTGGCGTAGCCGGTTGGAAAGTCGATCGGGAGCGTCCTCCGCCACGATTCGCCCCTCGTGAATAATCACGACACGATCACAAATGGCCATGGCCTCGGGGAGAAGGTGCGTGCTGAGGATGATGGTATGTGATCCGGCAAGGCTCTTGATCAATTCACGGATCTCAATGATTTGTTTGGGATCGAGCCCGACCGTGGGTTCATCCAGGATCAGCACGGGTGGATCGTGGATGAGAGCCTGGGCCAGACCCACCCGCTGGCGATATCCTTTTGACAAATGACCGATCACGCGGTGATGGACGGAACCCAGTCCAACCTGGTCGATCACGTGGGTCTTTCGTGCAGCTAAGCGTTGTGGCGTTAATCGTTTTAATCGGCCCACGAACGTCAAATATTCGTCAACGGTGAGTTCCGGGTAGAGAGGCGGTATTTCGGGTAAGTAGCCGAGGCGTCGTTTGACGTCCATCGGCTGGTCCAGACAATCGAACCCCGCAACCGTCGCCGTCCCTTCACTTTGTGGCATGAAACAGGTTAATATGCGCATTGTGGTGGTTTTCCCGGCTCCGTTGGGACCCAGGAAAGCCAGAATCTCGCCCCTTTTGACGTGGAACGTTACGTCGTCCAGGGCCGTGTGGTGTCCATAGCGCTTTGAAACGTGCTGTACGGCAATCATGAAGCCACGGAAGGAGATAAGTCAGGTTTTTCCCTGAAAAAAACCTCAATCAAGTCGAGTGTCAGGATAGAAGGCACGGCAGGGTAAAGGAGCATACTGTCAGGATGAATCTTCGTCAAGGTGTCCCCTGAACATGGGAAAAATAAGAAATAATACTAGATTTTTCTGTTGACAAGTCTACGGGATTATCTTTTAATGGATAAGTTTTCCAATCCTGAAATAGAACACTCTCTTCTTCCAGTTGTTACCTATCCCTGTCAGCAAACGCAGAGACATGAGAGACCGACAATTTCGGGAGGCTCTATAAATTTGTGCCGGTAAGGAATGTATGATGAAAGGAGATTTCAACATGGGAACGGTCAAGGGTTGGGTTGCCCTGATTATCGGCGCGAGTCTTCTGGTCACGTTGTCGGCGTGTGAAGGATCCAGACATGCCGAAATCATGAGTACTGAAGATCTGCGCGCCAAAGCTGAAGCGCCTCCAGCGCCCGAGCCGGCCCCCGAACCGAAGCCCGTACCCCCGGCCCCCGAACCGAAGCCCGCGCCCCCGGCGCCCGAACCGAAGCCTGCGCCCCCGGCGCCCGAGCCGAAACCCGCGCCCCCGGCCCCCGAGCCGAAGCCCGCGCCCCCGGCGCCCGAGCCGGAACCCGCCCCCCCCGCGCCCGAGCCGGAGATCACCAAACTTGAGCCATCCGATTTTGTTCCGGAAGAACCTCAACCCGCGCCTGAGCCCGCGCCAGCGCCGGATCGAGCAGTCGATTCAGATTTGGCCCACGTCTTTTTTGATTTTGATGAATATACGATTCGTTCGGATGCCGTACCCGTGTTGGAGAAAAATGCCGAACTCCTCAAGAGTACTTATAAAGACTCCGGCGTGCTGATTGAGGGCCATTGCGATGAACGCGGGACGGTGGAGTACAACTTGGAACTAGGGAAACGGCGTGCCCAAGCTGTGAAGGATTATCTGGTGGATTTGGGAATCGAAGAATCCAGAATTCGTATTGTCAGCTATGGGAAAGAAAGACCGTTTTGCGCGGAATCCGAACCGAGTTGCTGGAAGCAAAATCGACGCGGGCATTTTGTGCGACAGTAGCCTGTTTCAAACAGGCGGCCCGGTCCCGCTTCATTCCTCCAACGTTGAAATATCTCCGGGATCCTGCCCGAGTTCTTTGGCCTTCAGGACGCGGCGCATGATTTTGCCCGACCGGGTCTTGGGAAGCGCAGTCACCACTTCTATCTCTCGAGGGACCGCGATTTTACCCAGTTCCGTTTGGACGTGAGCCTTGAGAGTCTTGATCAGTTCCGCACTTTCGCTTTGCCCCTGTCTCAGGATGACGAACGCTTTGATCATTTCACCTGCGGTTTTATGCGGTTTGCCGATCACCGCCGCTTCCACCACCGCGTCGTGACTGACCAGTGCGCTTTCCACCTCGGCGGTGCCGATACGATTGCCCGCGACTTTGACCACGTCATCGGCCCGGCCCATGAACCAGAAATACCCGTCCTCGTCTTTGTGACAGACGTCGCCCGCGGTGTAACAGCCGGGAATGTTGTTCCAGTACCCCAAGTAACGATCGGGGTCCTTGTGAATGGTCCGCATCATGGAAGGCCACGGTTTCTTGATGACCGCGAACCCTCCACCGGTGCCGATACTCTTGCCGCTTTTATCCACGACGTCCGCCTCGATTCCTAAAAACGGACGCGTGGCGGACCCCGGCTTGAGTGGGACGCAGGGGAGAGGAGTCACGAGGATCGCTCCGGTTTCCGTTTGCCACCAGGTATCCATAATCGGTTTGTCTCCCCCGGTGACCCGGTGAAACCATTCCCAGGCTTCGGGGTTGATGGGTTCGCCCACCGATCCCAGGACGCGCAGGGTGGAGAGATCATATTTCCCGGGCCAGTCTTCTCCGTATTTCATGAGGAGACGAATGGCGGTCGGGGTGGTATAGAAAATCGAGACCCCATATTTTTCGATGAGATCCCACCATCGGCCGGGGTTGGGGTAGTCGGGCTTCCCTTCAGCCGTGAGGATGGTCGCCCCATTGAGGAGTGGACCGTACACGATGTAACTGTGCCCCGTGACCCAGCCCGGGTCGGCCACGCAAAAATACACGTCTTCGTCTTTCAGGTCGAACACGTATTTCGCGGTGATATAGGTTCCCACCATGTATCCGCCGTGGACGTGGACCACGCCTTTGGGTTTGCCCGTGGTGCCCGAAGTGTAGAGAAAATAGAGTGGAGTCTCGGCGTCAAGCTGTTCGGCTTCACAGGTTGCGGATTGCCCGTCAAGCCACTGCTCCCAATCGAGCTCCTTGCCGGCGTCCAGGTCGATGCCGGGTTGTTCCCGTCGCACCACAACCGTCTTTTCCACGGTCGGGCAGTTGGCAATCGCGTCATTCACCACCGTCTTGAGGGGCACGTGTTTGCCGCGATCGTATCCATAGTCCGCGGTGATCACGAGCCGGGCTTCCGCATCCCTGATGCGGGATTCCAGCGCGGGCGCGCTGAAGCCCGAATAGACCACGGAATGAATCAGGCCGAGGCGCGCACAGGCCAACATGGCCACGATTTGTTCCGGAATTTTCGGAAGATAAATGGTGACGCGGTCACCTTTGTTCAGCCCCAGAGCCTTCAAGGCATTGGCGCAGCGGTTGACCTGCCGGTACAACTCGGCATAGGTGAAGATCCGTTCTTCGTCGTGCTCGCCCACCCAGATGACCGCGACCTTGTTCCGCCGCCACGAATTCACGTGACGATCCAAACAGTTATAAGAAATGTTGCAGCGACCTCCCAAAAACCATTTTGCCCAGGGATAATTCCACTCCAGCACCGTGTTCCACGGAGCGAACCATTCCAGATCCTTGGCCACACCGTCCCAAAATTTTTCAGGATCGGCGATGGACTCCTTATAGGCGGCTTCATAGTCTTTGATGTGAGCCTGCTCGAGGGTTTTTTGCGTCGGGTGATGGACGGTCGACGTTTTCAATAACGTTTCAATTTGTTCTGCCATGGATGGATCCTCATAACGGGTCAATCGTGGAAGAAAAGTGAGCACAGTGCCGATGATGGGTGCATTATGCGCAGGTCCGAATGCCGGTGCAAGATTCCTTCTTCAGGGACGTTCCGGCGGTTGGTGTTCGGGCAAGAGCAGGTCCAATACGGTCTTGACCGGGTTGAACGTCTTGCGTGGAACCTCGACAAACACGGAATGCCATTTGGCCATCCCTCCGTTCCACAAACCGGGTAGTTCCAGGGCTTTCAACTCTCTGCCTTCATGGGATTTTTGAGCGATGAACCCCGTATCGGGATCGACGAACCGGTCAAGATTGAAAGGCTTGCCTTGATAATCCCGAACGCCGCACACCAAATCCACCGGGTTGAAGTGGGTTGATGATGCGAAGACCTTCCGTTGAGTTGGAGAATCCGGATCGACCTGGGAGGCTTCCACGATCTGCAATGAGGCGGTGCCGTCCTCTTCTTCGACCCAGAATGGTCCCCCGCCCGGGTGGTTCACGTGTGGGACCATGCCGCAGACCCGGATGGGCCGGTTCAGCCACGCGAACAGCCACCGGGCTTTTTGTGAGACGCTACGCGCGTTCCACCCGTCGGGGACGGTAAGGGAAAGCGACTGGTTGGCCCATTCCGTTATCCGTTCGAGGAGGGCCGGTGAGGCCGCGCCGGCTTCGAGTTGGGTCAAGAATGAAAACAGCGTGTCTTGCAACCCGACGAGGAGCCCTCCAAGTACTCTCTTATAGTGAGAACAGATTTCTTTCAGATGATCGGGCACGACGTTGTCGATGTTTTTGATGAACACGACGTCGCCGTCAAGTTCGTGAAGATTCGGGAGCAATGCGCCATGTCCTGCCGGTCGAAACAGGAGATTGTCGTCGGAATCGCGGAAGAGGCTGTTGTTCATGGTAACGGCCACGGTATCCGTCGAGGGCTTTTGAGCGGAGCAGCCGACGACCCACGAGACGTGATCCAGCCCGAGTGCGTGACGGGCTTTCTCGATATGTTGTTGGATGGCAAGTTGATGGTCCGGCGAAACCGTGAAATGGACGCGGGCACGACCTTCGTCGTCCTTGGCGTAATCCGCGGCTTCTACCAAATGTTCTTCGATCGGAGTTCTCGTTGCGTCGGTATATCGGTGAAAGGCCATTAAGCCCTTTGGCAGCCTGGCATAGTTCATCGAGTCCAGAAGGGCATCGATAACAGGACGATAATTGTTCCCGGCAAGGAGCCGGTCGAGTTGCTGCCCCTGATGTAACAGCACGTTCTTCAGGTCATGGTAAAAGGCGAATTTCGGAAGGCCGAAAAAAAACAGTTTCAATTGCTCCGCGGCTGCCGGACCGTTGGATGCTTCCTGAAGACGGGCGGCCTCCAGGAACTTGAACATGCGCGTGCCGATGCCGGAAGCGGGCACAAACTTCATGATACGGCCCGCGGCTCTGGCCCGTTCAAAATTTTGTATCGCGGCCGATGTATCCAATGAACGGAGCAAATTGATTCCGTCGCCCGGATGACAGGGCCGTTTAAGTCTTGCAAAGGGAATCCCGCGCTGGAACGTTGCAAGCTGGTTTTCGAGCGTTTGAAGGGCAATGCCGCGCTCCTTGAGATGCCGGCGGTCCCGTGACGTCAGGCTTGTTTCGATTTCGAGTGGTAGTGACATGTTGGTGGAACTGCGGTTTTTGGGGTGTTGGTTGTGCGGAATCCCCAAAGTTGCTGTCTGGTTTGTCTGTTACGTGCTCCCATCTGTCATTCCCGACAATAAGAACTGGATCCCCGATTAAGGATGTCGGGGACGAATCCAGGGTTTTTGCCTTTTCCTTTGTTCGCAAGGAGAAAGACTCTGGATTCCTGCTTTCGCAGGAATGACCGATTTGATGGGCCTTCGGATCTAGTCCTGGGCTCCGCCCTGCAAATATCCGAGCCCGATCTTAATGGCGCGGCGTGTGATTTCACACCACCGGTTCGGTGGATATTCCTCCAGGATTTTTACGATTTTAGGGTCCTGGACGTCCAGTTCGGTGACCTTGAGTATGCCATCTTCAATCTTGACTTCCGCCACGGGTTCTTCTCCTTTTTCCAGATAATTGGTGTTGCTGCCGGATTACGCTACGCTAGTCCGACCTACGAATCTCTACCCCACCTGACCTCCCCCGACGTTAGGACTCTACCCCACCTATCCTCCCCTTACAAAGGGGAGGGACACTCGTATGCACCAATTCGGCCCTCCTGATTCCCCTCCTTTGTAAGGAGGGGCGAGGGGAGGTAGAGATCATTGTCGTTCCCGCCGGTCCGCTGGCCGAGTGGAACATGTTCTGCTAGAATGCGCTAGTTTTTGCCGGCGTTGCAAGCTAACCTCGATCTTCTTCGTGTCCCGTCAACCCTGTGTTGCATGAACCTGGAGGATACCATGGAGCGGTTGAATGGATTCATCAACGAAGTCAATGCGTTTGCATGGGGTCCGCCCATGCTCGGCATGTTGGGTATCACGGGTGTGTTTCTCACCGTTGGTCTGGCCTTCATGCCGTGGCGAAAAGTGGGTTACGGTTTCAGGCTGTTGTTCGAAAAATCCGCCCCGGACGATAAAGGTGAGGTGAAGCCGTTCAACGCACTCATGACGGCGTTGTCCGCGACCGTCGGGACGGGAAACATTGCCGGTGTCGCCACGGCCATTGCTCTCGGCGGGCCCGGTGCGGTCTTTTACATGTGGGTCATCGCGTTGTTCGGCATGGCCACCAAGTACGCCGAAGCCGTCTGTGCCGTGACCTATCGTGAAGTGGATCAGGAAGGGAAATACGTGGGCGGTCCGATGTACTACTTGCGTAACGGTGTCGGTGCCTTTGCCCCCAAGTTGGGCAAAGGGTTAGGGCTGGCTTTTGCCGCGTTCGGGGCCGTGGCTGCATTCGGCATCGGGAATGCGGTGCAGGTGAATTCCATGGCGGTGGCCCTGGGAAAGAGTTTTAGTGTGCCCACGTTCGTGACGGGGATTTTTGTGGCGGCATTGGTGGGGTTCGTCATCATCGGCGGCATCAGGAGAATCGCAGAAGTGGCCGGCAAATTGGTTCCCGCCATGATCGTGCTGTACGTCGGCTCTGCGTTGCTGGTCATTCTCATCAATCTCGCCGACGTGCCGCAGGCCTTTGCGTTGATTTTTACATATGCCTTTACTCCTGCCGCGGCTACGGGTGGGTTCGCCGGGGCGGCCGTAGCCGCGGCCATCCGGTTCGGGGTGGCTCGCGGAGTGTTTTCCAATGAATCCGGCTTGGGTTCCGCCGCTATCGCCCATGCCGTGGCCAAGACGAACAACCCCGTCCGGCAGGGCATTGTCGCGATGTTGGGCACGTTTATCGATACCATCCTCGTCTGTACCATGACGGCGCTGGTGATTCTGACCTCCGGCGCCTGGACCGTCACGGGTGAGGACGGGACGGGCCTGACCGGCGCGGCGCTCACGTCCACGGCTTTTCACGCGTCCATGGCCGGCGGACAATACGTCGTGACCATTGCGCTGGCCGTTTTTGCGTTCACCACGATTCTCGGCTGGTCTTACTATGGTGAGCGGTGCTGGCAATACCTGTTCAGCGAAAACAGCCTGCTCATCTACCGGGTGTTATGGATCGCGGCGGCATTGGGTTTTGCCAACGTGAAAGTCGAGTTCGTCTGGAATCTGTCGGATACCTTGAACGGCCTGATGGCCATTCCCAACCTGGTGGGTTTGTTGTTGCTGGCGCCGATGGTGTTCAAGGTGACGCGGGAATATTTTGACGAACGGAAGCAGTCCGCCTGAGTGCCGGGGACCTTAACGGACATGATTGTGAGAATACTGACGGGGTTTGGGCTGTTGCTGTTCTTGTCCGCGGCGCCGGTCAACGCGGCGACGATGGACGAATTGGAAGCGCGGATTGCCGGGCTTGAACGGGCGTTGGAAAGGGCGGAGCAGGAGCGGAAGAAACTGGAGAAAATCCTGGAATCCGCATCAAAGCTGAAACTGGAGTTGAAGAAGGCCAAGCGGGAACGGGAGAAGCTGGAGCAAGACCGGAAAAAGCTTGAGAAGGTCGTCGAAGTCGTCCAGGCCATTGAACTTCCGAAACGGGATGAAAAAGCGACCGTGGTATCTCTTTACGGCCGGTTCTGGCCCAGGGTGACCTACCGTGACGGGAAAGACACGTCCACGGACGTTACCGATGCGTTGTCGCGCGTCGGCATTAAAGCCGAATCCAGAGTGAACAACAATCTCTCCGCGTTCATGGGGGGTGAATGGGACGTCGACCTTGAACAGAACGGCGACTGGGGTGACGCCCGGCTGGCCTACATCGGGGTGGAACACTCCGGATACGGCTATCTGGCCATCGGGAAACAGTGGGACGCGCACTACAGGATCGTGACGGAAGGCAGCGACATTTTCTACAATCGCCGGAGTCCTTATGGCTTTAACGAAGAGGGCGCTTTTCGGAGTAATAACCAGATCCAATACGCCAACCGGTTCGGCGACATTCAACTGGCCGCCATGCTCCAGGTCAACGGCGAGGGGTGCAGCGGTATAGGAATAGGCGATCGTGTAAGGCCGAACAACGCGGGCGAATGCACGGGGAGCGGTCAGAGAGTGTTCGAAGGCGATGGCCTCAGGACCGCAACCGATCCGGACCACGTTGACGCGGCTTCCATCGGTATCGCCTATGACGGACCGTTTTATCTCGGCGTCTCATACCTGAGAGCGAATGCGCCGAAAGGGACGGCCTCTGTCGGACCCGACGGTTCGATTTACGATCCCAACAGAAACGTCAACCGGCTGGGCGGCAGTGATACGAGAAGGGATTTTATCGGTGTGGGCGGGCGGTGGCAGGCGACCGACGACCTGTATCTCGGTTTCACGTATCAGTACCTTCGCCACTTTGAGGGTGCGATTTATCCCGGGGACGTTGCTCTGAAACAGAATCGCTATACGCTGGATCTGTTGGGCACTTACGATTTGGGCGGCGGGTGGAAAACTCTGTTTGACGTCTATCTCCATGACAGGGACAGCAACAATAAAAGTCCGCTTGACCGGGGGCCGAGCCTGATCGGGAACGCGGTCACGCTGATCAAGGAGTTGAATCCGGCCATGGACGTGTTCGTCGAATGGGTGCGCGACGATTTCGGCAACCCGACGCTGGTGGCCGTCGATGAGAACGGCGATCCGAGGACGGATGGTGCCGGAAACCCGGTTCGCAATGCCTGGACCGACACCGGAGTCGTCAACAAGTTCAGCCTCGGCTTCCGGTACGACTTCGACAAGAAAATCTATTAACTACTCCCTCTCCCCTGGAGGGAGAGAGCCTGTTCTGAGCGGAGTCGAAGGAAGTTTGTCGAAGGAGCCGGGGTGAGGGGGGCATGCGAAGCGGCTAAAAAACTGTTGGGATAAGAGGATCTTCTGATGCCCGCTTCACGGGTCGAACGAGATTTTGGCGGTCAGGAAGAACGTACGCCCCCTGGTGGAATCCTGAGTCCGGTCGACTTCCTGTTGGGTGGCCGTTGACGGACCGCGATTGCCGATATTGAGGATGCCGCCTGCCAGGTCCATTCCTTTCACGCCCAATGCATCGTGCCATTGGATTGTGACGTTGTTCCCCATCCACGCCTTGTAACGGGCAGTTCCCAGTACGTTTGAATAGCCTGAAACCCCAATGACGCTCCAGTTCGCGGTCACGCCGCTTCTGCTTACGCGAAGCAGTGCATGGACGCGATTTCGCGGGTAGTCGCCTGGTTGGACTTCTCCGGCTACACGAAATTCGTTTTCAGTAAGGTGTGACCAGTAGGCAGCAAAGACCACGTCCGCCCAATCGGTTTTCCAGTCCATGTTGCCCTGAACGTTGAATCCGGCAAGGTCGCTTTCCCCGCCGTTGACCAACGGGCTTTCGATCAGGGCAATGAAATCTCCATCGCGTGTCACGGTCACGCCTGAGGGTAACCGTCCTTCCGCTTCCAGGTCGATGATAGACTGCGCAGACAACCGGGTCGGAATGTCGGTCATCCCGATCCTGAACCAGTCCGCGCTCAAGGAAAACGGCCCCAGGCTCATCACGGCCCCGAGGCTGAAACTCTCGGCATCGTCCGGCTTGAGGTTTTGATTCCCGCCGAACGTGCGCTCCACTTGATATCTGGGGCAATTCTGCAAGTTGCCGGCGAACGTTTTTCTATCACAAATGTATGGATAGCTGCTTGCTTGGAGTTGGTGTAGAGATGACAGGCTGGGAGCCCTGGATGCTTGATTCCAGGACCCGCGAAGCGTGATTGCCTGGTGCAATCGGTATCGGCTCGTGATCTGGTGGGAAAAAGCCGTGCCTACGTCGTCGTGTTCGTCGAGCCGCCCCGCGAGGACAAGATCCCAATCGTTGCGCACGGGGAGGGAGACTTCCGTAAACGCGGACCAGCGTCGGCGTTCGCCCGAGAACGAGTTGCCACTCGATCCGAGCACGTCCGAGGCTTCGTAGGACCTGTTACCGGTATCCCGATAATCGTAGATGTTCCTCCGTTCCTCATGGGCGAATGCGGCGCCCGCGGCCCATTTCACGTCCCGTCCGCCGAGTGCGAACGCCGGACCGTCGAAGACGATGCGGGCCGTCTTATGATCCGTGACTTGGTCGCGGGTCTGTCTGAGTCCGGTGTCGCGGATGGCTGCCAGATGTGTCGTGTCCGTCGAAAACGGGTTTTCGATGTCATAGCGACCCTCTTCGATGGCTTGCTGTGCCAGCGACTCGCTCACGAACGTATCGCCGATTGTCAGGGTATCGTGACGATAATACCGGACGTAGGTATTGTAGTTGATCCTGTCGACGAACCGGCCACGGAAACCCAGCGTGAGGTCGTATTCATCCGTATCCGTTCGCCAATCTCGATTGCCGTGGCCGACGAATCGATGGGCGACACGGACCCTGTCCGGAAGAGTGTCAATTTCGGGGTCCTGCCGCAATCTCTGTTTGAGCGTCTCCGAGGGAGTAAAGGAAAAGGTGCCGACTGATGGAGCATAGCGTTCTGCCGTGTCGTCCCAGGCAGCTCTGAAGTCGAGGTACACGTCCGCGTCCTTTCCCAGCGGATGATCGAAATTGAAAAACATGCTCTCCCGCTCATAACGGGCATACGGTTGCAGGTGCCACGCGACGTCGGCGTATGCAAAGCCGCAGCCTTCGCCGGATGAGGCGCCCGGCGGTTGGGCAAGCACGCCGGTATAGGCGCTGCCTTCGCAGTCGCCCAGAGGACGTCCGACTGTTTTGTTGTCCGTCCTGATCAAAAGGGTGTTGCCGCCTGTCGAAACACCGGTCGTATCGGCGAATAAGCCTCCCGGAGTCCATGAGGCGCGGCTGTAACTCCGGTCCCGGTCGCGGATTTGCTCTCTCCGAAACAGGTCTGCCCCGATCGTGATATGCCCTCGTCCGAGCGCGCTTCCCCATAAGACGCTTCCCTGACCGAAATCACCGCCGGTTTGGGTCGTCCATGCAGGGCTTGCCTGAATCTCGAGGCCTTCAAGATCGCGCTTGAGCACGATGTTGATCGCGCCGCCGATGGCGTGTCCGCCGCGCAAGGCCGCGGCGCTGTCGCCCAGGATCTCGATACGCTCGACACCCGATATCGGCAGGGTGTGAAGATCGACAATCGAATCGGAAACCCGGCGGCCGTTGATGAGTACTGCGACGCGGCTGGATCCGGCCACGAACGGCCGAAAGATGCCGAAGTTGTTGAAGTACCCTCGCCCGTGGGATGAATTCAACAGGTCATAGACGTTTCTCATGCCGGACAGTTCGATATCCTCCCTGTCGATCACGGTGAGGGGACGCACCGCGTCCGCCTGAGCAGTGGGAATATTGCCGGCCACGGATGGGATCCAGTCGGCTGCACGGATTTGCGGCGTGATTGCCGTTATTGCCGCGAGAGCCGTCAATCCAACGACCAGAATGGTGTTGGCAAGACGTTCGAGGAAGCGTAGACGTGAAAGTCGAGTCCATGATGATCTATTCATGCTGAATCCCTCTCTCAAAGCCTCCCTGAAAAATTATGCGGACGTAATATATCCATCATGCCTACTGCCTGCAATCCCATTCCTGTTGCACTTCCTGAACGGTTTCCAGCCATTCCATGGTTTCCTGTTGCAGGCGTTCATGAACAGCCGGACTCGCTGTTGTGGCGGAATTGTGCTCCAGTGCCCGGACGGCATGCTGCCCGCCTTGAGAGAGTAACGAGCAAATTCCGGAAGAGGCCGGGGTTCGCTCTCCACTCTGTTGAAACAGGGCAATGGCGCGATACACCTGTTCCTGTGTTCGAAACAGATCGCTCATGATTCGGTAGGGCGGCCGGGTTGCGTCAGATTGTTTGTCGAGTTGGGAGGCCAGCAAAGCGGCCCTGCCGATGCTGTTGGCCGCGCCCTGAGGATCACCCTGAGCCATCGCATTTTCGGCTTGCGTTTGGAGCCGCGAGAGTTCCCGTTCGGCATCGGAGGCTTGAGCCGGACCGGGGAAAACAGAGACAACGAGTACAAGAAGAGAAACAGAGCAGATCCAAGCGACGCCCTTTTTTCCTCCATTTTGCCTCTCTTTACAAAGGATGGGAAACATAGCAGGACATAGCAATATCATAGCAAGGATAGCATAGACATAGCAGAAATATAGAATTCATAGCAATATTATAGCAAGCATAGCACAAACATAGCATTCATAGCATTAAACATAGCAAGACATAGCAAAATCATAGCACAAGCCTTTTCTGAATTCTCCTTGAGGTTCCGGATAAGTCCAGAAAAATAATAGGCCAAAAACGACACGACACTATATGAGTTTCGCGTGCCTTTTTTATGTTTTTCGTGTGTTTTTCGTGGTTTTTTGGGTTTGCTTCTGCTATCCTCGCCCAGTGGTGTCCGAATCGGTCGCCGCGCCCGGCCCCACACGCCGCGAACCCGGCCCCGGCCTCTTTGATTTGTAGCTGCCGTATCTTATGCGGCCAAGAAGACGGCGGATACGATCCCGCAGCGACAATGAGGAAGGGCCGTCAACTATTCCGGATAGTTCCCATTGGAAAGGAGGCGACCCCCGATGAACGGTCCCGACGACACGCGCCGCGCGCTCCAGGCGGCCCACGAGCGCCTCGCCGCGTTGAGCGCGGCCATCCTGCGCACCAGCGCCAGCCTCGACCTCGCCACCGTGCTGCAGGAGGCGGCCGATACCGCCCGCGCGCTCACCGGTGCGCGCTACGGCATCATCACTACCGTTGACGAGACCGGCGAGGTGCGCGACTTCGTCTCCTCCGGCTTCACCGAGGAAGAGCACCGCCGGTTCGCCGAGTGGCCGGAGGGACCGAAGCTGTTCGCGCACCTGCACGACCTGCCGGGCCCGGTTCGCCTCACCGACCTCCCCGCGCTGGTCCGCTCGCTGGGCTTTTCCCCGGGCCTGATTCTCGCGAGGACCTTCCAGGGCACGCCGATGCGCCATCGCGGCGAGACCGTAGGTCATTTCTTCCTCGCCGAGAAGGAGGACGCGCCGGCGTTCACCGACGAGGACGAGGAGGTGCTGATGCTCTTCGCCTCGCAGGCCGCGACCGCCATCGCCAACGCGCGCGCCCACAGCGCGGAGCGGCGCGCGCGGGCCGACCTCGAGGCCCTGGTCGAGACCTCGCCGGTCGGCGTGGTGGTGTTCGACGCGAGGACCGGCCGTCCGGTGTCGTTCAATCGGGAGGCGCGACGTATCGTCGAGGGCCTGCGCACCGGGGACCTCCCCACGGAGGCGCTCCTCGAGGTGGTGACGGTCCGCTGTCCCGACGGCCGGGAGGTGAGCCTGAGCGAGTTCCCCGTTGCAGAGTGGCTCCGCACCGGCGAGACGGTGCGCGCCGAGGAGTTCGTGCTCTCGGTCCCGGACGGGCGCAGCGTCTCGATCCTGGTCAACGGCACGCCGATCCGCGCCGAAGACGGCGCGGTGGTCTCGGTGGTCGTCACCATGCAGGACCTGGCCCCGCTCCAGGAGATCGAGCGCCAGCGCGCGGAGTTCCTGGGGCTCGTGAGCCACGAGTTGCGCACGCCGCTTGCGGCCATCAAGGGGTCGGCGGCCGCGGTGCTCGGCGCCGCCCCCGCCCTGCCGCCGGCCGAGGTGCAGCAGTTCTTCCGCATCATCGACGCGCAGGCCAACCACATGCAGGCGCTCATCGGCAACCTCCTCGACGCCGGCCGCATCGAGGCGGGGACGCTCTCGGTCGCGCCGGAGCCCTCGGAGGTGGCCGTGCTCGTGGACCGGGCGCGGAGCACGTTCCTGAGCGGCGGCGCCCGGCACGCCGTTCGCATAGATCTGCCGCCGGAGCTGCCCCGGGTGATGGCCGACCGCGAGCGCATCGTGCAGGTGCTGAACAATCTGCTCTCAAACGCCGCCCGACACTCTCCGGAGTCCTCCCCCATACGGGTGGAGGCGTCGCGCGACGGTACGCACGTGGCAATCTCGGTCCGCGACGAGGGGCGGGGCGTGCCGCCGGAGCTGCTGGGGCAGCTCTTTCGCAAGCACGTCGCGCTTACCGGCGGCGACGCCGAGCACGGGACCGTGACGAGCGGGTTGGGGCTGGCGATCTGCAAGGGGCTGGTGGAGGCGCACGGGGGCCGCATCCGCGCCGAGAGCGCCGGGCTCGGGCAGGGCGCGCGGTTCACCTTCACGCTTCCGGTGACCGAGGCCGGCGCCGCCGGTGCGAGGGCCCGGCGGACGGCCAGGCGTCCCGCCGGCGAGCCGGCCGCGAAACCGTGCGTCCTCGTCGTGGACGACGACCCGCATACGCTTCGCTTCGTGCGCGACGCGCTCACGCAGGCGGGCTACGCCGTGTTGGTCACCGCCGATCTGGACGAACTGCCCGCCCTCATCCTCAACGAGCAGCCCACGCTCGTGCTGCTCGACCTCATGCTGCCCGGGACCGACGGGATCGAGTTGATGGCCAAGGTCCCGGAACTCTCCGACCAGCCGGTCATCTTCATCTCGGGCTACGGCCGCGACGAGACCATCGCGCGCGCCTTCACGGCCGGCGCCGCCGACTACCTCGTCAAGCCCTTCTCGGCGACGGAACTCACCGCGCGGGTCGGGGCGGCGCTGCGCGCCCACGCGGGCGCCGAGCCGTTCGTGCTCGGCGCGCTCGCCATCGACTACGAACGGCGCCGGGTCACGGTGGACGGGCGCGCGGTGACGCTCACGGCCACCGAGTACGAGATCCTGCGCATCCTCTCGGTCAACGCCGGGCAGGTGGTGACGTCGGAGTCGCTGATGCGCCAGGTGTGGGGCCGCGGCTTCATCGACCCCGAGCGCGTGCGCTCCTTCGTGAAACAACTCCGCGCGAAGCTCGGCGACGCCGCCGCGCGCCCCACCTACATCTTCAACGAGCGCGGCGTCGGCTACCGCATGGCGAGGCCTGGCGAAGAATGAGGGGAATCAGGAGGGTAATAAAAGAAGCATGCCCCTTCCTGTTCCTCCCCTTTGTAAGGGGAGGATAGGTGGGGTAGAGCCTGATCGTCGCACGAATGACCGTGCTACATGATTTGATAGTCGAGGTCCACCATTTTGGTGGCGACGTTGGCGGCTTCCCGCAGTTTTTTCATTGCCTCCGACGTGTCCCGGATGAGCCAGATCTTGATGTTGAGTTGTTCAATCGGTTCGACGGAATTGTCGTTTCGGAGTTTGGCTATCGACCAGACGACTTCGGTGAGCACCGGAAAATCGATGTCCGAGGATTCGTCCATGTCTTCCAAATTCTTGTTGAGATAATCGAGCAACGGCGGCGTGATGTCGGGGTCGCCGGTGTGGGCGCCGACCAAGCCCAATCCTTTGGCCGCGGCAGCTTGAATCTTCGAATTCTGTGCCGTGACAAAGATATCCGTGAGTATGGGCGTTGCCGACCTGCCGAGTCCGGCCAGAGCGATAATCGCTTCTTCGGCATACTCGGCGTTTTCATCTCTCGCCAATTTCACCAAATGGGGAAAGGCCTGCTTTGATTGAACCCGTGACAGCGTGGAGAGAATCCGCAATTTGCGGCGTTTATCCGTATCCGGATTCTCCAGGAGTTGAGCCAAACGGTCGGTATGCCTCCATTCCGTGGCGATCATGATGGGAAAATCGAATTCCTGCAGCTTCAGGTTCAGTTGTTCCAGGGCATATTGTCCGGAGCTTTTGGCTTTGGCTTTTCGTGCCGCGGCATAGGCGTCCACGAAATCAGTCCGGGTTTCCTTATACCAACCCAAGTCCCGCCCTTCGAGACGATAATTGAAGAGACACGCCGGTCCCTTCCACAGGCGGGCAGGGGCGTCGGCCAATTCCGCGTCTCCGCCGGAGCGCGTGGTGCCCGTCCACCGTTTCCGTTCTTCGCACTTCATCCGAAACTCCACGTCATGGGGCTCTTTCCGGTCGGTGACAACTTTGTATCCGATGGCTTCCAACCGCGTTTTGGCCGTGGTCAGCAGATTGTCCGGCGGTACTCGCCCATTCTCCGTCAGCGCAAGGACGTTGAGGTATATCGTGTTGACCTTGGCTAATTGGGCCCTTTGTTCGTTTGTGATGTGGCTTCGGCGCGCCATACTTTCGGTCGTGACCGCCAAGAGTAGTAAGCAGACGAGTATTCCTGAAACGTATCTCATTATGAATCCTCCTGACAGGGATCAGGGTGAACCTGGAAAACCGGTATCTGGAATATGAATAGTACCGAATAATGGGTGTGCATGGAAAGAGGGGGGGTAACTGACGTGCCCGGTTAACTGACGTGCCCGTCCAGGTCGAGTTGTTTATACGTCCAATTCGCCGCCTCCCGGAGGTTTGCCATTTCTTGCGAGGTGTCTCTGATTAGCCAAACTCTCTGATTCAGTTCGTCCATGGGTTCGATTGAGTTTTCGTCTCTGAGTTTGCCGAGACTCCAGACAACTTCGGTTAAAACGGGGAAATTAATATCGTCAGAGCTATTGAAGTTCTTTAAGGCGGCTTTCAGGTATTCAAGCAGGGGGGGGATTGCCGTGGGGTTTCCGCTGCTTCCGGCCACGTCACCCAAGGCCTTGGCGGCTGCCGCTTGAATCTCGGGTTGCGTTGACGATTGAAAGAGATCGGTGAGAAACGGGATGGAATCTTCTCCCACGCCGGTGAGCGACTCCACGGCTTCCTGGGCCAGATCCTTATCCTGCATCAGCTTGGTCAAGTGCGGGAGCGCCGCTTCGGCTTCGATTTCGCTCAGCGCGGACAGGATAAACAGTTTGCGGATTTTGGGCGTGTCCGGAGCGTCGATCAGTTGGATGAGCCGGTCGGGCTGCCCCCATTCCGCCGCCAGCAGCACCGGAAAATCATATTGATTGAGACGTTCGGCCAATTTGGTCAGAGCATAGTCCCCTGCGTTTTTCGCTCCGGCTTTTTTGGCGGCTTCCATGGCATCCGGGAAGGTCGTTCGGACTTCCTTGTACCATCCAAGGTTCTTTCCATCGACCAGATAGGTCAACAAACACGCCGGTCCTTTCCAGAGCCGCGCCGGGGCATCAAGCAGTTCGGCATCGCCTCCTTCCGCGGTGGTGCCGGTCCACGTTTTCCGCTCTTCACACTTTACCTTGAATTCGACGTCGTGGGCTTGTTTGCGGTCGGCAGTCACGGAAAATCCGACTTCCGTAAGCCGTTGAGAGACGAGAGCCTGCAGTGGTTCGGAGTCGGTTCGTCCTTTTTCCGTGAGCGCAAGCGCGTTCACGAATACGGTCTGAGCTTTTTGGAGCTGTTGTTTTTGTTCCGGAGTCAAGTGGGTTCGGCGAGCCGAACCTTCCGGGGCACAAATGAGTGAAACGCTGAAGATCGTACAGATTATGAAAACCACCGGCCGATTTTTCAAAAGAAGCCTCCTTTCGCATGGGTTGGCATGCCATGAGGGTGGCTACTCAATCGTGCTTTTTACTATACTCCCGCCTCGTAAAAAAGCAACACGTCTTTCAGGATCGGGCAGTCAAGGTCGATAAAGAATCCCTGATTTATTGTGATAGCGGGATGCAGGGCAAGGCGTCCCGCAGCGAACCCCGAGGCTTATCATGAAGATAGGCGAGGGGTGAGCGAGGACACAACGCAGCCATGCGCCCGATAGTGCGATAAATCAAGGGTTCCATAAGTTGAATGGGCTTACAATCCACGATATACTGACCGGCATCATGTTGAAGCAAAAGCAAATAGCCGTTATCGGGGCCGGGAACATGGCGGAAGCCATTGTCGCCGGTTTGTTGAAGAAGGGCATTGTGAACTCCAGTCAGATTTGTGCCACGGACGTGGATGCCCAACGGTTGACGTATTTTCGTAAGACCTTTCAGGTCCGGGTGTCCCACGATAACCAAGAGACTTCTGAATCCAGTGATATCATTATCTTATCAATAAAACCTCAGGTGATGAATAAAGTTTTGGATGGTTTGGATCTGACTCGAGGTTCCGGGCAACTCATTATTACCGTGGCGGCAGGGATTTCTATAGCGACCATCATTTCCGGCTTGCATCCACGGGCTCGCGTGGTCCGGGCCATGCCCAATACTCCGGCTGTTGTCCTTGAAGGCGCGACGGCCCTCGCAGGCGGACCCGGGGTGACGACCGGCCAAATGAAGGTGGCCCGAGCGGTGTTCGAGGCCATGGGACAAGTGGTGGTGGTTGATGAACCGCTCTTGGATGCGGTGACGGGCCTGAGCGGAGGCGGACCTGCGTACGTGTACCTGTTTATCGAGGCCTTGGCCGATGGCGGCGTAAAAATGGGGCTGTCCCGTGCGCATGCCCAACTCCTGGCGGCGCAAACGGTGTTGGGTGCGGCCAAGATGGTTGTCGAAACGAAGGCCCATCCCGGAACCTTGAAAGATCAGGTGGCTTCCCCGGGCGGGACGACCATTGCCGGATTACACCGTCTCGAAAAAGGGCGATTGCGAGGAACGGTGATCGGCGCCGTTGAAGCCGCAACCCTTCGTTGTCATGAGTTACGACAACAGGCTATTGTCTCCCGGGAATCCTCAGCCGCGTCGCGGCCGGTGAAGCGGACCGCGACGTGAAGTTGCCGTCAAGGCGCGCGACGGAGAACCGTCTTGGTAGAGTGCCATTCAAGCGGGCGTGAAGCGAAGAAAGGAGTCAATGGTGCAGTATTGGGTCAAAGTGGTGTTTACCGATAATCAGGAACTCATGGTCAGTGATGCTCTTCGTCATACGATCAGTGATGACATGGAAATCCTGGAAATTGACACTCCCAAGGAGGTCATCATCATTCCCCTCAAACAACTGAAGTATTTTTCGTGTGACGCCGCGGTCTTCAGTAATAAGAAATAGCCGGAGCTAAGTTCGGAACCGTATCGACGTGGTTTTGCGATGCGGTACGCGATAGACCGTGTCATGGGAATGCCGTAGGGCACAGGTATGGAAAGACGAGTTACATCCCATACTGAGGAAGAAGAAATGAATCAGCGCCGGCATTTGCTGGCGTTGGCTCGGAAAGGAGACCAGAAGGCCGTCAATCAACTCATGGAGTTGTACCAGGTTCGAGTCTACAGCGGGGACAGTCTCAAATCCCTGAAGATTCGCAAATCGCTACCGGTTCTGAACCCTCCGAAGCCCAAGGAAACGCCTGCCTCTTCCAAGGCAAAGTCTGCCAAGAGACAGAAAGCAGCCGCAAAACAACCTAAAGTCGCCGCAAAAAATCCCAAAACCGCAGCGAAAGCGACACGGTCTGCACCTTCAAGAGCGACTTCAAAAGTTGCGCCGGCGAAGTCGAAAACAAAAATTACGCCCAAGAAGCAGGCCAAGTCTCTAAAGGTCCCAAAGCCCGTTCGCAAAGCGAAGGCGTCGGCAAAGGCTCAATCTACCCCCAAGAAGGTTGCTCGCAAAGTTTCATCTAAAGGTGTGGCGAAAAAGAGTGTGGTGCCAAAGCGGAGTACGCGCAAGCCCACCGCCAAGCCGCGGGCGCAGCCTCGTACTCCGGCGAAAGCCAAGGCAAAAGCCCAAACCAAAGGGAAGACCAAGGCGACGAGCAAGGCAAGATCCGCGCCGGCCCCAAAAGCGAAACGATCTCGTTGACCGAAATGTCTTGCCGATTACCGAAAAGAGTACGTTTCAACTGTTCTCGCTGAAAGAACGACACCGAAACCGTCTGGTCGTCGAGAGATATCCGCATGACCGGACAACCCCTAGCGGACGGCGACTCGCAAGCCGCCGGCTGCCAGTTTATGGGCGATCGTTTCAGCCGTCTTTTGAGTTCCCTGGTAGACTTGGGCGTTTCCGTGATGGTCGATCCGCCAAGCCAACTCAAAGGCTTTGGACGAGGTCATGCCGGGAATATGCCGGCAAAACAAGTCGATGACTTGTTGATACGTGTGACAATCGCAATTGTACACGATCACTTCGGCTTCAAACTCACGGCCGGTACCTTGATCGGTTTCCTGTTCCGTGACTTCCGTCACTTCTGTGGTGGGAAGATTACTCATGCGGTGTGCAAATAACGCCGCATTGTACCCATGAGATGTCCATCACACAATCAAGAAGGTCTCTTTGCACGTGACCTCACTCTTGCATGACGGAAAGGGGAAGGGCCTTGCGTAGAACCCTGTTGGTGACGGGGGCGGCTGGATTTATCGGAAGCCATACCGTTCAGGCGTTGGCGGCCCGGGGAGATCGGGTTGTAGGTTTGGACAACCTGAACGACTATTATGACCCGGCCAGGAAACGCGCCAATTTGGAGGAAGTCCGCCAAGCCTTGAGTCACAGTGGCTCAGGAGAAGCCTTCACGTTCATCCATGGAGACATTCAAGACCTGCAGACCGTGGAAGAGATCTTCTCATCCCATGAGTTTGACGGAATTGTTCATTTGGCGGCGATGGCCGGGGTTCGGGTTTCGATCGAGAAGCCCCATCTCTACTGCGACGTGAATATCAACGGGACGCTGAACCTGCTGGATGCCGCCGTCGGAAGGATCGGGCGCCGAGGCCGGCGTGACACGTTGCCCGCCTTCGTGTTTGCTTCGACTTCGTCCGTGTATGGCAATACGGAAGCGATCCCTTTTCGCGAAAGCGATCCCTGTGACCGCCCCTTGGCTCCTTATGCCGCCAGCAAGAAAGCCGGGGAATTGTTGGGCTATTCGTATCATCACGTGTATGGGTTGCCGTTTACGGCTCTCAGGTTTTTCACGGTGTACGGCCCCAGGGGACGCCCGGATATGATGGCCTACAAGGTACTGGACAATATCTTTTTCGGGCGTGACGTGCCGCTGTATAATGCGGGGAACATGCACCGTGATTGGACGTTCGTGAGCGATATCGTCCAAGGCGTGGTCAGCGCCGTTGACCGGCCGTTCGGGTACGAGATCCTGAATCTCGGACGAGGAGAGCCCGTTTCATTGGCTGAATTCGTTCAAGTGATTGAAGAATGCGTCGGACAAAAAGCGCACGTCGTTTCCGCTCTCATGCCGGAGGCCGACGTCGTTTCCACTTGCGCCGATATTTCCAAAGCGAGAGAGCTATTGGAGTATGCTCCGCAAATCTCGGTGCACGAAGGAATCAGCTTGTTTTGGGCGTGGTATCAAGAGAATGTGTTGGGCCGATGAAGACGGCGGCTTACGTGTGAATTCTTGCCACTCCGGAAGCGTGATGATAGAGTGAATTTCCCGTGCTGGAGTGGTGAAACAGGCAGACACCCGGGACTTAAAATCCCGTGCTTCGTAAGAAGCGTGCCGGTTCAAGTCCGGCCTCCAGCACCACTTTCCTGCAAGGGTGTTACTTCGTGCCGACGACCATGGATTCGGGGCCGGTCAGGTGTTCGACGCGCGTTTGCCGGAACCCGGCTTCTTTCATCCATCGGCAGCAATCCGCGCCCGTATAGTCGAATCCGCCCGGCGTTTCAATGAGCATCGTGAGACTCATTAGCAACCCGAAAGCATTTTGCCGGCGTTCGTCGTCGATGATCCCTTCGAAGACCAGGAGGACTCCACCGTCGGGCAGGGCGTGATAGGCTTTTCGGATCAGCGTCTTCTTTTGCTCCAAATCCCAGTCATGGAGGATGTGTCCCATGGAAAGCACGTCGGCGGACGGCAGGTCGTCGGCAAAGAAGTTTCCGGGGATGAATTTGAATCGGTCGTTCAATCCGAATGAGGCGACGTATTCTTCAAAGAGGGGGCCGGTGACGGGAAGGTCGAACCCTCCGCCGGTAATATGCGGATGCGCTTTGCCGACTTCGACGACCAGGCCGCCTTGGGCCGAGCCGATGTCGATCAAGGTTCGATAGTCCTTCCATGGAAATTTTTGCGCAATGGCTTTGCTGGAGCCCATGCTGATGCCGGTCATGGCTTGCATGAAGCTTGCCAGCTTGGCCGGATCGCTATAGAGGATGTCAAAAATGTTTTTCCCGTCTTTGGCTTCGTTCTGAGGGAGCCCGGTTTTCAAGCCCTCGGTCAAAGATCCCCAAAATCGGTACAGCCGGTCGTTTGCCATCTCCAGGAATCCGCCGATATAGGACGGCTTGGCTTTATCGAGGTACAGGTTTGTTTCCGGGGTGTTGGAATAGAGCCCGTCATGCCGGTCCAGCATACCCAGGGCCACCAACGCATCAAAAAAATCCAGTGCGCTTCGCTCGTGCAGGTCCAAGCGTTTTCGCAAGGTTTCGGCATCCATCGGCCCTGTTGCCAAACTCGTAAAGACTTCGAGTTCGACGGCGCTTAACAATGTCTTGGATCCCCAAAATGCCATGCCCAAGTGCATGATTTTCTCAGGCGTGTGGTTCATGTGTGTACCTCCGGCTGGATTGTGATTGTGAGCGGTTGTGAAGAATTCGATCCTGCAACGACGTGACGTTCTAACGCGAATGAGTTGCCATGATCAAGAATCGTGAGGTGGGTCGGTACGGAGGACTGAGGTGGTCGTTGAGTGTCGTCTGATTCGACGGTACACTTTCGTGACAAGGACTTGGGCCAATGACGACAGTAACTGATTTCCAAAAAACCCTTGGGCGGATGCAGGTGGAAGACCTGGGCATCTACGTGCACGTCCCCTTTTGTTTCGCGCGCTGCCGTTTTTGCGCGTTTTATATGGAGAGGCTCAGGGAAGACCGCGTTCAAGCGTTCATGGACGCATTGGCGCATGAACTCCGTCTGTATGCGCGTGACCTGGGACTCCGAAAGACGCCGGTTCACACGATTTATTTCGGCGGAGGAACCCCCACCACTCTAGCTCCGCGGCAACTTGCCCGGATCTTGAACGACATCCGGTACTGGTTTGCGGTGGAAGACGATGCGGAGATCTCCGTAGAAGCGCATCCGGGAACGGTCTCGCCCGACAGTCTTGGAATCCTCCGGGAATCCGGGTTTACCCGGCTGAGTGTGGGAGCGCAATCATTTGATCAGGACGAACTCCGGGACTTGGGAGGACGAGCTTTCGGGGCAGAAGTGCGGCAAGCTCTTTCTTGGGCTCAATCTGTAGGATTTACGAACGTTTCGCTTGATTTGATGTACGGATTTCCCGGGCAGTCGATGGAATCATGGCAACGGACTCTGGGCGAAGCCCTTTCTCTATCACCCACTCATCTCTCCTGTTATGCCTACACTATGGAAGAAGGATCGCCCTTTCATCGGGAAATCATGCAGGGAAAGAGATCAGCGCCGGACCAGGAATTTCAGTTGGTATTGGAGGATGAAACCGTCGATCGTTTGGTCGCCGCAGGATTCGAGCGATACGAGATTTCCAATTATTGCCGTGCTGGCTATGAATGTCGTCATAATATGCGGTATTGGCACGTCCTGCCTTATCTCGGGCTTGGTCCCAGTGCTCAGTCATCCCTTGGCCATGCCCGATTTGGGAACATGGCAGACTTGGAATCGTATGCCGATTTCTTGAAGAGGGGAACATTACCGTTGGATGAGATCACGAGTTTATCGCTTGACCAGGTGGATCGTGAACGCATGGTATGGGGATTGCGGATGTTATCCGGAGTGCCGGTCAGGATGAAAGCGACGGAGCAGAAAACAGCCTTGCTTCAAACGATTCGTCAATTGGGAGAGCAGGGGCTATTGCAAGTGAAAAAGCAGGGACGAGTGCGACTGACTGATTTGGGTTTGCGTTTTGTTGATACCGTGGCTGTGGCTTTGCTGTAAGAAAGCAGGTGGGTCGGAGGAGGTCGAAGTTGCATAGCGCAATCCGAAATGGAACCACCATTCCGATTGCACAAGAATTAGGCAATCCGCTCAATGTTCCTTGGTTTGCGAATGGATGGAGCTTATCAACATGGTAGTCCACATGTAATTAAGGAAATTTGTGGACAGAATCAGGTACCCATGAATAATTATTTTAAATAAGATAAAGGTAAAGTGTTAGTTGAAGTAAAATTGAAAAATTATTATGTAGAAAGACGATTAGAATTACTTAATCAAGAAAACATTGCAAACAGTGAAGATAGGAATTCAGGCGGTTTCAACGACAGTATTGAAGGGGCTGTCGAGATTTTGAGAACGTTATCCACAGTAATGAAAAGGCTATTCGGCATCATGCCGGTTCAGAGGACTGGCTTCACGAGTTCCATAGAGTTTGAAATCCCCACAAGATCAGGGCCAGTGTGCCGATGGCGATGCCAAACGTCCCTGCCAGCAATCCTATAACGAACAGCCAGTCTGCGGGAGTCGCACGGGTCGTTCGTTTACTGGTATAACGCCGTAACAATCTTGCATTTTTCAGGTTGCTTCGAAACCAGATTGAAAATACGTCGCCGAGGCCGGGAATGGTCCCGACCAAGGTGTTGATCCCCAGGTTCAAGGCCATTCGGACGATCACGATTTTAGGTACTTGGAGTTTAACGGCGAAGAACAGAATCGTGCTTCCGATGCCATTGGCGAGCCAGTCACCCAGGCCCGGGATCAGGCCCAATAGGGCATCCAATCCGATCCGGATCGAAGTCCCGGGAATTTGCACGATTGAATCGAGAAGGCGGGCGATGGAATCAGCGGAATCGCGCAGGGCTTCTCGTTGCCGTTCCTGTTCGTCGTCGAGAACGGGTTCCGGGCGGTGTCGAGAATACTCAGGCTGGTCGGTCATAAAATCTCAAGAACGGATCATGAGTTGGAGAAATTGTTTTAACAATGCAGGCCTTTTGTCAAGACCCGAGGCCTTCATTCCGGCCTGGCATGGATCGCGCACCCATCTCTGAAGAACAAACATCCATGACAAGTCCTCGTGATCCCCAATCCACAATGAGCAATCCGCAATTCCCTCGTCTTTCCAAGTCCAGGTTTCTCTCCGGACTTCAATGCCATAAACGGTTGTATTTGGAGATCCATCATCCCCGGTTGGCCGACGAGATTGATGACCGGCGTCAAATGATGCTGGAGATGGGGAAGGAGATCAATGAAATTGCGCACCGGTATTTCCCCGGGGGCGCGTTGGTTGCCGAGGGTCATCGTCAATCAACCGCCGCCCTGGAAAAAACCGCGGCCCTCATGGCCGATCCGGCCGTCCCCGCCATTTTTGAAGGCGCTTTTCAATTTGAAGGGACCTTGGTTCGGGTGGACGTGCTCGAACGAGTCGACGATAGCTGGAAGTTAATTGAAGTGAAGGCGGCCTCACGCGTGAAATCCGTGCACCTTGATGATTTGGCGGTGCAAACCCACGTGCTTCGGGGAAACGGCCTCAAGCTGAGCGGAATTTCCTTGATGCACGTGAATCGACAGTATGCTTACCCCGGCGGGGAGGTGGACCTGCAACGATTGTTCATAGTCGAAGACCTTACGGAAGCCATTCAGGAAAAACTGCCTGATATTCCTCCGCGGCTGGGCGAGATGCGTGCGATGCTCAGTCAAAGCCGTTCTCCCGACGTCGAGCCGGATCACCATTGTCACTCTCCCTATGAATGTCCGTTCTGGTCGCATTGTACGGCTGCCAAACCCGCTCGCTGGATCTACTATCTGCCCGGCCGGAAAGATCTTGTGCGCCGGTTGCGCCGGCAGGGCATTGAAACCATTGACGAGATCCCTGCTCAGGTTTCTCTGCCTCATTTGCAACAGCGCGTACGAGAGAACGTGGAATGGATGTCGCCAAAACTGGCGGAGAAACTTCAAGCAATCCGATACCCGGTCCATCATTTGGATTTCGAGACGGTGATGCCCGCGGTTCCCCTGTATGCGCACACCCATCCCTATCAGCCCATACCGATTCAATGGTCGAACCATACGGAGGCGGAAGACGGGACGTTACGGCATACCGCCTATCTGTCAACGGAACAGAAAGATCCGCGTGAAGGCATTGCCGTGAGCCTGCTGGAATCGGTCGGGGACGAAGGCAGTATCTGCGTCTACTCCGAGTATGAACATTACATCGTGAAGGCGTTGGCCGAAGCCGTGCCGCATCTGCGAAAAGATCTGCTTCGAGTGGGGGAGCGCCTTTGGGATCTCCTGGAAGTGCTGCAAACCTGCTATTACCACCCGGACTTTCAAGGTTCGTTTTCCATCAAGTCCGTGCTGCCGGCCCTCGTCCCGTCTTTGGATTATGGCGATTTGGAAATCAAGGACGGCGCAACCGCATCGGCCATGTACCATCGAATGATGTTTGTCGTGACCGATTGGGTCGAGCGTCAACGTCTGGAATCGGCGCTCCTTGCCTATTGCGCGCGGGACACCTTGGGCATGGTGGAACTCCGCCGAGTCCTGTTACAAAAAGTGCGGTCGGCTGCCGCGTCCTAGGCGGTCGACTTGAATCAAGGAACAACGTGTCTTGCGAAACGCGGCAACCGTCCGCGAAACCCTGAACAGCGACATTTCGTTGACCGACTGTCCGCACCTTGTTAGAATCCCTTTTTACGTCAATCACTTGAGTGTGCCAGGGGGATTGAACTTTGGCCTGACCGTCCCTTCCTCCCTTTCCTCAAACATGCTTCCTTCCTCACACGGTAAGGACACTCTTAAACAATGCGCATCTTAGTGTTGCATGGGCCAAATCTGAATATGCTTGGGGTACGCGAACAGGAGGTGTACGGGGATCAGACCCTTCAGTCCATCAACGATCGACTCATGGAATTGGCAAAGGCCGAAGGGGTCACCCTTGAAGCAAGACATTCGAACGGCGAAGGAGAATTGGTTTCGTGGATTCAAGAAGCCCGAGGTCAATTCGATGCGATCGTGATCAATCCTGCGGCCTATACGCATACGAGTGTCGCTCTTCGTGATGCCATATTGAGTGTCACCGTGCCGACGGTTGAGGTGCATCTGTCGAATATTCACCAACGGGAGGAATTTCGCCAACATTCCTATCTGGCCGGAGTGGCCATCGGCCAGATCAGTGGGTTTGGGGCGTTCAGTTATGAACTCGGGGTTCGGGCGGTCATTGACCACGTCAGAAAGTCCCGCGACAAGCAGTCGGGGTAAGTCGGGCAGGTCGGATTAGCGAAGTTCAATGCGGCAATAAGTCTCTACCCCACCTGACCTCCCCTTACAAAGGGGAGGAAACAGATGGACATGCCGCCTGTATTCTCCGGCTGTGTCGTTTCCCTGGCATTCCCCTCCTTTGTAAAGGAGGGGTAAGGGGAGGTAGAGCGAGAGGATCGTAATAGGATTGTCAGGTTACTAGAGAAAGGATACGGAAATCGTGATTTCAACCGCAGAGTTTCGAAATGGCGCCCGGATGGAGTTGGAGGGCACGCCATACTATATCGTGGAATTTCAACATGTGAAGCCGGGGAAAGGCGGAGCGTTTGTCCGGACCAAGTTGAAGAATTTGAAAACCGGTCAGGTGTTGGAGAAGACGTTTCGGTCGGGTGAAAAGTTTGACGAACCGGATTTGGAGGAGTGCGAGATGCAATTCCTCTATGCTGCCGGTGAGTCCTATACGTTTATGGATACCTCCTCCTATGAGCAGTTCACCTATCAAAAAGGGCAACTCGGCGACGATACCGATCTGCTCAAAGAGAACACGACGGTGGAAATCCTGCTTTACGAAGGCCTCCCCATCTCCATATTGTTGCCGATGTTTATGGAGTTGAAGGTCGTGGAAACCGACCCGGGTGTTCGAGGCGATACGGCCTCGGGAGGCACAAAACCCGCGGTGGTTGAGACCGGAGCGACCATCAAAGTCCCGTTATATCTGGAGAACGGTGAAACGATTAAAGTCGATACCCGGACCCGGGGTTACGTCGAACGCGTTCGGTCGTGAAACATGAACAGCGAAGAACGAAAAGAAATCCAGGATCTGGTTGAAATTCTGAACGAGCAGAATTTGAACGAGATCGAGGTTCAACGCGGGGACGTGCGTATCCGGGTCCGCCGTGAATCCAGTCCCACGGCGAATGCACGGGTGCCTTTTTCCGCGGAATCCGCTCAAACTTCGCAACCGGCCGCAGACTTTACGGAAAGGGAATCATCCCGGTTATTGACGGTCACTTCGCCCGTTGTCGGGACCTTCTACCGGTCATCGTCACCGGACGTCGAGCCTTATGTGGATGAGGGAGATCTGGTGAGCAGAGGGCAAATCCTGTGCATTGTCGAAGCCATGAAACTGATGAACGAAATCGAATCCGAAGTCGACGGGCGAGTCGTCAAGGTCCTGGTTGAGAATGAGTCGGGCGTGGAATATGGACAACCCTTGTTTGTCATCGAACCTCTACCGTAAATCCTCTTTGCCGCACGAGGACGTTCCGTGTTTAAAAAAATTCTGATAGCGAATCGCGGAGAAATCGCCCTGCGTATTATCCGTGCCTGCAGGGAACTGGGCATCAAAACGGTTGCCGTTTTTTCCGAAGTCGATGCGCAGTCTCTCTTTGCACGTCAAGCGGACGAGAGCGTGTGCGTCGGTCCGGGCGACAGTGCCTTGAGCTACCTGAATATTCCCAACGTGTTGAGCGCGGCGGAAATTACCGGGGCCGATGCCATTCATCCCGGATACGGGTTCCTGGCGGAGAATGCGCATTTTGCCGAGATATGCGAATCGGTCGGCATGACGTTCATCGGTCCGACCTCCGAACACATCGCCCTGCTGGGAGACAAGGCCAGGGCTCGAGAAACCATGCTCCGGCACGGGATTCCCGTGATGCCGGGCAGCAAGGGCGAATTGCAAAACCTTGATCATGCCGTCCGGGTCGCGAGCGAACTCGGATACCCCGTGATGGTCAAAGCTTCGGCCGGAGGAGGAGGACGGGGCATGCGGGTCGTCAGTCGTGAAGCCGAACTGGGTAAGGCCATTTTATCGGCCCAAGTGGAAGCGAGAACGGGATTTGCTCACGACGGCGTGTATCTTGAAAAGTTTTTTCCCGAACCCCGGCACGTCGAAATTCAGGTGTTGGCGGATGAACACGGGCACGCGGTTCATTTGGGCGAGCGAGACTGCTCGATCCAGCGCCGCTACCAGAAATTGGTAGAGGAATCCCCGTCACCCGTGGTAGATGACTCCTTGAGAAAGGAGATGGGGAACGTTGCTCTCAAGGTGGTCAAAGCCGTGCATTATCGGAACGCGGGGACCGTGGAGTTTTTGCTTGATCAACATCGAAAATTTTATGTGATGGAAGTCAATACCCGAATCCAGGTCGAACACCCGGTCACCGAGATGGTCACCGGCATTGATCTCGTCAAGGAACAAATTCGCGTGGCCGCGGGGATGCCGCTACGATTTCGACAGAAAGACATTCAGTTGCAGGGCCACAGTATCGAATGTCGAATCAATGCCGAATGCCCGGAAACCTTCGTTCCGAGTCCCGGCGTCGTCTCGCGTTTTCACGTGCCCGGAGGCGCGGGGATTCGAGTGGATACGGCCCTGGAAGCGAAGGAGCAGGTTCATCCCCACTACGATTCTCTCATCGCCAAGTTGATTGCGCACGGCCAGGATCGTGCGGATGCGCTGACCAGGGCGCAACGCGCACTCGACGAGTTTGCCGTGGAAGGGATCAAGACGACGATTCCCTTGCAGCGGCTCATCTTGCGTGATCCCGACTTTCAAAAGGGTGGAGTCTCCACCAATTTTCTCGAGCGGTTGTTAGCCGGCCGCATGCTATAGCGTGGCAGCCCCGTGTCCCGGTCTTCCCTTTCCGGCGTCTATCTCCTGTTGGATGAACAGTGGGCTTCCCGGCATAATTTGTCGGCCGTTCTCGAACTGGCAGCCGGGTGCGGTATCCGGTTGTTTCAATACCGGAATAAGACCGGATCCCCGCGAGAGGTATTTGCCAAGGCTAAAGAATTACGGGAAGTGGCCGCCCGCACGAATTCCGTGTTCATCGTGAATGACCGGTGCGACCTCGCCTTGGCGGTAGAGGCGGATGGCGTGCACTTGGGCCAGGATGATCTCCCCCTGGAGTTGGCGAGAGGCATCATGGGACGGCACAAAATCATCGGGATTTCCACCCATCGACCCGAAGAGGTGTCGCAAGCGACTCAGGGAGGCGCAGACTATATTGGGTACGGCCCTCTCTTTCCCACAACGACCAAGGAAGCTCACGAAACGCCCGTGGGACTTGCCGGATTACGGGAAATTCGTTCCCTGACCCGGTTGCCGGTGTTCGCAATCGGAGGGATTACGCCGGATTCCGTCGAGGAAGTCGTGGCCTCCGGAGCGAATGGCATGGCCGTCGCTTCCGCCGTGTTCAATGCCTCGTCTATCGAGCAGACCCTGCGCGACTTGGTCAGTTATTTTCCTGAACCATCCTCGCCACTTCACGAATAGTTGAATGGTTTGCGAGCGTCCTGATGCAGTCTTCCCACTGTGAATTCATACGGGGTTGAAAGGGGAGGGGACCCAGGACCGGCACATCGCTGAGTTCGCGGATCAGTTTGACGGTGGATGCCTGCTGCTCTTTAGGCGTGATATCCATGTGATTCAGCACAATCCCTAAAATCGGAATGCCCGCCTCCTGCAATCCCATGAGGGTCAAGCGCGTGTGGTTGATCGAGCCTAAACCGGTTCGGCCTACGATCAGGCATGGAAGGCCCAGAAGCCCGATCAGATCGCGGACGTCATGGGTTTCAGTCAGGGGCACGAGAATACCCCCGATGCCTTCTACGAGCATATAGTCACGATCAACGGTCCTTTCTCGGCAGGCATTGAGAATCACGTCAACGTCGATGACTTGTCGTGCGGACCGCGCGGCTTCGAGTGGGGCCACGGGCTCGGGAAAGCCAGAGACGTTCAGCACGTCCACGTTCCTGTAGGGCGCAAATACATTTCTGAGTCGCCGGACGTCCGAATCTGTGTTGTCCGGCGTGGTTCCCGTCTCAACGGGCTTCATGATCCCGACCTTGGCGCCGGTTTGTTGCAGCGCCAGGCCCAAGGCGGCAGTCACCACGGTTTTTCCCACGTTCGTATCCGTTCCGGTAATGAAGATTCCAGGTTGTAGCCGTTGGTCGGGCATTGGTTTACCGGATCCGGTTGTCCAAGTTATACACCTGCCCCGAGATATCTCGAGCCGTCGTCAACCGATAGATGAAATCGGCAACCTCATCGAGAGAGGGCGTGCGTCCCAAAACGTGAGCGTGGAGTCGGTCCGGGTCAGGAAACGCGTCTCCGGCGAGAGGCGATTGATGCCAACCCGGAAAGACCGCATTGACGCGGACGTTGGCCTTGCCGAGTTCCTTCGCTGCCGACTTGACCAATCCCAGTGTCCCGGCTTTACACGCGGCATAAGCCGCCTGGCCCGTCCCGCCTTGAACGCCGCTCAAGGAACTCACTATGGTCACGGCACCTCCGCGTTGTTCGGAAAACAACCGCAGTCCTTCTTGCAAACAAAGAAACAGGCCTGTGAGGTTGACATGCAGCATGTGCTCCCATTCGGCTGGTGTGATACGGACGGTGAGGCGGTTCACGGTTGTGCCTGCCGCCCACACGATCGCGTCGAGTTCGGACCAGACCGTTTGAATCTGATCGAAAAGTTTGTGGATTTGACGTGCATCACTCATGTCCGTTTGAAAGGCGCAGCTCTTTCGGCCCAGGTGTTCGATCTTGTGAACGATATCATCGGCTGAGTCGTGACGGGCATGATAATGGACGCCGACGTTCCATCCATTCTGCGCGAAACGAAGACAGACCGCGGCACCGATGGCCCCGGAACCTCCGAGGACGAGCACTGTGTGAGGATTCACGGAGCCCCGATCCGGGGGGCGGACCGTGTGTGTTGATGCCGAGGGCATATTGCATTGATTATCCCGAACGTAAGAAGTCAAGGCAAACCAGGGTGCAAGGATGATAGCGCCTCTGTCTTGCCGTGCTGAGGGGGCTATGGTACGGTGAAAAACAGCTTGCATCTACGTGTCATAACCGAAAAACAGGAGAAAATGTGGTCAGATTCGCCGTGTTGAGAGCCGTACTGGTTATAGGTCTGGTCGCGGGTTGGTGCAATCCCGGGTTCGGGCAGGCTACGTTTGTCGTGATACGGGATGCGGGCGTCTATTTTCCCGATCAAACGGGAAATGAATGGAAATACCGTGGGCGTATTGCCGAAGGCGTCGTCAACCAGATCGAGGATAAGACGTTCGTGAATGTTTCGAAGGTCACGGGAAGGGAAAAAAAAGACGGCGTCATGGTCACGGTGTTTCACGATACCAATCCCGGAGACCAGGGACCGACCGACAGTTACTATCTTCGAGACGTCGCAGGTATTCGTTACTATGGATCCAAACCGGGGACCATCCTTGAAAAGCAGTTGATTCCCTATCAAATCGTGCGGTTTCCTCTTGAAGTTCCAAGTTCCTTTCATCAATTGGATCGAAAAAACCTCAACCTCGGTTTGGACCTGGATCGCGACGGACAGGCGGAAACCGTGGACATCCAGGCTACGGTGAGCATTCAGAGGCAGGAATCCGTGACCGTGCCCATCGGGACGTATGAACAGGCGGTTCGCATGGAAGCGCACATGAATCTGTTGGTGCATTTGTCCGGAGACGGTACGCGCATCACCGGATTCGACACCATGACGCTGTGGTTGGTGAAAGGCGTGGGGTTGGTCAAATACATCGAGCGTCAGATGGTTCCGATGGTCGGAGCCGGTAAGGACCGGTTGATTGAAATTACCGAAGAATTGGAAGAAGCCAGCTTACAGGGCGGGACGGTCAGGCTCAGCCGGGGCAAACCCACGACGTATGGTGTTCTCGCACGTCAGCCGTTGAACCATGAATTGTTCCAGATACCCGTCCCCTCCGGCCTTGACGCCTACCCCTGACAGGCGATGCCCGCCAAAGGGCTGCCGTCCGACCAGCGACCCGGTAATGGGGCGGTTGATATAAAAATTTCCCACGTCGAACGCTTCACGAGCCCGCTGAATATTCGAGGGGCTTCGGGAGTAGATCCCGCCGGTCAACGCAAACTCTGATTGCATAGCGACGTGCAGGGCTTCCGTGAACGTGGCGCAACGGAGCACGGCCACCACGGGACCGAATATTTCTTCCCGGGCCAAACGATGGTCCGGCCGGATCCCGGTCACAATCACCGGACCCTGGAACCAGCCCTGACCGGTCATCCGTCTGTCCAACAGGACCGTCCCTTCTTGCGCGGCGACGTTCACGTACGTCCGGACTTTCAGGAGGGCGCGTTCGTCGATCATCGGTCCCATGTGATTTCCCGGATTCTCAGGCGGACCGACGTGCATACTTTGCGCCGCTTGCGTCAACCGCGCGACAAACTCTTCATACACCGGTTCCAACACGATGACCCGGGAACAGGCAGAGCATTTTTGTCCCTGATACCCGGTAAACGACGACAGGACTCCACTCACGGCTTCATCCAGATCCGCGGTGTCATCGACGATGATGGCGTTTTTCCCGCCCATTTCCGCAATGACGTGTTTGACGTGGGATTGGCCGGGCATCACGTGTGCGGCTTGTTGGATGATTTGCAGTCCGGCTCCTTTCGATCCGGTAAAGGCAATGACGTGGATGCGGGAATGGGCGATGAGTGCTTGTCCCACGTCAGGCCCGCCCGGGAGGAGGCGTAGCACGCCGTCAGGGAGTCCTGCTTCTCTATAGAGCTCGAACAAGAGGTAGCCCATCATGGGTGAGCGTTCCGAAGGCTTGAACAACACCGTGTTGCCCGTGACCAGGGCCGCCGAAACCATCCCCGTGGGAATGGCCAACGAAAAATTCCATGGAGAAATGACTACGGCCACACCGCGTGGCAGCCATTCGAGGTGGTTCAATTCACCGGGTTCCTGCCCCAGGAGTTGCGGCCGTCCAAGGTGACTCATCCGTTGGGCGTAGAATTCGAGAAAGTCGATGGCCTCCGCCACGTCGGCATCCGCCTCTCTCCAGGGTTTTCCGGTTTCAAGAATTTCCCACGCGGCCAGGTCAAACCGGCGCTGCCTCATGCGTTCCGCAACGGCGCGGAGGTAAGCGGCGCGTGTGTCGGCCGGCACGGTACGCCAAGCTTCAAACGCTTTAAGCGAGTCCTGAATCGCCGGTTCCACTTCGGCGGGGGAATAACAGGGAACACGGGCAATGACTTCGTCCGGCCGGCTTGGATTGGTCGACACCAGTTCGTCTTTCAGTTGTCCGGTTACCGCCGGGACAGGGAAAGACGGTGACTGTCCGAGTCGTCGTTTGACCTCCTCTATGGCCTGCGTCATCGCGTGACGCGAAGCTTCACGCGAGAAATCGGTGTGCGGTTCATTGTGAAAACGTGTGCCGGTATGCGGTTGAGCGGGAGGGTCCGTTTGGGCAACTGCCGCCTCCGGCGGGGCGAGTAAGACCTCAAGCGGCGTGTCCTGTTTTCGTTGTTGTGAGAGGAAAGATTCGTTGGAGGTGTTTTCCAGTAATCGTCGTACGAGATAGGCCATCCCGGGCAGAAGTTTTCCGATTGGCGTATACACTCTCACGCGACGTCCGTACCGGACAATGGCGCGTTGCAATGAATCGGCCATGCCGTACAGCGATTGGTATTCGCAGGTTTCCGGGGAGAGCCTTTGGGCTTGGGCCACGGCTTCGGCATGAGCAAGACTTCGCAAGTTATGGGTGCCGAAGGCCGGACGCAGGAGTGACTGGTGAGCCAGTAATTTGTTGCTGAGATATTCAAAGTTCGCGTCCGTTTCGCTCTTTTTTTTCAACACGGGGATAGGCCAACCCCGTTGCGTGTTGAGAATGTTTTCCGCGTCCCAATACGCGCCTTTGACCAAGCGAATACTGATTGGAGAGCCGCGTTGCCGAACCCAATCCACGAGACGATCGAGTGTGCGGTCTGCATCCCGAAGGTACGCTTGGAGGGCAATGCCCGCCCACGGGTAGTTCCGATACGCGGGTTCGGAGAAGATTCGCATGAAAATTTCATAGGTCAGGTCTTTGAGTTCATAATGTTCCACGTCGAACGTCAGAGACGCCGGCAGTTGCAAGGCCAAGTCCAGAATAGGCCGAAGCCGGGAAGCCACGCCTTCAAAACTTCCATTGGGATCGGCCGGGTCTAATTGTGAATACAAGGCGGAAATTTTCACCGATAGGTTTACGCGTGGAATCAGTCCAAGGTGATCACGTTCGAGCAACGATCGGCCCGGCCAGGCTTGAGCCTGTGCGTGGTATTCGCGAAGAGCGTCCAAACACCGGTTCCGGTACTCGTCGGCTTCTATTTCGCTGACCGTCGTTTCACCCAACAGGTCAATCGATGCGCACCGTCCCGACTGCCACAGGTGCTTCAGGACCGGTTTCGCGTGGTGTATGGAGTCTCCGGCGATAAACGTGTAAGCCATGCGCGTGAATTGCCTGCGCAACACGAGTGCCCCGACGTGGGTGCCGATCCATGTGGCCGGCAGTTTCTGCAGAGACCACTTGACGCCTCGGGGGAGAATAGGCGTGTGGTTGAAGTATTCGGCGAGAAGCCGGGTAAATTGTTCATCCGTTTTGAGAGTGGGCAGCACGTCCACAAAGCGGAAAAGCTGGATCTTGAATTCCTCATCCTGCATGCCCCAGTCCATGAGGAGATCATTCCACCAGCGTTGACTCAGGACCGCAGGAGTGCCGGCTTTACAGTGCTCGGCTAACGTCAGGCCGATATGCCAAATGGAGGGTTCGAGGAACTGTTCCGCGCGCATGACAGTCTCCTCCCTTCATTGTACTCCTTTCCCCATTTGCAAGCACGGTTACTTGTCTTGGCACGGTTTCAATCGGCGGCCGGTGATGTTGCCGTTGGGGCCCAGGTTGTTCACGAAAGTGCCTGAGAGAAGTTGGTCTTTCTCACCAAACAGAAGGCTTTCTTCCTGTACGATTCCTCGCGGAAATTCCCACCTGATGTAGACGGTGTCTCCTTGAACGCGGATCGTGGCCGGTTGGGGATCCATCCGGTCGTATTGCGAGGGGGGAGGGTAGACCATGATCGTTTTATGGTCGCCATGGTTCTGATGGTTGTGAATGAGCCATTGCCACGTCCCGCACAGTCGTCGAAGCCCTCTTTCGTTTTTTCGATCGTTATTCCACTTTTGAATCGCCTGCCAGGACGTCCATGCTTGTTGTTCGTTCCTGACCTGTAATTGCAAAAGGGCGGCCTCGACGTGTGCCTTGGCTATCGGCAGAAAGGACTGCCGGAGAAAGTGATTGATGGATGGGGCAGGGTCGGGCTTCTCGTGCGGGCTGTCCTGTGCCGGTCGGCGGTCCCATGAATTCTGTAGCCGTTTTCTCACACCGGCCGCTCCTTGGGCTTGTGCCAGCGTTAACCAGCTATCCGGTGTGCCGGTCCAGTCCGGGTATTGGTCAAGGAGGAATTGCGTGAATTCCACCTCATATGGAGAGAGTGGTTGCGCGGACGATTCCGTCGGCTGTAATCGAGCGATGGTCTCGACCATGGCCAGGAGAGCGGGAAGTTTAGGCTGGGATTGTCCGAGCCACTCGCTCTGTTGTTGTCGTTTATCGAGAATCGATTGAATCCGGGATCTCTTACCTTGATCGAGGGCGATCATGAGGTCACGTGTGAGATGCCAGGCGGTGATGTTTGCCACAAATGGCGACAGGTGTTGCCTCAATCCCTTCGGAAGAGGTGGGGAAGTCTGCCTGCGTCTCAGCAGTTCTCCGGGTAATTCAAGGAAGGAGCCGAACGTTTTGAGGAAAAAGACGGTGGCTTCTTTCTCGGAAACAATGACGGGAGGATTTGTTCCCAGCAGGAAATTTGAAAAAGCGGCAGCGGAAAGATTGGGAAGCCCTACCAGGAAAACCACGACAAGAAACGCTCGCCATCCCGCGTAGCGATTCAAAACGGGCCGGTTCAAACCCGCGTCGCGCGGAACGTCCGGAATGCCATTGGATGCACACATCTTCAAGGTGTGCTTGGCTTCGATTGAGCCCTGAGAAGCGTTACACGGGCAATTGCTTCTTGAGAAACGCGATGGTGTCGTCCCAAGCTTGCTTGGCCGAGGTTTCATTGTAGCGGTCGGGCTGTACCTGGTCGCAAAATCCGATGCTGGTGTCCGGATATTGACGTATTTCCACGGTTTTTCCCGACTCCTGTGCGACTTGCGTCATTTGTGTCAGTTCTTCGGATGTCGCGGCATTGTCTGTTTCAGCCGCATGGTACAGGAGCGGGCAATACATGTTCTTGATCGAATCCAGCGGGTCGGGAAGTTTTCCGTAGAAGGAGACGGCGGCGCGTAACCGTTTTCGTTTGAGGGCAAAGAGGATGGCCAAGGTGCCACCCAGGCCCAATCCGACCGCAGCATGCGCGTTCCGCACCGTCAGGTCCAGGTTCGGGTCTTCGGAGAGATTCGCATTCAAGAATTCGCATGAGGCATTGATGTCCTGCAAGGCCGTCGGCAGGTCGATTCTTTCCGCGAGAGCGTCGGCCACTTCGGCGTTGGCCGTGACCATGCCGCCCTGACGGCCATACACGTTCGGAAGCATGACCATGTATCCCTCGCAGGCGAGTCGGATGGCCAGGTCTTTCGCGTCCGGCGTCAATCCCCATTTGTCATGAAGCAGGATAAGAGACGAGTATTTTCCTTTTTCCTGAGGCCAAAATTGAAAGCCTTGAACCTGATGCTCTTTGGGGATCTTGGTGGCGGAATAGGGGTCAACCATCTTGTCTTTATGGGTATCGAAAATACCCTTGCTGGAAAAGCGGACGGCTCTGTACCCGATTTGCTGTGCCGTATACGGTGTGACGTTTTCTGACATGATGAGAGGTATTGTCGGGTTCTGCTGTAATCCTCTACCTCCCCTCACCCCTCCTTACAAAGGAGGGGGAATATCATGTGAATGACATCCCAAGGGAAGCTAGGCATGCCCATCTGCTTCCTCCCCTTTGTAAGGGGAGGGCAGGTGGGGTAGAAACTGCCAGGACTATATAGACCGGGTCGAAGGCTTGTCAACGAAGTGGGCTGTGCTCGACGGTTTGGCATGAAAAGACAATTCGGCAAGTTCGGCGGTTTCGATCCCTGCATGGACCATGTCTTGGATCGGTAGTGCGGTTTCAGCTTGTTGAATGATGTTGGGCCGGCAGCGCGTATTCGGATGGGGTGGGACGAACAACGTGCAGCAATCCTGGTCCGGTTCGATGGAGGTTTCAAAGGTTCCGATTCGCTCGGCTTCATTCGTGATTTCTATTTTGTCCATCCCGATTAACGGACGAAGAATAGGCAGGTGCGCCACCTGGCTCACGATTTGAAGGTTTTCTGCGGTTTGGGACGCAACTTGTCCCAGGCTGTCGCCGGTAACCAAGCCCCAGCAGTGTTCTTTTTCGGCCAGTTGCTCTGCAATGCGCATCATCATTCGGCGGTACAGGACCACGCGGATCGGAGCGGGTGAGCCGAGTACGATTTGTCGTTGAATTTCTCCGAAGGGAACGAGATAGAGGCGGGTTGCCAGTTGATAGCGTGTGAGCAGGGAGACGAGGTCTCGGACTTTTTCTTCGGAGGTTCGTGAGAGATAGGGCCGGCCGTGGAAATGAACGAAGACGACCTTGCAGCCCCGTTTCATCATCCGGTAGGCGGCGACCGGCGAATCGATGCCGCCCGAGATGAGGCAGAGGACGTTGCGACTGATGCCCGTGGGGAGTCCTCCCGGCCCCGTGTATTTGACGAGCGAAAAGTACGCGGTGTGATCGACGATTTCCACGACCACGTTGACGTCGGCTCCGTTCAGCCGCACTCGTTTTCCGGTCGCGGCGCACACGTGGGCGCCTATGTCGCGGTTCAGTTCAACGGAGGTCTTGGTAAATCGTTTGTCCGCGCGTTTGGTCGTGACGCGAAAGGTTTCAAACGTGATCGATCGGAGGGCGCTTTCAATCGCCTTGCAAAGCGGCGTGATATCCGGCGCTTCGTAGTCGATCGGCAGGGAATGGGCCAGAGAATAATTCGCCACCCCGAACGTATGGCGGATGCGATCCTGCACCTCCTCCCAAGAAGATTCGTCCGTGAAGGTGATCCGGATACGACCGGAGAGAGATTTGATTTCGGTGACGTTCGTTTTTTTGAGAGAATTGCCGAGATGTTGAATCAGTCGTTGTTCAAAAAACCCGCGGTTGCGACCCTTGAGCGCCAACTCGTGATAGTGGACCAGGGCATAGGGCATTACCCTTCAGCCTCCAGAAACCGTTCGGCGTCCATCGCGGCCATGCAGCCGGTACCGGCCGCCGTGATCGCCTGTCGATAGTGAGGATCCTGTACGTCGCCGGCAGCGAACACTCCGGGTACGTTCGTTGCCGTCCCGTGCGTGGTTTGAATGTAGCCGTTGGCATCCGTGTCGATTTGCCCCCTGAAAAGTTGGGTGTTCGGCGTATGCCCGATGGCCACGAATACGCCCTTGCAATCCAGCATCGCCGTGTCATTGGCGACGGCGTCCCGAAGGCGAATTCCCGTGACCACGTCGTCACCCAGGACTTCTTCCACCACGGAATTCCAGCGGAACGAAATCTTGTCGTTCTTCATGGCCTTGTCCTGCATGATCTTGGACGCGCGAAGTTTGTCCCGGCGATGAACGATGGTCACGTGGGAGGCGAATTTCGTCAGGAACGTGGCTTCTTCCATCGCGCTGTCGCCGCCTCCGATGACGACAATAGGTTGGCCCCGGAAGAAAAACCCGTCACAGGTGGCGCACGTCGAGACCCCGTGGCCAAGGAGGCGACTTTCCGAATCCAAGCCCAAAAGGTTGGCCGACGCGCCGGTGGAGATAATCAACGATCGGGCCTGCACGGTTTCTTCGTCGTTGATCGTGACGGCAAAAGGTCTGCGGTTGAGGTCGACCTTGGTGACGTCGGCTGTCTGAAATGCCGTGCCGAAACGTTCCGCCTGGGCCCGCATGTCCTGAATGAGTTGCGGCCCCATAATGCCCTGGGGAAAACCGGGAAAGTTTTCCACGTCGGTCGTCAACGTGAGTTGCCCGCCGGCTTGAGAGCCTTCAATCATGAGCGGCGAAAGATTGGCCCGAGCCGTGTAAATGGCGGCCGTGAGTCCGGCGGGACCCGATCCGATAATGACAACGTTGTGCATGTCGTTCTATCCTTCGTGCGAAATGTGAAAATGGTCAGGCATGACGCGGTTTACGTGGTCGTTGCGGCATGGCCGCTTCTTGAAGGAATTCCTGATAGAGTTGGCGCACCTGCGGCCGAAGCCGGGCAATTGGCAACGTGCCGTTCAGGATATAATCCGCGAAACGACGTTTGGTACGCAAGGGCAGTTGCGCGCGAATGCGAGCCAATGCTTCTCGTTTCGTGAGGCCATCCCGTTGCCGGGCTCGTTGAATTTGTATGGGCTGGTTCGCGGTCACCAGGATGATCCGATCCATGCGTTCATGTGCCCGCGCTTCGATCAAGAGCGCCGCATCGTAAATGATCACGGCATTCGGATGTTGCCTAGCGACGGCGTTGGTTTGCCGGACCTGTTCGCGTGCCACGCGAGGATGCACGATGTAATGCAGGACCGACAGTTTCCGGGGATGCTGAAAAACCAGATTGGCCAAGGCGGTCCGGTCCAACGTGCGGTCGGCTTGCAGGATTCGGGATCCGAAGGTTTTGACAATCTCTTTCCAGGCCGTTTTGCCCGGTTCCACCACGGTGCGGGCCAATTGGTCGGCTTGAATCACGAACGCGCCGCATTCCTGAAACAGGCCTGCTACCGTTGTTTTTCCCGAAGCGAGCCCCCCCGTGATACCTACCAATATCATGGTAAATTCTAGTATAGGAGATTTTTCCGGTCTCCGAAAGTCGCTTGACCGGGAAAACTCCGTTCCTGTATGCCCGCTATGCGTCCAATAACGGATCCGGATATGACACAAACGGAAATAGAGGCAATGCGATTCACATTAAGGAGTCGGACTTGATGACGACGTTTCGAGTGAGAGTCATTTTCGCCGTTGTTGCGTTGTTTGCCTTATGCGGGGTGAACGTATCGGTCGCTCAAGAGCAGGGCAAATCTCGTGAAGGATCAATCTGGAACGTGGCCTTGGACGGGTCCGGACACTTCACGTCGATTCAAGAAGCCATCGATCAAGCGCAGGATGGGGATACCGTCTTCATCAAGGCCGGGCGCTATGCCGAGGACGTCACGGTCCACAGCAAAGAAGGGCTGAAGGTCATTGGCGAAGGTCAGGAAGAAGTCTTTCTCGCGGGTCTGAAACGGGTCGGTACGCTGCATATCGGAAAATGGCCTTATGGGGCCACGAACGTGGAAATTCGCGGATTGACCGTTCAACAACACGGCGGGTTGGGCGTCGGCATTTTCAATGGTTCAGGCGTGACCCTCAAGAATCTGAAAGTCAATGGCTTCGTCTTTGGGCAACAAGTCCAAAACGTGCATATTGAGGATTGCGTGATAGGCGGCAGCGAAACCACGGGTATCGCGTTTGCGGATTCGCAAGCCATGCTGATCGGCAACCTGATTCACGATAATGACCATGGCGTGTCGGTCGGGGGAACGTCGATCGTGCACTTGGAACGGAACGTCATTACGCGAAGCTTGTTTGAAGCCGTTCTCGTGGCCGATCAAGGCGACGCCACGTTGATTCAGAACACCCTTGTCGGGAATCGGGGCGGCGTCAAGTTTCAGGATGACGCAACGGGCAGGGTTGCCGGTAATATTATTGACCGGGCCCGAGTGGGCATTGAGTGGTCAGTCAAGCACGAGGTGGACATCGCGCATAACGGATTACATCAAATTGACGTGAAGTATCAGGTCGATGGCCAAACCGCGTCTTCCGAGTCCCGGGTTTTTTCGGACGTCGATGTTTCTCCCAAGTTTGTCGCGCCGGACCGTGGGGATTATCGATTGCAGGCCGACTCCCCACTGCTGAACGTCGGTGGGTTTCCATACCTTGGCGCCTTTGGTCCGGTGCGGGAGTAGCCCTCTCTTATTCCCCTCCTTTGCCTGCCCTGAGCGAAGTCGAAGGGTGAGGAGGGGCGAGGGGAGGTAGAGGTTCGACAATCCTGTTTGGTCAGACCGGCCATTGTTCTTCACGCCACGCCATGTCCCAAAACATCCATTCATAGCGTGAACTGGTCAGGAATGCTTCACTCATCCGCTCCTTTTCGGCTTTACCGGCCCGTTTGGCTTCCTTATCAACCAATGCGCGCATCCATCGGGTGACTTCGGCGAATTCCGGCGAGCCGTATAGCAGCAACCAATCCCGATAGGGATGCTTGGATGAGGGTGGCCCCTTTCGTAACAGGTGTTGGCCCACCACACAATAGATCCATGCACAGGGAAGGGCCACGACCGTGAGTTCGGCCAGGGTGCCGGTCTGGGCCGTGCTTCGCATGTGCCGGCAGTAGGCGTAATTCGTGGGAGCGAGCGGCGTGTTTCGCATGTCCGCGGCTGTCAGCTTCCATTGCTTGCCGTAGGTTTCGTGCAACCCGCGTTCGACGACGATGGTTTCTTCAACGAGTTTGGCAAAGCGAAGCGCTGTATCGGGGTCCTGGGCCTTTTGCGCGCCCAGGGCGAAGATGCGAGCGAGTTCTTCGAGATACCGGGCATCCTGCAGGATATAGTACCGGAACTTGCGTTGAGGGAGCGTGCCTTTGCCAAGGGCCTTTACGAAAGGATGCTTGAATTGCGCGTCCCAAATCGGTTTCGCCACCTTGTGCAAACGTTCCGTAAAACTCACGAATCAGTTCCCGTCATGGATTCAGAAAAATAGCCGCATCGGCAAAAGTGTACTCGATTGAGCATAGGGAGGCAAAATTTTGTCCCCATTCGGCGAGTCGGTTGGATGAGGTTTCTGCCGGGTTGCGCCAGGACTGTCGAAATGCGTGACGCTCATTCAACGGGCGGGTCCGGATTCCAGGAATTGCAGGATGGCGGGGTTCACGAACCCGGGGTCTTCCCATTGGGGGAGATGTCCGGAATTCGGCGCCAGGAGGAACGAACTGTTTGGAATAGTCGTTTGCAGGTTTTGCCCTATCGAAGGGGAAAAGATTTTGTCATGGGCGCCCCACAGAATGAGCGTGGAGTGGGAAATTTCCGTGAGTCGCGGAGCGAACGTCGTTTCCCATTCCGGGATTTGATCCAGTTGTGAATAAATGGCATGGAAGAATCCCCGTTGACTGAGGAGATGCTGTGCCCGTTCCACCACCATCGGAGAAAGCCGGGCATGGTCGTGAATGATTTCTTGCAGAATGAGTTTGATGGACCATCGGCCGGTTATCCGACTCCCTAGTTTTGACAACCAAAGTGCCGGTCTATGCGTGATGAACCGCCCGGTTCTCGACGATTGCAGATTGTCCAGAATGCCGGAAGGAAATCCGCCGATCAGGACGAGTTTCGTGACGCGGGCCGGAAACTTCAGACTCATCCCCATTGCGATGCCGGCTCCCATGGAACTGCCGATTAATGAGGCTTTTTGAATGTTGAGGTTATCCATGAACGTACGGAGGGTATCGAGGAGAAACGTTGGAGTGTACGGGCGTTCAGGTTTCTCGGACAGCCCGGACCCCAACAAATCAGGCGTAATGGTCCGGTATGACCGGGCAAGTGCGGCTTGTTGGTGTTCCCAATGCCACATGGAGCCTCCCAACCCATGGATCAGGATGACGGGCGGTCCATCCCCGTTGTCCAGGTAGGCCATGCGATGTCCGTCTATTGTTGTGGTATGAACAGCGTGCCGGTGCAGCAGGTCAACGCGGGAGGGGATGCGGAAAGGAGACGAGGTCGTCACAACAACAGGCTAACATGACGGCAGAGAACATGAATGGCGGGGCCAGCAATCGCTGTGCCCCGCTTATTCGAGACGAATCAGGGTCTCATCGCAATTGACGGCGTCGCCTTCGTTGACGTAGATGGCCTTCACCGTCCCTTCAATGGGCGCGGTGACCCGGTTTTCCATTTTCATCGCTTCAATCACGATCACCGCATCTTCGGCATTGACCTTTGCGCCCTCGGCAACGAGGACTTTCACGACGCGCCCCGGCATGGGAGTGGTCACGTCTCCCGGCCCGCTCGGTTTGGGGCGTTCTCCTTTTGTGGAGTCGGTTGCCGTGTCCGTTGATACGGGCGTCTCGGGTCCGCTTGCCAACACTTCTTGCAGGGGTTCCAGGTAGATTTCCTCGAGTTTGTCATCGACTTTGATATAGTAGGGTTTCTTTCCGTCGACTGTCCGTCCCGAGCCTGAGATCCGCACGTGATACGATTCGCCGTGAAGGGTCACGTTAAATTCGATAGGCGCAAGATGAAGCCCTTGTTGTCCACTGCCCCCTTTTCCTTCAGGCATTGGTTCAAGGGGTTCCGGTCGTAACTGTCCGCTTGCCCGTTCGTGGATGAACTGTAACGCCACGGAAGGGAACAAGGTATACGACAACACGTCTTCTATCGATACGTCATGTTCGCTCAACTCTTTCGCGGCTGCTTCCAATTCGGGATCAAGGTTATCTGCCGGCCTGTTCGATATGGGGCTACTGTCGGCAATGGCTTTTTGTCGCGTGGTCGAGTCCAGAGAACCCGGTGGTTCGCCGTAGAGTCCCAAAAAGTAATTTTTGGCTTCATTGGTGATGACTTTATACCGCTCGCCGGTCATGACGTTCAGCGTGGCCTGCGTGCCGACGATCTGACTTGTGGGGGTCACCAATGGGGGATAGCCCATATCTTTGCGAACTCGCGGGATTTCTTCCAGCACTTCTTTCATTTTCTCGATGGCGTTTTGCTCGGCCAGTTGAGATGCCAGGTTCGAAATCATGCCGCCCGGTACCTGCGACGACAGGACGTCCGTATCGACACCCGTGAAATCGCTTTCAAATTGGTGATATTTCTTTCTTGCCTCCCGCAGTTGCGCCGTGATGGGCCCGAATTGCGATAGATCCAACCCCGTGTCGTACGGGGTCTTTTTCAAGGCCGCGATAAAGGTTTCCGTGGGCGGATGGGACGTGCCTCCCGAAAGCGGAGACAGGGCCGTATCCAGAACGTCGAGCCCTCCGAGGATAGCCATGAGTGACGACATCGAGGCCATGCCCGACGTATAGTGCGTATGCAGATGGATGGGAACCCGAACCGCCTCCTTCAATCGTTTGATGAGCGCGTAGGCTTCGAAGGGCGGCAAGAGACCGGCCATATCCTTGATGCAGATACTGTCGGTGCCCAGATCTTCGAGTCGCTTGGCTTGTTCCACGAAGTGATGCAGGCTGTGCACAGGGCTGACCGTATAGCAAATCGTGGCCTGTACGTGTTTGTTGCATTGCCGTACCACCCTGATGGCCGATTTGAGATTTCGAATGTCGTTCAAGGCGTCAAAAATGCGGAACACGTCGATGCCGTGTTCCGCGGATTTGACGATGAACTGTTCGAGGACGTCGTCGGCGTAATGGCGGTAGCCCACCAGGTTTTGCCCGCGCAGCAGCATTTGCAGTCTGGTGTTGGGCGCCGCCTGTCGGAAGGCTTTCAAGCGTTCCCATGGATCCTCTTTCAGAAAACGCAGGCAGGCGTCGAACGTGGCCCCCCCCCAGACTTCCAGGGACCAGAACCCGATCGCGTCCAGTTGCGCCGCCGTCGGAATCAGGTCTTCCGTACGCATACGCGTCGCCAGCAACGATTGATGTCCGTCTCGTAAGCACACGTCGGTCAGGTGCACTTTTCGTCCCTGGGAAGCTTCCAGTTCAAACGTATCCGGACGTTTGCCTTTCCGTCGCTTTTTGGGCGAAGCGCGTCTTTTGAACTTGTCCCAGAATGTCGGTTTCTTTGCCATAGGGTGCCTTTGCGTTAACGATGCTTGTTGCCGGATAGGCGTTACAGCCCTTCATACGCCGCAATGGCGGCGGCGAGCGTCACCACAAGATCTTCCGAAACCAAGTCATGCTCGTAGTTATACAGGTCCGCGTGTGAGTCGAGGTACGACGTGTCGAATGTTCCGTTTCGGAAATCGAATTCTTCCATAATGTTCTTCAAAAAGGGAATAGTCGTTTTGACTCCCCGCAACAAAAATTCTTCCAAAGAGCGGTGCGTCCGCCGAACGGCTTCGTCCCACGTCCGGCCCTGGACCGTCATTTTGGCCAACAGCGCGTCATAGTACGGGGGAACAGTATAGTCCTTGTAGACGACGCCGTCGATTCGCACCCCGATTCCGCCCGGAGACAGGTACGCCGTGATTTTACCTGATGAAGGACGGAATCCGTTCTGCGGGTCTTCGGCGTTGATCCGGCATTGAATCGCGTAGCCTTGAAGGTTCACCTCGTGCTGCCCGTACATGAGCGGCCGTCCTGCGGCGATCCAGATTTGGGCCTGCACGATATCGATGGTCGTAATCGCTTCCGTGACCGTATGTTCCACCTGGATCCTGGGATTCATCTCCATGAAATAGTATCGGCCATCCTGATCCAACAGGAATTCAACGGTGCCGGCGTTTTCAAATTCCGCGGCACGCGCCAAGGCGACCGCCGCATCGCCCATTTGATTTCTCAGTTCCGGAGTCAGGATCAAGGACGGGGCGATCTCAATTATTTTTTGATGGCGACGCTGGATGGAACAATCGCGTTCGCCCAGATGGATGACCTGTCCGTCCTTGTCCGCCAGAAGTTGAAATTCAATATGATGGGGTCGTTCAACGTACTTTTCAAAAAAAAGGTCGGCATTGCCGAACGCCGCCAGTGCCTCCCGGGCCCCGGATTCCATGGCCTCTTTCAGTTCTTCATCGGAACGGACGACGCGAAGGCCGCGCCCCCCTCCACCGGCACTGGCCTTGACCATCACGGGATAGCCGATGGACCGGGCAAAGTTCAGCCCGTCTTCGACGCTTTGGATACAGCCTTCCGTGCCCGGAACGACGGGGACGCCGATTCGTTTGGCCAGTTCTCTGGCTTGCACTTTGTCGCCCAGCAGTTCCAAGGCTTCGGGTGACGGTCCGATAAACGTGATGCCTGCCTCTCGACAGAAATGAGCGAACTGGGCATTTTCCGCCAGGAACCCGTAACCGGGATGAATGGCGTCGGCTTTGATGCGTTTGGCCAGGCTGACGATTCCCCGGGCGTCCAGGAATCCCTGGACCGGACCGGGGCCTACCAGATAGGCTTCATGGGCTTTCTTGACGTAAATCGCCGTGGCTTCGCATTCGGCATAAATGGCAGCGGTGGCGATATCGAGTTCGCGGCAGGCCCGGATGACCCGCATGGCGATCTCACCACGATTGGCAACGAGGATTTTTTTAAACATGGCCTGACCTGAGGGTTCTCCAAGAAAAAGAGTGGTTCCTTTGGTTGACTCAGCGCATCATGTCAACCCGTTCCCTGGCCATGAATCTCCGAGGAAAGTACCGAAGTCCGTTAGGCGAGGGCGTATGTATCATGGATGGTCGGGGTCCTTCAAGAGAGTGCCCGAGGTCGTGACGGCCGCTACGCGGGACTATTCCCCTTTGAGCGGGTAATATTTGATGACCGAGCTGGTCTTGTCCTGGAAAAGACCACTGGCGCCTACCTTGATGGCTCGTTGTCCTTGCGGCGACAGTACGTATTCGAGAAAGGCTTGGGCTACCGGAGAGGCATTGGGGTTCATGACGAAGACTACCGGCCGGCGAAGGGGATAGGTGCCGTCCAAGACCGTTTGGTACTCGGGTTCAATATCGTCAACGAACAGAAGAGTGACGCCATACCCATCCTTGCGCGCCTGTAAAGCGGGCCCCATCGAGACATAGGAAATGGAATAGATGTCACCATTGATGGCTTTGAAGGTCTCATTTTCTTTTTCGACGACTTTTGCCCGGATGCTCTTATGATTTTCAAGGCCGAGAAATTTTTCAAATGGTTGGCGGATATTTTGATTCCAGGTCCGGTGAATCAGCGCAATCCTGGCTTCCGGGCCCTCCTCGTACACTTGCGACCAGAATTTTATTTCGCCCGAGAAAATTTGTCCCAATTGTTCCCGTGTGATGTCTTCAATGGCATTGGAAAAATTCGTCACGACGGCGATGCCGTCCCAGGCCACGGTGGTTGAGGGAAGGTCTTCTTCAGCTTGACCCGTCACGGCGATGTCCGCGCCGTTTTCCCGAACCTCTTCGACGGGTCGGGCGTTCTGGTGCCAGAAGAAATCAATGGAGGTTTTGGGGTGCATGGCTTCAAAGTTTTTGGCCAAGGCCTCGACCGCGTACCGTTCCGGCCCATTCCCTACGATTAAGGCGGAACCGGTCAGTTCTTCCGCGACGCCAAGCACCGGCCATCCGAACGGCAGCAAGGTCATCAACCAGAACGCCGCCAGAGAATTAATCTTCGGCAACTTGGCATTGTTCTTCACGCGTGGCATGGAAAATCCTTCATTCCGTGGATACGGGAGGTTCCGGATGATTAAGCGATCTCATCACAATGATAGAATGGAGCAATCCGACACGTTTCCCGATGTGTTGATGATGCAGGGAATCGACGGAAGTGCTGAGTGCTAGCTTTCTCCTGGATCTGAGCTTGGGCCTGAATCCGTCGGCTGCGTCATCATGGGCGTGCCGGGGGCATCACGGGCAACCCCCATGAGGGGCGGAAGCTTTTTGAATTTATCCATCCGCTCATTGTACATGTCGTAAGCCTTCATTTCACCGAAGCCGGGTTTATGGTCGCCCTTGATTTGGGAAGCGAACGCGGACATGAGTCGTTGAACATTAACTTCATTACATTGTGGACAGGATGTATCTTCCGGCCTGACGTTGACGGATTGGAGCAGTTCGAATTTATGGTTGCAGGTGTTGCATTGATATTCGTAGACAGGCATGGATCAAATCACTCCCTTGTTACGGATTCATGTACGTATTGTGACGTTGGGCCTATTATACAGGATTGAAAATGCCCTTGACCATGACCCAATGAAATTATTCTGCTTCCCCCTCACCCCAGCCCTCTCCCGCCATGGGCGAGGGAGCTTCGTGTCTCCGCTCTTGACGCCCGAAGGTTTTCTTCTTTAGATTCTTATAGTTCTGATTGCTTTGTTCATTCTAACGGGTTGGAGGATTGCAGATGTCTGTCTTGGTGAGAACGTATCGGTTGGCAAGTGGGTTGCAACAAGTCGAACGGATTGATGACCCGGATCGTATTGAACGGTATATGAAGCTGTTTGATCGTGAAGACGCGAAAAAAATCCAGACCGGGGCCAAGGTCAAGATTGAAAAAGATGAATGGCAGCTTCTTGATGACTGAACGTCGTCATCCCTGAGGAGAACTCTATGGCGCTTTGGATCAACATTCGAAGATCCGTGGATGAGGCCGTTCTGCATAAGGAGCGGTGCATCGAAGTCCCTTCCGTTCCCACCCGGTCCGATTTTTGGGAGGGGGGATGGTTTGAATATCCCGACAAAGATACGGCCCTGGATGCCCTGGAACAGTCGGGAGTCGTGCGCCAAGTGAAATGTCGTCTGTGTAAGCCCTGAGATTTGTGGCACTATCGGGCGCGTGGCCGCGTTGTGTCCTCGCTCAACCCTCATCTATCTTCATGATAAGCCTCGGGTTTCATTGCGGGACGCCTTGTCCTGCATCCCGCTATCACAATAAATCAGAGGATTGTTGTTGCCTGACGGCGGATTCACGTCGGCCGGTCGAGGTGTGGTAGCGGACACACGGGAAGCGATCATCGCACATGGCAGAGAAATTCGGGAGCTATCGATGGGTCAAGGAAGGCTATCTGGACAATCGTATGCCCGGCGTCGTAGTCGGAGCGATGACGTTTGCTTCTCTAGGTCCGATAGAATTTTATTTGAATGGGGACTTTAAACCCGACATCGCCGGCCGGATCTTTACCTTTAAGAACTCTCAATTTTCCGATGATCCCAATGCCGCATCGCGCCTGCTCGATTTGGCGAATCCCCAGATCGGCACCGTGAGTTCGATTTCTTTTGACCCGCATCCTCTACTTGCGCCGCACCCCTATATCGAGTGGTTTTCGCTGGCCGGTGATCATTATCGTATTGAATTGCCGGATGGCGATGCTTGGCTTCTTGAGCCTGCCGAGGCTTCATCTTATGAAGAGCAAAGCCGGAGGATCAGGGAAGCGTATGCCGGTCAATCCATGCGGCCTTCGGAGGAAACCCGATCGACCGATCAGGAGTGGTTTTAGCGTTGCATGACCGGCACCTTTGCCGCGGCAAGGCTTTCTCTCGCTTTGACAGTCTTTTCATCCCATCCGTACAATTTCTCTCCCTATGACCAATGATCGTTTTCTGAAAGCCTGCCGCCGGGAACCCGTGGATCGAACACCGGTCTGGTTCATGCGACAAGCGGGTCGCTACATGGCGGAATACCAGCGGATCAGGGCGAAGCACAGTATTCTCGACGTCTGCAAGACCCCGGACCTGGCCGCGGAGGTCACGCTCCAACCTATCGAGCGTTTTGACTTGGATGCGGCTATCATCTTTGCGGATATCCTGTTACCCCTGGAGCCGATGGGGTTGCAGTTGACCTTCAAGGAAGAACAGGGGCCGGTCATTTTCAATCCGGTCAGACATGAAGATGATGTGACGCAGCTGCGTCATATAGAGCCGGACGCATTTCGTTTTTCCTTCGATGCCGTCCGTTTAACGAAGAAAGCGTTGGACGGCCGTGTCCCTCTCATCGGGTTTGCCGGAGCTCCGTTCACCCTGGCGAGTTATGCGATCGAGGGCGGCAGCTCGCGGAACTATCTCAATACCAAACAGATGATGTTCTGCCGGCCCGATCAGTGGCATGCATTACTTCGAAAACTCTCGGACGTGATTGTGACGTATCTGGAAAATCAAATCCGGGCGGGTGTTGACGTTGTGCAAATATTTGACAGTTGGGTGGGCTGTCTGGCTCCGGCCGATTACGGCGAATACGTGTTGCCGCACGTGAAATCGGTCATCGATCGCTTGAAACCTCAAGGAATTCCGATCATTTATTTTGGAACGGGCACGTCGACGCTGTTGCCGCTCATGCGCACTGCCGGCAGCGACGTTTTGGGGTTGGACTGGCACGTGGACCTCGACGAAGCGTGGGCGCGTGTCGGGTTTGACGTTGCCGTTCAGGGCAACCTCGACCCCGTGGTTTTGTTTGCGACCTTGTCGGAGATCGAGCGCCGTATCAAGGACATTCTGGATAGGGCAGGGAACAGGGCCGGGCATATCTTCAATCTTGGTCATGGTATTCTCCCCAAAACGTCCGTGGATCACGTCGAGTCCGCCATTGCATTCGTTCGCAAATACAGTACTCGATGAATGCGGTCCGGCCTGCTCGACGTTTTTCCCCGCATTGAGTGACCCATCATGGCGACTCCCAAACGTGTGGTGATTGTCGGCGGTGGGATTTCCGGGCTTTCTGCCGCGTTTGCCCTGCTGGAACCAGCAAGAAACAAGCAAGTTCCACTTCAGTGTACGGTGGTGGAAGGCCAGGACTATCTTGGCGGCAAAATCCTCACGAACCGCCGGGATGGCGTGATAACGGAAGGGGGCCCCGATTCGTTCCTGACGACGAAACCGGCGGCTCTGGCCCTTTGTGAAAAACTGGGGCTCTCTTCGCAATTGATCAACACCAATCAAGAACATGCGCAAACGTTTACCTATTCGAAAGGCCGCTTGCGTCAATTCCCGCAGGGTCTGATATCAATGGTCCCGACGAAGGTCGGGCCCTTGTTTCACGGCGGTCTGCTTTCCTGGGCCGGTGTCGTGCGCATGGGAGCCGATTGGATCATCCCTCGCCGGGCTCGCACGAACGATGAAGAAACCTTGGCGGAATTTTTCAGCCGGCGTTTGGGCTCCGAGGCCTTTAACCGCCTGATTGAACCGTTGGTTTCGGGGATTTACGCCGGTGACGCGAACGAGTTGAGCGTAGATGCGACCTTTCCTCATCTCGTCGAATTGGAGCGCAAGCACGGCAGCCTGATCAAAGGCGCGCTGGCCATGCAGCGGGCTCGACCTTCGCAGAAGCCTGATGCGAAGGTCCGTACCCTGTTCACGACCTTACGAGGCGGTCTGGGCGATTTGATTGGCAGTCTGACGGAGAGATTGTCAGATGCCGGGGTGTCTCTTCGGCGAGGCGCGAACGTGCGCGAGGTGCAGGCACTCGGTTCTCAGGCTGCCCCAGCGTATCGACTGGAGTTGGAAGCGGGAGACGGATTAGAGGCGGATGCCGTCATTCTTGCGACACCGGCGTACGTGTCCGCCGGCTTGCTCCGCCCATTCGACGATGCAGCCGCGACGCTGTTAAATCAAATCCCCTATGCCTCGACCTTGACCATCTCGATGGTTTTTGCCTTACCGGAGGTCAAACATCTGATTCGGGGTTATGGGTTTGTGGTCCCGCGCGTAGAAAATCGTTCTTTGATTGCCGCGACGTGGTCATCGATGAAGTGGGCGGAACGTGCGCCGGCGGGCCAATGTCTGGTTCGCTGTTATTTGGGTGGGCGTGGACGGGAACATTTGTTGGATTTGGATGACGCCGAATTGACGAGACGAGCCTGTCGTGAGTTGGCAGACATAGCCGGCATTCAAAGCCTGCCTCTTCGCACGGAAGTGTATCGGTGGCCTCGAGCTATGCCCCAATACACCCGTGGGCATCGCGAGCGTGTGCGACGAATTCGTGAACGTATCGCCCGGCAGCCCGGATTATACGTCACGGGAGCGGCCTATGACGGTATCGGAATCCCGGACTGTATTCGTGACGCGGAACAGACGTCTGCAAAGGTGACCGCATATTTGTGGGATTGCGTGCCGTGAGGCGCTGTTTGTCTGTTGTGGTAAGATCATGGATCGAGAAGTCGAAAAAAATCCTGTTCGGGCCCACATCGTGGCCCAAGGTCGCGTGCAGGGCGTCGGGTTTCGGGCGTTTCTTCAGTCCCAGGCGACCAGGCGTGAGCTGCGCGGGTGGGTCAGGAATTTGCCGGATGGTCGAATAGAAGCGGAAGTCGAAGGCCCCCTTGTTCTCGTCGATGAAGTCATTCAGGCCGTCAAACGTGGACCAGCCTTGGCACGGGTGCAAGATATTCAAGTGGAATGGATCGACCCGAATGTCCAGGGTTCGTCCGATTTTATTATCATTGCCGGCAGCGGTTAAATCGGTTTCTTACTGGAGCCCGGCCGGAAAGGATTGATCTATGGATTACAAATCATTCATTCGAGAGATCCCGGATTTTCCCAAACCCGGTATTTTGTTTTACGACATCACGACGTTGTTGAAGGATCCTCAAGGATATCGAGCGGTCATTGACGACCTCACGGCTCGCTACCGGGATGACAAGATCAGCAAAGTCGTGGGCATTGAGTCTCGCGGTTTCATCATGGGAGCGCCGTTGGCGTACAACTTGGGGGCGGGATTTGTGCCGGTCCGTAAAGCCGGCAAGCTTCCTGCCGACGTGTTTGAGGTGAAATACAACCTGGAATATGGGGCAAGTTCGTTGGCGATCCATCGTGACGCCGTGGCGATGGAAGAACGGGTGCTGGTGGTTGATGATCTCCTGGCCACCGGTGGGACGGCGGCGGCTACGGTGGATTTATTGCGGAAATTGGGGGCGGAGATCGTCGGGTGCGCCTTTATGATTGAATTGCGGTTTTTGCAGGGACGTCAAAAAATTGAAGATTGCGCGGTTCATTCCTTGATGACTTATGACTGAACTGCTATCTTTTGCAGCTCCGGCGTGGCGAACCGATGCGAATCCTGGTTCAGGTCGGCAGGCGAAAGAAGGAACGCGTTGCGGTTGCGCGAAAAAAGGAGACTGGATATGGCAGGGAAATCGACGAAGAAAAGTTCAACTGCAGTCGCCAAGCGTTCATCCAAGACGAAAACATCCGCCAAGACGAAAGCCCCTGCCTCTCCCAAGAGCAAGACGCTGAAAGTGGCGGCTAAAGCCGGGTCCCCCCCGGTGAAACGCAAAGCCACTGTTTCTTCGGTCAAGAGCAAAACCGTCGAACGGAAAGCCGTCAAGAAACGGACCCCGGCGACGGCGAAAACTCCCAAGCGGCTGCCTTCTTCTCGATCGACGACGTTGCGGAAAATCATGCTGGAAAAACGAGTCCAGCTCATGAAAGAAATTCAAAACCAGTTAGGGCAGTCATTGACGGAAGAGCAGCAACGGCGGTTTGAGTCGGCCATGGACAGTGGCGATCAGGCCTTATTGGATCTGGAACGTGAAATGGGTATTTCCCTTCAGGAAAAACGAAACCGGGAACGGCAAATGATCGATGAAGCGCTGGTGAGCCTGGAAGAAGGGACCTATGGTATTTGCGTCGAGTGCAACACGGAAATCAGTGAAAAACGATTGGCGGTCATGCCCTTCGCCAGGCTCTGCGTCGAATGCCAGGAAAAAATCGAACTGCTTGAAAAAATTGAACGCGGGGAGCAACGGATCTGACCTGAAGACTCACGTGTTCCCGCCTCTCGCCTCTCTTGACTTTTCTGCTGATCCCATCATTGAATCGATCGTTCGGCCCTGTCACGTTATGAAAGTGCCTCCCGGGTCGATCAAGGCGCGATGAAAGCCGTTGTACTCGCCAGTGGAGGGCTTGACTCAACCGTGGCAGCCGCCATGGCTCGTCATGAGGGGTACGTCCTGTATTTGCTTACAATCGAGTATGGACAGCGTCATCACATTGAAATTCAAAGGGCAGGAGAAATTGCAGCGTGGCTCGAGGCCGTTGAACATAGGATTCTTCGTTTGGATTTGCACGAATTCGGCGGTTCGGCTTTGGTCGGCACTGGAGACGTCCCGAAAAATCGGTCGGACCATGAACGACGGACAGGTATCCCATCCACCTATGTTCCTGCACGCAATACGGTATTTCTGTCGCTGGCCTTGGCCTATGCCGAGGTCGTCGAAGCTTCGTGTATTTTCATCGGAGCGAATGTCTTGGATTATTCCGGATACCCGGATTGTCGCCCTGAATTCTTGCGCGCGTTTGAACAGGTTGCCCGTCTCGGCACGAAAAAAGGAACTCGTGGCGACACGGTTCAGATAAAAGCGCCGCTTCTGCTTTTGAGTAAAACTGAGATCATTCAGCAAGGCTTGGCTTTGGGCGTGCCGTTCGAATTGACGCACAGTTGTTATGATCCTCGTGAGGATGGTTCGGCATGTGGGCAATGTGACAGTTGTCTGATCCGATTGAAGGGGTTTCAGGAGGCCGGTCTTCGAGATCCCGCTCCCTATGCGGCAGAAGCCCCCGATTCATCGGCCCTCTAGAAGCTCGGTAACGGAGTGTGCAAGAGATGCGACGTGTTGACATGAAACTGACGTGGTTTGGTCTGGCAGTCTTGCTTTGGGTCGTCGGTTGCTCGGAAGGACAAGGCGAGACCAGTTCAAAGCATGCCTCTGATGACGGCACTGTGCAAAACACCGTCGCGTCGCAGGATGCGTCTCGACCGGTACCCGAAGAATATCAAGCAGGGGAAGAACGGTTCGATGAACTATGTGCGCGCTGTCATGGCAATGCCGGCCAAGGGACGAATGCGGGACCGCCGTTAGTGCATAAAATTTATGAGCCTTCTCATCATGCCGATTTTGCGTTCATGCGGGCGGCCATGCAAGGTGTCCGCGCGCACCACTGGAAATTTGGCAATATGCCAAAAATATCCGAAGCCACACCCGATGACGTCACGCAGATCATCCCTTATGTTCGGTGGTTGCAACGTCAAGCGGGAATCTATTGAAGGAACCTCTGATTTCTTGCACTATCGGGCGCATGGCGGCGTTGTGTCCTCGCTCAACCCCCACCTATCTCTCTGATAAGCCTCGGGTTTCGCTCCGGGACGCCTTGCCCTGCATCCTGCTATCACAATAAATCAGAGGTTCCTGAAGATTGTTGAGATCTGATTATTCGTAGAGCGTGTAGACCAGGTGGGTGTCGGTTTGAGCGACTCCTTCGATGGCATGAATTTTGGTGAGGACCAATTGGGTTAGGGCTTCCTGGCTTGCCACTTCGACTTTGACGAAAATATCCGGCTTTCCCCAACAGGCGTCAATCGTTTTAATTTCCTCGATTTGCGCCAATAAATTCTTCACGTTTGCCGTTTGTCCAGGTAGCACGTTGATGAGAACGTAAGCGCTTTCCGGCATTTGTCAAACTCCCTTTTTCAAAATCCTGCCCTATAAGGCCATCCGGCAAAATAGGCTAACGCAATAAATATCTTTAAATCAAGGAAAGATGCCGGGCACACCATAGCGGCCGAGTCGTTGGTCTGCACTCTCAGGTTGTCGCACCCACCGTTTTCTCGAGAGATTCCACGAGTTCCCGGATACGGTTGAACCCTGCCTGCCAAAACGATCTCTTACAGAGATCGACTCCGAGAGGTTTGAGTATGTCCTGCGGGCTTTGTGAGCCCCCGTGGCCCAAGAGTTCGAGGTACCGCGGGATAAAAGACTGCCCTTCCTTCTTGTAGCGTTGAAAGAGGGACAGCACCAACAAATTTCCGAAACTGTACGCATAGCAGTAAAACGGGCTTCGGAAAATATGAGGGATCGTCATCCATTCCCATTGAAAGGCCTTGGAGATGTTCACTGAACGGCCGAATTGTTCTTTGAGAAGGTAAAGATACGTTTGGGCAAGACGGTCGATCGTCGTTCCTTCGGCAACAAGATGATGGGCTTGATTTTCGAATTCGACAAAATACGCTTGCCGGAGAACCGTGGCGTAGAGGTCATCGAGTTGACTCACTAACAATCGCTGTCTCGCTTTGGCGTCGGAGGCATCCGCCAGCAGGGCGTCGGAGAGAAGCTGTTCCCCGAACACGGAGGCGGTTTCAGCGAGCGGCAACGTGGCGTGAAACGTGTACACCGAATGATGCCGGGCCATCATGCTATGCACGGCATGTCCGAGTTCATGGGCTAAGGTGGCAACGTCTCGGGCGTCGCCGGAGTAGTTCAACAGGACGTATGGCGTGAGAGACGGCAACACGCTATAGCAAAAGGCTCCACCCATTTTCCCCGGGGCGGGAGCCGCGTCGATGTGTCGTTCAGCAAAGACTCGACGCGCGTGCTCCGCGAGGGTCGGGGAGAATTGTTGATACGCTTCGAACACGAGTTTGACGGCCTGATCGAACGGATACAAAACCTTCTTGATTTTCGGGGGTGCATAGACGTCGTAACGGGTCATTCGTCGGAAACCGCAGATCCTGGCTTTGATCCGAAAATATTCCTGGAATACGTCCCGGTTGTCACGACAGGTTTGCAGGAGGGTGGAAACCGCTTTGTCAGGGATGTCGTTGTGAAGGTTTCGTACGGCAATCGGGCTGGCATAGCCGCGAAGATCCACCCCTTCGTTTTTCCAATCCATCACGAGGGTTTTGTAGATGTCTCCGAGAGCATCGGCGCGTTTCGAATACACCTGGAAAAATTGATCGTACGCCACCTGACGTACGTGCGAGGAAGGATCCCTGAAATGCACGGACAATTGTTCGCGCGACAATGGCATCGAGCCCTTGCGCGAAGGCAACTGGAACGTCAATCCATTGGTGATTACGTCGTACAGGCTATCGAGTGCCTGTCGTCCGGTGGAGTTCTTGACGTTGATGATTTGTTCTTCGGTTTCTGACAACGTATGTCGCTTGACTCGCCGGAGCGATTCCAAATGGTAGCGCAATGATCCCGCATGCTTCATAAGCCGTCCTGCAGTTCGGTCCCCCAGTCGTTGCCACCACAAATCAAAAAAGAGCGTCCGATTGGAAATGGGGAGCAGGTGTTTCCTGACTTGCGTTTCAAATGCCCTCGCTCGCTGGTTTTGGGTGTTTTGAGCAAACCATAATTGAGCGTAGGCCGCCAGCCTGGAAGATTCCGACGCAATGGTTTCCTGGAGTTGCAGGCCTCTGAGAAACGTGCGAGGCGTGAGCGTGGAAGAAAGGCGGTTGCGAAGGCCCTCCAGGGATCGCACGTGACCATCGAGCGTTCGAGAAAAGGTTTCGAGATCCTTGTCCTGATGACGGAGCAGGTCTTTCAGGTTCCATCGAGGAAGGCTCTTGGCTTGGCGTCCTGTTTTCGTTTGAACGTGAATGTTGGGCATATTCAACTCCCTGTTGACTCGCCGGAATGTTGCGGAATAGGTAAGGTCCAAGAATTTCCATAAAGACGGGTGCGATGTCGGTCAAGTCGTCGTTTCCGGAAAAGCCTCTTGTCATGACAGGGAGAATATACTATTATAGTTGACATATGTCATGTATAAAGTTTGGTCATATGGCGTGACCCTATGCAAAAGCTTCAACAACGAGTGACGAACCGATTGCGTGAAACGCGGATCGCCGCCGGTCTCTCTCAAGGAGATTTGGCGCAAAGCGCGGGCGTGACGCGACAAGCTCTTTATGCCATTGAAAAGAATCAGTATCTCCCGGGTACGGAAGTTGCGTTGCAACTCGCCCACACGTTGGGCACGTCGGTGGAGGATCTGTTTTCCCTGCATGACGATGGAAACATTCTTGAGGCGGAACTGCCGGCGGATCATTCCGGAGTGTTGAAATCCGCCAGGGTGAAGTTGGCAACGGTCGGGAACCGCTTGGTTGCCAAGCCCGTCACGGAGCTTGGGGACGTCCTGAATTATACGGTTCCGGCAGATGCCCTGGTTTTGGGGGGAGCTTCCCGGAGGAAACGTTCGGTGTACGTGCAGCTTCTGAAGAGTCGGAAGGACGTGGATAGGCAGATCGTCGTGGCGGGGTGCGATCCGGCGATGTATCTGGCCGGCGAGCACGTTCGCCAGCAAGCCGGTAATGCGTCGGTCGTCGGGTGGAACATGGCCAGCCTTGCGGCGTTACGCGCGTTAAAACGGGGAGACGTGCACGTGGCAGGGATTCATCTGAGGGATCCTCGTTCCGGTGAATATAATCTTCCGTTCCTGAAACGGTATGGGCAGGGACAGACCGTGACGGTCGTCCGGTTTGCTACTTGGCAGGAAGGATTGTTGGTGAAGGAGGGGAATCCCAAGCAAGTCCGTCGCCTTGAAGACCTGACCAGGTCTGACGTGCGGATGATCAACCGTGAGAAGGGAGCGGGGGCTCGCTTGCTTTTGGATCATTTGCTGTCGCGTCATCGCATTCCGAGTCAAGTCGTGAGGGGCTATGGGACCATAGCTCTTTCCCAGATCGGCCTTGGACGATGTATTGCGGAAGGGAAGGCGGATGTCGGTATCGGCGCACAGGCCGTGGCCCAATTGTACAATTTCGATTTCATTCCCTTGCAGGAAGAACGGTACGATCTCATCATCCCGACGGCGTACGTCGACTCGCATCCCGGCATGAAGATATTTCTGGACACCCTGGTTACGCGCAAATTTCAACGGGAAATCGAAGCCCTGGGAGGGTATGACGTCAGAGAGAGCGGGAAAGTCATTCGGCAATCATAGGCAATCCGACAGGGGGCTGGATATTGACCGGCCTCACTTGAGCAGCCCTTTCATGTCGCGCCGTCCCTGCTGTGGAGGGAGCGATTTTCCTTATGTTCTTAATGTAATGTTTAATTGATATATAGTAATCTATAAAATAACATCTTTTTTGTGACGATGGACTTTCGAAAGCAGAAGCGCCGGATGTTGGTGTGGGTGGGAGTTTTGGTCTTGTGCGCTTGGGGCGGTATCGCATCCGCCTCCATGGATGGTTCTCCTCGAACGGGAGGCGGGTTGCTTGCACGGGCATCGAGTATGCAGATAACCGAACCCGCGGATGCCGTTCTCGTTCCAACGAGGGAATGGAAATGGAATCGGTACCTGAAGGCTGCCCTGCATCTCCCTGATTGGCTGGATCTTGGACTCGAACACCGGACTCGCTTCGAAACCTATGACCATCCATGGCGACGGAGCCAACCTGCGGGCCAAACGGACTCCCAAATTCAACAACGGTCCCGTGTCCGGTTGGGTTTGAGCGGGAAGTCTGTCAAATTCCTGTTTGAAGGTCAGGATTCCAGGGTCTATCTGGATGGCGTTGAAAGCTACGTCACCACGGCCATCAGGAATGAGATGGACGTACTGCAACTCATGGCGTCCTTCACCGTCAACAACGTGTTGGAAACCGGTCTTCGTGCGGACCTACACGTTGGACGGCTGACAATGGATTTCGGCCGAGGTCGCCTGATCATCCGGAATGACTACCGGAATACGTCGAACGCGTTCGACGGACTGCATTGGCAGTTGGGAAGACAAGAGAGTTGGCGTTTCCGTCTGTTTCTGGTGGAGCCGGTCCTGCGCGACGTCATCCAACCGGACGAACAGTCGAAACGGAGTGTCTTTTGGGGCACTTCCGTCGAATCCGAATACATGCCCATGTTGCGTCTCAATGCCTACTATTTCGGATTGAACGATCAGCGGAGTGCTTCCGTCGAGAGGCACAGAACGTTTTCGACATTCGGAACACGTCTCTACGATGAGCCGGAAACGGGAAGAATCGATTATGAAATCGAGAGCGTTTGGCAGACGGGAAAAAAGGGCAATATCGATCATTTTGCCCACTTCCAGCATATTGATATCGGCTACACCTTGGACCTCCCATGGTCGCCGCGGTTTCTGATTCATTATGACTATGCCAGCGGGGACCGTAGCGCGCAGGACAGCCGGAGTTCGGCATTTGATACGCTGTTCGGCGCTCGACGTTTCGATTATATGCCTACCGGCAATTTCGGACCCTTTTTTCGGTCGAACTTCAGTTCGCCGGGTTGGCGGGTGATTACGGTTCCGTGCCGGGGTTGTGAAGTGCAGCTCAAACACCGGGTGTGGTATCTCGCGACCTCACGCGGCGCATTTGGCCGTAATGGGTTGCATGATCCCAGTGGAGGATCAGGGAATTTTCTCGGCCATGATCTTGAACTGCGCGCTCGCTGGATAACCAACGATAACCTGGAATTCGAATTGGGTTACACGCATTGGTTCAAAGGCAGTTATTTTGACAGGCTTCCCGATTCGGCGGGGTTGCCTTCCGGCGGGAACAGGGATAGTGATTATTTTTACATACAGACGAAGTTTCGGCTGTAAGGGTACGTGGGTATGGGGAACCACTGGTGTTACAGAAAGCTTGTCGTGATTGCCGGCATTCACGCTTTTCTGTCCCTGCTTTTTCTGGCGATCAGTCCGGCGACCGGCTCGGCCGAAGAAGTACGCGTGGCAGTCGCGGCAAATTTTCTCGCGACCCTCAATGAAATTGCGATCAATTTTGAACGAGACACGGGGCATACCGCCGTTATCAGTTCGGGCTCGAGCGGTAAACTTTATGCTCAGATTAAAAACGGCGCCCCGTTCGACGTGTTTTTGTCCGCCGACGCGACGCGCCCGAAATTGCTGGAACAAGAAGGGTTGGCTGTTCAAGGGAGCCGCTTTGCCTATGCCGTGGGACGCCTCACGTTGTGGAGCCTCGGTTCCACCCTGATTGAGGGAAATGGGAAATTGACGCTGTTGAGCGACGACGCCGAGCACGTGGCCATTGCGAATCCCAAAACTGCGCCCTACGGCGCCGCTGCCAAGGAAGCCTTGCAGGCACTGGGACTTTGGGAGCGGGTTCGGGACCGGTTGGTCCGTGGAGAAAATATCGGACAAACGTTCCACTTTGTTTTTTCGAGGAATGCTCAGATGGGATTTGTCGCCCTTTCGCAGGTGTTGGATCCCAAAGTCAACGGGGCCGGAAGCCGATGGGACGTTCCGACGCATTTGTATGCTCCGATCCGGCAACAAGCGGTGCTGTTGCGCACCGGTCAACGTCATGAAATCGCACGCGCGTTCCTGGACTACGTGAAAGGGGCCAAATCCCGTGACATCATTGAACGATTCGGCTATGGCTTGGAATGATCAAGACCCGGGAGTCATAAGATGAATATCCCGGAAATGGATTGGGGCCCGTTGTGGCTGACCATGCAACTGGCAGGGGTGACCGTTGTCGTGTTGTTGCTGGTCGGCACACCGGTTGCATGGTGGTTGGCCTTCACGCGTTCGAAGTTCAGGACCCTGATAGAGGCCATCGTGGCGCTACCCATCGTTTTGCCGCCAACCGTGCTCGGATTTTATCTCTTGGTGGCACTCGGGCCTCATGGATTGATCGGCGGCCCCTGGAAGGACCTGACCGGATCGGCGCTCTCGTTCACCTTTACGGGGTTGGTGATTGCCTCGACCTTCTATTCGCTTCCGTTTGTCGTTCAACCTCTGCATGGAGCGTTCGAGGCCGTCGGCAAAAAACCTTTGGAAGCCGCCTGGTCACTGGGAGCCTCAAGGCTTGACGCCTTTTTTACCGTCGCGTCGCCCATGGCTGTTCGAGGATACCTGAGCGCCGTTGTCCTGGGCTTTGCTCATACGCTTGGCGAGTTCGGCGTCGTGCTGATGGTCGGTGGCAATATCCCCGGGGTGACCAAAGTCCTCTCCATTGCCATCTATGATCACGTCGAGGTGCTTGAATATACGCAAGCCCATTTTCTGTCGGCCGTCCTCCTCATATTCAGTTTCTTCATCCTGGCGATCGTGTATACGGTCAACCGGCGTTTGCCCATTCAGGTCTCATGAGTCGCCTCGACGCACGATTTCAAATTGACTATCCCGGGTTTCGTTTCGACGTGGCTTGCACGGTTCCGCTGGAAGGGACGACTGCGGTGTTCGGTTCGTCCGGGAGCGGCAAGACCACGCTGTTGAGGTGCATCGCCGGCTTGACCCGAGCCTCTTCGGGATTTCTTCAATTCGACGAGGCCGTGTGGCAGGACGACGCGAGCGGGATTTTTCTCCCGGTCGACCGGCGTCGCGTAGGGGTCGTGTTTCAAGAAGCGCGACTGTTTCCGCATCTGACCGTCACGCAAAACCTCAAGTACGGGATGAAGCGCAGCGCTCCATCCCCGCGGCGCATCGAATTCGATCACGTCAGTGCGCTGTTGCAGCTTGAGCCGCTTTTTCAGCGGCGGGTGTCCCACTTGTCCGGGGGGGAACAGCAACGAGTGGCCATGGGAAGAGCCTTGCTGACCAATCCGCAGCTTCTGCTGATGGATGAGCCTCTGGCCTCACTCGACCGGCAACGCAAAAAAGAAATCATTCCCTTCCTTCAACGTCTGAACCAGGAATTCCGTATCCCGGTCCTGTACGTCAGCCACGATCTTCACGAAATTTTACAGCTCGCCAATCACATGGTTCTGCTCAAAGAGGGGAGAGTGGTGGCGACCGGACCGATTCAGGATGTCTTTGCCCGGTTGGATCTGCCGGAGTTGGTGGAATCGAACGTGGTTGGGGCTATTCTTGAAACACGGATTGCCGAGCATGAACCGCACTTCGGGCTGACACGGGTTGAATTCTTGGGTCAGTCCCTTTTCCTTCCTCAACAGGCCCTTCCTCCCGGCGCGCCGTTGAGGGTGCAAATTCTGTCGCGCGACGTGAGTTTGGCGGTTGGTGCGCCTCTTGCGACCAGCAGCGTGTTGAATGCGTTGGAAGCGACGATTGCCGAGGTCAGCGAGTCACCGGGCGATCCTTACGCCGTCGAAGTGAAGCTCGACGTGGGGTGCCCGTTGCTGGCCATGATTACGAGAAAATCCTTTCATCAACTCCGGCTGCGACCCGGCCAGAAGGTCCATGCATCTTTCAAGGCCGTCGCATTAAACTAAACCACGCCCCCCGGCGGTATACTGACCCACGGCGTTATTTCTTCTTTGCCGGCGGCAGGCATTGTTTTCCGTCGAACTCGGAACAGGCTGAATCGCCGCCCGCCAATCTCCATAGCTTGATAATCGGCGGATTGGGTTTGCCTTGAAAGACGACGACAACGTCAATCAGCCCGCCGACGGGTAACTTTGCAATATGCGGCATGGCCGCCTCGCTGGCTTTGAGCCAGAGGATACCGCTCCCGCTATTGATGAGGATAAAGCCTTTGTCCGGGACCACGCGGATAATCGGACTGTAGAAACTTCCTTCTTTGCCGGGTTCATCGGTAAAAGCCAAAGCAAGTGTAGCCGTCGACATGAAAAGCACGAGAAGCAGGACGAATGTAAAAGGACGAAACATGATGAATCTCCTTGTTATAAGGGAGAAAAAGATTTGCGCATTATGGCAACTTGAAAAAAGGTTGTCCACAGCGGCATGCCTTGCCGTGCCTATCGGCGTTCGACGGGAACTTCGGTAGCCGTCGAATTCCGGATTCGGTAGCCGCGAATGACGGGATTCGCTTTATCCTGGAGGGAGATAATGACGTGGACGGGTTCGGGTATATTGAGTTTTTCCCTGTAGCTCTCGAATTCCATGGCGATTTTAACGTCGGTGACGGATGGGCGGGCAGGGCTGAACGTATGCGAATGGTAAAAGGCCGTGAGCGTGATACCCTTTTGCCGAATATCCTTTTGCGCTTGTGACATCTCCAGCGCATCCATCTGGAAGGCGATATCGGCGCGTTCCTCGGGAGACAGTTGTTTCAGGTCGGACAGCTTGGCTTGGTCGAAACGGGCCAGTTCAGCTTCACTCATCTTGGCCAGGATGTTGGTAATCCGGTAATGCTCGGTAATGGTGGTGTCCCGGCCGGCCAAAATGCCGCAGCATTCATGTGGATCCAGGAGCCGCGCGTGCGCGATCATATCTTCCCAAATGTCTGAAGGGATCGAAAGCATGACGGGTAAAGACGGTCAGCGCGCGCGGGGCTTTCCCGAAACCGGGCCGAGGACGATGTATGGCCTGGTTCTATCCATTACCGTTACACGCTGCACGAGACGTGATGTTCTTCCAGCACGGTGATTGTCGGGTTGGCGCTGCAGAGTGGGCAGCGGGGATCTTTGGGACGCCCGACGCTGCGAAACTTCATTTCGAGCGCATCGTAGATCAGCAAACGGTCCGCGAGCGTGTCCCCGATTTCCAGAATTTCTTTCACGGCTTCGTTGGCCTGCAAAATACCGATCGTGCCCGCGAGGACGCCCAATACTCCGGCCTCCTGACAACTGGGGACCAGCCCGGCAGGCGGCGGTTCAGGGTAGAGACACCGATAGCAGGGGTAGCCTTCATGCGGTTTGATCGTGGCCAGTTGCCCTTCAAAACGAAAGATGCTTCCCGAGATCAAGGGTTTCTTCGCAAAGAAGCAGGCGTCATTCACCAGGAACCGGGTGCCGAAGTTGTCTGAGCCGTCCAGCACCAGGTCGTAGTCCGGCAACAGCGTCATGATGTTCTCGGCGCTGATGTGCTCCTGATACGTTTGCACGCGGACGTCGGGATTCAACGCCTCCAGAAGCCGGCGGCCGGATTCGACCTTGTGAACTCCCACGTGGGGCGTGGTGTGGAGGACCTGCCGCTGCAGGTTCGAAAGATCGACCACGTCGCCGTCAATCAATCCGATCGTGCCGATACCCGCCGCGCCCAGGTACAGGGCGATCGGCGAACCCAGGCCTCCGGCGCCGATCACAAGGACCTTGGCCCGGCTCAATTTTTGTTGCCCCTTACCGCCAACTTGTTCGAGGATGATCTGCCGGCTGTATCGTTCGATTTGATCTTCGGTAAAATCCATGTCCCGCCTCTATTCCACCACGTTGAGTTCAATCGGGTCTACGAGCACGCCCTTCTCCCGCAACCCTGTAATGGCGCGTTCGATTTCTTCTGTTTCGCCTGAGAATTCCACGTCCATCCAGCCGGTGGTTTCGCGTACGTCGGCCCGGCGGATACTGGTGACCACCTGGTATTCATGCCCGATCTGATAAATGACGGGTTCGGGAATCTTTTCTTCCGGAAACCGGATGTGAAATCGCAGTTTAGTCATGGCCGCCACCGGCGATCGCGGGAACGATGGACACCTCGTCACCGTCCTTGACGGGCGTGTCTTTGCCCGTCAGGAACCGGATGTCTTCCTCGTTCAGGTAAATATTGATAAACCGTCGAATCTCTCCCTGTTCGTCGCAGATCCGGTCTTTCAAGCCCGGATGCGCGGCGTTCAATTGCTCGATCAATTCGCCGATACTGGCGCCGGTTCCTTCGACTTCACTCTTGCCCCCGGTCATCGGCCGGAGGGGAGTGGGTATGCGTACGGTGATCATGCCCCCCCCTGTTGTCCAAACGTTTGTTCAAATTTCACCAGGCTCGGTGGAATGCGGAACGGACGTCCGACCGAATCCACAACGGCTTCCTGGGTCTTCAATCCATTGCCGGTAATATAGGCGACGGTCACGTCGTGCTTTTTGATGGCGCCTTGTTTCACGAGTTTACGAAGGGTTCCGATGGTCACGCCTCCAGCGGTTTCCGCAAAGATGCCTTCCGTTTGAGCCAGGAGCTTGATGCCTTCGATGACTTCGTCGTCCGTGACGGCATCCATGGCCCCACCGCTTTCCGCGACGGTTTTCAAGGCATAGTAGCCGTCCGCGGGGTTGCCGATAGCCAGCGACTTGGCGATGGTGCTCGGCTTGACCGGTTTGAAGAAGTCGCGGCCGTCCTTATACGCCGTGGCGATCGGGGAGCACCCTTCGGCCTGGGCGCCGTTTATCTTCGTGGATACGTCCTTGAGAATTCCGATTTTCTGGAATTCCTTGAGTCCCTTCCAGATTTTGGTCAATAACGATCCCGAAGCCATGGGCACGACGACCTGGTCTGGAGCCCGCCACCCCAGTTGCTCCGCGACTTCAAACGCGAGGGTCTTCGAGCCTTCGGCATAATAGGGACGGATATTCACGTTTACGAAGGCCCATCGTCGTTCGCCGGCAATTTCACTGCATAAACGGTTCACGTCGTCATAGTTGCCTTCGATTTCCACGACTTTCGGTCTATAGATCAGGTTGCCGAGGACTTTGGCCGCTTCCAGGTCGCCGGGGATGAACACGTAACATTGCATGCCGGCCTGCGCCGCGTGCGCGGCAACCGAATTGGCCAGATTGCCGGTGGAAGCACAGGCTGCCGTTTCATATCCCAGTTCCCTGGCGCGCGTCAGGGCCACGGCCACGACCCGGTCCTTAAACGACAGGGTCGGCTGGTTGACGCAGTCGTTCTTGATGTACAGTTCATCGAGTCCCAAAAAAGCCCCCAGATTTTTGGCGTGAACGAGCGGCGTCATGCCGGCGTGCAGACCGATCGTCGGCCCGCCTTCGACCGGGAGCAATTCCTTGTACCGCCACAGCGACTTGGGGCCGGCCTCGATCGAGGCTCGTGACATCGCCTCCCTGATTTCATCGTAATTATATTTGACTTCCAGAGGCCCAAAGCACAGTTCACACACGTGAAGGGCTTCCGTGGGATATTCCTTCCCACATTCCCGGCAAATAAGGGCTTTCATCTTTGCCATGGTTCAACCTCCTTCCGCATCCGGACGGGAAATCAGGAAATACCGAGCGCCCCGGGCGCTTGCAATTGACACGCCTCCTGTTCGTGCTCAAACAGTTCGGTAATGTCCGGATCGTCCCCACACAAGGGGCATCTGGGATTTCGTTTCGTCTTTATTTCACGAAATGCGGTCTTTCGCGCATCAAAGTCGAGTATGCGGTCGGTGAGCGGATCTCCGATCCCAAGAATCAATTTCAGCGCCTCCGTGGCCTGAATGGTTCCGATAATGCCGGCTACCACGCCGATGATGCCGGCCTCCTGACAACTGGGTACGAGCCCGGGTGGCGGTGGGTGGTTGAAAATGCACCGGTAGCAGGCGGATTGATTCGGCATGATAGAGAAGACCCGGCCTTCAAACCTGAGGATCCCGCCGTGGACAAGGGGTTTGCCGGCAAAATAGCACGCGTCGTTGATGAGGAACTTGGCCGGAAAGGTATCCACGCCGTCGATCACCACGTCATAGGGCGCAATGTAATCCATCGCGTTGGAGGCGGTAAATCGATCCTCGTACGTTTCAACGTTCACGTCGGGATTCAGGAGAAAGATTTTTTCTTTCGCCGATTGTACCTTGGACCGTCCCACGTCGGGGGTATGGTGCAGGACCTGTCGTTGAAGATTGGACCGATCGACCACGTCACTGTCAATCAAGCCAATTGTTCCAACGCCGGCTGCTGCCAGATACAAGGCCACCGGTGAGCCGAGGCCGCCCGCTCCGACGACAAACACCTTCGCCCGGGCAATTTTCTTTTGTCCCTTCCCACCGACCTCGGGTAACAGGATATGCCGGCTGTACCGGGTGATTTGTTCGTCCGTGAAACTCATCTCGCTCGACTCGTCAGATATTAAAATATTTTTCGATGCTCAGGTACCGTTCCCCCGTGTCGCACAACACCGTGACCACGTGCTGGTCGGGTCTGAGGTCTTTAGCGACCTGTTGGGCTGCAAAGACGTTCGCTCCTGCGGATATCCCGACGAGCAGGCCCTCTTTTTTGGCCAGCAGTTTCGTGGTTTGATAGGCTTGGTCGTCGGTGACCCGAATAATGTCGTCAATAATGGAACGATTGAGGACCGCCGGCACAAAACCTGCGCCGATGCCTTGAATCTTATGCGGACCTGGTGCGCCTCCCGAGAGTACCGGGGACCCGGCCGGTTCCACGGCGACGACCCTGGTGTCCGGCTTACGTTCTTTCATGACCTCTCCGCAACCGGTAATGGTCCCGCCCGTGCCGACGGCCGCGACAAACGCATCGATCTTGCCGTCCATGGCATCCCAGATCTCAACCGCGGTCGTGGCCCGGTGAATCGCGGGATTCGCCGGATTTGAAAATTGGTTCGGCATAAAATATTCCGGGTTTTGGGCGATAATATTCTCGGCCTCTCGAATCGAACCCTGCATGCCTTCCCACGCCGGGGTCAAAATCAATTGCGCGCCGTAGGAGGATAACAGGCTGGCCCGTTCGAGGCTCATGCTCTCCGGCATGACCAGAATTAATTTATACCCGCGAACCGCAGCGATTAAGGCCAGTCCGATTCCCGTGTTCCCGCTGGTGGGTTCGACGATCGTTCCTCCGGGTTGAAGCGTACCGGTACGTTCCGCCTCATCGATCATATTGAGGCAGATCCGATCCTTGACGCTTCCGCCGGGGTTGGCGAACTCCACCTTTCCGAAAATTGCGCCGCCGCCTTCCTCGGAAAGGCGATTCAACCGAACCAGAGGGGTGTTCCCGATGCCCTCCGTAATCTTTGATAAATATCGGGTGGTCACGCCCCTCCACCCATATAGAACAGAAATTCTACCTTGTCGCCGTCTTGGACGTTCGTGGATTCGAGCCGGTCTCGTTCGACGATTTGCGTGTTGAGTTCGACGGCTACCATATGCGGGTCGATATCTTTTTGTTTCAGGACGTCCATAATGGTATCGGCCTGCAATTCTTCGGGTTTTCCATTAATGGTGATTTGCATGATGTTCTCCACCGTATGGGTATGACTATAAACATGTAAGGATAACAGACTCATAATAATGTCGTCAAGAAAATGTGAAAATACAAGGGGTTATGAAAGTAGTTGGGGCACCAGATCTTTAGCGTGACCTTGGATGGCCACGTCCACGAGATCGGAATTGGGCGTCGGATCGAGATTCAATTCCGCCACGAAGGCGCCATTGTCTTTGGCTATGGGCCCGAAAGACGCGGCCGGATAGACCACCCCGGACGTGCCGATAATCAGGAGCACTTCGCAATTGCGCAACGCGTCGAAACTTTTTTGTAAATCTTCAGCAGCCAGGGATTCTCCAAACCAGACGATGTGAGGACGGAGCAGTCCTCGGCAGGTTGTACATTCGGGCAGGATGGCGATGGGGACGTCGCGATTGACCGTCACCCGTCCGCATTGCGTGCAACGCACTTTCCAAATATTGCCGTGAATTTCCGACAGGCGTTGAGATCCGGCTGACAGGTGGAGCCCATCGACGTTTTGCGTGATGAGCCAGAAGTTTTGCATCCTGTGCTCCAGTTCCACCAGGGCGGCATGGGCCGGGTTCGGATGTTTGGTTGCAATGAGTTCGCGGCGCCAGTTGTACCATTCCCAGACGAGTTTGGGATTGCGGGCAAAAGCGTCGGGTGAGGCCAGCTCTTCGGGCCGGTGGTCCTTCCACATCCCATCTGCACCTCGAAAGGTCGGCACTCCGCTGTCCGCGGAAATGCCGGCTCCGGTTAGGACCGTCACGGCGGTGGCGCGTGCAAGCCTCGCCTTCAGTTCCTGAATCGGAGAGGAAGCGTTCATGGACGATCAAAAACGTTGATCGGGGGAGACTATCTTTGTTGAGCTTCAAGGCGATCGAGTCTTGCCTTGAGAATACCCACGTCCGTTTCAACAAGCGATTGGATTCGATTATCCAACTCTGCAAAAGACAAAAGAAAACTTTATTAATGCCTTAACTTCTTTAAATTCCTCCTGAACCTCTTCCCGAAACTGTTGAGCCTGAGTAAGGATGACCTGGTGGCCTTCGGCTACTTGCTGGAGATCGTGTCGAAGTCCTTCGGCAACAACGCCAAAATAGCGTTTGATTCCTTCCATGTCTTCCGTATTCATAGGTTCTCCAATTTCGGAGAATCGTCAGATTTGGCGGAGGTATTGCTCCAGCAGGGCGTGGTAGGCGCGGATGCGTTTCACGTATCGAACGGGCTCCCAACCGCGAGCATACCCGTATGGCAAGGTTTGGTAGTAGGATTTTTGGGTCAAGAGGGGGAGCGTGGTTTTGAGATCATTCCATGCATAGGGGTTCTTGCCCATCCGGCGCGCCAGGAATTGCGCGTCCTTGATGTGTCCCATGCCCACGTTATAGGCCGCCAGGGCAATCGCAATGCGATCCGTTTTTCCGATGTGACGGGGAAGTCGTTTTTCCAGATTCCGAAAATACCGGGCTCCGCCGACAATGCTTTTGGTCGGGTCTTCCCGATTTTGGATGCCCAGGGACGACGCGGTATCGCGGGTCAGCATCATGATGCCTCGAACGCCGGTCGGGCTGACGGCATGTGGATCCCAACGTGATTCCTGATACGCTTGGGCCGCGAGTAACGTCCAGGAAATATTGTAGGCCTTTGCGACGCCTTCAAATTGCCGTCGATACTGCGGCAAGCGAGTTTCAATATGTCGCTGGAAACGCACTTTTTCCCACAAGGGGAGATTGGAGGCGACCGGAGCGGGCGCGTGTTTGACGGTTGTGGGTTCGGGATCGGCGGGAGACCCGGGCTCGGTGCCGGGAACGATCAACGATGCCCCTGCCATGATGCTTAAGAGGACTGCAGACGCAACTATACTATTACCAATAACAGCTGCCGCCTGCAAAACACCTGACTTTGCGGGACGGAGTTTCGATGAAAACGTCATCATAGCACTGCTCGTTGCTCAAGGAGGCTTGAGCCCCAAGGCCGATTCGGATCTTCATCCTTGCATGGATCAGGTGTCAATCGCAAGCCCCTTTTCGATGTGAACGGTTTGGAGAATGCCGAATACCCTCAACCGGAAAGCGGTCAGGGTCATCGATCGGGATCAGTTAAGTTGGATGCACTTGGTGTTCTTCCGCTCGAAAGTGTTAGTCTACGCGGAGTTCAGGATGAGCATGAGCGAGCGCGATTACCAACAGATTCCGAATGGGTCAATGAAGAAAGGATGAACAAGGATGGTCGAACGAACGTTAGCGATTATTAAACCTGACGCCGTAAAAAAACAGGTTGTCGGCGACGTCATTCAGAGATATGAAACCGCGGGGCTTCACCCGATTGCCATGAAAATGATGAGTTTATCCAAACCGATTGCTGAAGGATTCTACGCCGTCCATAGTGAACGTCCGTTTTTTCACGAACTGACCGCGTTCATGTCCTCGGGGCCTTCGGTCGTCATTGTCCTCGAAGGGGAAAACGCAATCCAGGCAAACCGGGACCTGATGGGAGCCACCGATCCTCAAAAAGCGGAACCCGGAACGATTCGAGCGGTTCATGGAGCCTCAATCGAGGCCAATGCGGTTCACGGATCGGATTCTCCTGAAACAGCCCGGTTCGAAATAGGATATTTTTTCCCCGGCATGGATTTGCAATCCGGTTGCTGAACGTTGGCAATGCATCTCCACATGTCGATGTCGTTTCCACATTTGCGTTTCATCATCATGCTGTCCGCTCTCTTGTTGGTAAGCGGGTGTGTCCGGTTCGCAGGTCCGGACTTGGGCGGGCAGGCATTACGTGATGAAACCGAAAAACTTTCATTGCAACAGGCGCAACAGGCTTTTCTGCGAGCCGATTATTCGACGGCGGTGCAGTTGTTGAACCGGTTCTTGCGTATGCATCCGGAATCGCCTCGATCGCTGGAAGTCCGCTGGTGGTTGGCTCGGGCGTATCAGAAGACGGGAAGACTGCCTTCCGCCGTCGAGCACCTGCGTTATTTGGCCGACGCGCCCACCTGGAACGTGTATCAGACAGATGCCCGATACCGCGCGGCGCAACTTGAGGAACGCCTGGGCAAATCGATGGCGGATGGAGCCGGAAAAGGAGTTCTACTCCCTCTTGGCTCCATCCAAACGCCCGCTGACGTGGATCTCGCGCTCTCGGAAAGCCGGGACATCGCAGGTGACACGATTCTTTTGGATGTTCCATGCCGCGTCGACGGAGTCCCGTCGGACAGCCGACAATCGTTCTCGTTTGATGCGATGCGCTCCGCTGTTGAGCATTTGCATTTTCGGGAGAAAGCCGTCTATCTCGGCGTGACGCTCAGGTGTCTGGGACAGTTCGCCCGGGAATCTGATTCGAATAAATGGAAAGATTGGGTTTATGACCCGTCATCGGGAACGTTGCGCCGTTCGTCCTATTATTCGTTGCATTTGGGAGGCTACCAGGCTTTTCTCGTGAAGTGGTTTTCCCGGCTCCGTGATCTACCGCTAACGGGTGTGGTAATTCGGAACGAGGTTCCCGTGGGGCTGTCTGAAGGGTTCAATCCTTTGGCCGTGCGGCTCTTTTCCCGGGAATTCGACGTGGCCTTTGATCCGGTTCGCATGTTCAGCGACGCCCGAACAGTGTTTCCCGCTGACTTCGAGTCCGTTGTGCGCCTTCCGGCCGTGTTCTGGAAATGGGCCGGATGGAAAGCGAGGGAACGGCTGCGAATCATCCGAAGCTTGGTTCAGACGTTGCGCGTTCGTCTCCCTCATCTTGAGTTTGGCGTGACGCTGCACCCTCAAAGCGTGACTGCCCCCGTACGAGGATTGATTCATTTTGCCGAAGACTGGGGCGACGTGGCACGTGAGCCGTTCGACATATTTTTGATCAAGGTTGAAGGACCGGACCCGACGGTCGTCCATTCAATTTCCCAAGGGTCGTCCCCGGAATGGTCGGAAAAGAACGATGGCGCGACCGCCGTCGCGGAGATGGTTGAACATCTCGGCAAGCCCGAAAGAATCTGGACCATCATGGCCCTCCGGTCCGGGTCCAATTATAGACAATCGCCCATGTTACCCGAAGGAGTCGGCCGTCTCTATGAACGCCCTGCCGTTCCTTGACAAACAGCGGCCCCTCATTTAAGAAAAGTTTTGCCAAGCAAGAATGGGGGAGCAGAGAATGTCGGGATTGATTCCTGAAGATTTACGCTATCATAAAGAACATGAATGGGTGCGGCTCGACGGGCAAAAGGTCACGTTGGGGATAAGCGACTTTGCGCAAGATGCCCTGGGTGACGTGGTGTTCGTGGATTTACCGAAAGTCGATACCGAAATGACCGCGAATCAGGAAATCGGCGAGGTGGAATCGACCAAAGCGACGTCCAGCCTGTACTCCCCGGTCAGCGGGAAAATCATAGAAGTGAACGATGAATTGCAGGACCATCCGGAATACCTGAACCGGGATCCTTATGGAAAAGGATGGATCGCCGTGATCGAATTGGCGAATCCCGTGGACGTTGACGCCTTGATGACGGCTTCGCAGTATGAGGAGTTTCTTTCCTCGCAGAGTTAGGGAACCTCTGATTTCTTGCACTATCGGGCGCATGGCTGCGTTGTGTCCTTGCTCAACCCTTACCTATCTCCATGATAAGCCTCGGGTTTCGCTCCGGGACGCCTTGCCCTGCATCCCGCTATCACCATAAATCAGAGGTTCCTTGATGTCTCGCCCCAAACATATTGCCATTCTCGGCGCGGGTCCCGGCGGGTACGTGGCGGCTATTCGCGCGGCCCAACTCGGGGCCAGGGTGACGGTCATCGAGAACCGGGCACTGGGCGGCGTGTGCCTGAATTGGGGCTGCATCCCCAGCAAGGCGTTGCTGTCGGTCGTCGAACTGGGTGAAAAGCTGAAAAAGGCGCACGAACTTGGCCTGCAACTCTCCGAACCGCCGGCCTATGACCCGGCGCAAATGGTGGCGAGAAAGAACCGGGTGGTCGGCGGGCTGGTCAAGGGCATTGCCACGTTGTTGAAACACTGGGGGGTGTCGCACGTCCAGGGGACGGGGCGACTGGTGAATGACCGGACGGTGCGGGTGTCTCTTGCCGATGGTGCTGAAACCCTGGTCCAGGCGGATGACATCGTCATCGCGACGGGTTCATCGCGGCCGGACCTTCCGATGTTTCCCGTGGACGGGTACGACATCATGACGAGCCAGGAAGCCCTGGAGATCCCTCGAATACCCGGACGCTTGCTCATCGTCGGCGGGGGAGTCGAAGGGTGTGAGTTCGCCTCCCTGTACGCCGGGTTGGGGTCGCACGTGACGGTCGTGGAAATGCTGTCCCGCTTGTTGCCGTTGGAAGATGAGGAGATCTCGGCGTTTATCGAACGCGAGTTGAAGAAACGTCAGGTGCGAATCCTCACCGGGAACTCGGTGAAGTCCGCCGAAAAAACGGACGCGGGTATCTCCTCGGAATTGGCCGACGGCGAGCGGTTGTCTTGTGACGCGGTCCTGGTCTCGGCGGGCCGGCGCTATAATACGACGGGAATCGGGTTGGAAGACGCCGGCGTCAAGCTTGGCGACCAAGGCGAGATCGCAATCGACGACCACCTGGAAACGAACGTGCCGGGCGTGTATGCCATTGGTGACGTGACGGGGAAGGCGATGTTGGCGCACGTCGCGTCGGCCCAGGGTAAAATTGCCGTGGACAACATCATGGGGAACGTGAAACCCATGAACTATGACGTGGTGCCGGCCGGCATCTTTACGCTGCCGGAAATCGGGCGGGTCGGCTTGACCGAGGGACAAATTCGTGAACGAGGCATTGCCCCCAAAATCGGACGTTTTCGATATAATGCCTTGGGCAAGGCCCATGCCGTCGGCGATACGGTCGGGTTGGTGAAAATCCTGGCCGACCCGCAAACGGATCGCGTGTTGGGGACGCATTTGGTTGGAGCCCATGCGGCGGACTTGGTTCATGAAGCGGCACTGGCCATGCAGTTGAATGCCAAGGCCCGGGACGTGGCCGATATGATCCACGCGCATCCGACTCGCGCTGAAGCCTTGATGGAGGCTTTCGAGGACGTCGAAGGCATGGCGATTCACCATGCCGGGAAACGACCCTGATGGAAGCGTGGTCGATCAAGAAGTATCCAACGATCTGCTCGTTCGGAGTCAAACTCCTGTTCCTTGCCGGGACCATGGGGGTTCTGTCGTTTGCGGGTCTCTTGGAACGTCCGTCCCAATCTGCTCCATCCGATGCCTTGTCCGTGCGGCAGGCTGATGCGTCGGCGGAACACTCGCCTCAATCGGTCACCGTGATCGTTGCGGGCGTTGGCCGCGTCGACGTTAATCGCGGGTCGGCGGAGGAGTTGCGGCGTCTGCCGGGAATCGGGCCGGTGCTGGCTGAGCGAATCATTCGACACCGCCAAGCGCATGGAACATTCGGCTCTGTTCGTGATATTCAACACGTGAAAGGCATTGGCGCGAAACGGTTTGCGCAACTCGAGCCGTACGTTCATATTGACGGCGACGCCCGTTCGTCCGACGAATAATCTCTTGTTGCAGGACACCGGAATCTGATGTCAGATCGGGAATTGAAACGACAGCTTGACCTGATTACGCGCGGCACCGTTGAGGTGATCCAACAGCGTGAGCTCGAGGACCGGCTCAGAACGTCACTCAAGGAGGGGAGACCCTTGCGGGTGAAAGCCGGGTTCGACCCCACCGCGCCGGATCTCCATCTCGGCCATATCGTGCTGATCCAGAAGCTCCGGCACTTTCAGGAGCTTGGGCACGAGGTCATCTTCCTGATCGGGGATTTTACCGGCATGATCGGTGACCCGACCGGTGTCTCCGAAACGAGAAAGGTGCTGAGCAAGGAGCAGGTCCTGGCCAACGCCAAAACGTATGAGCGACAAATCTTCAAAACGCTGGATTCCGAGACCACGCGCGTGGAGTTCAACAGCCGTTGGATGCAGGACATGCGTGCCGAGGAAGTCATCGAATTGTGTTCGCACTATAACCTGGCGCGCATGTTGGAACGCGACGACTTTTCCAAACGTTACCGGGAGCAGAAACCCATCGGCGTCCATGAATTTTTATATCCGCTGGTCCAGGGGTACGATTCCGTGGCGCTCAAAGCCGACGTCGAACTGGGCGGTACGGATCAGACGTTTAATTTGCTCGTAGGGCGGGATCTCCAGCGCAATTGGGGCCAGGTCCCTCAAATCGTCATCACGGTCCCGTTATTGGAAGGGACGGACGGCGTGCGAAAGATGAGTAAAAGTTTCGGCAACTCCATTGCCCTGGAAGATGAGCCCTCGGATATGTTCGGCAAGATCATGTCGATCAGCGATGACCTGATGTTCCGGTACTATGAGTTGCTGACGTCCGATGATCTCGATGCGGTCAAGCAACGCCATCCCAAGGAGGCGAAGCTGGACCTGGCGGAAGGCATGGTGACCCGGTATCACGGTGAGGAGGCCGCACGACAAGCCAAGGAAGACTTTGAGCAGAAGTTTCGAAAGCGGGAATTTCCCGAACAGCCCGACGTGACGGTCACGTTGACGGGAGCGGATTTTCCGGATCCGGGAAACCCCTCGATCGGGCTGGTGGATCTCCTCATGCGAACGAGCTTGTTGCCCAGTAAAGCGGAAGCGCGCCGCTTGATCGCGCAAGGCGCCGTCTCCATCAACCAGGAACGCCGTCAGGACGGCAATGCGGTTTTGCCGTTGCAGGCGAACGAGTCATACCAGGTAAAAATCGGCAAACGGAAATACGCGCTGGTGCAGGTGCGGATCTAGCCCTCTCCTTGACTTGTATTCCGCGCCCTGCCTAGAATGAATTCCCTTCTAAAATTGCGGGCGGGTGTAGCGCAGTGGTAGCGCATCGGCTTCCCAAGCCGTTGGTCGGGAGTTCGAATCTCCTCACCCGCTCCAATCCATAAGCGTCACTTCCAGATCACGCCAATCTTCTTCTTCCTGAGCCATTGCCTTGAAAGTATCTTCCCAGGAAAACCGATTATCTTCAGCGGGCTTGCGAATCAAAATTCCCCGATCGGTTTCCTCCAAGACAAGGCGATCTATGAACCCATACTTCTGTAACAGCAGCTTTGAGATACGTATGCCTTGGGAATTTCCAATAACAAATTTTAGGGAGTCGGGTGGGTTGGGAGTCACGCATGGCCGACTTGGCCGTCGTGATCGTCCGGGGGAAGTCCCGCCGGCTGGTCGGCCAATGAATGGCCGCCAAATTCTTGTGCCATAAGGGAACTGATGACTTGATGCAGCCGGCTGTTGACTTCTTCTTCAGAGATGTGATCGGGGACTTGAATATTGAAAACAATTTGGACGTTTTTCATGGATGTACGAATTCCTTCCTCATTGCGTGCATGAACGATTCTCTCGGTATGACGGAGTGTCTGTGAATTTGTACACTGCTCCATAGAGAGTTTGCAATGGTACCTGCTGTCCGGCACATATGTTTTTATTGAGAAATTCCGTGCCCGTCTATTTCCTTGTTTGTGGCGTCTTGCTATACTTTTTTCATGACGCCGCTGTGCCCGTGTTGCCGGTTTCTCACGCCTGAAGATTCCGCATTTTTCCCGTTTTGCTCGGAACGGTGCCGACTCGTTGATCTCGGCGCCTGGCTCAACGCCGGCTATCGGGTTCCCGAAGATTCCCAACAATCCGTTCCCATTTCAGTTGAAGGCGCTCCGACGAGCGACCCCTGAATTTCTTATCCCGAACGGCACATTCCATGAGAAAAATTATCACGGCCCAACGCAAGGAAAATGAGGCGCAACTCGCCGAAAACTATATCCGCACCTATATTTTGTTTCCGTCAGGGTTGCTGGGCTTGTTGGCCATGATTATCGGGATTCTCGCGTTGGTCTACCAGTTGTTTGTCGAGACCTATGACGAGTGGACATTTATCAAGAGTTCGGGGCTGATGTTGGCCGGCATTTTGCTTGGGTGGGGACAAACGCGCTACCACCGTTATCTGTTTCGAGCGTTTCCCGAATTTTGGGCGAGTCGCATGAGGTCCTCCAATAGCAGGGGAGCACAACGACTCAAGAAAGCGGCGAAAGCATCGACTGACGTGGAATTGACGCATGCCGGCCGGAGTTTGGTGCCGGTCGCCTACGTGCTGGGGATCGGGGGGTTGCTCGGGCTTTCCACGTGGAGCTTCAGTTCCGGGTCCCTGGACTATATGGCAGCGTATGGCCTGCCGTGGGCAGGGTTTTTTTGGGGCAAGTTGTTTACCTGGCGGTCGGTCATCCCTCCTTTGACTGCGAAAAAGTAACCAGAAATTCTACCCCACCCGCATTCCCTCTTCGGAAATGCGCCCACTTACAAAGGGGAGGAAGCCAGACAGCGAGGATTGTTTGAGCCCTCCGATTCCCCTCCTTTGTAAGGAGGGGCGAGGGGAGGTAGAGAGTGAACATTTACGAAGTCGCCTTCTTGGTTTCGCGGGTTTCGGATTGCTTGTTTTCGATGGCGGCAAGACGTTTTTCCAGTTTCGAAACCTGTTTTTTGAGTTCCGGGAGTTGCTGCACCAGGACGTGGGAGCGGAAAAAGACCGTACTCTGTTTTGCAGGCCGCCCGGACATTCTGGCGCCGGGCTCCACGTCTTTTTCGATTCCCGCCCCTGCCGCGATCATGGCCTGGTCCCCGATCGTGAGATGATCGATCAGGCCGGCTTGCCCCCCGATCATGACCCCCTTGCCGAGCGTCGTGCTGCCCGCGATGCCGACTTGCGCCACGATGATGCCGTGTTCTCCCACGGTCACGTTATGGGCGATTTGAACGAGGTTGTCGATCTTGGTGCCTTGCCTGACGTGGGTGGCTCCGAACGTGGCCCGGTCGATCGTCACGTTAGCTCCGATTTCAACGTCATCTTCAATGACGACGATGCCCCGTTGCGGAATTTTATGATGACGGCCTTCGTGTTGAACGTACCCGAATCCTTCACTTCCTATCACGGTTCCCGCGTTGATAATGACCCGGGCGCCTATCCGGCATCCGTCCTGAATGCTTACGTTCGGATGCAGGACGGTATCATCGCCGATGGTGACGCCGTCTCCCAAAAAGACACCGGGATAGACGGTGACCCGGTTTCCGAGAGTCGCATGATCGCCGATCGTGACGAATGGCCCGATGGACACATCTTGTCCCAGGCTCACGTTCGAGCCTTTCACGACGTGTTCGGCGATCCCGGGGAACGAGGGTGTTTTTGTGAAAAATTGTTGAATCAACCGGACGAAATCGTACTGCGGGTGGGCCGAAACCAATTGGGCGCCGTGCAAATCGGGAAAATATTGGGGCACGATGAACGCCGAGGCTTTCGATTGAAGGGCCTGGTCCAGCAACCGATGACCGCTCAGCAAAGCCAGGTCGCCCGGCACGGCCTGTTCGAGACTGTTGACGCCGGTAATACGAAGTTCCGCCGGGCCATGCAGTTCCGCGTCGATGGCGCGGACTAATTCGTTTACCGGATACCCGTCAGGCATTTCTGTTTTCTCTAAAGCTTGTGAGACGTTGTTCAATAGCGCACTTTCAGAAAAATGTTGAGGCTGACGATGAGAAACATGACGCACGCGATCCACGCCGCGACCTGGGGAAACAAGGCCCCGCTTTTCCCCAGCGTCAGGCCGACGGAATTCGTCGCCCAGAACAGGAAGCTGATGCTCAACGCCTGCCCAATGCCTTTGCCCACACTGACCGTCCGGGTGCCGATTTCAAGGAGTGCAATCGATACGCCGAGAACCGTCATGATCAACGGGACGAAAGCAAACGCCACTCGCCGCCAATAGTCCAGGAGAAATTTTGTCACGCTGGTTCTTTCCTGCCGCAAGTGTTCGATGTGAGCGCTGAGTTGGTTCAACGTCATATGTTCGGGCTCAAGCGCGTTCCAGGTCATCAAATCATCGGGTGTTAAGGATAATTTCAAGGGGAGGGACTTCCAGTGGACCATTTCGATGCCGCCATCAGGTTCGATTCCCCGTTCCGCCACGTTGTGTAAAGTCCATCGGCCATCCGTGAACGCGGCACTGTCAGCCGCGAGCAAGGCATCCAACGTGAATTGGTCGTTCAGCCGGTAGAGCGTGACGTTGTGGAGGTGCGTGCCCGTCGGATCGACTCGTTGAACGTGCATGAGCGCGTTGTCCTGAATGTACAGCCACAGGTTCTCGCTGGTAAATGAAAGCGCTTGCGGCTTTTTCCGGATCTCGACGGTCCGAATGTGCTCCGCCTTGGCATTGGCCAATGGAATCACGACTGCCGTCAGGCCCAACAGGATAACCGTGATGAGGCCCGCGACGGCCAGAAACGGTATGGTAACGTGAAAAAGGCTGACCCCACAACTTCTCATTGCCGTGATTTCATGGTTCTTGTTCAGGAGTCCGATGGCGAGCAGCGAAGCCATCAGTACGGCAAACGGCGCCAGTTGGAAGGCTATGTCAGGGGTTTTATAAATGAAATACATCAAGATAGAGGTCAATTCGGCGTCATGCTTCAGAAATCGGCGAAGTTTTTCAAAAAAGTCGATCACCAGGTAAATGGTGACCAGACCGGTGAGACACAGGAGCAGGATGCTCAGATAGTGACGAACGATATACCAGAATAGAATGCCCATGCTTGTCCTGAGCGAAGTCGAAGGATCAGCGTCGGCTCGCCTGATAGAAGAGCCTCCACGTGATCAGGAGCAGGAGGACGTTGGGGAGCCATGCTCCCACAAACGGATGAAGGAGCAAAGCCGTCACGGAAAACTCGCCCAACACGTTGAGCAGATAGTAGCCGACCATGATGAAGATCCCCAAAACAAACCCTCTCATGCGCCCGCTTCGTTTTGAGACGATGCCGACCGGCATGCCGAGGATACCCAGGATGAGCGCGGCCACGGGGAACCCCAGGTCCTTGTAGTACTCCATCAGGCGGCGAAGCATCTTGATGTCCCGCCAGTCGGATTGATCCAATGCGGTCACTATCTGTTCGTAGTCTGGACGCCTGGGTGTTTCGACGGCGAGGGCCGGGGCCAGATTCATCTTGAGATCATAAGTGGAAAACGCCAACTGATGATGTTGGGCGCCTTCCCTGGGAACGTGGTGAATCTCGCCTTCATGCAAGCGCATGCCGAACTGTTTGCGTTGCGGATTTCTGATCATTTGAAAAGTTTGGGCCGTGATGATGATCTCCTGCTCAGGGTCTCGCTGATCCAGGATGAAAATGCCCGTGGCTTGCTCACCGGGTTCCGGCGTGGGAACGAAGATCATCATGTCTTTCGCCGGTTCGTTGAAGACCCCTCGCTCCAAGGCCAGGGTCAACTGGTCCTGGATCAGGCTGATGGCCAGTTTCTTCAGGGAAATCGAGGACCAGGGCTGTCCCCATTGTGAAAGGAGCAAGGTGCCCAGGAACACGCAAAACGAAAAGACAAACACGGGGACCGCGATCCTCAACAAACTGAGTCCGGCCGCTCTCATGGCGACGAGTTCCTTGTCGAAAGAAAATCGACTGAAGGTTGTAATCGACGAGATCAGGCAGGCCATGGGAAGCGTCAGCACCAGGAAGGAAGGCATGAGAGTGGCGATAATCTCCAGGATAGCCGGCAGGCTCACCCCGTTGGTGACCAACAATTCAACCAGCCGTAACATCTCCTTGGTCAGGACGATAAAGCAAAGGATGCCGAGACTGACCGAGAATGGACCGAGGAGCTCTTTGAATACGTAGCGATCGAGAATGGTCATGATCTGCGGTCACTCATTCGTTTGACGATTTCTATCTTTTCTTTCCCCTCCTGTGACTCTACCCCACCCGCATTCCCTCTTCGGAAATGCGCCCACTTACAAAGGGGAGGAAAAAGATGGTTGCGTCCCCCTCTGTTCCCCTCCTTTGTAAGGAGGGGCGAGGGGAGGTAGAGTCTTTGCCAGGAGAGTGAGATCAAATGGCTTGCGGACGAGTGGCTCTACCCCACCTGACCTCCCCTTACAAAGGGGAGGTACTCAGAGAAGAAAGATCACGCAAGGTTAATCAATCATGATGTGGGCAGCCCCGGCTTTTGTCAACGAATTAATGTAGAGATCGACGATCGTTGGTCTCTACAAGGGTCATCGTGAAAATCGCTTTGCTTGCAAAATCGATTATGTTTTAATGGCTTTCCAACAGGTTGAGAAGAAATGGCAAACAAAACTCGATCCGGACAAACGCCCGCGCGCACCCGCCGGTTGACCGGGATGCTGAAAAAAATTCGGCTCTTCGCGACCGACGTCGACGGAGTCCTGACCGATAGCGGCCTCTATTATTCGGATTCGGGCGAGCAGACCAAGAGATTCAACGTCTGGGACGGCCTGGGTCTGGTCCTGTTAAAGCATGCCGGATTGGTGACGGTCATCATTACCATGGATGACACGCCGTTGGTGAAAATCCGGTCCGCCAAGCTCGGCATTACCGAACTTCACCAAGGCGTTAAAGACAAACTGGCGGTCCTGCACGAACTCGCGTCAAAATATGGCATCCAACTCGAGGAAATCGCATACGTGGGCGATGACGTGCCGGATTTACCCGCGCTCCGGGCAGTCGGGTTTTCCGCCGCGCCCGCGAACGCGCGAGAGCCCGTCCGGAAAAAGGTCCGGTACGTGTGTAAGGCCAAGGGCGGCGAAGGGGCAGTCAGGGAGGTGGCCGACCTGATTTTGGCCGCGCAGGGGTTGTCTCCGGCGTTCTTAATCGAGCAGGCAAAAGCCGGCCGGGGCTCTCGCTCTTGAGCTTCTTCCAACTGTACGCGATCATTTTTGCCCGCTGTAGCGGCACCCATTCGTGAGTATCTTTCGAGAATATGACGTTCGCGGGATCGTCGGGACAGATCTCACCCCCGACGTAGCGGAATCCATTGGTCGCGCCTATGGCACCATGGCCCGGCAACGCGGCTGTCGGACGGTGGCCCTGGGACGGGACGGGCGCCTGACTTCGCCGGAACTCCGGGACCGGGTGCTCGCGGGCATCACGGCCGCGGGCGTGCACGTCGTGGATATCGGGATTTGCCCGACGCCGTTACTCTATTTTGCCCTGTATGAATTGCCCGTGGACGGCGGCGTGATGGTCACCGGCAGCCACAATGCGGCCGAATACAACGGCTTCAAAATGTGCCTGGAGAAAACGGCCTTGCACGGCGAAGACATTCAGGAACTCAGGCGCCTGATTGAAGCCGGGACGTATGCGTCCGGATCGGGGACCGTATCAACGGCAACGGTCATTCCTGCCTATTTGCGGTATCTCAAGGAGCACTTTGCCGGGGTCGACGGAACAGGAATGCACGTTGTGATCGACTGTGGAAACGGCGCCGCGAGTTTGGTGGCGAAAGCGGCGTTGGAGCAATTGGGTTGCCGCGTCACGGGGTTGTATAACGAACTCGACGGCCGGTTCCCCAACCATCATCCCGATCCCACTGTCGTCGAGAACCTTCGGGATCTCATCCAGGCCGTCAGGCATCATCGGGCGGACGCCGGTATCGCCTACGACGGTGACGCGGACCGCATTGGAACCGTCGACGAACAGGGGAACATTGTGTGGGGAGATCGCCTGCTCCTGATTTTTGCACGGGAACTCTTGAAGGACAGGCCCGGGAGCACGGTTATTTCCGATGTCAAAGCCTCCTTATGTCTATACGAAGATATTCGGCAACGCGGCGGGAAGGGCGTTATGTGGAAGACGGGACATTCCGTAATGAAGGCCAAAATGAAGGAAGAAAAGGCCGCCCTGGCCGGGGAAATATCGGGACATATGTTTTTTGCTGATCGCTATTTCGGATACGACGACGCCATTTATGCCTCGTGTCGGCTGATTGAAATCCTGTCGAAAACGCAGGCGCCCTTCTCCTCTCTTCTGGCGGATCTGCCGTCCACGCAGGTGACCCCTGAGATTCGTGTAGAGTGTCCGGACGACGTGAAGTTCCAAGTCGTCGAGGAGATACGAAATCGGCTGGTCGCAGCGGCAGGGCAGTCGCAAGCGCACAATGCTCATCCCGCCGGTCCTGCAATCAGTGAAGTCGTCACGCTCGACGGAGTCCGCGTCTCTTTCGATGACGGCTGGGGCCTCATCCGCGCCTCCAACACGCAACCCGCGTTGGTCCTCCGCTTCGAAGCCACCACGACCGAACGGTTGCAAGCCATCCGCACCTACCTGGAAGGGGAGTTGGAAGCCTGCCCCCGGTTTGTCACGCGATGAAATACCGCTTATTCTCCATCTGTCATGGGCGAAATCTTTAATCGGGAATCCAGGATCTTTGCCGTTTCCTGTCATCCTCAACGTTTGTTCCCGACTCAGATCGGGGATCCAGATGATCTATAGGAATTCAGGGTCTTAGTTCTGTCTTTTCCTCCTCTGTCATCCCCGAAGCTTGTCCCCGACCCCGATCGGGGATCCAGGCGATATAGCGGGATCCAGTGTCTTTGCTCTGTCTCTTGCATTTGTAGCGGCGTCATCTCATGACGCTTCACCCTCTGCTACTCGGAGCAGATAGGGTAGGGGGAAGCCTTGCCGTTGCGATAAAAAAATCGCTCATCCGTGCGCGATCCGCGCTGGAAATGGTCGAGAAGGCAAAAAGCAGTCAAATAGTGTCACATTAGTGTCAATAAATTGACAGAAAACTACTTTATGTCATTTCTTGTTCATTTTGTGTCATATGTGAGCCGGCAAGGCCTGAGATAAAACATGTCTTCGATGATTCACGCCCGTTCCAATACATGGGCGATCATTTGCTTCAGACAATCAGGTTCATTCAGAAAATAGACGCCTTCTCGCTTCCAGTCGTCTCGGGAACGCATGGCTTCGCCTATCAGGGCCGGTGACGTGACGGATAGGATGTAGGCGTGCAGGTACACGTCGGGGTCGGTACGGCGGATTTGCGTTTCGGTCTTTTTGATCTCGTGGTGCAGGTTGATCTTATGTTGTTCGCGCGTTCCGTAGCGGCTCAGCCCCTTGGGGTCGAGAAAAATGACGTGTTGGCAGGTTTCATCCTTCAACCAGAGAATAAAGTCGGGGTAATAGGCGTAATCGTCGAAGAACGACACGCCCCTGCTGCGCGTGAGGTTGCGGATAAGAAACAACTCCTTGCCGTGTAGGCAAGGGTCGTGGTGTTCCGCCAGCGTGGCCAGTTTTTCGACGACGCTCCTTTCATCCTTATTCAGGGAAACCGGCTGAATCTTCACTTTGCTGTCCGGCCCGGCATACAGCAACGGTTTATAGGCATGAGCCTCTATCATGAGGACGCTGATGCTCAGATCATGGAAATCGCCAGCTCGAACGCTCGATGCCAATTCATGAACGTCTTTAACCAACTGGCTCTCGGTCGCATCCACGGATATCTCATAGGCTTTAATATTGTTTGGATCGTCCTTGTCCAGCGTGACCACTTCGATCTTATCGTGCTCCCATTGCCGCCGCTGTTTGCGCCAGAATTGATCGGCATATTCAGTGATGAGATCAAGCGCCACGTCTTCGAGTTCCGCTATCTGCGGAAAGCCGGTTAGTGACAAGCGTTCCGTCGGCATATACAGGTCATACCAATCGTAACTGCCCAGAAGGCAGTCCACCATGTCACGCTCAATCGTCAGGTTGTGCCAGCCCCGTTGTTGCTTCCGGTTCAACAGCTTGTCGTACAGGCGCGTTCGATTGAAAAACGCGACTTGACTTGACGGAAGTTTGATCGATTTTTTGGGTGCCGACTGTTCGGCCGTAACGTCCGAGGACGCGACGGATTGCAACCGTGAATACAGGTCCAGGGTGACGACGGGCTGCTCAACGTCACCGGGACCGGGCAGGATAGGGCGCTCCGCAGAACGCGCGTATTGCACGTCCTCCTTGAGCCGAATCAACTTCAGGTCCGTCTTCCTGGCGAAATTCCAGGTAACGGGTAAACGAACCGTCTCCCGTTCGATCCGCACGCCTTCCTTTTCCAGAAGTTCCCGAAAGGTCTGCATGTAGTTGGCCCGCAGGCCGAAAATATTCAGCGTTTCCAGATGCGCCAAGTCCGCGCTGCCCGCTGGCAATTCCGCCCCGCTTTTCTGATGGCGTTTCAGACTCATATTCCAGCCTTTCAAGCGCACACCCCGTCCGAACATCTGGATAATCTCCGGTCCTTCGCCGACGCCGACGTGCATCAATCCCATGGTCGCTACGCGCCACGAGTTCCAGCCGGCAATGAAACGTCGCGCGCCGATGACGATATTCACCGGCGAATCGCGTCTGTCCACGTCGGCAAAAAGTCGCTCGGCAAAACCGGCTTCCCGGGAAACTGACAAGTGCGAGTTGGTCTGCTCCGTCAACAATTTGTACAGGGCAGCGGAATCACCGACGTTGACCACACCAAAGGCTGGTCCATCGCCGGCATGCAGGTGCAATTCGCCCTCGCCCGCGGTCAGGTAGACCACGTGCAGTTGTCCCAGACCGTGAAACAGGGTGGTGCACAGGTCAGTATAGAGATCGCCGGCTTTGGGTGCGGACATGTGTTCGGAAAGATACGTGAATCGATCCCTGAAATAATCTCGTCCGCTTTCGTCGGTGAGGCCGGACTGCTTGTCCAGCAGTTGCCCGATCATGACACGCACCTTGTCGCCGTCCGCCAACACCCGGGCCAGAAAATTCAGGATGCTCACAACATCGGACCGCGTTTCCTTATCCGCATTGCTGGAACCGGTCACCGTCTTACCCAGGAAGACCCAGAGCGGCCTGGTCACGTTGAAGTCCGTCCAGCCCGCAGCCTTGTCCCGCCAGATGCGGCATTGCTGATAGAAAGTCAGCAGACAGCCCAGCAGGTACACGTCGCGGTTCCCGTCGGCCATGCCTTGAGGCAGGTTGGAGATGTCATAATCCTTGCCGTAGCCGTCCTCGTGGAACCAGCGATAGGCGTAATCGAACAGCAAGCATTTCCCGTAGGCGTCGGGTAGTTCGGGGTCCTTACCCACGATCTGGTTGAAGGTGGCGGAATACTCGAAGGTGAAACCGCCACGAGAGAGTTCCTTGCGGCGCTCACGCCACACCTTGCCCTTCGCACCCAAGTGTCCTTCGTCGACCAACACCAAGTTGTTGTCGCCGAAATCCGCCACGGCGATACGCTTGACACCCTTCTTTTCCCCCAGTTTGTTGAGGTCGATGATTTCCACGTGCGGGAACAAGTCGGTCCCGGCCTCGGCGGAAAACAGCCGCGCAGGCAAGCCGCTTGCCCGCAATTCTTTCTCGTGCTGCATTGACATCTGTTCGTTGGGTGTCAGCAGGACAACGTTGTTGAGTCGCCCGCCGGAGGCGGCCAAGTAATGCCGGTATTGCAGGATATGGGCGTGCATGAGGAGCGTCTTGCCGGAGCCGGTCGCGCTCTGAAACGCGATGGTCCGCAGGTCGCCGAGCGTGTATTTCGGCATGTCCCGCGTCAACCGGTGTGTGGTCCGTGCTTTGTTCAAGTCGTCGCAGAGGGCTTCGGGATCGTGGAAATACCGGTGCAGGTAACGTTCCGTGAACAACAGCGCGAGGTATTGATACGGCTTCCAGACGCGTCCCTGCTCGGCGGTCATGCGTAGCTTGTGACTATGCGCGACGACGTTGGCGTCGTATTGGGCCAGTTCATCGGCCTGGACCGGGGCAGTCGAAGACAAATACAGTGCGCGAGCGTATTCGCTCTCACCGCCGGCATCGAAGCCGGCCGGAACGTCGCGCATCCGGTCCAGCATCGTACGCATGTCATCGTGACCGAATTCCCGGCAAATAAAGCGGTGCAGGACTAGACGATTTTGGAGGGCCTTCATTGAGCGCCATCTTGTTGTTGGTTCATCTGACGGTGTTTATTCACGAGATAAGCGGCGAACGATGCGCAGGCACCGAACATGAACATAGCCTCATCTATGCCGACATCGGAGGAGTCTTTGAATACCAGCGAATGACGGACACCTTCTTCGGTATTGGTATAGGCATAAATTTTTTCAAACCCCGTCTTGAGCTGGCTATTTGTGAGTAGCCCTTTCTTTTCAAGGTTTTTCAGTGCTTCGCCAAGTGTTCTTGATCTTGGAGCGATTCTGCGAGCGACAGATTCAACCGCTTCGATACTAGACTCAACCGAATCTGCAAATTGCTGTGCATTGATGTGTTGGGCCGCTTGACGCAGGTGCACTGACGCGCCTTCCATGCCACTTTCGCGAATCGTCTTGATAGCTTGCTGTGTCGCTTCGCCTTGCTCTCTGCAGCTACGCGGGAAAAATTGGCAGGGACGTTGTGAAATGTCCAACCAATAAGGTGCAGCATGTCGGTTGAACTGGTCACTAATAGCCAGGATAAATTCGTTTCTCTGGACGATAAACTCCAAGGGATACTCATTTTGGGCAATCGTGTTGCCTGTTACAGTCACTCCATTTGGGCTGTCAGAGTTTGCCACGATTTCGATGAGGTCAAGCACTTTGTTGAATTTCGCTTTCTCTATTATCTCCTTGAATTGAGACATTGCGTTTTCGTAATCGCTTTGAATCTCATCCTGGGGCAATTTGAACAACTTCCCAAGAACATATTCTATAAATCCCGTAATTTTCTCGTCTCTAAACGTGTCTTCACCGATGAATTTATCCTCTCGAAACACGCTCAGAAATCCGCGCATACGGTTCCATATTTCACGCCTCAAATCACCAGATAGCTCTTCCAACCGCATTGTTTTCGGCAAAGGCTCGTAGCGGTGACGTTGTGAAAACGTGAGATGCTCGGCGGACGTATCGCGTTTCTCAGCCATCACTCAGTCTCCTCAAACATCAATTCTCGGGATATGGGTTCAACGGTCTTTGCGGTCTAGGTTTCGTTTGGTTGTTTCAGGGCGTTCAGGGTATGGTCGCCGTTGGCGTCGTTTTCGAGCAACTCCTCGGCACGCACTAGGACAATTAAGACTTTCTTGAAGATTCGTGGCGGTTAATTGAGTCCAGCATAGCTGCACGCTCTAGAATCGATCGTGCTTGCGCAAACGATTCTTCGCTTAATTTTTCACCAGAAATTATCTTTTGTGATGCGGCTAGTATCTTCGATTCCAGTCGTTGCTGGAGCCAAGATATTTTACGAAGATTGATGTTTTCAAACTCGGTGAGTTCATTTTTACTTAGAACTGCTTCCAAGATTTGTTGTAGGAAGTTGTCATTATGCCATTCAGCCTTGTCAGCGTCTTTCAGGCTCCAATATAGGAGCGAACAGATTCGTCCCATAATTTGCCGGTAGGCAAAAAACATGGACCACAAATATTCCTCAACATACGGACGTACCTTTTCAACGGGATAGTCTCTGTTTCCTACATACTCGGCAATCTTTTCTGGAGAACAACCTGTGGCCAATTCTCCAAAGCCCTCGTGATTGCGCGCATCTTTATATTCTTTTACAGATAATAAATCGATGAAAGCCAACATGGGCGGACATTCGTTCTTCAACCTTAATATTTCGTTCCATAATTTTTCTATCGAATCCAACTTTCGCTCTATTGCCGCTTTCTGCCCCTCGGCAAAAGATGTCTGAGCTGCTTGATATAAGGTAAATCTTTGATCGAGCGCGTTCTTGAGTTCAAGAAAGGAGGCCTCGTTCTGAGATTTAAGGCTTGCCTTATGAGTTTCAAGTTTTTGATCGTATTCATGCTGGATACTAGCTTTAAGCCATGCGCTTATAGATTCGCGAAATAACCATCCGATTATTACCAACAGCGCGCTGCTTATAACGGCTGATGGGACGACACTTAGTACGATGTCTTGAATTGACATTTATAGTTGTTCTCTCTCGACACCAAATTCAGTTCATCTCCTCGAACATCAATTCCCGAAAAACCGGCTCAATGGTCTTTGCGGTCCAAGTCTCGGTTGGCTGTTTCAGGGCGTTCAGGGTGTGGTCGCTATTGACATAGATAGCGTCGAGTGATTCGGTGAATTCGGCACGGTGGCGAGTGAACCATTTCTCCAGTGCGGTGTTGTCGGTTTCGTTCAGGTTGCGCCAGAGGATCAGGCAGTGCTTTCCTTCGAGGTCCGTGCCGGTGATGGCGAGCATGCTGTCCACCAGTCGGCGCGATTCGAGGCGCAGGCCGAGTAGCTAGTTGAAGGTTTCAGGTAGATCGACCGAGACTTCCCGTCGCATGCCGTCGCGTACCACGGACAAGGTGTAGGTAAAGGGATCGGTAAAGTCCTTGCCGAGCAGGCACGTGCTACCAGATGTCTCCACGCCCAGCGCGTAGCGCAGGCGATAGTCCTCTGCTAGTTCGGAATTTTGTTCCAGCAAATCCTGCTGTGCAGAATCCGGTGGCGTCACCTCAAGGCTATCTAGTGTGTCTTCGTAAGATTCGAGACGGACGTATTTGAAGAACTGCGAGACCCCTTCGCGCGAAACCGGCTTGCCGTCCTTCCAGTCCGGTGAATAGGCCACCTTTTTCATACGTGGCAGCAATACCGTGTCAAAATAGTCACCGACTTCTACCAGGATATACTTGCGTTCGCCTTCATCTTCGCGGTTGAGATTGATGACTGCATGGCCGGTTGTACCGGAACCAGCGAAGTAATCCATAATGCAAGCATCAGCTTGTCCACCACCTGCAGTCCGCAAGCAGTCCTCAACCAACCTAGGTGCCTTGGCGAAATCGAAACCATTGTCTCCAAATAGCTTTTTCAGTTCTTTGGGTCCGTAATTTGAAGAGGTGTATTCCTTGTGCATCCACCACGTTGAAGGCGGAGCAGCCTCGTCCAAACGCACCTTGAAATCTATATTGATGCTACCTTCTCGGTCACGACGCACGCGATATTCAGTCAAATCCCTTTCGACTCTCTCCCAACTGCGCTGCCAGCGCTTCTCAATGAGCTTTCCGTCCTCTTCGCGTACGGGCCAGACAGCTACTTCATCTGGCTGTGGTTTCTCCAAAATATCATGCTTCCGACTTCCTTCATTCCACCTCATTTTTGGTATACGGATTGAATCGTCATCCCTAATATAAAGCGGATAAAACTCGTGAGGACGATCCTCTCTCCTGTCACCTGTGCCTGATCTGATGAAATTCAGCCAAGCATAAGATCCTTTAACGTCTTTGAAAGGATAACGCTTTAGCTGTTTCTCAGTTTTCTCGATGTAACCGGGAATCGACTCCATAGACTTCCCGAAAAAGAAAACGTACTCATGGGAGGGTGACAGTTTTCCTGTCGATTTTCGACTCACGGGATTAGAACGCACAGCAGCAACACCTAATTCATAGGCGAACAGATTTTGCATAAGTGCACGCAATCGCCAGACTTCTTCGTCGTCAATGGCACAGCACTGAATTCCGCCTTCAGACAACAAAGACTTTCCGAACAGAAGACGATTTTCCATTAAGGAAAGCCACGAGGAGTCTTTATAATCATTCTTATACAAGATCGCCGAAGCATCCGTATTGTACGGTGGATCGATATACATGCACCGTACCTGCCCCCCATACCGCGCTTTTAACAAATTCAACGCTTGGAAGTTCTCGCCATGTAGGAGCAGACCGTCCATTTGCTCGTCCAGTGGTCCGGATTCGGAAAGTCCGGCCAGCAGGCGGCCGGTGAAATCTGCGTCGAAGTGCCGGGTGTCTAGCACTAGATAGGGGTTGGCTTTGAGGAAATCCACGGTTAACGGGTTGGTATAAGGCGTGCCCTCACGCGGTCTTCCCTCACCATGGCCTTCTCCCAGTGGGAGAGGGGAAGTATGGGGCGTGCTCAGTTTGATTTCGTCGATGGCGAACAGCTTTACCCATTCGTCATGCTGTGATTCGTTGGCGGCGATTTCCGCGTATAAAGTTTCCGGTATGCGATCCAGGGTTACGCAATACTGCGTTTCCAGTATGAATTTCTTTTTCAGCCAGAGTTGTTTCTGAAAATTTTCCAATTGCGCCAGGAAGTCAATGATCTTGTCAGCCACGTGGCGGACGGCGCGCATCCGCGCCAGCGCCCGGCCCAGCCGGGCTGCGTCTCCAAGTGCCAAATCATCCAGGTTCAATACGTCGTTTTTCAGGTAGAAATCCAGTTCACGACGAAGGAACCCACCCAAGTCCTTGTGAATGAAGTAGTCGAAGCTGTTCTTGGCGGTGTACGCGGCCAGATGCTTGTCCAGCACCGTGCGCTCGGGGTTGTTTTCCGTGGGGGAGGGTGCGGTAAGCAGGGCCTGCCAATCCGGTTGCAATGCTTGCAGGATACGTTTTGCAATGGCCTCGTTGAGTCGCTCCTGCTGTTTCGCCCCGTTGCCGGGAAACTCTTTCTTTTCGTGTTCGGTCAGTGGCCGGTGCGCGAAGTGCACTATCAAGTCTGTGCCGTCGAAGGTCATGGCCTCCGTCTTGTCGCCAGCAAGCAGGAACCGGCGTTGTTTACCGGTTGCCTCCTTGACGTTGTCCTTTTCGTTGTCTGCGGTGGCAATCTCGAACTTGACCCGTCCCATTTTTGCGCCCGCGTTTACGGTGAAGACGTAGGAGGCGTAATTTTCGGTTGTCTTGATGTAGTATTGATCGGCGTTGGCCCAGTGCAGCTTGACTTCTTCACCGTCGTAGGGGATGAGGTAAGTCGGCTGGCCGCCGCCTGAATAGCGGCGCAGGGACATGAAGTCACCTTCGTCGTAATATCGGGCGAAGAAGTTGGCGAGATGGTTGTAAACGTCGGTTTCCGCTACAACGTCCGCCTTGGCTTCGGCAAGCTGTTGCTTCAACTCTTCGACTTTCGGCGCGGCTTCCGGATCGACACCGAGGTCCACGGCCTGTCTTCGGACTTCGGCCAGTTTTTCTTCCAGTGCCGCCAGCGTGTCGGAGGTGTTCCCCACCAGCGCCGTCCGTACTTGCGGCAACAGGTCGTTTTCGAGAAACGCTTCGATTTCCTTCGCCTTCAGGTTCATGATCCGGTAGAGGCCGAAATCGAGGTCGCCCCGGTCGAGTTGGAACATCTCGCGCAGAATGTCCTTCAGCCGGTCGAATTTGTCGTTGGATTGCGAAGCGGAGCGCGGTTTTTTTATGGCCGCTTGGGACGTTTTCGAATTACTCATAGATCGTGAATATAGGCTTGCTGGATTATCCGGTCAAATGGGAAATTCATGGTGGGCTTTTTGATCGATAACAGGGGGTGAAGGTGAAACACTAAAGGCAAAGACGCTCTACCTCCCCTTGCCCCTCTCCTTCGACAGGCTCAGGACAGGCTTACAGAGGAGGGGAACTGAACAACGCTGGATTCCCGATCGGGGTCGGGAATGACAGACAAGGACAAGAGAAGAAACGAATACAACGATACTGGATCCCCAATCAGGTCGGGGATGACGGAAAAGGGCACATGAGAAACTACGAGATCCTTCGCTTCGCTCAGGATGACAGGTCGGGGACTTGCTCGGAATGGCGGCGAGCCGGTGCCTGCTTTCTTTAAGTCGTGTACAATCTCGATAGAGACTTATGCGTGCCGGATTGATTCGACATAGACTGTTCGTGATCGGGGTGAGCGGCCTGCTGCTGGGATTGCTGGCGGCGGCTCTGTTACCTGCGGCTTTTGCTGTTCAGGAAAAAGAAGATTATCGCTATGGCATCTCCTTGTGGGGCGTTCCGGCCGGGCACGCGTACATGAAAACGGAAGAAGTGACGGATGCCGACGGGAATCCGGCCCGGCGCCTGGTGACCACGATTCGGTCGAATGATTTTATTTCCGTCTTTTTTCCAGTCAAGAACCACGTGGATTCACTTGTCGATGCCGAGACCCTGCTCCCCCGGCGTTTGTTGTTTGAACGTCGAGAGGGCAGTCGCCATGAAGAATTTGACGTCACGTTCGATCGTCTGATCAACCGGGTCACGGTGGTGAAAGACGGCGAATCCTCGGTTCATGACATTCCGCCCGGTTCGCATGGTCCCTTATCGTGTTTGTATTTTTTGCGGACGATGCCGAATCTCGAACCGGGCTCTTCGGTGTATCTGGATATTCACCATGACCGGAAGAACTACAACGTCGAGGTCAAGGTCGAAGCCATCGAATCCGTCAGCGGGTCCTGGGGCGAGGTCGAAGCGATTCGCCTGCTGGCCGTTATGCCGTTTCGGGGGATTTTCCTGAATGAGGGCAACATCAGAATCTGGCTCACGAATACGCCGGAGCGGGTTCCCGTCATGATGGAAGCCCGAGTCATTGTCGGGTCGGCCACGGCGGTGATTGAGAAATGGAGTCCGTCACGGAAATGAGCCTCGACTTTTTGCGCAAAAATCCTATAATGATTCATACCGGAAACTGCTTATGATCTCCCTTACCCGCCATATTTTAGACCAGCAACAATTAAAGGCCGATGGCGCGGCGGATTTATCCGCGATCATGAATGGTATTGTCTCGGCAGGGAAGAAAATTGTCCGGGATCTGAGCGCGGCGGGTCTCACGGATCGCCTCGGCACGACCGACGAGCGAAACGTCCATGGCGAGCAGGTGCAGCGAATGGATGCACGGGCCAACGCGCTGTTTGTGGAGGCCTTTCAGGATAGCACGATCGTGCAAATCGTGGTTTCCGAAGAAATGGACGAACCGTTTGTCGTCGCTCATGCCGAAGGAGCCTGTCCTGAGCCTGTCGAAGGATCTGGGAAATTCGCCGTATTTTTCGATCCGCTGGACGGGTCCTCGAATATCGACGTCAACGGATCTCTCGGGTCGATATTTTCCATCCATCGGTTGGACCCCGCCGGAAATTTTCTGAAGACGGGGTGTGAGCAAGTGGCCGCAGGGTATCTGTTGTATGGAACCGCCACGATTCTCGTGTATACGTGCGGAGAAGGCGTGCATCAATTTACGCTCGAGCCGGAGAGCGGTGAATTTTTCCTCTCGGCCTCGAATATTCAAATTCCGGCCAGTGGTAAAATCTATAGTGTCAATGAAGGTAACAGATATAAGTGGTCAAAAAATATGGTAAAAGTAGTCGATCATTTTCAGGCTCATGACGAGGCCACGGGACGACCGTATTCTTCACGGTACACGGGATGTCTGGTGGCGGACGTCCATCGGATTTTGCTGAAGGGCGGGCTGTACCTGTATCCCGGTGACGTGCAGAAACCTGAGGGAAAACTGCGTTTGATGTATGAAGCCGCTCCGTTGAGTTTCGTGGCGGAGCAGGCCGGGGGAATTGGAAGCACGGGCGTGGAGCGCATTTCCACCATTCACCCCAAAACTCCCCACCAATGTGTTCCGCTGATCATTGGCAGTCGTGAAGACGTCGAAGCGGCAGAACAGCTTTTGATTCGAGAGTAGCAACGGTTTGGTTGGTTTGGATTGTACAGGCAGGCATTGTCTGGAATGAACCTGTTACGGATGTCCAGGCATGCACCGCGCAAGAGGAGACCGTATGGCTCTGCGAGCCGGTTTTCTGGTCATCAGCATTCTGCTCGGGCTTACGACGGGATACGTGGCGGGCGGCGGGACGATGCTCCATGCGGCAGTCGGCGCCGGATTCGGCGCATTGGTCAGCGGCGCATTGATCTTCGCCGAGATTGCTTTCATGGAGTCGATTTCCGCCCGGACTCTCGTGCATGGCGGAGCCGGCTTCAGTATCGGCATGCTCTTGGCGGGGATGTGCATTTTCTTGACTCCGTTCCTGGCGCCGCATCCACTCATCCGGTTGATCTCGTTTGCGACGTTGTTGATCTTTCCGTATCTCGGACTCGCGTCGGGCGTTCGCTACGGCAGGGAATACGATAGCGACGACAAGCCCGTGGCCGATGTGAAGCCTGCGGGACGATTCCGCACCCCAAAATTGCTGGATACCAGTGTGATCATTGACGGCCGTATCGCCGACCTGTGTGAAACCGGTTTCATGGAGGGAGAATTCGTCATTCCTCAATTTATTTTGCAGGAACTCCAGCATATTTCCGATTCGGCGGATTCATTGAAACGCGCACGGGGCCGCAGGGGACTCGATATTCTCAATCATATTCAGAAGAATGACGACGTTGAGGTGGAGATTGTCGAGGACGATTTCCCCAACATCAAGGAGGTTGACGCCAAGTTGGTGGAATTGGGCAAGAAGCTGGATGCCAAAATTCTGACCAATGACCTGAACCTGAACAAGGTCGCCGAATTGCAGGGCGTGCAGGTGCTGAACATCAACGAGTTGTCCAACGCGCTCAAGCCGGTCGTGCTCCCCGGTGAAACGATGCGGGTCTTCGTGTTGAAGGAAGGAAAGGAAGCCGGGCAGGGCGTGGCGTACCTGGATGACGGGACCATGGTGGTCGTCGATAACGCCAAGCGTTGCATCGGCAAAAACATCGACGTGGTCGTCACGAGTATTTTGCAAACGAGCGCGGGCCGGATGATCTTTACCCGCCTGCGGGAAGAAACCGACCGGGACGTGGTGAGTTTCGCACGTGGATGAGTGGGTGGCCGCGGTGGTGCCGGCCGGTGGGGCCGGTACGCGAATGGGGAACGAAGTCCCCAAACAGTTTCTTCAGTTGGGTGGCGTGCCGCTTCTTGTCCACGCTCTCCGGGTGTTCGAGTCGAGCAAGACGATTTCCGAAATCGTCGTGGTCGTTCCCGAAGACGCGGTCACGTATTGTCAACAAGAACTTTTACCCCAATTCGCCTTTTCCAAAATCAGCACGGTCACCGCCGGCGGAGCCCGGAGACAGGATTCGGTCTGGAACGGAGTACAGGCCGCGGATGAGCGGACGAAGATCGTCGTCGTCCATGACGCCGTGCGGCCATTTGTCACGGGTACGATGATCGAAGAAGTGGTTGACGGCGCCAGGACCCACGGCGCGGCGATCGTGGCGATCCCCCTCCACGATACGATCAAGCGGGCGGCTCCGGACGGGATGATCGAAACCACCCTCGACCGGCAGCGGCTCTGGTCCGCCCAAACCCCTCAAGCCTTCAACGTCGAACTGCTGCGGGAAGCCCACCGGTCCAGCCAGAAGGCCGGCGTGGAGGCGACTGACGACGCGTTCCTGGTCGAACGGATCGGGCATCGGGTTTCCATCGTCAACGGCAGTCCGGACAACATCAAGGTGACTCGTCCGGAAGACCTGGTAAGGGGAGAGGCGATTCTCCGATACCTATGTCACAAATGAAACCGGCGCTTCCTTCCAAAACATGGTTGCTCCCTGTTTTCTTGGCCGTGGCCTTGCTCACTGCCTGTACGACCGTTGAAACGGTTGAGAAGCGCCCAGTCAAACAAGCCGTGTGCCGAGGGCAGGTCAAAGCGTCTCCCTACGTGGTGAGGGGCAAACGTTACGTGCCGTTGAGTGTCCGGCAAGCCCAACGCTATGAACAGATAGGTATCGCCTCATGGTATGGGCAGGAAGTCCTGAAAAAAAGGGGGGGGGCGCGTGACCGCGAACGGCGAAGCGTTTAATCCGATGGGCTTGACGGCTGCTCACAAACGTCTGCCGTTGCCGATCAACGTTCGAGTCACGAACCTGGAAAACGGTCGATCGATTATCGTCCGGGTCAATGATCGTGGCCCTTTTCCCAGTGCCGATAGCCCGAACTCCAAGAAACGCATTATCGACGTGAGTTATGGAGCAGCCCAAAAACTGGGCTTTCACAAAAAGGGACTGGCTCGGGTCCATGTCAAAGTCATCCCCGTCAAATCCTGCAACTAAAAACAGACGCGAGGCGGAACAGCAGTAGACCCGGCTTTGCAGGTTTCAGCCAACGGGGAAATCCTCCCTTTTCTCCTGTTGCTTTTTTCCTGTATTCTTACTAGTTTGAGAGTCGGATGAAGAAGGACGGGCCAGCGTATGCGGGTTGGGATCGGATACGACGTTCATCAGTTGAAGGAAGGCAAGCCGCTTATTTTGGGCGGCGTGCAGGTTCCGCATACGCATGGCCTGGACGGCCATTCCGATGCGGATGCGCTGACGCATGCCGTGTGTGACGCGCTGTTGGGGGCCATGGGAGAAGGGGATTTGGGCCGGTATTATCCCAGCAGTGATCCGCAATGGGCGAATATGAACAGTCTGGAAATGCTGGCAGGCGTTTGCGCCAAACTCGAGGAACGGGGGCTGCATCTCGTGAATCTGGATACGGTTATCGTGGCCCAGGCTCCACGGTTGGGAAATTATTTGGCTGAGATGGGCAAGCAATTGGCCGGGGTTTTGCGGGTGGACCCGTCGCTCGTCAACGTCAAGGTCAAGAGTCATGATTCTCTTGGCGCGCTCGGCAGGCAGGAAGGGATCGCCGCCCAGGCCGTCTGCCTTCTGGCCGATGCCTCGTCCGATGAGAAAATGGGTTGAACCATGTTCAGTGTGATTCGACAGGATCTTCAGGCTGTATTTGACCGTGACCCCGCGGCCAGGACCACGCTGGAAGTGTTTCTGACCTATGCCGGATTTCAGGCGCTGCTGGCGTATCGCGTGGCGCACCGGTTGTGGAAGATGCGGCTTCGACTCTTGGGGCGGCTGGTATCGCAATTCGCCCGTTGGGTGACGGGTGTGGAAATCCATCCCGGTGCGGCAATCGGAAACGGGTTTTTCATCGATCACGGCATGGGCGTGGTGGTTGGCGAGACCACGGAGATCGGCGATTACGTCACGTTGTTTCAGGGGGTGACGTTGGGCGGCACGGGGAAAGAAAAAGGAAAACGGCACCCCACGTTGGGCAATCACGTGGTGGTGGGATCGGGCGCCAAGGTGTTGGGCAACATCCGCATCGGGGATTCGGTGAAAATCGGAGCCAATTCGGTGGTCCTGCGCTCCGTTCCTTCCAATTCCACGGTCACGGGCATTCCCGGACGCATCGTCAAGACGATTGGGGCGCGGGTCCCGGAAGAAGCCATGGACCATGCGAATATTCCCGACCCGATCGCCGAACGGTTTGACCTGATGGAGCGGGAACTGATCGACCTGCGGAAAAAGTTGGAAAACGACTGATCCCCCTCACCCCAGCCCTCTCCCACCAGGGGAGAAGGAGTTAAGAGTGAGTCAGGTCTGGCACAGCATAGGAGGAATGGCTTGTGAGTGAAAGTCCCAGAATCACCAAACGGGTACAAGAAATCCTCGGATATTATCAAAGCGACGCGCCGAGCATCCGGGCGAACCTGGCCAGGTTGTTGATGAGCGGGCGATTGGCGGGAACAGGCAAACTTCTGATCCTGCCGGTGGATCAGGGTTTTGAACATGGTCCGGCCCGCAGCTTTGCCGCGAACCCTCCCGGGTATGACCCCCTCTACCACTTTGAATTGGCGATTGACGCCGGCTGCAACGCCTACGCGGCTCCGTTGGGGTTCCTGGAAGCCGGCGCCGCGGAATATGCCGGACATATTCCCTTGATCCTCAAGCTCAACAACAGCGACTCCCTTTTCGGCGGCGACGATTATAGTCAGGCGGTCACCGGCAGCGTCCAGGACGCACTGCGATTGGGATGTTGTGCGGTCGGGTACACCATCTACCCGGGGTCGTCGTACAGCCAGGAGATGTATGAGAATTTGCAGGAGATTGCCGCCGAAGCCAAGTCGGTCGGACTCGCCGTGGTGGTCTGGTCGTATCCCCGTGGCGGGAAATTACCCAAGGCCGGAGAAACGGCGGTCGACGTGGTGTGCTATGCGGCCCAAATCGCGGCCCAACTGGGCGCGCACATTATCAAGGTCAAGGTGCCGACCGATCATATCGAACAGGCGGAAGCCAAAAAAGTCTATGAAGCCGAGAAGATTCCTATCGGCACGCCGGTCGAGCGCATTCGTCACGTGGTGCAAAGTGCGTTCAACGGGAGGCGCATCGTCATCTTCTCCGGCGGCGCCAAGGGTACGGACAAGGCCATTTTCGACGAAGTGCGGGCGATCCGCGATGGGGGAGGGTTCGGTTCGATCATCGGCAGGAATTCGTTCCAGCGCCCGAAACCCGAGGCCGTCACGTTCCTGGACACCTGCATGAAGATTTACGCGGGGGAGGATGCGTAGGGTTTTCTTTCCCCTCCTTTGTAAGGACGAGGACTTTTTCCGAAGAGGGAAAAGTCGAGAGGTAGAGCTTGCGGCTATCATGACAACCCCTGCTCCATGCACACCTGATCTACCCCACCTGACCTCCCCTTACAAAGGGGAGGAACATGCCGCCTCTTGTTCTTCATTCCCCTCCTTTGTAAGGAGGGGCAAGGGGAGGTAGAGTCCGAACGGCTTTTATCAAGGGTACAGCCCCCTGGCGGTATGGGCTTGGGCCACCCGGTCGATGCCGTTCATGAGGGCGGCGATCCGCATCGTGGTTTTTTTCTCTTCCGCAAAGCAGAGGGTTCGCTGAAACGCCGTGGTGATGAGTTCCTGAAGGCGTTGCCGGATGTCGCGCTCTTGCCAGAAAAAACGCTGGACGTCCTGGACCCATTCGAAATACGAGACGATCACCCCACCGGAATTGGCCAGGATGTCGGGGATAATGAAGACGTCCCGATCGTCCAGAATCGCGTCCGCCTCCAGCGTCGTGGGGCCGTTGGCCGCTTCCGTCAGGATGCGACAGCGCAGGCGGCCGGCGTTCTTTTCGGTGATTTGTTCCGAGAGCGCCGCGGGAATCAGGACCGTGCAATCCAGGGTGAGCAATTCATCATTGGTCACGTGATCACCGGCCTTCATGTCCTGCAGGGGCCGGCCGAGCCGGTGCTGCTGAAAGATTTCGTCGATCGGCAACCCCTTGGGGTTGAAGAGCCCGCCCGCCACGTCGCTCACGCCGACCACGCGAGCCCCGGCTTCGCTGAAAATCCTGGCGGTATGGGACCCGACGTTTCCAAACCCCTGGATGACAACGCTCGTGTCCTCCAGGCTGATCCCTTTATGGCGGAGAGCTTCGATCGTGAAGTCGACGACGCCGCGTCCGGTGGCTTCTTCGCGACCCAGACTGCCCCCGATTGCAAGCGGTTTGCCCGTGACCGCGCCGGGGACGGAGAATCCCACCTGCTGGCTGTAGGTGTCCATAAGCCAGGCCATGACTTGCGGGGTCGTGCCGATGTCCGTGGCCGGAATATCCTTGTCCGGGCCGATCAGCGGGAAGACCTCCGCCGCGTATCGCCGGGTGAGCCGCTCCAGTTCGGCGAGCGATAAGGCATGGGGGTCCACGGTGATGCCGCCCTTCGCGCCTCCATACGGCAGCCCCGCCAAGGCGGTTTTCCAGGTCATCCACATGGCCAGGGCCGCCACTTCTCCCAGCGTCACGTCCTGGTGGTACCGGAGCCCGCCCTTGGACGGCCCGCGCGCGGAATCATGTTGGACCCGGTATCCGTGGAAGACGCGAACGGTGCCGTCGTCCATGCGGATCGGGAGCGCCACCACCAATGATCGCTGCGGCGTTTTCAGGCGTTCGCGCAAATTCGTGTCCAGGTTCATGGCTTCCGCCACCTGATCGAATTGAGCAACGGCTAAACGAAAAGTCGGGTGATCGAATTCGGCGATCATGGTCTCGGTGTCCCGTGATGGTCGGCGCGCGGGCTTCCTGATAAAATCTTACTCTTTGAGCATGGCAATGTCACTTGGGAAACCTCGAGGCAGCTCAATCGTTGACAAAGGAAGAGCCGGCGTTGGAAGGTGCGAAGCCGAGGGGTGTCGTCCCTTGAAAAAAGGAGTCCCAGCGTTGAAACTTTTATATCCCTTTCTCGGCTGGACGTTGCTTGCCGTTGTTCTGCCGGCGGGCTTGAGCCAGGCGGGGAATACGCAAATCGTCCTGTTGGATCGGATGCCGTTTTATGCGCCTTCGACCGTGACAATCCTTCCGGGGCAGCCGGTTCAATGGGATAACCGGTCGATGCAGCCGCATACCGTGACGCACGACGGATGCGGGCGCGGCGGGAATTGCGCCTTCGCCTCCGAACATCTTCATCCCGGCGAGCGGTTCAGCGTGCGGGGCTTGCCTCCGGGAACCTATTCTTATCATTGCGAGATCCATCCGTTCATGCGCGGTCGCATTCAGGTGAAACGGACCGTGCCGCTCCCCGGTATTACGGAATTGTAGTCAGCCTTCCGCGCCTTCCGTTTTGTAATCGACGTGAAGCAGATACAGGCCTTGAGGGGGGGCGGTGAACCCTGCTTCACGACGGTCTCTGGCCTCAAGGATTGCCGGCAGGGCATCCGGGCTTCTCTTTCCATGGCCGATTTCGACGAGGGTTCCCACCAATGCCCGGACCATCTGTTTCAAGAACCGGTCGGCCCGAATCGTGAACCGGATCACGGGACCGTCCTGGGACCAGTCAATTTGGCGGATGGTGCAGACGGGATTTTTCGTGCCGGCATTCGGGCCCTGGAACGATGTACAGTCGTGTCGCCCCAAGACGTGTTGTGAAGCCTCGCGCATGAGGTTCACGTCGAGCGGTCTCGCAATCTGCCACACGCGGTGACGGTCCAACGCCGGCCGCGCCTGCTGGTTCAGGATGCGATATTCATACGTTTTGCCGTGTGCGTCGAAGCGGGCATGGAAGTCGTCGGCCGTGACCTCTGTTTTGCGCACGCTGATGGTCTTCGGCAGCACCCCGTTCAAGGCGCGAGTCCATTCATGCGGCAGGAACGGGCGGTCCGATTGAAACCCGACGACTTGCCCGAGCGCATGCACGCCCGCGTCCGTTCGACTGGCCGAAATGGTCGAGATCGACTGCCGGGCGATCTGCCGCAACGCGTCTTCCAGCGCGGCTTGGATCGTGGGCCGGTCGGGTTGCCGTTGCCATCCGGCATACGTGGTCCCGTCATATTCAAGCAGCAGTTTGTAGGTGGTCATAACCCGGCGCCGGATTGGGTGGGTCCATGGAACCTTCTCTTGTCATTCCCGTATGTGTTCACTCATTCGCTGACAGCATGCTACGCGCAGTGAAGCAGGAATGTCCTGTTCCTCCCCTTTGTAAGGGGAGGATAGGTGGGGTAGAGTTACCCGTGCATGGCGCAAGGTTCCTCATGATGGCTGCAAGTTCTACCTCCCCTCGCCCCTCCTTACAAAGGAGGGGAACGAAGCGTCAGAAATTGTCAACGCCTGCCCTGAGCGCAGTCGAAGGGAATGACTGAACATTTACTGTTCCTTCAGATATTCCCGGATGCCCCGATAAATGCCTTCGGCCAATTTTTGCTGAAATGTTTTTGTCCTTAGCTGTTTTTCTTCCGTTGGGTTCGAGACAAATGCCACTTCAGCCAGGATGCTCGGCATGGTCGTGAAGCGCAGGACGTAAAACGGCGCGGTTTTGACGCTGTGATTCTTGATCTTGTAACGCTTGCGCAAGGTCGCGACAAGCGCGTCATTGGTGGCCTTGGCAAAGGTCTGGGATTCCTGGATCTTATGGTCGTTCAAGCTATCGGTAATGATGAATTGCCATGGTGGGGTGTCGCTTTCCAGCCTCATGCCGTTTTCCCGCGCGGCTACTGCCAGGGCGCGGGGATCACTCGCCTTTCCGAAATGGTAAATCTCAAGCCCCCGGATGGATTTCCGCGGATGAGAGTTGACGTGAATGGAGATGAATAAACAGGTCCGCGACTTTTTCTTGGCATCCACGTTTGAGCCCATATCCTTCCCGCACCATTCCCGCTTTTTGGTATTGGCAAACTTCACGCGTTTTTCCAGATCGAGAAATACGTCTTTTGTTCGGGTCAACAGGACTTGGGCCTTGTGACGTTTGTGAATCAGGTCGCGCAAATGTTTCGAGATCTGCAAGACAATGGCTTTCTCCTTGGTGCCTTTTCCGCCGATGGTTCCGGGGTCTCTTCCGCCGTGACCGGGGTCGATGACGACCAGCACGCCGGCCTGCGTCTTTGATGGAGGAGCCGGCGCTTGCGCCACGCGAGGTTTCTTCGGTGCAGCCGTTCCCGGTTTAAGAACGTTGGATTCAGGTTCAGCGGGCTTGGTCGTCCTGGCCGCGGATTTTGCCGGAGGGGTCTTTATTGTATAGAAGAGATCCACCACCACGCGGTCCGGCTTGTCGAGGGTAAGGACCCGGTACGTCCGAAGGGCTTGCAAATCCAGAACGACATGAATGGTTCCGGCGGCGCCCGGGGTTATGGAGATGGCTCGCGGGAAATGTTTTCCCTTGATGTTTTGCCGCGCGCGTTTGCTCAGGCGGACGTGGGTCAGGGAAATCGTCGCCTTGCGTGGGTTCTTGGTTTCCTTAACGGTCACCCGGCCGGTCAGGTCCAGGACGACGCGGGTATATTGCCTGTGAGGGTGATGCCGGACTTTGGTGACGGTCATCGGAGCCGCGGTCCGACCGGATGAGGTTCCCTTTTTGGCCAAGAGAACCTGCGCCGGCCGCGCCGTCTCGGACGGGATAGGGCGGGGGGACGCTGCGGACGCTGCGATCGGTCCGGTTACAGTCCCCCAGATCACCGCACAAGGGATCAGGGCAAGAGCAAGGATGTTTTTCATGAGAGTTGACGACAGAAAGTTGCCGTCACCCTAGAATACCAAATTCTTCTCGTTCTGTCATTGACAGCATCGAAACGCTGGGATAGCGTCGCCGTATGCCACTCATTCTCCTGATCGACGGATATAACTTATTGTGGGCTTGCGGGAAGCAAGGATCTGAACAGGCAAGCGCTGCCGACGAGGCGCGGGAAGCCCTTATCGCCCGGCTTTCATTGTACAGCCAACGCAAAGGACATCCCGTGACCGTGGTGTTCGATGCCTGGCGGGAGCCGACTGGGCTTGAGCATCAGGAGAACCGGACAGGGGTGCGGGTGGTGTTTACCAAACGGGGAGAACGGGCTGACCAGGTCATTCAACGGTTGGCCAGGGAATATGGTCGCGCCTGCGCCGTGGTGTCGTCGGATCTGGAGATTATCCAGACGGCTAAATCCCATGGGGCCTTTGTGATGAAATCTCATGAATTTAAAGTAAAACTTGAATCTCCGGGAAATGCCGAGAAGCACGCAGGGAAGTTCGTTGCCACGTCACCGCCCGGGGTCAAGCTCGAAGAAGAGAGCCCGCCGGCGCGCCTCGATAAAAAAGGGAATCCCCGCAAGTTGCCCAAAACCGTCCGTAACAGAAATCGTCAACTCAGGGGATTCTGAAGAGCCGTTTGGTATTGCCCACGGTGGCCCGCGCAATGGATTCAAGGGACCCGTTCCCGCGGACCTCCGTCAAGGTTTCCGCCACGTATTGCACGTAGGCGGGTTCATTCCGTTTCCCGCGATAGGGCACGGGCGTCAGATAGGGACAATCCGTTTCGACCATGAGACGGTCCATGGGCACGGTCTTGGCGATGTCCCGCAGCATGGTCGCGTTTTTGAACGTCAGCACGCCGGAAAAGGAAAGATAAAAGCCCAGGTCCAGCGCGTCCCTGGCGAGCCATGCGTCTCCCGAAAAACAATGGAAGACGCCGCCCACGTCAGCCGCGCCTTCCTCCCGGAGGATCGTGACGGTATCTTCCTGGGCTTCCCGCGTGTGAATGATCAGGGGAAGGGCCAGTTCGCGCGCCAGTTGGATCTGTTCACGAAATCGTTCGCGTTGGACCTCGCGTGGAGAATGATCATAATGGTAGTCCAACCCGATTTCGCCGTACGCCACGACTTTGGGTTGCCGGGCCAGGGACCGCAACGCCTCGTACCATCCCTCCCGGATTTCCTTGGCCTCGTGCGGGTGTACGCCGATGGTGGCGAAAATCCGGGGATGGGATTGTGCCAGGGCCACGGCAGCCCGGCTGGTCGCCAGATCACAGCCGATTGTGACCATGGCTTCGACCCCCGCAGCTTCGGCACGTTGAAGGACGTCGTCCCTATCGGTATCGTATCGCAGATCATCCAAATGCACGTGGCTGTCGATCAGCATGACTTTTCTCCGTGTTCGTCGTAGCGGGGCATCCTAGCATATCATTCGTCGCCAAAGAAGCCGGGAGAATCAATGGATTGGGATACGGCAGTGTTTTACGCCGTCAACGGGTGGGCCGGGCAGTCGGCCGCCCTGGATTGGTTGATGCTGCAATGCTCATCGGCAGGGAATCTCATCCTGCTCATCGTGGCGTTTCTGGCCTGGAGGGCGTGGTTCGATTGGCGTCACGGCCTTCTGGTTACGACGGCCCTGGGTTTATCGATCGGGGCAGGTGATTTTCTCGGGACGCTGATCAAGTCCTGGATTGCCCGTCCGCGGCCGTGCCACGTTTTGCTGAACGTTCAGGAACTGGCCGGATGCGGAAAAATGTTCAGCCTGCCTTCCAATCACGCGGTGAATGCGGCTACGGCCGCGGCCTTGCTCGGGGTGCTGTTCCCCGGGACCCGCTGGCCCATGGCGATTCTTGTGGTGGTTGGCGGTCTCTCCCGCGTCTACCTCGGCGCCCATTACCCCACCGACGTCCTCGCCGGCTGGTGCCTGGGCGGCCTCCTGGGCGCAACGGTCGGGTATCTGATTGTGCAACGGCCTTGGTCGCGGACTTGACCTGAGGTAGAGGCACGTGTAGGGACCAACGATCGTTGGTCCCTACAGGGTCATGGCCCGCAAAATCGGCTCAACTCTTGTGATCGTTACAGCTTCCGCAACGCGGCGACGCGGTCTTCGATGGGCGGATGCGTTGAGAAGATCTGCATGAAACTGCGGGTCTGCCCCGAGATTTTCATGGTCGCCAGGGCGTCTTCCGTCTGGTATTGATATTCGACCCGATTCACCCACCGATCGATCGCTTGCAGCGCCGAAATCATGTGCTCCTTGCCGACGGTATTGGCCGCGAACTTGTCCGCGGAAAATTCCCGGCGGCGGGACCACCAACTGATGGGAATCATCGCGAGGATCGACAGGACGATCTGGAGAAAGAAATAGACTCCGAGGCCCAACATGGGATTGCGTTCGGCCACCTGGCGATACACGATCCGGCTGATGAAATAGACGAAGGTATTCATCAGGCCGGCCAGGATCGTGGTCGTGAACATATCGCCGTTATACACGTGCCCCATTTCATGGGCCAGGACGGCCCGAACTTCGCCTTCGTTCAGGTTGGCCAATAGTCCGGTCGACACGGCCACCATCGAATTGTTCTTTGATGGCCCCGTGGCAAAGGCATTGGGGTCCGGCGAGTCGTAAATCCAGACTTCCGGCATCTTGATGCTCAGCCGGCCGGAGATCTTTTGTACCGTTTCATACACGAGCAATTCCGCGGCGTTCCGGGGCTGGGTAATTTGTACGCAATCCAACATCATGCCCGCCATTTGCTTGGAAAACGCCAGACTGGCAAAGGCTCCGCCGAATCCGATAACAAAGGCCCACAAGAGGTCTTGTTGCATGAACGAACCGCGGAGGTCGATCCCGAACGCGGGCAGGACCATTTCCACGAGAATCGTGAAGGTGATCGACAGGGTGACAAAGATCAGAATATTGGACAACAGCAGCAGGCCGATGCCTTTCAGCTTTTTCATGCATTCCTCCTCAAGAAAAACAATCCTCGGTGTGATCCGTGATGAACTTCGTTTGATGAATCGCCGTCAACGCGCCGGTCAAGACGGGTTGCTTGAAACGCTCAAGTGTCCCGCCTATAGTCGGCTTATCATGATATAGTAATACCATATTTTTGCGAGTCAAGGTAGGATGCTCTTACTCCCTCTCCCCGACGTGGGAGAGGGTAGGGGTGAGGGGAAAAGACACTGGATTTCTTATAGATTGTCTGGATCCCTGATCAAGTCAGGGACAAGCGTCGGGAATGACAAAAGGAAAGAGAACAACCTGGTAAACACATACAAGGATTGACGGATGACAAATAAATCCTGGCTGGTCGTGGTGCTTTGTTGGGTTGTGCTGCTCACTTCTTCCGGAGTGTCTTTTGCGGACGACAACGAAGAGGTGCTGGTTCTCGAACCGGATGCCGAGGGGATCCAGCGGGCTTCCATCGTGCTGGAAAGTTATGCGTATGCCCCCGCTCATATCAGTGTTCAGGCTGGCGTGCCTGTCGAATTTCACCTGAAAAACGAGAATTTCCTGACCCCTCATAATTTTATCATGGATCATCCGGACGCGGGTCTTCAGCAAGACGTCAACGTGGATGCCGGCGACGATGTCACGATTCGGTTCGTGGCGCAGGTGCCGGGAACCTATACCTTTTATTGTGACAAACAGTTGCTGTTTTTTCCCAGCCACCGTGAAGAAGGCATGGAAGGCCGCCTCGAAGTCCGGCCGTGAAGTCGATGATGGGTGCGCATTCCGTCGAGCGATATTTGCTGCATGACGTCTTGAAACAGGTGTCGCGTTCGTTCTACCTGACCCTGGCCGTGCTGCCGGGGTGTGTGGCCAAACAGGTCGGTCTGGCCTATCTGTTCGCGCGTGCGGCCGATACCATTGCGGATGCCGGCCGGGTGGGCCGGAGCGCCAGGGCCGAGTTGTTGAGGCAACTCAAGCTCCAATTCGTGCAGGAGGCCTGCAATCACGACGATATCAAAGCCATTCAAGCCATGACGGCTTCACAACAAGAGCATCCCGGCGAACGGACCTTACTCGAACACCTCGACCGCTGTTTCCTCGTGTACGAGAACCTGGCTCCCGGCGACCGTGCGGAGATCCGTCACGTGTTGCCGATTCTCATCAGCGGCATGGAAATGGACCTTGAGCGGTTTCCCGGTGAATCCGAAGCCGATCTCGCCGCGCTTTCTTCGCTGGAGGATCTCGACGAATACACGTATCGCATTGCGGGCTGCGTCGGGGAGTTTTGGACCAATATCATGTATGCCCATTTGCCACGCATCCGCCGCATCTGGGACAGGGAAGCCAAAATCCGCACGGGTATCCGGTTCGGGAAAGGCCTGCAATTGACGAATATTTTGAAGGATCTGTCCACGGACTTGCGCCGCGGGCGGTGTTACATCCCTCTGGAGTTGTTGACCCCGGCGGGTCTGGAGCCGCGTGATTTATTGGAGACGCGTACCATGGCCGGCTTCAGCCCGATCCTGCATTCGTTGGTGCAGACGGCGTTGGCCCATTTGGATCAGGGATGGCTGTACGCCACGTCGATTCCGCGACGCGATCTTCGTCTGCGCCTGGCGTGTATGTGGCCGATCCTCATCGCCCTGAAAACGCTGCATCTGCTGACGACGTGTGATAATCTTCTGGACCCGGCACGGAAATTGAAGATTTCACGGTACGAGGTTTACCGGATCATTGCGACTTCCACATTGACCGGAACGACGTCCGCGGGTACCGCGTATTGGGGTCACTTGCGCAAGGCCGTCGGGTAAAAGCGTTTACTCGGCCTGCGGGACGAGCAATTTCTCGCCTTTGCGAAATACCCCGTAAATCGCTTGTGAGGGGCAGGCATCGAGGCACATCCGGCATGATTCCATGCACCGTGATTCGTCGAATTTATACGGGGGGGTGGATAACCAGGCCCCGGTGGGGCAGACGGGAATGCAGACGGCCTTATGATTGCAGCGGTCTGGATGCCGAACCAAATGATCTCGAGATACCATCATGGGTTTCACTCCTTCGAACAGACCCCCGGAGAACATATCCAGCATGTTTTCGGGACGTCGCATATTATGAATTCCATTGCTTGACGAGCGACCGAATCCGGTCCTTCAGCTCGGGGATGTCGTCCAGGTTGTTGTGAATGGCGCCCAGGATATTTTCCAGGCGTGCCGTGCGGGTCGCTTCCCGGTCCCGTTGGGCGAGGGCTTCGTATTCGCGATAGGCCTCGGGATAGAGGTCGCGGAGACGGGTTGCCACGGCCGTAATCCCGTCCCGGAGTTCCTTCGGTTCCGGCTTCAAGGGTGATACAATGGCAAACGTCCCGTTATCGAGCATGAGTACCTTGCCGTCGCTTTGGTCAATGGCGGTCACGGACGTGATGGTGCGGCCGGTTACCTCATCCCAGGAGAGGAGCAGTCCGGGAAACTGTTTGAGGAACGCGACTTTTTCCTGGTTCGCTTTCCATTTGGCTTCGTTCGCGCTCATGTATGTTGATCGTTATGGTTGAGACGACTTGTGTTGCGCCATGGGACTGAACGTTTAGGAGGCAATGGAAGTGGCGCGGGATTCCAGTTGGAGCGGTGGAACGTCGTGCCCGGGCATGAGCAGGCGTTCGACCAGTTCACCCTTGATCACGTGTCGTTCCATGATTTCCGTGACGTCGGCTTCGCTCCCGACCCAATACCAGACGCCTTCGGGATAAATGACGATGCTGGGACCATATTCGCAATGGTCCAGACACCCGGCCTTGTTGGCTCGGACGATGCCCTTGAGCCCGAGCCGGTCGACTTCCTGTTTGAAGAACGCGTGCAGTTCCGCGGACCGGTTATCGGCACAGCACCCTCTCGGGTCGCCTTTGGGCCGTTGATTAATGCAAATGAAGATATGATGCTTGAATCCACCCATGCTTGCCTCTCTTAACAGATTTTGCCGCGAAGCACAAAATAGTACAGGAGCACTCTTTCCGGTGTCCAGTCATATGCGATAATGGAGCATGATGAAGATCGGCATCGCCAAAGAGATCAAGGATCATGAATTCCGGGTAGCCTTGACGCCGGAAGGGGTGGACGAACTCGTTCGGAACGGCCATGAGGTTTGGGTCGAAACCACTGCCGGCCAGGGCGCGGATTTTCCCGATGAGTCGTATCGCGCGGTGGGCGCGCGTGTCGCGTCGTCCGCGGGAGAACTCTTCGACCGGGCCGAATTGATCCTGAAGGTCAAGGAGCCGCTCGCGTCTGAGATGACGCACGTGCAGCCCCGCCATACCCTGTTCACGTTTCTCCACCTGGCGTCCTCGAAGTCCCTGACCGAGGCCCTGATGAAATCCGGATGCACGGCCATTGCGTACGAAACCATGGAAGACGAGCAGGGACGCCTGCCGATGGTGCAGCCCATGAGTCAGATCGCCGGGAAACTGGCGGTGCAAATCGGCGCCCATTTTCTTACGCGGCCCCAGGGTGGGAGAGGGATTCTCCTGGGGGGTCTGCCGGGAGTGGCCCGAGGCCACGTGGTGGTTTTGGGTGCCGGCGTCGTCGGCTCGGCCGCGGTGGACGTGGCGCTCGGGATCGGTGCGCGCGTCACCGTCATCGACAAGGACGTGAGTCAACTGCAACGGGTACAGGAGCGCTTCAGGAACAACCTGACGACGTTGGCCTCGCAGCGACTCGTGATCGCGGAAACCGTGAAATGCGCGGATTTGCTGATCGGGGCCGTCATGGTCAGGGGGGCGAAGAGTCCGGTGCTGGTCTCCCGGTCCATGGTCGCGACGATGAAAAAGGGCGCGTTGATCATGGACGTTGCGGTTGACCAGGGAGGGTGCGTTGAAACCACGAGGCCGACCACGCACGCCGACCCGGTTTTCGAGGTGGACGGGGTCCGGCATTACGGCGTGACGAATATTCCCGGAATCGTGCCACAAACCTCCACCCGTGCCTTGACCCAGGCGACGCTACCTTTTATAGTCCGGTTGGCCAACGGGGGAGTCGAGGCGGCCCTGCGTGATCCGGGTATGGCCCGCGGCGTGAACGTTCATCACGGAAAGGTCACGTATTCGGCGGTCGCCGAGGCGCATGGGTTGTCCTGTGAGCCGTTAGTCCTAAACGAAAGCAAGGTTGTCGGGGCGTAGCGCAGTTCGGTAGCGCACCGCGTTCGGGACGCGGGGGTCGGAGGTTCAAATCCTCTCGCCCCGACCAGCCATAGTTTCCCGTCTTCACCCACAAGGTTTTGCCGTCCGGGGCACAGATTCTACCTCCCCTTACCCCTCCTTACAAAGGAGGGGAATAAAGAGGCCAACTCGCTTCAAACTCAATCACGGTATCGAAAACCTGATCCAATGACTTTCCTGATTATCATCGGGCTCGGAATCCTGGCCGGAGGGATCGTCTTCATGTGGTGGCGTCTCAGGTCTTTGACGGCAACCGTTAAAGACCTCACGCGGCAACAGTATGACGGCCGGAGCGAGTCCAGAGAGACAGCCCGGCAACAGTCGGAGGCGTTGGCCGTCCTGCGGGTGCAACTTGCCCAGTTGGCATCGGGCCGGAAACTCGACGGCACCTTGGTCCGGACGGGGACCCTGTATCGCCAGGCGGATGCCGATACGGCTCGGCGATTGGTGGAGCATCATGACGCAGGCTCCGATTCGGACCTGATTGTCGTGGACGTTCGGAGTCAGAAGGAATTTCTTGAAAGTCACGTCCCTGGGGCCAAACATATTCCGTTTGAATACCTCGAAACACGTTTTCGGACCGAAGTCCCCAAGGAGACGAAGAACATCTTAGTGTACTGTTCTCAAGGCGAACGAAGTCGACTCGCGTGCGACTTTCTGAGCCGGGATGGATACACGACCCTCGTCAATATGCAGGGTGGGTTTCAAAAATGGACGGGCCCGGTTCTCGGCACGGGCAGTCCGGATCTGGTGCAAATCCAACCCAGCAGGGCTTCGGACAATGACGGCGTTCGGGAAAGGGCACAGTTGTAATGGCTGAACCGTATACAATTCTGAAGGTAATGGGGCCGTATCGTGAGCCCAGAGAATCCGCTTTGTCCTTCGATTATTCCGTTCAACGCCCGAATTGGGCGACCCCGCAGGGCGTTCGGGTCAAAATCGCTCTCGAAGAGGAATTGGACTTGCTCAAGACAAAGATCTTGCAGATTTCAGGAGGAACGTTGGGTCAGCAGCTTCGCATCAATCAATTGCTGGGACGCGCCATTGCGGATTGTAAGCTTGAAATCGCCAATGAGGAAATGCTGTTCAACGACCGCCGGGACGTCATGCTCGAACCCTTTACGGGCTCATGGTCCCATCTCTTTCCCCGCCTCGAAGCCTGGATGCACCAGAAACGCGACAGCCTCCGACAGGACATACAGGAAAAAGTCGGCCTGTAACCTCTCTTGTCATCTTTTCTTTCTGTCATTCCCGACATCTTTAATCGGGAATCCAGTGTCTTTTCTTTCTGTTCGTCCTTGAAGATAAAAGCCACTGGATTCCCGCTTTCGCAGGAATGACAGAAAGAGAATATGGGCGTTTCTTCTATGGACGGCCTCTCCGGGCCGCATAATCAAAACAAAGGTTGATACCGTCGCGAGTACAGGCCCGTGGCTTTTTCGCCGAATCCGAGGGACGCGTGTTCGGGCTGGTTTTTCTGATTGAGATTCACGGCGTAATGCCCCCGCACTTGTTCCATGGCTATTTCGAATGGAATGGAACTCTGGTAAAAATCACCCGGCGCGTGGGCGCCCACCGATAAAATTTCAACGGCCTCGGGCACGGCGTATTTCGGATCGGAAAAAATATATACGTCGGCGATGGCAAATTTCCCCAGGTCGTTTCCCGGTGTGGTTGCAGGAATTTGCGAAGCCAGGGAGCCGTCCATGCGTGACCGTCTCAGGTGATTGAGTAACGCCACGACCTGACTGTCGGTTGTCTGTTGCGGAACCAGCAGGCTCAGGGCATTCATCCCCTCCACGTGAGCCGTGACTTTAATCGGAGGCACCGGCGCCGATTCGGCTTCCTTCAACAATAGGGCCAGTTGTTCAGATCGCACTTCATTTCCCTGAGGGGGCTGAATATTCTTGGATTTCGGGATAATCGCCTGGATAAACAGCCACAGCCCGATAATCACCCCAAACAGGACGATCGCCGGATGCAGGCCGACACGTTTGCCTTCTTTCTGGGGCTCCGGGTCATTCATGGGCCTGCTCCGGGCTTTCGGGCGTCACGGCAGTTTGGGCCGCTTCGGTTGCATGTTTGGCGGCTTCCCATAACGTCTCCCATTCCAAAGCCGTCATTTCTCCGAGGTCTTTGTTTTCCTGAGCCGCTTGACGTTCCATGTGCCGGAAACGCGCGGCAAAACGGTTGTTAGCCTTGCGCAGGGCTTCCTCAGGATTGATTTGTAAGAAACGCGCCACGTTGACGATGGTGAATAACACGTCCCCCAATTCGTGTTCAACGGCCGCGTTCGTTTCCGTGTCCCGGTCGCCGGGGTCGGAGCCGGGGAGGCCGGAGGCTGCCGTTTGCAGTTCCTCCAGTTCTTCGTCCAGCTTTTCGAGCACCTGTTCGGGTGTCTCCCAATCAAAGCCTACGCGCGCCGCTCGTTTTTGAATTTGATGGGCCCGCAACAGGGAGGGAAGCGAAACGGGAATCCCCGCCAAAATCGAGTCGGTCGCTGTCGTACGTTCGGCTCGTTTGATCGCCTCCCATTGAGTGACGACCTGTTCGGCATCGAGTGCCTGCGTCCCGTCGGATTTGGCCGTAAAGACGTGGGGATGCCTGCGGATGAGTTTGTCCGTCAAACCCGTGATGACGTCATCAATGTTGAATGCCTGCTTTTCGGACTCGATTTGGGCATGCAGCAAGGTCTGAAGAAGAAGGTCCCCAAGTTCTTCGCGCAGGTGCCGGGGGTCTTGCGTGTCAAGAGCCTCAAGCACTTCATAAGCTTCCTCCAGGAGAAACGGCTTGAGGGATTCGTGGGTCTGCTTGATATCCCAAGGACATCCCTCGGGAGAACGAAGCCGGGCTACCACTTCGACAAGTTCGTGAAAGGGTTGAGTCATTCGGTTCGCCTCGCGTGCGTGGAGTGGATAAGATAACCGGTTTTCTCGACGGCTTCAATCGGCTTCTTTCCTTGCGAGGCTGTTTGGATTGTGCTAATTTTCTTTCGGCACACTGATGAGTGAGGGGCATGGCTGACAATCAAGAATCAGGGTTCGTGATCCGCGATAAACGCGGTCAATCGAAAGAAGAGCCGGAGCCCCTTAAAGAACCGGTTTCTTCCGCAACCGCGGCGCCCCCCGCATCACACTCTTCCCACGAAGCCCCCTCGCTCTCCTTTTCGACGTTTATTCTTTCGTTGGGTACGTCAGCGCTGATGTTGATGGGGGAGCAGTTGTCGCCCGAGAACCCCGCCCTTCCGGTCAACCTGCCGCAAGCCAAAGAAATCATCGATATTCTTCGCATACTGGAAGAAAAAACCAAAAGTAATCTCACTGAAGAAGAGACGAGCGTGCTTCACGACATGTTGTACACGTTACAGATGAAGTACGTTGAGTTGGCTTCAGGCTCCTCTTGATCGAAATTTCGTTGTTCCTGCCTTCCCTTTTCCGTACACTTGGGCATTGCTGTGCGTGCCCATATTAGCCGTGGGATTTCTGCCGGCAATGAGACCCAGGGCCCCGTTTCCTTCCCTTCGTGAATGCACAACCCGTGCCTTCATTGTTGGACGGTAACGTTTCGGTCACGTTATGGCGACATCTAAATTGCCACCACGTTTACTCCCTTCCTCGAAATTGAAGAAACGGCTGATCCTCGCTGATGAGCCGACCCCCCAAGCCCGCCGGCTTCATTTGAAACCGGTCTGGATCGTCCTGTTTCTCCTCGTTCCGTGTTTGCTCCTGACGATGTATTACGCGCAGTACGGCGGATTCGGAGGAAGGTCGGCCGATTCGCTTCTGCCCAGCCCCAGTTACGCCTTGGTGATGTTCCTCATCTACCTGGACGTCGTCGGATTGGTCGTCCTGACCCTTCTCTTGTCCCGCAATTTGATCAAAGCCTATTTCGAGCGCCGGCACCGTCTGTGGGGGTCGGGGTTTCGTACGAAATTGATTGCCGCCTTCATTGGATTTTCCTTGATCCCCACCCTGTTGTTGGCGGTGGTGGCCAGTGAGGTGATCAATGAAGTGATGAAAGTCTGGTTCAATAACCAGATTGAAGTCGTCCTGAAGGATTCCGAAGAATTATCCAGGATGTACCATGAGGGACACATGGCGTTGGCCGTGCAGAGCGCCAGGGCCATCAGCAGGGAAATCTACAGGGAGGACTTTCTGCGTCCCGATTATCGCGAATTATTGACTGCGGCCGTGGCTCGGAAGCGTGAGGAATTCAACGTCACGGGCGTGGAAGTCTTTTCGTCGAAACTGGAAATGCTCGTTCGCATGACTGCCCCGGAAGCCACCGACAGGACGTTTCAGTTGCCGGTAGGGCAACTTGTTCGTCGAGCCTTGGATTCCCAGGACGAGGTCACGTCGGTGCAAGTCGCTCAAGCCGGGCGACTGATTCGTGCGGCGGTGCCTATTGCCTCCAATATCCAACCGGGAGGAATTGATGGGGTGGTGGTGGTCAATACCTACGTCTCGGAATCGATCCTGGCGAAGATGCAGGGGATTGCCAAACAATACACGGACTATCGGCAGATGAAGGCGTTGGAAAATCCCATTAAGGCCGGGGCCTATCTGTTCGTCGCCGTCGTCACGGTCTTGTTGTTGTTCAGCGCCACATGGTTTGGGTTTTACGTGGCGCGAAGCATCACCGTGCCGATTCAAAAATTGGCCGAAGGGACCGAGGCCGTCGCCCGTGGCGATCTCAACGTGCGAATTAAGGTCAATGCCACCGATGAAATCGGGACGTTGATCGATTCGTTCAATCGGATGACCGAAGATTTATCGACCAGCAAAGTCAAGCTGGAAGAAGCGAATCAGTCTCTCATGGAATCAAACGTCGAAGTCGATCGACGGCGGGCTTATACGGAAGCCGTGGTGGATACGATTGCGTCAGGCGTGATGTCCATTGATACCCGCGAGATGATTACCACGTTCAACCATTCCGCTGAACGGATTCTGGGGGTGGATGGTGACGCGGTCCGCGGGCACTCGGTCTACGACGTGTTTAAATCCCATCAATTCACGCTGTTTCAGGAAGCCTATGACAGAATCTTGCTCGATGCGCGGGATACTCTCACGCTCGAAGGGCAAATGGACGTGGAAGGCAAACTCCTCACCATGGGATTGAATCTTTCCCGCACAAAGAATGAGGCGGGCCAGGATTTGGGGTTTGTGTTCGTCTTCGAAGATCGGACCGAATTGATTAAAGCACAAAAAACCGCAGCGTGGCAGGAAGTGGCTCAACGGGTTGCGCACGAGATCAAAAATCCCCTGACGCCCATTCAATTGGCGGCGCAGCGGTTGCGAAAAAAGTATTTTGAACGGTCGGCCGATTTCAAAGCGATCTTCGATGAATCAACGAACGTGATTGTGAACGAAGTCGGCAGTTTGAAACGCATGGTGGATGAATTTTCCAAATTTGCCAGGTTGCCGGCTCCGCAGATGGCCAAAGAATCGTTGCATGACATCATCGAAAAAGTCATTGCATTGTATCGTGGAGGCCATTATGACGTCGAATTTATTCAGGACTTCGACTTTTCGGTTCCGGATATCAACGTCGACCGGGAACAGGTGCGCCGCGTCTTTGTGAATTTGTTTGACAATGCCATCCAGGCCATGAAGCATAAAGGGCGGATTTGGGTTGCCACGAAAATGGATTGGAAGCGCCATCGGGTCCGGATTACGGTGGCCGACGAAGGTCCCGGCATTCCCCAGGAAGATCAGGGGAAATTGTTTGTCCCATATTTTTCGCGAAAACGAACGGGAACCGGACTCGGTCTGGCGATTGTGCATCGAATCGTCACGGATCACAACGGAATAATTCAAGCTTCCAATCGTTTTCCTCAAGGGGCTTCGTTTATGATCGAACTCCCCGTCGCCTGACGGTTGGAAATGATGCATGACAACACAAGACCACAGTCGGTATATTCGCGCATCATATTGATGTTGTTTCAGTTGGTGAGTTCGCATGACTTGGAGGAATGAGCATGTCCGGTACCATCTGCGTCGTTGATGATGAGCCGTCCATCTTGAATACCCTGAGCAGTATTTTGGAAGACGAGGGGTATCAGATTACGCTCGCAAAAAACGGTGAAGAGGCTCTGAAAGTCATTCAAATGGAGCCGCCGGACGTCGTGATTCTGGATATTTGGATGCCGGAACTGGACGGGTTGGAAGTCTTGACGCGCGTACGCAAGCTCTTTCCCAGCATGATGGTCATCATGATGTCCGGTCACGGCTCCGTCGAAACCGCAGTGAAAGCCACGAAGTTGGGGGCCTATGACTACCTGGAAAAGCCGTTGGACCTTGAAAAGGTCACGATTCTGGTCCGGAATGCCTTAAATCAACACAAGCTGGAAGAAGAAAATATCAACCTTCGTGTCAAGGTTGAGCGTCAATCAAAACTCGTTGGGGCTTCGGCCGTGATGGAGAAGTTGCGACAGCAAATCGCGGCTGCGGCGCCGACTCACAGTCGTGTGCTGATTTCCGGGGAAAACGGGACAGGGAAGGAATTGGTGGCCAGGGCCATCCACCTGCAAAGCCCCCGCCATAATCGTCCGTTTGTTGAAGTCAATTGTGCGGCCATTCCCGAGACGTTGATTGAGACGGAATTGTTCGGACATGAACGCGGCGCATTTACGGGAGCCGTCGGCCAAAAACGCGGGAAATTTGACTTTGCCGACGGCGGCACCCTGTTCCTCGACGAAATCGGCGATATGAGCTTGGCGACTCAAGCCAAAGTGCTTCGCGTCCTGGAGGAGCAGCATTTTACCCGGGTCGGAGGCGGAAAATTGATTAAGGTCAATGTTCGCGTCCTCGCGGCTTCCAATAAGGACTTTCAGCACGAAATCGAAAAAGGGAACTTTCGCGAAGACCTGTTTTACCGGTTGAACGTGTTGCCGATAGAAATCCCGCCGCTTCGTGCACGGCGTGAGGATATTCCGGCTCTCACTCACCATTTTTTGAAGATTCACGCAGAAGAGCAGGGAGTGAAATTGAAAGACATCACTTCAGCGGCATTGGATGTGCTGGCGCGTCATGATTGGCCGGGCAACATCCGGGAACTTCGCAATCAAGTCGAGCGTCTGATGATTATGGTCCCGAAAAACAATATTGAGGTCGACGACGTCTTGCCGTTTATGCCGCGAGGATTCAATCGGGTCAATCCCCTGGATGCTTATGATTCCCTGCGTGAGGCCCGGAACGCGTTTGAACGCGAGTACATTACCCTTCGTTTACGGGAAAACAATTGGAACGTCTCGAAGACCGCAGACGATCTGAAGATCGAACGAAGTCACCTTCATCGAAAGATTAAAATGTTGAGCGTGGATTTTCGTTCGGAACACTGATGCCTCAGCCTTTCACCATTGAACGGGTGGTTGCCGGCGGATGGGGTCTCTCCCGGTCAGATTCCATGGTGACGTTCGTCCGTGGCGGATTACCCGGCGAAGTGGTCACGGCTATCCCCGGCGACCGGCATTCCGATTACCAGTTTGCGACTCTTCACGAAGTTCATGAAGCATCGCCCCATCGCGTTCAAGCTCCATGTGCCGTCTACGACGCCTGTGGAGGCTGCCAATTTCAGCATGTTCGCTATGAAGCACAATTGCAATATAAACAGGACATGTTGGAAGAAGCCTTTTCGCGTATCGGCCGGATCCAGCAGGTGGACTTCAAGAATCCCGTCCCTTCTCCCTTGCCCTACGAATACCGGCAAAGAGTCCGCTTCAGGGTCTTTCAGCACCACGGGACGTTTCATCTCGGATTCGTCAGGGAACGGTCGCACAGCCCGGTCAAAGGAGCGAGTTGCCTGTTGGTTTCAAAACCCATGGAACAGGTGATTGCGCACGTCGAAGGACGGTTGGCTGGTCTGCGTAAGCTACCCGCGTTTCTCTCACACGTGGAAATTCGTTCTTCGGGCGCGTTCGGGACACACCTGATCCTCTGCACGGTGCCTCGTGCGTCATCACATCAGGCAAACGGCCTTCTGGCATTGTTCGAGGATATTCCTACCGTGGTTGGGTGCGTCCTGACCTCCTCCTCCGTGACCGCGTCTCAAAGAAAGTACGTGCGGCGGGTCGTCAGGGGAGAAGCGCATCTGTTTGACCGATTTCAGGATATGGTCATTCGGATCAGCGACCGGTCGTTCATGCAGGCGAATTGGTCGGTCTATTCGTTGATTTTCAAAACCGTGGCCGATTGGGTGAACGGCGAGGGTCGACAATTGCGCGTGCTTGAGCTCTATGCCGGGGTCGGATGCCTGGGTCTGGGTTTGGCAAAGAACGGAGCATTGGTCACGGAAATCGAGGAAAATCCTTATGCCGTGGCTGATGCGAAACGATCGGCCTCTCAGAACCACGTCGGTCGTTATCGTGTCCGTGCGGCCAAAGTCGAGGACTTTTTGGAGACCGTGACCGCCGATGACTACGACGTGATCGTGATGGATCCGCCGCGTGCGGGGTTGAGCCGACTATGCACCGAATCCCTGGAGCGTATCCGGGTGCCCCGCGTGCTGTATCTTTCCTGTGACGCGTCCTCTTTGGCTCGAGATCTCAACCGGCTGTGTGCGACTCACTATCGCGTCCGGCGAGTGCAGGCGTTTGACATGTTCCCGCAGACCGCGCAGGTCGAAACCCTGGTGGAACTCGTTCGTGCGTAAGGCAGATGTTCGAATCGGTGAGTCGAGATGTATGGAGATGCTGCCATGAGTGTTCTCCGGCTTGGCGTGCTTGTTTCAGGCAGGGGATCCAATCTTCAAGCTATCATTAACGAGATTGAGGCAGGAACTCTCAAGGCTGAGATTGCGGTCGTGATCAGCAACAAGCGGGGAGTTCCGGCACTGGAACGTGCGGAACGGCATGGGCTGACAACCGTGTTCCTTGACCCGAAGTCGGTCGCGGGCGCGTCGGACCCCCGGCAAGCGTATGACCAAAAATTGCTGGAGACGTTGCAGTATCACCAGGTCCAATTGGTCATCTTGGCGGGATACATGAAAATTGTCACATCGGTGCTCATTGATCCGTATGAATCGCGCATCATGAACATTCATCCTGCACTGCTGCCGAGTTTCCCCGGCTTGCACGCTCAACGACAGGCACTGGACCATGGGGTGAAAGTCGCCGGCTGCACGGTTCATTTCGTGACTGAAGGCATGGATACGGGGCCTATCATTCTGCAACAAGCCGTGCCCGTGGAAGAAGGCGATACCGAAGATGCTTTGTCGGAACGAATTCTGAAGGTCGAGCACGGCCTGTTACCCAGGGCCATTCGGTTGTTTGCGGAGGGACGATTGAGCGTGACGGGCCGGACCGTCCATATATGTCCTGATTAGATTGCAGGGCGCCGGCCCTTTTGGTAGAGTGCGAGACGTGGGGGGCTAGCTCAGTTGGGAGAGCACAACGTTCGCAACGTTGGGGTCGGGGGTTCAAGTCCCCTGCCCTCCACCAATCTTGTTTTGCGGAATCTGTCGTGTCGCCGGCCCTGCGGCGGATGAGGTTGAAGAAAGGAAAATTTTTTCCGATAATTCTTAATAACTTTGCTCAACATTATTAAGAATATGAAACTTTCAAAGAAAAGCGAATACGGATTGCGGGCCTTGCTTGAATTGACAAAGGCGTATGATCAGGCTGCCGTGCGACGATCCGACATTGCCGAGGTCCAACACATTCCCGTGGGGTTCCTGGAAACCATTCTATTGGAATTGAAGCGGGCAGGAATACTGGGGAGTCGTCCCGGTGTGCAGGGTGGCTACCGGTTGATTAAACCCCCGGAAGAGGTATCGGTCGGGCAGGTGATTCGTATTTTAGACGGTCCCTTGGCTCCCATCCCCTGCGTGAGCCAGACGGCTTATCAGACGTGTCAGGACTGTCCGTATTCGGAGGCCCGTGATTGTCCGATACAAAGCGTCATGTTTGACGTGAGAAACGCCATCACCGGCGTCTTGGATGGATATACGTTGAAAGCATTTTATGATCAAGGTCGAAAGCGTCGAGTCCGGAAATCTCCCAGTCGTCGAGGACATAACGCCCTGAGCAGCAGGACTCAATAAGGAGTGGGGTATGGAAACACATCTTCGAAGCGTGGTGAAAGGTATCAGTTGGAGGGTCTTGGCCACGATGGTGACCACATTCGTCGTTTATCTGTATTCGGGTGAACTCGCGGCGGCGGCGATTGTCGGCAGTTTCGATGCGTTGGCGAAAGTCTTGCTGTATTGGGGGCACGAACGAATCTGGCAACGCATCACGTGGGGCCGGATCATGCCCACGGTCTTCTCGCCCTAAGAAAAGCCAGCCGGATACGTCACGGGTTGAACGCACCTGACCGGATTTTTTCTTCTAGTGCCCCAAGTCCCTCCTGCCTTGTGAATTTTTCATTCCCTGCCTCAACCGTTTCTGGTACGGGACCGTTCTTTCGGAAGATTTTGTCTTGCGCTAACGCCCAATCTCTCCGAGAGGCTGTTCCGTGACGATACAGGCTCCTCGCGGGTTTTGAGCAAGGGTGTTACAGGATAGGAGTTGGTCCAGCTCCGGCGTCGATTTGGAGTCCGGCGTCATGACGAGTCCCCAATGACAGTTGTCGTAACATTCATTTTCCAGGATCATGGCCTGCGCTCCATGAAACAGGAGCATGCCGCTGAGCATATTATGATGGCAGACGTTCTTGAGAAAATCCGGTCGAGTTCCATCGTCTCTGACCGCCAAGCCAAAATGGTGATTGGCAAAACAGACGTTTTTGGCCAGATAGGGCTGTGCCCCGGCAAAACAGAAAATGCCCGATTCGCGATTTTGGCATACCTCGTTGTCGATAAGAGACGGCCGGCAATTCGGACCATAAATCACGATTCCGGACAGGAGGCCTTCCGTGGCCCGGCATTGCGTAATCGTGCAGGTGGAATCAAAGATGTTGATCGCGGAATGCTGGTCGCTGCCGACGTACCGGAACGTTATGCCGGAAATACGGCCGCTGGGAACTTGTTGCAAATACAAGGGGCCGCTTCGGCGGCTGAAAATTTGGACGTGGTCCCGTCCGGCTCCAATCAAGTGAATCGGTTGCTGTGTGCCGAATAAACGATCTTCATAGATCCCCGGACGAACAAATATCTGATCCTCAGGTCCGGCGTCCTTAAGAGCCGCACTCGGTCGGGAGTAGCAAGTAGAATCCGTGTGATCCACAATAAGGGTGTTGCCGCCCCCGGGATTTGGAGGCGGTTCGTTGAGTACGGGAAAATTTCCCGACGAATCCGAACGTGAGGGGGAGTTTTCAGACATAACGGGTATCTCTATAACACAGGTTGGGTTCCGTATGTAATTCTCAACAATTTTGTCTTGACTGTTAGCTGAAACTGATGTAAAAAAGCCTCATTGTCGAGTGTCTCGGCTTTTATTATTTGTATTCAAAGGACGATGAAGTCCTCAACCACGTAAAAAGGGGTTGGGGGCTTTTTTTTGGTTCCAGAGAAGCAGAAACCGAGCCTTTTTCATTCAGGAAAAGGGGGGACGGGGCATGAACCGCATTTTTCAGTTACCAATAACGAATTTTCAAAAGGAGAACCGACAATGACCAAACCCATGATAACACGGATGGTTTTGTTTGTTTTTAGTATGGCGGTCGTTGGGTGGCTACCTTTGCCACTATTGAGTTCCGTCGCGCTGGCCGACGATGATTCCTTGTCGAATAAACTCAACCTTTCGCTGTACGGCTACGTGGAAACGTCGTATACGCAGAATTTCAACAATCCTTCCACCGGCGTGAACAACAACCGGAGTTTTGACGGTGACGCGAATTCTTTTAGGCCCAACATGGCGCAACTCGTCCTGGAAAAGGCCGCGAGTCCCGGAGGGGCTCTAAGCGACCGGGCAGGGTTCCGTCTGAAGCTGAACTTCGGGGAAGACGCCAAATTTACCGGTGGGACCGGTAACGACGATTTTGACTTTCAGGAAGCGTACGTCCAATACATGCCGGCGGATAATGTCACGTTGCAAGCCGGACGTATGAACACGCTGATCGGGTATGAAGTGATCGAAAGCCCGCTCAACCCCAATTTCTCTCGTTCGTTCCTGTTTGGTATCGGTGAACCGTTCACGGTGACGGGGTTCCGGGCCTCGGTTGATTTCTCGGATTCCGCCTCGTTGGCCGTCAGTGCCATCAATTCCTTTAAGGGGCTGCAAAGAGATGAGAACAACGGTAAATCGATTGAAGCACTTCTCTCGCTTGCACCCGCGGACAACCTAGGGGTTTCCATATTCGGCTTCTGGGGGCCAGAGGATACCTCTTTTGGAGAGGAAAGTGCGGACCGCATGCAGGTCGGAGGCATCATCGACGTGCAGGCCACCGATCAACTGGAACTCGTGCTTGAGGGTTATTACGGGAATCAGGAAGTCCCTGGAGCGACCAATGCCCGTTGGAACGGCGTGGCAGGATACGCCATTTATGACTTCAACGATCAATGGGGACTTCACGTCCGTGCAGAAGTATTTGAGGATGCGGCCGGTTACTTTTCTTGCTTCGGTGATGAATCGATAGGCAATGCCCATGTTTGTCCAGCCTGGGTTTCAGACGCACAAGGGGATGGAACTTTCAATCAGACATTGTGGGAAACCACGTGGACCTTGCAATACAAACCGGTCCCCAATCTTATCACCCGGGCGGAATTCCGTTACGACAAATCCAACAGAAATACTTTTGCCGATGGCGACGGCGTGAGCGATAGCCAATCAACTTTGGCAGGTGAAATGATCTTCCTCTTTTAGAGAAAATCTAAAACGCCGAGGAGGAGAGAGAAAATGAAAGACAAGAGAGTTTCGTTAAAATATATAAGTATATTATTTTCAGTATTATTACTATATTCCCTTGCAGGATCGGCCTTGGCGGACGAAGGAAGTGCGGCAATCAGTGCGGGAGATACGGGATGGCTCTTGACGTCTTCAGCGCTGGTGCTCGCCATGACCATTCCGGGCCTGGCCCTTTTTTACGGAGGGATGGTGCGCGACAAGAACGTGTTGAGCACCATGATGTACAGTTTCATCTCGGTGTGCGTGGTCAGCGTGGTTTGGGTGTTGTGGGGCTATACCATCGCTTTCGGCACGGACGTGGGCGGCATCGTCGGCAGTTTCGAGTTTCTGGGGTCGAACGGCGTTGGGCCGGAAGCCTTTCCGGGCACGGCTGTCCCACATCTGGCCTTCATGGTGTTTCAGCTCATGTTCGCCGGGATTACTGTCGCGTTGATCAGCGGGGCCATTGCGGAACGCATGAAGTTCGTTGCGTTTGTCCTCTTTGCGGTCCTGTGGGTGACCTTGATTTATGCGCCGTTGGCCCATTGGGTCTGGGGCGGCGGATGGTTGGGCGAACTGGGAGCCCTGGATTTTGCCGGAGGCACCGTCGTCCACATCAGTTCGGGTGTGGCGGCCTTGGCCGCGGCGTTGGTTCTGGGGAAACGGCATGGCTATGGGGCCGAAAAGATGGCTCCCCATAACCTGCCTTTTACCTTGGTCGGCGCGGCGTTATTATGGGTCGGCTGGTTCGGGTTCAACGCGGGGAGCGCCCTGGCGGCCGATGGGATTGCCGCAGGAGCGTTTGTCGCCACCCATGTGGCCACGTCTGCCGGTGTCCTGGGATGGCTCGCGGTGGAATGGATGTATACCGGCAAGCCCACGGCTTTGGGCGGGGCGAGCGGCGCCATTGCCGGTTTGGTGGCGATTACGCCAGCCGCGGGTTTTGTCGGCCCGATTTCCTCGATTTGGATCGGTCTCGGCGCCGGAATTGTGTGTTATTTAGCCGTGGTATGGAAAGCCAAATTCGGCTATGATGATGCCCTCGACGTCCTGGGCATTCACGGCATCGGAGGAACGTGGGGGGCGGTCGCCACGGGACTTTTTGCCAGCGTGGGCGGGGCAACAGGTTTGTTTTTCGGAAACCCGGGGCAAGTTTTCATTCAGGCCGTAGGTGTCGGAGCCACTTGGGTATTTTCGTTTGTCGGGACCTTTATTATTTTGAAAGTGTTGGATGCCGTGATAGGCCTTCGCGTAGGCAGGGAAGAAGAAATCATTGGACTGGATCTGAGTGAACATAGCGAACGCGCATATACTTAGGTTTCAGATCGATTCATGAAATTGCATCGCGTCAGGCGTGAGCGACACGGGTCGTTCATGCGTTTCCGCCGACACTTTCAATCTTGAAAGGGGAAAGCCCATGAAACTTGTGAAAGCCATAATCAAGCCATTCAAGCTCGATGAAGTGAAAGATGCCCTCACTGAAATTGGCATTCAAGGCATGACGGTCACGGAAGTCAAAGGGTTCGGCCGGCAAAAAGGCCATAAAGAAACCTATCGTGGCACGGAGTACCAGATCGATTTCGTGCCGAAAGTCAAGCTCGAACTTGCGATCGCCGATGACCTGGAAGAAAAGGTCATTGAAACTCTGGGAAAAGCCGCCAAAACGGGTAGTATCGGCGACGGCAAGATTTTCATCTCAGATTTGAGCAACGTGATTCGTATTCGTACCGGAGAGACGGGTGACGGCGCAGTATAGCCGGTTTTTTCAAGAAACGTTCCAACGGCCCCGCCACAGGGTAGGGGCGGTTGTCGGAGTACCCGGGGGTGACTTCAGGAGTGAATCCCCCGACAATGGATTGCTTGTGACGGTTTGCATGTCCGGCCGCGCTGGTTCATATAACTCTTAACCCGAGGTGGAACCGTGAAGCACTCGACCTTCTCATTCATGTGGCTATTGATTGTGATTCTGAGCGTATCGTGCGGGGTGGCGACCGGATGGGCCCAGGACGGTACTCCGGGGGCTATCGACACCGGCGATACGGCGTGGATTCTGGTGTCGTCCGCATTCGTGTTATGCATGACCTTGCCCGGGTTGGCGCTTTTTTACGGCGGCCTGGTCCGGAGTAAGAACGTACTTGGGACGTTGGCGCATACTGCCGTCATCCTGTGTCTGATCAGCATCGTGTGGGTGTTGATCGGCTATTCATTGGCATTCGGGACCGACGTCGGCGGGATAATCGGCAGCCTGGAATTTCTCGGCTTGATGGGCGTGGGCCAGGATGCGTTTCCCGGTACGGGCATCCCCCATCTGGTTTTCATGGTGTTCCAACTCATGTTCGCGGCCATTACCGTGGCCCTGATTACCGGCAGCTTTGCCGAACGGATGAAATTCTCGGCGTTGCTGCTCTTTGCCGTACTCTGGTCGGTCCTGATTTATTCGCCGCTTGCCCATTGGGTCTGGGGAGGCGGATGGCTGGGAGAGATGGGCGCATTGGACTTTGCGGGAGGAGCCGTGGTGCACATCAGCTCGGGTTTTGCCGCGCTCGTCTGCGCCCTGGTGTTGGGACAACGGAAAGGCTACGGGGTTGAATCCATGTTGCCGCATAACTTGCCGATGACGGTCCTGGGAACGGGCCTGCTGTGGTTCGGGTGGTTCGGATTCAACGCGGGGAGCGCCTTGGGTGCCAATGGGGGTGCGGCTACGGCTTTTGTGGCCACCCATATTGCGGCATGCGCCGGTGGACTCAGTTGGATGGTGGCGGAATGGGTGAGGACCGGCAAGCCCACCATGCTCGGAGTGGCCAGCGGTATCATCGCGGGCTTGGCGACCATCACGCCCGGCGCAGGATTCCTTTCGCCCTTGTCGGCATTACTGATCGGACTCGTAGCCGGTGCCCTTTGTTATGCCGCGGTTGTCTTGAAAGTGAGACTCGGGTACGATGATTCGCTCGACGTGGTGGCCATTCACGGAGTGGGAGGCTTCACCGGAATCCTGGCAACCGGGTTATTTGCTTCCGTCGGGGCCCAAGGGTTATTTTTTGGAAACCCGGGTCAATTTGTCATTCAAATCGTGTTGGCCGTTTCCACGCTCGTGTTTGTCGTGGTCGGAACCTTTATCATTTTGAAAGTCGTTGATGCCCTCGTCGGCCTTCGGATATCGCCGGAAGACGAAGAAACCGGGCTCGATTTGAGCCAGCATAGTGAGCGCGCCTATTCCTGAAAAAATAGTCGTATCGGCGTTGTACAACAAAACCTATTGTGTGAAGAAGGAGGTACGGAATGACTCCGCGTGAAGTATTGGATTTTGCCAAGAAGAACAAAGTGGAAATGGTCGATCTCAAGTTTGTGGACCTGGTCGGGACGTGGCAGCATTTTTCCATCCCGACCTCCGAACTGAACCTCGATTTGTTTAAGGATGGAGCGGGCTTTGACGGGTCGTCCATCCGCGGGTGGAAAGCTATTCAGAACAGCGACATGCTGGTATTCCCGGACCCAAATTCCGCCCGGATGGACCCGTTCACCGAACTGCCCACTCTCAGTATGGTGTGTAACGTGCAAGATCCGATCACGCGCGCCGTCTACGAGCGGGACCCGCGAGGTGTGGCTCAACGGGCGGAACAATACCTGAAAAGCAGCAAAATCGGCGACACTTCCTATTGGGGACCTGAAGCCGAATTTTTCGTGTTTGATCATGCGAGTTATGACCAAACCAGCAACTCGGGCTATTATTTCATCGACTCCGAAGAAGGCATTTGGAATTCAGGCGACGACGGTCACAATCTGGGGTCGCGGCCCCGGCATAAGGAAGGCTATTTCCCCGTTCCCCCGACGGATACGCAACAGGACATCCGTACCGAAATGGTCAGGGAAATGGAAAAGGCCGGCATTCACGTTGAAAAACATCACCACGAAGTGGCGACGGGGGGGCAAGCCGAAATCGATCTTCGCTTCGACAGCTTGCTGAAAATGGCCGACAAGATGATGATGTATAAATATATCGTCAAAAACGTGGCGCGGAGGCACGGTAAGACCGCGACGTTCATGCCGAAACCGTTGTTCCAGGATAACGGGACGGGCATGCACACCCATCAAAGTATCTGGAAAGACGGGAAACCGACGTTTGCCGGCAAGGAATACGCGGGCGTGTCCAAAACGTGTCTGCATTATATCGGCGGCGTACTGAAACATGCTCCGGCCCTGGCGGCGTTTACGAATCCGACGACCAATTCCTATAAGCGGTTGACCCCGGGATTCGAGGCTCCCGTGTTGTTGGCCTATTCAAGCCGAAACCGGTCGGCGGGCATTCGCATCCCGATGTATTCGACGAATCCGAAAGCCAAACGGATCGAAGTCAGGTTTCCCGATCCTTCGGCAAATTTTTATCTCGCGTTCAGCGCCATGCTGATGGCGGGACTCGACGGGATTCAAAACAAGATCGATCCGGGCGAAGCCATGGACAAGAATCTCTACGATTTGGCGCCGGAGGAAGCGTCGAATATCCCGACGGTGCCTTCAAGTCTGGATGAAGCACTCGATAACCTGGAGAATGACCATCAATTCCTGCTCAAGGGCGGGGTCTTCAGCGAAGACCTGGTAGAAGCCTGGATCAGCTATAAGCGGGAAAACGAAGCCGATGAGGTTCGCATTCGTCCTCATCCCCATGAATTCTTCTTGTACTACGATATTTAGTGCGACGGGCCTTGAAGCCCTATTTCGACATCACGGCGTCTTTTCGGTTCAATCGGGAAGACGCCGTTTTCTTTTGCCGGAAGGCTTTTTACGAAACAGTTTGACGAATATTGCGTGTGTTCGTTTCATGCGTTGTTCCAGTTCGCGTTCAAACGTTTCTGCGCCCTCTTTCCAGACGTCGGTGATATACCCCAATCGTCTTGCCAGATACGTCATGTCGTCGGAACCGGAGTCCGGCAGGACCAGGTCCTTGGCATTGCCTCGAACGATGCGCAAGCCGTCAATCACCTTTCTCAGAAACAGATAGTCCGCCGTCAGGATCGTTGCGTCGTGACGCGAGAGAACTTTTGTCGCTTGAAGGGCTTCGAGCGCGTCCAGCGTATTGGGAGTATGGAGTGAGGCATCCCGGTGGCCATGTTGTATTTGGAGGTACTGAGCGGCATATTCAACGTCGATGAGCCCGCCCGGACTGTATTTCACGTGGATGGCACCCCCGGGGACCAATTCCCGGATCTGCCTGCGTCGCAAATGCAGCGCCGTATCCAATGGCCAGGGAGTCCGGCTGTACACGAATTCGTCACGGTAGCGTTCGATGCGACGGCCCAGCTCGGCATCCCCCGCGAGGTATCGCAGTTTGATCAAGGCCTGCCGTTCAAACGGCGCGGCGCCGCCGCCCGTGCGGTAGTAGCGTTTGACGTCATCGAATGAATTGGCCAGCATGCCCTTTTCTCCATGAGGCCGCAACCGGATGTCGACTTGAAAAATTCCCTCCTGTTTCGCCTCGATCCAATGGAGAAATTCCTGGACGAGTCGCTCGTAGTATTCACCGATAACGGGATCGGGACGACCGGAGGCAATTGTCCCATAGACAAAGAGCAACTCGATATCGGAAGCGTAACCCAATTCACGTCCCCCCAACTTGCCCAATCCGCAAATGCTGAACGGCAGAGGACTCCGTTTCAGCGTGAACGGCGGCGGATGTTGTCGGTTGACCACTGCCTGAGCCTCGACCAGAGCTTGTGCCAATATTACTTCGGCCAGGGTGGTGAGCGATTCGGAGAACGAGGGAAGGGACGTTTCGTTGAGAATATGATGCATGTCGATACGAAACAATTCCTGATCTTTAAACTGGTTCAAGATCGTTTTTCTTTTTTCCGGGCTTCGATTCTTTCCTAGCCGGGACGCCAAGGCCTTGGCGAGAGCGGTTTTTGAGTAACGGGCCTGGGGTTGATGGAACGTTTCGACAATGGGCAGGAGGTTGACGTATTGGCGGCGAAGGAAGTCTTCCCACAAGAAATCGCTCGTCCCGAATAACCGGGCGAGGTTGGTCAAGGAATCTTTTTGGGTGAGCCAGGTGATCTGTTTCTTGCTGAGACGGTGTTCCAGTAACTGATCAAGAAAATGACTGAAATGATTCAACGCCATGCCGGGGTCCGGAGCCCAGGTGAGGAAATGGGTAAATTCCTTGATGAGGGCCGCAGCGACGCTCAGTTCCTGTTGTTCTTGCGTCGAGACGATTTTCTTGCCGTGCCGATCCCTGACAAAAAATCGGTTGTGGACCCTGACGCCGTCTCCATCAATCATGGCTTTTGACAAATAGAGGCCTCTCATGGCCAACGCGTTCGTAAAGGCGTATAAAAACGCCGGAGAATCCGTCCCTCTGATATCGACGACGGTGTCGTATGCGGAACGCGTATTGTTGAAGAGAATTTCCACCGGATGCACGAGAGCGGAAGCCGCCGTTGTCCTTCGGCCAAGTGTTTCCACCAATTTTCGATTCACGCGATGCCGGACCTCCTGGAGGTTCCGGGTTTCGAGCAACCGAATCATATCGGTCAAGTCCCGGCTCAATGCCTGTTCACTTGCCGCCTCGAATACGGTCCCGGGGAAAAGCTGAACCTGAAAGACGTCCACGACTTTTCTTCTCGAGAGTCCCGGTCGTTGGCGGGGACGCCGGATCGGCCATTTAGGCGCCCGCACGTGACGTAACGATTTCGCCGGAGGAACCGGATCCTCATGGTACGTAAAAACAAGGGCTTCGCGTATGTCGAAGCCATAGGCTGACAGCAGTCCGCAAATCGTGGCAAATTCCGCAAAATAGTCGTAAGCGACGACCGTGAGCCGGTACCGGCCCAAATCGGTGGCTGGTTGAACAAGGAGCGCACAGGGATTGTCCGGGGTCAGGACGTTGGCCAAGGCCACGTGTTCCGCCACGGTCCGCGTCGGGAATTGCAGGAAATAATCCGGATCCATGCGATCCAGAAAATCCTTGATGATCGCCGGGTCGAATTGGCGGGTGAGTTTCTCCAATTCCGTAGAGTCGAATACGTCTTTCATGGTACGTTCGTATACTTTAGCATGTCACTAGTGTGAGGACCAGTGAGTGTCCAACGTCAATCGGAGTGCATCCCAATGTCGAGCATAAGCGCCGGCGTCGATCCTCGCCCTTTGCTGCTTTCTTCAAACTTGGCGCCTTCGGAGGTCGAACGGCTGTTGGCTCCGTACGGGTTCGAGGATTGGAAGCAAGCCGATGCCAATCTTCAACTCATGGCCGGCGATCCTCGAAGCCGAAAACGGCTTGCCGTCATTCTCCCCGATCTTCTGCGCGCCGTTTCAGGAACGGCCGACCCGGACCAAGCCCTGCGTGAATGGGAACGATACCTGGATGCCGGCAACGCGAGAAACCAGGCGTTCACGTTTTTGGCGCAAGCGCCGCACGTCCTGCAATTGTTGTGTGTCTTGTTTGGAAACAGCCCTGCGATGGCGGAGACGCTGGTTCGAGACCCCATGCTGACTTATTGGATCGAGGAAGAGCGTATCCTGAAATCCCCTCCGACTCCCAAACGCCTTCAGGCGGCGTTATCCGAAACCCTTGGTCTCGCACAAGCATACGAACAGAAGCTCGACGCTCTTCGACGCTTTCATCGTCGCGAAATGCTCCGCATCGGCGCGCGTGACCTCTTTCGTGTTTCATCCGTCAAGGAAACCGTGCAATCTCTGTCCCGGCTTGTGGAACTGGTCATTCATACCGCGTATCAATTGGTGAATGAAAAACTGCGAAACAAATACGGCATGTTCTGTCAGCAAGGTCCCGGATGGACAACGAGTGAAAAGGGCTTCGTGGTGTTGGGAATGGGAAAATTAGGCGGACGCGAACTGAATTACAGCTCCGACGTTGATCTTATCTATTTGTATGCAGCAAGCCAAAAGGAGACCGACGTCGCAGAAAACCAGATCGGCCATGACGTGTTTTTTCAGTTGGTTGCGAGGGAGCTTACGCGCGTCCTGTCGATTGCCACTTCGGAAGGTTGTTTGTTTCGCGTGGACTTGCGATTGAGACCCGAGGGAGTCGCCGGACCATTGGCATGGTCGAACCGTGAAGCCGTGCAATACTACCATACGCGTGGGAGGACTTGGGAACGGCTGGCATTGTTGAGGGCTCGACCCATAGCAGGCCAACGTTCCTTGGGCCAGGCTTTTCTCAGGAAAATCCAGCCGTTTGTCGCAGGTCGGGAAGAACGGAGTTCCCAAAACGTCGTCAATACGGTGCGGCAACTCCGGGCAGAAATTCATCGAAAAATCCAACGAAAAGGGGAGTATGAGCGCAACGTCAAACTCAGTCCCGGAGGAATTCGCGACGTTGAATTCCTCATCCAGGCGCTTCAATTGCTGCACGTGACCGCGTATCCGCAATTGTTTGAATCGAACACGATCGTGAGCCTGCGCCATCTCTGCGCCTTGAACCTTCTCCAGGATGATGACGGTCGATTTCTTGAGGAAGCCTACGTGTTCTTGCGTGACGTTGAGAATAAGATACAAATGGTCCATGAACTGCAAACCCATACTTTGCCGAATCAACCCGCCGAATTGACCAAATGTGCCGTCCGCATGGGCTATGCGGACCAACCCGCATCTTCTGCGACCTCGAACTTTCTTGCCCGCTACGAATCCGTCAGGGCCCGGGTTCAAGCCATCTACGAACGGCTGATCTCATCAGCCATCTGATCGTCGACTCCCTACTTGATCTTTTTGACAATGTGATTATCTGAGATATTCGAGTATTCAGTAAACGTGTAAGAAAAGGGGAGTCGAAATCATGGATATGAATCGCATGACGCTCAAAGTGCAGGAGGCGCTGCAAGCCGCGTCTGCCCTTGCCATGCACCGCAATCATCAGGGTATCGACGTCGAGCACGTGCTGGCGGCGTTGCTGGAGCAATCCGATGGGTCCGCCGGTCCGATCCTGGAACACAGCGGGGTGTCCGGTTCCGCGGTGAAAGCCAAGACCGAGCAACGACTAGCAAAAATCCCCCAAGTCCGCGGGACGGGAGCAGCGCCCGGTCAGCTACATTTGACTCAGCGCACGGCCACGCTGCTGGCTCGCGCCGAAGATGAAAAACAATCCTTGAAGGACGAGTACATTAGTGTCGAGCATCTCCTGCTGGCCATGGCGGCGGATAAAGGCGTGCTGAAGGACCTGGGGGTGACGCGCGATAAACTGTTGGCCGGCCTGCAACAGGTTCGCGGCAATCAACGGGTGACCAGTCAGGATCCTGAAGGGACCTATCAGGCGCTGGAAAAATATGGACGGGATTTGACTCATTTGGCGACCCAGGGAAAGCTGGACCCGGTGATCGGGCGTGACGAGGAGATCCGGCGGACGATTCAAATTCTGTCGAGACGAACCAAAAACAATCCCGTGCTCATCGGTGAGCCCGGTGTCGGGAAAACGGCCATTGTCGAAGGGCTGGCTCAACGGATCATCAAGGGCGACGTCCCGGAAGGGTTGAAGCAAAAACGCGTGGTCGTCCTCGACATGGGAGCCTTGGTGGCCGGAGCCAAATTCCGAGGGGAGTTTGAAGAACGGTTAAAGGCCGTCTTAAAAGAAATTCAGTCGTCGCACGGAGACATTCTCCTGTTTATCGACGAGCTGCATACCGTGGTGGGCACCGGCGCAGCAGAAGGAGCCATGGATGCCGCCAACCTGTTGAAACCGATGCTGGCGCGAGGGGAACTCCACCTGATTGGAGCCACAACCCTGGATGAGTACCGCAAGCACATTGAAAAGGATGCGGCACTCGAACGCCGGTTCCAGCCCGTGATCGTGGAACAACCGTCGGTCGTCAATACGATTTCGATTTTGCGGGGGCTCAAGGAGCGTTACGAAATTCATCATGGGGTCCGTATTAAGGACGCGGCCTTGGTTGCGGCTGCACGACTTTCCCATCGCTATATCGGCGACCGGTTTCTTCCCGACAAGGCCATCGATCTCGTTGATGAGTCTGCTGCGCGCCTGCGTACGGAAATCGACAGCATGCCTGCGGAATTAGACGAAGTGTACCGAAAAGTTCTACAACTCGAAATCGAACGAGAAGCCCTCAAAAAGGAAGAAGATCCGGGCAGTCAGGCACGACTTGTAACGTTGGAAGGTGAACTTTCAGACAAGCACCGGGCCCTTGCCGGATTGAAGCAGCAGTGGGAAGAGGAAAAATCCGCGGTCGGACGCTTGCAGCAGATTCGGCAACACATTGAAAATTTGAAGCACCAGATAGAAAAAGCCGAACGTGAATATGATCTCAACCGCGTTGCGGAACTTCGCTATGGAACCATGCCCAGGCTGGAGAGAGAACTGCAGGCCGAAGAAGCCCATCTGGATCGTCAGGAAGGGGAGTCGCGTCTCTTGAAAGAAGAAGTAGACGAAGAAGATATTGCGTCAGTTGTGAGTCGTTGGACGGGCATTCCGATGAGCCGGCTCCTCCAAGGAGAAATGGAAAAATTATTGCACTTGGGAACCTTACTGCATCAACGCGTGGTCGGCCAGGATGAAGGGGTGCGCGCCGTCGCCGATGCGGTCGTCCGGGCACGATCGGGCATCAAAGATCCCAACCGGCCGATCGGCTCGTTTTTGTTCCTTGGTCCGACCGGCGTCGGGAAAACCGAATTGGCACGAGCTTTGGCGCACGTCCTGTTTGACGACGAAGCGAATCTCATACGGATTGACCTGTCGGAATACATGGAAAAACATGCGGTGGCGCGACTCATTGGGGCTCCGCCCGGATACGTCGGTTATGAAGAGGGAGGGCAATTGACCGAAGCCGTCAGGCGTCGCCCTTACTGCGTGATTCTTTTGGATGAGATCGAGAAAGCACACCATGACGTGTTTAATATTCTGCTTCAGGTTCTCGATGACGGCCGGTTGACCGATTCCCATGGACGAACCGTCGATTTCAAGAATACGGTCCTGATCATGACGTCGAATATCGGCAGTCAGGAAATACTGGAGGCGCAAGAGCGTGAACGAACCTATGAGGAATTGCAGGCCATGGTCTTGAACGTGGCCAAACGACACTTCCGCACCGAATTCTTGAATCGCATCGACGAAACCGTCGTGTTCCATCCGCTGAACTCGGATGAGGTTGGTCGAATCGCGGACATTCAACTGAAACGATTAAAAGCAAGGCTGGAGGACCGGAGAATTCGGTTGGAGGTAACCGGCGAGGCGCTGTTGAATTTGGGCGCGCGCGGGTACAGTCCCATGTACGGCGCCCGGCCCTTGAAACGCCTGATCCAACACGACGTGGAAACGCCATTGTCGAAGCTGTTGATCAAAGGAGAGGTAAACGACGGCGACGCTGTGACTGTCGATTGTAAAGACGGAGAGCTGATTATCGTTCCGGCCATTCGGGAATAGGCGTACCGGTCCTGGAATTTATCAGCGACTCATGCTCCGGACGATACGCACTTATTTGGTTGCCGTCATAATGGCTTGGCGAAGACCGGCCGAGTGCTTATTGTTGACTGATTTGGTCACAAGAATGTCAACAGGCCGAACTTTTTTCCCATAGTAGGCTTCATTGGAATCATCGTCCGTATAGATGATCGATCCTTCCAATGAGACCCCTGCATAGGCCCCTTTTGAACGTGAAAACGAAAGAAAGTCCGCGTTTAAATTGGCTGAGGTCGCGCCTTCGACTCCGGCCCCATAAGGTCCGGCTGCAACGGAGGCATCTCCGCCCAGTTTAAAGGATGAGGAATAGAGTTTTTCGACTGCGCCCGGGGTCATGGCCAAAATGATGACTTCCGAAGCTTCTCCACCGAATTGAAATCCAAAGCTGAGTCCTCCCAACACATAAAAGGTCGGTTCGCCCCACTCTCCCGTCTTGTCATCACGGGCGACCAACACGCCGCTGCCTCCATCCGCACCAAAGAAAAAAGCAGCCTTCAATTGTTGAGGGATAATCAAAAGGGCTTTGGCTTCTTTGACGTGATCCTGAAACCAAGTGAGATTCGGATCCTCCATAAAGCTTGTAACGGTATGCTGAGCCTTTTCCACGAGTTGTTGCTCATCCAGGCTGTCAGCCCAAGCGGGAGTCCAACATAAGCAAGAAAGTAGAAGGGCCGTCATCATCCGGAAGAACAACGGCGTTTTGTGTCGTTGTTGTTTGTCTTGGCTGTTTTGTGTCATGGGTTATCCCCTCCGCGAAACCACGATGATATGAGTTCGACTACCGTCCGTTCTCTCTTTAATTGTCTCTCATTTTTCAAAAAAAGCAAGAACGATCTCTCGGTTCGAGGGGAATTCAGTGTTTCAGAAGCGCTTCCTCGAAAAGGAAGTCGAACCTTAAACAATGGGCCCCACACCTATCGGAGTTCACTCCCCCATCACTTGGACGATGATCTCTCGAGAGCGGGCCCGTGTATCAAAATCGAGAATAACAATTTCCTGCCAAGTCCCCAAGAGTAATTGGTTGTCGGCAAACGGAATGGTGAGTGATTGGCCCTGGATTTGGCCTCGCAAATGACTATGACCGTTGTTTTCCCCGGGATTTCTCACGTTATGCTGCCAGGTAGAGGCTGCCGGAATGAGATTGTCCCAGACGGTTTTGGTATCGGCGCGCAGGCCCGGTTCATCTTCGATGATGAGAACCGAGGCAGTCGTATGTTTCACGAAGATCGTGACAACACCGGCTTGCATGGGCGTGGAGGCGAGGAACTCCCTGACGCGGCCGGAGATATTCTCGATCTGCGATTGACCTTGCATCGCGATTGAGAAGTGATGGGTGAAGACGGGCATCGGAACGTACCTCTTGTCTATAGGAGGGACCGGAGAAATTGTTGCTCTGATCGTGATAATGTTCCCCCGCGGGCTGCCTTGAGGATGGAATCGAAGATTCCGGAGGCTGTCAATCGTCGAACCGCTTTGACGACTCTTGTCCGTAATCGGCCCTGTCGTCTTAATGAGTCGAGGTAGCCAAAGGCCTCATGAAAGCTTTCTTGTGATCGCACGTAGTAGTCGGTTCCACGCCGACGATTACTGTAGGCTTCCAACTGTTCACAAGCGACAAGGATTTCTCCGAGTTCTCTGACCCAGTCCGGCGACCGTGCCAGTTTTTCGGGATAATAATAATATAACGTCACCTGTTCCATCCACGGCAACCAACGAATGTCGAGATCTGCCAAGAAAGGGGCGACCCTTTTCAGTTGACGGCGATGGCGACGAGCAAACCCCAATCGCATTTCAATGTGTTCGCATGCCCACTTGGTGAGCGGCAAGCCTTGTTCGGCCAAGGCTTCTCGATACGTCTTCACAAATGCTTCGGTTTCCCTGCCATAACTCGAATCGGGGTGTTGCAATCGCCATTCGGCGGGTCTCGTGGGGATATTTCTGCTGCGAGCCCATGACCAGATTTTGCCAAAAAGCCGACGCTCGAGTCCGGCCCTTCCCAAATCATGCAGCAGACAGGCAATCTGAAATTGACGGACGCGTGAGCGTTCATATGAAAGGTACTGGGCGACGATCGCACACATTTTCGCAGTTCGAAACGCATGCGCCTTGTCGTATCCTCTGATAACGACATCCGGCTTAAGCGGATGAGGATAGTCATAACATTTTAAGAGTGCGCCGGCTACGGATCGTGAAACAAGAAGATGTGTGTATGAATATGGCGCAGGAGATGTTGTGCGTGAAGCGGCTCTCATGGTCAGGAAACTGCCGATAGAATAACGAGTGCACTTTCGTTAGAATGGGAAAGGACCATAACGGTGAATTCTTCGGACTGTCAAGACAACGCAAAGCAAAGCTCTTGGTTTCTACCCCACAGCGAAACACCGCTTGGTCTAATCCTCAAGGTTTGTGCCCATCAAGGCCAGGAATGAATACATGTCTTCCAAGCGCAAGCGTCTGATTCCCATCCTGCTTTTGATCACGATCCTCTGCGTTGTAGGCGTCATCTATATTGCGACGTTCCACACAAAGGACATACAAGTTGCCGCTCGAGATTTTGTCACGAGGTCCTTGGGAGATCACATCGTCATCGAAGACATAGAGGTAGGCTTGTTTCCCTATCCTCACTTGGAACTGGCAAATGTCAGGATGCAAGACCCGGAGAAAGGCACTCCGATTTTTCAGGCTGCGCATATCCAACTGGATTTGAATTTCTTGTCCTTTCTACAGGATATACCCATGCCGCATGCCCTGATGCTCGAACATGCCGTTTTTGATCTCAAACGAGACGAAAACGGACAATGGAATTACCGAAACGTGCTTCAAGAGGAGTCATCCGATCAAGTGAAGATAGGGGCGTGGCTCTTGGGGCGTTCCTTGAAACTGACCGACGGCACAGTCCATCTGGAAGATCGATATCGCCGTGAATCCGCGTTTATCCTTCACGCGGAAGACGTAGAACTGCAAGTAGAGCAACTCGTATGGAATGGCCCCACGGAAATGTTTCTATCCGCGCGATTTTCCGAAGAAGACGAGGGGGCCGTGCTTTCTGCTTATGGGACACTCCATGATATTGGAGGGTTTGTCGGGGAGGAAAGGACAATAGGCCGTGACGCGTCGCCTCAATTCGACCTCCATACTCGCATGGACCTTGACCGTGAAACGCTTGTGCTATTTGCCGATCTTTTCGCAGTACAGGAAGTACCGCTTGGGTTGCAAGGACGAACCAAGGTCCAAGGACACCTCCGTTTTGCTCCCGGCATTGAAGGCTATGATCTGTCCATATCCGATCTTGTGGTGTTGACCGACAGCATTGATTTGAATTCAGAAGTCATCGTGAAAGGGTTATGGCGACCTGAGCCGCCAACCTTCTCGGGGCACTGGTCCAGCGCGCCTGTCGCCATTCAGCATCTACCCCAACTATTGCCCGCAGGACTGATTCCGTCTGAATTGTCTGATGCCATTCACCGTCAATCCATCAGCGGCAAAATTCAAACGATTTCCGCAGCCTTCACGAGCTCCGCCCACACGCGGATTGGCTATGCACTGACAGGAAAATTTCAACTTTCGGAAGGAACATTGGACTTCGGTTCTACGCTGGGGAATGCCAAAGAGATTGCTTGCGCCATCAATGTCGGGGCTGAGGAGATTCGGTTCTTTGACCTTCATGGCCAATATAATGAACTGCCCGTGACTCAAGGTGAAGGGATGGTCGTCTTTGCCGAGGAAGGACCTTGGTTGACAACGGAATTCGGAGGTCAGGTTTCCGCTAAAAAGATTATCGGCCTCATGCAAACCCTTGCCGGGTGGAACGTACCCCAACGGCCTGAAGAAACGTTGCAAGGCAAGGCCGGAAGTGGATTGTTGACCCTGCGATTTGCCGGGCTGCTGAACGATCCTCAATCCATCTCGTTCCAAAGTGCTGAATACCGTCCTGAACGGATCGTCCTGCAGTTGCCCGGACTTCGCAAGCCTCTTACTCGAGTGGAAGGACTCTTTGCCTTTTCCGAAAATGACCTTCGCTTCGAAAACGTTAGGGGGCTCTTCGGAGAAAGCGATTTTCAAATTCAAGGGACGATTGCCCCCGAAGATCAATCCTATGTTGATGAATTGAGAATTGAAGGTCATATCACTGATAACGATCTGGCAAGTCTATTGTCTGCCCCAACGATTCTGGATCATAAAACGGTTTCAGGGAAGACGGACTATTTCATCAGGATTTCGGGTCGCCTGCGAAACCCCGCGGTGAAGGGCAGGGTAGCATTGCAAGGAGTGGAAATTCTCTTTCCCGGTATTCTCTATAAACCTGCGGGCCTTGCCGGCCATCTGGACTTTCACGTTCAGGTGGGCCAAAAACATGAAATCACGTTCGAGCGCATGCTTCTGAGTCTACCCTCGATTCGCCTTGCCGGGAAAGGAGAGTTTGATTTTGCCCGGACGGTGACCTTCAATGCCTCGCTGACGGCGGATCCGATCCACTTCGAGTCGCTACCGCCGGACCTGAGATTATTTGAGAAAACCATTTCCTCAGGGACTATGAAGGGATTCATTAATCTTCGAGGAAGAGGAAGTGATTGGCGATCATGGAGTAAATCGGGACAGGTGACCTTGACGGACGGAGTCGTCAATCTCCAAGGGGTGAGGTCGCCGATTTCTCAAGTGGCGTTTCAAGTGAAATTGAATGGTCATGCCGCCCGACTAAAAGAGCTTCAATGGAATCTTGAGAACTCTCAAAGTCAGGCTCAGGGAATCATTCTTGCGTGGGATAGCAAACCCAATATGACCCTGGCGTTGGCTGCGTCTCAATTCAACATTGACCTCTTACTGCCAAAAGACGAGAAACGTTCTTCTTTTCGGGAGCTTTTGGAAAAAATTGCCGACACGGCTAAAGTCTCCGGGAAATTCAGATTCAATGGGGCCTCGTACCGCGACCTGAATTTTCAGAAACTAACCGGTCAATTGAAAATTGAGAACGGCGTCATTCGCATCGATCGCGTTCGGGGAAGGGCCGGCAAGGGGACGGTTCAAGGTCGCCTGCTAGTCCATCTGCCCGTACAACAACCAGCCACGATGAAAACGTGGTTTGCGATCGACTCGATTCCTTTGTTAACCCTGGAAAGAACTTTTCTCGATAAGAAAACGCTAGACAAACGCTTGGTGACGGGCCTGATTTCTGCGGAAGGCGCAATACAGGGACATGGCAAAAATCCTCTCGGCGTACTTCCGACCCTCAAAGGAACGTTGAAACTTTCAGTCAGAGACGCCCGGATCAAACGAGGAGTCGTTATTCCAAAAATTTTAGCTATCATGAATTTGCCGAATATGCTGCAGGGGGAGATTGATCTTGAAAAAGACGGGTATCCCTTTGACCGTCAAACCGGAACATTTACCGTTGTCGATGGCCGCATTGCTTCGACGGACATCGTCATGGAAGGACCGATTGTGAAAATGACGGCTGCGGGGCAATACGACCTCATGAACGATGAGTTGGATGTGGTGACTGCGGTCAGCCCCTTGGGTTCGTATTTCAAGCTTCTTAAAGAAATTCCATTGATGCATCTCTTACTTGACGATGAAGAGCAGGGGATCGACTTGGCCATGTTTTCCGTTAAAGGACCGTTTCAGGCTCCGGCGGTTGAGCCGCTGGCCGTGGAGTCCGTGGCGCTCGGTCTAAAAGGATTCGCTAAATTCGCATTGTCGATTCTGAAAAATACCGTCACGTTGCCGAATAAATTACTGTTCCCTGAGGACAACAACATACCCGAGTCTCCGGCACGCGAGCCCCAAGAGCAGGAACTCGAGGATACGTTCATGGAACCGTACTGAAACATGTCATGACGTCCCATTCCGGTTTTTCTTCAGGACCGTACGTTTTATCGTTTTCCAGCCTCGTTTTTCCGAATGCCTGTAAAGCGAAAACCTTGTTCTCTGACTTTCATTGGCAGACAAGATGGGGAAAGCACACCGGTTTCTTGATGAAATTGCCTTGGGGGATCTGGCTTTTGAAGCCACGGGCGATTCCGTGTCGGAATTATTTGCCTCGGCGGCCTTGGCTTTGATTGAAGTCATGGCGGACCCACTGACCGTCGGGACCAATTGGACGCAGAATTATCGACGATCAGAAAGTGAAATAGAGGATTTGTTCTTCGAATGGCTGAATGCCATCGTGTATCTCAAAGATGCCGAAGGGGTTGTCTTTCACGACGTTCATGCCGCCGTAAGACTTGATTCGGAAAACAACCTGTGGCATCTCGACGCCGCTCTCATCGGTGATCGCGTTGATGGCACTCGGCAGGAATTACGAACTGATATCAAAGCGGTGACGAAGCATTTATTTGCCGTCAGACCAAGCGATGATGGTTGGTATGCACGAGTTGTCCTGGACGTATGATATGAAGTTCACTGATTATACATCTTTGTAATTCAATGAGTTATGTCATAAGCATGAAGTGCTAATAGAGGTTTGAAGTTGAAGCTTTCCACGGCGATGCAAGTGAATCGGCTTGCCGAGGCTGTCTGGGAAATCCCCAAGACGGAAAAGGCGGGCATGCTGGTTCCTGCCAGAATTTATGGAACGGAAAAGATTCTCAGAGCCATGGACGCGGGCGTATTTGAGCAAGTCACGAACGTGGCATGTTTGCCCGGCATTCAACGGTATGCCCTGTGTATGCCGGATGGACATTGGGGCTATGGATTTCCCATCGGTGGCGTGGCGGCGCTTGACGTTCGCAACGGTGTCATTTCTCCCGGCGGCGTGGGATATGATATCAATTGCGGAATGCGGCTGATTCGCACGGATTTAACACTGTCCGACGTACAACCGCGATTGGATGCCCTGTTGACGGAATTGTTTCGAACGGTACCTGCCGGGGTCGGAGCAAAAGGTTTTGTGAAGCTGTCCCGACGCACCTTTCAGGACGTGATGCGGAAAGGCGCAAAATGGGGCGTGGAACAAGGGTATGGATGGGAGAGTGATCTCATCCATACGGAAGAGCAAGGCTGTTTGGCAAGAGCAGACCCTGACTGCGTTTCCGAACACGCTTGCCAACGGGGAATGGGGCAATTGGGAACGTTGGGCTCGGGGAATCATTATCTTGAAATTCAAGTCGTCACGAATGACCGTATTTTTGACCGGCACGTGGCCGGGCAGTTCGGCATCCACGGACATGACCAGATCGTGGTCATGGTTCACTGCGGTTCTCGAGGCCTCGGGCACCAGGTCTGCACCGATTACGTTCGAATCTTTGAAAAGGCCATGAAACGATACGACATTACCGTGAAGGATCAACAATTGGCCTGTGCACCGTATCAATCACCGGAAGGGCAACGCTATTATTCGGCCATGAACTGTGCGGCAAACACGGCCTTTGCCAATCGACAGGTCATTGCCCATCAAATTCGTGAAGCCTTTAGTAGAGTGTTTGGGGAGTCTCCCGAACGGCTCGGCATGCGGCAGGTCTACGACGTAGCCCATAATATCGCCAAAGTCGAACGGTATGACGAGCAGGACCTCCTCGTCCATCGTAAAGGCGCGACCCGGGCGTTCGGTCCGGGGCATCACGATGTGCCGGAACCGTTCCGAGCGGTCGGTCAACCGGTTATCTGCGGCGGCTCAATGGAGACCGGGTCATACCTGTTGGTAGGGACGCCACAGGCCAATACGGAATCCTTTGGATCGACGATGCACGGTGCCGGCCGGACGATGTCCCGCGCTCAAGCCAAACGAACGGTCCGCGGGACAACTCTTCAGCAAGATATGGCCCAACGGGGCATCATGGTGAAAGCGGTCTCGATGTCGGGATTGGCCGAAGAAGCCGGAATCGCGTATAAGAATATATCCGACGTAGTGGAGTCGGTGAATGCTGCCGGGATTACCAGACGAGTGGCCGAATTATTGCCGATAGGGAACATCAAAGGGTAAGCATTCCGGTTCTTGAGTGATCGCTGAAAGGTTTGAGGCATGATTCCGACAGTGGAATGGAAAGAAGGGAGCGTGTGGCTCCTTGATCAAAGCCGGTTGCCCGGCCGGGCCGAACTGCTTGAGTGTAAAGACGTGGCTGCCGTGGCATCGGCCATTCAAGAGCTGAAGGTGCGGGGGGCGCCGGCCATTGGCGTGACTGCCGCCATGGGGGTCGCGCTGGGCGCACAGTCCCTTTCCGCGGACGATGTTTCGACGTTTAAACGGCATATCTGGGCAATTTGCGATCAATTGGCCGCAACGCGTCCCACGGCCGTAAATCTTTTTTGGGCCCTGACTCGCATGAAGAAGGTTGTAGAGGAAAATCGTGACTGCACGGTAGCCGAGATCCAGTCCCGGCTCGTGCGGGAAGCCTTGGCGATTCAACGCGAAGATCTTGCGATGTGTAAAGCCCTGGGCCAACAGGGAGCCGGCCTGATCAAGGATGGGCACAGCGTCTTAACCCACTGTAATGCCGGAGCTTTGGCCACGGCCGGATACGGTACGGCATTGGGAGTGGTCCGGGCGGCGTCGGAACAGGGGAAACAGGTACACGTTTTTGCAAATGAAACCCGACCCGTTCTTCAAGGTGCCCGGTTGACGGCGTGGGAGTTGATGGAAGATGGCATCCCAGTCACCCTGATCACGGATAGCATGGCCGCAGTAGTCATGCGGCAAGGTAAAATCGATCTGTGCGTGGTCGGCGCCGACCGTATCGCCGCCAATGGAGACGTGGCCAATAAGATCGGGACGTATGCCGTCGCGGTACTCGCCAAGGCCCATAATGTCCCTTTTTACGTGGCGGCCCCTTCTTCGACCATCGACGTTTCAACACCCTCCGGTTCTGACATTCCTATCGAAGAACGTCCCGGCCACGAAGTGACCACCATGAATGGAGAAACATGGATTGCCCCGAAAGGCGTGGCCGTCTTCAACCCGGCCTTTGACGTGACGCCCGCGAAATACGTCACCGGAATCATTACGGAGCAAGGGGTCGTGTCCCCGGAGCAGGTCGCAGACACGTTTGCGAATTAGGCGAACGGCCTGAGACCCAGGATGGAACATGCGTGACGAAATTCGCCGGTATCCACGGTCCGGATGTTTGATTTATGACTCTCACTGCCGTCTTTGCGTAGCCGTGAAGCAAAAGTTGGAGCAGCGTTCTTCGACCGTCCAGTTTCTTCCCTATACCAGTCAGGAGGCCACGGAATATCTGGGAAGCCGCCATCAGTCTGACTCCCGGCCTCCCATGGCATATTGGATCGATGAACAGGGGACCGTTGTCGGTGGGCTGGAAGCGTTTTTTCCGTTCCTGCACGGCCTGACGAGCGGAAAACTCCTTCTGTTTTTCTGGAGGTTTCGCTTGTGCCGTCAGGCCATGACTGCCGGCTATGAATTTGTAGCGAGATATCGCTATCGGTGGTTTGGTGCGAGTGAAGAACCCTAACCGGGGGGCAAATCCGGTTTCAGGAGGCTTCCTCGGGAAGACGAAACTTGAGGGCCTGTCCCTGGACTTCAACTTTTTCCAGAAATTCTTCGAAACCTTCAGCGAGTACTTCCCCGATGAGTTTTTCCAGATCCTTTTTGGAGAAGAATACTTCATAATCCGTTCCGCCGACTCCGATTGAAATTCGAATGGTACTTTCGTCGGCTGCATTATGGACGGTGAAAGCCATGATCGTATCGACTTCGAGGTGGGTAGCCAACGCTTCATCGGTCGCCTCGACCTTGAATTTTTGGATAGTCGGTTCAATTCTTACATTAGCGGAACCGGCGCCATTAGCCGGTACGGCGGAAAACCCCGCCTGGGTCAGGAAATCGACGAAAGAGTTCGTGACACGTTGACTCAGCGTGCCGTCCAGCACGTCAAAATAGGTTTCGCCTCCTCCACGGACTCGCATGCCCAAGTGCTTTGACGGTTGCCGTTTATCATCGAAAGGAGAGACTGCGACCGTGAGGGGCGACGCTGTGGACTCAACTGCGGATTCAACATGCTGGATACGTAATTTGGTGATTTGTCCAGTCCCTTGACATCCGGAAATGAACAGAACGGCCAAAAGAAATCCAGTGAGACGCCATGGTTTCATGAGGCGATACTCCTTTTTTTGTGTGATTCGATAAGTGGTGCTGTACATCTCATGAGCGCCTTCTGCAAAACAATCTCGGCACCCACTATTCCACGAGAGGTTCGTCCATAACACTATGACAAGCCGACAAGAAAATACAAGGGTTATCTTGCCCAAGAAGCCATATTTGACTTTCATGGCGGCTCCTTGCCACTATGAAACCAGTTCCTTGTAACCCCCTTTTTCCTCATGTGGAATCGAAATTTTCTTTTTCGGGCTCATGAAGCCGTCCCGTTATCTGAAACGGAGAATGAGGTGTTTCATGAAACGGATCCGGCGATGGACAGTTCCGGACTCGTCATGGACAAGTACATTTCGGTCTGGCTCCAAGGGGAGGGGGAAGATGACAAGCCTTGGGCTTATACGAATGTTTACGTACGGACTGCCACGCTCGACCCCGTCAAAAAGGTCGGATTTTTACAGCCCCTGCAAGGCCGTTCCCACCAGATCAAGCAAATGCTCTCGCCCGAGCAGAAGGCTTTTCTGAAAGATTGGCTGAAAAACACGAATGCCACCGCATGGGAAGAAGCCGACGAGCATTTCCAAAAGATATTTGAATAGGCCGTTTGCCGGGGGATTCCAATCCTGAGTCCTTCGATTCGCTCCTTTCCTTCGTATGGACATACACGTTGACGTCGTTGTCGTCGGTGCCGGAGGCGGAGGGGCAATTCTGGGTCTTCTGCTTGCCAGGAAAGGTATCCGGACCCTCGTTCTCGAACAGGCTTCAGGGCCTCCCCACGGGATACGCGGAGAAATCCTCCAGCCGAACGGGCAGAAAATTTTGGACGATCTGGGCCTGTTGGATCAATTGCCGCGACACGCGGTGCAACCCGTCCGGCATTTTCATTTTAGGCAAATTGGGGGGCAGCGGCTGTGTTCGATCGATTACGACGAATTGTCTCCTCCCTATAATCGCGCCCTCGTCACCTTACCGCATGTCGCACACCGGACGGTACTCGAAGCCCTGGAGAAACAGAATCCGGGAGGTTTGTGGTACAACGCGTCGTTTACCAATGTCTTGAAAAAAGACAATACAATCATCGGGGTCGAAGCGGACGTTCAAGGCAAACCCGTACGCATTTCCGCCAAATTGGTCGTCGGGGCCGATGGGCCGGCTTCCAAAGTTCGTAGCGCACTCGACATTCCCGCCAAACTGTATCGCTACCCTGAAAGCTACCTTGTCGCCATCCTGGACTGCCCGGAGAAATTGGAGGAAGCGCAGTACTTTCTCGGGAATAAAGAAATTCTGGGTTTATTCCCGGCTGCGAAGGAAAAAATCTATCTCGTCTACCTCATCGACGCAACGGCAAAGGACACGATACGGGCCGCCGGGATCGAACCGCTTCAAAAACGCTGGTCATCGATTTATCCTGAACTCTCGGCCACGTTTCACGGCTTCACCGGCTGGGAGCAAACCACCGTAATGCCGACGGGTCGTACCCGCGCGCAAACGTGGGTGACCGACGGGGCCGTGCTGATTGGAGATGCGGCCCATGGGATGAATCCCCATGCGTCTCAAGGGCGCATGCAAGCGATGGTCGATGCCACGGTGTTGGGGGATCTTGTTCCTGTGTGTCTGGCAGAAGACAATTTTCAAGCATCGCGTTTGAAAACATTCGAAAAACAGCGTCGTCCCAAAGTCGAAATGCTGCAACGGCTTGCCGATGAAGAAGCCTTTTTTTGGAATACGGGGAATCCGGCACTCGCATGGCTGCGCAACCGGGTCTTTTCCACCATCGATCAGAACCAGCGGCTGAAATATCGAGTCTTGACTGCGACCGCCGGACTTCGTGAGACTCCACCCTTCGGGTTATTGGATCGTTTTTTGGCTCTGGGATTCGTGCCTGACCCTCGCGCAGACCAACGACCACCTCATGCGCATTCGTAAAATCAGATCCCACGACGCGTCACGGATGAGGCCATAAGCATGTCCGCCAATCCACCCTGGTCACAGTTACAGGAAGATACGCACGACCTGCTACGCGGTTTTCTCCGTTCCATCAAAAAACAAAAGGGCCTGAAGTTCGAAGCTATTCTCGTTTATGGCAGTGCGGCGCGAGGTGAGTTCCTGCCGGGATATTCCAATATCAACGTCCTGATCGTCATTGAACATATCACGCAACCCGTGCTTCAACAGTGGGGTGGCATCCACAAACAATGGGCCAGGGAAAAGATCGTCGCCCCGTTGTTTCTCACGCACAAAGACCTTCAACAATCATCGGACGCGTTTCCATTGGAATTTCTGGGCATCAAGGAACAACACGTCCTCCTGGAAGGACGTGATCCGTTCCCGGAACTGTACGTCAATACCACGAACCTGTTTCTCCAATGCCGGCAGGAAGTCCATGCCAACCTCTTGCGTGTCCGCCAAAATTACGTCGAAGGATGGGGAAGGGTTGAAGCCATTCAAACCCTCTTACCCCTCTCGTTGACCTCGCTACTCCCGTGTCTCCGCGGCCTGTACCGCCTGCTGGATCGCCCGTCGAACATGAAATCCCCTGAAGTATTGGAGGAATTGCAGGCCACGTTGGCCGTCGATCCTTCAGTATTCCAGGAAGTCTGGCGCCTGAAACGCGGTCTCAGCACTCCCGGAAAACATGAACTGCCCAAGCTCTTGGAGCGATACCTGACCGGCTTGGGACAACTGGCGGACCGGATCGATTCGATGAAACATGAGGGGCGATTTCAATGAGAGTCCGGCGTTTTATTTTGTGTAGACCTGATGCATCACAACTCATCTATAGACATAACCGACGACGACGAGTATTGTGAGTAATACGTTTGATACTATTCAGGCGTTGATTGCCGAGGGTAATGTCCGAATTTCGGAGCACGGGTACGATGAACTGATTGCTGACGGATTACTTGCAAGAGAGCTTATTGAAGGTGTGGCAGCAGCAAAAATTATTGAAGATTATCCGAACTACCCCAAAGGACCCTGCGTTCTTCTACTCCAACGAACAAAAGATGGGCGTTCGGTCCACGCTGTGTGGGGACTTCCCTCTGGTCGTACAAATCAAGCTGTGTTGATCACAGCGTATTTGCCCGATCCTGAAAAATGGGAACCCGGGTTCAAGCGGAGACGGAAATGAGTAAAAGAAAACGGACGAAACTTGTCCACGAAGGAAACTACGTTGCAGAAGTTGAAGTAGAGCTATTGCAAGAGCCTGACGGATGGGCGCCCTACCTTTCTCTTGAAGACGCGTATCGTCTCGACGATGTCCGAGAGGCTCTTCGTCGAGGCGACGTTAAAGCTGCCGCAAAGAATTCACGCGTGTTCAGTCTCAAGCCTGTTTCTACGTAAAGCCGTATGACACGTCATCCCAGCGGACACCACAAAGCGCCGCCGCTTTGGCATCCAGTTATTTGCAAGGATAAGTCATCTTGAAGAAGCTGTCCTATACGCGGAACTTGCCAAACGAAATTTTCCTGCACGACATCTGGAACGTTGAGCCTTCTGTGCAGGACATCAATAAGATAGATTGACAGTTCGTATCCAGACGGCTACAGCCTGTTGTGTTTGAGATCCGCAAAACGGATGTCTATGTCAAATGGCTCGATCTCTTGCGTGACGCCCGTGCTCGGGCTCGTATCTTGGTGCGGGTTGAGCGCCTGGCAGCCGGAAATCCCGGGGATGTTGAGCCTGTAGGTGAAGGCGTTTTAGAGTTGCGGATCGATTATGGGCCAGGCTATCGGGTGTATTACAAAAAGCAAGACCAAAGAATCGTTATTCTATTAGCCGGCCCCGATAAACGGACTCAGATTAACGACATCAAGATGGCTTTACGCCTAGCTCGCAATCTGTAGGCACACGTGATGACGAAAACTATTACTTCTCCCTATGATGTCGCCGAACACCTTCGCACGCCGGAGGAAATGGCTGCTTATTTAGAGGCCTGCATCGAGGAGACAAATGGGGAGGCGGCATTGTCCGAATGGCCTTAGGAATCCGGTGGCGGCCAAGAGTAGCCTGTTAGGCTCAGGATAGATACATCGGCAACGGTCCTGTTTTTGAGCCATTGAAGACAAAAAAATTCTTTAAGAGAGCTTTCGTAGAAGGTGGAACGATAACGTGGCCAAATGGGGCAGACATTGCTCCTGAGACGCTGTATGAAAAAATTGCTGACTGACAAGATACTGTGGCGTTCAGTGTCTATATTTTTTCTATTTGTTCTGTTTACATGCGTGTCTCCCGGGTTGGCTGGCGCCGCCGGGGGAGAGAAGAAACCTGCTTTTCCAAAGCCGCTTGGCTATGTCAGCGATTATGCGGATTTGATTGAACCGGACTGGCAGAACCGAATCCGGCTGGTCTGTAAAGAACTGGAAGATCGTACGGGGATTGAAATGATCGTCGTTGCGATCGAGACAGCCCGCCCTCATTCGCATACGCGGGAATATGCAGAAGGATTGTACAAGGAGTGGCATATCGGCGCGGCCCAACAGGAGCGGGGCATGTTGTTACTCGCTTCCTTGAAGGAGCGACAAGCCGTCGTGGTCCTCGGACGTAGTTTGCTCTCGGCAGTCGGAAAACCGAAGCTGGATGAATTATCCGAACAGTATCTCATCCCCATGTTCCAAAATACCCGGTACGGAGAATCCCTGTATCGGACCGCGGTAGGCTTGGCCTCGGCGTCGGGCAGTGCGATCCAGGCGGACGCTGAACCCAAACGCTCGTCGAGTGCGGGGTTTTGGATGAACGTGGCCGTCGCGTTGGCCATGCTGTTTGCTCTGTGGCGATTTACCCGGCCGGAACGGCGACATCCGTTTCAACGTTGGCGACGCGGCGGGTATTGGAGTACCGGCCAGGGTGGATTCAAGGGGAATTTCGGCGGGTTCGGTGGGAGCACGAGAGGGCAGGGGCTGTCGTAATGCATGCCGTAGATCCGGGAAATTCCTCTACCTCCCCTTCGCTCCTCCTTACAAAGGAGGGGAAGGGAAAATAGGCAGTGGAATTCATCTGCGAATGAACGAACCGCTAGAATCCTGGCCAGGCGGACAACCTTTCCTTATTTTCACTTCTACAGCGGCTTATGGTTTTCAAAGGTAATCGTACGCGTCACCGTGGCGCCCTTTTCATAGGAAATAATGCGCCGGGTTGCAGGCAGGTCCGCATGGCCCACCCTGGTGTGAGAATCCGAGAAACTTTCCACGTTGGCCAGTGAGCCGTCCTTGGGCGAGTAGTAATACACGGTATAACGAGTCGTCAGATATTTCTCATCCTGCGTCAACGCACTGTCTTCGACGTTGATCGTAAAGGCCACGTGCGGCATCTTTCGATTGATCTGGGTAATGCGATCGTCCTTGATGCGGTAGCTGGAACCCATGGAATCGCCCAATCCGATGCGCGGACCTTGAGGATGATTCTCCCCTCCCTCGAAAGATAGATTGTATTTTCCATCGGATTCCTCGAAGCTTCGCGGTCCTCGATGCGTGGCGATCATCGAAATTTGACCTTGAGCCCATTTTTGAAGTTCTTCGTTCGGAAGCGACACTTCGACTTCCTTTGAGGATTTCACCGTGACTTTTCCTGTGGTTTCTTCCCCATTCACGTTGATGCGCAGGTCGGCTTCAAATCCTCCGAAGTTCGCGGGCCACCGTGAGGTTTTTGCAAATGCCCGCTGTAGAAGCTCTCGAGCCTTGGGATCGTCGGCGATTTCAGCTTTGCCTTCTTCACGTGTATAGGTTTCCATACTGCTGACACTCCTTCCTGAAACAAACCGGACGTGGATAAGTGAACAACTTTCAGGGCCGTATCATAAGAAAATCGCCGGACCAGGACAAGTAACTTTCCTGTGTCTCATACTATGACCTCCGCTATATTTTTGAGTGACTCCCGACCGACGACTCTGAAAACCGACAGGAGTGGTTCATTTCCTAATCTACACCTGTGTATAATAAAGAGCTATGCGGATGGCCCTTCCTTCCCAATGTCGAGTCGTTGTTTCTCTTGTGACCCTCGTCACTTTTCTGTCGTGCAGTTGGGGAAGTCTTTTTTGCCCGATGGTCTATGCGTACGAGGAAGCGATTCCCCATCACTCCACTTCCCAGAGTGGCCCCCTGAAAAATAATGGAGGGTGCCCTGAGTTAGCCGTCGATTCCACGGCCCCTTCAGGGGATGTTAATCCGGACACCTTCACCTGCGTCGATCTTCAACGCGGCAGCCAGCATGAGCGAACTTTCAGCTTAGCTTCTCTACTCCCGGATGGGAGTCTTATCTCTTCATACCCTCTCCTTTTTCTTCTCTTGCTGACTCTCAGGAATTGAGTTCTCCTCCCTTTCCCCGCATTTCAGTGAATCCAGCAGCAAAGTGCCCTTGAATTCTTAAGATGGGTGAAGCTCACCCAGGGCATGAAAGAGGAGGCAGAATGAAAATTCGACCACAGATCAAATATTTCTCATTGTTCAAGAATTGTGATCCCATCCTCAGCTATCGGATGAGGGTCATAGGACGACTGGTTATCGTCCTATCTTTGTTTGTGTTGAGTCAATTTGGGTGTTCCAAGCAGGCCGTGCAAAATACGGACTGGAATATTCAACAGGTTGCACCTCTGAAAAAGGCGGTTGATTCCGCCCGGACTTCGCAACAACAGCTTGTACCCTCTAAAGATTCGTCCGCGGCGAACAACACGGTTTTGCCCCATGATAAAAGAAACATGACTGATCCTCTTACTTTGGAATTGCTGGAAAATCTTGCCAAACGAAACAACCCTACATTAGTCCAAGCACGAGCCCAGATCGAAGGGGAACGGGCCAAAGCTCTTCAAGCAGGACTCTATCCCAATCCCCGTATTGGCTATATTGGAGAACAGATTGGTGTGAACGGCACCATAGGCGAGTTCCAGGGAGGATTTGTCCGGCAGGAAATCGTGACGGCAGGGAAACTTCAATTGAGCCGGGAAAAGTATCGCGCACGCGCATCGGCAGCAGAATTTCAAGCCCTTGCCCAGGAATATCGCGTCATTAATGAGGTGCGCATCAGGTATTACCGGACGCTCGGGGCACAGAAGCGCCTCGATGTGCAACTTGAACTGTTTGAAACCGCCAAAGACGCACTCCTCACGGTTCAGGAAATGGTCAACGTCGGTCAGGCCAATCAAGCCGATCTGCAGCAAGCCAAAATCCTTCTGGAAGACCAACGACTTAAAGTCAGGATGGCAGAAAACGATCTTGACCTGGAATGGGAATGGTTGATGGCCGTCGTGGGGAAGTCTCAACCACGTCATACCTTGAAAGGAAAATTGGAAGGTCAACCCAAGGAGGTCAAATGGGAATCAGCGCTCCGGCGCTTGTTGGCTGATAGTCCGGAGTTGGGGTTAGTCCGTGCAGTTCTCAAGGAAGACGAAATTACGGTGAAAAGGGAAAAGATGGAACCCATTCCTAATCTTGTCCTGTCGGGTTCGGCCGGACGCAACTACGAAACTCGTAATGTCGTGTTTGGAGTAGGAGCCTCTATCGAATTGCCTATTTTCGATTGGAACCAGGGAACGATCCGGCAAGCCCAAGCAGATTTGAAGCGGCAACAGGCGGAAGTCCGTATCACGGAACTCCGTTTGCGTCGTTCGCTGGCAAGCCAATTCCAGCGGCATCGCTCGATCCGACAACAAGTAACAACTTACACGGAATTCATTCTGCCTGAAGCTCGCGAGCGCTACGCCACCAGGCTGCGAAGCTATGAGGAAAATCGGGAGAATTGGCAATCCGTGCTCGAAGCCCAGAAAGACTTTTTTCGTCGCCGCTTGATCCATATCGACCAGTTCGTGGCGTTACGGGAAACTCAAGTCATGATCGATGGACTGCTGTTGGTTGATGGACTGACGCCACCGGCAGGTGCGTCTGTTCCGGGGCATATTGATGCGGTGCCGAAACCCAGATAGGACGTTGCACCGAATCTCAATTTCCATGTTGCTAATGGAGCACTAAATGTTGAAGGAGGAAAATATATGAAAGATGGTCTGACACGAAGACAAATGATGAATGCGGGAGTCGCTATTGGATTAGGATCTCTATCTGCGAGCCTTGGCCACGCCGAGAACGTTGTGTCCCGACCGGCTAACGCGACTGGCAAAGTTGAAGTAGAGTACTCGACTTACTCGCGATTTCAACCAAGCTTTGGAGGACCGCCCAACTCGGATCAATTTTTAGGTAAATTGGTCCCGGGGTTTCGCCAGGCAGGGCTTGAGCCGGTTATGGTTGAAACACCGGATATGGAGAAAGTTCCCTGGAAAATGGTCAATGGCGTCAAAGAATTTACCCTTCGCTGTACGCCCGTCAAACGAGAATTCTTGCCGGGCCAGGTGATGGATCTCTGGGGATACAATGACACGATGCCTGGCCCGGTGATCGAGGCTTTTCAGGGAGACCGGGTTCGTCTTGTCGTTCATAATGAACTGCCGGAGCCGACCTCTATACACTGGCATGGGCTGGAAGTCCCGATCCAATACGATGGCGTTCCAGGCGTCACGCAAGATTATATTCTGCCAGGAGAGACGTATGTCTATGAGTATGATCTTCACCAGACAGGAACGTTCTTTTATCACTCGCACGTTGCCATGCAAGAGGCCTTCGGAATGGCTGGGTTGTTTATCATTCACCCTCGGATCGCTTACGATCCTCCGGTCGACCGGGATTTCGCATTGGTCTTGCAAAATTTTTCCATCCTGCCAAATTCGACAACGGCTGACTCCATGGCGATGGACTGGAATTGGCACACGATCAATGGTCGTAGTGGACCGTATACCACCCCGATGGTGTGCAAACAGGGGGAACGGGTTCGCGTGCGTCTGGTAAATTTCAGCCCCATGCAGCACCATCCTATGCATTTCCATGGACATACGTTCTGGCTGACGGGAACCGAAGGAGGCCGTATGCCGGAGACTGCCTGGGTCCCCAGAAACAACACGCTCACGGGCGTAGCCATGGCGCAGGATTTTGAATTCGTGGCCTCCAACCCGGGTGACTGGCTCCTTCATTGCCATATGGTGCACCACATGATGAACCACATGGTGCGGCAGGTGGGACCGCGTATTCGTGAAGGGGTTGACGTCTCTCAGTACGCGGCGTCTTTGACGAATCGGCCGCCTGCACGATCCTCTCTGGAAAAAGTACGCTTGCGCACACCCGGCTATCCGCAAAAAATGCAGGGCATGCATATGGATCAATCGACGATGACGCAAATCATGCGTCGCCGTGAGGCTCGAGGTATGAGGGTAGGATGGCACATGGGCGTCAAGGGCTTGATGACTGTGCTGCGAGTTCTGCCTGAGGATCTATACAACCGGGTGATGCTGAGTAACGAGGAGATCAAGCCGGGAGAAATTTTTCAGGCCCTTGTCAAAAGGAATGAACAACGCAGAATGACTCCGGACTGAACGAGCAAGATAGGAAGCGGCAGGGAACAACGAGCGTTGTTCCCTACAACGGTTTTCCCTTATGATACGGATCTGTGGTCACGGGCACATCTTTTGTTCCGGTCGTTCACCACAAATCAAATCGCATGAAAACCAAGGACTCCTTTGATGAAAAAAGTGCGTAAGCAGGCCAGGAAACGTCCGACCATGGCTGACCGGGCCGATCTTCATGTCCTGTACCAGAAAAGCGTCCAAAGTCCGGATTTCGACATTCCGTTTTTTGCCGCATATTTTGAGAACTATACGGGTCGTCCCTTGCGTTCGCTACGGGAAGATTTTTGCGGCACCGCGGCGTTGTCCACGTATTTCGTGACGCAACACCCTGAAAACCACGCCGTGGGCGTCGATCTGGATTGGCCGACGCTCAATTGGGGCATCAAACATAACGTATCGCCCTTGACCGTGGATGAGCAAAACCGCCTGACGCTCATTCACGGCAACGTGTTGGACGCGCACCCTTCACACATGCAATTGGCAATGGCGTTGAATTTCAGCTACATGGTCTTCAAGGATCGTCCCACGCTCCTGCAATATTTTAAAAGAGCAAAAGAGTCCCTTCAGCCGGGCGGCATGTTTCTCCTGGACATCTGGGGAGGGAGCGAAAGCCAGGTCTTGCAGGAAGAGCCCCGTGACATCGACAACCCCGATGATGACGGAATCGGCGATTTTACCTTCATTTGGGACCAGGACGCCTTCGACCCTGCCACGTACTTCTGTACGATGCGCATGCATTATACCTTTCAGGACGGGAGTGAAATGCGCAATGCCTTTGTCTATGACTGGCGCATGTGGACCATGCCCGAAGTCATGGAATTAATGAATGAAGCCGGTTTTCGGGACGTGCATTTTCTCTGGGAGGGCACCAACAAAAAGACCAATGAAGGGACGGGCATCTATCACCGCGCGGAATATGGCGAACCCGATACGGCATGGGTTACGTATATTCTTGGCGTTAAGTCGGACTAGGATAAATAAATTTACATTAAGTAAATATCAATAATTACAGATGATTATACATTATACCTTTAGTTGCACATAAATTATTATGGGACAGGTATCCACACATATTACGCCCGAAGTGATTCAGCGACACGGCCTGGCGGAAGAGGAATATGGGCAGATCCTCAAGCACTTGGGCCGTGAGCCGAATATGACGGAACTGGGGATCTTTTCGGTGATGTGGAGCGAACATTGTTCGTACAAGAGTTCAAGGGTCCATTTGAAGCGATTTCCCACCGAGGGCGAGCGGGTGGTCCAGGGACCGGGAGAGAATGCCGGAGCCGTGGATATCGGCGACGGGCTCTCCGCGGTCTTTAAAATGGAGTCCCATAATCATCCGTCCTTCATCGAGCCGTTCCAGGGCGCGGCCACCGGGGTTGGCGGGATTTTACGCGACATTTTCACAATGGGCGCCAGGCCCATCGCCTTGCTGGATTCCCTCCGGTTTGGCGAGCTGGATCTACCCAAGAATCGCCATCTGTTAAAAGGCGTGGTTTCCGGCATTTCCTGGTACGGGAACTGCATCGGCGTCCCCACGGTCGGCGGCGAAATCACCTTTAACGATATTTACGCCAAAAATCCCCTGGTGAACGTCTTTTGCTTGGGCATTGTCAAAACCGATGAGTTGCTTCTGGGCCGGGCCGGTGGCGTCGGCAACCCGGTTTTGTACATCGGCGCCAAAACCGGGCGCGACGGCATCCACGGGGCCACGATGGCTTCGGACAGTTTCGACGACGCCTCGGAACAAAAGCGGCCCAACGTCCAGGTCGGCGATCCGTTCCTGGAAAAGTTGCTCCTGGAAGCCTGTCTGGAATTCCTGGATCAACGGCTGCTGGTCGGCATTCAGGATATGGGCGCGGCCGGGCTCACGAGTTCATCCTGTGAAATGGCCTCCCGGGCCGGCACGGGCATTGAACTGGAACTGGCCGACGTGCCCCGGCGCGAGCCGGACATGACACCCTATGAATTGATGCTGTCGGAATCCCAGGAACGCATGTTACTCGTAGCCGATGCGGGGAAAGAAGAGCAGGTCATAGCCATTTGCAGAAAATGGGGTATCGACGCGGCGGTGATCGGGAAAGTCACGGATGACGGGTTTGTCCGTATCAAGGAACAGGGAACAGTAGTGGCGGAAATCCCGGCCAAGGCTCTCGTTGATGAAAGTCCCAAATACGAGCGCCCGGCCAAACCTCCCGAATACCAGGATATCCTGCAATCCCTGACCATTGAAAATCTGCCTGACGTTCAGGATGCGGAAGACGTGCTACTCCGGTTACTGGATTCGCCGACGATAGCCAGCAAGGCCTGGGTCTATCGACAATACGATCACATGGTGGGCATCGATACCGTTGTCCGACCGGGGTCGGATGCGGCTGTGGTGCGCATCAAAGGCACGAACAAGGCCTTGGCCGTCACAACGGACGGCAACAGCCGGTATTGTCTCTTGAACCCGTACGTGGGCGGCACCTTGACCGTGGCGGAAGCAGCCCGGAACCTCGTGTGCTCGGGGGCGCAACCCATCGGGGTCACGGATTGCCTGAATTTCGGAAATCCCGAACGACAGGACATTATGTGGCAGTTCGTGTTGGCCGTCGAAGGCATTGCCGATGCCTGCCGGACCTTCGGCATTCCCGTTGTCAGCGGGAACGTCAGCCTGTATAACGAAACTAACGGTCTCTCCATTTATCCCACGCCCATAATCGGCATGGTCGGACTCATCGAGCCTGCTGACCGCATGCTCACGCAATGGTTTAAAAAGCCCGGAGATCGCGTTATTCTCTTAGGTGACACTCAGGAAGATTTGGGCGGAACCGAATATCTGAAAGTCGTACATTACCGGGAGCAGGGCGCACCTCCATGGCTCAATCTCGAGACGGAAAAGATCTTGCATGCTTGCATGCTCCGCTTGGCGGCGGAAGGCTTGGTGCAATCCGCGCATGATTGCTCGGACGGTGGATTGGCCGTGACGTTGGCGGAATCTTGTTTTGCATCTCAGACGGCCCGAGGCAAGCCGTTAGGCGCGACGATTCGGCTTGATGCGAACGACCTGCGTACGGACGCCTTGCTTTTCGGGGAAAGCCCTTCACGCATTCTTCTCTCGGCATCACTGGAGTACGTCGAGCGCGTGATGGCCATTGCTCGTGAGCACGAAGTTCCCGCACAGGAGATTGGCACGGTTGGCGAAGACCGGTTAACCATCAGCGTGAATGAACAACCGGCGATCGATATGCCGATTGCCGCATTATTCGAACAATGGAGCCAAAGTTTGGAATCCAAACTGTCAGCCTGAATAGACGCACAAGCAAGACTATGTGAGCATTTCTCGATCCATGCGACTCTACCCCACCTGACCTCCCCTTACAAAGGGGAGGAAAAAGGCCTGCATTTTTCCGATCCCCCTCCTTTGTAAGGAGGGGTGAGGGGAGGTAGAGAACAATGTAGAGGCGAGAGGGTATGGTTAACGAATGAGCGAATGCATCGAATAGGGCGCTCAAACGACTGTGACTCATGAATCGTTCCTCAAATAAAACACACGGACCTTTACATCTGTTCGCCCCTGACAAATTTCAGGATGAATGCGCGGTGTTCGGCATTTACGGGCACCGGGAAGCCTCGAATTTCACCTACCTGGGTTTGTATGCGTTACAGCATCGGGGACAGGAAGGTGCCGGAATCGTCTCGTCCGACGAACGGAAATTTTACACGGAAAAAGGGATTGGGCTGGTCTCGGATATTTTCACGAAAAAAGAAATTCGCCGGCTGCGAGGGAATAAGGCCATCGGCCACAACCGGTATTCCACCGCCGGAGACAGCCACCTGCGCAACGTTCAACCGCTCACCGTCAATTTCGCATTCGGAAACCTGGCCGTGGCGCACAACGGCAATCTCACCAACGCCTGGATGCTACGTAGCGAACTCGAAGCCTACGGCGCCATTTTTCAATCCGATTCCGATACGGAAGTCATCATTCACCTCATCGCCCATTCCAAGGGCGATACCCTGCTTGATCGATTGACCGAAGCCCTTTCCCTGGTCCGGGGGGCCTATTCGCTGGTCCTGTTGACCGATCATGAGTTGATCGCGGTGCGGGACCCCTATGGGTTTCGTCCGTTATGTCTGGGGAAGTTCAAAGACGCCTGGGTGGTCGCGTCGGAAACCTGCGCGTTCGATCTCATGGGCGGAGAGTTCGTGCGGGAAGTCGAGCCGGGGGAACTCATCGTCATCAACGACGATGGGATGACCTCGCATCATCCGTTTATCCTGCCCGAAAAACCTGCAAAATGCGTGTTTGAATACGTCTATTTTGCGAGGCCGGATTCCAAAATATTCGGCGACCACGCCGTCTATCCCATTCGGAAAGCCTTGGGTCGCCAACTGGCCAAGGAAGCGCACGTGCCCGCGGACGTGGTCATTCCCGTGCCGGATTCCGGGGTGCCTGCAGCCTTGGGGTACGCGGAAGGGTCGGGGATTCCGTTTGAAATCGGGCTCACGCGCAATCACTACATCGGCCGGACGTTTATCGAGCCCGAACAATCCATTCGGCATTTCGGCGTGAAACTGAAATTGAACGTGGTGCCCGAGGTCCTCAAAGGACGCCGCGTCGTAGTCGTGGACGATTCCATCGTACGCGGAACGACAAGCCGGAAAATCATCAAAATGATCCGGAACGCCGGAGTCAAGGAAGTCCACGTGCGCATCAGTTCGCCGCCGACGGTCGCTCCGTGCTTTTACGGCATCGACACGCCCACGCAAAAAGAACTGATCGGTTCGAGTCATTCCGTCGAGGAAATCCGCAAGTACATCACGGCCGACAGCCTCCAATACCTGAGTTTGGACGGCATGCTCAACGCGGCCCCGGGTCGAAACGACCACTACTGTCATGCCTGCTTCACCGAACAATATCCCATCGCCTTTACCAAAGCCGAAGAACAACAACTCGGCTTGTTTGACGCGAGCACTTCCAGGTAGTTGCCGGCTTTTATTTGGAATCACTTGCGCAGACTTGGAGCCTACACACATTTCTTCTCTTTCTGTCATTCCTTGCCTTCTCCTCTTGTCATCCTCGACATTTTTAATCGAGGATCCAGCGTCTTTGCTTTGTTCTGCGTCCGTGAAGAAAAAAGACACTGGATTCCCGATTACGAACGTCGGGAATGACAAAAGAAGGCTATTTTCATACCAATGACAATTCAGGGTGTTGCTGGCTATGTTTTCTTCACTCTCCCCAGAACCGCAACTCTCCATTGATTGCCCGCCTGAAAAATCGTGTGTTAAGATTTTTATAGCCATTGTCCGCATTGACCGCTGCTCAGAGAAGTGGAGGATGTTATGAAACGCCAACTCGTTTTAACGCTTGCGCTTTCCATAGCCATGATAACGACGGCCTGGGCCGCAGGATTCTTCAAAGTCGGTGAGCCGGCGCCATCGTTTTCGCTCACCTCGGTCACAGGAGAACCCGTTTCGCTGAAAGACTTCCATGGCAAGGTCGTGGTCTTGGGTCTTTTTCATATTTGCGAACCGTGTCTGGTGCAAGGCACGAATTTACAAAAAGTCTATGAGGCCACGCGCGGCCAGAACGTCGCGGTGGTCGGCGTGAATTCCTCGGGCGATTCCCAAGCCGACGTTCTGGAATTTCTCAGCGTCTTTCCCGTGAAAATCACGTATCCCTATCTCACGGACCCTGACCAGGTGACGGATAAACTGTACGGCGGAGGGCGCTTTATTCCGAACGTGTACATTCTGGATCAAAACGGTGTAATTCGATGGCAGCGTGTGGGCAACATGGATTTGGCGAATCATGAAGCCATTCTGGCCGAGGTCAACAAATTGTTGGGTGCCTCCTCCGGGTCCACCTCCTTATGAGATTTTGTGGCAGCGGTTTCCCGGAATCCGGTTGAGAGAAAGGATTCAAGAACGAAATGGATGAATTTGAAGAAGGGAAGGCAAAGTTTCTTGAATTGGTCAGGGATATTGAAAGGACAGTCGAAGTAGTCATCCCGACTACTCCCTCCAATGGCCGGTTCCTGATTTCTCTGACCAAGGACGGTAATCGTAAATTTATTATGGTGCCGGAAGACGACATTCTTGATCTGCCTTCGGAAGACGACATTTTGTCCAAAACGACGACCATGCTACAGGAGGCGATAGCCGAACTATGAAGCCTATTTTGCCCGGGATAGCCACGTGGTCGTGGTTTTCCGAAGAAAAACAACTGAATTTCAACGGCCACCTCTTGGACGTAGGCGAGCATCGAATCCTGGTGGACCCGCCGCCTCTGTCGGATGACGATTTGTCGAAGCTGAGCAACGCCGGGCAGGTCGATTATATTCTGCTCACCAACCGGGATCATGAGCGTGAAAGCGCTGCATATAAAGACGCCTTGAACACCCGCGTGTACGTGCCGCAAGCCGACGCGGAGGAAATGTCCGTGACTCCGGACAAGACTTTTATCGACGGAGAATTGCTGCCCGGCGGGATTTGGGTCGTGCATCTCTCCGATCAAAAGTCGCCCGGCGAATCGGCCTTGTTTATTCAACAAGGACGAGGCATTCTTATTGTCGGCGATGCCTTGCTCGGCAAACCCGAAGGGTCGGTGAGCATGCTGCCGGCCGAGAAATACGCCGATCCCGCCAAGGCGCGTGAAGGCCTGCGCCGCTTACTCAAATACAATTTTGATTCGATCCTGGTCGGCGACGGGACCTCGATTTTGACCGGCGCCAAAGCCGTTGTGGCTCAGGCGTTGGAATAAACGTGAGCCATGGCCTCATTGGGATGAAAAGAGCCCATCTGTATATCTCTCTCTTTACCCACCTCTCTACCCCACCGGCCCTCCCCTTACAAAGGGGAGGCAAAGTCGAGTATGCCCCGCTGCTTCCCCTCCTTTGTAAGGAGGGGCGAGGGGAGGTAGAGCCCATATAAATTAAACCCACCGTGCGACAATCTCATTCGGCTCAACTCAATCAACGAGGTAACGTCCATTTTTCCCGGGGGTTTTACACGGAGGCCTACCAGTGCTACGCCAAGGCGTTGGAAGCCGATCGACAAAGCGGCGACCCCAGGGCCTTGGTGGCGACGTTGGGAAATCTCGGAAACATCTGTGCTGTCAGCGGCAAACGCCGGCAAGCCCAGGAATATTACCAGGAGGTCCTAGAACTGCAGAAGACGCTCGGGGACAACCGCGGCATCAGCGCGACACTCGCCAACCTGGGGAACCTGCACGTGGACGCCGGCGAATGGGAACGGGGCCGAGCCTATTATCTCGAGGCCCTGGACCGAATGGAACTGTTTGAAGACGATGCGGCCAAAGCGGTACTGCTCTCCGATTTGGGTTTGGTGGCCAAGGAATCCCGTCACTTCGAGCAGGCCATGAACTATTATTCGGAATCCATTGCCTTGATGAGGCGGGTGGACAATCATGCCGGTGAGGCCGACGTGTTCAAGATGATGGCGCGCATGTACATGGCATGGGAGCGTTATGACGACGCCATGGCTTGTGCGCAAACGAGTTTGGCGATTGCCGAACGGCTTCGAGACGAACTGCGGATGGGTGGGGCTTGGTACGTGATGGCCGATTTCCATAAGGCCACGGGCTGCAAGGAAAAGGAAGCCCAATTCCTGCATCGCGTGGTTCGCGTGGACCGAAAATACGAATTGCCGAAACTGGAAGAGAATACCCGCCGTCTCGACGCGCTTCGCGCGCGGTTGCAGAACGGTATGAACGCCGAGGTGGGGGAGGGTACTTGATGAGTGATGAATCCAATCACGGTTGGCAATATGTCCAGGATCATCTGAAGCAAGCCAATTCGGACTTCGTCCAATATGAACCCGGCGGGGCCTTGACCCTCGAATTGGCCGATGAAGATTGGCAACTCGAAATCACGCCGGCCGGGTTGTTTGTCTGTCAGGCCGGATATGCCATGGAAGACATGCAGAGCCTGCTCTCGGACGGCACGGCCGAAGATCTTGGGAGCGACGAATTGGCCAAGCAGGCCAAGTTCTACATTCAACAGGTCGTGTCGAAATATCGTGATCGTCTCGTCGAGGACGGATTCAGTGAACGCGTGGAGATGAATGACGATTACGTCGCGGTGTTTTTCGAGCGTCCCGTTGATTTCAATAACCTGTCGGAACTCGATCAATTGATCACGCGATACCGCCGGCAATTTGCCGCCGCCTGATTTTTTCTCATCTCAGACTTAAAAAAGGAATGGTTATGAACGCGCAACTTCCGGTCCGCACCATGGATGATTTTCGTGACGTGGTCTATACCTTTCGGTTGTCACGGGTGATTGCCACTGCAATGGATCTCGATCTCTTTACCCATATGGGCAGCCGGTTCTTGACGCCTAAAACCTTGGCCGGGACGCTGAAAGTCAGTGAACGGGGCATCGAGATTATCCTTCGCAACCTGAAGACCGCGGGTCTGCTCACACAACGGGGAACGTCCTATCGCGTGGAAAAACTCGGCCGCACGTTTCTGAACCGGAACAGCCCGGATTATCAGGGCGCATACTTGGAACTGGTCCATCGACAGTGGGAAAATTGGGCCCATCTCACCGATTCCGTTCGCACGGGCAAACCGGTTGAGAATGACGGGCCGGACGATCCGGCCTACCGGCGGTCCTTCACTTGGGCGATGCATCAGCGGTCCGTAAAACCAGCCAAGCAAGTGGCCGCACAAGTCGCTTTGAACAACGCACAAACGCTGTTGGACGTTGGGGGAGGACCCGGCACGTATGCCCTGGAATTCCTGAAGAGACATTCCACGTTGCGCGCAGGCATATGGGACCGCCGGCCGGCCCTTGAAGTCGCCCGGGAAATTGCCCAACCCTTACGACACGGCAAACGATTGTCCTATTACCCCGGCGATCTATTTGAGAACCCGGTTCCGGGAAAATTCGACGTGATGTGGTTGTCGAACGTCCTGCATATTTTCTCGCCGGCCGAAAATAAGGCCCTGTTCAAAAAACTCAAACGCGCGCTCAATCCCGGCGGGCGCATTCTGATTCAGGACACGTTCCTTATGAATAAACCAAGGTGCGACGCCCTGGAAACCAACCTGTTTGCAGTCACGATGCTCCTATTCACCCCGACCGGCAATACCTACCGCGCCCAAGACGTGCAGCAGTGGCTCAAGACCTCCGGGCTCAAGAAAACCCGGTGTCTCCAGTTAAAAGAGGGAACCGGCGATTGGGACGGCGTTATTATCGAGGGGAAGATCTAGAAGCCCCGAGCACAGGTTGGCTATGCCTCTTTTCCCCTCTTTTGTAAGGAGGGGTGAAGGGGAGGTAGAGCAGGGGAGAGGAAACGTAAGAAGCACGGGTCGGTCGGGTTAGCGTAGCTCTTCGACTTCGCTCAGGACAGGCGTAACCCGACAGGAGAACTGTCCAGCCTCAAAAATCAGACGGATAATACCTGTCGTCCGCCGATGACGATGAGTAGGAAATTGAAGAGGGCAGTCAGGAGGATCAGACCGACGAAATGGAGTGAATCCGTTCCGGAAATCATGCTTTGTACAAACGTGGCAATGTCCAGGGCCAAGCCGATCGTTCCGTACAGCACACCAACCATGGCACTCCACCGTTTGCCGATCAGGCAAATCCCCCCGACGAGTAGCGGCAGGCCGAATTGAAACCCGTACCAGATGCCTTGGCGAAGATCCGAGGCAAATGTTTTTTCGGATTCCAGGGCATCGAAAGCCACGGCGCTGAAGAAAACTCCGAGACAAAGCGTTCCCATCAGGCGAGGCAGCAGGGTTCCGGCATTGGTCATGAGAAGTCCGTGACTGAAGAAAGTATGTCCTTCTGTGCCCCAGTTCCCCTCCTTTGTAAGGAGAGGTAAGGGGAGGTAGAGTGGCTGAAGAGAATGGTGGCCACGGCAAGTCGAAGCTAGAGGTTCTCGAAAGTGAAACTCTACCCCACCTGGCCTCCCCTTACAAAGGGGAGGAAAAGAGCAGGTACGCTTTCTTGATTCCCCTCCTTTGTAAGGAGGGGTGAGGGGAGGTAGATGAGGCCTGGAAACGGAAACCACGCAAGGCTGTTCCGCCTCCTGGCATTCTGTCAACAAATCGATAAATATTTCCAGCCGCCCTCCATCCTGCCTTTCATTGACACCCCAATTTGGCCAAGCCTAGAATGGCCCCACATACAAAGGGAGGGCGTATGACACATTCTCAATCTATTCGAAATGTCGTGGTGACCTCGTATGTCGGTGCCGGGAAAACGTCCCTGGTCGAAGCCCTGCTGTTTTCCGCCGGGGTGACGTCATCGATGGGGACAAACGCCAGTGGAAACACCGTAGCCGATTTCGAGGCGGAAGAAATTCAGCACCATCATTCCATGAGTACGGCCCTTCTTCAGTATGAGTACAAGGAAACGTTTCTGAATCTCCTCGACGCGCCGGGTTCCCTGGATTTCTTTGCCGATACCAAGAATACAATCCACGTGGCGGACGGCGCCGTATTAGTCGTCGGCACGTCGGGCATACGTTCGGAATTGGATCGGGTCTGGGAATACATTCAAACGCGCGAACTGCCGTGCCTGATCTTCATCAACGAACTGGACAAAGAGCGGGCAAAGTTCGACACCACGTTGGCGGAAATTCAGGAAGCACTTGAAGCTAGGTGCGTGCCGATTGCCTATCCGGTCGGGGAAGAAGCGAACCTTCGGGGCGTGGTCGACCTGGTGACACAAAAGGCCGTGATCCCCGTTCCCAATAGTCATAAGGTCCAGGAAGAAGACGTTCCCGCGGACCTGAAAGAAAAAATTGCCGAGTTGCGGAAACAATTGGTCGAAACCGTGGCCGAAGCCAACGACGACATGGTGGAGAAATATCTGAGTGAAGGAGACCTGACACAAGAGGAGATCCTGCAAGGGCTCGTCCTGGGCACGAAAACGCGCCAATTCATTCCGGTCTTGTGCGGGTCGGCAGTTCTTAATCTCGGCACCACGGTTCTACATCAAGCCATCATTCAATGCCTGCCTTCCCCGGAAGAGCGAGCCGAAGCCATGCAGTCGACCGGCTCTCATCCTCAAACCGGCGAAGAAGTCGTGCGCCCCATGGATGCCAAAGAACCGTTTTCCGGCTACGTGTTCAAGACGACCATCGATCCCTTCATGGGACGCCTCACGTTTCTCAAGGTCTGTTCGGGTATACTCGAAGCCGATTCAACCTTTTTCAATTCCGTGAGAAACGTCAAGGAAAAAGGCGGACATTTGTTTTACATGCAAGGGAAAAAGAGCACGCAGACGCAACAGGCCAAGGCCGGCGAGATCGTGGTCATGGGAAAATTAAAGGAAACCCATACGGGCGATACGATTTGTACGGATAAGGCCCCGATCGTCTTTCCCGTGGTACCACTCCGCCGGCCCGTGATGTCGTTTGCGCTCGAACCGAAATCGAAGGGTGATATCGATAAAGTCAGCGTGGGTCTCCACAAGTTGGTGGAGGAAGATGCGTCCTTGGAATTTATCCGCAACGATGAGACCAAGGAAATGTTATTGAGTGGAGTCGGGCAGACGCATATCGAATTGACTCTGGAAAAACTCCATCGCAAATACGGAGTGGACGTCAACCTGCATACGCCGAAAGTGGCCTATCGCGAGACCATTCAAAAAATGGCCCAGGCCCAGGGAAAACACAAAAAACAAACGGGCGGTCATGGGCAATTCGGCGATTGTTGGCTTCAGCTCGACCCGTTACCACGCAATGGCGGATTTGAATTTCTCAACAAAATCGTTGGCGGCGCGATCCCTCGAAACTTCATCCCCGCGGTAGAAAAAGGCGTGGTCGAGGCCATGCATGAAGGCATTCTCGCCGGTTTCCCGGTCGTCGACGTACAAGTGACGGTCTATGACGGATCCCATCATCCCGTTGACTCTTCGGAAATGGCCTTTAAGGTCGCGGCCTCGATGGGATTCAAAAAAGCCATGGAATCGGCGCAGCCCGTGCTCCTTGAACCCATCATGAACGTCGAAGTGACAGCCCCGGACGACATGGTGGGCGCGGTAATCGGTGATCTGAACAGCCGGCGAGGCCGCATCTTGGGAATGGATACCAAGGGCCACAATCAAATCGTGAAAGCCGTGGTCCCGCTGGCGGAAATCCTCAAGTATGCCCCTGTCCTGACATCCATCACCGCGGGGAAAGGTTCCTATGCCATGGAATTTTCCGGCTACGAACAGGCTCCCCGTGAAGTCGTCAACAAGGTCGTCGAAGAACACAAAGCCGAAAAAGCCGCCGCTTCGTCTTGAAGCGGCAGGCAAAATCCCCTCTCCTTCTTATAGAACCCTCTCCCCCGGTGGGAGAGGGCAGGGTGAGGGGGGGCATTTACGGCTTCAACACCACAAAAAACGCCTTCGACTCGCGAAGGATCCGCAGAAGGATCGTCTCGCCGGATTGAACCTCTTTGAGAACGCGCCGGAATTCCCTCATGGTGGACACCTCGGCGCGATTCACTTCCTGAATGATATCTCCCTTTCGTAATCCTTCCGCATACGCCACGCTACCCTGAACGACCTGCACCACCAGGATGCCCGTCTTCTGTTCCAGGGAAAACTGTTCGGCCAATTCCTCGGTAATGGGCGACACGTCGATGCCCAAATCCACCTCCGCCGCAGTCGGGGGCAAGGACGCCACGACCGGCTTTTCTTGTTTCACGCCCAACAAAACGGGGAGTTGGAGTAACGCCCCATCCCTGATGACGTGGACCATGACCGTATCGTCCGGGGAGAACCCTGCCACTACCCGGGACAACTGGTTGGGAGACTCCAGGCGTTCATTGCCGATTCGGGTAATGATGTCCCCGGATTTCAGCCCTGCCTGATCTGCGGGATCGCCGGCAAACACTTCATTGATCAGTACGCCTTTGCCGTCAGGAACACCGAATTTCTCCGCAAGTTGGGGCGTCAGCGGCTGAATTCCAACCCCGAGCCAACCACGAACCACTTTCCCGCCAGTCTTGAGTTGTTCGATGATCCGGCTCGCCATGTTGGACGGAATCGCAAAACCGATACCTTGCGCGAAATTGATAATGGCCGTATTGATCCCGATGACCTCGCCGCGCAAATTGAAGAGCGGCCCGCCGGAATTCCCCGGATTGATCGACGCATCGGTTTGAATGAAGTTCTCATACCGGGAGAGATTCATATTCTCCCGGCCGATCCCGCTCACGACCCCCAGGGTGACGGTGCGATCCAACCCGAATGGATTGCCCACGGCCAGGACCCATTGGCCGACCTTCACCTTGCCGGAATCCCCGAACTTGGCGCTCGGCAACTTGCGATCCGTCTCGACCTTCAACAGCGCAAGGTCGGTATCGGGATCCTGGGCCACAATTTTCGCAACCAGCGTCGATTGATCCGAAAAATGGACTTCGGCTTCCACGCCATTATTGATCACGTGATTATTGGTCACGATATAGCCGTCTTCGTGAATCACCACGCCAGACCCCGCCCCAGGTACCTTGAAGCGACCCTGACGCGGGATTTTTCCGGGAGAGGAAAGTTGCCGGATAGCGGACACGCCCACCACCGTCGGCGTAACGTGCTCGGCCAACTCCGAAATCGCATCCTGAATCTCTTCCAGAATCTGAAGCCCCTTGGATTCCACGGGAGCGGCAAACACCGGGCCGCTAACTGAAAGAACAAGGGCCGCGACGACGAGACAGAACGGAAAAACCATAGGGAAAGGTATAGTTAGCTGGGAGGCGATTCGTTCGTGGCGGAAAAAAGGTTGACCAAATAGATGTCGCATAAGAAGAAGCCGCTTCTTCTATGACCGGTTTATTTGTGCCGCCAACCCCTCGGATCGTAGGCTTCAGCATAGCCCCACATACCACGCCTTGCTCTGCGAGCTTCGCGTTCGATGTGTTTGTATTGGTCTCCGAATGCGGCGATTGCAAGTCCGTTTCGGACGAGCCATTCCCCAACGTCTTTGCCGTTGCAAGTTACGGTACCGATGACGCGGTTGTATTTATCGTATCCTTTGACCTTAACTCGAACGCTTTTTCCTCCAATCGCTCGAATCAATGCACTCTTGACGCGCTTTCCTTGATTGAACCAATAGCCGTGTTGGTGTTTCGCCCACTGATCCCACTCGGGGGCGTCAAGGCCAGCAAGACGTATGTTGTACCCTGATACCTTCAGCCCGTCACCATCTATTACATAGGCCTTTCCGGTAATCGTACGCTTCTTGAACAGACTCTTGAGACAAAGGAGAAAGACTGCAATGGCAAAGATAAGAAGAGAGAATTCCATCGTGGCCTTAGTTTGCCATGTTGTAAACCCGGAGCATCACGGCGTATCCGAGAATTGACTACTTAGTGTCAAAAAAACAGTAAAAAATGTCCCATAATACGGGGAATATGAGCAAATCCTTAATGTCGCATAAGAATGATTATGTCAAATTATAAATATTCACGAGGATCGACGTATCGAAGGTTCCGTTCCATTAAGCAAACGGACGATATTCCCCTTATGTTTGCCTATGACGAAGCTGCCCAGGAGAAGGCTGAAGATCAAAAATTGGAGATCATAGGTCATGAACCAGCCGATCAGCGGCAAGCTTGCAAAGGTCATGATCGCGCCTCCTGACGAATATTTCCAGATTCCGACGGTGGCAGCCCAAATTCCAACCAGGATACATCCCATCGGAAAATGAATACCTAGTATTCCTCCCAAGCCCGTGGCCACGCCTTTTCCGCCGTGAAATTTCAGGAAAATGGGAAAAAGATGTCCCAGCACCACCGAGAGTACGGCCGCCAAAGCCCACAGGTTCGGGAGAAACCCCAGACCGGCGATCCACCCCACCAGCCAGCCTTTTCCCAAGTCACCGGCTAACGTGAGGATACCGACTTTCTTGCCGCATACGCGCAGGACGTTCGTAAAGCCGATATTCCGACTGCCTGCTTCTCTGGGGTCCGGAGCGCCAAGCAGATGTGAAAAAACGAGTCCGAATGGAATTGAGCCAAGCAGAAAGGCTCCGAGACAAAAAAGCGGCCCGATGATCTCAGAAGACATGGCTGGCGCGGACGCTATGCGTGCCACCCTTTTCTGGAAAATTCGGTCCAGGCCTTGAAAATGTATTGTCCGCCGGAGATCAGGGAAAAGATCAGAGCCACCTGAAGAGTCAGGGTTCCGACAAAATGCAGGTTCAGAGTGGACATGGCAACCGCTCCCTCCAGGGTCAAAATGATAATTCCAATAATTTGAAGCACAACTTTATACTTCCCCAATGTTCCGGCTGCGATAATAATGCCTCGACTCGCGGCAACGAATCGAACGCCGGTCACAGCCAAGTCCCGTACAATCAGCGCAATCGCCAGCCAGGCTGCAACTCGTTGAAATTGCACGAGTAATATTAACCCGGAAATCACGAGAAACTTATCGGCAATTGGATCGAAAAGACGACCGATTTTAGTGACTTGACCGCGTCGCCGCGCAATATATCCGTCCAGCCAGTCCGTCAGAGCTGCCAGGCCGAAGACCGCCGCAGCCCACAAGGATCGTACGCCCGTGGGTGTTGAAAAGAGACCTATATAGACCGGAACCAACAAAATTCGTATGAACGTGAGCGTATTCGGCAGGTTGAATGTACGCTCGGTCCGGTCGTTCACAGGGACGGATTTCGATTGGGCCTTGGCAACGTGAGCTTGTGACATGGTTCAGTTAGAGTGTGACGTCCGAGCCCTTTCCCGCCACCTGACAAATCTTCCCCAATTCTTCAAGTAAAACTTTCAGTTTATTCAGTGGAACCATCGTTGCTCCGTCAGAGAGCGCCTGATCGGGATTCGGGTGGACTTCCATGAAAAACCCGTCGCAGCCGGCTGCCGCAGCGGCTCGGGCCAGCGGCGCAATAAATTCACGTTGGCCGGATGAATGCGTTCCCCCTCCTCCCGGAAGTTGCACGCTATGCGTAACGTCGAACACCACGGGATACCCCAACCCCTTCAGGACGGGCAAGGCTCGCATGTCCACCGCCAGATTATTATAGCCGAACGTGAATCCTCTTTCAGTGAGGACGATCCGGCGAGTCCCGCTTTCTTCCAATTTCTTGACGACGTTACTCATATCCCAGGGAGAAAGAAACTGCCCTTTCTTGACGTTGACGGTCTTGCCGGTTTGCGCCGCGGCTACCAACAGGTCGGTCTGCCTGCACAGAAACGCAGGGATCTGTACCACGTCCACGACCTGCGCGGCTTGCCGGACCTCTTCAACACTATGCACGTCCGTCAGAACGGGGACTTGAACCTGGTCTTTCACTTTCTGGAGGATAGCCAAGCCTTCCTGAATCCCGGGTCCCCGGTATGAATTGATGGAACTGCGGTTGGCTTTGTCGTAGGACGATTTGAAGATATAGGGAAATCCAACCGCTCGGGCGATCTCGGCCACCCGAAACGCCGTGTCGAGGACGATCTGCTCGTTCTCGATGACGCAGGGTCCCGCAATCAGGAAATGCGGATGCTCTCCTCCGCCTGGAAAATCTCCCAACGGAACATCCTGCATCATGGTGTCTTTTGTCATTGACAACCTTTGTACCCACACTCCCCCTCTCCCTTGACGGGAGAGGGCTGGGGTGAGGGTGCTTTAGAAGTTGGAGAAGCTTTCTGGAAGGCTGTCAGCACCACCGTTTGAACGGCCTCTATTTGAGTCAGGACTTCGTGATTCCAGAACCGCAGCACCTGGAAGCCTTGGGACTCCAGCCAAGTGGTCCGGGCAGTGTCGGACTGGATCTGCTCTTGATGGTGGCCGCCATCTACCTCAATGGCTATTTTTCTTTCAAAACAGACAAAGTCGACGATATACTTGCCGACAGGCACTTGTCGACGAAACTTGTAGCCCGCCAGTTGACGGTTCCGAAGGCATTTCCACAATGCCTGTTCGGCATCGGTTGAGTGCTGTCGAAGGTTCTGGGCTTTTGCTGGGTTGCTCATTCACCCTCACCTTAATCCTCTCCCATCAAGGGAGAGGAGACTCTACTCCATTTCTCTTTCCCTTCATTCTTATCGACCGAATTTGCGTTTCAGGGCCGCTTGGATGAACGCTTGAAACACGGGATGCGGGGCATGCGGTCGTGATCGGTATTCAGGATGAAATTGGGTCCCCAAAAACCAGGGATGGTCTTGTAATTCGATGATTTCGACGAGCCGTCCGTCCGGTGACGTACCACTCAGCACCAGGCCTTTGGCCGTCAAGGTTTCGCGGAAATCATTGTTGAATTCGTACCGGTGCCGGTGTCGTTCCTGAATTTCCGACGTCCCATAAATCTGACGGGCAAGAGACCCCTCTTGTAAAAGGCAGGCGTAACTGCCGAGTCGCATGGACCCGCCCTTGTCTTCCACGGTCCGCTGTTCCGGCAGCAGGTCAATCACTTTGTGGGCCGTGGCCGAATCGAATTCACCGCTGTTGGCCCCTTCCAGCCCGGCGACGTGACGGGCAAACTCCATAACCGCACACTGCATGCCCAAACAAAGGCCGAGGAACGGGATGCCCTTTTCCCTGGCGTAACGAATCGTTGTCACCTTGCCTTCGATCCCTCTTGTCCCGAATCCGCCCGGGATCAAAATGCCATCGGCGTCACTCAAGAATTGCTCGGGATCGCCCCGTTCGAGGTCCTCCGATTCGATCAACCGGACGTTGACGCCGGCGTCATTGGGAAGGCCGCCGTGGACGAGCGCCTCCGACAGACTCTTGTACGATTCCTTGAATGCCATGTACTTACCGACCATGCCGATTGTCACTTTATGCGTCGGGCGTTTAAGCTTTTGCACCATGGCGTCCCAATCGCGGAGATTGGGCGGACCCGATTCCAAACGCAGAGACCGAACGATCAACTCATCGAGTCCTTCTTTTCGTAATACGATCGGCACTTCGTACACGGTATCGACGTTTTTCGCAGTGACCACCGCCCCCTTATCCACGTTGCAGAACAAGGCGATTTTATCCTTCAACGACGGCGCCAGAAACCGGTCGGTCCGGCACAACAGGATATGAGGTTGAATGCCGATTTCACGGAGTTTGTTGACGGAATGTTGAGTGGGTTTGGTCTTCAACTCGCCGGCGGTTTCAATGAACGGCACCAGGGTGAGATGAATATAGAGCACGTTTTCCCGGCCCACGTCGAACGGCATTTGCCGGATGGCCTCGAGAAACGGCAGGCTTTCGATGTCCCCGACCGTCCCCCCGATTTCCACGATCACCACGTCCGTCCCGTGCGCGACCCGGAGAATCGTCTGTTTGATTTCGTCGGTAATATGCGGGACCACCTGCACGGTGCTTCCAAGATATTCGCCCCGTCGCTCTTTCTTGATGACCGACTCGTAAATCCGTCCCGTGGTGCAATTATTACTTTGTGAAAGCGTGAGGTTGGTAAATCGTTCGTAGTGCCCGAGATCGAGATCGGTTTCGGCTCCGTCGTCCGTGACGTAGACTTCACCATGCTGGTAAGGATTCATGGTCCCGGGATCGACGTTGATGTAGGGATCGAGTTTAAGGAAAGAAATCCGCAATCCCCGGCTTTCCAGGAGATGCCCGATGGAGGCCGAAGCCAAGCCCTTCCCCAACGAGGATACGACCCCGCCGGTGACGAAAATGAATTTACCCATTACGGTCTCTCATCTGTGAGTCTTCTTTCGCGATATATCCCCTCCTTTGTAAGGAGGGGCGAGGGGAGGTAGAGCCCAAGCCGGAGTGAATAGAAAACGCGTGGTGATTGTTGTTGGTGCCCTTCGGCATGTGCGACTCTACCCCACCTAGCCTCCCCTTACAAAGGGGAGGAATCGACAAGGAAAAGCTTAATCCCTCTGCCTTGCCATGAGTTCATCCCATGAAGCATTCGCGCGGTCCAAATCTTCTTCGGTGTCAATCCGAAGTGAGGCATGGTTTGTCTCCCACACGTGAATGGGAATCCCATGTTCCAGTGCCCGCAACTGCTCGAGTTTTTCCGCCTCCTCCAATTCCCCGCTCGGCAGTGAGGCAAATCGATTCAAGGTGTGTCTGCGAAAAATATACACTCCTAAGTGGAGAGAGGCAAAGGGTGGATGAGCCCGGACGTGATCGCGGTCGTGCGGAACCGGGGCCCGGGAAAAATAGAGGGCCCTTCCCTGCCGATCCGTGACGACTTTAACGACGGAGGACCGCGCAAATTCCTCCTGGCACGTGAGCGGGCGACTCAAGGTGCCGATTTCCGCTTCACCGGCAAGAAACGGCTCGATCAAATCCAACAGCAGATCAGGCGACAACAGGATTTCATCAGCCTGGAGGTTCACGACAATCTCACATGGAAGCTGCCGGACCGCCTCGGCCACGCGGTCGGTCCCCGTGCGGCAGGGCGCGGTCACCATCGCAGAGCGGCCACCGAACTGTTCCACGCACTCGTGGATACGCGCGTCATCCGTCGCCACGAGCACTTCGGCAACTTTGGGGACCCGGGCCGCCTGTTCGTAAACGTGTTGAATTAAGGGCTTATCCGCCAAAAGGGCCAGGGGTTTGCCGGGAAACCTGGAGGATGCATATCGTGCCGGAATGACGATCGTGACATGAGGACTATCCACCGGCATGGCGAAGAGCCTTTTTCAATCGAACTTTGGAAATGAGAAGCAGCGTAATTTCCGTCGAGGTCACAACCTGCCCTCCTGTCATTCAATCACTTTCCCGATGCGGTTCCATCGCACCCATTCCATCACCGAACCCTGCCCGTACCAGGACCAATAGACGAGAAACGCCCGGCCCTTGATCTTGTGCTCTTGCACGTATCCCCAAAAGCGGCTGTCCAGGCTTTGGTCGCGGTTGTCGCCCATGACGAAATAGGAGTCCGGGGGAACGGTCACCGGCCCGAACGTGTCGCGTGGATTGATGCGGCCGTCGATCATGCCGGGGTCCACGCGCTGGGTAAATTGATCGTCCTGAAACCGCTCTCCGTTGATATAAACGATTTTTTCCTGAATACGAATGGTATCGCCGGGCAGACCGACGATACGTTTGATAAAATCCTTATGCTCGTCTTCCGGGTATCGAAACACGATGATATCTCCCCGCTCGGGTTTTTCAAACTCGAAGAGCATCGAAGAGGAATAGCAGGTAACCGGAAGCAGCGCGGCCTCGAATTCGCAGTCCTGGGGGATCTGCAACCCGTACGCGAGTTTATTGACCAGGATATGATCGCCGATCTGCAAACTGGGAATCATGGAACCCGAGGGAATCTTGAATGCCTGGACGAGAAACACCCGGATGGTCAGCGCCAGGACCAATGCAATGATGATGGCTTCCGTGTATTCCCGCCACACGGATTTGGTCCGGGTCGTCTCCGGCCGGCTTTCTTCATGGGAGGAGGAAAACTCGGGATCATCTGATGAGGAATCCGGAGGCAGCACCGGTTTATAATCGGTCATTATTCATCCTTTACCTTCAAGAGAGCCAGAAAGGCCTCTTGCGGAACTTCCACGCGCCCCAGTTGCTTCATCCGCTTCTTGCCCTCTTTCTGCTTCTCCCACAACTTGCGTTTTCGCGTGATGTCGCCTCCATAACACTTGGCAGTCACGTTCTTCTTGATAGCGGACACCGTTTCGCGCGCAATCACGCGTTTGCCGATCGCAGCCTGAATCGCCACCTCGAACATTTGCTTCGGGATCAACTCCTTCATTTTTTCCGCTAATTGGCGACCGCGATGATAAGCCTTCTCCTTATGCGTGATGAAAGACAACGCATCGATGGTTTCGCCGTTCAGCAACAAGTCGAGTTTCACCAAATCCGATTCCCGATAGTCCATCAGTTCGTAATCCAATGAGGCATAGCCCTGGGTGCGGGATTTCAATTTGTCGTAAAAATCCAGCACCATTTCATTCAACGGCAAGGCATAGACCAACATGATCCGCGTCGTATCCAGGTACTGCAAACTCTCCTGGACGCCTCGGCGCTCCTGGCAGAGGGCGAGGATATTTCCGGCATATCGTTCCGGGGCAATCATCGTGGCTTTAATAAACGGTTCTTCCATGGTTTCGATGGCTTCAGGCTCCGGCAGTTTCGACGGATTTTCAATGTCCATCACCTCCCCGTCCAGCGTCCTGACCCGGTAAATCACGGTGGGAGCCGTGCTGATGAGGTTCAGTCCGTATTCGCGATGCAAGCGTTCACGAATAATTTCCATGTGCAGCAGGCCCAGGAATCCGCACCGGAAGCCGAACCCCAAGGCCAAGGACGTTTCCGGTTCATACACAAACGAAGAATCATTCAGACGGAGCTTGTCCAGCGAGTCCCGAAGGTCCTCGTAATCCGCGTTATCCATGGTATAGAGCCCGCAGAAGACCAGCGGTTTCACGTCACGATAGCCAGGTAACGGCGTTGCCGTGGGCCGGTCGACATCGGTGATCGTATCACCGATCTTGGTATCCGACACGTCCTTCATGCCGGCGACGACGTAACCGACCGCACCGGCTTTCAACTCCTTGGTCTTGGTGCGCTTGGGAGAAAAAATACCGACTTCCGAGACTTCAAATACTCGTCCCGTGGACATGAGCCTGATTTTCATGCCTGGTTTGACCACGCCGTCGAAAATACGAACCAGCACGATCGCCCCTTGGTAACTGTCGAACCAGGAATCGAAAATCAGGGCCTTCAAAGAGGCTCCCGGGGCGCCCTCAGGCGGCGGCACTTGCCGAACCATGGCGTCCAGGACGTCATCCACTCCGATCCCCTGCTTGGCGCTCACCAGAAGCGCATCGTCCACCGGGAGACCCAGGACTTCCTCGATCTGATGCTTGACGCCGTCGATATCAGCACTGGGGAGGTCGATCTTGTTGATGACGGGCAGGATCACGAGGTCGTTGGCCATGGCCAGATACACGTTGGCAATCGTCTGCGCTTCCACGCCTTGCGTGGCGTCCACCAACAACAAGGCGCCTTCACAAGCAGCCAAACTGCGGGAGACCTCATAGGTAAAGTCCACGTGACCGGGCGTATCGATGAGGTTCAATTGGTACGTGTGTCCGTCATGCGCCTTGTACGACGTCGTGACGGCGTGGGCCTTGATGGTAATCCCACGTTCGCGTTCCAAGTCCATATCGTCCAGGATCTGCTCACGAAACTCCCTGGGCGTGATCGCTCCGGTCAATTCCAGCAGACGATCCGCCAAGGTGGATTTTCCGTGATCGATATGGGCGATAATGGAAAAATTGCGGATAGAGGAGAGTGTGTTCATTGCATAAGCACAATTTATTGATTCTATTAAGGTTTCCTCGTCTTGTCAAAGAAAGAATGCGTTCCTATAATCCTGTTGCTCACGCGGCCTGCCGTTTAACTTTTCGTAGCGGTATGAAATTGGCCTCCTTCTGTCATTCCCGACGGTAGTAATCGGGAATCCAGTGTCTTTTGCCTTCACGGACGAAGAAAAAAGAAAAACCCTGGATCCTGCATGGGGTGATGGTAAATGAAACAGTTTAAGAAAAAACAAAAAAACAATCCTTCTGCTTCTTCGTCAACGCTCTCGAAGTGGGACCGGAAATACGTGTGGCACCCGTTTACCCAAATGCAAGAGTGGGAACAGGAAGCCCCGCTGATTATTGAAAGAGGCGACGGCATCTACCTCTATGACGTCCACGGCAACAAATATCTGGATGGCTCCTCCTCCATTTGGGTCAATCTTCACGGACACCGGCACCGTACGCTGGATACGGCTATCCAGCATCAACTCGGCAAAATTGCCCACAGCACGCTGTTGGGCGCGGCCAGCCCTCCCTCCATTCTCCTGGCCAAGGAACTCGTCAACATCGCCCCGAAAGGCTTGACGCGCGTCTTCTATTCGGACGACGGCGCCACGGCCGTGGAAGTGGCCTTGAAAATGGCGATTCAGTATTGGCAACAGCAAAGTCCCCCGCAAAAAAAGAAGAAGACGTTCGTTCGCCTGGATGCCGCGTATCATGGCGATACCGTGGGGAGCATGAGCGTGGGTGGTACCGCCCGGTTTCACGAACGCTTTCGGCCGCTCCTGTTTTCGACCATTGCCCTCGATGCTCCCTATTGTTATCGATGCCCGCTTGATTTGCGTTTCCCTTCATGCCGCACGGCATGCCTGGACCCCCTTGAAGACGTCTTGAGCAAGCGACACGAACAGATCGCCGGTGTTGTTATCGAGCCCATGGTTCAGGCCGTCGCGGGGATGATCACCCAGCCGCCGGGCTATCTCTCACGCATTCGTGCCTTATGCTCGAAATACAACGTATTACTGATCGCGGACGAAGTAGCCACCGGCTTCGGGCGAACCGGGAGAATGTTTGCCTGCAATCATGAACGCGTGACGCCCGATCTCCTGTGCGTGGCCAAGGGATTGACCGGGGGGTATTTGCCGCTCGCCGCGACCCTGACTACGGAGTGCATTTATGAGGCGTTTCTGGGTGAACCCGAGAAAACGTTTTTTCACGGCCACAGCTACACGGGAAACGCGCTGGGCTGCGCCGCGGCCCTAGCCAATCTCGAAATCTTCAAAAAAGAAAAGACGCTCGTTCACGTCAGGAAACAATCCAGATTGCTGCAGGCCTTGCTTAAACCCTTGGCTGAATTGCCGATCGTGGGAGACGTTCGTCATTGTGGAATGATGGCCGGCATCGAATTGGTCACAAACAAGGAAACCCGTAAACCGTTCCCATTGGCGGAACGCATGGGGCACAAGGTCGCAGTCGAATGCCGGCGCCACGGGCTTCTCATCAGGCCGATCGGCAATGTCGTCGTCCTCGTTCCCCCGCTGACCACTACCGAACAGGAGTTGCGGAAGATTGTCAATATCGTCACGAAAGGCTGTCGAACCTTATGCTGATTCTTGTTCGCAAAAGACAACGGCAGGTTTTACTTGGTCATGATCTGGCGACAATCGGACCATAACAACTTCAAGGCGAACCGAGGTCGTCATGATGGCAGGGTGTGACGCACTCCCATAGGCATATGCCATGAATCCGGCATTGCCTCGTACATTTATGTACGATATACTATGACAGATGGAGATTTTATCAAACGCGTGGAGAAACTCGGCCGTGAGCGTGGCATCCATGTACGCTTCGAAGCCAGGAAGGGCAAGGGAAGCCACGGACGCCTTTACTATGGAGATCGTTTTACAACGGTCAAAGACCGCCGAAACGAAATCGGCAAAGGGCTCCTTGCTGCAATGTTCTCGCAACTTGGCTTATCCCATAAAGATCTCTGAGCCCGAAAAGGAGACGCAGGAATATGGCAAAGTCAATGCAGTTGGCGTATCCGGTCAAATTGGAAGCACAGGAAGAAGGCAACGTACTCGTATCGTTTCCCGATCTCCCTGAAGCGCTGACAGAAGGTACGACCGAACAAGAGGCACTGGCTGAGGCGGAAGATTGCCTTATTGCCGCTCTCGGCGGATACGTCAACGAACGGCGCAACATTCCGTGCCCGTCGCCGGCACGCGGGTGTCCTGTGGTCATACTTCCGGCTTTGGTGGCTGCCAAACTTGCCCTTTACCAGGCAATGCGCGAACGAGGTGTCAGTAACGTGGCGCTGGCCGGACAACTTGGGATCATGGAAGGAACCGTCCGGCGTCTGCTTGACCTCGATCACCGCTCACACATTGGCCAGATAGAAGCGGCTCTCAAGGTATTCGGAAAGCGGCTGGTCATTGCCGCACGGGCCGCATAGCCGAAAAATTTGATAACCGTTGATTCCGGGTTCATTTGGCATCCTCGCCTCATACCTGGATCCAGGTGCCCGGAACCGCGTCTCATGCCCTCTTCCCGCATTCATGAAAGACTGCGATGAATTTTGATCCTGCCATCACTGCACACCAGGCCCTGGCTGAAGCCTATAGTCAGGACGACTTGGGTGATTTTCAAGCGGAAATTGAAGAGGCGGAGGACACGTTTTCTTCTGAAGCAGGCTCAGAAGCCGCGCGCGCCTATGACACCCTGATTGCCATCGGCGAACGCCTGCCCGATGCCCGGGCGTATCAGGAATTCTTGATTTTCATCACCTGGCAACAAGTGACGGAGGAAACGATTCCGCGCCATTTCCAAAAAGGGGTTCAGCTCACCGAGCAATTTCTTGCCCGTTTCGGCTCTCAAATGAAAGGGACCGAGGCGTACGAACGTATCGTCGCAATTCGACAGTCCTTTAGACAGGGATTAGGCCTCCGCACCGAATCCATACAGGACGAATACGACCGTGATGCATTTCACGGCGGTGATTGACGATCCGCAAAATGCCATATTACGTCAATATTATGTCAATAATTTGACAGTAATTAATTTTCCGTCATACGACCGTCATTCCCGACGCTTGTCCCAGACATGATCGGGGATCCAGTCAATCTATAGGAATCCAGCGTCTTTGTTTCTTGCCGTTCGTCTTTATCTGTCATTCCCGACATTTTTAATCGGGAATCCAGCGTCTTTTGTTTTTCGTTCGTTTGTCAGAATAAAGACACTGGATTCCTGCTTTCGCAGGAATGACAGAAAGAGAAAAGCGGGAATGACGGAAGGGGTTATTTTCGCGTCAATATGGTAAAGGAACGTCTGGTTCCTTATTGGATTTCGAGAGGCGTTCCGGTCTTGACGCCCAGTTTTTCCGCGGCGTTGCTTTCCTTCAGAAACACTTCGAGATAGCCGTTGCTGTTGATCAAGGCATTCGGTATATCCGGTGAGCCCTGCTCATAATGCGTCTTGATCGTGTCGATGGTGATGCCGCCGATTTCAAACGTGACACTCTTGCGCTTCGTGATCGCCTGGAGTGCTTGAATATCGGCCGGAGTCACGTCGGTGATAATGTTGCCGAAACGATCGACGTAGGCAACACGACCGTGAAGAGCCCCGTCCCGCACCTCGGGCTTCTGGATCTGTAATCTTTCGTAATCGGCCACCAGGCGTCCGTAGGCTCCGGGCGTTTGCCCTCGCGTCAACCAGGCGGCAGCCGGTGCAAATAAATCCCGGCCCTCGAACGTGGCGCCTTCGGAATCCAGGCGAAATTGGCGATTTTCAATTTGCCGGACCTCGACGGAATGTTCGTTTTCAAAAATATAGGTCAACACGCCGTTGTCTGGTGCGACGAAAAAAAACCTCGACGTCGTAACGACCAGCCCACGACGTGACGACCCGACGCCAGGATCAACGACGACGACGTGCACGGTGCCGTCAGGGAAATAATGATAGCAGGAGTTCAAAAGAAAGGCGGCTTCTTCAATAGAGTAGGATTCCACGTTATGCGAGACGTCGATAATGCGGGCCTGATTGTTAATGCCCAGGATCACCCCTTTCATGCTGGCGACAAAATGGTCCCGGGCGCCGAAGTCGGTGAGTAACGTCAGGACGGAAATGGCTGAAGGCATGGGGTTACTCCGGGAAAAAGATTTCTTGAATTTCGTACTCGATCATCCCGGCCGGCCGGTTCACCTGCACCACGTCCCCGACGCGATGACCGATTAACGCCCGCCCGATCGGCGATTGCACGGAAATTGAACCGTTCTTGAGATCGGCTTCTTCCTGGCCGACGAGGGTATAGGCTTTTTCTTCCTCCGAATCCACTTCCAGAAGTCGGACTGTGGTCCCGAACACCACGGTTTCACTGGGCCCGGTACCGGACTCGATGACCTGTGCATCGCCCAATTTATACTCGATCTCACTCATCCGCGTGTCAATATATTGCTGTCGCTCTTTTGCCGCCTTGAACTCGGCATTTTCACGCAAATCCCCGTGTTCCCGCGCTTCGGCGATATCCTGAATGTTTTGAGGACGCTCGACTTTCCGCAGCCGGTCCAATTCCGCCTTGAGCGCCTCATATCCCTTTTTTGTCATCGGAACAGGCATGATTTCTCCAAATGAAACGCCAAATTTACTTTTTTATGTCAACCGGCATGATTGTGGCAACCCCACCGCATGCGACTTAAAAACGTACCTTCCAAAGGAACATGCCCCATGGTGCCTCAGTTTTTACCTCCCCTTTGTAAGGGGAGGTCAGGTGGGGTAGAGTTTTCTGCGCTGCTGCCGACGGGCAACATCTCTACCTCCCCTCGCCCCTCCTTACAAAGGAGGAGAACAGGAGAGGCGGCCTGACTTCTTATCAGGCCGGATGATAGTCTTGCAACGGTTTGATCGTGAGCGGCGCTTTCTTCATGGCTTCAATGGCCGTCACCGCGGCCTGAATGCCCTGGATTGTGGTGAAATACGGAATATTCTGTTGAAGCGCCTCTCGTCGAATGGGCAGCGAATCATGATGAGAGGATGCGGTGCCCACGGTATTGACGACCAACTGTGCTTGCCGGTTCTTGATGTGGTCGACGAGATGGGGGCGGCCTTCTTTGACCTTATTGACGGATTCCACGTCGAGGCCATGTTCGCGTAAATACGCGGCCGTGCCCCGCGTGGCTTGCAGCTTGAACCCCAACGTTTGCAAACGTTGGGCGACGTCGACCGTTCCGGATTTGTCGCCGTCTTTCACGCTCATGATGATGGTGCCCTTATCCTTATCATAAGGCAGGCTCAAGCCCGCCGCTGCCTGGGATTTGGCAAAGGCCCATCCGAAATCCTGATCGATCCCCATCACTTCTCCGGTTGAACGCATTTCAGGACCCAATAGCACGTCAACGTTCCCCAGCTTCGTAAAGGGAAAAACCGATTCCTTGACCGCGATATGCCGCGTGACCGGAACATCGGTAAAATTCAGGGCCCGGAGTGAATGCCCGACCATGGTTTTCATGGCAAGTTTGGCCAGGGGGACTCCAATGGCTTTGCTTACGAACGGGACCGTTCGTGAAGCCCTGGGATTGACTTCCAGAACAAACACCTCAATCCCCTGAACGGCGAATTGCACGTTCATGAGACCGACCACGTGCAGGTCACGCGCCAAGGCCACGGTTTGGGTACGAATCCGATCGATCAAGTCTTCCGGCAACGAGTGCGGAGGGAGGGAACAGGCGGAATCCCCCGAATGGATGCCGGCTTCTTCCACGTGCTCCATAACGCCGGCCACGACAACGTCGGCCCCGTCGGAAATTGCGTCCACGTCCACCTCGATGGCATCGGTGAGATATTGATCAATCAAGAGTGGATATTGGGCAGTCGTCATGATGTTGGTTTTGATGTATTGCCGCAACGATTGTTCGTCGTACACGATCTGCATCGCCCGCCCGCCCAGAACATACGATGGACGCACGATCACCGGGTAGCCGACGCGAGAAGCCATGGCAAACGCCTCCTCGCCGGAGCGCGCCACGCCGTTTCGCGGTTGCCGAAGCCCTAACGCGGTAATCAATTCACTGAACCGCTCACGATCTTCAGCTCGATCGATCGCATCCGGGCTCGTGCCCAAAATCGGAATCCCCGCCCGCGCCAACGGCAACGCCAGCTTGAGCGGCGTTTGTCCGCCGAATTGCACCACCACGCCCATGGGCCGTTCCACTTCCATGATGTTCAACACGTCTTCTTCGACGAGCGGTTCGAAATAGAGCCGGTCTGACGTGTCGTAATCCGTACTCACCGTTTCGGGATTGCAATTCACCATGATGGTTTCGATGCCCAATTCCCGTAGGGCCAGTGTGGCATGCACGCAGCAATAATCGAATTCGATCCCCTGCCCGATCCGATTCGGCCCGCCGCCCAAAATCACGACTTTCTCCCGGTCCGTCGGGCGCGCTTCACACTCCCGGCCGTAGGTGGAATACAGATAGGGGGTGAAGGCTTCGAATTCGGCGGCGCAGGTATCGACCCGTGAATACGTGACGTCATTGGCAGGCAGATGGTCGCGTCGAAACGCCCTCACGGCCGAGGGCGTGACATCAAACAATTGGGCCAAGCGTTGATCCGAAAACCCCAGACGTTTGGCGTCCTTGAGAAGTTCAAGTTCCGTCGGGCTATTGAAGAGCTCATCCAATATCGACCCGCCCGGTGTCTCTTGAGCATGGGTACGGGCTTGATTCAGTAGTCGTTGTTCAAACAGTACGAGTTCTTCGAGCTGATCCAAAAACCAGGGATCGACGTGCGTGGCCGCAAAGATTTCGTCCTTCGAGACGCCGGTTCGCAAGCCGTCCGCGATGTGCCAGGGACGATCCGGATGGGCGACCTGCATGACCGTCCGAATGTGTTCCGACACAGCTGGATCGAGTTCGTCTCCCGGAAGGTACAGGTCCAACCCGTGGAGAGAGAGCAAGCCGCAGCGATCTGTTTCCAGGGAGCGTAAGGCTTTTTGAAACGCTTCCTTGAACGTTCTGCCCAAGGCCATCGCCTCGCCCACGGATTTCATCTGGGTCGTGAGCGTGGGGTTGGAGCCATGGAATTTTTCAAAGGCGAACCGCGGAATTTTGACGACGACGTAGTCGATGGTGGGTTCGAAAGAGGCTTGCGTCACCTTGGTTATGTCATTGGCAATTTCATCCAGGGTGTAGCCGACTGCCAGTTTCGCCGCGATTTTCGCAATCGGAAACCCGGTGGCCTTGGAGGCCAAGGCCGAACTCCGGGACACCCGCGGGTTCATTTCAATGACGATCATTTCTCCGTTTGCGGGGTTGAGCGCGAATTGAATGTTCGACCCGCCGGTATCAACGCCGATCTCCTGGATAATGCGAATCGCGGCGTCCCGCATGCGTTGGTATTCTTTATCCGTCAGGGTCATGGCCGGAGCCACCGTGATGCTGTCGCCGGTATGGATGCCCATGGCATCGAAGTTTTCTATGGGACAGACGATGACGACGTTATCGTTCAGGTCCCGCATGACCTCGAGTTCATATTCCTTCCATCCGATCAACGACCGTTCGATCAACGCCTCCCCGACCGGACTCGTGAGCAACGCCCAATCGACGTACCGTTCGAACTCTTCACGATTATAGGCAATGTTCCCGCCGCTTCCGCCCAACGTGAAGGAGGGGCGCACAATGGCCGGGAATCCGACGATTTCCAGAAAACTCATGGCGTCTTCCCTGTTTCGAATCAGCCGGCTCAACGGCGTGTCTACGCCGATATTGTGCATGGCCCGTTTGAACGCCTCTCGATCTTCAGCCTTGTTGATCGCTTCGTAATTGGCCCCGATGAGTTGCACGTTGTACTTTTCAAGCAGGCCTTGTTCATGAAGGCGCATGGTCACGTTCAACGCCGTTTGACCACCCATCGTGGGAAGCAAGGCATCGGGACGTTCCTGCTCGAGAATCCGCTCCACCACTTCGACCGTAATAGGTTCAACATAGGTTCGATCCGCCAGATCGGGATCGGTCATAATCGTGGCGGGATTACTGTTGATGAGCACCACGTCATACCCTTCCTGTTTCAAGGTCTTGCAGGCCTGGGTGCCGGAATAATCGAACTCACAGGCTTGGCCGATCACAATAGGCCCGGAGCCGATCAGGAGAATGCGCCGCAAGTCGGTGCGTTTCGGCATGAAGCGTCAGCTCTTTGAAGGTGCGGATTGAGGCGGCGGTGAGGGTTCGGGGGTACTTGAGCCAATGGCCGGGTCGCCATCATCTTCGTGAGGTCGATAATGTTTCATGGCCTCGGGAATCCATGCCTCTATTTGTCGAATCCGCGTGACGTCTGAAGGGTGAGTCGAAAGAAATTCGGGGACGGCCGCGTTTGAGCGGAAACAATACTTTCCGATCATCTGTTTGGGGCATCCACTCATTCGCTCCCAGAAACCAATGGCTTCACGCGGGTCGTATCCGGCCTTTGCCATGAGTTTCAGCCCGACGTAGTCAGCTTCCGATTCCTGTTTTCGATTGTGCGGAAGCGTCACGCCTACGCCGTACGCGCTCATGGCGCCCATGGCGAGTTGGGGATTGACGGCGCCGCTGGCTGCCCCGGCAATCATGCCGATTTGGGCGATTTGATCGAGAATGCCACGACTCATACGTTCGGCGCCATGGCGCTGAAGGGCATGCGCGACTTCATGAGCCATGACCGTGGCCAGCCCGTCTTCGTTCTTCGCGTGTTTCAGGATGCCCGTAAAAATCGCAACTTTGCCTCCGGGCAAAGCAAAGGCATTCACCATGCTGTCGTCTTGAATGACCGCAAATTCCCAATGGTATTCCGGTTTGTCGGCTGCCTCGGCAATACGCCGGCCCACGCGATTGACCAGTTCATTGATTTCGGGATTCGCGCTCAGCCGGGCCTGTCGCAACACGTCGCGGAACGCACTGACTCCCAATGCGATTTCCTTTTCCTCCGAAAGAAAGATCACCTGGTCGCGCGCGGTCCCCGGGGCCTTGATGCACCCGGCCAACAACAGGAGCCCGCAAAGGATGGCAATGTTCTGAAGCTGAGGTCTTGAGAAATTCATGACGATACGATTCATCCCGACAGTCGTTAGCATAAAAATAGCTCCCTTCTGTCATTCCCGACGCTTGTCCCCGACTTGATCGGGGATCCAGGCGATCTGTAGGAATCCAGTGTCTTTTGTCTTCACGGACGAAGAGAAAAGCAAAGACGCTGGATCCTCGATTAAAGATGTCGAGGATGACAGAATAGAGAAAGGCATATCATTTTCATTCCTTAGCGTACCTCTCCAAACCTGCATAAGAAATTCTTTACGGAAGCCAAAGATACATAAACGCCGGCGTGCCTCCCGCCAGCAGCAGCGAAACCGGATCGAGTTTGGGAAAAGCCCAATCGTTCCGGGCAAGTCCTCCCGGCCCTTGGGCATAAATATTCGGGTGATAGCCGCCTGCCCGCTGATACATGACAACCTGCGCCTCTTTAATTCCGGCCTTCTTCTTGGCGAGTTCAAGGGCGTCATCCAGATAGCCTATCACATCAACCAATCCGTGGTCTTTAGCCTGGGTTGCCGAATAAATTCGACCATCAGCCAATTGGCGAATGGTTTCGGGCTTGAGATTCGGTCTCCCCTGTTCAATAACCCGCAGGAACCGGTCATAAAAATTATCGATCACACCCTGAAAAATGGCGCGGTCCTGGTCGGTCATGGTGCGAAACGGCGATCCCATGTCTTTATGGGGTCCCGACGTCACCGCATCGGCCCGGACGCCGATTTTTTCCATCAGGCCCGACGCGTTGAGCGTCAACATAATGACACCGAGACTCCCCGTGACCGACGATGGATGCGCCACGACCTGATCGGCGGCCATCGCCACGTAATAGCCGCCTGAGGTGCCCAGGTCCATGATGGAGGCAATGACCGGGATTTCCCGGGTTTTTTTCAATTCCTGAATTTCATGATACAAAATATCCGAGGCCGTGACCGTGCCTCCCGGCGTGTTGATCCGAAAGACGATCGCCTTGACGTCCTCGTCATCCTCAGCCTTGGCGAGTTCTTCCTTGAACCGTGCCGGCAGGCTGAGCCGGTCGAAGAACCGGTCAAGCACGCCGCCGGGTTTTGCGGAGGTCAAAACCCCGGAAACCTCGACCAGCAGGATTTTATCCCGTCCCTCTCCCGAAAGCACGACTTCCTCCAACGGGCTCGTCTTGGGAAAAAAGGACGAAGTCATGCAGCCCGTCGCCGTCAGCAACATGAGGCCGAGAAGCAAAATTTTAGACATGGGCTTGTTCCATCATGGTTCGAAATTGACTGAACAGGTATGAAGAATCATGCGGACCCGGAGAGGCCTCCGGGTGATACTGGACCGAGAGCACCGGAACCGTCGTTCCGACGAGGCCTTCCAGGCATTGATCATTGAGACTCACGTGCGTGGCTTTGAACGGCCCCCAGGGTGTCTCCAGCAGGCCATCAGCATGTTCGGCCGAAGACGGACGAACCGCAAAGTTGTGATTTTGCGACGTGATCTCCACTTTTCCGGATCGCAAATCCATCACCGGATGGTTGGCGCCGTGATGTCCGAATTTCAATTTGTACGCGGAGAGGCCCAACGCCAATCCCAATATCTGGTGACCGAGACAGATTCCCATGATCGGCCGCCATCCGATTAAATCCCGGATATGGGACACCGCATAGGACACCCCCTCGGGATCCCCGGGACCGTTGGACAAAAACACGCCGTCCGGATTCAAGATGCGAACCGTCTCTGCCGTCGTGGATGCGGGAACCACGGTGACCGTACACCCTTCATCCACCAGCCGCCGTAAAATATTCTGTTTCACGCCAAAATCGTAGACCACAACGTGGAATTGTCTCGCCGGAGCCGGATCGACTTGTCCGTTCGCATTCAACCGTTGGGGCCAGGCACCGGTGCCTTCGTTCCAATGATACGCGGAATCGCAGGTCACGGTCCCGACCAGATCCTGTTCGGAAATGGAGGGCAGCGCCTTGGCTTTGGCAACGAGAGCGTCCGGAGAACCGTTCGCGCCGGTTCCGTGGGAGATGATGCCCGCCTGCGAACCATGGTCGCGCAAGTGTCGCGTCAGAAACCGGGTGTCGATTCCTTCAATCCCCACGATTCGATGATGTTCCAGATACTCGTGCAACGATAGCTCCGAGCGCCAATTACTGGGGCGCCGTGACGCTTCGTTGACGATAAATCCTTCGGCCCAGGTGCGACGGGATTCATTATCCTCCGGCGAAATGCCGTAATTGCCGATATGCGGGCAGGTCATCAGCACCATCTGTCCCTTGTAGGACGGGTCCGTGAGGATTTCCTGGTACCCGGTCATCGCGGTATTAAAGACCACCTCACCGGATGTTTCCCCCTCAAATCCCAGCGCCCGTCCTTCAAGAACGGTTCCGTCGGCTAATGCGAGAAACGCTTTTTTCACGTCGATAGCACCGCGGATTTTCTAGAGTCATGCCTGTCCGTTTTCGCTCCCTTCGACAGGCTCAGGACAGGCATTCGTTGAAAATTTCTGCTCAGTCTTTCCCCTCCTTTGTAAGGAGGGGTGAAGGGGAGGTAGAACGCATTGTAGCTGCCGCATCTCATGCGGCCAAGAAGAAGCGCCATAAGATGGCACGGCTACAAAGATCGAAACTCCACCCCTCCTATCCTCCCCTTACAAAGGGGAGGAAAAATGCGGCAAACCGTGTTCCGCACAGAAATATAACCCTCATTCAAACCCAAATGCGCCTTGGTTCCGAACCCAGTGCCGGAACTTGACTGTGAGCAAGCTGATAGCCAGCCCGGCATTGATCAGATGGAGGGCCCGCACAATCATGTGCATGCGAAAAAAGGCCTCAAGGGCCGTTTTCTTTGCTTCCTGCGAGTCCGCTTCAAACGCGATCTCCTGTAAGGCAACGGCTTTCGGTCCCAGGACCACAACCACCAAAACCGTCCCCAACGCGAGGGCCGTCAACAGACCGACCTCGGATCGTTTCACCGGCAAATTCGCATCCGGCTCCTGCCGGTGCTTCCAATAGCGAAAAGACGCCGTGCCGACCAGCACCACGACGACGCCCACGGTGACGGCATTATACCCGTCAAAGACGCGGCGCAAAAACCGGCCGCCCGTTTCCATCCCCAGGGTATTGAACACCGCGGGAATCACCATCGTCAGGAGCGCGGTCAGGCTTCCGATCCACATCATGAGCCCCAGCAATTCCAGCAGGGAACAGGAAAGCTGCCAGCCTGAAGTACGTCGGACCATTCATGGCTCCTGCCGGACGTGCCGGCCGGGATGAAACGGATTCGTCATTTTCCGCACATCATTGTTCATCCCGATCATACACCACGTTCCCGCCGACGAACGTCTTGACCACCTTCCCTTTCATGGTCCAACCCGCAAACGGCGTATTGCGGCTCAGGGAATGCAGCCGGGCGGTATCCACAACCCACGTGGCATTCGGGTCGATCAGCGTGACATCCGCCGCGACTCCAGGGACCAAGGTGCCGTAGGGCAAACCAAAGACCTGAGCCGGCTCCCGCGTCAGTTTGTCAATGGCCTGCGCCAACGACAGGATCCCTTCCTCGACAAGGTTCAGGGTGAGCGGGAATGCCGTTTCCAACCCGATGATACCGAACGGAGCAGCGTCGAATTCCAATTGTTTCTCCTGCACGGCATGCGGCGCATGATCGGTAGCCACGATGTCGATGGTATTGTCGCGCAACCCTCCCCTGATAGCCTGCACGTCCTCATCAGTCCGTAACGGGGGATTCATTTTGGCATTGGCGTCATAAGAACGCACGGCTTCATCCGTAAGCGAAAAGTGATGCGGGCAGGCTTCGGCGGTGACGGGAATCCCGCGCGCCTTGGCTTCCCGCACCATCCGGACCGAGCCCACCGTGCTGACGTGAGGCAAATGTAACCGGGCGCCGGTCAATTCGGCCAGGGCGATATTCCGGGCGACCATGACTTCTTCCGCGGCTTTCGGGATTCCGGGAATGCCCAGTTCGGTCGATACCGCGCCTTCATGCATGCTGCCGCCTCGCGAGAGCATCGAGTCTTCGCAGTGATCGATCACCGGAAGATGAAACGCCGAGGCATATTCCATGGCTCGACGCATGACCAGACTGTTCATGACCGGAACCCCGTCGTCGGAAACGGCCACGCAGCCGGCATCGACCAGTTCTCCGATCTCCGCGAGTTCTTCCCCTTTCGAGCCCTTGGTAATCGCGCCGATGGGGAAGACCCTGGCTTTCCGGGCAGCCGCGGCCTGGGCAAGGATAAATTCCGTGATCGACCGGGAATCGTTGACGGGCTGGGTGTTGGGCATGCAACACACCGAGGTGAAGCCGCCGGCCACGGCCGCGGCGCTGCCCGTGGCAATCGTTTCCTTATATTCGAATCCCGGTTCCCGAAAATGGACGTGCAAATCCACAAAACCCGGACAGACGAGCAATCCCTTCGCATCGATCATCTTCAGCGCTTTGACCTTCTGAAATTTTTCTTGCAGGTTCGGCTCGACCGCGCTGATTTTTCCGCCTTCGATCAACACGTCGGCCACGCCGTTCCAATGGCCGGGATCGACAACCCGCCCTCCGGCGATAAGAACTTTCATGTCATTTTCCATAGAAGTTTACTGTTCCTAGCTTCTGTCATCCTCGACATTTTTAATCGAGGATTCAGCGTCTTTGTTTTTCCCTTCGTTCGTGAAGGCGAAAGACCCTGGATTCCCGCGTTCGCGGGAATGACTACTCAGAGTGTTGCCGTCTATTTTCATCTTCACCACGGTTAATTTCGTTGCGACAGCAGGTACATGAGTCCCATGCGTACGGCCACGCCGTTCGCGACCTGATCCAGGATCACGGCCGAACCGCCGTCAACCACGTCATGCGCGATTTCAACGCCTCGATTGACCGGCCCGGGATGCATCACGAGTACGTCTTTGGCCGCCCGTTGCACGCGTTCGAAAGTCAGGCCGTACAACCGGGCGTATTCCCTGATGGAAGGAAACAGCGAGCGGCCTTGTCGTTCGAGTTGCAGTCGCAACATGATGACGACGTCCACGCCGGCAATTGCCTTGTCGAAGTCGTGATAGACCTGAACCCCAAGCCGATGGAGAAACAGGGGCATCATGGTCGGCGGTCCCACGACGCGCACGTGCGCTCCCATTTTCGTCAGCGCGTGGATATTGGATCGCGCCACACGGCTGTGAGCCACGTCACCGACGATGGCCACGTGCAAGCCCCGAACCTGCCCTTTCTTCTCTTGAATGGTCAGCAAGTCGGAAAGGGCCTGCGTGGGATGCTCGTGCCATCCGTCTCCGGCATTGATGACGGACATCCGGCTGTTTTTGGCAAGGATTTCCGCGGCTCCCGCAGACGAGTGGCGGAGCACCAGAATGTCGGCCTGCATGAACTCGATATTTCTGGCGGTATCGAGTAACGTTTCTCCCTTCACCACGCTGCTCGAAGACGGTGAAAAATTCACCACGTCGGCGCTCAAGCGTTTAGCGGCCAACTCGAATGACGTGCGGGTCCTGGTGCTGGGCTCGAAAAACAGATTCACCACGGTTTTCCCCCGGAGGGCCGGAACCTTCTTGATCTCCCGTCCACTTACTTCCTTGAACGGCTCTGCCGCCTCCAGGATCAAGGCCATTTCTTCAGGCGACAATGAGCCCAGCCCCAGCAGATCTTTTCGCTTGAAACTCATGCCGTCCTCTCCGCATCGATGAGCTTGGACACCCGATCCTCTTCACCCAATTCCTCAAGAAATACTCGAATATTTTCATCTTTGGCAGTCGGAATATTTTTCCCCACGTAATTGGCTCGAATGGGCAGTTGCCGATGTCCCCGGTCGACCAACACCGCCAGTTGGATTTCCACCGGCCGTCCCAAATCCATGAGTCCGTCCATGGCGGCACGAATGGTTCGTCCCGTAAACAGCACGTCATCGACCAGGATAATCTTGAGATCCGAAATATGAAACGGAATATCGGTCTTCTTCAGGACGGGTTGATCCTTGCGAAGGGCCAGATCGTCCCGATAGAGCGTAATATCCAATTCCCCCAGGACAACGTCGGTTTGCTCAATTTGTGAAATCAGTTGCTTGAGCCGTTGAGCCAGGTAGACCCCGCCGGTACGGATACCGACCAGGCCGACGTCATGACACCCTCTGTTGCGCTCCAGAATTTCATGAGCAATCCTGGTCAGTGCCCGCGTCATTTCATAACGGTCCATGATGACCGATTCGTGGCGGTGATTGGTTCCCGACATAACGTGCATCAGCGCAAAAAAAAACCTTCCTCTCGCTAAACGAGACGAAGGTTAACGGATGTAGGGCTGAATTTGCCCGAACACGTAATCATGAAAAAACTCCTTCCTCACCTCGCAGGATGAGCATTAAAGGTGTCTTCATCCTAAAAGGTCAGAACGGTTTAGTCAAGGTTTTGTTGCCGGGAATTACGGAGATAACTTGACAGAGAAAAACCGCATTTCAGGAGGAACAATATGAAAGTCTACTGTTGGCAAGGGGCATTCATTTGGAACCGGAGTTGAAAGAGGAAGGCAGGGCACTCGAACCCTTAACAAGCAATCTACAATTCACTGATCTTGGAGATAAGGTTCCATCCAGCCCAGTCGGAGCTATCGAGAGAAACAATCAGAAGGCGGTCGTCACTGTCCAAAAATTTTTTGAAATAGTCTCGTAGACCAGCAGCATTTGTGTTAATTCGGCGAAACACCCATTGAGAGTAAAGAACCCGTGTGGCTCCAAAATTTTCTCGTAATGTTTTATAGAGGGCCTCGTAGTTTTGAGCAGGTTTATACAAATCGTAGCAAAGCATGTACCTCATTGGTTTCTCCTGAGTAATTTATAGCTACGAAATGGATTTTATCCATGTCCATTGAAAAAACGTCCAATAATAAATCGAATGGTTCCAAGCAGTGTACCACCTAGACCAAATATTATCCCTTGGGATGGATAGCCCAACAAAGCAAGAATCACCCCTGCAATAATTGTCAAAGCGGAGATAACCCCAGACAATATTATTTGGAGTCTTTGATTGCTGGATACTTGATTTTGTGCATCGATTTGCGCTCTTTGCTCATTTTCAATAAATGCCATAGATCTGTCTGTGAACCCTGGTAAAAGTTGTTCATACTGTCGCAGTTCATCAGGTGGGGGGAATGGGCCTACGCGAAACTCTATGATAGGGCCTTGATCGCCCGGTGGTAATGGAGGGAGTTTCTGAATGGGGTCAGGTTTTAGCTGGGATTCAGGAGGTTCTTCGCGGTTCGTCATTTTTTAATTCATCAATGCGAGGAAGGCTGCTAAAGACCTGTTTGATCACACGATTTACGCGATGCATGGTCCATAGATAAGATAGCAAAGGATTTCTTTTTATTGGAAGAAGCTCTATTTGATCTGGCGAAGTGTAAACGTCATCCAAATAATCAAGAAAAGTCTTCTGCTCAAAATCTTCGGGAACAACAAAGTTTCTAATAAAGCGGAGAGGAGGATTCAATGGATTTTCATTGGGGCGAATAAAAATCCCTGTAGACCCCATTTGAGCATTCAATCCATTGTCGAAAGTGAAGAAAGGTGTCGATTCATGGTGAATCGTCATTTTGTCTTTTATGGAATCCATAGCTTGAGTATATTTTAACAGAAAAAGAAAAAACAAGTTCAGTTGAATCCCCTACGCTTTTCCCGTCATTCCGGCATACGTCATCGACTTTCCTGGAATGGCCTAGAACAGTGCTGCCATGCGGTCAGTGATAATTATGTATCAAAATCTGCAAAAGGCTGAGCGCAAGAACTGACCATTCAGATTAGTAGCAGCCATCTATCGCTTAAAAAGCCTGATTCCTTTTTTCGTCAAGTTTTTTCAAGCAACTCGCATGTTTAGTCAGACTAAAATGGATACGAATCCATGATGGAGGCGAATTGTGATCGGCCGTGATGTCGATCATGCTCACATCACCAATTCCTTCATCTCCGTCTTCAAGAAACCAAACATATTGGGGATCAAACCCTTTGGGGAAGGCAATAATAGAAGTTTCTCGCGTTCGGGCAGTTCCATATTTTTTAGTGATCTGGTCCTTGAACTGTTCAACAATATCAGGAGCTAACAAGTCTCCTACCGTGTGGGCCGTAATGCTGCATAGGCCAATACCATCAACAAACCACAAGTCATAAGATCCAAGATCAGGATGTGGTCTTGGTGCAGAACTGCACCGATAATACCCAGCAAGCCTCTTAGAGTGTCTCAGGTCTCTTTTGCAATATCCATACTTTATGGGATGCTTCATTGTTTCGAAACCGAAGGGGTTGTTACTGTCAGCCCATACACTCCCCCTTCCCGTCACAAGGGAGACCAGGACAATCAGTATGATTATCGTTTGTTTCATCATCTCTGAAAGTCTTTCCTGAAACTAAAAGTTACCGCAGTTCCAGTTTGAAACGTTGATTCAATTCCTCTTTGGTCGATTTCCGATTTTCGCTGTGTTGGACTTCGGGAAGAGGGGCCAGTATAACCCCTTTGAAATCCTTTTTTAACTGGGGCTTAAGCAGGTAACTTAACAGATGAGGAAAGCTGCTATGCCCAATCTCCGCGAGACGATGATTGACCGAGTATCCTCTTTAGCTCCTTTTGCCGGAAATCAAAGTAGAGGCGAAGTGACAACTCATCGTGATCACGACTCAATGAGAGTGGACCATCTGGCGTCTGTTCCCAGGACAGCCGACAAGACTTCCGAAGCTCTCGCAGATCCTCACTGACACTACCTTTGGATTGAGAAGATTGAGGAGTGTTCATAGTTAGGCATTCCTTCGTCAAAAGGTAAACACGAATCGTTTTCAATCCGGCTGGCATGCTGATCGATGCCCAGACACCTATTCTA
>JAJEJG010000008.1 GCA_022828225.1 Nitrospirales bacterium | reverse complement strand
CAACAAGCGGGACGCGTTGAAGCTGCTGCCGGTGCTCGCGGAATGGCAGAAGGCGCGGGGTTATCCGTTCACGTTGTTCACCGAAGCGACGGTGAATCTGGCCCGCATGGAGGGATTGATGGATGCCATGATTGAGGCGGGGTTCAATTCGGTGTTTGTGGGGATTGAAACCCCGAACCCCGAGGCCTTGATCAAGATGAAGAAACCCCAGAATGTCAGGGAGCAGGAAGACGACTATCTCTTGGATTCGGTCCGCGCCATCCAACAGAAGGGGATGCGAGTCGATGGCGGCTTTATCCTAGGCGTGGATGGGGACGACGAGAGCGCGTTTGACGCCCAGATCGACTTCATCCGGCAAGCGGGGATTCCCATGGCCATGGCAGGGCTGTTGAATGTGCTAAGAGGGACGGCTCTGTATGATCGTCTGAAGAGGGAGAACCGGCTTTTGGAGGAGGCTCCCGGAACCGGGGGCCAAGTCATCCCCAACCTGTCCGGTGCCAACGTCGTCCTCAACTTCAAGCCGGAGATGGCCCCCGAGATATTGATAGAAGGGTATCGACGAGTGATTGATACCCTTTACGACTCGACGCTCGAGAATTACTTCACGCGCTGCCTGACGTTGTTCGAGCACCTCAAGCCCGTCCCGCACCTGCTCAAGCCCATCACCAAGAACGCGCTGTTTGTCGCCATGATGGCCGTGCGCCGCCGGCTATCCGCCAAGCAACTGCCGGCCTACAACAGGTACATAGCCAAGGTCTCCAAGGACCATCCTCGCATGCTCCCGGAGGCGATCCGCCTGGCTGCCCTGGGCTACCACTTTGAAAAGATCACCCGCCAGCAAATTGCGATCCATGACTTCCGGGAATTTCTTGCCGCCGAGTTGGAGAGGTTCAAGCAAGTGGTGACGCAGCGTGGGCAGGACGTGGAAGCCGGCAGGGATCACCGGCAAAAGTTGTTCGCGCGCGTCGAGGCTCGCTATAAATCGTTCCCGGAGGACTTTCGCTACCATGGAGACGGCATCGAGCCTGCGTTCGAGACTTTCCGGTTGGCCGTGAATGAAGAGGTCGAGCGGCTTACACACGTGGGGGCGAGGTAAAGAAGAACTCTGAAATTACCCTATTGAAGGAAAGACAACATGACTGAAAGAACTTCCGTCGACACAACGGTGGCCCCGCTCGTCGGCGCCCTGCCACCACAGTGCCAGAAAGACGTCGACGCCCTGCGTCGATTCGTCCATAAGACCGTCAGTGGAGAAGCGCCGGCCGCGGCCGTCTCTCCGAGTGATTTTCGAGAGGTTTTCCTGACCGGCACCACCGGTTTCATCGGTCGTTTCTTTCTACGCGATCTCCTGCTGCAGCACGCCGATCTGGCGGTGCACTGCCTGGTCCGGGCCGATAGCCCCGAGCACGGGCACACGCGCATCCGTGCTGCCTTGGAACATGCTGAAATCTGGGACGAATCCTTCGCGTCACGTATAAAGGTGGTGATCGGCGACATCGGTCAGGCTCGCTTCGGTCTTTCCGCAGGACAATTTGCTTCACTGTGTGAGCGGATCGACGCGGTCTATCATCTTGCCGCCGATATCAATCTCGCATCGTCCTATCTCGACATACGCAAGATCAATACGTTCAGCATTCGCAACGTGCTCGAATTGTGTTTGCGCACACGCTTCAAGCATTTGTTTTACGCCTCGACCATGGGAGTGTTTCCTCAGTATTTTTTTACCTTCGCGCATGAATTCAAGCACAGCCGCATCGACCACCACATGCAACCGGACCTCGCAAGCATGAAAAAAATGTTCCCGATCGGTCTACTGGGTTACCCATGGAGCAAGCTGACCTCCGAACAGATCCTGCTGTTTGCCCACCAAGCCGGCATGCCGTTGGCGATTTTCCGGTTGCCTCAAACGAGTCTGTCCAGTACAGGGTATACCCCGGCGCACGATCCTACTGTGCGGACGTTTGCTGCGGTCCTTGACAGCAAAACGATACCGGAAGAATTCTCGTTTCGAGCCAGCAATGAAGCGGTCGATACGCTGAGCGAAGCCTGTACGGCCATTTCCTTGAATCCCGAAAGGCGTTTCACGATCTACCATTGCTGCAACCCGCAGTTGGATCATTACGACCTCGAACCCGCCGATTTCGGGTTCTATTTGCCCGAGGTTCCCTATGAGTCGTTCAAGCGCGCGTGCCAGGAACGCGGCGAAAACTCGCCGCTGCATGGATACTGGGCCGTGTTTGATCATTTTGGGAAATACTGGTTCAGCAACAACAAACCGAAGGATCGGTTGCCCATTTGTGACCGGGCCATCCGCGAGGATTGTCCGCACCCGATCACGTGGCCGGGAACGTGGGCCAAGCTTAAACGCTCTAAAGAATGGATTATGGCTCATCGGGATGAATGGCCATATCCCGTCGCGCAGAGCCGTCTGGACTTCGATCGCCTGCTCGTGCGAGCCGAGCGCTACGCCAAAGATCGGGGTGTCCCCTTCGACTTGGCGTATCCGGCGTGGATGCTTCAGGGCCTACAGCAATTGGTTCGGGCCATGAAAGCGCCCGATGCCAAATTGTTGAAGGACAAACTTAGTGACATCGTCTTCGAATTAAACCGCTTCTTGCGAAACAACACCGAGTTGGCCAACGAACGCCGGCAGCACCCGGAGATCGAACGCGAGGAAGTCACCAGGCCGGTCTTCATCATCGGAATCAACCGTACCGGCACAACCTACCTGCACCGCCTGATGTCCCGCGACAAACGGTTTTGGTCGTTACGGCTGTATGAACTCGCCGAGCCGGTCCTCTGGACGGGTGAATATGCCACTGTAGCGGGCACACCCGACGACCCCCGCCGACTGCGGATGCAGGGAATACTTGAAGCATCCGACATCCTTAAAGTTGTGGAGGGCGTGCACCACTTCGACGTCGACGAACCGGAAGAGGATTTCCCGATCTTCAGGATGACCTTCTCGGCGTGGGTCTCCACCGCTCGATTCCATATACCGGAATACGGCCGTTGGCTGGCTGCCAGCGGTTCCTGGAATGCCTACGCCTTTCACCGCCGCATCTTGCAGCATTTCACGTGGCAGCGCCGGCAGCGTGAGCCCGAGCACGAGAGCCAATGGCTGCTCAAGATGCCCTTTCATCTCATGGAATTGGAAACCCTGGTCAAGACTTACCCTGATGCCCTTTTCATCCAGACCCATCGCGAGCCCTCGCAGTTCATGGGCTCCTGGAACAGTCTGGTGGAGCGGGTACGCTCCCTTACCAGCGAGCCCCTCCCTTCGAACGAGTTCGGCGCCGAGCAACTCGACTTCATGAGCGGCATGTTGGACAGGGCCGTGGACTTCCGGCTGGCCCATCCTGAACTGGAGCACCGCTGGATGGACGTGAACTACTTCGATCTGGTCGAGGACCCGTTTGGAGTCGTTCGTCGCATTTATGAGAATTTCGGCTGGACGCTTGAACAAGCGGCTGTCGACGCCATGGAGGAGTGGCAAATCCGCCAGGCAGAGAAACGACGCGGGGAAAAGCGGCATCGCTACGCCATGGAGGACTACGGCCTCACTCCTGAGACGGTCAATGCCGCTTTCAAGCGGTATCGGGATTTTCTCACCACCCGTGGCATTCGGACGTCCCGTTCGTAATTCACGCGTCCGCCGTAGTCAGCCGTCTTGGCCTCGAACGCTTCGGCTATTCGCTCTGAAATTGCCGGCGAAGCCGTTCGACGCGCTTTCGGTTCACGCAGAAGTCATAGATGCCGGCTCGCGATGCCGAACGGACGTGGATCATACGGCCGGTGGGACAGAGACGGCACTCGAGGTCATCGATGTATCCTCTCCGGGTTCGGCAGACAGCGTGGAGGTAGTCGTCCGTTGCGGTGATGATGACGGTGCGGGCCATCCTGGAGACTAGGTCTTTCAGTCGGGCGAAAGCCGCGAGGGGATCACCGGACACTGCGAATGGCTTGACTCGATGAAGACTCCATGCGTCATTTAAACTGCTGACGCAACCGAACGGAAAAAAAGGACAGGGCGTAAGTTGTTCGGGCACGAATCATCCTCCCTGAAAGGCACTTTGGAATGTGGTGCGGCGTCGAGGGTGCGACATTCTAGGCAATGCGGCAGTTCAAAGTCGAGTCGCAATCGAAGCAATTGAGATGGCGGAGACATAGAGATTGACGATCGCTGATCTTCTGGACATTCAAAATCGAAACAGCCAAAATTGCGACCCATGCAGAATCAGAGAGACCTCAGCCGTCTCGACGCGCGTAAAGCCGAGTCGAGCAATGTCCGGGAAAAACCGGACGTCCTCCGCTTCATCACCTGCGGTAGCGCGGACAACGGCAAGTCCACGCTGATTGGCCGCCTGCTCGCCGAATCCCGGCCCGGTGAACGCTCGTTCATCGTCGCCGACATACCGGGTGACGAGCAGTCCACGCGAAACATGGTGACGGACGCATCGGTCGCCAGTCTTGCGATCGTCCTGATCGACGCCCGCGAGGGCGTAACGCCGCAGACCCGTCGCCATACCACAATTCTCTCCCTCCTCGGCATCAGTCACCTGATTTTGGCGATCAACAAGATGGATCTCGTAGCATGGTCCCGGACCGTCTATGACGGGATGGCGGGAGTCTATCGTGACTATGTGAAACAACTCGGCGTCACGGACGTCACCTGCATTCCGGTCTCGGCACTGACCGGCGAGAACGTGATTGATCCGTCCACCGCGATGGATTGGTATCACGGGCCGACGCTTCTCCAGGCCCTCGATTCGATTGAAGTGGCAGCCGACCGCGAGAGCCTGCCCTTTCGCATGCCCGTGCAGCGGGTCAACAGCCCCGATGCCGGATCCCGCGGGTTCACGGGCACCATCGTAGCGGGTCTGGTGCGTCCCGGCGATTCCGTCCTGGTCTGTCCCACGCAGAAACCCTCGACCGTGAGTCGCATCGTGACCGCGGACGGCGATCTCGCGTGCGCGAAACCCGGCCAGGCCGTCACACTCGCTCTCACCGACGACATCGACGTGAGTCCCGGTGACGTCATCGCGTCGGCCACCCATCCTCCTGGCCGTAGCGACCAGTTCGCCTGTCACCTGATCTGGATGCACGAAAACGCGCTGTTGCCCAAGCGCCCGTACCTGTTGAAGATCGGCACGTACGTGGCGGGGGTCCAGATCACGGCCCTCAAATACAAGCTCAACGTCGAGAGCCTGGAACGCGTTGCCGCCAGGACACTTGAACTCAACGACATCGCCTACTGCAACATCAGTCTCGACCGGCAGATCGCTTTCGATCCCTACCGGGAACTCAGGGAGACGGGCGGCTTTATTTTGATCGACCGCTACACCCATGCGACCGTGGGCGTCGGCATGATTGATTTCGTCCTGCGGCGGGCGTCCAACCTGACCCGTCAGAAGTTGACGGTCGACAAACCGGCACGCTCGGCTCAGAAGAACCAGAAGGCCTGCGTCGTGTGGCTCACCGGGTTGTCGGGAGCGGGCAAATCGACGACGGCCAATGCCGTGGAACAGCGCCTGCACGCCTTGGGCCGGCACAGCTACATCCTGGATGGAGACAACCTGCGTCACGGGCTGACCAGGGATCTCGGCTTCACTCCCGCCGACCGCGTCGAGAACGTACGACGTATCGCCGAGGTCGCCAAGCTGTTCGTCGATGCAGGCTTGATCGTGCTGGTCTCGGTGATTTCACCTTTTCGGGATGAACGTGAAATGGCCCGCCGAATGATGGAAGAAGGCGAGTTCATTGAAATCTTTGTCGATGCGCCCCTGGAGGTCTGCGAGCGACGCGATCCCAAGGGACTCTACCGGAAGGCCCGCGCCGGCGAGATCAAGAACTTCACCGGTATCGACAGTCCCTATGAACCGCCCGAGAGTCCCGACATCGTGCTGAAGACCGGCGAGCGGAGCGTGGACGCACTCGCGGACCAGGTCATCGCCTACCTGCAATCCAGGGTCGATCCGACCGAGTCATAGGCACGACAACTTTCTCACCACGCTCCTCGTCTCCCATTCCCTCGAATCCCCAAGAGCGCGTGCGCGTTCTTGCGTCATGAAACCGGGTATGGCACTATAAACTTTTTGGCCTGTCATGAGCACACTTCCTGAATTTGTCGGTACGATTCATATTTTTTTCGGGCCCTATCGAGGCAACCCGATCGGGTTGTATCTGCGAAAAGAGGGCGAATCCTGTTCCATTGCGCCGACCGTGTATCCGTGGAACCGGGTCGTGGGCGTGGGCGAAACCGTGAATAAGGCGGCCGCGGATTTCGATGCCAAATGGAAAGAGGGTGATTTAGCCGCGGAAATGTACTCCGGGCCGCATTGGGAAGGGGGGATCAAACCGGAAAAGCCCAAACCCCCTCCGAAACCCGCGGCACCCAAGCCGGAAGCGGCAAAAGCTCCTGAAACCGCGGCCGCTCCGAAGCCCGACGCGGAGACGGCGCCGGCATCCCCACCGACGGACGCCAGTTCAGCCCCTGCAAGCGCGATGCCGGCCCCGGATACAACGCCTCCCCCGGCCACTCCCTCCGAAACGGACTAGTCAACTGGCTAATTGTCATCCCCGACTTGATCGGGGATCCAGCCTAATCCGGCCTCCTCGCTTTTTGCCCGCCTGCAAACGTCCTGGCAGCCTGGATCAATGCAAAAAAAAGACGGCGTTGGATGGGATCCCGGTCGTAAAGAAATTCCGGATGCCATTGGACGCCCAGGATAAATGCGCGGTCCGGGGCTTCGATGGCTTCAATCACGCCGTCGGGAGCGACGGCAGTCTGGAGCAGGTTCGACGCGACTTTCTTGACGGATTGATGATGGGAACTGTTCACGTCCACGCGCGCTTTTCCGGCAATGCGACGCAACAGGGACCCCTGCGCGATCTGCACGGCATGCGTGGTCTTTGTCGCCGAATAGGTGGGAAGATGGTCGATGGGGGTTTTGAGTTGCGCCGGAATGTCCTGGTATAGCGTGCCGCCCAGGGCGACGTTGATGGATTGCATGCCGCCGCAAATCCCCAACATCGGCACGTCGGCCCGGTACGCCGCTTTGGCGATCCCCAGTTCCATGGTCGCCCGCTCGCGACTCATGCGTGTAAATTTGTGTCGTTGGCGTTCCCCATAGAATTCGGGCGCCAGATCGGACCCGCTTCCCGTGATCAGCAGCCCGTGCACGTGGGCCACTACCTGACGCCATGCGTCCTTGTTCGACAATAAGGGCAACACCACGGGAATACCCCCGGCGTCTTCAATGGCTTTCATGTAGCGGGCGCGCAGAAAATAGGTCGGTTCTTTGCCGCCCATGTCCTTGCGGTCGCCGGCATTAAAATCCGGTGTCACGCCAATGATCGGTTTGTTCATGACGCCTTCCTTCTAGTCTTCTACGGGAGGAATATCCAATTCGGCCAACACGTCTTGTTTGAGCGACTGTCCGTCACGTCGTATGACCTGCTCCAGTTCGTGAGACAGTGCGTCGTGCGAAAGCAGGGTCGTTTCCTGGCGAAGGCCTTCATTGAGCGCGAGCTGCAATTTGGCCTGACACAGGAATTGGAGAAACAGGTCCTCGCCTCGCTGAAAATACTCGTCATAGTCCTCGTGCGGAAGATGGCGCAGGGTGTCCCGTAACCAGGCTTCGAATTGCAGGAGGCGCCTGAAACGGGCAATGTCTGGTTGTGCCATCTCCACCACGAGTTGGATGCCTCCTTTCCAACTCCGCTTTTTGACGTTGAACACGCAATACAGAATGTCGGCATGGGTTTCATGAACCTCGGGTCCGAAAAACAACGTGGTTCGATACCGTGGAATTTGGGGAGAGGACGAGGTAGACATTGATGAAGATTCTACCACGTGTTGCACCCAATACAAGGGACGGCTGTTGTATGCCGTGCGGGGTCGAGCAGGTTGACACACTCCACCCTGGTCTTTACAGTTACCTCACGGGGTGTTGGGGCGTTTCTCTTCTGAAAAAGGACGTACGATGTTCGGAACCTTGGGATTTTCAGAACTGATCATCATTCTGGTCATTGTTCTGATCATTTTTGGAGCGGGGAGGCTTCCTCAAATCGGCGAAGGCGTGGGCAAAGCCCTGAAAGGCTTCAAAAAGGAAGTCAATGAGGTCCCGCCTCCGCCGGAAGAACAAGAACAAAGTTCTCAGGCTGCCTTACCCGAGCCTGCCCCTGAGGCTGTGGCTCAGCCCGGTGCTGCTCCGGGAACGCCCGTAGCGGAACCTGCGCCGCAGCCCGTGACCCAGCAAGCTCATCAGCCCGGTCCCGAACGGACCCCGGGGACGTTGGCGGCGCAGGTCTATGGCGGATTCAGTCCCGAAACGGTTCAACCGGCGTCTCAACCTGTTGCTGAGGCGGAGCCGGGTGCCGCCTCCTATCAAGAGCAGTTTGAACCGGTGACCATGGAGCAGCGTGCCGCGAGTGCCGTGCCTAGACCGATGGCGCAGTATCCGCCGGTTCCTTCTTCGGCCGCGACCACGCAGACCGGAAAACGACCGGCGGCCATTGTGAATAAAAAGGCCGTGGAGCGTGTGCAGGCGCAACGTGCCGCAATGCAGGCCAAAGCGGCCAAGCCCCCTGCCGCCCCGGCGAGTGATGACCTGCAATCTCTGGGCGAAGGGTTGGGGAGCACCCTTCGGACCTTCCGTGAAGCCACGGCGGACGTGCGGAATGCGATTGATCCGGAGATGCGGACCATTCAGGCAGAACTGGAATCGGCGCAAAAAGAGGTTGAACAGTCCATTGAAGCGGCCAAGCAACCTCCGGTCCCCAAAGATCCACCACCAAATCCGTAACGGGACATTGAACACTCACGGCCTGAGTTGGGTTGGGCGACGTTGCCCCCGCAAACTCTACAGCCTCATCCTGCTTGTTTTCTTGCTCCTGGGGGTCACCGGTTGCCAAGCGGAAGCTCCTGTAGGAGATCCGCAAACCATCACGGCTCGTCTGGTCACCCTTTTGCAGGATCCTTCCCCTGACGTTCGACGAACGGCTGCACTCTCGCTCGGAAAAATCGGGCATTCCACTGCTGCGACGGGCTTGGTTCAGGCGTTATCCGATCCTGATCCTTACGTGCGTGAATATAGCGCCTGGGCCTTGGGGCAAATCGGGGAGGCCGTGAACGACACGGGAGCCGTCCGCCTCGCCGGGGCCTTGGGCGACGACCATCCTTCCGTCAAACAAGCCGCCGCGCTGGCATTGGGAAAAATCGGTCCTCGTGAACCTGTCATCGTCATCCTGACGCAAGTGTTGGCCGTCGGAGAGAAAAGCAGTCGGCGTGCCGGAGTTGACGCGTTTACCCAGCTTGAAGCCAAAGGGGCCTTTCCGGCTTTGCGCAAGGCATTGACCGATCCGGACCCGGCCGTGCGACAGGGAGCCGTGGCTGCACTCGGTGAGTTGGGCGATCGTCAGGCACTCCCTGATTTTCGGGAGCGGCTCTTGTTCGATGCGTCACCGGGTGTGCGGGCCGAGGCGGCCTACCGGTTGGGGAAACTGGGAGATCACCAGGAGTTGCAAGTCCTTGAGGAGGCTGCCCATGACGATGCGTCCCCGATTGTTCGTGTGTGGGTCGACCGGGCAAAGGCTTATATTGGTCCCGATCCGACGACAGGAGGGGAGGATGACACGGAAGAGTGACGGGGAAGCAGCGTCGCAGGACCCGCTATTCGGCCTTCGTGTCAACGAGAAGTCCGATGGCTCGACGAACAGGTTCACGGGCGCCCATCAGCACGACGACGTCCCCGGCTTCAAGCACGGTTTTGTCCGAGGGGTTGGATTCCGTGACCCCGTCGCGCATGAAGGCGATCACGGACGCGCCGGTTCTCGGTCTGATGGCCAAGTCATGTAGTGATTGCCCCAGCGCGGGTGAATCCTCATCAATGCGGCAGGTTTCCACTTCCGTATCTTCCAGCGTGCCGGACCGGAGATGGTGCGCCAGTTCGGGCAGTTCGCCCCGGCGGAGCAACGCATAGCCTTCCCGCCGGATTTGTTCGGCCTTCCCCAGGATGACGTTGTTGGGAATTTGAAACGACTGGAGCACCAGCGTTGAGATTTCTATCGACGTTTCAAATTCTTCGGGAATGATTTCATTCGCTCCGAGTTTGTGCAGTTCTTCGAGTTCCTTGAGATAGCGGGTCCGGACGATGACGTGAATCGACGGGTTCAAACTTTTGGCCAGTTGGACGATGCGTCGCGCTCCGAAGGGGTCGGACGTGGCCACCACGAGGACCTTGGCGTCTTCGATTTGGACCTGGTGCAGCACCGTCGGATTGGTGGCGTCCCCGTATTGAATGGGGACCCCCGTTCCGATTTCCAATTGCACCACCTCTCCCCGGATATCCAGGACGACGTAGGGTATCTCGAACTCTCGAAGGAGGCGGGAGAGATTGCGGCCGTTCAAGCCGTATCCCACGATGATCACGTGATTCCTGAGTTTGAGCTGGGCCGTTTCCGCGCGTAGCGACACGCGTCCGGGCAACCATTGGTGCAACCGCTGCACGGCTTCCGTCCGGCGCGCGATCCTGGGTGCCCACTGGATCAGGAATGGCGTGATGATCATGGTGAGGACCGAGACGGCGAGAAACATGTTGTAGGTTTCAGGGTGGAGAATCCCCGCAGTCAGCCCTTCTCCGGCGAGGATAAAGGCGAATTCGCCGACTTGGGCCAGGGCCACCCCGGCCAGGATCGCCGACCGAAGCGGTGCCCCGACCGCCAACACCGCCGCGGCTCCGGTCACGAATTTGCCGATGACCACGGCGCCGACTATGGCCATGATGAGCAGGGGATATTCCAGAATCACGCGCGTATCCATGAGCATGCCGATCGAGACGAAAAACAGGCTGTTGAAGCTGTCGCGAAAGGGGAGTACCTCGGCCAGGGCCTGGTGACTGTATTCGGATTCGGAGATGACGAGTCCGGCGATAAAGGCGCCGAGGGCGATGGATAAGCCGAACAGCGAGGTCATCCACGCCGTTCCCATACAGAGGACCACGATGGTCAGGAGAAAGAGTTCCCGACTTTTTGCCCGAACGATGTGCTCCAGGAGTTTGGGGACGAACACTCTGGCGGTCAGCACGATCAGAAACACCAGGGTGAGCGATTGCCCAAGAGCAAACAAAATGCGACCCATGCCTTCCGAGCCCTGGTTACCCAAGAACGGCGTCATGAGCATCATGGGCACGATGGCCAGGTCCTGAAAAATCAGGATGCCGATCGTTGATCGACCGTGGAGGCTGTCGCTTTCCCCCCGTTCAGCCAGGGCTTTCAGGACGATCGCGGTGCTGCTGAGGGTGATCAGAAAGCCCCAGAAGATTGCGGAGTTCACGTCGATGTCCATCAGGTACCCGCCGACGAGGAAAAAGAGCAGGACACTGAACATCTGGGCCGGTCCTCCCACGAAGAACAAGTTCTTGGAGGATTTCAGCTTTGCCAGCGAAAATTCCAGGCCGATGGTGAACAGCAGCAGCATCACCCCGATCTCGGCCAGCACGTGTACCTGTTCCAGATCGGAAATGAGGTTGAGCCCATGGGGACCCACGAGCGCCCCGACGACCAGGAACCCCGCAATCGACGGCAGGTGGAGTTTTTGAAACAGGAAGACCACCGCGATGGACACGGAGAAAATGATGATGACGTCCCTGAGTGCGCTGAATTCATCCATCGTGCAGTCTCCGGCAAACGGAGGAAAGGAATGGCCTCGTGATCCTTTCGCGGCCCTGCCCCACGTCAGGCGGATCCGAAAACGCTGCTTGGTTCGTCGAACGACGCCGGTTATATCAGGAAAACGGACTTACGAGCACAAGTCTTGAAACAGCCAGGGAGTGTTCTGCTTTCGTCTGGCTTCGTAGTCCGCAATATCCTTTTCGCGCCGGAGGGTCAAGCCAATCGCGTCCAACCCTTGCAGCAGGCATTGTTTTCGAAACGGATCAATGGAAAATTGGAATGAGGATTTCTGTGGCGTGGAGATCGTTTGCGCAGCCAGGTCGATGGTCAGTTCAAACCGGTCGGCGGCGGACACGTGGTCGAAGAGCCGTTGAATCTCCTGGCTGTCCAGCACGATCGGCAGAATGCTGTTTTGAAAGCAGTTGTTGTAAAAGATCTCGGCAAAACTCGGAGCCAGAATGGCGCGAATGCCATAATCCAACAAGGCCCAAGGCGCGTGTTCCCTGGATGACCCGCATCCGAAATTGTCGCGGGTGAGCAGAATGGAGGCATCGGCGTACTGCGGTTGGTTCATGAAAAAATCCGGGTCCGGGGACCCGTCGGCGAGTTTGCGCCAATCGGCAAAGAGCCCTTCTTTCAGTCCCGTACGATGAATCGTTTTGAGATATTGCTTGGGAATGATCTGATCGGTATCGACGTCCACGCGATCCAGCGGAGCGACTTGTCCGGTATGAGTGGTAAAGGCTTCCATGGTTAGGTTTCCCGATCAGGCCCAATGACGGATATCGACGAAGTGGCCGGTCACGGCTGCCGCCGCGGCCATGGCCGGCGACACCAGGTGCGTTCGTCCGCCTTTGCCTTGACGGCCTTCGAAATTCCGGTTGCTCGTTGACGCGCATCGCTCACCGGGTCGGAGCACGTCGGCGTTCATGGCCAGGCACATACTGCAGCCGGACTCCCGCCATTCGGCGCCGGCCGCTCGAAAAACCGCATCCAGTCCTTCGTCTTCCGCTTGTTTCTTGATCAGGCCCGACCCCGGCACGACCATCGCCTGCACGCCCGACGCCACCTTTCTCCCTTTAAAATAGGAGGCGGCCAGGCGCAAGTCCTCAATCCGCGAATTCGTGCAGGATCCGATAAACACCCGGTCGATGGGGATCTCCACAATCGGGGTGCCGGGTGTCAGGGCCATGTAATCGAGCGCTCGGGTCGTGGCGTCCCGCGTTTCCTCGTCGGCAAAGGACCGCGGGTCCGGGACCTTACCGTCCACTCCGGTCACCATGCCCGGATTCGTCCCCCACGTGACTTGCGGGGCAATATCTTCTCCTTGGAGCGTGACGACACGATCATACGCGGCTCCGGGATCCGTACACAGCTTTTCCCAATCTTGGACTGCCGCGGTCCAGAGCGAGGCCGAGGGAGCCATGGGACGGCCCTTGATATAGGCGAAGGTGGTTTCGTCCGGTGCGATCATGCCGGCACGGGCTCCGCCTTCGATCGACATGTTGCAGAGGGTCATGCGGCCTTCCATCGACAAGGATCGAACCGCCTCGCCCGTGTATTCCACCACGTACCCGGTTCCTCCGGCGGTGCCGATGGCGCCGATGATAGCCAGGATCATGTCTTTGGCCGAACAATGGGGCGAGACGAGGCCGTCGACTCGGATTTCCATGGTCTGCGGTCGTTTTTGGATCAGGCATTGAGTGGCCAGCACGTGTTCGACTTCACTGGTCCCGATGCCGAACGCCAACGCCCCGAATGCGCCATGGGTCGATGTATGGGAATCCCCGCAGACAATCGTCATGCCGGGCAACGTGAGCCCCTGCTCCGGACCGATGACGTGCACGATCCCCTGACGCACGTCGTGCATGGAGAACAGTGTAATGCCGAAGTCGGCGCAATGTTGTTCGAGTGTTTCAATTTGAATGCGACTCAAGGGATCGGCAATGCCGGCGCTTCGGTCGGTGGTGGGCACGTTATGGTCCGGGACCGCGAGCGTCGCGCCCGGCCGGCGAGGGCGACGTCCGGCGAGCTTGAGCCCTTCAAAGGCTTGCGGAGACGTCACTTCATGGACCAGGTGCCGGTCGATATACAACAGGGTCGTTCCGTCCGACTCCTCGGACACCACGTGGGGACCCCATATTTTGTCAAAAAGCGTATGTGCTGCCATCAGAAGAACCTCAATTCGTGAACGGTCAATATGGCGTATTGGGGGCGTGACGTGCAACCCTTCACACCTTCAACCTTGAGCGCGACTACTGTTGTTCCGCGACCTAGCCGGTTGCCGGCACAACGTGGTGGAGTGACTCCCCGCTTCCGGCTGTCTCTCGATAGACTTGCTCGGCCATCTTCGCTACAATTCCCGCTCCCATTCCAATCCGAATGCCAAGAGCGGCGAATCCATCCCGTGTGGAGCAAGGCGTCGCGCACGAGATTTATGAAGCATGCTTGAAGAAGCCTTACTCTCCATCGGTCTGGTTATCGTGGTGGCCAAACTGGTCGAGGGCCTTCTCCGGCATTTCCGGTTGAACGCCATTGTGGCCTATACGGCTACGGGCATCCTGTTGGGACCGGTGGCCGGCATTGTCGAGCCCACCGGCGAAATGCAGATCCTGCTGGGCATCGGCATCTTTCTCTTCTTCTTCCTCATCGGTTTGGACGAACTCGATATTTCCGGTTTCATCGCCGCCATCCGCGGGCGGTTCTTCGCTATCGCGATCATTTCCGTCTTCATCTCCCTGATCGCGGCCCTGTCCGTCACATCCGATTTGATCTACGATTTCGGGCTGAACCTCACGTTTGCCGGATCCCTGGCCCTCGCCGGCATCCTTTCTTTGACCAGTCTGGGTGTGGTGGCCAAGGTGCTGGTCGACGAAGGTCGCCTGAAAGAACCCATCGGAATTCAGATATTCACCACCGCGCTCATTGCGGAGTTGCTGACGCTGTTACTGGTGGGATTCACCATCGGCGACCACGTTCACCATTTGAGTTGGAAGAGCGTGCTGATCCTGTTGGGCAAGATTGCCGGCTTTACCGTGATCACGTGGGTCTTGGCCAGCCGGGTGCTTCCGCCCCTGATCGTCCTGTTGAAGCGTTTCCTGCACGTGCCGCAACTTTCCTTCGGACTCATTTTGGGAGGACTGTTCATGACCGTGGTCGGCGCGGAGCATATGGGATTACATGGTTCCCTTGGGGCACTGCTGTTTGGCGCCGCCTTGTCGAAGCTGCCGTATCACGTGCGGCGGGACATCATCCCCGGTATGAGAAGTACCGCCGAGGGGCTGTTCGTGCCTCTCTTCTTCGCCTCGGCCGGGTTGCATCTCAGCCTGTCCTTCACCGAGTTGCCGGGGTGGACCATCGTAGCGTTGGTGGTGATCCCTCTGGTCGGAAAGTTTGCGGGAGCGTTCATCGGCGCCTTTGTGGCTGGACTGGCCATGCCCTTTGCCCTGGCCACCGGGCTGATGGCCAAAGGCGTTGCGGAAATGGCCCTTTTGTTGGTCCTGTTTGAACTCGACGTCATCGGACCTGCCGTCTTCTCGTTACTCGTGCTGATCATGCTGGCCTATATTCTGCTCATGCCTCTGGCTATCCGCGCCGTCGTGAACCGGGTGAGGCCGCCGGCGCAAGCCACGTTGCCCGAATCTCTCCCGCCCTCGCTCGCCCGCTTTGCGCTGGACGACATCACCGTCGGTGACATTCTTGACCGGACCCGCACCTATCCGGATCCGGCGATGTCGCTGCGGGCCTTCGCCGATCAGTGGATCGTCCCCCACCAGCAGGACTACGCCGTAGTGGAAAAAGGCGAACTGTACGGGATCGTGTCGGTGAGCCTGCTGCGATACGTGCCCAAGGAGTCCTGGTCCAACACGCCGTTGCGCAAACTTGCACGCCGGAAAACATTGCACGTGTGGCCCGACGAGCTGGCGGAAGACGCCCTGCAACTCATGACGGAAAACTCGTTGACGGTGATGCCGGTGAGGGACCGGGAATCCCGGAAGTTTCTGGGCGTGGTCAACATCCGTCAGATCCTGGAACTGATCACTCAAGAAGCCGTCGGTGAGTATTGACAACACACCCCTCATCCTTGAAGACCGCTTTGAAATGTCCCGCTCACGCACCAACTCGATCCGCCAATCGCGGCAACTCCGGATCGCCCGGCCTCGACCGTGGTTCGGGAACTGAAACGCCATGCTCATCCAGCAACAAGGGCTACCAACCGCTCTATGCCGATCAACAGGCTTGACCTGCGGTGCGCGCTGCCCTTGTCCGCCAGCACTTAGTGCAGGCGTAAGTATACGCGCGCGTATTCCCGAATGCCCCAGGAGATGACCGGAGACAAAGCCTGGTTTCGTCAAGAAACGATTGACAATTCTTTTTTATTTATGAATAATGCAATCTATAGAACTATCACGGAATGAATTGGGCCGTCGCCAATGCCTGCCAAGTCCTGTTTTATGCAGTCTTTGCAGTCTTGAGCATGAAGCAGAGAAAGGTTTGTCATTCTTTCCTTGCCAGTAAAGAAAAAGACTCGTCTATGAGCGATCAAGAAAAGAAGGAAGCAACGGCCAAGGAAGATGAGAATGGTCAACCCTTGGATGAGGAAGTCTTGGACAAGATCGTCGGCGGGGCGGGTCCGTCGCCACCGCCTTCCTACGCGCCTGACGGCACGATTCTACCACCCAGCTAGCGAGTATGGCGCGCGCCTCATCTCTCCCTGATCCGCCGAGCCCCCAATAGGACAACGAGGAACCTGAACAGGATCCTCACGTCCAGAGTAACGACAATCTGCATCTGAGTTCTCGCTGTCTGGTCCAGTCATTGGTCCAACGGCGACCGGCAGTCTGCGACCGGGACAAGTGCCCCGCCTCTTCGCCCGTTTCGTCGAGGGTGAAGAGGCGGTGTTCGTTTTGGGTTGGCACACAGACCCATGCCTTCGGTCGGCACCCACATTCAAGTCAGAGTCACCAGGCAGGTGTGCCGCTCACCGGTTTGAGCCAGTACCGTGAAACCTTCGACCGGTTTCAAGTGGATACCAGGACTTCCGGCTGCCCCACCATTGCCTTAGTCGTTGGTTTCTCTTATATTTCTCATTCAACACCAGTACCAAAGGCTCTCATCAACGCTTGTCCTTGATCCTTGATAGAGTCGAGAACTGGATTTGTCGGGACTCTATCGGAATGAGCAACGGAAGGTAACTCCCCGGATGCTACAACCCCCATCAGCATATACCGAAGGTTATGCGAAGGCCCGTCTCTCCGATCCGCTAAGGGCCGACAACCACATCACGCATACCACCATCGGCGATCCTGCCCTTGATCCGGTGATGGAGGAGCTTTCTTCGTTGCCGCCCGCCGACCTGCACCGGTTCATCGAGGCTGGCATCGAGCAGGAGAAGGACGGCCTCCGTGGCGCGCCGCAGATCCTGCGCGATTTCTTCGACAATCTGGAAGAGCCTCCCTGGCTCGACTACCACGCGTTTCGTCCGGGCATATTGGTCTTCAACGAAAACGTCCAACTCATGCTCGTCGCCTTCGTGACTGGGGTGCTGGTGGAAGGCTTCGCGACGCTGATCGCCAAGTCTTTCAACATTACCAAGCGAGTGGCGTCGAACAAAAGACGCCTCCAGCAGAATAACCGCCAACTCATGGAAATCTTTTATCCGGGTGGGTTGCGACGAGACGGCGACGGATGGAAGCTCTCCACGCGCGTGCGCTTCGTGCATGCTCGCATCAGGGGCTTGTTGGCGAAATCCGAGGATTGGCAGCATGACGCGTGGGGCATACCGCTGAGCGCGGCGCACCTGGGGTTCGCCATCTCCGTCTTTTCCAAGCGCCTGTTGGACTATTCGGCGTTGGTGGGCGCGCGTTTCAGCGATGAAGAAAAAGAAAGCGTGCTGGACGTGTGGCGCTACACCGGCTATCTCATGGGGATTCCTGAAACCATCCTCTATACCGACGCCGCGGAAGCGGACAAGATCTACCGCATCGGGTATATGTGCGAGCCTCCGCCGGATACCGATTCCGTCACCATGGCGAATGCCTTGATCCAGTCCATCCCGGATGTCGCGGGTATTACGGATCCTGTGGAAAAGCAGAAGGTGATCACGTTAGCCTACCGCCTGTCGCGCGCACTCCTCGGAAACACACTCGCAGATCAATTTCAGTATCCAAAGTTCTCGACCATGGGCACCCTGTTTCTGTTCCGGAACAAAGAGCGACTGCAACGCGTGCTTAAACGATGGTTCAAGAAAGGCGGAGTCAGATCGGATAATTTTTCTCAAATGCTCCAAATCTCGGTGTATGACGAGGGGGGATTGAGTTACAAGATGCCCGACCACGTTTACGCCTCCAAGTCGAGCCCTTGGTAAGCGATGTTCGAAATCCAACGGAAGCGGAGGTGGGGTGCGTTCGTTGTCGCCCCCACCCTGTGCCGGTCCCTGTGATGACTCCTCTCGACCGCTATAGCGGCGCTATCCTGCGCTACCGGTGGCCTGTCGTTGTTCTCACCTTGCTGCTCATGCTGGTCATGACGGCGGGGGCCCGCTTCATCGGCGTCACGAACGATTACCGCAGCCTGTTCAGCGAAGACGATCCGCAACTCGCCGCGTTGGAGGCCCTGGAGGATACCTATTCCGTCTCCCATACGGCACTGATCGCCATTGCGCCCCGCGACGGCTCGGTGTTCACCCGGGAGACGCTCGGCGCCATTGAGGAACTGACCGAAGCCGCGTGGCGCACGCCGTATTCCAATCGGGTCGATTCCCTTACCAACTATTCCCATAGCGAGGCGTTCGGCGACGATCTGGTTGTCGCCCCGCTCGTGGATAACGCCGGATCGAAGAGCGATAAAGAACTGGCGCACATCGAGGAGGTCGCGCTGAGCGCACCCCAGATAGCCGGGCGGCTGGTCGCCCATGACGGGCGAGTGGCCGGGATGGCGATCAATGTTGTCCTGCCGGAAAATTCGGACCGCGCGGTAGTCGAACTCACCGATTATCTCAATGCCCTCCTGGACCGAGCCCGCGCGAGCCATCCGGACGTCGACTATTACCTGACCGGCGACGCCGTGATCCACCGCATCTTTGCCGACGCGACGAAGGACGACATGGAGAACCTCTCGCCGGTCGTCTTCCTGCTCATCGTGGTCATGACCGCCGTGCTTCTGCGCTCCGGATTCGCCACCATGGCCGTCGTTGTCACGCTCATGTTTACGATCAACACCGCCTTGGGGTTCGCCGGCTGGATCGGCACGGTATTCAGCCCTGTCAATGCGGGCGTCCCGATCATCGTCATGACGGTCGCCGTCGCGGATTCCATCCACATCGTCACGGCCGCCTTGGCCGGCATGAGCCGTGGTCTGAGCAGGAATGAGGCGATTACGGAATCGTTGCGCAGCAATACCTGGCCGGTCTTTCTCACCTCGGTCACGACCGCGATTGCGTTCCTCAGCTTGAACGCTTCGGATTCGCCGCCTTTTCACGTGCTGGGTAATCTCGTGGCCTTTGGGGTGATATGCGCCTTGGTCTATTCCATGACGCTTCTTCCGGCGCTCCTGTCCATCCTGCCGTTGCGGGCGCCTCGCGCTCCTGCCGACCGGCCGGGCTTCTTCGATCGATTCGCCGCCTTCGTCGTTGCGCGGCGCACATTCCTGCTCTGGTTCGTCACCCTGATGACCGTTGTTCTCGTTATGGGAATTTTTCGCATCGAGTTGACCGACAACTGGACGGAATATTTCGATGACCGTTACGCGTTCAGGCGCGATACGGACTTCGTGATCGAAAACCTGACAGGCATGGAATCGTTGGAGTACTCGCTGAAAGCGGGGCGCGAAGGCGGCATCACCGACCCCGACTATCTGCGAAAGGTCGATGCCTTTGCCGAATGGTTCCGGGAGCAACCCGAAGTGACCCACGTTCAGGCCTTCCCGGACATCATGAAACGTCTCAACAAGAACATGCACGGCGATGATCCGGCCTTTTATCGTCTACCCGACGATTCGGAACTGGCCGCGCAATACCTCTTGCTGTACGAGTTTTCGTTGCCGTTCGGCAGGGACCTCAATGACCGTATCGACATCGCCAAATCCGCCACGCGCATGACCGTCGTGATGCGCAGCTTGTCGGCTCAGCAACAGCGCGAACTCGACGCGCGCGGGCTGGCCTGGCTCCGCGCGAACGCGTCCGACCTCGCGACCCCGGCGACGGGCGTCAGTATCGTCTTTTCTCACCTGTCCCAACGAAACATCCACAGCATGCTACGCTCCACGATCATTGCCATGGCCCTCATTTCGTTTATTTTGATCTGGTTTTTAAAAAGCTTGAGGCTTGGCTTGGTCAGTCTTGTGCCGAACTTTATTCCCGCAGCGATGAGTTTCGGACTATGGGGCTATCTGGTCGGCCAGGTCGGTCTTGCCGGGTCCGTGATGACGGCGATCGCCTTCGGACTTATCGTGGACGATACCACGCATTTTCTGAGCAAATATCAGAAAGCCCGCCGCGAGGGGCTTCTGGCGCCCGAGGCGGTGCGATCCACTTTTCGCAGGGTAGGTCAAGCGTTATGGACTACGACGGTGGTCTTGGCGGCAGGCTTCTTGGTATACTCCGCTTCGGGATTCGAGGTCAGTTGGGCGCTCGGTCTTATGGTCACGATCACGATCGTCTTCGCAATCGCCGCTGATTTTCTGCTTCTTCCCCCTCTGCTCATGGCCATTGATAGGAGAAAATGATGAAAATGATCCACGTTTATCCCGTTCGATCGGGACTTGTGTTTGTCGCACCGTGTTTGGTGTTGTTGGCTTGGCTGGGGATGCCGTCTCACGTGTACTCGGCCACCCCCGAGGAAATCGGGCTCAAGATCGCCACTGAAGCCAGCGCCCTGGGTGACGGGTTTGGTAATTTCACGGCTCGCCAAGCCATGGTGCTGCGCAACAAGCAGGGACAGGAGAGCCGGCGCCAACTCCGCGTCAAGGTGCTGGAGGTCGCCGGCGACGGCGACAAGAGCCTGATGGTGTTCGACGAGCCGCGCGACGTCAAGGGGACCGCGCTGCTCACCCACGCCCACAAGCAGGAGGCGGACGACCAATGGCTCTATCTCCCGGCGCTGAAACGGGTCAAGCGGATCAGTTCGTCGAACAAGTCCGGATCCTTCATGGGCAGCGAATTCTCCTATGAGGACCTGAGTCCGCCGGAGGTGGAAAAATTCACCTACCGGTACCTCCGGGACGAACCGTGCGGGGACTTGACGTGCACGGTCTGCGAACGGTTCCCGGTGGACAAGAAAGCCTCGGGCTACAGCCGCCAAGTAGTCTGGCAAGACAAAGACGAGCTGCGAACCTGGAAAGTGGAGTACTACGATCGCAAGGACGCGCACCTCAAGACGCTCTCCATTGGTAAATACAAGCAATATCTGGACAAGTACTGGCGCGCCGGGGAGATGAACATGGTCAATCATCTGACAGGCAAGAGTACCGATTTAACCTGGGCGGATTATCAATTCCGAACCAAACTCAAAGCGCGTGACTTCAGCAAGACCGGGTTGAAACGGGCGCGGTGATGCCACGCCGGACCGTTCGTTACCTCTTGGCCCGCTCGGCGATTTGGCTGGTGGCATTGGTTTTTGCCGTCGACGCCCATGCGGAAATGGAGTTCGCGGCCTGGGAGTTGTCCGGACGCGTGAGCCTGGAAGGCCGTTATTTTCCAAGAACCGGCATTGACCCCAGGCATCAGAGTTCGCATACGACCGGCTTTGTGGTGGAGCCCAAACTCTACGTTGAAGACGTCGAGGGCAGGAGTGCCACCGTGGTGCCGTTTTTTCGCTACGACAGCGCGGATTCAGTCCGCACCCACTGGGATTTGCGGGAAGCGTATGTTCTGTTGTTCGGCGAGCTCGGGGAGAGCGAATGGGAAGTCCGGCTGGGCGCGGATCGGGTGTTCTGGGGCGTCGCCGAATCGCAACACCTGGTCGATATCGTCAACCAGATCGACTTTCTCGAACATCCCAACGGCGAAGTGAAGTTGGGACAACCCATGGTTCACGTAACGTGGACCGCCGATTGGGGCGTCTTGGAATTCTTCGGGTTGCCGTATCATCGCCAGCGCGTCTACCCGGGTCAAGGCGGTCGCCTGCGCTTCGCCGGACTCGTGGACACCGACCGTGTGGAGTATGAAAGCGGGGCGGAAGAGTGGCATCCGGATTTCGCGGCTCGCTACAGTCACAGCTTCGGACCCCTGGACATCGGCCTGAGTGCGTTCAATGGCACCAGCCGGGAAGCGAGCCTCGTTTGTATGCCGCCTGCTTGTAAGCTGACGGGGGTCAACGATCCCTCCAATGTCTGGATTCCGTACTACGCGCAAATTCGCCAGTTTGGGCTGGACGCGCAACTGACGCTCGACGCCTGGTTGTTCAAATTTGAGGCGATGCATCGATCGGGCGACCGTAACGCGTTCGGTCGGGAACGGGAGTACGGAGAGGCGTATGGGGCTGCCGCGGCGGGAGCAGGCGGGTTCGACGATCTTGTCGGCGCCTATCGGAAAGAGGAGTACGTGGCCGCCGTGGTGGGGGGCGAATACACGTTCTATTCCGTCTTTGGTTCGACGGCCGACGTCGGCCTGCTGGCCGAATGGAATTATGACGAGCGGGGTCGGCAAGCGCTCCCCAGGCGCCAGCCCATGACGCTCGACAACGATTTCTTCGTCGGCACGCATCTGTCGTTCAACGACGTCCAGAGCACCGAGATCACGGCCGCGTTTGTGACGGACGCGAGCCGTGCGACCCGCACCATGGGCGTTGAGTTCGACCGGCGGCTCTTTGACCAGTGGTCACTGCATCTGGAGTCGAGCATGATTCTGAGCATGGACCCGGCAGATCTGCAATATGTGGGGCGACGCGACAGCTTCTTCGAGTTCCACCTTGAATATAGTTTCTAGCCGTCCGGGAACGGGGTGGCCTGCCTTGTCATGTCCACGTCATCGTCGTCATGGCATGGGATGGCCACCCGGCGTCCCAACTCTCTAACCGGGTTCTGATATCAGCGCGGCTGGGGTTATGGTATGTGGCTCTCTGTCGTGGGCAGGAGAAATGCTGCGTAACGAGACACGGGCTTTGCCGTATCTTCATTCTGTCTTGTCTTCCATGCTGCTGAGGGCTTCCGCCGGGGGCTCCAGCGGTAACGAGATCCGCATCTCGGTATAGTGCCCGACTTCCGTGTCCACGTGGATGGATCCGGCGTGACGAAGGAGGATGTCGGTGGTCAGGGAGAGCCCCAGACCTGTGCCCTTCCCCGGCTCCTTGGTGGTCACAAACGGCTCGAAAATCTTGTCACGGACGTCATCCGGGATGCCTGGCCCATTGTCCCGGATCGAGAACTCCACGTGATCCTCCAATTGCCGGCTGGAAATGGACAGAGTCGGCAGGTAGTCGCCGCCTACCTTTTTATGCTTTTCGTTCATCGCCTGAAATGCGTTGGTGACGAGATTGAGGAACACGCGACAGATGTCCTGGGGGACGACCACAATTTCTTCCATATTCGGATCCAGGTCCTCCTTCATCTCCGCGTTGAAGGTGTCATCTTCGGCACGCAGTGCGTGATACGACAAGTCCACGTACTGTTTCAAGAGGGCGTTCAGGTTCGTCTTCCGCCATTCCCCTTCTTTGGTCTGGGAATGTTCGAGCATGCTGCGCACGATGTTGTCGGCTCGATTCCCGTGTTCCTTGATTTTTCCGAGGCTCGTCCTCAGTTCATCCAAGATCGACCTGATCTCCTCAAGGTCGAGGTTGTCTTGCTGTTTCATCAGATCATCGATCTCGTCGGCCATTTCAATCGAAACATTGGCAAAGTTGTTGACGAAGTTGAGCGGATTCTTGATTTCATGTGCCACCCCGGCAGTCAGTTGACCCAAAGACGCGAGTTTTTGTTCGGCCACGACCTGCTCCTGGGCGGCTTTCAGATTTTCCAGCGCATGCTCCAGGTTTTCGTTTTTGGCATCCAGTTCCTCCGCCAATTTTTCCACGAGATTCAATCGCTGAACTTCATGGGCGTAACGCCGGAACACTTCCAGCGCCCTGGCCATGTCGGTAACCTCGTCATTCCAGATCAAATACTGGATGTTCTGTGCCAGGTAATTAGCCGATCCTTTCACGGGCTTTGCGATACGAGTCCCCTCGACCTGTACCGGGACTTCCAGGTCGCCGCTGGCCATCTCGCGCATGGCGCTGGCCAATCCCGTCAAACGGCGGACCAGATAGCGCCTCACGAAGAAGGAGCCTAGAGCGAAAGCGCCGATGGTCACGAATACGTTGAGGAGGATCAGCAGGAGGATCCCCGTCTGGGCGGCTGCGCGAGAAGCTTCACTGGATTGAATGGCCTCTTCGTTGATTTGCTCGACCAGATGGTTGACCTCCGACACCAGAGATTCCGAGGTGGCTCGTGCCTTGGCCAAGGTGTCCTGCTCCTGTTCCAGTCTGAGTAACGCTTCCATCCGTAGCTTAATGACGCCTTCCGGGCCTTCCCCGATCTGGTCCAGACGCGTCAGGTTTTCTTCAAGAAGATCATTCTGCATGGACTCCGGGAGTTTCGCATAGGCTTGGGTGAAATTCCGGACGGCGCTCTGGAAGCGTTCCTCCAAGGGAGTCAGAAACTGGCGGTCAGCCAGCACCAGGACCTCATCCAACAACAAGACGGCAAGATTGGAGGACTGGTTCACGGTAATCAGATTTCGATAAGCGGTCAGTTCGTCTTCGGAGGCCCGCTTACGAATGGAGTCGACCTTATCATCCAACTGCCTTAATCCCGATACCAGGTAAAAAGCTTGATCGTCGATGGCTTGGACCAACAAACGTTCCACGCGCCTAGTCGTTTCTCCGAGTTCGTCAATGAAGACGTGGAGTGCCCGGTCAATTTCCAGGCGCCGGGCGGAGGATTGCTTGATCACGTCCAGATGCTTGCCCAGTTCCTCCAGATTCGACCTGATCAATCGAGTTTGTTCGCCGAAGGCAGAGCGGGCTTCCAGTTCCAGGATGGTGTTTTCGAGGGAGGCTACTTCACGAGCCGTGGCTTCGACCACAGCCGCATGTTCCTTTTTCGAGGAGGCCGACACCAGACGAAACGCCCCGTTGACCACCACGGCACTCTTTCGGGCCACGTCCACCGAATTGATCAGGTTGGGCATGCTGTATTCTGCCAGCCGGATTTCGTGTTGCAGTGTTTCGTTGAAGGTAAAGTAAGCCAGCACGGTGGCACCACCCATGAGAACCACGGCACCAAAGAGCAGGAAATACAGCCGTGCGCCGACTCCGACCCGGAATTGTCGTCCAGTGTCCGCTTCTTCAATGACGGCAGATTTCATCTGTAGTGGAGGTGTGCCGGAATCGGCCGGGTTTTGGGATCCGGTGGGTGGGGGTTCGTTCATGGTGCCGACATCTTGTTGACCGACTGGAAGCGCCCTCTCTTATCGATGCGAGTCAGGTACACGCGATCCGACCCCTGATTGTCATCGACGCCGTAGCGTAAATGGAACCCGCCCAAATCGATGTCTCCCGCCTGCGTCAGCGCATGCAGAAAGCTTTCTCTGGTCGGAGACGGTCCGGCCAGCCGAAGACCCTCAATCGCAATACGGCCTGCCAAGTAGCCTTCCAGCGAGACAAAACTCGGTTTGCTGTTCGCGTCAATTTCTTTCAGCGCCTTCTGGTATTGCGCGACGATCGGCAGGGTCGTATCCCTCGGGAAAGGCACCACTTGGGTCACGTACACGCCGGTCCCGTCCGGCCCCAAGGCTTTCGCCAAGGCGGCACTCCCGATGAATGAGATGTTGATGAAATAGGGATTGAAGTTCAGCCGTCTCGCCCACCGGATCATTGTCGCCGCAGGTTTATAAGCACCGACGATGACGACGGCCTCGGCGTTGGCCTGGCGCAAATCCAGTAGGGCGATTTTCACGGCCTCGGTATTGCGGGTATAGTAGACCTCTTCAATCAAGCGCAAGCCATGGCGATTGACGGCACGGCGCAACCCGTTGAGCCCGGCCTGCCCGAAGGAATCATTTTGATAGAAAATACTGATCCGGTCTATGCCCAGATCTTCGTGAAGCCGGACGACCATTTCCTCGGTTTCCTGATAGTAGGACGCCCGCACGTTCACCACGTTGGGACGCTTCTTTGCATCCCGAAGGAATTCAGCACCGGTGAATGGAGCAATATAGGGTACTCCCGCCTCAGTGGCGACTGGTTGGGCCGATTTCGACGTTGGCGTACCGACGGCACCGATCAGGGCAAAAACCTTGTTTTGTTCAATCAGGGTTCGGGTGTTGGCAATCGCCGCTTCGGGTTCGTATCTGTCGTCCAGAGATTCGAGGTGGAGCAGACGACCGTGGACGCCACCCTTACGATTTACTTCGGAAAATGACGCGTGGAGCCCGAGGCGCATGCCGATGCCCAGTGCGCGCGCCGGGCCGGTGAGCGCTGCGGATTGACCGAAAACGATCGTTTGTTGATCGGACTCCGCCCGGGCCGGCAACGGCGTGACCAGAACCAGCAACAGGATCAGGATCATCCGTATCGTCATGGGTAGAGTAGGGTCATGTCTCGCTAGGAGGGACCCGGCCGAAAACGTGCCACCACACACGTGATGTCGTCTGATTGCGGGGCATCTCCGACAAATTCCTGCACGGCGTCCACGATCTCCGTGGCGACCCGTTCCGCACTTGCCCCGGCAAGTCCGGTCAGTTTTTCGTCGAGACGCGATTCAGTGAATTCTTCATCCTGGAGGTTTTCCGCTTCCGTGATCCCGTCGGTGTACAGGAACAGGGTATCACCCGGCTTAAGCTGGATTTGATCATTGTTATACGTGTGGCCAGGTTGTATCCCCAGTACGATGTTCTTGGTTTTGGGCACGATCTCGACTTGGGAATCGGCCAGCAGCAGTCTGGGGGGATTGTGACCGGCGTTGGAATAGTGCAGTTCGCCGTTCCGCAGGTCGAGCACCCCGAAAAACAGCGTAATGAAGATGCAGGAAGGATTGCTCTCGCAAAGCAGTTCATTGACCCTCGTCAGACATTCTGCCGGTGTGGAATAGTCCTTTGAGGAGGTCACTCGCAGGAGCGCACGGGTCACGGTCGTGAACAACGCGGCCGGCACTCCTTTGCCGGACACGTCCGCAATCACCAGTGCGATGCGTGATTCGTCAATGTGAAAGAAATCGTACAGGTCCCCACCGACCTCTCGTGCCGGGAGGATCACCGCTTTAATGTCGTGGGTCTCGCTGTCCGGGATCTCCTTTGGCTGGAGCGACATCTGCACGTCTCGGGCCATGTCAAGCTCCTGCTTGACGGCAACCAGCCGATCCCTGGTTTCCAGGGCGCTTTGCAGAGCCTGAACGTGCTTGAGGCCTTTTTCGATGGTCGCTTCAAGGTCGTTGAAATCAATCGGCTTTGTCAAAAAGTCGAACGCCCCGCGGTTCATGGCCGTGCGAATGTTTTTCATGTCACCATAGGCGGACACGATGACCGCTTGGATATCCTGCTCGCCATCGGCAAGCTGACTCAGCAGGGTCAGCCCGTCCATCACCGGCATGTTGATATCGGAGAGGACCAGGTAGACATCAGGGTGCTCTTCCAGCACCTCAAGCGCCTCTTTGCCGTTGTGGGCAAAAAGAAACTTCAGGTCCCCGTCGCGGATCCGGCGGCGGAACTTCTGACGCACCAGCAACTCAAGATCTTCTTCGTCATCGACGACCAGCACCTGAGTTGGTGATTTACCCATCCCCTGACTCTCCCGCCGGTGTTCTTAATGGTTGAACTGCCATGCCAGTACGAGCCCTTGCTCAGACTGCTCCAAGGGCATCGGTCCTGGTGGTGCGTATGTCCAGAATCTCATTGAACCCGCTGATCTCGAAGATTTCAGCGATGTGCTCGGCAAGGGCGCAAAACAGCGCCCTGCCCCCTTCTTTTTGGGTCAGACGGGCGGCGATGAGCAATGCCCGTAAACCGGCACTGCTGATGTAACTCAGATCTGTAAAATCAAAGACCAGGGTTTTATTCCCGGCATTGATCTGCTCCTGGACGGCACTCTCCAGAATACCCACACTGGAACCATCCACTCGTCCCGTCACAATAAGGACCGTGGCCTTGTCGCCATGTTCGGCTTCCACGGAAAGCTTGGCTTTGTCCTCCATTAGTTTTGCCTCCAAATAGGTCACACTCAAACGTCATGATTAAGCGAATTTTATCCCTCTTTCATCAACGCGTACGTATCACGTTCCATGAAAATGGAAACATCGGTCTAAAGTTCCGAAAATGCAAAAACGCAGAAATAAACAACTAACATAGCATTCATACAAGTTTACTTCAATAGCCATGCAGGAGACCGGACCACTGCGTGGCGATATGTATAATCGGCTCGTCGGCCGTGAGTGATGGCTGATGGTACTCTATTGGAGTTCGTATGCCAAGACCAACGTGGGGGCTGAAGGGTTGCCGTGCGGCTGAGTCCTGTTGCGTTTGTCTTTCACCTTTTCGAATCGGCCGGTTGATTCAGGGCCACAAAAATACGATACTGATACACCGTTCATGCTATACTCACTCAGTTCACTCAGACGAGGTGCGTCTGATTCGTTCAGATCAGGAATGCAATGAAACGGATTTCCCTTACCCCGGACTTGTCCTCGATAGCGGAGCTGGAACAGTCACTTGAGGAATTTGCCGGTGCCCACGAGTTGGACTTGGGTGTGCAAAATCGCCTCAATCTGATGCTCGAAGAACTCATCACCAACAGTGTCAACTACTCCCTGCCCTCGGTGTCCGGGCCGGAACTGGAGTTATGTCTGTCGGTGGAAGACGCGTTTGTCGTCGCTCAGGTTGAAGATAACGGACCCGCGTTCGATCCGTTTACGGAGGCGCCGGAAGCCGATACCGCATCGGCCTTGGAGGACCGGCCTATCGGCGGGCTGGGCATCTTTCTGACGAAAAAGTTTTCGGATGAATACGCGTACGAGCGGATTGGCGAGCGTAACCGCGTGATCTTGCGATGCAAAATCGGCAAGGCACCCTGAGGTATCCGGCAAGGCCGTTGTAGCGGCCAATGATCCTTGTTCCCCACCACGACGGGCAAACGATTTGTCCCGGAAGCCCATGTACGTGCGGCGGTAGCCGATTGATCTTTACGCGTCCACGCGGATGGTCACGATGTCCGTGCCATGATATTGCTGGTGGCGAATCGAGGACGCAAGGTGCCGCAGCAGCCGGAGTGAAACTTCCTGTTCGACCAGGGTTTCGTCGGTCTGTGCGCCAAGCAGCGCGATCCGGTCCTGCAGGTTTTCTTCTCCGGTCGAGGCCACAAACTCAAGGATGGCCCCGCCGTCTTCCTTGCAGGCAACCAGCAGCAGACGCTGCCGGTCCTTTTCCGCTCGGGCACCTTGTCGTTCGATGAGCGTCAGCAGCGTCTCTTCGCTGGCGGCGTCGAGCCGGTTTGCCATCTGCGCATCCCAACCGCTTTGGGATGCGAATCCGAGGAGAAATTCCCTGATCTTGGGGAGGGCCGAAACGTTTAACGCTGTCTCCATTCTCTGACGGGGCGTCGTCAGATCCGTGAGAAGGGTCATGAAGATGGCGACGAATCCGCCGGCCGTCATCCCGTTCTGCAGAAGACCCCCTGCGAGTTCTGCAACGAATTCGGGGAAGATCATGCCGTTTTGGAATCCGACACCCACCCAGAACCCGACGCCACAGACCAGCCCCTTGCGATAGTCAATCCCGTCCTGGATGACCATGTTCATGCCGATCACGAACAGCATGGCAAGAAAGACGGCGAGATAGGCTGCAACCACCGGGCTGGGTATCGCCAGGATTACGGCGAGTGCCTTGGGAAGAAAAGCCAGCATGATGAGGACCGTCCCGAGGGCGATACCCACGCTTCGGGCACCGACCCCGGTCAATTCGGTCATGGAGACGGTTGTCGAGTAGGTCGTGTTGGGCACCGTGCCCGAGACGCCGGACAACAGTTTGGCGACTCCGGCGGCGGCCACCGCGCCCTGCACCGCCCGGAAATCCACCGCACGCGGGTGGCGCCAGGAGACGTGCTGAATCGCGATCGACGCGCTGATCGTTTGCATGGTGTCGATCAGGGCCACGAGGACAAACGCCGGTAGCAGCGTCCAGAACACCGGCGCGAAGTCGAGATCAAAGCCCGGCCATGTGCCCGGTGGAAGACCGAGCCACGAAGCCTCGGCGATGCGGTGTACGTCGTACAGGCCGAAGATCCCGCCGATTGCCGAACCGGCAACGACGCCGATCACCGGCGCCCAGAGACGCCATGTCCCCGTTCCCTTCAACACGCTCCCGGCGATGACGAGCAGGGTCACGAGCGCACTGAGCGGCGCGGCCACGGCCGGAACTCCATCCGGTACGTCCTTCAGCATGCCGAAGACGTGAGGAATCACCGTAACCGGGATCAGCATGATCACGGTTCCCGTGACAGTCGGTGTGAGGATGCGCCGGAGCAGCCAGAGCCGTGCGGACAGCGCAAGCGGGACGAGCGAGGAGATGACAACCAAAGTTGCCAGCATCGCCGGCCCTCCTTTGGCCAGTGCGGTGATACTGATCGCAATGGAGGCTCCGGAGATGCTCATCAAGAGCACGTACCCCGAGCCGATCTGGCCGAACCGAACTGCCTGCAGTATCGTGGTCGCGCCGCAGACCGCGACCGCGGCGAACACCGCCCATGACAGATAGGCATCAGATCCGCCGGCAGCCCGGATGATGATGGCCGGCACCAACACCGTGGCGGCGACGCTGAGAATGGCGAGTTGCAGCCCCAACCCGAAAGCCAGTGCCATCGGCGGCGTTTCGTCGGGCTGGTAGCGGACGCCCGTGCGACGGTCGGAGTCGTTTGTATTCATGCCGAAACCTGGTTGCGCTTCAGAGAATTTCCTGAGCCGGGCAAGGAGACGAGGCGTACAAGTCACGGGATAACGACAACGCATTGTTACGTCTCTGCCGGAGCGTGTCAATGATGATGTCGTGTTCGTCCCCACCCATCGCCGGATGTTCGGCTCCTGACAAGTTTCCGACTGGGCCCCTCGTGTAGACGCATAAAATTTTGAGGTTACGGAGCAGGTCTGCTATACTAGGGAACCAAAAGTGCCGACAGTTCCCCGCGTGGGAATTGATTGGAGAGTGAACAAGCATTGTCCGTCCTTCTCTTCAAGCGTCCATCTTTCCGATACGCAGTATTCCCATTGTTGCCGGACGTGAGTCGTTGTTTTTTTCCGGGACAATCTGCTCCCGCAGAGCGAATCCATGGAGAATTGGTCATTGACGGAAGTAGTGAATGCCCCAAGGGGCAAACGGGACGCGTTCTTGACAAGGACCATCGTTTCCGGGTTCGGCCTGAAGCGTCGTCTTAGCCGGTGAACCGATTATGGGATTGATCAGCCAATTCTTGAGTTTGTTCTCGAGCGATATGGCCATTGATCTGGGGACGGCCCATACCTTGGTCTACGTCCAGGGGAAAGGCATTGTCTTGAATGAGCCGTCCGTCGTGGCGATCGAACAGCAAACAAGTAAAATTCTAGCCGTGGGCAGTGAAGCCAAGCGAATGGTCGGCCGAACGCCCGGCAACATTTCCGCCATACGTCCGATGAAAGAAGGGGTCATCGCGGACTTTGAAATGGCCGAGCGGATGCTCCGCTATTTTATTACGAAGGTCCACAATCGAACGGCGTTTGTCCGGCCTCGGATCATCATCGGCGTGCCGTCGCGCATCACGCAAGTGGAACAGCGAGCCGTGAAGGAATCAGCGGAATTGGCCGGTGCGCGCGAAGTCTATTTGATAGAAGAACCCGTGGCGGCAGCGATTGGAGCGGGGCTGCCCATCACCGAACCGTCGGGGAACATGGTAGTTGACGTGGGAGGAGGGACGACCGATATTGCCGTCATTTCATTGGGGGGGATTGTCTACAGTGAATCCGTGAAGGTCGCCGGCGACCAAATCGACTCGGCCATTATTAATCACGTGAAGCGTGAACATAATTTATTGATCGGCGAGCATATGGCGGAGCGAGTGAAGGTGGCTATCGGATCCGCCTATCCATTGGAAGAAAAAGGCCAAATGATGGTCAAAGGCCGTGATTTGGTGTCCGGTATTCCTCGGACCATTGCGCTGGAAGACGGCGAAGTCCGGGAAGCTCTGCAAGAATGCATTTCGGCCATTGTGTCGGCCATCAAGTTGGCGTTGGAACATACCCCTCCTGAATTGGCGGGAGATATCGTGGACCGCGGCATTGTGTTAACAGGAGGCGGAGCGCTGTTACGCGGGTTGGATGCCCGGTTGAGGGAGGAAACCGGTCTTCCTATTGTCAACGTCGATGATCCCCTCACGTCAGTCGTCTTAGGAGTCGGCAAGACGCTGGAAGAACTCACCCTCCTGCGGAGCGTTTCCTCGATGTCGGCCGTCAGTTCGTAAAGGAACAACTTCTTATGCGTGGCCGGTTTCGGCCTGGGGTGTTTTGGGGTTCCGGCGTGAAGCGGGTTGGCGTGGCCGTCTTGGCCATCGCCTTTGTCGTGTTTGCCCTCTTGCCCCAGCAATCTCAATTTCTCTTCCACACGGTCGGCGGACCTCTTGCCGATCTCGTCGCCATTCCCGTGAGGGGCATGGCCACATTGGACCGGACTCTGCGTGAATGGTGGATGCAGTATATTGCTCTCCAGGGTCTTTCCCAACAAAACCATGAGCTTCGGGAAACAGTCCAGCAACTCAGGGGAGAGGTGAATCGATTGCGTGAACAGGCACACATGGCGGAACGGTTAGCCACCATGTTGGAATTTCAGAAGGAGACATCCGTCCGGACGGTGGCGGCACGGGTCATCGGTCGAAGCGTGTCGAATTGGTATCAAGGCGTGATTCTGAATAAAGGTGAAGAGGACGGCATTGAGGAACAGATGGGCGTCATGACGCCGGCCGGGGTGGTGGGGCGTATCGTCAGAACCTCGGCGTCCACGAGCATTGTTTTGTTGACGATCGATCCGAATGTGGCCATCACGGGTATGGTTCAACGGACGCGAGATGAGGGTATGGTCCAGGGGACATCGCAAGAGTTGGTCCTTATGAAATATCTTCCCCCGCTTTCCTCCGTCAAAACTGGAGATACTGTGGTCACGTCAGGCTTGACGGGGGGATTTCCCCGCGGGGTGTTGATAGGAGAAATCGCCCGCGTTGAAGAAAGTGAAGACAGTTTGTTCCGCACCGCCGAAATCGTGCCGGCGGTAAAGTTTCGATACTTGGACGAAGTGCTGATCGTCGTGTCTCCCCGGTCACCGGAAGCCATGCTGTCTCTCGATCACGCGTTGATGCCTCCAGGACGACAGAACCCGACTCCATGAAGATTAGTGCGTATACGCTGTTGACGCTGTCCCTTTTTTCCCTTCAGGCCACCGTGTTATCGTCTTTCAATCCTATCGGGATTCGACCGGATTTCTGTCTCGTCATCGCCTGTTTGATTGGTTTTCGGACCGGACCGGTTTCCGGCCTGATCGTGGGGTTCGGCCTAGGCTTTCTCCAGGATTTATTTTCCGCCGGTCCGTTTGGATTGCATACGGTCACAAAAGCCGGGGTAGGATTCCTGGCCGGCGTCTTTGCCAGGAATTTGTCCAATAGGCAGCCCCATGCCGCCTTTGTGCCGGTTATGGCATGTTCAGGTCTTTCCGCTATGGTGTTTTTGCTGTGGTCACGGATGGGCATGGGTTGGGGAGAGATGCTTTACGGATTTTCCTATATCTTATTGCCACAAGCGGTCTTGGATGGCCTGGTGGCCATCATGGCCAACTGGGTCTTCGGCCGGTGGCTGGTCGAAGCGCCGGGTCCGTGAGGGACGTCCCGTGATGAATCGGCGTGAGGTTCGTCCATGAAGCCTGGGATAACGGATCCCGGTCTCCAAGCAACCGGATTAGCAGACATCCAGGGACGATTGCTGCTCATCAGAGTCGTCGTGTTGATCATTGTGGGGCTGTTGGTCGTGCGCTTATGGCAGCTTCAAGTTCGTGACGGGGTCTACTATCGAAATCTTTCTCATGACAACCGGACCCGATCGGTTGCGTTACATCCGGTTCGCGGGTTCATTTATGACCGAAACGGAATCTTGCTGGCGAACAACGTCCCGAGTTTCAACTTGTACGTGGAACTCGGTGACGTGCCGGACCGTGAAGCCCTGATCGGGAAGCTCGTCGAGTTGTTGGCGTTGGACCGGAGTGAGTTGGCCAAGACCATGGAAACTCGCGTCGGGGGAACACCGATTCGTTTGAAAAAAGGCGTCAGTCTCAAGGAAGCGGCCATTGTCGAATCACATCGGTTGGATCTGCCCGGCGTGGCGATTCGTCCGGAATTTCAGCGGAACAATCCTGAGGGGGCCTATGCCGCCCACGTGCTTGGGTACGTGGGGGTCGCTTCAGAGGAACAGCTCACGCGTGGAGCGTTTCAAGGGCTGCCCGCAGGTAGCGTCATAGGACAGTATGGCGTGGAACGGATCTACGAGAGGACGTTGCGAGGGCACGTAGGACGAAAACTCATCGAAGTCGACGCGTTGGGGCATGAGAAGCGTATGATTTCCGTGGAGAAGCCGCATGTGGGAAATGACGTGTATCTCACGATTGACTTTCGTTTGCAGAAATTGGCTGAAGACTTGTTGGGAGAAGAAGCCGGTGCGATTGTGGCCTTGGACCCGAAAACGGGGGACGTCCTGGCCTTGGCGAGTCGGCCGAGTTTTGATCCCAATGCCTTGTCCCGTGGGTTACGTGCCGATGTATGGAACGACATTCTTCAGGACGAGCGCCATCCTCTCACGAACCGAGCGATTCAGGGTCAGTATCCACCGGGCTCCACGTTTAAAATCATCATGGCAACGGCTGCTCTTGATACCAATGAGATCAAACCCACCGAGACGCTTCATTGTGGGGGGCGGTTTCGATTCGGCCGACGAACGTTTCGGGACTGGAAAAAGTATGGTCATGGAGCCGTCGATTTACGGAAGGCGATTGCCCAATCGTGTGACGTCTACTTTTATCGTTTAGGGGATCGTATGGGTGTGGACACCATTGCGGTCTACGCGAAACAGTTCGGATTGGGTGAACGAACGGGGATCGATCTTCCTGCCGAAAGAACGGGCCTGATCCCGTCCTCGGAGTGGAAGCAACGGACGCAAGGGGAACCATGGTATCCGGGGGAAACGATTTCCGTCGCAATCGGTCAAGGCTACGTCACGGTCACGCCCCTGCAAATGGCGAAAGTCATCGGCATGATCGGGAATAACGGGATTGTGTTTCAACCGCACGTCCTTCGCGGCGTGCGGGGACGAGGGGGTGAATGGATTGATGAGTGGAATCCGGCACAAGCGGTCCCCCTGACGTTACCGGCCCATCAACTGGAAGTCATTCAAGCGGCGCTGGCGGCGGTGGTCACCGAGGGAACGGCGCGAGAAGCTCGGTCGTCGGTGGTCTCGTTGGCCGGAAAAACCGGGACGGCACAAGTGGTCTCATTGCGTGCGAAATCCCAAGAAGAGACCCCGAAGCGATTTCGAGACCACGCCTGGTTCGTCGCCTATGCGCCATTCGAACATCCCGGTATCGCCGTGGCCGTGTTGGTCGAACACATGGGCCACGGCGGGTCTGCGGCAGCCCCGTTGGCTAAAGAACTGATCGAGGCCTATGTGTCATATGGGGTCGATGACGACGAGCGTCCACGGGTGTCCCTGGCGAGATCATCCGACACGGTGATGCAACAGGAGACGCGGCGTGATTGATGAACCGTGGCGTCGCAGGCGAGAGTTCGACCGGTTTGATTGGTACTTCTGCGCGATTATTTTGGCGTTGTCAGCCATCGGAGTCCTGACCATCTACAGCGTCACGGCAGAAAGAGCCGGGACTCGGTTTCCTCTGTATCTGAAACAGGCGATATGGATCGGTGTGGGCGCGCTGGCTTTTCTGGCGGTGTCGCGAATCGATTACCGTACACTCGCTCGATGGTCGTTTCCGCTGTACGGCTTTGCCTTGCTGCTCCTCGTGGTCGTTCTGTTCGGGGGGAAGGCCAGTCACGGTGCTCAACGATGGATTGCCCTGGGGCCTCTGGCGTTTCAGCCGGCGGAATTTGTCAAGATTCCGCTTCTTTTGGTGTTGGCCGTCTATTATTCCACCCAAAATCGTCGAGGTTGGTGGCATCGGATGATCGTCCCGGCGTTGATCACCGTGCCGGGATTTTTCTTGATTCTCAAACAACCGGATTTGGGAAGCAGTCTGAGTTTTTTGTCGATTTACGTCACCTTGCTTCTGGTCGTCGGCGTCAAGTCTAAAGCGTTCGGGGTGGTGTTGCTGTCCGCGCTGATGCTGTTCCCTTTTGCCTGGAGTGAATTATGGGGTTCGCTTCATGACTACCAAAAGGAACGGATCTTGAGTTTTGTCAATCCGGACTATGATCCGGGAGGAAGAGGCTACCAGGGGATGCAATCCCGCATTGCCGTGGGTTCGGGGCAATTGATCGGCAAAGGGTTCCATAGCGGGACGCAAACGCAATTCAAATTTCTTCCGGAAGGTCACACCGATTTTATCTTCGCGGTCCTGGCCGAGGAATGGGGGTTTTTGGGCGGGGTACTCTTCATCAGTCTGTTTCTCGCGTTGCTGCTCATGGGGCTGGATATTGCGGCGAAAGCCAAGGATTCGTTGGGGGCCCTGTTGGCGATCGGGCTTGTGGGCATGTTGACGTTCAATATGGCGGTCAACGTGGGGATGACCATTGGTCTGGCACCCATTGTCGGCATTCCTTTGCCGTTACTCAGTTACGGGGGAAGTGCGACGATTATGACCATGGCCGGGTTGGGTCTGCTGTTCGGTGTGAAGATGGCAAGACACAAGTTATCGCCGTGAACCGTTCGCGTGGGGTCTCCCCCGTCGCGGAGCGGAATGGATCATTTGACGAAATGGAGAATCCGTGTCACGCTTTTGGATTGCCGTCCATGGCCGGGGCATGGTGAGCCTTCCCCCCGGGTCGCAGGCGCTTCTCGGGTGAGGAAATAAAGGAGTAGAGGTATGGGAGTTGAAATTGCCATCAACATCACTCCGCAGGAAACGCGCGCGGCGGTGTTGGAGAATAAAGTGGTCAGGGAACTCTACGTGGACCGTGCCAAGAAAAAAGATTTTGTGGGCAACGTCTACAAAGGCAAAGTCGTGAAAGTGCTGCCCGGCATGCAAGCGGCATTCATTGATATCGGGCTGGAGCGCGCCGCCTTCATGCACGTGTCGGATTTGTCGGTCGGCACCGAACCCGGCGATATCCTGGTGGAAAGTGATGACGATGAGAAGGGCCCGGAATTCCCGCGCCCCCGACGGCAGACGGTGCTGCCCATTCAAGAGTTGATGGAGGAAGATCAGGAACTCGTCGTGCAGATTTCCAAGGGCCCGATCGGGACCAAAGGCCCCAGAGTCACGTCTTATTGCTCGTTGCCGGGCCGTTTCCTGGTGCTCATGCCGAACGTCGACCATATCGGGGTTTCGCGACGTATCGCCGAGGAGGAGGAGCGCAGTCGTCTCAAGGACATCATGAAACGCATCCGGGAACCGGGGTATGGCTACATTGTCCGGACGGTGAGCGAAGGGGTCAGCGAGGAGGATCTCAAAGCCGACGTCGGGTTTTTGACCGCCATGTGGCAAGACATTGTCAAGAAGCAGGATAGCCAGCCGGCACCCGCCGCATTGCATACGGATTTGGACCTGACGCTCCGCGTGGTGCGCGATTTATTTACCAAGAACGTCAAGCGTCTGCTCATCGATTCGAAAGAGGAATGTGAAGCGGTCAGGGAATTTGTCCGGCGGTATCTTCCGGATCAGACGTCTCGCATTTATCATTATGACAAGGATGAGAGTCTGTTCGATCATCTGGGGATCGAACAGGAAATCTCCCGAGCCTTGAGCCGAAAAGTCTGGCTCAAGTCGGGAGGCCATATCGTCATCGATCATACGGAAGCCATGACGGTCATCGACGTGAATACGGGTCGATACGTCGGCAAGCGCGACCAGGAAGAAACCATTTTACGAAACAACCTGGAGGCGGCCCGCGAGATTGCCTACCAGATCAAACTTCGCGGAATCGGGGGGATCATCATTATCGATTTCATCGATATGGAACGCGGACGGAATCGTGATAAGGTGTATCAAGTGCTTGTGGATGCGATGGGCAATGACAAAGCGCGCACGCGTATTTCCCGTATCAGCGACCTGGGGTTGATCGAGATTTCCCGGGAACGCGTGCGGGAAGACTTGCTCCGGACGCTCTCCGACGTCTGCTCCGATTGTGACGGCCGCGGCTATACCCGGTCCGCACTCACGGTGGTGTACGACATTTTTCGCGATATCCGCCGAATCGGACGAGCCGCCGGGCAGCAAACCGTGGTGGTCGGGGCCCATCCTCATATCGTGGAGATGCTGCAAGACACCGAGCCCGAAGCGCTTGAGCAACTTCAACGGGAGTTTCAGTACCGGATCATGGTCAATGCCGACCCCCTGCTCCCTCTTGAGCAGTATGATATCGTGGTGTTGGGCGAAGGTGCGGGAGTGGCCTAGCCGCCCATGCCCATCCCATCCACGTCTTGTGTGCGGTTTTGCTGATCCATGGAATTGCTGGAAGCGTGGCTGATCCTACGGTCAGTGAAAGGCGTCAGTGACCGGACTCTCTGTACGCTCATTCGACATTTTGGCGGGCCGAAAGAGGTGCTGTCCGCTTCGGCATCCGAGTTGCGGCACGTGGCCGGGTTGCGCCCTTCCGTTGTGACCGCATTGCGAAAAGAACCTGAGCCGAACGTCATGGCGCACGTTCGGAAGGAAATGCAACTGCTCGAAAAGGGCGAAAGCGGGATTGTCACGATTCTGGATGCCGCCTATCCTCGCCGGCTGGCGATGATCCCCGATCCACCGCCCTTGTTGTACGTGCGCGGTACGTTGCCTGCGTCCGACGAGTATGCCGTCGCGATCGTAGGATCGAGAAGAGCCACACCGGCGGGGGCGCTCATGACGCAAGAACTCAGCCAACAATTGGCCGGTATGGGGTTGACGATCGTGAGCGGGTTGGCACGGGGAATCGACGCGGCAGCCCATCGAGGCGCGCTGGCGGCCAAGGCCAAGACGATCGCCGTTGTCGGGTGTGGAGTGGATCGAACCTATCCGCCTGAACATCGACAATTACGACAGGACATTGAGAGCCATGGAGCCGTGGTATCGGAATTGCCGCTCGGGTCCCCGCCGTTGCCGCACCATTTTCCTCGTCGCAATCGGATTATCAGCGGATTGTCGTTAGGCGTGATCGTCTCGGAAGCCGATCGGAAAAGCGGCGCGTTGCTCACGGCACGATTTGCGCTTGAGCAGAACCGAGAGGTCTTCGCCATTCCGGGCGCGATCAAATACGGGAAACATCGAGGCGCCCATGGACTCATCAAACAAGGAGCCAAACTCGTTGAAGAAGCAGGAGATGTCGTAGAAGAATTGCTCCCTCAGCTTGACGGACCCGTTCGGGATCGAGTAAAGAATGCCGGTTTTCAGGAACCGGCCTCATCGGTCTTCACCCCCCAAGAGCAGCGCGTGCTGTCTCTTTTGCATGAGGACCCCGTGTCGATTGACGAGGTGTTGATGGAAGCGCCGTTTGATCGGGCCGAGGTGATGAGTCTCCTGCTCAGCCTGGAATTGCGGGGATGTATTCGACAGATGCCCGGTTCTTGTTATATCAGGATGTCTTGACGATGCCTTCACGTACGTCTGCCGCACCCCGGACGCAGAAAGCGCGTCCTCGCCTTGCCGAAGGCGGGGGCAAGACCTTGGTCATTACCGAGAAACCCTCGGTGGCCCGCGATATCACCAAGGCGCTCGGCGGATTCCAGAACGAAAAAAACTTCTTTGAGGGACCGGACCACGTCGTGACGTCGGCGGTCGGTCACATGCTCGAACTGGTAGCGCCCGAAGGCGTCGAGGTCAGGCGTGGAAAGTGGGCGCTCGCCAATCTTCCGGTGATTCCCGACCATTTTGAACTCAAACCGATCCAACAGAGTGAATCACAACTCAAACTGATCAAGAAACTGTACGCGCGGAAGGATATTGACAGGGTGATCAACGCCTGCGACGCCGGACGCGAAGGCGAGTTGATTTTTCATTACCTGATCCGCCATTTCAAGGGGGCAAAGCCGGTGCAGCGTCTGTGGCTGCAATCCATGACCCCGCAGGCGATACGCGAGGGCTTTGAGCGCCTGCGTGACGGTGAGAAATTGTTGCCCCTCCAGCGTGCCGCGGTGTGTCGCTCCGAGTCCGACTGGCTTATCGGGATCAATGCCACCAGGGCCATGACCGCGCTGAATTCGAGCGGCGGGGGCTTTTCCCTGACCACGGTGGGACGGGTGCAAACACCGACGCTCGCCATCCTTGTCGACCGCGAAAAAGAGATCCAGCACTTCGAGCCTCGCGAGTATTGGGAGGTCAAGGGCACCTTCGCGATTGCCTCAGGGCAGTACGAAGGGCACTGGGTTGATCTGCAGTTGCAAGGCCGGGCGAAACAGGGCGCTGCATCCGGCGGGATCAAGGATCAACATGGCACCACAAAGCCCGAGCGCATTTGGGATAAGACCCGGGCCGAGGCCGTCGTGGCGCAATGTGCGAATCGGGATGGCAGCGTGTCCGAGACCACGAAGCCATCAAGCCAGCAGCCTCCGATGCTGTTCGACCTCACCTCACTCCAGCGTGAAGCGAACCGGCGGTTCGGGTTTTCGGCGAAGGCCACGCTAGGTATCGCGCAGGCGCTGTACGAACGTCACAAGGTTCTGACCTACCCGCGCACCGATTCGAGGACGTTGCCCGAGGACTACCCGGAAACCGCCAGAAACATCATGCAATCGCTGGGTTCCTCCAACCCCGGCCCGGATGGACTTTCGCCGGACGGCGAAGACGACCGGCCGATCAGCCATTGGGCTAAACAGGTCCTTCACAAGAACTACATCAACGGCAACAATAAGCGCATCTTCAACAACGCCCAAGTGTCCGACCACTTTGCCATCATTCCGACCGGGGAGGTGCCGGGCAAACTGAAGGAACAGGAACGGCGCATCTATGAACTGGTCACATGTTCGTTCATCGCGGCGTTCTACCCGCCGGCCCGTTTTGAAAACACCGTGCGCCGCACCGTCGTCGAAGAGCAGACTTTCGAGACCCGCGGACGGGTGTTGATCGAGAGCGGCTGGTTGCAGGTGATGGGGCGTAAGGAAAGCAACGAGACGTTACCTCCGCTTTCGGGCGTGGCCGACCCCGAAACGGCCAGGACGGTCGCCGTCGACATGGAGGGGAAGCACACCAAGGCCCCACCGCGCTACAACGAGGCGACTCTGTTGTCCGCGATGGAAGGCGCGGGCAAGCTGATGGAGGACGATGAGTTACGGGAAGCCATGCAGGGTCGCGGTCTCGGCACGCCGGCGACGCGCGCTGCCATCATCGAGGAGTTGATCCGCAACCGGTATATCCTGCGGGACGCACGTGAATTGATCCCGACCGCCAAGGCCACGACGCTGCTCAGGTTGTTGCGCGCCCTCAAGATTGACGAATTGACCACGGCCGCATTGACCGGCGAGTGGGAAAAGAAACTGAAGCAGATTGAAAGCGATCAGTTCTCCTCCGAGGAGTTTATGCGGCACATTCGCAGGATGACCGAAGATATCGTCGAGGCCGCCCAACAGTGTGACGTTGACCAGATTGACGATGAATACGTCGTGCTTGAGGTGCCGTGTCCCAAGTGCGGCAAGGGTACGGTGAGGGAGAACTATCGCAAGTTCGTATGCGAAACCTGTGATTTCGCGATCTGGAAATCCATCGCCGGGCGGGAGTTGTCGCCCAACGAGGTCACCGTTTTGTTGCGTGACCGGCGACTTGGCCCGCTGAACGGATTCCGCAGCCGTCTCGGCCGGGAATTTTCCGCGGAGTTGATCATCAAGGACGATTTCACCGCGGCGTTTGATTTCGGTGACACCGCCGAGGATGACGATGTGGATCCGCTGACCTCCGACCAGGTCGGACCCTGCCCGAAATGCGAAGCGCCGGTGCTTGATACGCCGAGACGGTACGTCTGCCGTAACGGACTAGGGGCCGAACCGGCTTGTGACTTCAAAATCAGCCGGCAGATCCTGAATCGCCCGATCGATGCGGGTGAAGTACGACAATTGCTGGAAAAGGGGAAGACCGATCTCCTGCAAGGTTTCGTATCGAAGAAGACCAGACGCAAGTTCGCGTCCCATCTCACGCTCGATCGTGGTTCCGGTAAGCTGGGCTTCGAGTTTGCCCCGCGCAAGAACGATGTGAACGGCGACGGCAAGAGCAAACGGTTCGGGAAAAAGAAAGCCGCGCGCAGCTTCGGCGGGTGACCAGGGATCGCGGTGCGGTGAACGCGGTAACGGTGGGGACGTGGCCACATGGAGCGTCTACCCCCGCGGCGGCCGGGATGGCGGCGGTTTTCTCGTTACGAGCCCACGGCGGGCTTCATGCGTGGTGACGGTTCAAAAAATTTGAACGGTTCGCCCTTCTTGAGAATCACGTCTTCCGTAATGACCACTTCCTTGATCTCGGTTTGCGAGGGGACCTCGTACATGATGTCGAGCATGACGTCTTCCATGATCGCGCGAAGCCCACGGGCTCCGGTTTTTTGCGCATAGGCTTTTCTCGCAACGGCATGGAGGGCCCCATCCGTAAATTTCAGTTTCACGTTGTCGAAGGACAATAGCTTTTGATACTGCTGGGTTAAGGCATTCTTGGGTTCGGTCAAAATCCGGACCAACGCATCTTCATCCAACTCTTCCAGCGTCGTCACCACCGGCAATCGTCCGATGAATTCGGGAATCAATCCGTATTGAAGCAAGTCTTCCGGTTGGATCTGGGCCAGCAGGGAAGCGGAGCGTTCCTGTGGTGAGACGGAACGGTCCGATTTGAAGCCCATGCGGTTTCGATTCAGGCGTCGTTCGATAATGGGTTCAAGCCCGACAAACGCCCCACCACAAATGACCAGGATATTTTTGGTATCCACCTGGATGAATTCCTGATGGGGATGTTTCCGGCCGCCTTGCGGCGGCACGTTGGCCACGGTGCCTTCGATCAGTTTCAGCAGGGCCTGTTGCACGCCCTCCCCCGACACGTCGCGGGTAATGGAGGGGCCGTCGGCCTTCCGCGTGATCTTGTCGATCTCATCAATATAAATGATGCCGCGCTCGGCACGTTCCACTTCATAGTCCGCGGCTTGCAGCAGTTTCAGAATAATGTTCTCGACGTCTTCCCCGACGTACCCCGCTTCGGTCAAGGTGGTGGCATCGGCGAGAGTAAACGGCACGTCCAGGTAATCGGCCAGGGTTTGAGCCAGGAGGGTTTTCCCGGTTCCCGTCGGCCCGATCATGAGAATGTTGCCCTTTTGGAGCTCGACGTCTCCGGTTTCATTCGCGGCGATGCGTTTATAGTGATTGTGAACGGCGACCGAGAGAATCTTTTTTGCGCGGGCCTGGTCGATGATGTATTGATCCAGGTGGCGGTTGATCTCGACGGGTTTGCGAAGTTTAGAGGAAAGGGCTTCTTTGGCCTCCTGCCATTCCTCGGCCATGATTTCGTTGCAGAGGCCCACGCATTCGTCGCAGATGTACACGGTGGGTCCGGCGATCAGTTTGCGAACCTGATCGCGGCTTTTCCCGCAGAACGAACACCGTAGATTCTCGTCCGGTTTGAGTTGTTTGGCCATGGGTTGATCGGCGTTCAGCGGTCAGGCGCCGTTCGAGCTTGCCGTCTCCTTTTCCGACGCCCTGACAATGACTTCATCGATAAGACCGTAGTCCTTGGCTTCCGTGCCCGACATGAAATAATCCCGTTCGGTGTCCTGGCTGATTTTGTCCAACGACTGGCCCGTGTGTTCCGCCATGATCTGGTTCAGGCGCTCGCGAATTTTCAGGATCTCCCGCGCGTGAATATCAATCTCCGTCGCCTGTCCCTGAAATCCGCCCATCGGTTGGTGAATCATCACGCGGGCGTTGGGCAGGGCATACCGTTTGCCTTTGGTGCCCGCGGTCAGGAGCAGTGCCCCCATGCTGGCGGCCTGACCCAAACAAATGGTCGTAATCGGCGGTTTGACGTATTGCATGGTGTCGTAAATACCCATGCCGGCGGTCACGCTCCCGCCCGGGGAATTGATATAGAGGTTGATGTCTTTTTCCGGATCTTCTGCTTCCAGGAACAGCAATTGTGCGATGATGAGGTTGGAGAAGACGTCGTCGATAGGCGCGCCGAGAAAGATAATGCGGTCTTTCAACAGGCGGGAGTAAATATCGTACGCCCGTTCACCGCGGTTCGTACTCTCGATAACCATTGGAATTAACATACGGTTGTACCCTTTCTGTGCCAAACGGGTTTGCGGAGCGCCTTACCCCTGAATCACGGCAAACTGGTAGACCAATTGAAGCGCTTTCTCAGCCCGGATGCGATCCTCGAACTCCTGCAGCGAACTCTCCCCTCCGGATTCCACCATCTTGCGGATGTCTTCCAGGGGAACGTTCAGGCCCTTGGCGAGTTTGGTGAATTCCTCATCGATTTCCTGGTCGTCCACGGAAATTCCTTCCTTGTCCGCGATGGCTTCCAAGACCAACCCGAGCTTGACCCGTTTCTGCGCTCCCGGCGCGACCTCCTGTTGGATGCGTTTCGCTTCCTCTTCCATTTGGAGTTGATCATCCATTGAGAACTTCCCGCCCTTTTTCCGTTGCTCTTCCATGACGCGTTGTCGAACCAGCGTACGAATTTCACGGTCGACCAGGGTCTCGGGCAGATCGAAGTGATGCATTTCCAACAGCCGTTCCATGATCTGATCCTTGTAACCTTCTTCGATATCCCTCTTGAGGACTGACTCCAATTCGGAGCGAATCATGTCCTTGAGCGCATCGAGATTCTCATACTCCCCGCAATCTTTGGCAAATTCATCATCCAATGGAGGGAGAATTTTCTGCTTCACGCCAAGGATGGAGAGATGAAACGTCACGACTTTACCGGCCAGCCGGGTATCCGGATGCGTGGCTGGATATTCCTGCTGAAGTTCCGCTTGGTCCCCCTCCTGTTTCCCCACTACCACGTCGTCGATGGTGAGACCCAGCACGGCTTCCTGCGACCCCACCTTGTGGAGGTGTCCTTCCTTTTTCGACCCTTCCACCGGCTCGCCGTCCAGCATGCCTTCGATCGTCACGACGGCATACAGGCCTTCAGCCAGGAGGGTGCCGGAAGGGGCGGCCTCCAGCCTGGACTGGTTTTCTCGAAATCGTTCCAGGGCGTTATCCACGTCCTGGTCGGTAATGCTCCGGGAGTCGGGCTTCAAGGAAATCGGATTGGGCGGACGATAATCGCGTAATTCAATCGGCGGCTTGATTTCCACGGTGGCGGTAAAAGTCAGCGACGTGTTGCGGTGGGCTTTCATGCGCTCCATGGGAGAAATTTCAACCAGCACGGGTGCCACGCCGGCTTCTTGAATCGCCTTCTGGTAGTAAATCGGCACCAGTCGTTGAATGACATCCTGTTCGACCGCTTTCGCGTAGCGTTTTTCCAACATGGCGACCGGCGCTTTGCCGGGCCGGAAACCCGGGACGCGCGCTTGGCGTCGCAGATCGGTATACACCCGGTCAAATTCCTGGTTGACGGCGTCTTCCGGCACTTCGATTTTAAGCGCACGTTTAACCGGTCCTAGTTCCGTGACTTCCAATTTCATGTCGAGTCCGTTCGTTGTTGAAAGACAGCGGGGAATGGTGCGAGAGGGGGGATTTGAACCCCCACGGTCTCCCACGAGATCCTAAGTCTCGCGCGTCTGCCAGTTCCGCCACTCTCGCGTTTCTGAATCGTTTCTTGTCCCCGGGAGTACTCGAAACCGGGCAGCTGGAGCCAAAAGGCCTCAAGTGTACCCGTTTTTGCTATTTACCCATACGGTGGCGTGGGGTGTCAACGCCTCTGCTGTAGGCCTGAACGCTCGGCGGACGGACTAAGTCTTCCTCTTCTTGCCAGAAACCAACGGAGTAGGCTAAGGTGTTGAGGATGGACCTCAAAAAACTGTACCTGAATATTTACGAGCAATTCATCCAAACGCGCGAGTCCCACAAGGGGTTCCATTTTCAAGAGGAGCCGCTGAAAAGTGTGGCGCCCAAAGCGGTGTCGTTTAAGGACCGCGTCAAGTGGTGGACCCTTGACCGGCCCAGCCGGTTGAAGAAGATCGAGCAGGAACGGGACCGCCAACAGCAGGACATTCTCGCCCTCAAGCAAAAATCATCAGGCTAACTGTCTTTCACTTGCGACGACGACTCATGTCGGAGTTCGTCCCAGCGACTCTTCAACTTTATCGTCAAGCGCTACTCGCGACCTGGCGGTCGCTGACCGGAAACTGGCTGCTCGTGCCGGCGGTCATGATCCTGGCCGTGCTCATGTACGCGGCCACCGGACTGGCCATGGGACTCGGCATGCTGGGAGGCTTGTTGCTGGGCGTGGCCAATGCCTTCGTGGTCGGGGCGTTTCTGGGGTTACTCGAACAGGCCGTGACGGGCGCGCGACCCATGGTGTGGAGCGACCTGTGGGACGTGGCGGGCAGCTATTTCTGGGACGTGATCACGGTCGGCTTTATCGTGTGGGTCCCCCTGCAAATTCTCGAACTCGGCATGCAAGCCAACCCGTATGGGCCCGCGATTGTCTCCGCCGTCTTCCTGCTCCTGTTTATTTTGCTCAATCCCGTCCCCGAACTGATTTACCAGAGCCGCGCCGGTGCCTCCCTTGAAATCCTCAAAGACAGTTACGAATTCGTCTTGGAAAATTGGATTGAATGGTTCTTGCCGCTGGTCGTGATCCTGGCGCCGTTCGGGTTGTCCTTTTTCTTTTCGATTTCGAGCAGGAGCGGCCGGCTAATCGGCTTGGATTTCCTTCAACTCCTGGGATTGCCCTTCGCCGTGTTGAGCCAGTGGTTCCAGGCTCTCGGACTGTCCTCCTCGACGGCCATGATCCTCGTTCTGTGCCTGACGCCCGCCTCGGCGGTCCTGATGATGCTCTTTCGCGGCCATCTCTACAAAGCGCTGACCAACTCGTCCCGGCGACAACGATTATTTCAACGACGCCAGTCCTTGTGAAATTGAAGGGCTTGAACTTCATACCTGCAAACGAGTTTTCTTGTTGGTCCGAAAAACCCATGTTAAGATGGCATGCTTCGTCGTGCGGAGAGGTGCGAGAGTGGCCGAATCGGCGTGCCTGGAGAGCACGTGTGCTGGCAACGGCACCGTGGGTTCGAATCCCACCCTCTCCGCCACAACGACGAGAGCCGTGTTAGACAGAGTGGAGCCATGCTTTTATTCATTGGCCGTAGAAGAGGGTGGGATTCGAACGGGGGTTCTGAAGGGGGTGTGCCCCCTTCATGGGGTGACCGGAGCGAAGCGAAGGCGCGAGGGGGCATGGCCCCCTAGCGGGAGCGGGGCGGGGTAAGCCCCGCGACTTCGAATCCCACCCTTATCAAAGGGCAGGGGACGAGGGAGAGCCGAACGGGGGTTCTGAAGGGGGTGTGCCCCCTTCAGGGGGTGACCGGAGCGAAGCGAAGGCGCGAGGGAGGGCAGATGCCGAATTTCATGCTGGCTTATTACGGCGGAAATAAGCCGGGTTCACAAGAAGAGGGCCTGGCGCAAATGGAAAAATGGAGCGCGTGGGTCAAAGAGCTTGGCGACGCGATCGTGAATCCGGGAACGCCGTTGCCCGCTTCAAAAGTTGTCACCTCCGGTGGCGTTGCGGATGATACGGATCCGAATTCGATGAAAGGCTTTGCCGTGGTGAAGGCGCAGAGCATGGAGGCCGCCGTTGAAATCGCTCAATCAGATCCGTTTTTGGAAAACGGCGGGACCATACGTGTGTCGCAGATGATGGAGATGACTGAACAGAGCTCATGCTGACCATCTTTCTGAAGCGTACACAAGAGCAGGATCGGTCGCCGTGCGTCCTTGATCGCCATTTGGACTTCATCCATTGACAACAAAAAGGGGCTGGGCCCTGTGCAGCAGAATCTTGTGAACCCCGCCAGGTCCGGAAGGAAGCAACGGTAAGCAAGCGAGTCTGTGTGCTACAGGATCACCCGGCCCCACTTGTGACGATTTTCATGCCTAACCACGCGACGGTGAAGCAAGGGGGCGCTGGGTGGAGCCGCAGGCGGAGTCCTGAGCGTAGCTCTGAGCGGAGTCGAAGGAACGAGTGATGGAATACCAGGTTTCCGCCAGAAAGTTTCGTCCGGGCACATTCGAAGAGTTGATCGGGCAGCCGCACGTCGTGCAGACGCTACGGAACGCCATCCAACGGAAACAGGTGGCCCATGCGTATCTCTTTTCGGGCATGCGCGGCGTGGGAAAGACCACGGCCGCCCGGATTCTGGCCAAGGCGCTGAACTGCGACAAAGGGCCGATCCCGGAACCCTGCGGGCAGTGCGAGAGTTGTCTGGAAATTGCGCGCGGCAACTCGGTTGACGTCATCGAGATCGACGGCGCCTCGAATACCGGCGTGGACGACGTCCGGGAACTGCGCGAAAACGTCAAATTTTCGCCGTTCCGGGGCACCTATCGGATCTACATCATCGACGAAGTCCACATGCTCTCCAATTCGGCGTTCAACGCGCTCTTGAAGACGCTGGAAGAACCCCCGCCGCACGCGGTGTTTATCTTTGCGACGACCGAAGTCCATAAGATCCCGCCTACGATCACGTCCCGCTGCCAACATTTCAACTTTCGCCGGATTCCCCGGCGGGAGATCATTGCGCGCCTCCAGGAAGTCGTGAGACATGTTGAGGTCACGATCAATGAACGAAGTTTGGGGGCGATGGCGAGGGCAAGCGAAGGCAGTATGCGCGACGCGCTGAGTCTGTTGGATCAGGCCGTGGCCTTCGGCGGTCAATCGATTACCGAGCAGGACGTGGACGAGATGCTTGGGGCCGTTCCCGACGAACTGGTGAGTCGCCTGGTCCAAACGGTCGTAAGCCAAGATCCGGCCGCGGCCGTGGCTTTGGTCGGCGAGGTGGTCGATCACGGGTATGACCTGCGGGCCTATTGCGGGGCGGTGGTGGAGCGCATGCGTCACCTGATGATTGCGGCCGTGGTGCCCGGGTTTGAGCAAGCGCAAGGCTTGATGGATTTGCCGGATGAAGACGTGAAACACTTGTTGACTGAAGCCAAGTCGTTCTCGGTGGAGCAGGTCCAGGAGGCCTTTCACCTGTTTGCCCAGGCCGAAGATCGCCTCCGGTCCACGGCGCATCCCCGGTTTGTCTTTGAAGTGGCCGCGGTGCGCGCGGCGCGGTTGCTGCAACCCGGTGCGCAGGTTCCGCGGCAGGCCGAAACGGGACGGGGTCCACAACCCCAGGCTGCAAGCACGCCGGCTGAAAAACCCCGGCAGGTTCCCGGGGCGCCGCCGTCACCGGTCAGACAACCTGACCATCGCGCCGGAGCGTCAAGTCGACCCTCGGCTCCCGTGTCCGATCAAAGAGCGCGCCCATCTCCTCCCGTGCCCCAAAGCCCGCCCTCGCCGAAAAACCCGGTGAGTGCGCCTCGCGCCGCACGGCCTGCGGTCCAGACAAAACCGGCCCCGCAACCGCAACCGTCGGCACCGGGGAGTCCGCCGGCTATTCGGGAAGAAGACTGGCAGCGGGTCGTCGAATCCGTGATTCGCGATCACCCCAATGTTGGACCTTTTTTGGAAATGGGGACGTTGGTGAAAATCGAAGGCAACCAGGTCATCGTGGGCTATCCCAAAACCGCGACCGCATCGGTAGCCTGTTCGAGAATCCAGAAAGAAGAGAACCGCGCACTGATCTCAAAGGTTTGTCAGGAGGTCGCGGGGACAAGCATTCATATTCGCGTGGTCGAATTGACCGGAGAACCGGGTGCCGGTCCTACGATCAGGCAAATGCGAGACAAACGGCGGGAACAGGATGACGAGGCCCTGTTGGATCAGGCAAGAGCGAATCCCATGGTGAAACACGCCATGGAACTGTTTGGCGGCGAAGTGGTGAAAGCCAGTCGTCCGAGTGGAAAGAAGGAGGCGTAAGCATGTCCAAGAATCCTTTTGGCAATATGGGAAATCTGTTGAAGCAGGCCCAGGCCATGCAGGAGAAACTGGGAAAGATTCAGGAGGAAGCAGCCGCGAAAACCGTTCAGGCGTCGGCCGGAGGCGGGATGGTGACGGTCACGGCCAACGGCGGGATGCAAATCACCAACGTGGCGATCGAGCCCGAAGTCTTGAAGTCGGAGGATCCCGACATGTTGCAGGATCTTCTCGTGGCTGCCACCAATGAAGCGTTACGCAAAGCCAAGGAGTTAATGGCTGATGAAGTGAAGGGGTTGACCGGAGGTCTCGGCATCCCCGGAATGTAAGGAATTGCTGATTTTGAATTTTTAAATCCCCTATCCACGATCCGCAATCGACAATACCGTCATGAGCGTACAACAGCGTCAGGGGTTATTGGCCAAACTGGCCAAGGAGTTTGTGCGATTGCCCGGTATCGGGCAAAAGACCTCGCAACGACTCGCGTTTCATATGATGAAGGTCAACAAGGAAGAGGCCCTGCGCCTGGCCGATGCCATTCGCGACGTGAAGGAATTTGTGGTGTTTTGCGAGCAATGTCGCAATATCGCGGAAAGCGAGTTGTGCGACATCTGCCAGGACCCGCAACGGGATCGCACCAGGATTCTGGTCGTGGAAGAACCGAGCACGTTACATGCGATCGATCAAAGTCGCGGATACAAGGGCTTGTATCACGTCCTGATGGGCTCGCTTTCACCGCTGGACGGGGTCGGACCGTCCGACATTCGCGCCCGGGAATTGGAAGCGCGCGTTCGGGACGGCGGAGTGCAGGAGGTCATCGTCGCGACGAACCCCACCATCGAAGGCGAGGCCACGGCCATTTACCTCACGAAACTCCTGAAACCCTACGGGGTCAAGGTCTCACGCATCGCGTACGGGATTCCCGTGGGCATGGATATCGAATACGCCGACGACGTGACGCTGACCAAATCCATCGAAGGCCGGCGTGAATTGTAGCAGGCGGGTCAATACATCCACGACGGTCTAATCACAGGTTCTCCGGTTGAATCAGGAGCCGGAAAAGCAGCACTCCCATGAAAGTGTTTGTGAGATTTCTCGTGCTCGTTGGAGTCATCGGACTCCTGGCACTGGTTTTTGTCAGTCTGTCGTTGAATGCCCTGGTCAAGGGTGGTATCGAGACCATGGGGCTCCGAGTACTGGGCGTACCGGTGACACTGGAGGACGTGGATGTGACCCTGCTGTCCGGCACAAGCATGCACGCCGGGTTAACCGGGCTTGTGGTCAACAACCCTGAAGGGTATGAGACCGCCTCTGCCGTGTCCCTCCCCGAGATTCGGATAAAGGTCGATTGGAACTCGCTGTTGACGGACACCGTGATCGTCGAGGAGGTGCTGATCGTCAAACCGGCCATCACGTTCGAATGGTCGTTACAGGGCAGCAACCTCGGCACGATCCATGAGAACGTGAAACGTAATACGGGATCCGGTTCCGATGACGACGGTCAAGAAAAGAGTGAAAAACCTGAGGATAAACAGGAATTCGATAAGACCGTTCACATCAAGAAAGTAACGGTCAAAGACGCGATGATCAACGTGAGCTTCGTCGGCGGACAAAGCGAGGTTACGCGGTTGCCGTTGCCTGATCTCGAATTGCGTGACATCGGCGACCCATCCGGCGGCACCACGTTCTCGCAAGCGTCAGCCGTCATCTTCGAGCAGATCTACGACGCCATTGACAAGGCCGTCATGAAACCTGGGATACTCCTGCCCCAAGGCGTCGAGCAACTCGGCAAATCCATCGGCAAAATGGGTAAGGAGTTGTTGGAGGGACTGTTCGGGGAGTAGCCATCGAATAGTTAGTCAATAATTGTACGGTATCTTGTACAATATCTATTCGTTCGATATACTTGTTCAATAATATGTACAACTAACGATGGGGTTTCATATGCTGGTTGTCTCATTTACCGAAGCAAGGAATCGTCTGAAATCAGTACTTGATGGGGTTGAGAATGATGCTGACTGTGCGGTCATCACGCGTCGGGATGCAAAAGATGCCGTTGTGATGTCAATGGATTATTACAACAGCTTGATGGAAACCGTTCATTTACTGAAATCACCGGCCAATGCCGCTCATTTGGCTCAATCAATCGAACAATTCAAGACAGGGCAGGTCACTGAACGAGACATGATTGATGAGTAGGACGTTAGCGTGGACCGACGCTGCTTGGGACGATTATCTGTATTGGCAGGAACAGGATAAGAAAACACTCAAACGGATCAACAAATTGCTAACCGAGATAAAGCGTTCGCCTTTCGAAGGAATTGGTAAACCAGAGGCATTGAAAGAGACTCTCTCTGGTTTTTGGTCGAGACGTATCGATGAGTCTCATCGTCTGGTGTATGCCGTGGACGATATTCGCATCACCGTCATTTCTTGTCGCTATCATTATTGAGTTAAGTTCGAGACGCGATTCCAAAATCACTCTGAAAACTTAATCCCCGTATCCTGCACTTCGCGGTATGGCAGCAACCAGACCAGCGATTCATCGTGGATGTCGACGACCTGGATACGGTTGCCCCAGGGGTCGCGAAAGTCGCAACGGAACGGGGGCACCAACGTCAGGCCGTATTTGTTGACGAGTTTGTCCCGCACTTCGTTGACCTGCGCCTCATCCCGGACCATGATGCCGAAATGTTTCATGCGATCGGGTTGCAGATTTTCAACTTCAAAGATAGCCAGGAATTGATGCTCTCCGAGTTTGCACCAGGCCGCTCCCTCTCCTCCCCGTAGCATTTCCAGGTTGAACACGTCCGAGTAGAACTCCACGGCTTTCCGCGCGTCGTCCACTTCGATGACGACGTGATTACATCCATAAACTTGAACGGCCATTTTGGCATCTCCTTTGTAGATAAGAGCTTTCCAATTGATTCTCAATCATACCAGATTTTCCTGGATCAGGCGGTCGCACAAGGAAATAGGACCTTGCGAAAAGGTTATCCCATCTCCAGAAGTTCGTGGTCGGGGTTACGTTCTTGAGTGAAGGTTTTGGACCAGGCGGAGCGGAAGAGCACGATGGGGCGGTTGCGGTGATCTTTGACGAGCATGGCGTCGCTCGGGGCGCGAAAGGTGTCGAGGTCTCCGGCCAGCCAGGCGCTGCACGTATAGGTCAGGGGCTCGATGCGGGTCTCCACCCGGTATTCGTTCCGCAGACGAAATTGCAGGACGTCGAACTGGAGCCGGCCTACGGCGGCGGCGAGGAAATCCAGGTCATCGAGGCTCCGGAGAATCTGCACCGTGCCTTCGGCGGCCATTTGCTCCATGCCTTTGTCAAAAGCTTTGCGTTTGCCCACGTCGGTGGGCTGCACCCTAGCAAATACCTCCGGTTGAAACTGGGGCAGCGGCTGATAGTTGAACCCGTCATTCAATGAGATGGTATCGCCGATGGCAAACTGCCCCGGGTTGATGATCCCGATGATGTCCCCGGGATACGCCACGTCCACGGTGTTGCGGCCCTTGGCCACGAGACTGTGCGGCCGTGACAGGCGCACATCGTTCCCCAGGCGGTGATGTTTGACCACCATGTCGCGCTCGAATCGCCCGGAGCAGACTCGCAGGAACGCGGTGCTGTCGCGGTGCCGGGGATTCATGTTGGCCTGGATCTTGAAGATATAGGCGCTGAACGGTCGCTCCACCGGATCGACAACGATTTCCGTGCCGTCGTGTCGATCGGCCGTGCGCGGGATGGCCGCGGGCGCCATCTCCACGAAGGCGTCGAAGAAGTTTTCAATACCGAAATTCGTGAGCGCGGAGGCGAAAAACACGGGCGTCACTTCACCCCGAAGAAACGCTTCCTGCGAATACGGGTTCCCGGCCACGTCCAACAATTCCAAATCGTGATTGACTTCCTGCAACACGTCTTCCTCGATCAGAGCCCGGGCTTCGGGGCCGTCCAAAGAAATTTCATGGCGTTCGGCTTTCGCGGAGCCCTGTGCCGCCAGTTTTTTGAACAGCGAGATCCGGCGGGAGGCGCGGTCCACCACACCCACGAATTGTTGTCCCGACCCCACGGGCCAATCGATCGGGTTGGCGTGAATGCGCAGGACGTCTTCCACCTCGGCCATGAGGTCCAGCGCCGGGCGTCCAGGCAGGTCCATTTTGTTGATCAACGTCAGGACGGGGATTCTGCGCAACCGGCACACCTCGAACAATTTGCGGGTCTGGGTTTCAACGCCTTTAGCCGCGTCGATGACCATCACGGCACTGTCCGCGGCGGTCAGCGTCCGGTAGGTATCTTCGCAGAAATCTTCGTGCCCCGGCGTATCGAGCACGTTGATAACGGTGTCCTTGTATTGGAACTGCATGGCCGACGCGGTGATCGAGATCCCGCGTTCCTGTTCCATTTCCATCCAATCGGACGTCGCCGTCTTCGAACTTTTCCGGCTGCCGACCATACCCGCCGTCCGGACCATTCCGGAATAGAGCAGCAGTTTTTCCGTGACGGTGGTTTTCCCCGCGTCGGGATGACTGATAATGGCGAAGGTCCGGCGTTTCTTCGCCTGGGCCCGAACGTCGTTTTGAATGTGCTGGTCGTCCGTAACCATGGAAATTAGAGTTCTTCGAGTCGACCCTGGGCTCTGGCGAGGTCCACGCGCGACGCGTTGAAATTGAACAGCGCTTCGATGAGGTTGTCCCGGGCCTGCGTCACCGACGTTTGGGCGTCGGTGACTTCGATGTTGGTCGCCATGCCCACGGCAAACCGCCGCCGGGCAAGATGGAGTTCCAGGAACGCCAACCGGAGCCCTTCCTTGGCTACGGCGACTTGTTGTTGAGTCGATTCCAGGGTCAACAGCGCGTCCCGCACCTCCAAGCCGATTTGCTTTTCGACGTCTCGCGTCTTGATGGACTCCATGCGCAGCAAACTGCGCCGCTCGGAAATGCGACCCTCGCGCTGGCCTCCATCGAACAGGGGAACGGAGAGCAGGATTTGCACGTTGTCGGTGGTTAACGACCTGCTGGGTTGATTCCCGATCAGGCCTACGTCTCCGCTGCCCGTGACAGAGGGCATCCGTTCCATGACCACCGAACTCAAGGTCAGTTCAGCCAACCGTTCCCGTTTCTTTTGGGCTTTAAGTTCGACCCGCTGTGCTCTGGCGACCTCTAACGCTTGGTCCACGGTCTGAGACGTGACAGGCACGAGTTTCAGTTCGTCCGTGAGTTTTAACGCCACGTCGAACGAGATCCCGATGCCGCGGCTCAGGTTGAGTTTGGCGCTCCCATAGTCGGTGCGAGCGATGAGCAGGCGTTGTTTTTCGTTTTCGAGTTGCACTTTCGCGCGCGTGACGTCCAGCTTGGTGGCCATGCCGACCGACTTGCGTTCCATGGCCAAGCGCAACAGCTCCCGGTTGAGCTTGACGCCGGCCAGGCGGGCCTTGACGGATTTTTTCACCCGCAAGGCCTCCAGGTAGGCCAGGGCCACCAAGGCCATGGTGTCCATTTTCTGGGTTTCCGAGTCCAGGCTGGCCACTTCGATGTTTGTGCGAGCCGCGCGCCATTTCTGGATCAGGCTCATGCTGAACAGGTTTTGGGTCAATGCCACACGGCTTTCATAAAAATTGATGGGGTCGGACACACCGGCGCCAAGTCCGCCAAATGCGCCGAGAAAGAATCGCCTTCTCGCTCCGCTGACCCGGGCGGACAGGTTCGGCAGCAGGGCTCCGCGTTGCGTAAAGGCCTGCTCTTGTGCCTGGGCCACGCGTTCTTTAAAAATCTGCACCGAGGGATTGTTATCGATCGCCGCCTGCATCGCGTCCTGCATGCTCAACCGGAGTTCGGGCGGGCGTGGGCGTGAGGCGTCTTTATCCTTTACGTCTTCAGCCCAAACGACGGTCGCCGTTCCCGACAAACACATGATACCGGCGAAGATGATGCCGATCGTGGAACGGGTTGTTGCAACGATGTCAGACATACTTCCCTTCAATAAGGTCTCGCGTACTCCCGGAACCAGGTTCTCTCACGAAGGCACGCGCTGCCTCTTGAGTTTCCAGTCCATCATGAGACTGAAGACGGCCGGAACCAGCAGGCTCGTGAACACGGTTGACAGGATGAGGCCGCCGAGCACCACGCTGCCGATACCCCGGTACAACTCCGATCCGGCGCCCGAGGACAGGACCAGCGGCAGGAGACCGAAGGTCGTGGTCAACATGCTCATCATGATGGGCCTGACGCGTGATCGCACGGATTCGGCGATGGCTTGACGGGCCGGCATGCCGGTGGACTGGTCTTCGTCCGATTCCCAATGAGTACGCCGCTTCGGATCCATGAAGTTCAAGGCTTGATGCACGACCAGGATCGCATTATTGACCACGACGCCGATCAGAATGATGAATCCCAACATGGTCAGGACGTCCATCGGTTGATAGGCAATGGTGTGATTGACGACAAACAAGCCGAGAATGCCTCCGGCCGCGGCCAAGGGTACGCTGAAGATAATGACAAAAGGATAGAGGAAACTTTCGAACAGGGCGGCCATCAACAGATAGGTAATGAGCAAGGCCAGGAGAAGATTGTATTTCAGGGCGTCATAGGTTTTCGTCAGGTCGTCCGCGGTGCCCGACAGGTGAATGTTATAGAGACGCCCGAGGGTTCCCGTTTCCTTGATCGGCAGAATAATCTGCTGTTCGATCATTTCCATGGCCGTCTCCAGCGGCATTTGACTGGGCGGAATGACCTGGACGGTGATGGCCCGTTCCCGTTCGATATGGTTGATTTGTTCGGGACCCGCAACGAGTGAAATGTCGGCGATATCGCCCACCGTGGCGAGGCGGCCCCCGCGAGTGAAAATGGGAAGGTTGCCCAGATCCTGCGTTCGGTCGGCATAGGCATCAAGGCCCTGGATCGTGAGATCGATTTCGTCTCCCTCAAAGTGGTAATCGCTCGCCTTGGCCCCGTCCACCAACGCATCGATGGTAAACCCGAGTTCCTGATTCGTCATTTGCACGTCGGCCGCCCGGTCCCGCTTCAGGTGGACGCGCACTTCCGGGCTGCCCAGGTCGAGGCTGGGCTTAGGACGAACCTGTGCGCCAGGAAGGATGGAGCTTACCTGTCCGAAGACCTGCCCGCCCAAGGCGAGGAGTTTGTCCAGATCCGGTCCGGTAATTTCGATATCGATGTTTCGTCCTTCGCCCAACCCGCGTTGAAACAGGCTGCTTTGGGTCACGATCCCGATGATCCCGGGAATATCGGCCATGGCTCTGCGGAACACCGGCATCAAGCCGCGAATTTCCGCGTCGTCGTTTGTGCGGGCGCCCATGAACACGGAACGTCCGAATGCCACGTAGAAGAAATTGCGAATACTGGGACCATCGAGCGCGGCCTCTTCCGGGGATCCGGGTTGGGCTTCCCAATGGGGAGTCAGGACGTGCTCAATGGATTTTCCCAGGTGCACGAACTTCTCCGTGTTATACCCGGGCGGCGGCAGCACGACACCGACGATCAGATTGCGATTCCCGCTGGGAAGGTATTCGGCTTTGGGTAACAACAGCGCGGTGACGCCGATGGCGAACGCGGTGAGTCCGAACACGACCATCAGGCGCAAGCCCACGCTGCCGCACATCCAATACACGAAATCACCGACCCGGCCGGGATTGATTCCCCGCCGCCTGCCGGCCCGGTTCCCGCGACCCGGCAAGCCCGGCTCCGAGCGGGAGGAGGCGCGCGGTCCATGGTTCGTCGTCGTCAAAATGCGTGCGGACAGGCACGGGATCACGGTAATGGACACCAGGAGACTCAGCCCGACTCCGGCGCTGATGGCGATGGCAATGTCACGGAAGAGTTGGCCGGCTTGCTCCTCGACGAACACGATGGGCACGAACACGGCAATGGTCGTGAGCGTGCTGGCCAGCACCGCTCCCCAGACTTCGGAGGTGCCGTCATAGGCGGCTTGCCACAACGGTTTGCCCAACTCCCGGTGGCGATAAATGTTTTCCAGGACGACGATGGAATTATCGACCAACATGCCCCCGGCCAACGTCATGCCGGCGAGACTGATCACGTTCACGTTCCGGTCCAATGCCCACAAGGCGACAAACGTGCCCATGATGCTGATGGGAATGGCCAGCCCGATGACGAAGGTCGTACTGGCCGTGCGCAGGAACAGGAAGAGAATCGTCACGGCCAGGATGCTGCCGATGATCAGATTTTTTTGGACCAGGTTGATGGAACTGTAAATGTAGTCCGTTTCGTCGTAGACTTGAAACAGCTTGAAGCCTCGTCGTTGGAGGATCTCGTCGTTCAAGGTCTGAACGGCGTCACGAAGTTGCTGCATCGCTTCCAGGGTATTGGAGCCCGTCTCGCGGATGGCATTGACGGCAATGGAATTGCGTCCCATTTCCCGAACGACGTGATCAGGCTCCTGATACGCGACGCTGACGCTTGCAATGTCCCGTACGTACACCGGCGCCCCGTCCCGTCTGGCAATAATGACGTTGGCCACGTCCTCGGGGCTCTGATAATCGCCGGTGGTCCTGACGATGTACGATCGTTTGCCTTCATCGAAATCCCCCGCGCTGTAGTCTCGATTTTCCTGATCCAGCGCCTGCGCCAGTTCCAGAACCGTCAGGGAACGGATGGCCAGTTTCAAAGGGTCCACGAGTACTTGCAGCTCCCGTTTGCGACCACCATACACGTTGGACGCGGCCACGCCCGGAACGCGTTCGAAACGCGCCTTGATCACGTCTTCCGCGAAATCCCGCATGGTATCGATCTCAATGGGATTGTCTTCCAACGGCTCAAAAATAAACCACGCCATGGCGCTGCCGGCCGTATCGGCACTGCTGATCACGGGTTCGTCGACTTCGTCGGGGTATTCCTTGACTTGATTGAGTCGATTGGAGACGCGCAGGAGCGCCGTATCGATATTGGTGCCGGCGGGAAAGCGAAGGATGATTTTTGCGGAATCGTAAGAACTTTCGCCGTACATCTTCTCCAACCCCTCGACACCTTTGACTTGCTCTTCCTGCTTATCCACGATTTCGCGTTCCACTTCCTTGGGGCTGGCGCCCTGCCACCGGGTGGAAATCGTGACCTGGGGTTTGGACACGTCGGGCGTGAGTTGGATGGGCAACTGGATAAGCGACACCAGCCCGAACAGGAACATGAGAATCACGCCCACGGTCGTGGTGACCGGGTACCGGATGGCGAATTGAATGATGTTCATGGGGTGTTGCCGGGAGCCTCTCCGGGGGCATCCAGTACGCGTACGGGTTGGCCGGGGAACAGGCGTTCGTTGCCTTCCACCACGACGGTCATCCCCTCCTGGATCTGCCCCGTAATTTCAACAAGGTCTTCGACGTGAAGGACGGCGGTCACCGGAATTTGTTCGACCGTGTCTCCATTCACCTGGAACACGAACTCATTCCCGCCCCGGAGGACCAAAGCGTCCTTGGGGACCATGAAACCTTGGTGGGGCCGGCCGACCTGGAACGTGACGCGGGATACCATACCGCTCTTGATCGCCAGGTCGGGATTGGGGATCTCTACCTTGATCGGGAAGGTGCGCGCGTTCCGGTCGGCTTGGGCCACGAGAGAAAAGACCCGCCCTTGCGCCTCAAACGCCGGGAGACCGTCGAAGGTGGCGGTGACGGGGTCCCGGGTTTGCACGTTGCTCACGTATCGTTCCGGAAGCGGAATCTCGACTTGCACGTGCGACAGGTCGACCATCTCGATAACCGCTCCGCCTTCTTCCACCCATTGGCCGACTTCCGTAAATTCTTGCGTAATCCATCCGTCGAACGGTGCGAGGATTTTGGACTTATTCAGGGAGTCTCTGACCGTCCTGATGTCGGCGCCCAATTGAGACAGACGTTCTTTCAGCGCCGTTTCCTCGGCCAGGGCGTCATCAAAGTCTTTCTGCGTAACGAGTTCCCGTTTGAAGAGGATGCGGATCCGGTTCAAATCCCGTTTGGCTCGTTGATAGCGAGCCGCGGCCTCTCGATAGAGGGCCGAAGCCGAATCGAATCGGATCCGTAGCGTATCCGTGCGCAGACTCGCCAGCAGTTGCCCGCGTTTGACCGCCATCCCTTCTTCCGCGGGAAAAGCCTGGACCAGCCCCTCGACTTCGCTGGCCACGACGCTTCGTTTCCAGGGTTCGACGGTCCCGACCAGCGTGACGGTTTGCTTTACCTCTTGTTGAAGGACCGGGGCGACGCGGACCGGCGCCGGCGGAGGCCCCGAAGGTGGAGGCGCGGCTTGTTGTTCGTCACATGCCTGGAGTGTGATCAGGCACAAGACCACGGGAAGACTCCGGCAGGCCTTGCGAAACCATCGCTGAAACGGGTGCAGGATCGTCATAACGGGACACATCAACGAAGTCGAAAATCATATCCCTCAGTCAATAATAAGGATATTCTACTATATGAAAACCCCACGTCAAAATTAGAACACGCATTTAGGTGTTTGCAACTCTCGCTCGAAACGAAGAAGCGACAATGCCGGTTATTGCAATGAATCGGGAGACTTTGGCGAATCGGCCGGGGACGGTAACGCCGGGGTGTCGCCGGGAGCCGGTTTGCCGGACTTCCCGTTGGCTGCGCCGCCCGAGACCCCGCCCGAGACGATGAAGGCCATGATGTCCGCGCTGTCGGCGTCAAGCGGGCGGATTTGACTGCGAGGTACGACCAGCAGGTTGCCGGCAAAGTTGTAGGATTGCGGAAAGTACACGGCGACCCGGTCTTCCAGCCCCAACAGGTCCAGGTTCTGGCGCGTGACGAACCCGATCGCCTCGGCATGTCCGCCCGGCATCAGTGAGACGAGGACGGGTTGATCGAACCGCTTTTTTTCACCCATGAAGGCTTCGATGAGATCCTTGAGCGACGTGTAGACCAGTTTGACAAAGGGCGTGCGGGTCAGAACCTTTTCGAGGGAACCCAAGGCGCCGCGGAAGAACACGTTCGAGGCCAGGCGGCCGACCAGGACGAGCATAGCGATAGTGATGAGAAACCCGATCCCCGGAATGGGGATGTTCAGCCAGCCGTCGATGAAATTGAACACCAGGAAGACGACGTAGATGGTGACGGCCACCGGGACCACGAGGAACAGACCTTCAAAGAAGTTCCGCGCCAACTCCTGCATGTCCCAGCGTTTGGGAATGGCCTCTTCTTTGAGGGATTTGAGAACTTCTTTCCAGTCAACACTCATCGGAACGGCCGTTGGATCAAGACGTGAAGCGGCTACGCTTCATACGGAGCATTGCTCCATTCCTTGACTCTAACCGGAGAGAAGGCCTTGAGACAAGGGTTTGCCGTAGGGAATTTGTCGCTAACGGCGTTCGGCTCTTGGGAGGGGCCAAGCCTTCTCCCTCTCTGTCATCCTCGACATTTTTAATCGAGGATCCAGAGTCTTTGTTTTTCTCATGCGGGGTTTCGCCCCCGCACGACGAGGTCCTTTTGTTTCGCCAAAAGGACCCAAAACCATTGGCGCCCTGGCGTGGCCCCAAGGGGGTGCCTGTGCCCCAATCCCTTTTGCTTGGGCTGCGGAACTCGCTTCGCTCAGACAGTCCTCGCCTCTATATAGCATTTGCGGGACCGGGGCGCAGCCACGCCCGAAGGCGCCAGAACTTGGCGGCATGAGATGCCGCTGCTACAACTGTGGAGAGGCCGCGAATCCTCACGTCAATTTGACACTCGATAGAACAACCCGTCAGAGTAGAATTCACAGCACGGATTTATCCACCCCATGCAGAAAGGCGCACGTCGTGGCAGGCGAAACCTCATCGCGGAAACCGTCCTCCAAATCAAAAGGTCCTCTCGACACCGAAATCCTGACGGTCCACGTCGAGCGTGAAGGCCAGCAAGTCAGCGCCAAATGGGGACTCAATCCGAGACTGAAAGAAGAATTGACTCCCGAGGAATGGAAAGAGGTGACGGACATCATGGGAAAAGTCACCGACATCGTAGGGAAACGGTTTTCGGAAATGCTGGCGCAAGGGCCGACCGAAGCCGGCGGAACCGCATAAAGAAACCTCTGCTTTATGGTGATATCGGGCGCATGGCGGCGTTGTGTCCTCGCTCAACCCTCACCTATCTAGTTTGATAAGCCTCGGGTTTCGCTGCGGGACGCCTTGCCCTGCATCCCGCTATCACCATAAAGCAGAGGTTCCTAAGCACGCGGATTGTCCCCGATCCCCGGCGCTTGTGCGCCCAATCTTAACCTATAAATGCGGATTGACCGGCAGGGCCAGAGTCAGGTAGCGCCCCTTGTCCTCAACCAGGATGCGTTTGGCCGTGAGCGTGGCGACCGCGTCGTCGATGGAAGTCGCCGCCGGCAACGCTGCGGGATCGTCCGCTGAAGCCCGCCGGATCTGCTCCAGCGTTTTCGGGGTCTCGTTGCAATACTCGATGACGAACGAAAACGGCCAATCGAACCGTTCGCTCGTGGGCTGATCGGTCCGGCCGTCGTAGACCGTCACGTAACTCATGGCCTTGGAATAGAATAGAAACGGGCGGTCCTGCGAAAAATACCGGGCCCGCCATTCCTGCACGAGGCCGCACAACTGTTCGTAGAGGGCCGGGGCCACCTTCCAATCGATTTCATATTCGAAATCGTACGCGATCTTGTTCAGGTCCACTTTCCTCGCGTCATATACGTATTCGTACGCCGCGCCCGGTCCGGTAATGCGCACGCCGTATTCTTCGGGCCGCATGAAATACGGGCTGAACCGTTCCAGCCACAGTTTACCGGTGCTTTCCGGCGGTTGCAGGTGAAACAGCGAGGGGATGAGCGCAATCTGGCGCTTGTAGTCCGCGTCGGTCTCCTGCGGAAAGCCCAGCAGGATGTTCCAGTTGATATCCAGGTTGTAATAGCGGCTCCATTTCAGACACTGGACGTTCTGGAGCGGGCTGACGCCTTTATCCATCTCCTTGAGTTGCGCGGCGCTCAGGCTTTCGATGCCCGGCTGCATACACTTCACCCCGCCCTGGGCCAGGGTCTGAATCTGTTGCTTGGTCAGGTTGGCCTTGGTTTCCATGAATACGTCCAGGTCATAGTGACCGGCGGCGAACCGACCGAATAGATTGTCGATGTACTTCAGGTCGATGATGTTATCGACCAGACGGAAGCGCGTGGTGTTATAGCGACTGGAGAGGCCGTCCATTTCCCGGGCCACCTGGTCTGACGTCTTGGCGCGAAACTGCATGGACTGGGCGTTCAACCCGCAAAACGTGCAATGATGTTTTTCGCCCCACCAGCACCCGCGCGACCCCTCGTACAGCAAAATCCGGTTGAGCCCGGTCGAGCCCTGTCCTTCCAGTTCCCGGACCATGTCAAAATAATCGTCGTAGTCCGGCGGCCCGACTTCGGAGAAATCGGAAAAGAGGGCCGTGTTGGGTTGGAACCGGATCTCCCCGTCCTTGCGAAAGGCCACCCCGGTGGGGAGCGCGTCTTCCTGACTGCGCAACACGTTCTTCGCCAAAGCGGGAAACACCTCCTCACCTTCGCCGACCACCACGTAATCGATCCACGGAAACGCCCGGAAATATTCCAGGCCCATCTCGCCGTCGAAGTTGGCCCCGCCGAAGACGATGCGGACCGCGGGATACAACTCCTTGATCAATTTGGCCAGGGTCAGGCTCGCCACGTTCTGGTCGAAGGTGGACGTGAAACCGACGACCTTGAATTGCCCCCAATCGTACGAGGTCAGCACCTCGGTCAGAAACTGCGGCGCAATGGTGTGGCAGATCTCTTCCAGATACCCCGTGGAACAACCAGCCTCCTGAGCCGTGCTTTCGAACACGGGTTTGAACACGTCGGGATATTGGGCGTGCTTCGGGTTGTCCCGAAACAAAATGGACGAGAACAGCCACTCGCCGATCATGCCGCGCTTTTCGCACAACACTTCGTAGAGCGGGAGCCCGATGCGATGGGCAAACAGCAGATTGAAGTGATGGCTCTTGGACCCGATGCCGTGGTTCTTCAATACCCGGGACAGGGTACCGAGCTGAATGGACGGGAATTTGGAATACCCGAACGGCATGGTGACCAGGGCCACCTGCGGGACGCCGTCCGGGTCGCCCCAGGGTTCTTCCGCGACCGCAGCGCCGGTTTGAGCGGCTGGCTCAATCGTGATGAGCGACTCAGCCATTGCCCGCAAAGACCCGGTCGGCCTTGGCCGCCAGGTAAAAATCGCTTTCCGTGAGCCCGTGAATCTTGTGCGTCCAGATTTCCACCTTGCACCGGCCCCACGCCAGATACAGGTCGGGATGATGGCCTTCTGTCTCGGCAATCGCGCCCACCGCATTCACGAACGCCAGGGCCTCCGCAAAGTCCTTGAATTCGTACTGGCGCTCGATATGCCCGTCGCCATTCAGAGACCAGCCCTGCTCCAATTGCCCCAACAACTCCTGCACCTTCGCCGTTTCCAACGGCGGCACCCCCCCGCGACACGGCACACATTGCTTATCAGCCAAACTCATGAGCATCCTCCTCGTATACTCTCCTCTCCCTTGACGGGAGAGGATTAAGGTGAGGGTGTAAAACAAGAATTATAGTCTCCCAAATGGCAAGGCACAAATGGGGCCGCTTCAAAGATTCTCTTTCTTTTTCGGCTTCAAAGACGGATAATTTGCTGAGCTTTGAGTGCCAAGAGGAGGAAACCCGGGTCTTGGTCATGCTGACGTGAAAAAGCAAACCGCGAAATCCCCGCGTTGCATTGTGATCGCGGGACCCAATGGTGCGGGCAAGACCACCTTTGCAAAAGAATTTCTCCCTAAGGAAGCCAGTGTGGTGCACTTTGTAAACGCCGACCTCATTGCAAGTGGCCTTTCGCCGCTCGATCCCAACTTGGCTGGACGAACGGCGGGCCGGCTCGTGCTGGAAGAACTGGACCGTCTCGCGCATGGACGGAAGGACTTTGCCTTTGAAAGCACATTGAGCGGGCTGACGTACGTGCAGCGGCTCAAGAATTTGAAATCGGCAGGGTACCGCATCGAAATTATTTTTCTTTGGCTTTCTTCACCGCAGGTTGCCCTCCGGAGGATTGCAATGCGTGTACGTCAGGGTGGCCATGACGTCCCCCGGCATGAGGTGTTACGGCGTTTTGATCGAGGCTGGAAGAATTTTCATGCCGTGTATCGCTCGTTAGCCGATACCTGGATGGTGTATGACAATTCCGAGGAAACCCCTCGGCTCATAGAGGAGGGGCCATGAAACCTAAGAAGGCCCAAAAAGAGACGCAAGCGTTGTCGCGTGCTGTTGGGCGAGCCTTGCGTCGGGCCGCTAAAGTCGCCCGGAAAACCGCGCGTATGCATAACACACCGATCTGCGTTTGGAAGGACGGCAAAGTCGTACTCATAAAGCCCTGATCGACCCTTTACTCCAAGGAGGTGTCACATGGGACCGACCAAAGCCATTATCAAGGATGGAGCCATCTACGATGCCAGGACCGGGAAGTTGCTCAAGGACGGGCTCACGACCCATGACGCGGTTCGGGACTACGTCGATCACCATTACATCACCCTCCCGGTGGTGGATAAGTCATGCCAACCTTGGCTGATCGACGGCGAACCCGTCTATTGCCTGCGGGGCACGCGGTACGAAAACCTCAAAGACGAAGTCCTGCACCTGTCTCGCTGCCCGGATTGCGGCGGCATGGGGATTCGCGACGACGAACCCATGGTCGAATCCGATTGCATCCGCTGTGTGTCCTGCGGCCACGAGTTCGACGCCCGCCTGGAAATGATGGAGAGCTAGGGGGCGGCGTGTTTCAGGCGGAAGGTCTGTCCACGCGGACGGTCACGATGTCCGTGTCATAGTATTGCTGGTGGCGCACCGAGGACGCCAAGTGCCGCAGCAGCCGGAGCGAGACTTCCTGTTCGATCTCGACTAACTCCCCCGAGGTTTGTGCGCCCAGTAGCGCCATCCGGTCCTGAAGGTTTTCCTCGCCGGTGGCGGCTATGAATTCGAGATGCGCCCCGCCGTCTTCCTCGTACGCAATGAGCAGCAGGCGCCGTTGTCCGCGCTCGGCTTCGCTCTTGTCCTGCAGCAGCGTCAGCAACCCCTCCTCGCCCACGGCGTCGAGACGGTCGGCCATCGCCGCGTCCCACCCCATGCGGGAGGCGAAGGCGCGCAGAAATTCGCTGATCTGCGGCAGGGACGACACGTCGAACGCGATCTGGATCCGGCTGCGCCGGGAGCCCGTCAGTTCCACGAACAGGGTCATCAGGATGGCCACGAGCCCGCCGGCCGTCATGCCGTTCTGAAGCAGGCCGCCGGCGAACTCCGCGAAGTATTCGGGGAAGATCACGCCGTTCTGGAACCCGACGCCGATCCAGAACGAGACGCCGCAGACCAAACCTTTGCGGTAGTCGATCCCGTCCTGGAAGACCACCCGCATGCCGACCACGAAGAGCATCGACAGCAACACGGTGAGATAGGCCGAGGCGACGGGACCCGGGATCGCCAGGATCACGGCCAACACCTTGGGGAAGAATGCCATCGCGAGGAACAGGAGCCCCACGGCCACGCCCACGCGACGGGCGCCGACGCCGGTGAGTTCGGCGACGGACACGCTCGTGGAATAGGTCGTGTTCGGCACGGTCCCCGCGAGACCGGACAGCAGGTTGCCCACGCCGTCTGCGGCCACCGCCCCCTGCACCGCGCGGAAATCCACGGCCCGGGGACGGCGCCAGGCTATGCGCTGGATGGCGACGGCGTCGCCCACGGTTTCGATGGCGCCTACCAGGGTCACGAACACGAACGCCGGCAGCAGCCCCCAGAACACCGGTCCGAATTCCAGGTCGAAGCCCGGCCATGCGCCGTCCGGCAGTCCGATCCATGACGCCTCGGCCACGCGGTCCACGTCGTAAAGACCAAAAAACGCGGCCACCACCGAACCCACGACCACGCCGATAACCGGCGCCCAGAGCCGCAACGTGCCCGTCGCCTTCAGCGCGATCACGACGATGACGAGCATCGTGACAAGGGCGCTGACTGGAGCGGCCGATGCGGGGACGCCGTCCGGGACGGCCTTCAGCATGTTGAAGATGATCGGCATCACCGTGACCGCCACCAGCATGATGACCGTGCCGGCCACGGCCGGGGTCAGGATGCGCCTGAACAGCGACAGCCACGTGGAAAAGATGAACTGGAAGAGCGAGGAGATGACCACCAGGGTGGCGAGCATCGCCGGCCCGCCTTGGGCGATCGCCGCGACGCAGACCGCGATGAAGGCCCCGGAGGTGCCCATCAGCAGGACGTATCCCGCACCGAACCGGCCGAACCGGACGGCCTGGATCAGCGTGGTTGTACCGCTGACCAGGATCGCGGCAAACACGGCCCATGACAGGAAGGCTTCGCTCCCGCCGGCCGCCCGGATCACGATCGCCGGGGTCAGGACGATACCGGCGACGCAGAGCACCACGAGTTGCAGCCCAAGCCCGAAGGCGAGCGGCACCGGCGGCGTTTCATCCGGCTGGTAGCGAATGCCCTTGCGCAGTCCGGCCTCGTCGGTAGTCATGGTGCTTCTTCTTCTCCTTCCCTGCCGTCATTCCCGACCAGATCGGGAATCCAGTGTCTTTGCTGTTTGCCTTTTCTTTCCTTCTGTCATCCTCGAGCCTCGATTACTAACGTCAAGGACAGGCTATTTTAATCGAGGATTCAGCGTCTTTGTCTTTGTGTCATTTCTTTTCCTGTCATTCCCGACATTAGTAATCGGGAATCCAGTGTCTTTGCTTTTTGTCTTTTTCGTCGCGCGACTCAGGCCGTCAACGAATGAGCGCACCCATCAACTTTCAACAAAAAAGGCCTCTGAATCAAATAATCCAGAGGCCCGTATGGTGGAGGTGGCGGGAGTTGAACCCGCGTCCGAAGATATTCAGCACAACGGTCCTACGTGCGTAGTCAATGTTTTAGGATTCGCAACCGCCCACGCCCACTGACCGGCTTAGAGCGTTCGCTAGCCCAGAAAAGTCTCATCCGCCGTTGCTGAGCACCAACATTGGACCAGCCTGCTGAAGTGGCGCCTCATCCATGCCCGCAGACAAAGAATGGGGAGACGTCGCAGTCAATTAAGCTGCGAGAGCCAATTCTTGGTTGGCAATTATAAGGTTCCCGAAGGTTTAACGAGACTCCGAGAGCTCGACACGCACCGTTGACCTCCTGATCCCCGTCGAAGCCAGTCACCCCCTTTGTTTTGAGTTGGCACATTGCTGATCTGCATTCTCTACTATAGCCCAACCTTGCGTTGATTACCAAATGCTGAAAACAGGCAGAAGAATCAAATTAGGTATTTATCCCCTATCGGCAGGTATTAGGGAGATCACGATAAGGCCTAAATACGAAATCAGGTGGTGGGACTCGACCCCACACGACCTTTCGGCCACTAGCTTGCCAAGCTAGCGCGTCTACCAGTTCCGCCACACCCTCATGGTAAATTCACTAAGAAAATGAATTTACCTGGTGAGATCCACCACCAAATTTCGCATCTAATGTGGTCTGTATCAATCTCCTTTAAGTTCCCCTTTGTTTCTTTTTAAGGTTCTAGGAGTTCCTCTGAGGGTAAGGGTAAAGGTTGTTGCCCTAAAATATCAGGCTCTTCAATTCTTAACCCAGAATAGGAAGCCTTTGAAAACCTTCCATCCCAAGCTAAAAGTACATCACAACCTGCTCTGATAGCGCAGGCCATATGAACTGCATCGGGAGGATAAATATTGAATTGTCTGCAAAGTCGGTTGGCGTGCTCTCCAATTAGACGGTCTACTTCAATAAGTTGAATAAATGAATGTTCAAAATACTTTAAAAGTAAGTCGTTTTGCTCATTATCTGTAACTGGACCAGCCCGCAACTTATGGACTTCAGCTAAAGTAAAAGTTGAAGTGTAAATGTCATATTTGCCGTTTTCGGCCAAAGATATTACATGCCTTCCTACATCCTGACGGTTAATGCCATTAACAACTTCTGGAGGATTCTTAACCCAACCAAGGAACACACTAGAGTCAAGGTAAGGTTTTACATATAGATTACCCACCTCGCATGCTCCTTATCAATTCTCCGGTAGTTATGTCTCCGCTGGAAAAGTCTAAATAGCCGCTAAGCTCTTCAGTTGTTGGCAAGGGTTCTTTTCCTAAAATTCTAAGGTGTTCAAGGTTCACGCGAATAGGATCTCCCTGCGCATTGCAAAACACGATTCCAGAAACTACAACTCTTTTACCTAGAGCGACCTTAATATCATCTAATTGTTGGTCAGAAAACTTGCATCTTATTGGTTTATTGGTCCTGCTGTGATAAATCGTAACGCGAGGAATTTTGTGAATAGAGATTGTTTCCAGTTTCCCCTCTACAGAACCAATGAAATGATATTGCGGACCCAAGACCTGATTGATATGGGAGATTACTTTAAGAGTCAAATGAACTGGTCTTGGCGATCGTCCGTTGATAGAGCCCGTTACCGAAATGGTTTCAATGTCTTGATCCTTGATGTTGACTAATTTTTTTGTAGAATCCAAAACTTCATCCGAAAAATATTCAGGTCTCACTGCGCCTTTTTGGATTTCCTTTATGCCTTTAACAAAAGATGTAATAATGTCATCGCTACGATCATATTCTGTTTCTTTAGTTACCCTTGGAACAGCTTCAAGAATTGCGCTACCTCTTCTTAGTCGATTTACACACCACTGCACCCGCTCTTTGCCGGAAATCGATACATCTAGTTCAGCAAGAATGTCTTGTAATTGGGAAACAGCCTGAGCGAATCTCTCTATGGGGATAAAATCTCCTTTTAAATTAAGAATGATTTTGTGCGCCATATGACCACCATTCCTTTTAAGGCTAGACCAGCAGTCGGTAAAATATCATCATAACTTATAGCTTAAAAAGGTTAAAGTGATAGGAAAAAGATCAGAGAGACGAAAGGAAATAGGACAAAATCAGTGCTGGCTGGTTCTGAACTTCTTACTGCCGTTGCAATCCCAATAGTTAGCCAGCTCCTGTCTGTTTTGATGCGCTACCCCGAATCGGCTGGTTTTGTGCATCGCACGGGGGCTTACGGAAGACTTGGCTAGTATGCCATCGCACATATTCGATTCTCGGCTTGGACGCACTACTCACAGGATGTCGAAGCAGTCTCTTATGACAATCCCAGAACCATCGTGTCGCATCCCTATTACCGCGAACATTGTCAGAAATGACCACCTTAAAGCCGTCGTCAGTTTGCTCCAAGCCGAGGGCACCACGGTCAAGCGCCTTGTGGTGCATCATGCACAGCGCCAATCCGTTTGGAACCTCATCAGGGCCACCATGCGAGTGCCATTTGATGTGGGCAGCCTCCAATCCCAAGAGTTCATCTTCCAAACGAAGATCAAAGCTGCACACGGCGCAACGGTACTCGTACGCGTCTAAGACGCTGTGGCGAAAATCTGGATCACGCTTGCGGATGTATATTTGCTTTGCCGTCAGGGCGTAGGGAAGGCCTGGAGAGTCCCACATCAGAAATTCTGAAGGAAAGCCGGTGGCGGCACGGATGTCGTCGTGTAATGAATAGGGAAAATGTTCATATAGAAGCGCTTGGGCAGCCTGTTGCACAAGCCCTGAATCAGAGCGAAGAAGATCATAGATTGGTTTGGGGAAACCGCCCTTCGCATTATGTTTGATGAGCTCACTCTTATGTAAGTCTCCTTGCTTCGTGGCTGGCAGTGATTTTCCCCCTGGGATTTCCCACAACCCATCCTTGCTCAGTCGGCTGAATGGATACTCAGGATGAATTGCTTTGCGGGGCGGTCCGAAGCGCTTCAACAGATCGGTCAGTAGGGGTGCGATGTCATCTTTGTAGCGAGCCAAGCGCTCTCTTCCCTGAGCGACTCGCGCAAGTGCAAGCAGAACCAGCAGCGGTTTATGAGGCGCACGCTCCCCCTGTGTGCGCCAGAATTTCACTCGCCCGAGTTTCTGAAGAAATTCGTTTCGTTTCACGGTGTAAGTTTGTGGGCCAATTGCCGCCAGACAAAATTTACGCTTTTGCAGCTCACTGATTGGCTCGCCTGTCTGCCATATACAGTACAATCGAGTGAGTCTCAACTATCTCAATCTATCCTAACCCTTGCCGTATGTGCCAGCTCGGATTTTTCAGCTATCTGCGGTTTGGTAAATGGCCTCATTCCTGCGTTCATGCGGATGACAGGAAAAGCAGGGACGACGCTGGATTTCCTCGCAATTTCCTAGTTTAAGGTGTTGATGTAAAATGCTGGAGGGTTTCTATATAATTTTTAGCCCCGAAAGAGATCCATTATGACTCATCGAGCTCTTGCTGTCGCAAATTACATTCTCGATCTTGCCGATAAAGACGGCGAAGTAATTACCCCTCTTAAGCTTCAAAAGCTCGTGTACATTGCTCATGGTTGGAATCTCTGTATCAATGAAGAGCCGTTAATATTTGAGCGTGTTCAGGCTTGGCAATGGGGGCCTGTAATTGAAGAGGTCTATCGAGAATTTAAACGCTTTGGAAATCAACCGATTACAAGCAGGGGAACAATTCTGAAAAAAGTAGGATTTGATGATACCTATCAGGTCGAAGACTTTGAGCCAGAAATAGGGGAAGACGAAAAGGCCATTGATGTGATCGAAGGTGTGTGGGAAGCCTATAAACATTATAGTCCCATGGAACTCTCTAACTTAACGCATCAGAAAGGTACGCCATGGAGAAACGCATGGAAACAATCTAAAGATGTGATCGATGATTATGACATTAAAAAGTATTATGAGCGGCTAGCCGACGAAGACTCAGATGACGATTAGACGACGGATTAGACCGCCTCGGCAGATTGAAGATCAGGTGGCGGCAGAAGTCGCCTCCCTTGTTTCTCAGCGAATCGAAGAAGATGACATTGAGAATGAAAGAAGAAGGCTGGAAAATGAGAAGCTCCGGCAAGACCTTGATGAACGCAAAAAATATGCTCATAATCTATTTCTTTTGATGGTATGGTGGGTGATCTTTATCGTTGCGGTTGTCCTTTTTCAGGGTTTCAATATTAAAATCATGGTCCGTGGAGATGCTCTGAATAATTTCAAACTTTCAGAAAATGTTCTGCTTGCCCTAATTACCACAACGACCATTAATCTACTTGGCTTGTTTGGAATAGTTGTTACTTATTTATTCCCAAAGCAGCAGAAGAAGAAAAACTAATTGAACATCAATCATCACCTAATGGCATAGGAACCTGTTCGGTTGGCTTTGGAAAGGCTCTTCGCAAATTTCTCATAAATCCTTCCCAGTTTGAAGAAGCCCTCATTAGCGCAACGACTGCGGCTAAGTGTTCTTTCAGTTTTGGATGTCCGATATCAGGAGTAAACCAACGGTGGTGATGACTTTTTCGTCCACCGCTTGGAAGAATGGGATTAATTCTCTTTAACTCGTCAAGGATTCCAGGTCCCAATCGATCATAGACAATATCGTTTGTGTAACGACCAATTATTATTGGCTTTTTCTTAAACCCGTCAGGTCCCGGCCACCTCTTTAGCCTGAAAATTTCTCTATAAAAATCATACGGGAATGTCCGCGTCCATGGCTGTAATTCTTTTGCAATGAATTTTTCAAGGATCGTGGCAAGAGCTCGCTGCTCCCTAACCTCTTGGTACCCTGTGGCTTCATCTACGAGAGCAATAATGCCAACCTTAGCCAAGCCGCGCATGAGGATGTAGCAAGCCTTGGCAAATTTTTCTTGCGTTTTCAATAATGCCCCATCGTCATTTGCTGCGAGATAAACGTCACAAACCTGCGGCAATAACTCTGCCCTATATCCCCAGGCCTTAGGAACACCAGGAGCACTAAAAAGGATGGGGTATGTCGAAGACTCTAACTCCTTGGAAATATAGGGTTTTAGGTTGTCTAACGCTAGAAAAGGGGCGACCTTTTCGAACTCAGATCCTCTCCCTACGGCGGGCTTCCCTGATCGCCCAATGGCTCGAAGAAACCCATCCTGTGTTATGACTCGTGTTTCATCTTCCAAGACGTAGCACTGGACTTGTAAATCTCCAATGATAAGAGGGCGATCAGGGGCTCCTGCAATGGCTTTTAATAGTTGTTTTTGTTTCATGCGAATATTCCAACTCCACGTTTAAGGGTTGATTCAAAGGCCACCATCGGTGGCATCCTCCGTCGATTGTAGCGGAAACAAAATTCATCGACATAGCGTTGCAGGTGCTTCCGGCTAACCGAATGATACTGCCCGAACATCCCGTGTTTCAGAAGCGACCAAAAGCCTTTAATGGTATTGGTGTGAATGTGGCCATTCATGTACCAGTCGGAATGCTTAATGACGGCATGCGGTAACACGCGATTCATGCTTCGATAGGCTTTGGCCTCATCGGTGCCCAGCATGGTTTTCGTCGTGTCAATGCGTTCCTTCACAAAGGCTCGCATGTATTGCCGTTGCATCCGATCTTTTCGCACGGCCTTGGCCGTCACGTCGCCACCGCGTTCGACCGCTCCCACCACGGGGGCTTTGTTCGTCACACCCTTCTTCGAGGGTGGGCTGTACCGTCTCTTTCTCGGTTTGCCGCACACGTAGGTTTCGTCCATTTCAACGATACTCGCCAGGAGTTCTCGGTGTTCGCGTTGCGTCATGGCTTTCCGAATCTGCATGTTGATCCGCCACGCTGTATTTTTGTTTACTTGCAGATCGCGGGAGAGTTGCATGGCCGATAGCTCTTTCTTCGCATTCAGGACCAAGGATACGGCCAACAACCATTTCTGTAAGGGCAGGTGGGTTTTGTGAAAGATCGTCCCAACCGTCACGCTGAATGATGTTTTGCAGTTGTAACAGTAGTGACGGTTCTGATTGCGCGTGGTCTGAGTGGATTTGCAGTACGGACAGACGGGCGTATCGCCCCAGCGCATCCGTTCCAGGCGGGCGATGCAATCCGATTGATTTTCAAAGCGGCTGACGATTTCGATAATGTTCATGCTATATACCCCTTGCTAATAAGTTTAGGGACATATTACATGAACCACAAAATATTATCTATACCTTAAACTAGGAAATTATGGATTTCACCTAAAAATGTGTTCAGTCATAGGACTTATATACCGGTTTACCCAAGATTTAATTGGTTTCAACGTATGGTTGGAAAGACTGCAATAATGCAGTCTATTCCTATGATCGGAGTGTAGAAACAGGAAGTCGTGGGTTATATGCCAAACCTAATCCCCGTCTCATTCCGAAACTCCAGACAAGTATTGGCATACTCTTGATAGGCTCGTCGAACTCTCAAGAACTGTCTCCACCGTTTGATCCACGGCTTTTTCCCACCCATGAAGTGCCAGAGTTTGGGGTCAACCGTGGCGTCTCGCATCTGCTCACGTAACTCATCCGAAATGTCCCTAAACTTGTATTTGCGCTTTTCCACATCTCGCGTGATGCCAGGACGGATGTTCCATTTGAGAGGCAATCTATGCCATCGGTCGGCAAAAAACTCATTCAATCGGTCCTGATCGGGAAACTCTTTAAAAGGCCGGAGCTTATCGATACTGGCAAGATCAGTGTAAGCGGGACACTGACGAATCGCCTCACAATCCATCACCAACACACCGGAATTGAAGTAGTTCTCCCTTGGAACAAATCCCAAACCGACAAGACGATCAATGTAGACCTTTCTCTTCCGGCGAGTACGAGCAGGCCGCAGCACGTCTGAGACTCGTGTATTCAGAATCCGACGTTCTAGGAACGTCACTTGGCCCATATCGATACAGGCTCCAATCGGCATCCCGCCGAGATCGGCTGACAAGAGTTCCCATACGTCACCCTTCACCAACGTATCAGCATCAATGAACAAGCATTTTTCTTTCACAAGGCTTGGGAGAAGGAGTGGGAGTAGACTGACTGTTGGGAAGCGTGAGTTGACGTAGTTTTCCAACCCCGTTCCATCAAAGTCTTTCACTTGAATGGACATTCCGCAAGTTTCGTTGACGCCCTGAATCGCGTACTGGTTCTGTTCCGTGATCCCGTCAACATACATCGTGACATCAACGGGCTGGCTGGCATTCTTCCACAGGGAATAGATCGACACCAAGGCAGGCAGAACATAGGCGGCATTGACGCCATAAATGACTTGCATGGCAGGCTCCTCATGAGGGTACGAATTTATGATTGGCCTGACCACTGCACATAGGTCGGGCCAGCCAGTACCCTACAGGTTGCGTAGGAAACCCTGCGTATTTACCGGAAGTAAGGACACCATCAACTCCAGGAGCTACCTGGTGCCATGATGTCAGGCTGTTGTATTCGGCAGGAAGCCCGACCAATACGGGCAACCTGTAAGGTTACTGGCAATTACAGTATGCGGCAGGATACGGAACGTGTCAATGAGAGACCGTACAACGGTCCGTGAAGGTAAGCGTAAAAGTGTAGGAGAACGTCGAGATTCCTCGCTTCGTTCGGAATGACCACTTCTGAGAAAAAAGCGCCCTGAGATGGCGCGGCTACAACTGCCTCTACCTCCCCTCGCCCATCCTTACAAATGATGGGAACACAAAGACACTGGATCCCCGATCAAGTCGGGGATGACAAGAACGAGGATCGGGGATTGTATGTGTTCTGTCATTCCCTTCGACTGCGCTTCCTTCGCTTCGCTCAGGACAGGCAGGACAGGCGTTGACAGAATAGGTAGCCTGCGTCGGGCGTGACCGTGTCCTGTTCCTCTCCGTTGTTCGCCCGCTTTGCAGAACATAGCAAAATCATAGCAGGACATAGCAGAAAACATAGCAATCCATAGCATGGTATAGCATTACATAGCAGCAGCGCAACAAAACATAGCAAGATCATAGCAAGCATAGCAAAGGCATAGCAGAAACATAGCATGACATAGCAAAAATATAGCAGGCAGGAGAAAGGTTCTCGCGGGGTTTCGGCCCCGCACGACGAGGGAAAGGATGCTTGTGGGGTTTCGGCCCCACACGCCGAGGTCCTTTTGTTTCGGCAAAAGGACCCAAAACCATTGGCGCCCGGGCGTGGCCCTCCGGGTGCCTTTGCCCCAGTCCCGGTTGTGTGGGCTGCGGAACTCGCTTCGCTCAGACAGTCCTCGCCCCCATATAGAGTTTGCGGGACCGGGGCGCCGCCACGCCCGGAGGCGCCGGGAGAACTGCAAAGGATAAAAACTCTGGATGCCCGATCAAGTCGGGCATGACAGACAAAAGACGAACAACAAAGACACTGGATCCTCGATTAAGAATGTCGAGGATGACAGAAGGAGAAAAGGCGGGGATGGCGGGAGTGGTCATCTGAAGCCTGTGCGTGTTACAAAAAAGGCCTTCGCAGTTCCTTTCACGAATAGGAGGCGTTTATGGCGTGGGTGTATGTGTTTGTCGCCGGGGTTTTTGAGATTGTTTGGATTACCGGGATCAAATATGCGGACGGGTTTACGCGGCTGTGGCCGAGTGTGGGGACGGTCGTGGCGATGAGCGTGAGCATGGTGTGTCTGTCGTTGGCCGTGCGTGTCATCCCGATCGGGACGGCGTATGCCGTCTGGACCGGCATCGGCGCGGCGGGCGCGGCGATTATGGGTATGATCCTGTTCAATGAGCCGCGCGACGTGGCGCGTGTGTTGTTTATCGTGCTGATTGTGTCGGGGGTGGTGGGGTTGAAATTGTCTACGCCGGGTTAGGTGGATTTCTCACCCTCACCTTTGTCCTCTCCCGTCAAGGGAGAGAAAGAAATACGAAAGGCAAAGACGCTGGATCCCCGATTAGGTCGGGGATTGTAGATGTTCACTAATTCGTTGACAGAAGGGTTAGCCTGAGTGGGGGAGATGGTGTTGTATTCCTCCCCTTTGTAAGGGGAGGATAGGTGGGGTAGAGTCGCGTACCAAAGAGCAGCGACAGCGAATACAACACGCGGCTTGTTCGCTCTGGCCCAAACTCTACCTCCCCTCGCCCCTCCTTACAAAGGAGGGGAATTAGAGCACAGAAGAAACGGGCAGAAATTGTCAACGAATGACTGAACACATACAGGGATGACAGCCACCCTCACCTTGATTCTCTCCCGTCAAGGGAGAGGAGATGCAGGCGAGGCGTCAATCGCCTTGCCCCTCACCGCATCAGCCGGCGCCTGGCGGCTTGGCTTCTGCGACTCCCCCTCAAGGAGGGAGTGATTGTGGGAGTGATTTTATTGAGGCGTTAGATTGAAAATTGGAAGACGGGTTGGTTGCCGATGGTTTCGGCGATGATGCCTTTTTCTTTGAGCGCGGTCAGGACGGCGTGGGCCGTGCTGGTGAAGTCTTCGGGGCCGGTGAAGGAGAGATCGGCTTCGATGGGGGAGGGCGTCGTCTCCTGGCTCATGTAAACGGTGAGCACCGGCGCGGGATGCACCAGGGTGCGGATGGCTTCGACGGTTTGATCCGCCGGCAAGTTGAACGAGTTCGTGGTTGAAATCAGCAGGACGCCGGTATCGATGAGCAGCCGCGCCACCTCGCCGTAGCGGCGGATCATTTCCCGGGCATCGCCTTCCTGCAAATCGGCGTCGAGCCCGCGGCGCAGGTTTTCCGGGTCCAGCATGTAGACGTGCCGGCCTTCGGCCACGAGCGTGGATTCCACTTTTTTGGCCAGGAAGGTTTTTCCCGTGGTATCGGGGCCGATGAGGAGGACGAGCGCCGCGCGGTGGCCGTAGTGCTTGGCGCGATCCGCCAGGGTGACGTCGCCCGTGACCCAGGCGAAATCCCGTTGCCGGGCCTCGATCCGCAGGGTCTCTTCACGGTCCGCCACCATCTCGGTGATGATGCCGCCCCCGGACACGTCGTAGTCATCGACCAGGACGAACCGGCCCGTGGTTTCGAAATCGGAATACAGGTCGAAGGCGAGCGGGGCCCTGGTCTGGATGGTCACGTCTGCCACTTCGTTCCGCTTCACGACCGCGTTGGTCTGTTGCTGATCCAGAGAGAGGTTGTCGGCGTCCACGATGCGATGGATCTCCGCGACGCGGCATTCGACTTCGTGCGTGGCCAACCGGACCAGATAGGATTTGTCCATTTCCAATGGCCGGCGCCCGAGCCAGAACAGGTTGGCGCGAAAGGTCGTGGAGACGAGCGGCAAAGAACTCTCGTGACTGACGATCTCCCCGCGCTCGACGAAAATCTGTTCGTCCAGGGTAATGCCCACGGATTGCCCGGCCTGGGCTTGCGTCGGGGGCGGTTCGATGTTGAATGCTTCCAGCGTTTGCACGACCGCGCTTTTATTCGACGGCGAAAAAATCACCTGATCGCCCACTTTGAGTCGTCCGGACGCGATGCGTCCCGTCAGGATGCGGCGGGCATCGAATTTGTAGACGTCCTGCAGCGGGAACCGCAGGGGTTGTTCGGCTTGTTCGGATTCCGAGGAAAATTGCGCCAGCGATTCCAGCACCGTCGGACCGGTGTGCCAGGCCATCTGCGGACTGGGCGTGGCGATGTTGTCCCCGCGTTTGGCGCTGGCGGGGATCACGAATTGGGGCGTCACGTCGAGTTGAGCCAGGAACGCGCGATACTCCTTTTCAATGAGCGCGAACGTCTCCTGGCTGTAGTCCACGAGGTCCATTTTGTTCACGACCACGGTGACTTGTTTCACGCCCAACATCGAGAGCAACAGGCCGTGCCGTTTGGATTGATCCTTGACCCCTTCCAGGGCGTCGATCAGCAGGAGCGCGGCTTCGGCGCGCGCGGCGCCGGAGATCATGTTCTTCAGGAATTCCTTATGCCCGGGCGCGTCGATGATGATGTATTGACGTCCCGCCCATTGGAAAAACGTGCGCGCGGTGTCGATCGTCACGCCCTGCTGCTGTTCTTCCAGGAACGCGTCGAACAGGAAGGCGTACTCAAACTCCTTGCCCTGCTGTTTGCAGATGGCCTGGATCTTTTCGACCTTGCCTTCCGGCAACGTGCCCGTGTCCGCGTACAGGCGCCCCAACAAAGTCGATTTGCCGTGGTCCACGCTGCCCACGATGACGATGTTCATGCGGTCGCGGACGTCGACGGCGGCCTCTGTCTCGGTCTTACATGTAGCCATCTTTGCGGAGTAACTCCATGCCCCGGCCTTCGTCCTGCGCGCGGCCGGCGCGTTCGGCCACCTTCGTGGCGCGCAGTTCTTCGATGATTTCATCGACCGTAGACGCGGTGGATTTGATGGGGAAGGTACAGGGGGCGCACCCCAGGCTCCGGTACCGGGTGCCGTCGCCCCTGTCGAGGTACAAGTCCATGAAGGGAATGTTTTCGAGCTTGATGTATTCCCAGATGTTGATCTCCGTCCAGTCCAGCAGAGGATGAATCCGGATGTGGGTGTTCGGCGGGAACGAGGTTTTGAATTGATCCCACAGTTCCGGGGGCTGGTCGCGAAAATCCCAGTCGTTGTTTTTGTCGCGCGGGGAGAAATACCGTTCCTTGGCGCGCGTGCTTTCCTCATCCGCGCGGACGCCCAGGATGATGCCCGTGTACCCTTTCTCCTCCAGCAACAGTTTGAGCCCGTTGGTCTTGAGCGCGGTGCAGCATTCGACCCGGCCGCGCTCGTGGTTCATCCCTTCGGCCAGGGCTTGCTTGTTCTGCCCGACCACCAGGTTGAGGCGCCATTCGCGCGCCAGCCGGTCCCGGTACTCGATCATCGCGGGAATCTTGTAACTGGTGTCCACGTGTAGGAGCGGAAACGGGACGTGCCCGAAGAAGGCCTTGCGGGCCAACCACAGGAGCACCGTGGAATCCTTCCCCATGGACCAGAGCATGCCCAGGTTATCGAAGTGTTTGTAGGCCTCGCGAAAGATGTAGACGCTTTGATCTTCCAGTTGCCGAAGATGTCTCATGCGTGCACGACCTTTGGTTCCGGTTGTTTCTGTGCAACGGTTTTGGCTCCTTTCCCTTTGTAAGGGGCGCATTTCGGAAGAGGGAATGCGGGTGGGGTAGACCCAACATTATTCCTCCCCTTTGTAAGGGGAGGCCAGGTGGGGTAGAGCCAACCGTCCATGAAGCACAGGGGCATCCTGGTCCCAGCCTCTACCTCCCCTTCGCCCCTCCTTACAAAGGAGGGGAAGGGAAAGGCAGAAATCACAGAGGGTCGCAGATGTCTCATGCGTGCACGACCTTTGGCTGTTCGACTCCCTCTCCCCCGGAGGGAGAGGACCTGTCCTGAGCTTTGTCGAAGGGCTGGGGTGAGGGGGGATTCATCGTTGATGAAAGAGCCGCGAGTTTTTTCGCGGCCGCGCCGGAGTCCAATGCTCTTTTCGCCAACGGCACGCCTTCGGCGATGGACGGGGCCTGCCCTCCGGCATACAGGAACATGGCGGCGTTGTAGATGACCCAATCGCGGAATTGGGTTTGCCCTGGGCGTCGATGGGTTTGCTCGTTCAGGACGCGATGTATCATCTCCGCCTCCAGGGCCGGGACGTCGTTCGGGGCCTGTCCTGAGCCTTGTCGCCCTTCGACTTCGCTCACGCTACGCTCAGGACGAACGGAGGGAGAAGACGTCGGTCCTGAGTCCTGTCGAAGGGCCTGGGGAAGAACGGCCATGTGCTGGAACGCGGCCGGGGAAAGCCGGACGTCCTCGGGTTTGAGCGACAAGGGGGTCACGCGGTTGTCACGCAGTTCCCGCATGTTCGTCAGGGTCGTCATCGAGAGTTCGGGAAATCCTTCCACGCCCTGAAAGACCAGGAGTCTGCGCCCACCGATCATGTTCACGACTTCCGGGATCTTTTCGAGGTACGGCGGATGAGCCACGCCCACCACTTGCGAGTGCGCCCGCATGGGATTCAGGAGCCGGGCGACCTGATGGAACAGGTTTTGGGCGCCCAGTTGTTCGCGCAATGCCAGTAACCCGGCCAGGGGAGGGTGATACAACGCGAGGTCCAGGTACGCGACGCCTTCGCTTTGCAACGTGCCGGTCAGGTCGTCTCCCTGTAACTCGACGGGAATGCCCAGTTGCGCCAACACTCGCGGCAGGTCGGAAGACACCGCGGGATTGTCGACGCCGTGAAACAGGATAGCGGCCCCGGCGGCGGCGGCGACAATGGCCGCGGGCAGGCACACGTGATGCGTGTTGTGCTTTTCGGCATAGACCGGCACGTCTACCACGTTGAGGCCGGCTGGTGTGGCGATCGGCGCCACATAACTGCGCGTGGCCGCGGTGAACGAGGCCAATTCCGTCACGCCTTCCAGCTTGATCCGCATGGCCATCAGGAAAGCCCCGGTCTGCTGGGGTGTGGCAGTGCCCTCGATCATCGCCCGGGCGGCCTGTTTGGCTTCGTCCCACGAGAGGTCTCTGACCCCCCGTTGCCCTTTCCCGATTTTGGTGATGAGTTGATGCATCAGCGGCGCCTGCGGTCAATGAAACGTACGGTTGAATTCCAGTGTTGGTTTACGGTGACTTTCCGGGACGATGGTTACTTGTGCAGCCCACATTCGATTTTTTCAGAACTCTGCCATCGTCCGGAACGGGGGTCGGCGCCCGGTTGAACGGGCGCGGTGCAGTGCGTGCATCCGATGCTGGGATAGTCCTGGTCATGAAGCGCGTTGTACGGCACGTCATGCGTCCTGATGTAGGCCCAGACCTCCTCGCTGGTCCAGGCTGCCAGGGGATTGAATTTGACGAGACCGAACCGGGTGTCCCATTCCACCAGCCCCGCGGTGGCGCGCGTGGGTGACTGGTCGCGACGAATGCCGGTCACCCACGCTGAGTAGTTCTTCAACGTCTTGGTCAACGGCTCGACTTTCCGAATCCGGCAGCATTCATCCGGCTGCCGGACCCATAACAGGTCTCCGAATTCTTTCGCCTGCTCCGCGGGCGTGAGCGCCGGCGCGACGCGAATCACCTGCTCGGGAGCAACCTTGTACCGGTCGATCAGGCGGTCGCGCACGGCGTGGGTTTCCGGAAAGAGAAAATCCGTGTCCAGATAAAAAAGCGAGGCTTGCGGATTGATGCGGTGCATCATGTCCCACAGCACCACGTCCTCCGCACCGAAACTGCACGCCAACACGACCCTGGGGAAAAACCGTTCCAAGGCGTAGGCCAGGACCTCTTGCGGCGACTGGCCTTCGAAGCGCCGGTTCAGTTCCTGAAGGGTCTCTGCTGAAAGATTTTCTTGCGCCGTTTCCGTCATTTGATGACCATTTCTGCTTCTTCTACCCCACCTATCCTCCCCTTACAAAGGGGAGGGATGAAGGCGTCTTTTTCCTTCCCCCTCCTTTGTAAGGAGGGGCGAGGGGAGGTAGAGCCTATGCCTCAACCTTTTCAACAAGCACCTTGAAGTGTTGTTCGTCGGCTTCCAACGGGTCCTCGCCGAGCACCTTGTGGCCGTCATTGCGCAGACTCATGGGCACGTTCTTGATGGGCTCTCCGGCATCCAGCCAGACTTCCAAACGTTCGCCCTCGTCCATCATTTCCAATTTCAACTTGGTCTTGACGTAATTCAGCGGGCACATGACCCCTCGAAGATCCAGCACGGTCACGTCCTGAACGGGTTCCGCGGCCGGGGCCGGTTCGCTTTCAGCCGGGCTCTCTTCAACGGTTCCGAGTTTCAGATCCTCGTCAATGGCTTCGGTCAATTTCCGGCAGTGTTCCACGAACCCTTTGGCAAAGGCCATCTTCTGCTTCGTGAACTCGGCGGAGTTGTTTTTGGTGCCCAGGTCGCTGACGGTTCGGGCCAACCCGCGATACGTTTGCGGAATGAGCCCGTTTTGCCGGTCGGCGAATTGATCGAATTCCGCCAGCGTGTCGGCATCGGTGTTCGGATCGATGCCCTCGGTCACGAGCAACGCCTTGGCTCCGGCCACCACGGCGCGATAGGACTTGTTGATGGCCATGGCGTACTGATGTTTCTCGGCCAGGATGCGAGCCTGATAGAGTTCCTGCTCGGCTTCCAGGATCCGGTTGTCGATCATCTCGATGGCGCCGCCGGCACATTCACCGGGACCGAGATCTTCGAGCGTAAATTCTTCATCCGCTTCCCAATCGAAGTAGTACGACGGATCGTCGTCATAGGACGGCAGAATGGAATGCCCGATCAGTTCTTCCTTGAGTGCGTTCTTGCCGACCCGTTTGACAAAGGTGTGCAGGCTTTCGCCCTCCTGGCGGTCGCGTCGATACACGTCGAGCAAGTGCGACACCGCGGCCGGGACGTTCTTGGCCGGGAGTTTGATCGTCATGTGTCCGACTTCCGCTGTCCCGTTGACCCGCCCGCCCAGATGCAGTTCATAGACCGGGGCGATGTGATCGCCGACGCGTTTGCCCACCCCGTGCAGCCCGATGGTCGAGATATGATGCTGGGCGCACGAATTATGACAGCCGCTGATGTGGATCGTGGTCCCTTTCAAATCCTCGGGGACCTGGCCGGGCGGAAACACTTCGGCCAACGCGCGGGCGACGCCCTTGGATGAGGTAATGCCCAGACCGCAGGTATCGGTTCCCGGGCAGGCCACGATGTCTTCGGTTTTATTCGCGCCGGGCTGGCTCAATCCGTGGGCATCCAATTCCTCGTGGAAGGCCTCGAGCTGTTCATCGGCCACCCAGCGAATAATCAGGTTCTGCCCGATCGTGGTGCGAACGTTGCCGTTGGAATAGCGTTCGGCCAGATCAGCCACCACCAGCATTTGCTCGGCGGTGATATCCCCCGTCGGCAGTCGCAGCACGGCCGCGGAAAACCCGTCCTGCCGTTGCTTCACCACGTTCGTGCGTCTCCACGTGGCGAACGGCGAGGCCTGTGCCCCGTCAGGGTGACCGCCATTGCCGTTGCCCCCGTTCTTGGCCGGCATGATGAGGGGAGCCGGGTCGGCATGCGGGAGGAGTTTCATCGGCTGATGCGCGGGCTTGGCGCCGAACATCTCTTCATAGGCTGCTTCCCACCGGCGCTTGAATTCTTCAAACCCCAGTTTTTCGATCACGAATTTCATGCGGGCTTTGCTGCGGTTCTTCCGATTGCCCAGATTGTCGAAGACCTTGATGACGGCTTCGATGGACGGGATCAGGTCATCCATGGGCACGAATTCCCGGAGCAGGTGCGCGATGCGCGGGGCCGCGCCCAATCCGCCGCCGACCACCATGCGAAAGCCGATCGTGCCGTCCTCCGCTTTCTTCGCCAATAAGCCCACGTCGTGAATGGGCGTCATGGCGCAATCGTGATTGCAGCCGGAAAACGCGATCTTGAATTTGCGCGGCAGGCTCTGGTTGAGCGGGTTGCGCAACAGGTGCCGCGCCACGGTGTTCGCGTAGGGTGTCACGTCGAAGACTTCGCCCTGGCAGACGCCGGCCAGGTGGCAGGCCGTGACGTTGCGGACGGTGTTGGCGCAGGCTTCGCGCGTGGTGAATCCCACTTCTTCCAGTTTGCGCATGACCGTGCTGACCTGCGGCAGGGGCACGAAGTGCAATTGAATATCCTGCCGGGTCGTCACGTGGCCGACGCCCGTGGCGTAAGTCTCGGCCAGTTCGGCGACGCGGCGTACCTGGTTGGACGTCATCCCGCCAAAGGGAATTTTGATGCGCACCATTTGCACGTCCGCCTGCCGTTGCCCATAGATGCCGTATTGCAGCCGGAACGGCTTGAACAGGTCCAGGGTGACGTCGCCGGCCTGTAACCGTTTGACCTCGTCTTCAAACGTTTCGATTTCCTCTTGAATCTCTTGAGGGATGGGGATGGTATGAATCTCAGGAAACGTGGTGGAACGGCCCGTGCTCATGATGTGCCTCCGGATGAAATGGGGAATATGTTCCCGACACCTTCAACGTTAAATGTGATACATCGGCGCTCGTTGCTGTTCGAGCTCCGTATATTGTTCAATCAGGGATTGCAGCGTGACCGCACTCAAAATCTCCCGCTCGGCCTGGTACACGCGATCCCAGAGCCTTGATAATAACGCCTCGCGATGGGGAGGCCGCAAGGCCCGCCCGTTCGTGCCGGCCTCTCGGGTTTCCGGCTCAACTTGCCCGTTCATCGTTTCGACGATGGCGGCCACGGATACTTCCGCCGGGGGCTGTCGCAGCACGTATCCTCCCTGCGGCCCCCTTATGCTGTCAACGATGCCGCCCTGCTTCAAGGCGTGCAGCACCTGCTCGATAAACCGCGGAGGAATGGTCTGCCGCCGGGCAATCGTCTTGGCCTGCACCGGCCCCTCCCCGTATCGCAAGGCGAGATCCAGCGTCGCAAAAATCGCATACGTCACTTTCAGCGGAATCTTCAACATCTCAATTCATACATTTCCGATAGGAATTATAGAATTATAGAAATTCGTCCATATTATGTCAATACCCCATAGTACCCCATAGAAGAGCCCTTTCTCAGACAGTCCTCGCCCCCAAATAGAGGTTTCGGGACTGGGGCGCAGCCACGCCCGAAGGCGCCGGGACAGAGCGTCTGCATTTCCTGTCATCCCCGACCCGATCGGGGATCCAGCGTCTTTCTCTTCGTTGTTTATCCGTTCAGTGCCTGACGGTCACGCACGGCCTGATCTTCGCCAATGTTTTCGGCCCGATGCCCGGAATCTTCAACAGGTCTTCGACGGACTCGTAGGGCCTGCCGGCGGTGATTTTGGCAGCTGTAGCCGGACCAACCCTTGGAATTTCCTGGAGCTGTTCATTTGATGCAGTATTCAGGTCGATAGGTTTGTCGCATTTTTTCTCCCATTTCATCTCTTCTTCCAGCAGGATTTTGCGCAGTTCAAGGAGGCGTTCAGGATCGGTTTCCTTCCATATTCCATTGCGCTTCAACATGGCGAAATCGAGGACATCCCGGAGTTCTTTCCATACGAATTTGCTTGGCGTTCTGTCAGGGGCTTGGTGGCTTTCGCCGTGTACTCTGGCCAGGCCCTGTTCGACGAGGAGGTGCCCGAGATCACGGCCGTCTTGGGTTTCGATAAAGGCATAGTGGCGCCCTATGGCCGACCCTCCTGGTGCTTTCGCATAGCTGGTGTGAATGGCGAACGGCCGGGATAGAACCCGTTTGACGTAATCGGTGGCCTGTTTGCCGAAGCGCACAACGGCAGCGGGGTCTTCGAGGCCGAAATGGTATTGTTGTTCGCGGATTCTTTCCAATTCGGCATCGGTGCCGGCGGCGGTTTCCAAGCAATCCACGTAGTAGAGCCGCAGGTGCAGTTCCTTGCCGTCGGCCTTGACCTTGAAACTGTCCCCGTCGTTCAGTCCGGCCTCGACAAGCGTAGCGTTCTCGATGGTCTCCAACTCCGCAGCCGGCAGGGCCGTTGCCAGACAGCATGAGAGGACCAGAATGGGAAACAAGAATGACTTCATAACGGTTGCGTCCTAGTAGTACGTTCCTCTTTTGTTTGCGGTGAAGAAGACTATAAACGGTAGTTCATCTCTCCCGTCCCTGCAACTTCTCAACGGGGAGTCCTTTGGCCGCCAGCGTCATGACAACCGGTTGCAACATAATCAAGACAAAGACACTGGATTCCCGATTAAAAATGTCAGGAATGACGGAAAGAGGTCATTGATCGGACAAGAGTTAACAGGCAATTTGGATCCACAGCTCAGGGTTCATCGGTGTGGATTTCCAATGTTTGAAGGCGGGTTAAGAGGTGTTGGTCTCCACCCGTGATGGAGATCGGTGAACCGGCGAATTCCCGGCGGTGCGGATAATCTCTTCGGAGCCGGTCGAATGCCTGAGGGCGCAATGGCTCGGGAAGGGCGAGTAGGTCACGCATTCGCGCGTGGTCTGCGGGTAGGTCGTACAGGGTCGTGAGAATGTCATGGGCCAGGGTTTGGAAATCTTTGCCGGTGGCATCGAATTGAAGATGGGGCAAAGAGCCGGGTGCCGGTGCAGCCGGTGGATCAGAAGGAGGAACCCAGGCCGGCTCGATTCCCCAAAAGCCACAGCAGGCGTGATACACCATCACCGTTCCATTGATTTTTCCGTCGGAAGAATAGCCGGCAACGTGTGGTGTGCCGAGCGTCACCCGGTTCAGAAGATCCCAGTTGATGGCAGGCTCCCGTTCCCAGACGTCCAGGACCGCGCCTCCTATCGTTCCCTTGGTCAATGTCTCAAGCAGGACTGCGTTATCCACGACTTCACCGCGTGCGGTATTGATCAGAATGGCAGAGGGCGTTATGTGCGCCAGTTCATCGGCTCCGATTAAATGAAACGTGGCGTCGGGTCCGTCGTACGTCAACGGGACGTGCAAGGTGATGAAGTCGGCTTGCAGGGTTTCAGCCAGTGACCGGTATCGTGGTTCGCCGGTTGCTCGCGCCAATGGCGGATCATGCAGAAGCGTCTTCATGCCCAGCGCGGGCGCCTTGGCCGCCACAATGCCGCCGATCCGGCCCGCGCCGATGATCCCGAGGGTTTTTCCGCTGAGGCTCAGTCCCTTGGTGCGAGCCGTCACGAGCAGGGCCGTCAGCACGTATTCCGCCACGGCGTTTGCATTGCACCCGAGGGCCGCGGCAAACCCGAGGTTGCGGGCGGCCAGATACTCGCGGTCGATATGCTCGACGCCCGTGGTCGCCGTTCCCACGAATTGCACGTCGGTATCGGTCAACAGCGCGGCATCCACTTTGGTGACGGACCGGACGATCAGCGCGTGGGCTTTCCGAATCGTCTCACGGGTGATGGCTCGTCCCGGGAGCAGGGTCACGGACCCAAGATGCGAAAACGCTTCCCGGGCAAACGGAATATTTTCATCGACGACGACTTGCACGTGTTCCTTACGGTGCCAGGATTTTCTCTTTTCTTTTGGCACTGGTATATCATAAAATTTTACGAGTGCTCGGGGAAGAAGGGACGCTGGTGAAAACCTCGGGTGCCTGAATGATTATTCCGAATTCATGACAGAGGGGGAAGTAATGGCCGAGAGAAGTAAGGCAACGAAAAAACCAACGGCATCCGGACGAACGAAAAAGGCCGTCGCCAAGAAAACGACCGCACCGGCCAAAGCGAAAACGAAGAAAACCGTACAGGCCTCCCCGGGACCTTCGACCAAACAGATGAAAATCGGACAAAAGGCTCCGACCTTTTCCTTGCCGAATCAGGATGGGAAAATCGTAAAGTTGTCCGATTTCAAGGGCAAGAAAGTCGTGCTATATTTTTACCCGAAAGACGATACGCCGGGTTGCACCAAAGAGTCCTGCGCCTTTCGTGACGGCCTGGAGGAAATTCATGCCAGCGGTGCCGTGGTGCTGGGGATCAGCGCAGATTCCGTGGACTCGCACAAGAAATTTGTGAAAAAGTTCAACCTGAATTTCCCATTACTCAGTGACGAACAGAAAACCGTGGTGCAGGCCTACGGGGTGTGGAAAGAGAAATCGTTGTACGGCCGGAAATTTATGGGCATCGAGCGCACGACGTTCATTATCGACGAACAGAGCAAGCTTGACGATATCTTCCAAAAGGTCAAAGTAGACGGCCACCTGGAGGAAGTCCTGGCAGAACTCGACGTCATGCCCTAGCTCGTGCCTCTACCTCAACGTCGCAAGCAACGTAAGCGCCGGCGCGACACGAATACCTTCGCGGGTGACGTAGTCCTTCTTCCCTTGCGCTGAGACTTGCCATGCGGCCGCGTCGGGAAAACGCCGTTTCAGGTATCTCAGTGAGAGACTGACCGCGCGGTCCGACGACTTGCATTCGACAAAGAGTACCGGCTTGCCCTTTTCAACCACCACGAAATCGACTTCCCGTCCTTCAATGTCGCGAAAATAGCGTAACTCGGTCGGAACACCTTCCGTATCTTCCCGGAAATGGACCCACTTCAATAGATGGGAGGCCACGAGATTTTCAAATCGGAATGCGGCGTCCGGAATTAAAGACCAATCAAAATGATAATGTTTACGGGCCTTTTTTACCGCCTTGATCTTCGGAGAGCCGAACGGCAACGTGAAGAAGATCGCATAGAGTCTCTCCAAAATATCAAGCCATTTGCTCACCGTCTTGTGGCTGATCCGTATTTGTTCAGCGAGCCCATTGACTGAAAGCGGGTTGCCGGTGAGATCGGGTAATCGGGTCATCAATAATTCAATGCTGCCCAAGTCCTGCACCTGTTCCAGACTCAGGAGATCCTCGCGCACCAGACGGCTGCGGTATTCATTGGACCAGCGGCGCGCTTCTCTTTCCGATCCGCCCAGGAACGGTTCGGGAAAGCCGCCCAGGTTAAGCAATGATTCAAAATCCTCTGCTGAGGTCAGTTTGAGTTCAGCGACACTCAGTGGATGAAGCCGGAGGTAGTGATACCTCCCCTGCAGGGAGTCGCCACCGAATCGATAATAGTCGAGTCGGGCACTACCGGTGACGAGAATCTGTTGCCCCGCTTCGCGAGCATCGTACAGTCCTTTTACATAGTTGCGCCAGCGCCGGTATTTGTGAATTTCATCGAAGACCCAGAGCCCGGACCTGGGGAACGTCCGACGCAAGATACGATCCCGGTGATCGGGGATGTCCCAATTCAAGTAACCCGCCTTGGATCTTCCCAGGATCTTACGAGCAAGCGTTGTTTTACCGACCTGCCGGGGGCCGCCGACGAAGACCATTTTACGCTTCAGATCCTGGCGAACCTGAGACTCAAGATAACGTTTCATGTTCTGTGATGAATCAAGTTTTTTATATACCTGTCTAAAAATATTGCATGATTTTTATCCAGATGTCAAAAAATCAAGAAATCAGAATCACGCTTGGGGGCTACCGCGGCTCGTGTTCGTCGCCGATCACGGACGCGTCGTGCTCGCCGAAGATCGCGCTATCATGCGTGTAGTGTTTGAACTCCAGCAAATTGTGTGACGGGTCTTCGAGAAAAAACGTCTGGTGTTCCAGCCGGGTGCCTGGAAATCGACGACGGGGTTGTTGGTAGAACTTGAGCCCGTGGGCCTTGGCCCGATCCACTATTGCTTGCCACTCCTCCTCGTTCGTAAACACCAAGCCGAAATGTCGCGGGTAGATGCCTTTCTGCCGGGGAAGCGGCTCCGTCGTCAATTGAGCCACGATTTGATGGTCCTTGAATTTCAGCAGCATGGCGTGCGGCGACTGGCGCCCCAGCGTGCAGCCTAAACCATCGACGTAAAATCCCCTGGCTGCTTCCAGATCGTGTACGGGAAAGGCCAAATGAAAGATGACGGATCCCATCCCGCGCTCACTCGGTGCTATCATGCATTAATGCAACAAAATGTCTTTGGCGTGTTGATGCGGAGGATGCTGCATGCGGTCCAGGTCCTGGCGTACGAGGCCCAGCCCGGTCACGCACAGTTCGAAGTTCGAGGAGAGTTTTTGAAACAGCACCGGCGGATCCCTGCGTTCGTCGTGTTGGAAGGCGGCGACAATCCGGTATGAGCGTTTCCCGGCTTTCACGTAATTCACGAGATGATCCTTGTGGTAAATCAGCCCGCCGGTTTTGAGATAGCGGAGATATTCCGGAAACAGCCCCGCGATAAACAGCGTCAAGTCGCCGATGTGCCGGTGAATGGTCCGTTCCCGGTCCGGATCGGGGGAGTCCGTCGCGAGTTCGGATTCGTATAACAGTTCTGCCACCGTTTCGACGGGTTGCCCGCGCTGGTTCTTGATGTGCCGGAGTTGGTCGACGTGGGAGAATTCGACGAGCAGGTTGGAGAGGTAGGCGGTGACGTTGAAATCGGGCCAGCCCAGTGATTCGGTAAAGCTACGTTCCGTCAGCGCCCCGAATAGTCGCCTGAGTGGATGATGTTGAGAAACGGCGGTTGTCATCTGCCCCCCATTGACCCGTTCGTGCCCGGGTCCGTTCAACACCTACTCTATTTTCCCTGATTGCCTCCGGTGGCTGTCAAGAACAAATGTCACCGGGCCGTCATTTTCCAACGTCACGACCATATTGGCACCGAACTTGCCTGTTTGCACCTGAACGCCCTGTTCTCGAATGGCGTGCGCCGCGGATTCATAGAGTCGCTGCGCCACGTCGGGCGGCGCGGCCGCATCGAAGCCCGGACGCCGGCCACGATGGGTGTCGCCCAACAACGTAAATTGCGAGACCATCAGCAGTTCCCCTTTCACGTCCGTGATCGACCGGTTCATCTTCCCCGCTTCGTCGGAGAAGATGCGGAGTTGCGGGATCTTGTCAGCCATATAGGAGACGTCGTCCTCGGAATCGTCTTTCGCCACGCCCAACAGGACCACGAGCCCTTGCGCAATGGACGCGATGGTGTCGCCCTCGACCGTGACGGCAGCCGAGCGGACCCGTTGGAGCACGGCTTTCATGCGTGCGCACTCCTCTGCGACGTCAGCCCGGATTTCTCGCCAGACTTCGTCGCGAGGGCGTCGAGACACCGTTGTGATGGTGCGCACGGACTGCAAGACGCTGAAGGCATAGTTGCCGCTATGTCGAAGTGGCTTGCGGGAGTACGCCCCGGCACAGCGAGTGAACCGGCTCCCGTAGCAGGAGTCTGGTGAGTAATCCGGGCTAAGCCTGGAGGCGCAAGAACGGAACATGGCGTTGAACCAGCTTCCATAGGACTTCCAGTTCTTTGGAGTGAAACAAGGCCTGTATGCCGATGTAGCCGGTCGCGCTCAAGCCGATGCCGACCATCAGCATGATGCCCTTGGCGATCCATTCGTCCTCTCGATGCCAGACCGCCAAATCTGCAATCCAGAGACAGCTCAGAATCACGGGGATGGTCGCGAGCCCGGCTTGGCCGAGTGAGCGGCCGATTCCTCGCCAATCAATGCCGCCCAGTCGATGCGTGAGAATGCCGATCAACACGCCGATGTTCACCATGGCCGAGAGCGCTGTCGCCAGAGCGAGGCCGGCATGTTCCAAAGGCTGCATCAGGAGTAACGCGAGGATGACATTGATGAGCATGGCGGCCACGGCGGCCAAAGCCGGGGTCTTCGTATCCTGGAGCGAGTAAAAGGCCGTGACGATGATACGGATGCCCGCGAAGGCCCACAGCCCGACCGCGTAGGCCAACACGGCCGCGGCGGTCGCTTGGGTATCGGCCGCGGAAAAGGCGCCGTGTTCAAACAACAGGTGCACGATGGGGCCCCGAAGAAAAATAATCCCGATCATAGCGGGCAGGATCATGAAGCCGATCATGCGAAGGCCGAATCCCAACGTTTCACGCAGTTCATCCAAGGCGCCGCGCGACGCCTGGTCCGACAGGGTGGGCAGAATGGCCGTGGCCAGGGCCACCCCGAAAATCCCCAAAGGGAATTGGATCAAGCGCATGCCGTAAAACAGGTACGTGGGCCCGCCGGGGAAATACGACGCCAGGATCGTGCTCACGGTAATGTTGATCTGCACCACGGAGAGCCCAAGCAACGACGGGATAATCAAGGTGCCGATCTTCCGCACGCCGGCATGTCCGGGGTTGAATCGCCACTGGAAGAGCAGGCCGCGTTTCTGAATGCCGGGCAGTTGCATGATGAACTGCGTCAACCCGCCCGCCACAACCCCGAGGGCGATGCCCAAAGCCGGTTCCTCCAATACCGGGGCGAGAACGAGCGCCGAGAGGATAATGCAGACGTTGAAAAACACCGGACCCAGAGCCGGGGCGGCAAAGGCGCGCAGGGAATTCAGCATGCCCATGGTCAAGGCCGCCAGGCTGATGAAGATCAGATACGGGAACATGATCCGGGTCAGGATGGTCGTGAGACTCAATCGTTCGGGGTCATCGTGAAACCCGGGCGCCAGTACCCACACCAGGCCCGGGGCGGCGATCACGCCGAGCAGGGTGATCAGCGTGACAATGGTCAGCAACGTGGTAAACGCGGCGCTGGCCAGTTCCCAGGTTTCTTTTTTGCTGCGCAGGGTGTGGTATTCGGTGAAGACGGGGATAAAGGCGGAGGACATGGAGCCCTCGGCCAAAAGTTCACGCAACAGGTTGGGAATGCGATAGGCCACGAAGAACGCGTCAGCCGCAATCGTCGCCCCCAACAGTCGCGCGAGCAGGATATCGCGTACCAGCCCCAGGATACGGCTGGACAAGGTGGCTGTACCGATGAGACCGGCGGCTCCGGCGATAGAGCGGTGCTCGTCGGCGTTCGGCGATTGGGGTTCCGAAGACATGAAAGGGATTCTAGACGAACGAGACCGGGGAATCCAGGAAGCGAAGAGGATGAGCCGAACCGGAGTCGTGTCTTCTTATAGGCCACCACGATCTTGGCGCGGGATCGTCAATTTCGCCTCGATGAATTCCTGATGCGGCAGTTCGAACGATTTGGCGATCTGGCGAATCGCTTCAATCTCGGCATGCGAGGTGGCCTCCGCGGCATTGGCAATGGCGAACAGGCACCGCAGAAAGGCTTTTCGCTCCTCGATGGTAGTGTGGTCGCAAAACCCCCTGGTGAGCCGGACGAGATCCAGACCTTGCATGATCCGGGCGTGACTCATCTCGGTAATCAACCGGGCCTCGTCGTCGGGTACGTTCCAGAGTTCCCGGAGGGCGAGACTCATGGCTTCGCGTTCGCGGTGACACACCTCGTTGTCCACCCATGCCACGTGGGCCATCAGGCCCGCGGCCAAACAGATTTTCCGTGCTTCCGTCTCGGGAAACGACAGGGTACGTCCCTGCTGCTCCAACTCCGACGTCAACTGGAAGTAAATCGTGTTCTTGATGAAATCCTCGATCCGGTCCTCGCGTGCCCCCTGACCGGACTTGCGTTTCAGGGTTTGTCGAAAGGGCGCGGTAAGGTGCCCCAGCAGGCCGGTGCTACGTCCTTCGATGTCCCGACGAATGTCCTCCACAAGCGCCGACTCCGGGACGCCACGGGAGGCGTCCCCTACAGCCCCCCGGTCAGTCCCGTCGCCCGCGACCAGTTTCTTCAGGGTTTCAAGCACGAGTTGTTTGTCCCTGGAAGATCGAATGCCGGACAGGACGCGGTCCAGCAAGTCCCGGCGTTCGGTGTCGCTCACCGTGTGCGTCATGTAGAGTTCCAGTTGCATCCAATCTTCCCCGGAAATGTCGGGGAGCATGAACAGGAGTTCCTTCATTGCATTGATTTCGTCCTGTTCGAGCCGGCCGTCGATCCATGCGATGCCGATCATCAATTTCCCCAGATCCAGAATAAAATCCTTGGTCGCCATGCATCCTCCATTGCTCACGGCCGCATTGTTTCATTGACACTCAAACGACCCTTTCTATAGCATCTTTCGGAGCTTTTTGTCTTTGGAAAAGACCGTATTAACGAGGACGAATGAATGGGTCTGTAACCAAGAGGGCGGACACGCAGGTCCGCCCCTACATAATAGATTAGATGGACGAGAACGTAACTCCCGCATCGCCTGACCCGTGGGGCCGGTTGTGGTTTTTCGGCACGGCCTTTACCACGGGAGCCGTGGTCATGGCTCTCGAAATTCTGGGCAGTCGCCTGCTCGCCCCGGTGTTCGGCACTTCGTTGTTCGTCTGGGGGGCGCTGATCGGGGTCGTCCTTGCGGCCATGAGCAGCGGCTATTCCACCGGCGGCTGGCTGGCCGACCGGCGTACGCCCGGCGCGGTGTTGCCCTGGTTGCTGTTGGGCTCGGGCGCGTGGACCCTCCTGTTGGCCGGGGTGGGGCAACCGATCGTGTTTACGGTCTCGCAATGGACCACGGACCCGCGATGGGGTCCCTGTCTGGCGGCCAGCGTCCTGCTGGCGGTTCCGGCCTTCGGGTTAAGCGGTGTCCTTCCCGTGCTTCTGCGGTTGGCTATCGCCGATATGGGACATCTGGGCCGGCACACCGGGGCGATGATCGCCATCTCCACCGTCGGCAGCCTGGTCGGGACCTGGGGTACGTCGTTTTTCCTGTTGACGTGGTTGGGGAGCTTGACCCTGGTCGCGGTCCTGGGCGTCGTGCTGGTGGTCCTGGGTTTGGGCTGGTTGTGGTGGAGCCGCCGGGTCAAAGGAGCGGCGCTGGTACCGGTCGCCGGGATACTGGGCGGGCTGGTCTGGCTGAGCTTCCACCCGGTTCTCATCTATCCGCCGGTGATCCACCAGGAAGACAGCCCATATCAGCAGGTGCAGGTCCGCGACGAGAAAGGCCTGCGACTTCTCGTGCTCGACAATACCTTCCACGCGATCATGTGGCAGCCCGATCCGGTAAGATTGGCGCTGCCGTACAGTCAAATGATGATGGCGGCCCTGGCGTTACATCCCGAGCCGCAACGGGGACTGATTCTGGGGCAGGGCGGCGGGTCCATTGCCAAATGGCTGGAGCGGCATTGGCCGGAATTGGAAGTGGACGTGGTCGAAATGGATCCGTCCGTCGTCGAAGCGGCCGAGCAATTTTTTGAATATCAGACGCCCGCCAACCACCACGTGCACGTCCAGGACGCGCGCGTCTTTTTGGCACGGAAGGCCACGCAATACGACGTCGTCTGGGTGGACGTCTTTGCCCGGCACCAAATCCCGTTTCACCTGACGACGACGGAATTTTTTACGGAATTACGGGCACACCTGAACCCGGACGGCGTGGTAGCGGTGAACCTGGCGTCCTCGGATTCGGATCTGGACCGGATCAGGGCCGAGGCCGTGGTCTCCACGATGAAAACCTCGTTCCCGCACGTGGAAACGTACAGTATCCCCGCCCCGACCTGGTTGCGTACCAAACCAGGCTCGGTCAACCTGATCTTCTTCGCCGGTCCCCGTCCGTTGCACATGGACTCCGACGAGTTTGGCCTGGCGACGATGATCCTGCTGAATCAAGGCAAAATGCCGCCTGAAGTCATCCCCTTCCTGAATGCCGCCAGAGGCCCGGACTGGAACCCCGGCCTCATCCTGACCGACGACTTCTCCCCCTTCGACATCCTGCAAGGCAGCGGGTAGCACTCTACCAGGCCATGGCGAGGGAGCAAAAATATGTGGCCGTTAGCCCGGCCTGGGAGCCGGAGGAAACACCCGGGTGCAATCGTACACCCGTTCATCACACAGAATATCCCTGTGCGTTAACGGGCGACTGAAGGTGAGCCCTTCTAATGACGTACAGCGACTGAGCGCCACATACGTCTGCCCATGCGCGAACGCGCCGCGTCCCAGATCAATCATGACCTTGTCAAAGGTTTGGCCCTGGCTTTTGTGAATGGTGATGGCCCAGGCTAACCGAAGCGGGTACTGGGTAAAGCTGCCAACTTCCTCTTTTTCAATCTGGTTCGTCTCCCGATTGTAGCGGTATCGGATATTTTGCCAGGTTTCCGGTGTCACCTCGTAGGACGTCCCGCCAATCTCAACGCAGATTTTTTCATCAGTCAATGTACTGATCCGCCCGATGCTGCCGTTGACCCAGCGTTTGTACGGATCATTTCTGATCAGCATGACCTGGGCATCGGGTTTCAGCTCCAGCAGTTCTTCGGTCGGAAAGATGGATTCCTCAAACTGCCCGCTGACCTCTGCCGGGTAGGTGTACGCCCGCTTCGGCAGGCGATCCAAACAGGCTTGATTCTTCAGAAATGCGGCCTGGTTGGTGGCAGTCAGCGTAATGAAAGATTCGTCTTGTGACGGTTCTTTGTCGCGTTGCACCCTGGTGTTTAGCATCGCGAACAGTTCGGCATCGACGTTGTTTTCGCGAATTTTATTCAGCACGTAAATGAAATCCTCGTCGTGTTGGCGGTAGACGGTCGTGAGTTCGACCGAATAGGGCTCCAACTCTGCAAAAACCTTGGCATAAAAGAAGTAAGGCCCCCCGTACTCCTCGTCAAAGAAGGTTTTCATCTCTCCATCTCTGACGATGGGCGGGAGTTGGAAGAGGTCGCCACACAAGATAACCTGAACCCCACCAAACGGCGTATCACTGTCGTCCCGGTGGAGACGCAGGGCCTTATCAATTCCATCCATCACGTCGGCCCGGCCCATGGACACCTCGTCGATGATCAGGGTCTCCAATTTTTGCAGCAGTTTTGCATTCCGGTGTTTACGAATATTGTTCGGATCAATCGGCGTAGGCGGAAACTGAAAAAAGGAATGGATCGTCTGGCCGCCAACGTTGAGGGCGGCCACACCGGTCGGAGCCAGGACAGCCGTGGCCTTGGTGGTCGTCTTGTGTATGTGGTGCAACAGGGTCGATTTTCCCGTTCCGGCCTTACCGGTCAGAAATAGGCACGGACAGCCTTGCTCAATTAAGTCGATGGTGTATTGAAACTCGGCGTTGAGATCAATCTGAGCCAAGTCCTGGCTACGCTCCTCGACCGTGCGGAAGCCTGACGGGCCGCTGTGATGCCGGGGGCGATGTCGTGTCACAATGGCAAGAACTCCCTTCTCTCATTGTCCATCAGCATGGAGCGTTGCGCGAGAGGAATGAGAACGGAGCGTGGTTGCGATGGACCTTTCACTTGTGTGGCTGATCCGATGAGAGCGACGAGTACAAAGTGATTGCGCCGCGTTGCTCTCCCGTCATGCTCCTGCCCCGCTTTCATAGTATGGTGACGGCACCGTCGGGTAGACATGGAACACGTGCCGGATACGTCATCGGACTTGGTCGCGTAGGGGTGGACGTTCGTCTACGCCGCCATCGTGGGCACGTCGTAGCGGGAGATATGGCGGTCTCTGGTGACAACGATGAGTCCTTCGATTTGGGCTTGGGCGACCAGCATCCGGTCGAACGGGTCGCCGTGGTGCGGCGGAAGAGCACCCGCCTGTTCCGCGTGACCAAACGTGAGAGAGAGTGGCGTGAAGCCCTGTTTCTTGATACTCGCTTCCAGGTTCTCCGGAGCTTGCAACTTCCCCAACGCGTGTTTGGCGACGATCTCCCAGCTGCTGACAGAACTGACGAAGACTTCGCTTCGAGGGTCTTCGACGACTTCACGAGCACGCTTGCTTAACCTCTGCGGTTCAGTGAGCGACCACAGGAGGACATGGGTATCCAGTAGTAAGCGTGCCACTATTCCTCTTCATCCGGGAATATCTTCGAATTCCAAAACGAATCGATAATGTCCTTGGGTGTCTCGTCAAAGTCCGGAGCAATCCAGATCTGCCCCTTCAACGCTCCAAGCTTGCGCTTGCCCTTCGGTTTTCTGTACGGCTCTAACCGCAGGTAAGGTTCGCCAGCCTTGGCAATCACGATCTCTTCACCTTCCCACGCCAGTTTGCCCAACTTCGAAAGCTGAGATTTGGCCTCGTGCATGTTCACTTTCATTGGATCCTCATAGAGCTAAGCCCGACTAAGCTTAAAACGGTTCAAGAGTTGCGTCAAGACCCCGCACGACGTCTGTCAACGCAATTTTGAAATGTCTCCTTTTGTGCAAGATTGTGATGTCCCCCTTGTTCTCGTTCTCTTATGAAAAAGAAGGAGGCGGGGAGAGTGGCTGGCGAAACGTGCCATGGCGCGCCGGATTGATAGCGCACGCTCTACGATCATAGTTCATCGGGCGGCGTGGCGTTTTTTTGTCGTGGCGGGAGCACCGGCAATCATGATAAGTCTTGATGAGACCAACTTGCTGGAGACTGCGACGACCGGAATTCTGAAGAGCTTCGAAGACATGACGCCCATGGAACTCATGGTAGAGCCCCAGAAGGCAGATTTCTGATCGAAGAGGCGCTGTACTATGCGGGGCAACACATCGAAAAGATGCCCGAGGTGCGGCAGTTGTCCTGCAATGGTGACGACATGCTGAAAATTTTGCACGGTTGTTTTCCAGGCTTTGCCGAGCGCTACGAGGAATATGTCCAGAAATGGGATGAGTTCCTCGATTCCGGGACGGGTGCCCTCAAGGCCTTCCTTGATGACGCCTCGGACCGCCAGAATAGGAGATACGGCGCTTCCCTCATTGTGAGTGAACGGTGCCCGGCTGTCGTCCGGGCGCGCGAAGGACGGTCATCCTCGTGCCTATAGATACTGTCGATCATATAGCCGGTGAGACGGGACTATATTCGGCGCGTCGGTGCGGCGCTGGTGCGCACGCAAAACTGTTGATCTGGTTTCCCGCTGAGAGGTCAATGTCTCACACCCAACTGCATCCAGGGGCTCCATCATGATTCCGGTGACGCTCTGCCCCCGGCGGGATCTACTCTGCGAGGAGTATGTTCTTGTCCAAGCTTGGAAGAAGACTGCCGCTTACATTCGTTACCACAATTGGTTCTCGGACACACTTGCGCTCGACCGCGCCGCAGTGAACCTTCCACAGTTTCTTGGTGAACTTCGTGAGCGTTTGCAGTCGCCAGAAAGTTGGCAGAACAGTCCCCTTCGTATCATCCCGGCGCCAAAGAGCCAGCGCTGGAGCGTCCGCTCTGCATCCGGTGCCTGGGAGCCTGTTGAAAAAAGTTCGACTGCGGGGCGACTTCGGCCGTTGGCCCATGTCGATCTCGCCGACCAAGTGGTCGCCACGGCGCTCATGCTGTGCTTGGCTGATCGCGTTGAATCCTCTCAAGGGGATCCCCGGAGCCCGATAGGCCACGAACAATCTCGAAAGCGGGTCGTGTCATACGGCAATCGCCTGTTCTGCGACGCTAACGAGGGTGAGCTGCACCACCGGTGGGGATCCGCCAAACTGTACCGGTCATACTTTCAGGACTACCGGACATTTCTTGCGCGCCCCGAAGTAGCAGCCGAGGCTAACTTCAACGCGAACGGGAATCGGGTGTTCGTGGTCCATTCGGATTTCCGTCAGTTTTACGACCGTGTCCGTCCGAATTTCCTTGCCTCAGCAATGAGACGTATCCATCGAGAAGGGGATGATTCAGACTTCTTCGATCTTGCGACATCCGTGCTGGATTGGACTTGGGATTCGCGTGACGTACAGGAGGTTGGGATCTATGCAAAGCAAGCCGAACTTAGCGACTTCAAACGAGTTGCTCTGCCACAGGGACTTGTCGCTTCAGGATTCTTTGCGAACGTCTTCCTGCTGTCTTTCGATGCCCGTTTGCAACAGGCCATTGGAACCGAAATCCGACCGGAGATTAAGTTGGCTGACGCATGCCGGTACGTCGATGACCTACGCCTTACGGTTGTTGTTGGGGCACCAGCAGAGGCTACAGCCGAACATGTCAAAAATGAGGTCTGCGCTTGGTTGGATGAGATCCTCAACGAGGAGTCCACTTGCCTTACGTTGTCTGCTGAGAAGACCAAGATCACGGTCTTTGGCGGCGATGAGCGCCCGTTGGTTCGTCAAAGCGCGAGAATGCGTCGAATCCAGACCGCGGTCTCTGGAGGGTTCGATGCACTCGGTGGCGAAGATATTCTTGATGCGATTCAGGGTCTGATGCGCTCTCAAGAGGCGCTCAGTATGGCGGACGATAGCGGTTGGCAACTATCCCCGGTTTCCGACGTACGTGACGAGACGGTGGCTAGATTCGCGGCGGCCCGTTTTCGGACGACTTTCCGGTCTATTAGGCCTTTGCTTGCGGATGCGGCCGATACAGACGGAGTGGCAAACAAAACGGTTGGACTCGGGCGCCCGGCGCGGACTCGACAAGATTTGGATGAGGATGCCCAAGCTTTCGCGCTCGGCTTGATCCAGCGCTGGATGGAGGACCCGTCGAACGTTAGACTGTTGCGAATCGGTCTAGATCTCTGGCCTGCTTCGACCCTTCACGGAGAAGGGCGGACGGCGCAAGGCGCCCAGAAGGGTCGCTTGGTATTGCCTTTCGGAGATCCTGAGAGCCGGAGCAACCGAGACGGGGCTAGTGGCAGACGGTGAATTGCTGCCATTTGGCATTGATCTGCAATCCTATCGTGAAGCCCTTCGCGAGGAAGCATCTCGTCTGGTAGCCTTGCCGGGGCGGACAATTCCTTGGTACCTGCGCCAACAGGCGTTACTGTTTTTGGCTGCCTTTGCTCCCTCTAGCGCACCAATCGTACGCACGGGATCTGGTTCAGAAATGCGCCATTACCGGGAACTGATTCGGTTCCTCCGTGGCGAGAGTGACTGGCTCGACAGTACAGAATTTTCGATACTCGCGATTCTTGCTAGGCGTGCATTTGTCGATCGCCAGAGAGCCATTGAGCTTACACGGTCGAGTCTCAATACCTTGCGCGAGCGGCAGATCGCACGTAGGGACCCTTCATTTTTCATGGAGCTAACCAATACCGATGAACTCCTCTTCGACGACCTTCCAGCAAATCTCCTTGGGGATTTGTCCCGCGTCGCACGGAGTCCGACCGGTGAGTCGGAGACTCTTGAAAAAATAGTCTTACGTGACCATCCGAACAGTTGCCTCCGGAACGAACTGTCTCTACTGCGTTTTGGGAATGCTTTCTTGAAGGAGTGGCGGCAACAGGAACATCCGCTACGCGCAATAATGCCAGTGCAAGTACACCTGAAGTTGGTGGATCGCAATGGGATTGCTGATGTAGAGGAGGTGAGGATCCTGGCCAGTCGGGGCGCCCCCTTGGTTTTTTTATATGAGCCTCCAAGGTGGTGTGCAGAAACCGAACAGTGGCGATTCCATCTCGGATATTTGTTGCGGTTTATCTTGTCTGGGCATCTAGATTTCACCCGTCCAATACGCCCGTTGCACTGGAAAGAGAATGAGTCGGTCTATCGCCAAGCCGAGAGCCATTGGTACCAAAGGCTGTACGGTCTCTTCAGTGGTCAGCAGGCCTTCGGAGATGATTGGCTACCCATCACCGATTGGATGGAGCGATTTCTATTGTCCCTCCTTCGTTGGCCAGGGTGCCGCGTTTCCGAAGGATTTGAGTCGATCGAACATGGCCTTGACGGTGTGATCACACAAATCACAAAGAGGATCAAAGAACTCGAGAAATATTTGGGAAAGGCCACCGGGACGCTGATGCTGCCTATGATACTGGAGCGCCCGACCACCATGCAAGACACTCGAACTTTACGCGCCTGTGTGGTCCAGACAGTCATTCCGGGGGGCGACGACTTCAAGAAACCCGATCTAGCGCTTGACGATCCCACTATTCGAAAAAGGCACCGCAACCATCTATCGGCGGCTCTTGCTGCTGTGGACCGCATGCTGGTGTTGAGAGAGACGCATACGGGCAATGGGCACCTCGATTGGCTGATTCTTCCGGAACTGGCCGTCCATCCGAGCGACGTTCGTACTCATCTGGTCCCTTTTGCGCGGGCTCACAGGGCTATGATCCTGACCGGGTTGACGTACGAACGGTTATTGGTCGGTCAGCCTCTTGTTAATTCGGCCTTGTGGATCATTCCGGAGTGGTCCAACGCGTACGGGCTGCAGGTCAGAATTTGTCGTCAGGGAAAGGCGAATCTCGCACCAGATGAACAGGTTTTTAACGGCGGTGTGCCCCGTCTCCAGGGTTTTCGACCATGTCAGTGGTTGGTAGGCTATCCGTGGTCGGACGAGCCAAGCGCCAAGCCAGTCTGGCTGACGGCGGCCGTGTGTTACGACGCGACGGACCTCGGATTGGCCGCAGATCTTAGGGGCCTGTCAGATGTCTTCGCAATCCCGGCGCTCAACAAGGACGTAAAGACGTTCGACCAGATGGCCCTAGCTCTTCACTACCACATGTTCCAATTGGTAATTGTGGCCAACAATGGTCAGTACGGTGGGAGCAACGCATACTGGCCCAGAGATTCCGAGCATGTCAGGCAGATCTTCCACACGCATGGTCAACCGCAGGCATTGATTGCCTTTCTCGATATCGACGATATCAGTACGTTTTTGGAACGCCACGACCGAACTGCTTCGTGGAAGTATCCTCCTGCAGGGCTGTAGTGCGATATAGCCTAAGAGTTCATTGTGACGAGCCTCGCTACCAGAGCCATCTGTCTTTTGCTTCACCGTATCATGGAATCGACGGTGGATCTGACGCCCGAATAGGGCGCAGTGCTGGAGGTGGGACCGTACATTCTTTGATCATGACGGTAGTGTCCGTCAGGTTCGCTCATAAGATCACTTTGCGATTTCCCGATGTAAGGTTATGAACTGGTCGGTGTCGTCCGAGGTTCGCATTGAACATCGGGCTGCGGGTCATGCGAGTACAGGGGCCTTCCCAACCATCTCGGTCTTGGTGCCCGGCAGGCGCAATTCCCTGGCGACGATTCCCCTGCTAAACCAAGGCAAAATGCCGCCCGAAGTCCTGCCCTTCTTGAATGCCGCCAGAGCCCCGGCCTGGAACCCCGGTCTCATCTTGACCGATGATTTCTCCCCGTTCGATATCCTGCAAGGCAGCGGATAGATTATTGGCATCCTTCATGACGTCTCGCGAGCGGGGTGGCTCCATCACTCATCTTCGAAGCGGACGATAAATAAGATAACTATAAAAAGACCGTGTTGTAACTATGGTCATGACTATAGTAATATAACGATATGACCAACGAAAAGGAAAGGGTTTGCGGAGATGAGTAACGATAGAGTCGCTGGTGCCCGCACGGTCAAGGCGTCCGAGTTCAAGGCGAAGTGTCTGAAGCTGATGGACGAGGTGGCTGACAGCGGCAAAGAGATTGTCATCACCAAGAACGGCCAGCCTGTTTCGCGGCTGGTGCCCTACCGGGAGAAGCCGAAGAGTCTGTTTGGCATCGACAAGGGACGCATCAAGATCCTTGGCGACATTATCGAGCCTTTGGACGTGGAGTGGGAAGCCAACACCGGCGCGACCCGGGATGGTAACAGGTGATGCTCCTCGATACCCACGTCTTGCTGTGGCTGAGAACGGGTGAGGCGCGATTGGGAACCAAGGCCCGACGCGAGATCGACCGGGCTTGGCAATCCGGTGAAGTCGGCGTGTCTGCGATCTCGTTCTGGGAACTGGCGATGCTCAAGGACAGGGGACGGATCAGTTTCCCCGAAGACGTCGGCCTGTGGCGTCGGGAGCAATTGGAACAGGGTCTGATCGAAATCGCCGTCGACGGAGAGATCGGAATCCGGGCGACCAGCCTTGGCGATTTTCATGCCGACCCGGCCGACCGCCTGATCGTCGCAACCGCGCTTGCAGGCCACCGGCTCGTCACCGCCGACGAACGCATTCTCGGTTGGAGGGGACGGCTGAGCCGGCTGCGAGCCACGGAATGAGGGAAGACGCGATCAGTAGGGAACAACGATCGTTGTTCCCAGCGATCTCGAGATCAATGCAATCGTGACGAATCCCGTCAATCCAAAGGATGATGAGGCTCAGTCGGCTTGGGCGGGCCAGAATTTGTAGCGGATTTGAGGGAGTTGTTTGCCTTCGAAGTTGGGAATGTCGTACAGGCAGCGGTCGATGGTGGCGACTTCGTCCTTCGTGAACTCGAAGACCTTCGACATCTTCCAGAATTTGTCAAAGGTGAAATAATCCCCTTTTTCCGGTTTGTCGGCGATCGCGGCCTGCATGTCCTTGAAGCCTTCGGTATCCACATTCGGGATCCGGCCGTTATTTTTGTCCACGCACCATTTCAGGATCTCGGCGACTCCATACATGGTGAGTTCGATTTTGACTTTACCTGAGTTTGTTTCCGACATGAGAGTCCTCCTCCTTCCAAAGAGGAAATCTATAGCACATTCTTGTAAAACTCTTCCAGTCGTTTGACCGGAAAATTGCGGGATTCAGGGAAAATCCCGTGGAAATCCCGTGGGCCGCGAGGAAAAATCGTGAATCGAGCCTTCCGGTGATTCAGGAATAACCCATTGTGTAGCCTGGCCAAAGCTCATATACTGATCTCTTCCGTGCGGATGTGCTGACCATCCCGGACGCATGCTCCGGGAGAGAAGCGTTCCGAGAAGGGGTGCTGAAATGGCTGTTCCCCGCCTGGTGGCAGGCAACATACTCCGGTTTCTCACGTTGTGTGGAATACTGTTTCTGCCCGGGTGCTCGCCCAAGGATCCCTACGTGCCCCCGGACCTGCTCTATCTCTTTGCCAGTTATGACGTCGGGAAAAACCCGACCGCCGTAAGAGCCGGGGACTTCAATGAGGATGGATTTTCGGACCTGCTGACCAGCAACATCTCGGCGAATAACCTGTCCCTCCTGCTGGGGAACGGGGACGGGAGCTTCCAGGCGCAAGTGTCTATTCGGGTGTGCAAGGAACCACGGAACCTGGAGGTCCTGGATTTGAACGGTGACGGTCATGAGGATCTGGCGATCGCCTGTTCCGGGAGCAACCAGGTTGCGATTTTCACGGGTCGGGGCGGTGGGACGTTCGAGAAAGACGGACTGTATCCTGTCAACCGGACGCCGGTCTCCATTGCCAGTGGGGATTTCAACAGCGACGGACAGGTGGATTTGGTGGCGGCCCTTCGCAACGACAAGCTGCAACTGCTGTTCGGAAACGGGAACGGGAAGTTCCGGATCGGGCCGTTGTATGAATATGGGGATACCCCCACCTCGGTGACCACCGCGGATTTCAACCAGGATGGGCACGTGGATATGGCAGTCACCAACGGCGGGCCCATGAGCAGTGCCGTTTCGATCTGGTTGGGCCAGGGCGACGGCACCTTTCTTCTGCCCACGGATTACCGGACGGGCAAGCGGCCCTTGTCCGTCTCCTGCGCCGACTTCAACAATGACGGCGTGTTGGACCTCCTGGTGGTGAACGGGCAGATGAACACGATCACCGTCTTTTTGGGCAACGGCGACGGCACGTTTCAGGAGGGCATGGATTCAGGCGGTGACGCCGGGCCCAATGACGGCTTGGCCCAGGATTTCAACGGAGACGATATGCCCGATGCCGCGGTCGTGAACATTCAATCGGGCAGCATCTCGGTGTTGTTCGGCAACGGCGACGGCACCTTTCACTATCCCCCGCGGCACTATCGCACGCCCCGGGGACCGTTTGCCCTGACGACGCTGATCGTCGCACCGGACCGGGGCGAAGAACCCGGCTTGGCGGTTGTCAATAACGCGGAAAATAGTGTATCGATTTTCCTGCACCATGGGTTAAAATTCAGGGAACAGAGCTAGGCTTGCCCCTGCGAAAGCGGGGGGCAAGGAGCCGGCCGCGACCTGACCGGACGAAAGGGCAATGGGTGAACCACGGCAGGAACACCCGATGGAAACGGATCATGCAATGTCTCAGATGTCAGGGGCTGATGATGGTGGAACGGCATTACACCACGATGACCAAACACCTCTACGCCAAGTGCCTCAATTGCGGATTCTGGTTTGACTTGGTGGACGTGCTCAGATTTTTCCATCGAGTCGTGCGAAACGGCTATCACGGAGCCAAAATCCGGGAAACGCTGTAAGCCTCTCTGTTCCCCTTACACGATTTACCGTCATTTCCGACAGCTTTTATCGAGAATCCAGCGTCTTTGCTTTTCCTTCTTTTTCCTTCTGTCATTCTTGCGAACGCGAGAATCCAGTGTCTTTTTCCTGCTGAATCAAACCAACCAAAGCCGTCACCGCGCAACTTGTTGAATGGCGTCAAGCCGTCAGCCTGAATCCGGACGAATCATGGGACGGCTCCCTTGAACATGACGCCGATCTGGTGGCGGTGTGGCGTCCTGAGGAACTTAAGCATGGGATCGTCATCATAGAAAGCATACTGATTTTTCCGGGGAACCCTACCATAATGCCCTCCGGCCTCATGTCAGGTGAACAGGAGAAGCTCCCACGTTCTTGACTTATAGATCAAATTATAATACATTCCCCATCACCGAGTCTGACTCTGCAGTCTAATATGTCGCGGGAGTTTCCTCAGCGGATCCCTGAGGCCAACGGAGGGGAGGGTCGCCATGCTGGCACGTTTCGTGAAGAGAGAGAGAGCGAGAGAGAGAGAGAGAGAGAGAGAAGACCTAGCCCCATCTGTTGCCGAGGCACACCTTCCCGCCATGTTTCGCTTTCTCACCGCATCCCTACTGATTCTGCTCACGCTGACGGCCGTGTTCGTGTTTCTGGGGGAGCCTGCTCACGCACAAGAATATACAACCTTAGTCAGCAATATTTCTACTGGGAGTTTTATCTCTTTCTTTGGCCGCCAATACTTCACTCAGTCTTTTACGATCAATAGTGATGAGAATGTCAGGGTTGCCTCGGTAATACTTGCGTTCAACTCGGTGCCCAGCGGGGCGAACGTTGAGGTCTCCCTCCACCGCCCACACTCTAACGATAGCTCAAGGCCTGGGGGTCGCGTGACCGCTTTTACCCTTTCAGGCTCACTATCGACCGGATCGAACACCTTTACAGCAAACAACAGGGCGGTGCTTGCCGCAGGCACATACTTTATTCGGGTGCACAGCAGCACTTCTTCCCTAAGGCTCAGGGCAGGTTCTGATGGAGAAACTGGAACCGAGGATGATTGGAGCATTGCCAATAGTTCAAGATTTAGCACGAACGGTAGGGATTGGACGGACTGGGCGAATTCCTTCGGGTTTGCAATTAGTGGCGCGGTTGACATCCCGTCTACCGGGGCACCGACGATCGGTGACGTGGTAGGTCACAGACTGACCGCTTTGACAAGCGATATTGTCGACCTTAACGGTCTGACTGGGGTTAGCTACGAATACCAGTGGATCAGGGTGGACGGCTCCGAGGAAATCGACATCACTGGCGCCACATCGAGCACGTACACGCTAAGTGCAGACGATGATGGCAAGAAGATCAAGGTTCGGGTGCGGTTTACCGACGATACAGGGTTTGAGAATGAGCTAACCAGCGTTGCCTTTCCGTCGGGCGATGCCCTCGTGGAGTTCGTCCCACTGACCGCATCCCTTCGTCAAACCGGCCAAATCATCGATGCTGAAGGCGAGATGCGATACACGGCTAGACTCACATTAAGCGAAAAAATGTGGATGCCGTGGCGCACCATGAAAGAGGATGCCTTCGAGGTGGCTGGCGGAGTGATCGTCAGTGCAAAGCGGTTCCGAAAGGAAAAGATGGAGGTTTACGGTGGGACCAAGTCCGTGACGGCGGAGTGGAAGCTCGAAGTCAAGCCGAATGAGCCTAATGGGACCGTCACCCTGACGCTTGCCGGCAACCGTACCTGCTCCGAAAGCGGAATCAGGAGCGGAGCCATCTGTGCGACAGACGGACGACCGTTGAACGAAACCGCCACAATCGAGTTGGTACCACAAGAGCCTGAGTTATCGGTATCCATCGCGGACGCGACCGCTGATGAGGAACGCGGGGTGCTGCACTTCACCGTTACGCTATCGAGGTCAAGCGGAAAAGTGCATAAAGTGGTGGTACGTACCACCGATGCTGGGTCGGCACGTGCGGGTATCAATTTCCATGCGAGCGGCGATGTACCGATGTTGTTCGGGCCAAGAGAAACCAGCAAGGTCGTCGGCGTGAAGATCATAGATGATGCGATCAACAATAGCGGCAAGACCGTGGTCATGGAAATCACCGAAGCCTATGAGCTAGGACTGTTTTCTGGCAATCGGCACCCCATTTACATCAAGACGCCTACTGCTACAGGTACGATCACTAACGACGATCCCCTCCCGAAAGCCTGGCTCGCCCGCTTCGGCCGTACCGTGGGCACCCACGTCACGGACGCCATCAGCACACGCTTACGCACCGATCAAGGCGAGACTCACCTGACCATCGGCGGGCAGAAGCTCGGGCAATCGGAGACCATGGCAGGGTTCGCGAATCTCTTTGGGGTTCAGTCAGGACAGGCTCCCACCGTCGATCTCCGACAACTCCTCTTAGGGAGTTCGTTCCGCCTGAATATGGGTGCGGGGGGCGGTGACTCCTCCTCTCCGCACCTGACGGCGTGGGGTCGGTTCGCGGGCACTACGTTCAACGGGCAGGATGGCGACCTGGACTTGGACGGCGACGTGTTCACGGGCACGGTCGGCGTGGATGGCACCTGGGATCGGCTCCTCGTAGGACTGGCCGTGGCGCATACCCGTGGGGATGGCACCTACGGGGGCAAGGAAGACACGGGCGACTTGGAAAACAGCCTCACGAGTCTGCATCCGTATGTGCGCTATGCCGTGACCGATCGGCTCGATATTTGGGGCTCAATAGGCTATGGCTGGGGCGAAACGGAGTTGGTGCAGGACAACGGCGGCCGCTACGAAACCGATACGCAGTTCATGATGGGGGCTGTCGGGGGACGAGGCGTAGTGCTGTCGTCTGGTACCTTCCAACTGGCCACCAGGACCGATGCCATGTTCACGAATACGAGTTCGGATGCCGTGCAGGGCATGGACGCGGCGGATGCCGATGCCCATCGGGTGCGGGTGGTCCTGGAAGGCTCACAGGGTATCACGTGGGCGGATGGCCGAAGCCTCACCCCGACGATGGAAGTAGGAGTCCGACACGACTGGGGCGATGCCGAGACGGGCTTTGGCCTCGAAGTGGGCGGCCGTGTGCACTATGCCGATCCTCGACTCGGGTTGACCGTGGAGGCCTCGATCCGTGGCTTGGTGGCCCATGAGGACGATGACTACGACGAATGGGGAGCCAGTGGGACGGTGCGCCTAGCCCCTGGCGTGGGCGGTCATGGCTTATCGCTGACGCTCTCCCCGACGTGGGGCGTGGCGGCCAGTGGGGTCGACGCCCTGTGGTCCCAACAGACGGCCACGGGATTGGGGGCTGGCGCGAGGCAGGCCGGACGAGTGAACGCGGAGATGGGTTATGGATTCGCGGCGTTCGATGCCGGGCTGCTGACGCCGTATGCCGGGACTATCTTAGCGGATGGAGCCGATCGCACGTACCAGGTGGGCACGCGATGGGCCAGCGTGACCGGGCTAACCCTGAACCTGGAAGGCACGCGGCAAGAGCCAGTCGGCCCGCAGCCGGTGAACCAGGGGGTCCGGCTCCAGGTGCAGTGGGGCTTCTGAGTGTGAGGGACAACCCCCTCAATCCCCCTTCTCAGGGGGATGGCCGAACTCCTCTCCCCTCAAATTTGTCATTCCCGACGTTAGTAATCGGGAATCCAGTGTCGTTTCTTCACAAATGAATTAAAAAGCAAAGACGCTGGATCCTCGATTAAGGATGTCGAGGATGACAGAGGGGTTAGTCTGAGTGGGAGGAACAAGACCTTCCTGCAAGCAGCCGGCTAGCCTTTCGAGAGTAGTTTCAAGCCTTCCCGGATCAATTCGTCGAGCGACGTGGGGGCAGGGTTCATTCGGCTCACCCGGTCGAGGGCGTTTTTGACGTCGCGATGCCGGTATCCCAGGTTGACGAGCGCGGACAGGGCATCGTCCATCGGCGCGTCCACCGAAGCCGGCGAGTCAGGCATCTCCGGCGTGTCATCCCCGAGACAGGCGATGGAGTCCTTCAGTTCCAAGGCAATGCGGCCCGCGGATTTCTTCCCGATGCCCGGAACGGATGCGAGCTTATCCACGTCACCGGCAAGCACGGCTGCCCGCAGGTCGTCAATCTTCAAGGCGGACAACACGCTCAGGGCCAGTTTCCCGCCCACGCCGGAAATCTTGGTCAGCAGGGTAAAGGCCGTTTTCTCGGCAGGCGTCAGGAACCCGAACAATTGAATGGCGTCATCCCGCAGGTGCGTGAAGACGTGCAGCGTCAGGGACGCATGCAGGTCGGGGAGGGCGAAATACGTGCTGAGCGGGATGAGCACTTCATAGCCCACGCCGTTGACGTCGATCACGACCCGAGCCGGGTCTTTCGCCGCCAGGATTCCCGTGAGGTTGGCAATCATGTAGCGAGGCCACGTGAGAGGGGTGGGCGCACGTCAGCCGGAGGCCGCGACTTTTTCCATGACCTCATCCGAAATGTCGAAGTTGGCATGCACTTTTTGGACGTCGTCATGGTCGTCCAGGATTTCCATCAATTTCAACATCTGCTCGGCCGGTTTTTCCTCGAGCCGGATCTGGTTCTGCGAGAGATAGGTGAGTTCAGCCAGCGAAGTCTGAATGCCGGCCTCCTGCAAGGCCGCCTTGACCGCTTCGAACGCGGCGATCTCCGTGGTGATTTCAAAGCCGGCGCCGGTCTGTTTCACGTCCTTCGCGCCGGCGTCCAGGACGACGTTCAAGAGCTGATCTTCATCGAGCGACGGCCCGTCCGCGACCAGGAGCCCTTTCTGGTGGAACTGCCACGCCACCGCCCCGGCTTCGGCCATGGTCCCGTGATTCTTCCCCAGCATGCTGCGAATTTCCGACACCGTGCGGTTGCGATTATCCGTCATGACCTCGATGAGGATAGCGGTGCCACCGGGCCCGTAGCCTTCGAGCGTGAACTCCTCATAACTGGCGCCCGGCAGTTCCCCCGTGCCACGCTGGATGGCGCGTTTGATGGTATCGGCCGGCATATTGGATTCCTTGGCCTTGGCGATACAGGTCCGCAGGCTCGGGTTCGCGTCGGGATCGCCGCCTCCGCGGGCCGCGATGGTCAGGTCGCGAATCAATTTGGTGAAGACTTTTCCGCGTTTGGCGTCCACCCCGGCTTTATGCCGTTTGATTGTGGACCAATGACTATGACCGCCCATGCCGTCGTTCCCTCGTGAAAAGTTCCTACGATGAATTCGAATCGTGCCAGAAGGCATCACTTGGTTTGTAGCATAGGGCAGGGCTTTCGATTGTGTCAATGAGAGTTACGTAATTAATACTAGGACATGGCAAGGCATCTTGCTGTCTGCTCCTCACAAGCCGGGCGCATCAGTTCATGTGGATCGAGGAACACCAGGAAGTTGCGCGAAGGCAGGGAGGATGATAAGGAACCGGCATGCGTGTCGTATTCATGGGAACCCCCGCGTTTGCGGTGCCGTCTCTGGAAGCCCTGGCCGACTCGGATCATGAGGTGGTTGGCGTGGTCACGCAGCCCGACCGCCCCAAGGGAAGAGGCCAAGCAGTAGTAGCGTGCCCGGTCAAAGAACTGGCGTTGTCCAAGGGATTACCCGTGCGGCAACCCGACAAGATCAAAAGCCCGGAATTCCTGCAACAACTCGCCGAGTGGAAACCGGACGTCATCGCCGTAACGGCTTTCGGCCGGATCCTGCCCAAGACCATACTGGATCTCCCGCCCATGGGGTGCGTCAACGTGCATGGGTCCCTGTTACCCGCGTACCGGGGCGCCGCCCCGATCCAGTGGGCGCTCATTCATGGGGATACGGAAACCGGGATCACCACGATGTTGATGGATGAAGGCATGGATACGGGAGACGTGTTGCTTCAGCAACACGTCCTGATCGAACCCGATGATACCGCCTTGGAATTGGGCGCCCGGATGGCGCAGGCCGGCGGCGCGCTCCTGGTGGAGACGCTGACGCGCCTGGCAGCGCAAACGGTCTTCCCTCGCGCGCAGGATCATAGCTTGGCCACGATAGCCCCGTTACTGAAAAAAGAAGACGGCGTGATCGATTGGACGCAATCGGCCACGGAAATCGCCAACCGGATCCGGGGCCTCTCGCCGTGGCCCGGGTCCTACACCTTTCATCATGCCTGTCCTGAGCGGAGCGGAGCGGAGGGAAGGAAACATCGCCTGATCATCTGCAAAGGCCGTGTCGATGCACAAGGCGGCCCGGCCGGCGGCGGGCAACGACCCGGCACCATCCTGGCCGTGGGTCCGAAATCCTTTTGGGTGGAGACGGGTGAGGGCAGGATCGAGGTGCTGGAAGTGCAACCCGCGAATAAAAAACGCATGGCCGTTGAACAGTTTCTGCTAGGATATGCGCTCCGAGCACAAGACACGCTCAGTCCGCAGCCGAGCCTGTCCTGAGCGTAGCGAAGGATTGCGTTTTCTAACAGATCGTGTGACCACGTGGCGGCACAATAGAGGATACTATGAGTGACCAAACCAAACAGGCATTGGAATTCATCGGAAAGCAAATCCGCGAACTCAAAATCATTCAGCCGCACCTGCTGGAGGCCGTGAACGCGATCCTGGCAAAAGAACAATTCTACAAATGGAAAAAACAGGTAGTCGCGCTGGTGGGAGAAAAACTCGGCGACGGCTACCGGAAACGATTGGCCAAGGATTGGTTGGAAACGGCCTTTGCCGGAGCGGATATGTACGACGAATTGAGTGACGACATCGAAATGTGCCTCCGCCACCTCTACCAACTCTCCCAGGAAATTGAAGCCAAGGGACTCCAAGGCCCGGACGAAACCCTGTCAACCTGATACCAATGCCCGTTCTCCCTCGCCCGCGAAAACGCCTCGGGCAACATTTTCTCATCGACCCCAATATCGTCCGCAAGATACTGAAAGTCGCGGCGTTGAATCCGGAAGACGTCGTCTTTGAAATCGGCCCCGGACGGGGCGCCCTCACGCACGCGTTGTGCGAACGCGTCGCCAGGGTGATTGCCGTGGAGATCGACCGGCTGCTGGTCGAATATCTGGCGCAAACCTGCGCGCAACAGGACGCGTTGGAATTGCATCATGGAGACGCCCTGGCGTTTCCCTATGATACCCTGCCCGCGGGCACGGTCGTCATCGCCAATTTACCTTACTATGTATCCACGCCTCTGGTCTTCCGGTTGCTGGAGGAACGCGACCGGATCGACCGGATGGTCCTCATGCTGCAACGCGAAGTGGCCGAGCGCATGATCGCGGCGCCCGGCTCACGGGACTATGGCCTCTTGTCCGTCGTCACCCAATACTTGACGAACCCCAGCAAGGCGTTCGTCGTGCCGGCCAGTTGTTTCCGTCCGGTCCCGCAAGTGGACTCGGCGGTCGTGTGCCTGTCGGACCGGGCCGCGTCGAACCCCGACGATGCCCGATTCGAGGAAGTCTTCATGAAAGTCGTCCGGAGCGCGTTCGCGCACCGGCGCAAGACGCTCATCAACTCTTGCCGGGAAGAAGGCTGGGAAGAACCCGTGCTCCGACGGGCCATGGAAGAAACCAAGATCGACCCGCGCCGCCGCGCCGAAACGCTCACGGTCAAGGAATTCATCGCCTTGGCGCATGCCATCCGGGTTTTTTCCTGACCCGTTTTCCCTTCTTTCATCCCTGTCTTCGACCAGTAGGGAGCAACGATCGTTGTTCCCCACGCCTGCGTGAATTACCGAATCTTCACTAGGTATTTCGATTGATAAATGCCCTCCCGCTATGCTAACGTGAATCTATGCGCCTATTTTTCAGGCCCGCCAAGAAGTCCGTCAGGCCGGCAGCGCCGCGCCCCGCCTTTCCAATCAACCGGGAAATTGTCGGTATTCTGCTTGTCACGCTGGCCGCGTTGATCTTTCTGAGTCTGTGGTCCTTTTCACTCCTTGACGTTGGCTGGTCCGGACTCCCGGAGAGTGACACGGTGATCGAACGCGGCAGTCCGCAGAATCTGGTCGGGCTGGTGGGGGCCTACGTTGCCAAGGGGCTGATTTGGCTCGTGGGCTCAGCAGCCTTGGCGATCCCGTTTGTCATCCTCGTGTTCGACATTCGCATGTTCCTGGCGGAGCGCAAAGCCGTCACAACGATCCTGGGTTCCGTGCTGCTCATCCTGGGATTGAGCACGCTCGTGTGGCTGCATCATCCTGTCTCCGTACAGGTTTTAAAGGACGGGATCACCGCGGGCGTCTATGCCGGGCATGCGGGCGCCTGGACAGCCGGCAAGCTGGAACCCTTGTTCGGCCGATGGGGCACCACGATCCTCCTGGGAGCCTTGCTGCTCGTTTCCCTTTTGCTCGTCACGCCCTTTTCTCTCTCTGCCGGGGTCGGAAGCATTCCCAAGAGCGTGGGACAGATGGGACAATGGGTCCGGCTTCCCTCGTGGCAGTGGCCGGCCTGGTGGAAAGACCGCTCGCAACCCAAGGCCAACAAACCGCTCAAGATCAACCGCGAATGGAAAAAACAGCGGCCGGCCTTTTCGTTTCTCAAGGAAGACGACCCGGAAGATGAGCAGCCCTTGGAACAAGACGCTCCGGCTTCGGCTGAGATCGATTTCCCCGTCGAAAACGGACCCCGTGCCATGACACGATCCGACGTGGGGCGACCCGAACCGGTCCGGAGAGTGGCGAAGGGCTATCACCTGCCGGACCCCGTAGCCCTGCTTGAGGCGCCCCCGGTGTCAAACACGCAGCAGACTGACCAGATCCTGGAGTCACAGTCCCAAATCCTGACCGCCACCTTGCAGAACTTCGGCATTGCCGGAAAGGTCACCGAAGTCCATCCGGGGCCGGTCATTACCATGTATGAATTCGCACCGGGGCCCGGCATCAAAGTCGCGCGGATCGTCACGCTGGCCCACGATTTGGCCATGGCCTTGAAAGCCCCGAGCGTGCGGATCGTCGTCCCGCTGCCCGGAAAATCCACGGTGGGGATCGAAGTCCCCAACCCGGTGCGAGAAACCGTGGCCTTGCGGGAAATCCTGACCAATGAGGCCTACACCCGGTCCCGGTCCAAATTGACGCTGGCTTTGGGAAAGGACATTTTCGGCCGGCCATGCGTCGCAGACCTGAAAACCATGCCGCACCTCCTGGTGGCCGGGGCAACGGGATCAGGCAAGAGCGTGGGATTGAACAGCATGTTGCTCAGTCTCCTCTTTTCCGCCCATCCCGACGATGTCAAGTTGTTGCTCATCGATCCCAAGGTCCTGGAACTCCAGGTTTATGACGGGATCCCGCATCTGTTGCATCCGGTGTTGACGTCTCCGAAAGCCGCGGCGCGCGGACTGACCTGGGTCCTCCAGGAAATGGAGCGTCGCTATCGCCTGCTCGCGGAATACGGAGTGCGCAATATCCAGGCTTACAACGAGAGAATCGACCTGGCCGTAGGGGACGGCCCCCATGCCGTCCCTCAAAAACCGGTCGAAGACACCGGCGACCAAGAGCTCGACGAGATCCCGCAACCGCTCCCCTACATCGTGGTGGTGGTTGACGAATTCGCCGATCTTATGATGACGGCGCCCAAAGAAGTGGAAGAAAAAATCGCCAGGCTGGCGCAAATGGCCCGGGCATCGGGGATCCACCTGATCCTGGCGACCCAACGCCCCTCGGTGGACGTCGTGACCGGCCTTATCAAAGCCAATTTCCCCACCAGGATCGCCTATCAGGTCTCGTCCAAAACCGACTCCCGGACCATCCTCGATGCCAATGGGGCCGAATCCTTGCTCGGGTGGGGAGACATGCTCTATTTACCGCCGGGCACCGGCCGTCTGACGCGGTTACACGGATCTTACGTCTCGGACGACGAAGTCCGCCGGGTCGTCGAGTACGTGAAGGCGCAAGCCGGTCCGGATTTCTGCAACGAACCGGCGTTCCAGGAACAAGTCATCGTTGAAGAAAATCAGGAGCGCGACGAAATCTATGAGCAGGCCAGGGAAGTCGTGTTGACCTCCGGGCAGGCCTCCGCGTCGCTTATTCAACGGCGCTTGCGGCTGGGCTATCCCCGCGCGGCACGGATGATCGAACAGATGGAAGAAGAAGGCCTGGTGAGCGCCCCCGGACGAGATGGCCGTCGTGAAGTCCTGGGTCGCCGGATGGCACTCGAAGAGGAGGTGGGATGAAGCGATCGGTATGGATCGTGATGGGCTGTGCGTTGGTGATGGTCCCGGCGCTCGTGCAGGCCAAGGCGGGCGACGAGCTTGAAGCGTTGGTCGATCGCATCGATGCGCAATACGCCCAGATCGAGGATTTCCAGGCGGACTTTGTTCAGGAAACGCGCATTCGAGGATTCGATACGCCGATCCGTTCCTCCGGCCGCGTCTATCTCAAGAAACCCGGCCGGCTCCGCTGGGATTACCTGGAACCCTCGTTGGAGCACATCTACGTGCATGAGGATCAGGTAGCCATGTACGTGCCTGCCCACAATCAGGTGCTGAAGGGCAGTCTCACGATGATGGTCTCGACCAAGGCCCCGCTCCGGTTGCTTCAGGGCGTCGGCAAGCTGGCCGAACACTTTACCCCGCAACCCACGGGAGACGGCAAGAAAGGGGAAGGCGGGTTGCCGTTGGTGACGCTGATCCCCAAACCCGTCGCCGGTGGGCCGCCGTCGTCCCTCGTCAAGATCGTGGCGGAAATCCAACCGCGAACGTATATGATTCAAGCCCTCGCCTTGCATGAGAAGAACGGTAACGTGTCCACCTTCCGGTTCTCCGCCTTCAAGGTCGACAAGGGTCTGGATGACACCGTCGTCACCCTCACTCCCCCCGAAGGCGTCGTCATCGTCGAAGATTTTCTTCCGAAAAGCTGATCCAAGGTCCGGCGTCGTTGTTTCCTTTGGTCAACGAGCGGCCGAACATTGACCATCCCGTGATGGCGCCTGATGTGCCGCCAGCCGCCCTGCTACCGGCAGCCGGGGGTCCGGTCTTCGATCAGATACACGGTGGCCCGTGCGCAGTCACGTCCGTCCGGAGGACGGAACGGCGGCACCGCTTGGGTCACGGGCGGCAGCGAGCGGAGATATGCAATGAGCGCGCGCACGTCTTCCTCATCCAAATTCGAGGCATGGTCCCAGACCATACCCTGCCAGTGTAACGGCCTGCCGTCTCGCGCGACGCCGCTACGAATCGCCCGGGCGATTTCCCGGTCACTCCAAGCTCCGATCCCGGCCGTAGGATCCGGCGTGAGATTACGAGTCCAATGCGAGCCGGCCGGCAACCAACTGATTTTCTGCCCTCCGCTACCGTCAGGCCCGTGACAGTTGTTGCATGAGATGATTTTATAGAGATATTGCCCGCGCTTCGCCAATGCGACCTGTTCGGGGCTACGGAGGGCGGCCGGGTCGATCTGCGGCATACCAGCCGTGACCCCGGCCGCAATCTCTTCCGGGGGAATGAGGTGTAACGTCGGGGTGAAGTACAGGAAAGCCCCCACGAGCCCACCGACCCCGATTCCCGTCGCCGCGAGTCCGGCCAGGAGCCGTCCCTTCGCATTTTTTGGAAAACGACGGCCTCGTGGCCCGGCAAACAGGAACGCCAGACCAGCCAGGAGGACGCCCCCTTGTCCCCAGATCAGCAGTCGTTGAGGAAGATCCGGGTACGCACCCGAATCGGGTTGGCCGTAGTTTCCGGCCGCATAGGTCAGCACCCGCGGCCGGCCTTCCGGCAGGGGACCGGCAAGTTTGACCGCGAGTGTTTCCAGCACGCCGTAATGCAACGGCGGGGGGATATGATTGCGCACGGCGGGCCGCGACTTCAGGTAACGGGCAATGGCGAGGGCATCGTCGTCGGTCAAGCTATGAAAGAAGGCCCAAATCATGGCCCACGGATTCAGCAGCCGGTCCGGAGTGCGGCCCGTGCGCAACGCCGTCGCAATCTCGTTTTCAGTCCAGGTGCCCAATCCGGTTTCGTCGTCCGGGGTTAAGTTGCGGGCAATATAGACGCCGTGCGGATAGACCCCAACCCGCATCCCACCCGCCAAATAAAAGTCGTCCCCACGATAGATCCCGATCGGATTCGTCTGGGTATGACAGATCCCGCACATCTGCGCGTGGAGCAGATACCGTCCGCGTTTCAGCAAATCCGGGTCGTGTCCGGGACCCGCGAGCCGTCCGCCCGGCTCCCACGGCGGCACCCGGGCGAGCGACAGCACGTAATTCACCGCGTCCCATCGCTGGTCAGGAGTCAGCGCACTCTCAAAGGCCGGCATCGGTCCGGGGGGCAGGCCGGTCGTCACTCGCAACCAGACCTGTTCAGGGTCGCTTCCTCCGCGAAAGGTCCAGGGGGCCGTCAGGTCCCGGGAAATCACGGGGTACCCGGTGGTTTCCTGAAAGGGAAGCCCGCCTCGCGCCTCGGGGCCGTGACACGCCACACAGCCATATTGCGTATACAGGGCCTTTCCGCGGGCCAGACTTTCGGCATCCGGCGGAACGCGCGGGGGAATCGTGACGGTGTGAGGCGGAGGCCCGGTAAAGACCGAAGACAGGCCTTGAATGTACCGGACCACGGCACGAATTTCCTCGTCACTCAGGAGATCATGAAAATACGGCATCGCACTCGCATGGAGGCCATGCGAGACCGTGCGCACGAGATCGCGTTCAAGCGGCGGCTGACCCGCGGGCGTGGACTTGTATTTGAACGTGCCGTCAGCAAAATTGCGGGGATGAGGAATGAGTGACGGCGCAGCCGGCCCGTTGCCGCGGCCATCCGGTCCATGACAGACCGCACAGCGTTCGACAAATACACGCCGGCCCATGGGCGTCTCGGGCGCAAGATCGGAACCTGGAGGCCAGGTCAGGTCGGCATAGACCGCGGGATCGGGTTGCCAGATTTCTCTGGGTTCGGAAAACCCAAGCCGGGCATTGATGGACCGTCCCACGTCGAGCAAGAGCAGCACCCCGACGGTCAACAGCACGACACGGCGGCGCGAGAACTGGAACCAGGACATGGGCGAAGGCCTCTTTTGATGACTGGACATGTGTCAGCGAACCGTCATGTTTCCTCGTGGCTTCATCGTTCGGACAGATCCATGGGACTGTAATACCGGAACCGGTTGATAGCAACCTGATGGCCATTGTCCGTTGCCTTCTTATCCTATTGTCACGTGGCTCCGGACACGTTTCTTGAGAGGCCCGTGTCTATCGATCCGGGCTCCAATGAATGGACATTGATAGCGCGGTCGTATTCTCGACCCCCTTGCATTCGTGGTCGCGGCGTCTTATGTTCCTTTGCTGTTGTTCTTGTCTGTGTCCCATGTAGCCGTCGCATCTCATCCGGCAATATACTCCGGCCAACAACATACGGCGCAATGAGATGGAACAGCGACACGTGAGTAAGAGAGAAAAAAGGAGCCCATGGGTGGTTGCATGAGAGTTCAGTTGTATCTGTTGAGCCTGGTTTTGGCCGCGGGAGTGTTCCCTTTGTCCGTCTTGAGCTTGACAAGCGACCTGACCAATGATCCGGCCAAGGTGGTCGACAAATATCTGTCGTTGGATAAACGCGGGGTCCGGCTGACCGCTCAGACCTACGAATCGGTCAAGCCCTACGTGGCTTGGGAACAGGAAGAGCCGGTGTGGAAACGATTCGTGGTGATCCGTGACTATTCGATCAACGACGACGTAACGCAATGGGACGTCGTGAGCAGCACGGAGGCCTTCATTCCCGTCACGTTCCAGGTGTTGGGCGTGGTCCACGTGGAGACCGCGACGTTTGTCCCTGGGCCTCGGGAGCAGGTGCTGTCCGTACATATCCGGGCCGTGGACCATCAATGGAAACTGGTGGGGCCGGTGTTTCCGCCGCACGTCGGCCGGCAACGCCTGGCGGATTTCGTGAAAGATTCCATGATCCGTGAAGACGATGCCGGTCGGGTCGAGACGTTGCGAAGGCTGAGGGAAGCCCTCGTTGAGGCCAGCCGATCATGAAACGCGGCCCGCTAGCGGACTCCGTCCGGTTGGTCATTTTCGATCTTGACGGGACCCTCATCGATTCCAAGTACGATATCGCCGCGGCGGTGAACCTTACGCTCGGGGATCTGGATTTACCGACGCTGTCTCCCGAACGGATTTTTACCTTCGTGGGCGACGGAGTCAAACGGCTGTTGCGCTTGTCCGTCGGCGAGGGAAACGAGGCGCGCTATGAAGAATCGCTACGGATCTTCCGCGGGCATTATCTCGCGCATTGTCTGGATACCACGCAATTGTATCCCGGTCTGGACCGGCTGTTCGACGGGCGGGATGAACGTCTGAAAGCCTTGGCCACGAACAAGTCACTGGAATACACCATGCGCATCATCGAAGGCTTGAAGGTCAAAGACCGGTTTGCCGCGATCGAAGGCCCGCTCGACCAGTCCGATTTGAAACCCGATCCGGGCATGTTGCTGCGCATCCTCGACACCCTCGCTGTTCCGCCGGATGCCGCTATTCTGGTGGGCGACAGCACGAACGACGTGCGAGCCGCCCAGTCCGCCGGGGTGTCCGCCTGCGCCGTGGGCTACGGCTACGGCAACCGGGATAAAGTCTCGGCCCTCAACCCCGACTACTACTGCGAAAAGCCTTTAGACCTGCTCGCGCTTTTATCATCCTGAACTTGCCCTGTTTGTCCTGAGCCAAGGGTTTAGCCTGGCATAACGGCCCGCTGGGGGAGTACACTGAATAATCAGGAGCATGCCGGCGACCACACCTTGATCATGAGAGTTGCCGGCGGCGAGTCGCGGAAAGGAGGGAGGCATATGGAGATCGGAAGACGGACCGTCTTGCAGATAGGGGCATTGGCGGGGTTGGGACTCATCGTGAAAACCATGGGCTTCTCGCCCGTGTTGGCCACGACGAAAAAGGAACCGGGGGCCATCGTCAAAGTCGTCAAGACCGACGAGGAATGGAAGGCGATCCTGACTCCTCAACAGTATTACGTGCTTCGCGAGGAAGGAACGGAGCGGCCGTATTCCAATGGCTATCATGCCAGTAAGGACACGGGCACGTACTATTGTGCGGGTTGTGACCTGGCGTTGTTCTCCTCGGAAGTCAAGTATGACAGCAACACCGGCTGGCCGAGTTTCTGGCAGCCGCTCTCGGAGCGGGTTGTGGGAACCAAAACCGATTGGAAATTGTTCTATCCCAGAACCGAGGTGCACTGCGCGCGCTGCGACGGTCACTTGGGTCACATTTTCAACGACGGCCCGCCGCCGACGGGTTTGCGGTATTGCATCAATGCCGCGGCCCTTGAGTTTCGGGCAGCCTGAGGAAGGCAGGGAAGGAAGATCAACTCTCGGTGGTTGTCTTCGGTCGAAAGGAGGCCTTACGCCTTTTGAATACGGCCGGACCGGAGGCAGCGGGTGCAGACCCGAATGCGTTGAGCCGTGCCGTTGAGTAACGCCCGAACGGTTTGCAGGTTAGGCCGGAAGACCCGCTTCGTTTTGTTATTGGCGTGACTGACGTTATTTCCGCTCATGCGTTTTTTTCCGCACACGACACAGGCAAAAGCCATGACAATGACTCCTTTTCTTCAAACGTGACGCAACGTTCTGCTTGATACCATACCGTTGATTCGTCTGACAACCCTGTCCTGAGCGTAAGGCGCAACGCGCCTGAAGGCGAAGGAAGCCAGTCGAAGGGCCTGTCCTGAGCGTCCTTCGACTTCGCTCTCGCTACGCTCAGGACGAACGGGGGGAGAAGCCGTCGGTTCTGAGCCTGTCAAGGGTCTTTGTCCGGGGCCGTCATCTATTGTAGGAACCTGTGATTTATGGTGATAGCGGGATGCAGGGCAAGGCGTCCCGGAGCGAAACCCGAGGCTTATCAGAGAAATAGGTGAGGGTTGAGCGAGGACACAACGCGGCCATGCCCCCGATAGTGCACTAAATCAGAGGTTCCTGTACTATTCGCCCCGGCATGGAGACAAACTCACCGGCGAACACCGGGATCCCCCAGGCATTGCGGGCGCTGTTGGACCGGCTGAATCGTCCGATTCAAACAGCCTATGAGAATCGAGAGAACCCGGTCTCATCCACGACGCAGCTCGATTCGTTCGTATCGACGCAAATCGTGGAGGCGTTGGGAAACGCGGTCTTTCCCGCCCGCATCGAAGCGGAATTATTGGTCCTGCGTTTTTTGTTTCAGGAGCAGGAGGGGGTTGTAAGGACTCCGGACCGATTAGAGGCGGCCAGGCAGGTCCTGGATCGCCTATCCACCATGGCGCTTCAGCAGATATCCGATTCTCCAAGCCGGGAATCCTCACCGGAACGAAGGATTTCGTCCGATCACGGTGATTGGCGAAGCGCAGAGAAGCCTCACGAGGGCGCCTGCCCTGAGCCTGTCGAAGGGTCGAATCGCGCGTTACACGAGACCGACATCCGGTTTGCCAAGGGGGTCGGTCCCAAGCGTGCGCTGTTACTCGAAAAATTGGGAATTCGTACGATTGAGGACGCCTTGTGGTTTTTGCCCTGGCGGTATGAAGACCGTTCCCGCATCGTGTCCATTTCTCAACTGGTTCCCGGTGAAAAAGCCACGATAGCCGGAACCATCCACCATGCCGGACTCCGGCGAACGCGACGCCGGAACATGACCCTGTTTACGATGTCGGTTCAGGATGAAACGAGTGCCGTGGAAGTCGTGTTCTTCAACCAGCCGTATCTCGACGACGTGCTTCGGAACGGGTTGCGCGTGGTGCTCAGCGGTCCGGTGGTGAGGCATCGCCGTGGGGTCGGGGTCCAAATGCGGACCCCGCAATATGAGGTGGTGGATGAGGATGAGGACCTGCTGCTTCACGTGGGGCGCATCGTCCCGGTGTACCATGAAACGCGCGGGCTGAGTTCCCGGCACCTTCGACGGATTCTGTGGGGCCTGCTGGAAACGTACCGCTCCGATTTGGAGGATCCGCTGCCTTCGCGTCTCTTGGAGCAACACCGGTGGCCCACGCTGGATGCGGCCATTGCGTCGCTCCATTTTCCCGGCACGGGTTCGGACCTGTCCTTGCTGAACGATTGGCAGACGCCGGCGCATCACCGGTTGGCCTTTGAAGAAGGCTTTCTCCTGCAACTGGCGTTGGCGCTTCGACAGCGCATGCATCAATCGGCGTCACCCGGCATTGCCTTCCGGCTCTCCGGGACGTACACCACACCCTTGCGGAAGCACTTGCCGTTTCAACTCACGGGCGCTCAAGAACGGGTGCTTGCCGAGATTGAAGCGGATATGCGCACGGCCCGGCCCATGAACCGGTTGCTCCAGGGCGACGTGGGGTCCGGCAAGACCATCGTGGCCCTGCATGCGATGCTGGGGGCTTGCGGGGACGGGTATCAGGCCGCCTTGATGGCTCCGACCGAGATTCTGGCGGAACAACACGTGTTGACCATCCGTCCGTACCTGGACGCGCTTGACGTGTCCGTGGCCTTCCTGACCGGCGGGACGTCGCCGAAGGAGCGGGCCGCCGCGTTGGCGCGCATCGCCGCGGGAGACGTGCAACTCATCGTGGGGACGCACGCGCTGTTGGAACAGGACGTGCAATTCGCCAAGTTGGGAATCGTGGTGGTGGATGAACAACACAAATTCGGCGTGCTCCAGCGAGGGAAGCTGCGTGAGAAAGCCCTGTATCCCGACGTCCTGGTGATGACTGCCACCCCGATCCCCCGCACCCTGGCCATGACCATTTATGGAGACCTTGACGTGTCCGTCATCGACGAATTGCCTGCCGGGCGCCAGCCCATCCGGACGCGCGTCTTTCGCCACAACGCGCGGTCCAGGGCTTACGAGTTGGTGCGGAAGGAAGTCAACGAAGGACGGCAGGCGTACATCGTGTATCCGCTGGTGGAAGAATCGGAAAAGCTCGACCTCGAAGCGGTGATGCAGGCCGCGGAACGCTTGCGGTCCACGGAATTTGTCGGGATGAACGTGAGCATCATCCACGGACGCATGAAGTCGGATGAGCGAGCCCAAATCATGAAAGCGTTCCGGGCGGGCGACGTCCACATCCTGGTGGCCACGACGGTGATCGAAGTGGGCGTGGACGTGTCCAATGCCACGGTAATGGTGATCGAGCACGCCGACCGTTTCGGGTTGGCTCAACTTCACCAACTTCGCGGGCGAGTCGGACGGGGCGCGCAACGTTCGTTCTGTTTCCTGATTGTAGGGGCGGACCTGCGTGTCCGCCCTGCTGGCAGGCGTCGGGATTTGGAGACGGACGTACCGGCGCAGGGCGAGTTTGATCCGACGTTGCCTTTCCCCTCAGAGCCTGCCTCGGACCGCCCGCGTATGCCGGCCGGGCCGACGCAAACCGCGGCGCAGCGCCTGAAAGCGATGGTGCAGTGTGCCGATGGGTTTGCGATTGCCGAACAGGATCTTCGCATCCGCGGACCGGGTGAAATGATGGGAACGCGGCAGTCCGGGATCCCCGAGTTTCGCGTGATGAACCTGGTTCGGGATGCCGAGGCCCTGGAGCACGCCCGGCAAGAAGCGTTCGCCCTGATGGAGCGTGATCCGCAGTTGTCGCATCCCGACCATCGACTCCTGAAAGCCACCGTATTGCGAAAATGGCAAACCAAATTGGAACTGGGAACGATCGGATAAAAGCCGATGCGCGTGGCGGGCATTGATATCGGCACTCTGACCTGCCGGTTGTTGGTGGCGACGGTTTCTTCTGAGGGTTCGGTTGACGCGATCCGTTCGGAACGGAAAATTTTGCGGTTGGGGGAAGGCGTCGATCACACCAAACGGCTCAAACCGGACGCCATGTCTCGCGTAATCGAGACGATTCGGGAGTGGAAAGCGATTATCGAGAGCCATGAAGTCGAACGGTATACGGCCGTGGCCACGAGTGCCGTCCGGGAAGCCGGGAACCGGGAAGAGTTTCTGGATCGCGTCAGGAGGGAAACCGGCGTCGAGATCGAAGTCATCGACGGAGAAGAGGAAGCGCGCCGGACGTTCCTGGGCATTCGATCGGGTCTGCCGGACGCGCGGTCGATCCTGGGGTTGGATATCGGGGGCGGGAGTACGGAATTCATCGCGAGCCGGCAAGGGCAGCCCCTCAAGACGACGTCGATTGACATGGGGGTGGTTCGATTGGCGGAGCGGGTGTTGCAAAGTGATCCGCCGGACGCCACGGAAATTCAACAGGCGGAAACCTTGATCCGGGATCTCACCCGTGGTGCCCGACGGGAGATCGGCGACGTCACGGACCTGACCCTCGTGGGCACGGCCGGTACGATCACCTCGTTAGCGGCGGTTGCCCAGGAACTCCCCGCCTACGATCCCGCGCGGATTCAGAATTACGTATTGGAATTGCCGGTCATCCGGCGTATCGAGCACGACGTGTTCCGCAAAACGCAGTCGCAACGCGTCGGGATGCCCGGCCTGGAAACGGGCCGTGAAGGCGTCATTGCCGCGGGCGTACTCATCCTGCGTTGCATCATGGAAGAGTTGAACGTCGTACGGTGTGTGGTGAGCGAATACGGGTTGCGGGAAGGCGTGCTGGTCCACCTCGCCCGGTCCTGCCGCGTGTATCCATAGCACTTTTCTAATACAACCATTGGATAAACAATGGGGCCTTGCTGAATGCCGGATAAGATCAGCGCATTGATCTTATCCGGTTGTTCTGTTATTACTTACCCAGCAAGGCCCTGCATAGCGGGATTCCCGATGAGAGACGTTCCAAAAGCTCAAATTCTCAAGCGAATCGAATTTGAAAATCCCTGGTGGGATAAGCCTCATGAGGTGCCCCCGAACTATACCCAGTGGAAACCGCGACCCTATTTGGAACTCTTTTACCCTCTTGTCGAAAATCAGAATATTCGACGAGCAATTCTTCTCATGGGCCCCCGACGAGTCGGGAAAACCGTCCTTATTCATCACACCATTAGTCGGCTCCTGCAAACAATTCCGCCAAAGCAAATCGTCTATTTTTCCATTGATCATCCTTTGTACAACAGCCTCGGCCTCGAGCAGCTTCTGGAATTTTTTGGTGAGGTCAGCGGGACTGACTATAAGACAACGCCCACGTATGTCTTTTTTGACGAAATCCAGTATCTGAAGGACTGGGAAATCCATCTGAAGACCCTGATGGATGCGTTCCCTGCGGTGAAACCGGTCACGTCGGGTTCCGCAGCCGTCGCCTTACGGCTGAAGAGCGTGGAATCGGGTGCCGGAAGGTTTACGGAGTTTCTCCTGCCTCCACTCACGTTTCATGAATATCTGACCCTGTTGGACAGTTCCGACAAGCCAATGCCCAAATTGATGCGTTCGGAGTCGTCGAAGGGCCCAAACTTTTCCCGCGCACAGGATATCGAGCATTTGAATCGGGTGTTTGTTGATTACCTCAACTACGGCGGGTATCCGGAGGTCGTCTTTTCAGCCGATATTCAGAAAGATCCGGGGAGATTCGTCAAGGCGGACATCGTCGACAAGGTTCTCCTGCGTGATTTGCCGAGTCTCTATGGCATCCAGGACATCCAGGAACTGAACTCGTTATTCACTACGCTTGCGTTTAATACGGCCAACGAGGTTTCCCTGGAGGACCTGACACAAAATTCCGGTGTCGCGAAGAATACCATTAAACGATACATCGAATATCTTGAGGCCGCTTTTTTGATCCGGGTGCTCCATCGCGTTGACCAGAGTGGGCGACGGTTCAGACGGGCAAATTTTTTCAAAGTGTATCTGACCAATCCGTCGAGCTATTGCGCACTGTTTGCTCCGGTCAAATCCCATGACGAATCAATGGGTTCATTGGTCGAAACGGCGATATTCTCCCAGTGGTTTCATGCGGATATGTCCAGGTTTCATTATTCCCGGTGGCCCGGCGGGGAAGTCGATATGGTCTTTAGAGGGCCTGAGCAGACCATCCAATGGGCCATGGAAGCCATGTGGTCCGACCGGATTTCAGAGGATTCCCATAAACTCAAGAGCAGTCTGCGCTTTTGCCGTTCAAACGATCTGAGAGACATGCTCGTCACGTCAAAACAAGAGAAAGCCTCCAAAGTGATTGACGGGGTCAACTTTGAATTCGTCCCGGCGAGTGAATACTGTTACACGGTGGGATACAACCTGGTGATGGGGAAGAAAGCCCTTCGCCCAGAGCAGAATCCGTCGTAAGGAACCTCTGATTTAGTGCACTATCGGGCGTATGGCTGCGTTGTGTCCTCGCTCAACCCTCATCTATCTCTATGATAAGCCTCGGGTTTCGCTCCGGGACGCCTTGCCCTGCATCCCGCTATCACAATAAATCAGAGGTTCCGTAACTTACCGTTGGCTGTACCAGCGGAAGCCTTGGGATTCCTTGTAGGCTGGGCGGTGAAACCCGCCGGGTTTCTCCAGAATCAGGGCTTTGAAATCCCACAGCCCGAACCAGGCCGGGTCGAGGACGTTGTGATAATGCAGGCCGGTCAGTTTGGTAAGCGTCTCGCCGAGCGCGTCCTTTAATTCCGCTTCAGTATACGCCCGCACGCCGAACGTCTTGCCCTCGGCGTCCTGCAGGCGCCGGATGGCATAGGCGGCGCCGGTGCACAGGACTTGCGTATCCCGTCGAATCGAGAGGAGTTGCGGCAGCGCACAGTATTGTTCCCGAAAGCCCAGCCATCTGGCCGCGTGGCGCAGGTAGGTATATTGCACTTCGTATTCCGTATGCCCGGGAAGCCGTACGGGGTCCGGCCAGCCTGAATCGATCCCGAATTCGATCAGCAACGCCCGCCCGCCCGGTTTGAGCACGCGCCAGAGTTCCTGCAGGAATTGAATGGCGCCGTAGTTGAAGATCGCTTCATCGGGATACGGGGTGTCCAGGTTCAGGCGGAGTTTTTGAATGAGGTCCAGGCATTGCTGATGTTCGGGAGTCGCGCCCTTGCGAGTCTCCAGTTCTTCTTTGGATAAGTGAACCGGGGTCATATCCGCCAGGTTTTCATTGTCGATGACCAGATCCACGCTGGACTCGGCGAGAGGCAACTGCTCCGCGTTCGCGTTCAGGACTTTGGCGTCCCATCCGGCTTTGCCGGCTAACGCGAACTGGGATTGCAGAAAGGCCCGGGTGAGATCCAGAAAGATGTATTCCACGCCGCGTCGTTCAACCCGCGAAAATTCCTTTGCCATTTCCTGGGACAGGTAGCCCAGGCCCGCGCCGACCTCCACCACCCGCTGCGGTTTCGGACTCCACCAGCCCAACTGCCGGAGGGTCTTGGCAAGCAATTGGCCATAGGAGAATCCGTGCAGCGCTTCGCAAGGTTCCCGGAGAAGATGCGAGACCGTGGTTTCCACGATTTCGAAGTGGCCGTGATGACTCTGAATCCCTTTATGATGAAATTCCGTGAGGTGCTCCTCGCTTTCGATGGCCACGTTCTCATGCCATTGTTCGCGCACTTTCTGGAGAAGGAGGTCCCACTTGGCGTTGACGCTGTGTCCGCTCGGCGGTTCCGTCCCGAAGTAACACAACGAATAGCGGGGTAAGGACCACCGTTCGAGAAACCACCGTCCGGTTTCCTGGTTGGAGCCACAGACCCATTTGCCGAACTGATCGAGCAGCGCGCTGATCGACAGGCGCCCATCCATAGCTCCGAGAAGCGAGGCCCCCATCCGGTTCAGCCGGATCAGGGGCAGGTCTTCATCCAGGGGCGTGACCCACCATTCCCGGTCCCCGTGCTGGTAGACCACGAGGTCCGGCATGCGCCAGGCCCGCTGTTGGAGAATCTCGCCTTCCAGGGCAAGGGGTTCAAGGGATGGGGCAGGAGAGGTGGTCATTCAATCAACTGCATCGGCGGGGTTGGCATCAAAGATCATCCGGTACATGCCTGCCCAGAACTCCAACCAGGCATCCGCGGTTTCCCTGGCGCCCGCGGCCACCTGCTGCAAGTCGTCCTCGGACCGGGCCGTCTTGCGCACGGCCTCGACCAACCAATTGCCGTGGCGTTGTTCTTCAGCCAGGTGTAACGTGAAAAATTCCAGTTCCCCGGGCTGAAACTGCTCATATTGTTCGAGGCCCGGCACGAAGTATTCGAATTCGGACGCCGCGGTAGTTTCGACGGCCAAGGCCGCACCCAGTGCGGTCAAATGACCGGAGTCAAGGTATAGCCGCCGCAACGTGGCGAGGTAGGTCGTCACTTCGGGGATCGGGACCGTGCATTCGAGATCCTGCTGCAGCAGCCCGATGACAGACGCAAACCGCTCGAGTTGACGGATGTGCACGCGGTCGGGTGACCCGCTACCCAACTCCGAATACAGGGTTTTGGCCAACTCGGTGCGCATTTCCACTTCGTGGATCGGGGTATGGTATAACAGCCCTTCCAGGACCTTGACGAAATGGAAGCAAAAATAGTGGTAATGTTGGACAAAGGCCCGGAGTTGTTGAGGCCGGAGTTTTTTGGATTTGAAGGTTTTAAAAAATTCGTTGGTATTGACCGGGTGCGCCTGGAGTTCCAGCACAAGCGATTCGACGTCGGAAGGGATAGCTTGAACGGGGCTCATGCAATTCACATCAGAAACGGTATTTACCCATCATCACGATGAGGGAATGCAGATTACACGATGCCCCCAGCCAGTCGCAAGGCAGCAATGATGACGTTGCGGCAACGTCCGCGGGTTGTCCTTCGCTCGTTGACAATTGATATGAAAATAGGCTTATAGAACCCTCTCCCCATTGTGGGAGAGGGCAGGGTGAGGGGGAGCAGTCGAGGCAGGTCAGGTTAGCGTAGCGTAACCAGACAGCGGAGCTACTTGCATACCAATGGCTGAATATCGCGTCAAACGCCCGTTACAACGTCCCTCCATTCATCCGGGAGAAGTCCTGCGTGAGGACGTACTGCCAGCGCTTGGCTTATCGGTCAGCGAGACAGCCAGGAGACTCGGTGTTTCGCGCCAGCAATTGCATAGGATTTTAGCGTGCACGCACCCCATCACGACGGAAATGGCGCTGAGGATCGGCAAACTGATCGGCAATGGACCGGGGCTCTGGCTGAGGATGCAACAGAATCATGATCTGTGGCGTTTGGAGCAGGACTTGAGAAGCGAATTGAAGAAAATAGAGACCACCGAGACGACGCTTCCGGCCCCTGCCGTTTGCTCGACCGCCGGCAACAGATAATCGAGCACGCATTGGAACAGGCGTGAGCCGTTTTTTGTAGAGCCGCATCTTATGCGGCTTGGAAGACAGGCGTTATGAGATGGTGCCGCTACAATAGCTGTCGAGATAAGTAAGAGCCTCCTTTCTTTTCCAGGAAAAATGGATACTCATGATAGAATGAATTAAGAGCCTTTTTTCCATCAATCGCTTTGAAACATGGCGACTGCTTACGAATATGACGTGCTTGTGATGGGGGCCGGGTTGGCGGGGTTGCGGGCGGCGTTGGCGGCGCATCAGACCGGGGCGACCGTGGCGGTGATCACCAAGGTCCATCCCGTTCGGAGCCATTCCAATGCCGCGCAGGGCGGCATCAACGCCGCGCTGACCGACCGGGGCGACAAGTGGGAAGAGCATGCCTTCGAGACGGTCAAGGGCAGCGATTATTTGGGAGACCAGGATGCCGTGGAAATTCTGGCGCAGGAAGCCGGGCAGGACATTCTGGCCCTGGAACACATGGGTGTGATCTTCAACCGGAATGAGGAAGGACGGTTGGGCACCCGTCGCTTCGGCGGGCAGAAACGCGCCCGGACTTTTTTTGTCTCCGACTTCACCGGACAGGCGCTCTTGCACGTCCTGTATGAGCAGGCGATGAAAGCGCGCCTCCCGGTGTTTGAGGAATGGTTCGTGACGTCGTTGGTCAAGGACGACCAGGGTCGATGCGGCGGGGTCCTGGCCTTTGAAATACGAAGCGGGCGTATGGCGATGTTCAAGGCCAAGGCCGTGGTCATTGCCGCGGGGGGCTTGGGGCGCGTGTTCGAGCCCAGTACGAATGCGCTGATCTGCACCGGTGACGGCATCGCGATTGCCTATCGGGGCGGAGCCCCGCTGATGGACATGGAGATGGTGCAATATCATCCCACGACCTTACGGGGTAAAGGGTTGCTCCTGAGTGAGGCGGCTCGCGGGGAAGGCGCCCATTTGCTGAATTCCGAGGGTGAACGGTTCATGGAGCAGTACGCTCCGAACATGATGGAGTTGGCCTCACGCGACGTGGTGTCCCGCGCCGAGCAAATCGAGATCAATGAAGGCCGGGGGATCAACGGCTGCGTATTGCTGGATTGCCGGCATTTGGGCAAGACGCTCATCCGGGAACGCCTCAGCCAAATCCTTGAGGAGGCGAAGTCGTTTGCCAATGTCGACTTGACGGAAGAGCCCGTTCCCGTATGCCCGGGCATGCACTACATGATGGGTGGAGTGAAGACGGACGTCGAGGGACGCTGCTGGGACCTCGCGGGCGGATGGCAGGGCGTTCCCGGTTTGTTCGCGGCCGGGGAAGCGGCATGCCTGAGTCTCCACGGCGGGAACCGGCTCGGTGCGAATTCCCTGCTGGATACCGTCGTGTTCGGTCGCCGCGCGGGCCGTTGTGCCGGAGAGTATGCGGAAACCCAGCCGCAACCCCGTATCGGCGACGGTGTGGTGAAGGATGGGGAAAACGCCCTCAAAGAGGTCCTGGCCAGGCCTGAGACCGGGGACACCGTGGCGCGCATCCGGCATGAGATGGGGTGCGCCATGACAGAGGGCTTCGGCGTATTTCGCGATGAGGAAGGGATGGGCCTTGCGCAACAGACGGTCGGCAGTCTTCGTGAGCGGTGGAATCGCGTGGCCATTCATGATAAAGGACAGGTGTTCAATACGAGCCTCGTTCGGGCATTGGAACTCGACTTTATGCTGGATTGCGCCGAAACCATTGCGCTGGGCGCGCTGACGCGAACGGAAAGTCGCGGGGCGCATTTCCGAACGGATTGTCTCGACCGTGACGATGACCATTGGCTGAAACATATTCTGATTCATTATCGTCCCGATGGGCCGCCTCAACTGGACTTTCTGCCCGTTCGGATTACCCGGTGGGAACCGCAGGTACGAGTGTATTGAGCAGATGGTGCTCTCGTTTGTTGATGGAATAAGTTCATGCTGACCACGTTTCGCATTCGCCGCTTTAATCCTGAAGCGGAATCGCCACAACCCTATTTCCAGGACTACCGATTGGTGACGGAGCGGTCGGACACGGTCCTTGACGCGTTGATCAGGATCCGGGAAACCGTGGATGAATCGCTGACCTTGCGCTGTTCGTGCCGGGGGGCCATCTGCGGGTCCTGTGGGATGCGCATCAACGGACATGCCGCCTTGGCATGCAAAACCAAAGTGGCATCTATGGCCGCGCCGGACGAGACGATCCACGTGGAACCCATGAACAATATGCCGGTGATCAAGGATTTGGTCACGGACATGGCCGGGTTCTGGGAGAAGATCCGCCAAGTTCAGCCCTGGCTCCAGCCTGCGGGTCCTGCACCGGAAGGCGAGTATCTCGCGCCCCCGGAGGCCATGAATCATTTGACGGGCGTCATGCACTGCATCATGTGCGGGGCTTGCGTGTCGGATTGTGCGGCCTTGGAGGTGAATCCGGATTTTGTCGGACCCGCGGCGTTGGCCAAGGCCTATCGGTTTGTGGCGGACCCCAGGGACGGGAACAGTTCGTCACGGTTGAGGGAACTCAATGATCCGGGCGGCATGTGGGATTGCACGCGGTGCATGGAGTGCATCGAAGTGTGTCCCAAAGGCGTGGGGGCCATGGATCGTATCATGGCGCTTCGCGCCAAGGGGATCGAGTACGGCGTGCCGTCAACCTCCGGCTCGCGTCATACCGAAGCCTTTGCGGATATTATCGAGCAGAAAGGGCGCCTGGATGAACCCATGTTGGCCGTTCGAACGTTCGGGCTTGCCAATCTCCGGCAGATGTTCTCCTTTTTGCCGATGATTCTTCGAGCATTACCCCGACGCAAACTTCCGAAATCCGGTCCTTTGTTTCGGCCGATACCGGGCATTGATCGAATCCGACGATTGTTTCAACGAGCGAAGGAGCCACGATGAAATACGCGTTTTTCCCCGGGTGCGTGTCGAAGGGAGGTTGCCCCGAACTCTATCAATCCGTGAAACAGGTGTACCCTCGATTGGGGATTGAGTTGGAAGAAATGACGACGGCGTCGTGTACGGGCGCGGGGGTCTTGCAGGAAAAGGATCTGCGTTTGGGGGATATCCTGAACGCCCATACCCTGGCCCTGGCCGAGGAGCAGGGGCTTCCCATCATGACGATTTGCAGTACGTGTCAAGGCGTGATGAGTCAGGCGAATCATCGGCTGACGACGGAGCCCGGCTATTTGGACGACATCAACCGGGTTCTGGCCGAAGAGGGGCTTACCTACCGGGGCACCACCACGGTGAAACATTTTGTCTGGATTCTCCTGGAAGACGTCGGGGAAGAAAAGCTCCGGCAAGCGGTGAAGAGGCCGTTGACGGGGTTGCGGGCGGCCCCGTTTTATGGGTGCTACATTCAACGGCCGAGTGCGGCACTGGGATTTGACGAACAGCCGGCAAGGGCCCAATCATTGGAAACGGTGATAACTTTGCTGGGTGCCGAGGTGGTGGATTTCCCCGGCAAGACCCGATGCTGCGGCATGCCGTTGCTTACCATCAACGAACCCGGCTCGCTGCAGATGGTTGCCCATCATACGTCCGATGCCAAGGAGCACGGAGCCGACGTGATGGTCACGCCGTGTCCCTTGTGTCATCTCAACCTCGACGGGCTTCAAACCAAGGCCGCGAAGCAAGAGCGCCGTGACATCGATCTGCCGATTTTACATTTGCCTCAGTTGCTCGGACTGGCCATGGGCCTGGAGCCGCGGGCACTCGGCCTCAAACGCAATCTGGTGCCTACGACATCGGTGTTGGAAAAACTCGGGGTGGCGTAAAGGCAGGAAGGCAAGTGCTTACGAAACTTCTTTGGATACGGTTTTGAAGTAGGCCAGGAGATCGCGCGCTGAAAGAATCCCCACGATCTTCCCGTCATCGCTCACGGCCAAGTGACGAATCCGTCTGTTGGCCATAAGATCTCTTGCGTAGTGGGGTGAAAGTTTCTTGTCGACGGTCAGGATGGGACTGGACATGACGTGAACCACTGAAGTCGCTGCCACGTCGTCCTGTTCGGCCACGGCCCTGACCACGTCCGTTTCCGTTACAATACCGGAGAAATCGTCCCCTTTTCTGACCAACAGCGACCCGATGCGCTGGTCGTGCATTTGTCCGGCAGCCTGTTTGACCGTCGTGTCCTCGGTAATGACGCTCAAATCCCTGTTCATCAATTGTCCGATGGTCGCCATCGCGTCTCTCTTCGAGCATAGGGAAGGGGCTGACAAACGGTCCTACGTATTCTAAGGAAAACTGGAACGAGATGCAAGAAATCGGCATCTGTCGACTGCTACACCCCCATTCCCGCCTCGGTTTTCTCTCTTGCAAGGGTTTATCTTGTGCGTTAGCCTGCTTCAACAAGACTAGCGACAGTTTCCCAGAGAAATTGGGAGTCTCATCCTATGGCCCAATCCGTGATGAATCTCGAACAAGTCGTCAGTGGCATGCAGGAGCCGATGAAGCGGTTTGTCGAGCGTGTCCAGACGCTCGGCGGGGAAAATTGTTTGGCGGTGATCGGGGTAGGCGCCATTGCCACGTCCGGATTTGATCCGGCGCGGCATACCGCGCGCAGCGTCCTGGTCCTGGACACGGTTGATCTGGCCATGCTCCGGGAACTGGCCAAAGACGGGGTGAAACTCGGGAAAGCCAAAATCACCGCTCCCCTGATCATGACGCCCGTCTACATCGCCGGATCCCTGGATACTTTTCCGTTGGAGTTTCTGGAGATTCAGCAATGCCACGTGTGTTTCACCGGCACCGACTATTTTGCGGATATTTCGTTTGAGGAACGTCACGTCCGGCTGCAATGCGAACGCGAATTGAAAACCATTTTGATCGGTATGCGTCAGGGCCTCCTCGCGGCCGCGGGTCGTGAAAAACTTTTCGATGTCATGGAAGGCGAAATCGCGGAACGACTGATCCGCACGCTTCGCGGATTGTTGTGGCTGCATGGACAGTACGACTATCTGTCGGCGATTGAAGTCGTCGGCCGGATCGAGCAGGAAACAGATCGATCCCTTCCCGGCATTCGCGCGGCGCTGCAAGAAAACCGCCGGCATGACTGGAATAATTTTACGCGACTCTACGATGAAATCGACGGCCTGAAAACCGTGGCTGATCGCTGGTGACGACCATGATCGGGAACGCCCGGTTCGCCGTTGCGATTCTGCTGTGCCTGCCGGCTTTGTGCTGGGGTGAGGTGTTGGTGCCGGACCCCGGCACTCATGTCGTGGATAGCGCCGGCATCATCGACCCCGGTACCGAGCGGCAGTTGGAAGGCTGGCTTCGCGAACTCGAACAGAAGACGACGGCACAGGTGAAAGTGCTGACCGTGCAGTCGACCGAGGGCGAACCGTTCTTCAGTTTTGTCCAGCGGCACGCCGAGGCCTGGAAGCTCGGACGGAGAGGGAAAGACAACGGCGCATTGATCGCGTTGGCCCTCAAAGAGCGGAAGGTGCGGATCCATACGGGGTATGGTTTGGAGGGCGCGCTGCCCGATTCATGGGCGGGCTCGGCATCCCGTGCGGTGGCCTCCCAATTCTTTAAACAGGGCCGGTATTCCCGGGGCCTGCTTCAATTGGCGATCGTGACGGCCAACCAGGTTGCGGACGCCCAACGGGTCAAGCTCACCGGGATTCCCCAACACCGGTACCGGCCGAGCCGGGGGGGCGGCGGAGGCGGTTCGGTTCTGGGATCGTTGCTCGTCCCGCTGTTCTTCCTCTTCATGTTGTTTTCCAACATGCGGCGCCGTCGCCGGCATTATTCCACGTGGGGCGGTGGTGGCTTGGTCGGCGGCATGTTGCTGGGCAGCGCCTTGGGTGGCGTCACGGGACGAAGCCCGTGGGGCGTATCGACCGGCGGGTTTGGCGGCGGATTCGGGGGAGGCTTCGGCGGATCGTTCGGCGGGGGTGGCGGCTTCGGTGGCGGCGGGGGCGGCGCAAGCTGGTAGCGAGGCGGTTGCATGCGTCGAATACGCATACGTAACGGAGGGAAACAATCATGAGCGCTGGACGTATATTACTCATGGTCTTCGGCGGGTTGCTCATCCTGACCCTGATGCTGGGAGGCTGTGTCTATTCCGGATACAACCGGGTCATTGAGATGGACGAAGCGGTGAAGAGCCAATGGGCACAGGTCGAAAATCAATTACAGCGACGGTTTGAATTGATTCCCAACCTGGTCAATACCGTCAAAGGCGTCGCGAGCCAGGAAGAGAAGATTTATCTGGGAGTCGCCAATGCGCGCAAAGCCTATTTTCAGGCGCAATCCGTCAATGACAAGGCCCGCGCGGCGAGCGGGTTCGAGTCGGCGCTCTCGCGGCTGTTGGTCCTGCGGGAAACCTATCCCCAACTCAAATCCGACCAATCGTTTTTAAAACTCCAGGACCAACTGGAAGGGACGGAGAATCGATTGGCGGTCGAACGCAAACGGTATAACGACAGCGTTCGGGTCCTGAACACCTATATCCGGAAATTGCTGGGGAGGCTCTACGCCGGGCTGGCCGGAGTCGGACAAGCCGAATACTTCGAAATAGGAGAAGAAGCCCGAGCCACGCCCAAGGTGGAATTTTAGAATCAGCCCCCCTTGGCTATTCTTCTCTTCGCTCCATGGGCACGTAGTCGGTGCGTGAGGGGCCGGTGTACAATTGTCGGGGCCTGCCGATCTTGACGTTGGGTTCCCGCATCATTTCCCTCCAATGGGCAATCCATCCCGGCAACCGGCCGATCGCAAACAGGACCGTGAACATGTTCACGGGAAACCCGATCGCCTTGTAAATCATCCCGCTGTAAAAATCCACGTTGGGATACAATTTATTCGAGACGAAAAAGTCGTCCTTGAGAGCGACGTCTTCGAGGTGTTTGGCGATTTCGAGCAACGGATCGTGAATGCCGAGGGCGGCTAGGACCTCTTCGCAGGTCCGTTTTAAAATTTTTGCCCGCGGGTCGTAGTGTTTGTAGACGCGGTGGCCAAACCCCGAGAGACGGAAGGGATGCGTTCGATCCTTGGCCAGTTCGATATATTTCCGCACGTTGTCTCCGTCGGCATGGATAACTTCGAGCATCTCCAGCACCCGTTGATTCGCCCCGCCGTGTCGCGGGCCCCACAACGCATAGATGCCGGCGGACACGGACGCAAAGAGATTCGCGTGCGACGATCCGACGAGTCGCACCGTGGACGTTGAGCAATTTTGCTCATGATCGGCATGAAGGATGAAAAGCAGGTTCAAGGCCTTGGCCACAACGGGATTCGCGACGTATGGCTCGGAGGGAACCGAGAACATCATGCGGAGAAAATTGGAACAATAGTCCAAGGCGTTGTCGGGATAGACAAAGGGCTGCCCGATTGATTTCTTATAGGAATACGCCGCGATGGTCGGGATTTTGGCAAGCAGACGGTGGGTGGACATCTCGACTTGTCGAAGATCCCTCGGGTCGTGGCTGTCCTGGTAAAACGTCGACAGCGCGCCGACCACGGCCGATAGAATGGCCATGGGGTGCGCATCCTTGGGAAACCCGTCGTAAAACCGTTTCACGTCTTCGTGCAGCATCGTGTGCCGGGTGATGGCGTTTGCAAATCGCTCATACGCGGATTGGACGGGCAGGTTTCCCTCAATCAGGAGGTAGGCGGTCTCCAAAAAGTTCGACTGTTCAGCCAGTTGCTCAATGGGAATCCCACGGTAGCGAAGAATCCCGTTGTCTCCGTCCACAAACGTGATGCCGCTGGAACACGAGGCGGTATTCACGTACCCGGGGTCAAAGGTGGTGAGTCCCGTTTGGGCGCGTAGCGTCGTGACGTCGAGCACCTGTTCGCCTTCGGTTCCCGTGGCGATGGGGAGTTCAATGGTTTGGTCCGCAATGTGGAGTGTGGAGTGTCGGCTCATGGGAGACCCTCCTTAAAAACACGGATTGCTTTTCATAAGGCCCTATTCCATTCTACCGGAAACATTTTTGGAGAAGAGTGCCATATAGGGTCAAGGGGTTGCTGCCAAGGCAAAAACCTTGATAGGTAACAACTTCATACATGCTTGAACACCTTTCTTCCACGCGATTATGCCTGATTACCTGATTACCTGGATTCACCTTGCCGCCGCTATCACCCTCATCGGCGGATTGCTGTTTTCCCAATTTGTGCTCACTCCGGTGGCCCGAAAGACGCCGGCCGATTCGAAAGCCCGGGAAATCGTCCGCCTGTCGGGCCGCCGCTTTCGAACCATCGCGTGGGTGAGTCTCATTATCCTGATCCTAACCGGCGCGTATCAAATGCTGAACGAGAGCGGAGCCGCCCGGATCGAAACCACCTGGGGCGTGGTGTTGATGCTGAAGCTGCTCCTGTTCGTCATCGCCTTCGGGCTTCTTCTCATTCACGACTTCATTATCGATCCGTATGCCATGCCGTCCAAGGATGCTTCACCGGCATCCGTATCACCGGCCGTCTCCGCCCGGGCCGATACCCTGCAAAAGGCCGTCATCGCGATGACGCTGGCCGTCCTTCTCGTGGCCTCGTATCTGTCGCGGATCTAGGATTGTCTTTCACCTGTTCCGGTCAATCGCCGATCCCGGCAACTTTTTCAACTCGGGAGATTTCGCCGCTCCTGATACGGGCGACGTACCCTTCGATTTCGCGTTTAACTTGAGGTCCCAGAATATATAGGGTAATCACGTTCGGGATGGCCATGGCAAAAAACATCGAATCGGTGAATTCGAGCGTCGCCTTCATGGAGACGACGGCGCCCGTGGATAAGAGCAGGCAGTAGACGATCTTGTAGCCGAGACTGGTCCAGTACGATTCACCCGCGAGATAGGTCCAGCATTTGACGCTGTAATAGGACCAGGTGAGCAGCGTCGTGTAAGCAAAGAGGATGACGGCCACCGCGAGAATGTTCGGAAACCAGGGAAAGACCGAGGCATAGGCCGCCGACGTAATCTCGATCCCCGACAGCCCCGGGATCTTGTATGCACCCGTGACGACCACGACGAGCGCGGTCATCGTGCTGACGACAACCGTGTCGATAAACGGCTCAAGCAAGGCCACAAGTCCTTCGCTCGACGGTTCACCGGTTTTCACGGCGGAATGCGCGATGGCCGCGGAACCGGTGCCGGCCTCGTTCGAATACACGGCCCGTTGCAGGCCGATGATCATGGCGCCGATGACCCCGCCGCTCACCCCTTCCGGGGCGAAGGCTTCGACAAAAATGCTGACGAACGCCGCCGGTACCTGTTCGACGTGCAGGCAGAGGATAATGAACCCGGCCGCCAGATAGATGAAGGCCATCAGGGGAACGAGCGCCTGGGCGACCAGTCCGATCACGCGGACACCGGCGATAATGACGAGCCCGACCGCGAACGCGATGCCGATCCCGAAAGCAAGGCCGTCCTGGAACCCCGTCGCTTCGGAAAATTGGGTGAAGGCCTGGTTGACCTGGAAGAGCGTGATACTCGCCCCGATGCCGAAAACCGCAAAGAGGGTGGCAAAGACCGTCCCGAGTCCTGCATAACCGCGCTCTGCGAGCCCCTTTTGAATGTAATGCATCGGGCCTCCCGATACGGTGCCGTCCGCATTGATCCGGCGGTAGGCGACGCCGAGCGTGCATTCCACCATCTTGGTCGCCATTCCCAGGACGCCGGCCAGGATCATCCAGAACATGGCCCCCGGACCGCCGATCGAAATGGCTACGGCGACTCCCGCGATGTTGCCGATGCCGACCGTTCCGGAGAGCGCGGCGCTCAACGCCTGGAAATGGGTGAGGTCGCCGGGTTCGTCGGCACGCGTGTACTGGCCGCGTACGATCTTCAGCGCCAAACCGAAATATCTGAAGTTGGGAAAGCGGAAATACAGAGAAAAAAACAATCCCGCCGTGATCAGCCAAAAGGCGATCACGGGGACATTAAGACCGGCAATGTTGACGGAAAAAAAGATGACGTCGGAGATGACGCCCGCAATCGGCGAGATCGCCTCGTCGATCTGTTGGTCAAGGTTCATGGAAGGAATGAGGCTGTTGGGCCGCGGGTTGTTCTTTCAGCAACACGTTTCAGCAGATCTTCATAAACACCTTCAAGATTATTCAGTATCTCCGTATTTGGGTAGCGAAAGACTTCGATTCCCAGCTTATTCAATCTTTGGGTTCTGGTTGCGTCGTATTGTTGTTGTTCGGCATGGGTATCGCCGTCTATCTCGATAGCAAGCATCAATTCTGAGCAATAAAAGTCGACTATATATTGATCGATCGGTTTTTGCCGGATGAATTTGAATTGGCCAAGCCGTTTGTTCTGCAATACTTCAAACCAGAGTCGTTTTTCTGCAGGTGTTGGATTTTTTCGGTTTTCACGCGCCCTGTCGGTCAGGGCTTTGTCGTATGGGATAAAACCCCCCTGGCCCCCAACCCCCCTGCCCCCCTTGTCAGGGGGGTGGACCGGCGGTTTGGATTTCCTGGGCGTGTCACGTTGAGTCTTGCACTTCTGTTCCGCCTTGTTCATCGTCGGTTCGACGCTCCACTTAGTTGCATGAAGTCCCCCTGATAAGGGGGATTGAGGGGGTTGTCTTTTATCGGCAAGACCTAAAACGGCGTCTCGCCGTTACGTAATTTGGCGAGGGCCTGTTTGACGAAGTCGGCGTCCTGGCTGCCGGGATCCAGGTTCTTGTACGCGGTGGCCCAAAATTCTTCGGTTTCCCGGTGTCGCTTCAAATACCAAAGGGCCAGTCCTTTATACCAGTTCACCCCGGGTTCGTTGGGACGATCCACCAACACGCGGTCGAAATGCTTGAGCGCGGCTTCGAAGATTTTAGGGTCGTCGAATTTTCGTTGTTCGATCATGATGACGCCCATGTTGTAATGCGCTTCATGATTCCGAGAGTCCAGCTCCAGGACCTTCTTGTACGCTTTCTTCGCGTCATCCATGCGTTCCAGGACCATGTAAGAGCGACCGGCCATCATCTGCCCTTGCACGTCATCGGGGTTTTCCTTGAGCCTGGCTTCCAGCCGTGCGATCATTTCTCGCGGGTCGGGCATTTGGCCCGATCTTTCGGTCTGGAGGCCCACGAGACGGTTGACGGTCCGCCATTGCAGGAAGCCGTAAGTCCCGACCGACAAGATGACCACGACCAGGCTGACCGCGATGGCGGATCCCCAGGCACTCCCCGGTTGTGCGGCGCCTTCGGGTGACGACGATGGGCGGCCGGTGGCGGCGAGGGCTTGGAGCCGGTCCATGACGCCCAGCAAGCGCTGCTCGTCCGTGGCTTTCAGGCGATCATAATCCTCCTGCTCCAACCGGCCTTGCGCCAATTCGACGTCGAGTTCCTGAAGTGATTGGAGGAGGACCTCACGTTCGACGGACAGATCGGCCCGTTCCTGATCTTCCTCGGCTTCCCGGCTAATCAGCTCGGGCGTGGTAGGGTCCTTTCGCCAAAAAGGAGAAGAGATTGCGGCAATCACTCCGATGAGGATCGTAAGACAGGCAAAGAAGAAGATGGTCGACATTGAGTGTTTCCAAGAGCGACGTGGCGCGTGGAACGGCTAACGGGAGATCATTGATTGTCGTTCAATTCACGTTCGATCCGGCGCCGGGAGGTCTCGTCGAGTGCGGGGGGCGGCTGAGAGGGGGGAGTCCTCGTTACCCATCCTTTGACTTCTCTCCATAACAAGGCTCCGCCGCCGAACAGCAAAAGGAACGGCGCCAACCAGATCAGCCAATTGACCCCCTGTTTCGGGGGTTCCATCATGATGTAATCGCCGTAGCGGCTGTGAAAGTATGCCCGGATTTCCTCGGTGGATTGGCCTTGAATCACGCGTTCCCGTACGGCTTCACGCATTTGATGGGCCAGGGGCGCGCCCGATTCCCAAATGTTCTCGGTCTGGCACACGGTACATCGAAGCGTTTTGGCAATCTCGCGCACCTTCTGATCGATCTCCGTTTCATCCACGACTTCGGCCAAGCCCGCGGTGGGGATGACGAAACACAGAAGGATCGGAATGGAGAATAGACGAAACATTCAGGGTGCCTGGTCGTAGGGGCGGACCTGTGTGTCCGCCCTTTGCAATAAGGGGGTCAGAACGTTTTTCGTCAGATTGGTATACACGTTGTCCACGATCGGGCCGATCCATTTATGGCGAATAACACCCTGTTTGTCGATGACGAACGTTTCCGGCACGCCGTAGACGCCGAAATCGATGGCTAGCGCGCCTTTGACGTCCTGCATGTGCGGGAAACTCGACCCGTAGCGTTGTAAATACGCGCGAGCTTTGGGAATCTCGTCCTGATAGTTGATCCCGACCATCACGAATTCGGGGTGATCCTTAAACTCGTCGTACAGTCTCAGCAGGTTCTCGTGCTCGACCTTGCATTCCTGACACCAGGAGGCCCAGAAGTTTACGAGGATGACTTTGCCTTTGTATTGTTCCGAGGACATAGGCTCGCCGGATTCTACGTCGGGACCTTCGAACACGGGGGCGCGGGTGCCCACCAGGACCGGCGGAATATGCCGGGGATCGCCCCAGAGCCCCTGGTAAAACAACGAAAGCAGGGCGAAGAGCACGACGAGAATGGTGATCTGCGTGGTACGAGTCATGATGCGTAGGGGCGGACCTGCGTGTCCGCCCTTGGTCCTCTACCCCTCCTATCTTCCCCTTACAAGGAGGAATAACAAACGAGCCCTATTCATCCCGTTTGCGTGGCCGGAATATGTTGAGCAGGACGCCCAGCCCCATGATGCCGCCGCCTCCCCATACCCACAGGATCAGGGGATTGATCACGCCTCGGGCGACCGCCACGCCGTCCGCGGACACGTCCGGCATGGTGAGAAAAATATGCCCCATGTTTTTGGCGTAAATGGCGGATTCGGTCGTTGGGGTCTGCGACGCATCGTACACGCGCTTCTGGGGGCGCAATTTCGTCAGCAGGGTGTCGCCTTCATACACTTCGAACACGCCTTCCTGCGCGCTCCAGTTTTTCCCCCTGACGTCGTGAATCCGTTCGAGTTTCACCCGATAGTCATCCATGACGAACTCATCCCCTACGCGCATCGACACCACTTTCTCGGTCTGGTACACGGTCGAAGCGATAATGCCGACGACCAGGACCAGCACGCCCACGTGCGTCACGAGCCCGGAGTAGCGGCGTTGATTGGCGGTAAACGCCGAGAAGAAACCCTTCAGCAGGTTGATGGATTCCCGGCGTGCGTACAGCGAGGAAATTTTGCCGACGTCGATAAAGATAGCCGCGCCGGAAAAGCCCACGACGAACGCGCCGGTCAAGGCAAAGAGACTGCGGATACCCAGGACGAACAACACGACGGTTGACACGACGCCCACGACGACCGGGATCAGAAAGTTTTTCTTCAAACTGGCCTGGGATGCCTTACGCCACGGAATATAGGGACCGACGCCCATCAAGAACAGGAGCCCGAGTGCGATCGGCATGAACACCGTATTGTAATACGGCGGTCCGACGGTGACTTTCGCGCCTTGCCAGGTTTCGATCATGAGCGGATACAAGGTGCCGAGAAACACGGTAGCCGTCGCCACCAGGAAAAAGAGGTTGTTGAAGAGGAACACCGATTCCCGTGAAACCATGGAATCCATTTCGATCTGACTCTTCAGCTTGTTGGCTCGCAGCATCAGGGCACCGAAGGCGATGCCGATGATCGTGGTCACGAAAATCAGGATGTACAACCCCCGTTCCGGATCGGTGGCGAACGTATGGACCGACGTGAGGACGCCGCTTCGGACCAGGAACGTGCCGATCAGCGAAAGCGAAAACGTGACGATAATGAGGAACAGGTTCCAGACCTTGAACATCTTCCGCTTTTCCTGAACCATCACGGAATGCAGGAAGGCGGTCCCGACCAGCCACGGCATGAACGAGGCGTTCTCCACCGGGTCCCACCCCCAATAGCCGCCCCAGCCCAATTCATAATAGGCCCAGTAGCCGCCCAGGAGGATGCCCGTGGTCAGGCACACCCACGCGAAGATCGTCCACCGTTGGGTGACCTTGATCCATTCCTCGCCCAGCCGGCCGGAGAGCAACGCCGCCATGGCAAAGGAAAAGGGAATCGAAAACCCCACGTAGCCCATATACAGCATCGGCGGATGCATGACCATGGCCGGGTCCTGGAGCAGCGGGTTCAAGTCCTTGCCGTCCGGCGGAGCGGGGATCAGCCGGTCGAAGGGGCTCGAGAGAAAAAGAATCAGGAGCAGGAACCCCAGGATGACGAGGCATTCCATGCCGATGAGGTACGGCATGATCGCCGGTTGAGTCCGCCAATGGAGCCACACGGCAATCGTGCTGAACGTGGAGAGAATGAAGACCCACAACAGTAGCGAGCCTTCGTGCCCGCCCCAGACGGCCGCGATGGTGTAAAACAAGGGGAGTTGCGAGTTCGAATTGGTGGCGACGTAGTGGACGGAAAAGTCACGCGCGAGGAACGAGTAGATCAACGCGGCCATGCCCACGGACAGCAGAATGAAAATGAGCGTCAGGGCCATACGTCCGGCGCGGACCCAGTCCGCATCGCGCGTCCGGAGTGCCAAGCTAGACGACACGATGCCGAACACGGCCAGCACCAACGCGATGACAACGGAAAAGTGTCCGATTTCAATGATCATGGGATACTCAAAAGGGGGCGTGGCGGTTTTATTCCACCAGCGATTTCATGAAATCCTTGCGAGGCAGTTCCACGCCCGCACGTTTCAATTCAATGGGCATGTAATCTTCGGAATGTTTGGCCATGATCAGGTTGGATTCGAATCGATGTTCGCCGGTCCAATACCCTTCCACCACGGCGCCCTGGCCTTCTTTAAACAGGTCCGGGGGGATCCCTTCGAAGGTCACGGGAATCGTGGCCTCCCCATCGGTCAACTGGAAGGTCAGCCCCAGTCGATCGGGATATGTTTCCATGCTGCCCTCGACAACCATGCCGCCCACGCGCACCTTTTTCTTATAGTAGTCGGTGGAAAAGGCTTTCACTTCGGAGGGGGTAAAAAAGTATACCACGTTCTCCCCGAAGTTCCCCAAGGCGAGGTAGCCCAAGGCCCCGCCGACCAACAGGATGCTGACGATCATTCCGACTTTTTTCTTTGCGACCATCATTGCTGTATCTATTCGCTCCTTCACTAACAGAATGTCAGAAAGCAGGATCAGCCCAGCGCAGGCCTTCTGCTCTCATTTCCTCCCCTTTACCCCTCCTTACAAAGGAGGGGAAGGGAAAGGAGACGCCAGAAATAGTTAACGAATGAGTAATTTTCCCTCTCCTTTTTTCTCCCAAAGAATCACTCCTCCTCATACAGTTTGGAGGCTTTGATTTCTTCGTACAAGAGGCTGACTCGCCGGGTCATGGCAAACAGCAACAGCGCCAACGGCAAGAGGCCCAGGAGGTAGGCACCGGCGATAAATCCATAGTTCGGCACGATGCCGATATCGCGGGCCTCGAAGACCTGCGTGTCCGCGGTCCACGTCCCGATCAGGACCAGGATCTTCAATTCCCGCAGGTTATCCGGCGGCGGGCCTTCATAATGCACCGGTAGCGAGACGCTTTCCCCAAGCAGGGAGAACGTGGCTTCTCCGGCTGCGCGGGTTTCAAGCGTGCCGCCTTGCACCATGCCCAGGACCCGGACTTCACCCGCGGGCGCTTCCTGCTTGACCTGTTGCGGGGCAAGACTGGCCAGATTGTCTCGATAGTGGTTATAGGTGAGCACGATTAACACGATCGCGACAATGCACACGCCGCCCCATCGGATGTAGAAATTCGTCATGAATCGGATTTCGACAGATGAAACTGGCTCAAGAGGCGACCTTTTTTCGCGTGAAGCAAGCGATCCAGATAGAGCAACTGCGTGCGGACCATCAACATATACGAAAACAGCAAAGACATGCCGACGCTCATCAACAGCAGGGGCACCAGAAGGCCTGAAGAAATGCTCACGCCGCGCATGGAAATGGATTGCGGTTGGTGCAGGGTCCGCCACCATTCCACGGAAAAATGAATGATCGGCAGATCCACGAACCCGACAATGGCCAGGATGGCGCCGTAGCGCGCTTCCTTTTCGGGATCGTCGACGAAGGTTCGCAGCATGAGATACCCGATCAAAATCAACAAGAGCACCGTAAAGGACGTCAGACGGGCATCCCACGTCCACCACGTATCCCACGTAGGCTTGCCCCAAATCATCCCGGTCCCCAGGGCGAGCGCGGTAAACACGGCGCTGAGTGCGGCCACGGCCTGGCACATGTTGTCCACGATCGGGTCGCGCTTCCATAAGTACCAGAGGCTTCCGACCGCCAGGACGGTATACCCGAGAAGAGACGTATGGGCGAGGGGCACGTGGATGTACATGATCCTCACCACTTCGCCCTGGTAGTAATCCGGAGGAGACCCGATGAGCCCCACGTAGAGGCCGGCTATCAGGCACAGGGCGGCGCCTCCCCCAAACCAGCCTTCAAACCGTTGGACTTTTCGGATTACCCGATGAATGGTCATCGTTCCTTATGGAACCTCTGATTTAATGCACTATCGGGCGCATGGCTGCGTTGTGTCCTCACTCAACCCTCACCTATCTCTATGATACGCCTCGGGTTTCGCTCCGGGACGCCTTGCCCTGCATCCCGCTATCACAATAAATCAGAGGTTCCTTATGAATCCATGACAAACTCGAACATCCAGAACGAGACGACCGTAAAGACCACGTCGTATATCGCGAGAAGCTCCAGCCACTGTTCGTACAGGGCCGGCGGATCCCCGTTGAGGGCGCCTTTCGTGGCTTCAACCGCAGCGATCATCACGGGAACCACCAGGGGAAGGAGGAGGATCGGGAGCATGACTTCACGCGCCCGAATTTGTACCGTCAGAGCCGAAAACAGCGTCCCAATGGCGGAAAGTCCCACAGTTGCCAAGAAAAATACTAACAGAAGGAGCGAAATCTCTTCAACGACCTCCAAATTGAACAGGATCACAAACATCGGAAATAAAAGGATTTCCACCACGAACATGAACGCGAAATTCGCCGCGACCTTGCCGAGGTAGATCGCCCCCTTGGCCTCCGGCACCATCTGGAGGGCCTCCAGACAATCGTTCTGAAGCTCGGTGGAAAACGACTTGCCCAACCCGATGATCCCGGTAAAGGCAAAGGCGACCCACATGATCCCCGCTATGACTTCGCGCGCGGCTTGCTGGTCCATGGAAAAGCTGAAGCTGAAAATCAGGATGACGATGAGGGCAAAAAACACCATGGAAGAGATCGTCTCCCGGCTTCGCAACTCGGTGACGAAATCCTTCCACACGATCCAGCGGATGACGTTAAACGAGATCATCGGACTTCAACTCCTCGATAGCCGTTTCCTGTAACGCCCCATGCTGTAAAATGCCGGCCCGGCCGGCAATGGGACGCGTTTTGTCGTAGTCATGCGTGGACAGGAGTACGGTGCCGTTGTCCGAGAGGCGTTCCCGCACGTACTCCCGCAGGATTTCGGTCCCGGCGGTATCCAGCGCGGTAAACGGCTCATCCAGCAACAGGACGTTGGGTTTCGCCAGCATGGTTTTGGCCAGGGCCAACCGTTTCTTCATCCCGGCGGAATAGTGCCGGACCTTCATGTCGGCAAACGCGCCGATGGCCACGCGGTCCAACGCGCGCTTCATGTCCCGGTCCGTGGGGTGGTGGCCCCGCAGCGCGAGGGCGAACGCCAGATTTTCCCTGGCATTCAACTCATCGTACAGATGCGTGCCGTGGGCCAAAAACATGAGGTTGGCGCGAATGGCCTCTCTGTCCTTGAGCCCATGCATGCCGAGCATTTCAAAATGCCCCGTACTGGGCCGTTCAAGCGTGGCCAGGATTTTCAATAACGTGGTCTTGACGGAACCGTTCGGTCCGAACAGGGCAAAACACTCGCCTTCCGCGATGGCCAGGTTCACGTCGTGCAACACCTGGAAATGCCCGTAGGATTTGCCGATACCGTGACAAGCAATCATGGATAGGGAGTATGCCGTTGAGGCCGGTTAAGGAAAATCAGGGAAAGGACGTGGCCGGTTAACACCGTAGGACACCCGTCGTATGCACGGGTTGTCTCAAGAAAACACTATACTGGATGGTCACACACGTGTCCACATCTGTCATGACGACTCGACAGGCAGGGGAACCATGCAGCCTATTGACGGTGTTGCGATTTCCTGAATAAGATGAATTCCGGTTGGGCGGACGCGCCTTTAAAAGAAACGACAGTGTATAATGGTTGGGGAACGGTGCTTGTTTGGATCAATACTGTGGACGAAAGGGAAGCGTTGTTTTGGAAACTGGTGCGCTGCCTGGGGGCGCTGGTTGTTCTGTCGGGGGTAGCCTGTGATTCAGGGTATTCGGATCAGGAAGAATCCTCGGGGAACGCCGTTGCCGTTCGTCAGGTTCCACCGGACATGGGGTCTCAGGCTCCTGATTTCCAACTCATTGACTTGCAGGGGAATTGGCAGGCGCTTCCGGACTATCGCGGCAAGGTGGTACTCCTGAACTTTTGGGCGACGTGGTGTGGCCCGTGTCGTGTCGAAATGCCGAGCATGGAACGCGTGTATCAGGATTTGAAGGACGAAGGCTTTGCCATCCTTGCGATCTCTTCCGACCCGCAGGGGAGTATCGTGACCCGGCCGTTTGTCGCATCCCAAGGGCTGACCTTCCCGATCCTGCACGATTCGGATTACCGGGTGAGCGGAAGTTACGGCGTCCGCACGCTGCCCATGAGTTTCTTGATCGATCGAAACGGCACGTTGACCCAACGCGTGTTCGGAGCGCGGGACTGGGACAGTGCGGAGGCGCGCGAATTGATCCGCGGCCTTCTCCGGGAGTCGTAACGCGATGATCGACGCCATGAACCCCGTTTCCCTGTTTGCGGCCTTCAGTGCGGGCTTTCTGTCCTTCATCTCGCCTTGCGTGTTGCCGCTGGTGCCTTCCTACGTCTCCTACATTACCGGGCTCTCGCTGGAGCAGTTGGTGGATGCGTCCGAGCGGCAGCGTTTTCGCAAAGCCATTATCCTGAATTCGCTCTTGTTTGTGACGGGCTTTTCTTCCGTGTTCATTGCGTTCGGCGCCTCAGCCAGTTTCGTAGGGCAAGTGTTGTATGAATATCAGGATCTCATCCGCAAAATCGGAGCCGTAGTGATTATTGTCTTCGGGCTCTACTTGTTGGGTCTGCTCAAATGGAACGTGATGATGACCGAGCGCCGGCTCTTCTCGTTCGGCAGCCGGCCCGTGGGGTACGTGGGATCGTTCCTGATCGGGACGGCCTTCGCCGCCGCGTGGACGCCCTGCGTCGGGCCTATTCTGGGAGCAATCCTGGCCTATGCCAGCACCACGGAATCCATGCAGTTCGGTATTTTGCTCCTGGCGTCCTATTCCTTGGGGTTGGGGCTGCCGTTTCTCTTAACCGCCTTCAGCGTCGATCGCTTCCTCAATTATTTTCAAAAGGCCCGCCACTACCTTCATGGAGTTTCCCTCGCCAGCGGCGTCTGCCTGGTTTTGGTCGGTGTGATGGTTTACGTCGATTCCCTGGCACGTCTGACCAGTTTCCTCGAACGCAACGGGATCGGGTGGTATATCGGGCAGTAGGGACAACTCCCCCTTCGACAGGCTCAGGGCAGACTCAATCCCCAACCCCCTCAATCCCCCTTTCTCAGGGGGGACAAGACAGAATCCTCTCTCCCCCCTGAGAAAGGGGGCACGGGGGGTTCAACGCCGCCCTGCGCCCGATAGCGCAATAAATCGTTATTGGCACCAGGTGCCGGGGCGACACGTCACAGACGGGGTCACGGGAGGATTGGGTGCCAAGGCATTGGAAAGGGATGTGCCCGTTGCTCCACACCAGGTACCCAGCGGGCAATCGGCCACCGCTGAAGGGGCTTGCGGGACCAGCGAAGAGGCTCCATTGATTGCAGTCGTCGCGGGATAGAATCCGGGCCTCGACCCGTTTTGGGCTAAGGAGCTACGAGGTTGTAAGGAACGACGTGGTCGGGCTGCCATCATAATATTGGGGTTTTCGTTTTGAAGCTCTGCCAGCAACTTGAGCCCGTCGTCCCGTAATTTATGCCGGGGATGTTGTTGAGCCAAGCTCACCGCCCAATCGCGTGCCCATTCCAGCGCACCTAACTTCCGATACGTTTTGGCCAATTGCAGCTTGGAAGCGACGGCCTCCTCCGTCGAGGGATAATGGTCGATAATTTTTTCGAACCGTTTAGCCGCGGCTAAGTACTGCTCTCTCTTATAATAGAACGTTCCCACGAAGAAATGGTTTTTGGCCAGGAGGCCGTCGCATTCTCTAATCTTGACCCGTGCCTCCGCTTCGTATTGGCTGGCAGGAAAGTCGTCAATGAGTTCCCGAAATTCTTCCCGAGCCATTTTGACGGGAGTCATGTCCCGGTCAATCGTTTGAATCATTTTGAAATGGCTGAGGGCCAACCGGTATTGCGCGTACGGGGCCAGGATGTGATTGCGATGCAGGTCCAGAAAATGTTGATATTCGACGATCGCTTCCGCGTATCCCTCTTGTTCATGAAATGATTCCGCTCGTTTCAAAATGACGTTGGGGTCATAATTCATTTCGATGGTATCCCCGACGAAAATCTGGGCATCGGTCCTGTCGGCTCCGGCGGTCGGGGCAGGCGCTTTATCGTCGGAGAACATCGAGCAGCCCAGGGTGAAGCAACTGGTCAGGGCCAAGACCAACATCGTGACCGGATGGCGAAACACGCGCGGCACCTCTGTTGAATTCCTTGCAAAATCCACGTTGACCTTTGAGTATAGCAGCGTTCCGAACGTCAAAACAAGATTGACGGATTAACGCGCACGTCTTCAGTGCGCTCACTTGCCAAGAAGGCGTTCCTCAAACGGATAACGGTCAATGGTTCATTCCCGTGCCAGTCGAATTTGCGGAACCGGGTCGTACGTGCCGGAACGTCGCGTGACGAACGAGGAGGTGGCCACGCAATTTGCTCTTCAGGGCCGTGACGTCTTTAGAGTCACCGGGATACGCGCCCGGCATTGGAGCGCAGACGAGGAAACCTGTTCGCACTTGGCCGAGCGCGCGGCTCGACAAGCCTTGGAATCCTCGGGCCTGTCGAGTGATGCGATCGATGCCATCCTGGTGTCGACTACGTCTCCGGATACCCCTTTCCCATCCACGGCCTGTGCGCTTCAGGAACGGCTCGGCGCGCGTCGCGTGGCGGCCTTTGATCTTGCGGCATCGTGCAGTGGATTTCTCTACGGCTTATCCATGGCCGATGCCTTCATCCGGTCGGGACAATTTCGAAACTGTCTGGTGGTGGCGGCTGAGGTCAAATCCCGCTCTCTTCACGTGTCCCAGCCTGCGAGCGGACTTCTCTTTGGCGATGGCGCCGGGGCGGCGGTGGTGACCCGGGAGGAATCGTCGGGTCGCCATCCGGCCGCAGGAATCATGGCTATTCGACTCCATTCGGAGGGCGCGTACCATGACCTGATCACGATTCCGGCAGGCGGATCAAGGCACCCCATGAGCCGGGACACGATTCGCCGTCATCAGCACAGCATTCGATTGCAGGGAGGGACGGTCTATCGCGTGGCCGTCAAGCGGTTGACGGAGGCGGTCGAGGCGATCCTTCGTGAGACCGGGACGAGCCTGTCCGAGGTCAAACAGGTGATTACGCATCAGGCCAATGGCCGGATGCTTCACACCATCGCGAAACGTTTGGGCGTGCATCAGGATCAAATGGTCTCGATAGTTGACCGGGTCGGAAATACGTCGTCAGCCTCCTTGCCGATGGCTCTGGATTGGGCGCACCGGCAGGGGAAATTTCACGAGGGCGATCTGATTCTGCTTGGAGCGTTTGGCGGAGGATTAACGTGGGGCACGGCCTTGATTCGATGGTAAGGCGTATCGACAGGCGAAGCCATTCCTGAGTTGACGAATCCTCAGTTTATGTCATAATGTTGGTGGACGTTTGTGGGTGTGACGTTTGAGGCGACAAGTATCCCGGCCCGTTTTTCCAGGGAACTGAGAGGTCAGAGTGAAAAAGATCTATTTGGCCAATCCACGTGGGTTTTGCGCCGGTGTCGACCGGGCAATCGAGATCGTCGAAATGTCGCTGAAGCGCTACGGCGCGCCGATTTACGTGCGGCATGAAATCGTGCACAGCCGGCACGTCGTCAACTCCCTTCGGAAACGGGGCGCGGTGTTCGTAGAGGAACTGGACGAGGTCCCGGATGGTGCGCAGGTGATTTTTAGCGCCCATGGCGTGGCCCAACGGGTGTGGGAGGAGGCGCGGCGCCGCAATCTGAAAGTCATCGATGCGACGTGCCCCCTGGTGATCAAAGTTCACAATGAAGTCCATCGTGATTACAGTAATAATTACGAACTCATTCTCATCGGTCATGCCGCCCATCCCGAGGTGGTCGGAACATTAGGCCAGGTTCCGGATAAATTTCACTTGGTTTCTTCAGTCGAGGACGTGGAAGCGCTTGAAGTTGAAAATAGCGAACACCTGTCCTACGTCACTCAAACGACGCTAAGCGTGGATGAATGCAGTGAAATCGTCGAAGCGCTCAACCGGCGATTTCCCGGCATCAAAGGTCCGCATCAGGAAGACATTTGTTATGCCACGCAAAACCGGCAAAATGCCGTGAAAGAACTGGCCAAATTCGTTGATTTGATCCTGGTCATCGGATCTCCCAACAGTTCAAACTCCAATAGACTTCGTGAATTAGCCGAACGATTTGCAGTCCCCGCCTATCTCATTGATTCCTATCAAGACATCCAGCCTGAGTGGATCAAGGACGTGGAAGCCATCGGGGTCACGGCCGGAGCCTCGGCACCGGAAATTCTCGTCAATGAAGTGGTGGCGTATCTCAAAGGAGTCGGGGCCCAGGAGGTCGAAGAACTCACGGTCGTTGAGGAAGACATCGAATTTCTCCTTCCCAAAGAACTCATGATGCCCGGACAAAAACGCAAGGAAAGAGCTCTCGTTTAGCCCGCATTTCTCACCAGCCTCCTGCTACGGGCGCCGTTCCACTCGCTGTGCCGGGACGTACTCCCGCAAGCCCCTTCGACATAGTTTCAACTATGCCTTCAGCGTCTCGCAGTCCGTGCGCCCCAGCACAACGGCGTCTCGACGCCCTCGTGACGGAGCCTGGTGAGAAATGCGGGCTTAGCCCCCATTCCAGCCGTTTCCTGTATCGACAGGTAACCAACAGCCTATACACGGAAACACACAACATATACACAGACCCTCATCAATTACCACATTATTTAGTGTAAAATCCTTGATTTTTTTCTCTTCTGTGGTACAGTTTGCACCACAAGTCCGTTTGCCCCATCACCCACTTCCCGCTGAGAGTTTTTCATGAAGTTGAAATCCCTCCTGGTATCCGGATTCAAGTCCTTTCCCGAAGCTCGACTCGATTTCCCTCAAGGTATTACCGCGGTGGTGGGGCCTAACGGAGTGGGAAAAAGCAACATCGTGGATGCCATTTTATGGGTTCTGGGTGAGCAAAGTACCAAAACGTTGCGTAGTGAACGCATGGAAGACGTCATCTTCAATGGAACGGAATCGCGTAAGCCATTGGGAATGGCGGAAGTTTCGTTGGTCCTCAGCGACGTGACAAGTCAGGAACTCGAGGCCGTGGCCGGTGTGATGGAGTCCTTGCCGGGCAACAAAGAGCTCATGGTCACGCGCCGGTTGTACCGTGACGGGGAAAGCGAATATGCCGTCAACAAGATCCCCTGCCGGCTGAAAGATATCCGCGGTCTCTTTCTGGAAGCGAGGGCCGGCGCCAAGGGGCACACGGTGATCGAACAGGGCAATATCGATCACATCCTCTCCGGGTCTCCCCAGGACCGCCGGACGTTTATCGAGGAAACAGCGGGAATCGGTCGCTTCAAAAAGCAAAAGACGGAAGCCCTGAACAAACTCAAGACCACGCAGCAGAACCTGGCTCGCGTGCGGGACATTATTGCCGAAGTGGAAAAACAGCTGCGGACCTTGAAACGCCAGGCGCAGCAGGCCGAGCACTATCGGAAGCTGAAAGATGAATCCCGCGCCCTCGAAATCCGGCTCCTGAAACACGACTTTGGCGGCCTGCAGCACCAGCGGGTGCATGTGGAAGCCGAACTTGCCAAGTTGGAATTGCGCGAAGCCGAACTCATGGCCGAGGAAGCTCGTCTGACGGCGTCGTACGAGCAGGCCAAATCGGCGCTGCTTCGTGACGGGGAGCGCGCAGGACGTCTGCAGGAGGAGCTTCGACAGTTGGAACACGGCATCGGGCAAGCCCTCACGACCATGGAAGTCGAGCGCAATCGAGCCGACTTGTTTGACCAGCAACGAACGCAGGCAGTGGAAGAACAGACGCGTCTCTGCGCGGTGGCCGAGGAAGCCGCGACGAGCATCAAGAGCCTTCAGGAGCAGGTGCAACGCGCGGAAGGCGATACGGCCGAGGTGACCGGACGATTGACGGAATTGGAGATGGAAGAGCAACGGCAAGGCGAACAGCGGACGGCGTTACAGAGCCGGACCGAGGAACGCCGGCAACGCTTGTTCGATCTTGCGGTTGAACGTTCTCAAACCGAGACTCAGTTGGCAAATCTCGACACCAAGCAACGGGAACTGGGGACCCGCCTCCAGGACGTGCAAGGCGATCAGGCCCATTGCGGGCAGGAACGAGCGAAGGCCGAATCGACCCTGGCCGAGCAAACCGTGCTCTCGGAACAAATCGCCCGACAATTGGCCGTGGACCGCGAAAAGCAGGAAATCCTGTCAGCCGAAAAATTGGAACTCGAAGAACGGATTCGAGCGGTCGATCAACAACGGGTTCAGGAGCAAACCGACCGGGCGGCCGCCGAATCGCGGTTGCAGGCACTGCAAGCCGTGCTTCGGGAAGAGTTGGGGTATCGGCAAGGCCGGGAAGGGAACGACCTTTCCTTGAGACGGATGTGCCAGGGGGTCAGGGAAGTGTTCGCTGAACGGTTGAAGGTGCCGCAAGAATATGAAGTCGCCATCGAGTCGGCCTTGGGAGAGCATATTCGCGCCTGGGTCGTACGCGGGGTCGATGACGTGATGCAAGCGCTTGCAGTCGTCACGGATCAGGGGTGGGGTCGTGGGACATTTGTCACCGCGCAAGCCCCCGGTTCCTCTTCGTCTCCGGCGTCGTGGCCTGACTTGCGGCAGGCGAACGGGGTGTTGGGCCGGGCGGTCGATTTGGTCACCGTCCCCGACGACCTTCAAGGCGTGTTGCAGAGTCTTTTGGGGCGGGTGGTCTTGGTTGATACGCTCGAACATGGTCTGTCGGCGATAACGCGCGTGTCTGAAGCCGACCTCGGGTTCCTGTTGTTGGTGACGAAAACCGGAGAGGTCATTGATCCCCGGGGCATCGTGACCGGCGGATCGTCCGGTGAGGCAAGCGGGCTGCTTCAACGACGGCGCGAAGTGCAGGTGTTGGAACAGGAACTGTCCTCGATGGACCAACGCATCGCCGGGTTTGACGGCCAACGCCGGACCGTCCGGGAACGGGTAGAGACGAACAAGCAACAACTCGAAACCCTTGAAGCCTCCCTGAAAGAATCCGAAATGCGGCAACTCGTGGTTGAGCAGGAACGCTCTGCCTTAACGGGGCGCTTGCAGGACTTGGATCTTCGGTTGAGTGCCAATCAGACGGAATTGGAAGCCTGTCAAGCGGAACTCGCTGGGGTTCAAGAGCACGAACGTCTGGCTCAATCGCGGCTCGAAGAGATTGCGCGACAACACGGCGAAGAAGAAGCACGGCTGGAGGAATCCACCACGCAACTCCAGGAAATGGACGAAGCCATACGCGTGCTCTATGACCGGTTGACGGAGACGCGGTTGACTCTCACCACGTATCGGGAACGTCACGAACGCGCCCACGCGGATCTGGACCGGTTACAAGAAGAGGATCGCAACCGGCGGGCGCGGCTCGAGAGTCTTGCCGGGCAGATCGAATCCCTGCACGTTCAAGCCGTGCAGAGCCAAGAAGAACGCCGTCGCGCGGATGCGACGTTTCAGGAATTGGAAACCGGAAAAACGACGTTGCAGGGTGAACTTCGCGAGGTCGAAGAGCGTCATACGAACGGCCTGCAACGGACCCGGGAAGGTGAACACGGTCTCAATGAGAATCGAAAACAGTGTTCTGCGATAAAGGAAACGCGACGGGAATCGGACGTCCGGCTTGCTGAGATCCGGACGCGGATGCAAACCATCGAGGAAACCCTGACCGGCACCTATGGGGAATCCATGGAGATCAGTGACCCCCAAACGGCGCAGCCCGACGATTCAAACGACGCCGAGGGTGAAGGGCCTGAGACATGGAGGGAACGGTTGCAGACCATCCGGACCAGGATGGATCGCATGGGGGCGTTGAATTTGGCCGCGATCGACGAGCACCGGGAATTGGAAGAACGCCACCGGTTTCTCCACGAACAGGAAGAGGATCTGTCCGAATCGATCCGCTCGCTGCAGGAAATCATCGAACGTCTCAATCGAACCACGAATCGCATGTTCCAGCAGACGTTTGAGGCTGTCCAGGAAAAGTTCGGGGAAGTCTTTTCAGCCTTTTTTGCCGGCGGGCAGGCGGAATTGGTCTTGGTGAAGCCGGACGCGGAAGAAGACGAGGAGGAAGAGCCGGGCCAGGAGCCCGGGGTCGATATTATCGCGCAGCCGCCCGGGAAACGCCTCAAGAACCTGACGATGTTATCCGGCGGAGAAAAAACCCTGACCGTGCTGGCCTTGCTCTTTGCCAGTTTTCTGACGAAGCCGTCGCCCTTTTGTATTTTGGACGAGGTCGATGCCCCATTGGATGAACCGAACGTGGTTCGGTTCGCTCGATTTTTGCCTCAGTTAACCCCGTTGTCGCAGTTTCTCGTGATCACTCACAATAAACGCACGATGGAAGTCGCCGATTCCCTGTTCGGGGTCACCATGGAAGAACCCGGCGTGTCGAAGTTCGTGTCCGTGCGAGTTGCGGATTTCGAGAAAGTGTAACGGCGGGAGGTCGGAAGAGTTGGCCCGAGGGGAGAAACACGACGCCCCGTCTTCATACGAGGACGGGGCGTTTCAGCATCAGGGATTCCTTAGTTTCGTACGCCGCTCCACACCTTCTCAGGGTCGATTTCCTTGTCAGGGTTCAAGGTCCTCGCTTTTTCGAGCAGGACGTCGGTCGTTTCGGGGACTTCCGGGTCGGAAATGCAACAGTCATCGACCGGACAGACGGCCGCGCATTGCGGTTCATCAAAATGCCCGACGCATTCGGTACAACGTTCATGGGTGATGACGTACACCGTATCACCTTCGCCTTGTCCTTCACCGACGGCATACCCTTTTTCTTCCGCGGCACTCCGAGTTTCGAAGATCGCCTCATTCGGGCATTCCGGGAGACATGCTCCGCAATTAATACATTCTTCCGTAATCAATAACGACATACCTTCCTCCTTGTATCAAACCAGCAAGAGTCTCGGGTGCCCCCAAGCGATAGAGAAGATACATTCTAGGCACCCGTGAATAGCGTAGTCAACGGGACAGAAGCCCTATGCCACTAAGCCATTTGGACTGCCAGGCTTTCTGTCACCATCGGGAGCGACACGTGTACGACGGCCCGTTATTCTTCGAGACGATAGGCCCAGCCTCGGACCAGGGAGGGCCTCCCCGCAACCGCCAAAGCTCCCCAGAACCCTTCCCCCAAGGGGAGATTAAAAAGCGACCAATCCTCGGGAGGGGAGCCTTCCCCCGAAACATTGAGTCGAGGATTGAGGATTCGTGGCGGATCGTCGGGAGTGAAGGACACCGTCACGTTTTGCAGGGGAAAGGAGAAGCCGTGTCCCAGCGCTTTGACAAAGGCCTCTTTCCGGGTCCAACACCGGAAAAACGCCGCCCGTTGTTCGGTTTGGGAGAGGGTCTGAAAAACCGTGAATTCTTCAGGGCTGCAAATGCGTTCGGCCAGCCCCGCGTAATCGAGGGAATCCCGGTCTTCCTCGAGATCGATGCCGACTTCAAGATCGCGGGAAACGGCATAGACGGCCCACTGTCGGGAATGAGACAGGTTAAAATGCAGCGATGGCCCCGCAGGGTCTTGCAACAACGGTTTCCCGAATGGACCCGATTCAAAATGGATGTCACGGGGCGACTGTCGGAGGTAGCGGGCGAGAATATGGCGCAGGATGCCGCGTGCCGCGGTAAAGCGTCGCCGGTGTTGGGAGCCTTTAAAACGCTGCGCACGTTCCTGCTCGTCGGGACTCAGGGTTGCCTGATACACTTGAAGGCGTGTCAAGGGTACGTCTACAATCGCCCGCCACACGTGGATATGCCCCGCCGGAAGCAGATGCCCGTCCCCGGGACAGTTCTCAAAGAAAGAAAATGGAGAGGATGATGAGGTCAGGGAATGATCGTGATTCATATCTGATTCGCAGGGATCTCTCGTACAGGTTTTCCGCCTGCACACCAAGAGATGAAAATGGGGACGCTTCTCCCAATCTGTCATTCCCGACATTTTTAATCGGGAATCCAGTGTCTTTGCTTTTTCCTCAGCCTGCAAGAATCAAGACGCTGGATTCCTGCTTCCGCAGGAATGACAATCCGGGTGTTGTTGGCTATTTTCATACCAAGACTACAGGAACATGTCTCTCCGTGCCTGTGCGACCGGTGTCCGCCGGGTCGTATTGTACAGAGAAACGCGTTCGGGAGGCGAGCGTTGAGTAGCCCTTCCAAATCGGCGGCTTACGCCGCATTGCTCACGGCTTCGGTCGTGTGGGGCGGGTCGGTGGTGGCCCAGAAAGTGGCGTTGGGCGCCTTTTCAGCCGTGGAAGTGTCCGTGTTTCGGGGCCTCGGCGCGTTGTGCATTCTCGTTCCGTTGTGGTGGTGGCAGGAGCAGTCCGGAACGCGTTTGACCATGCGGGATCTCGGGATCCTCACGGCCCTGGGGATTGGCGTGCTCGGGAATCACCTGCTGATTTTGTATGGGCTCAAGCACATCGGGGCCGGGGCTGCCGGGGTGATTATCGGGGCCAGCCCGGCCATTACGGCTTTTCTGTCCTCGTTGTTGTTGCGGGATATCCCCTTTAGCCGGGTCTGGGTCGGGTGTGCGGTGTCGTTTATCGGCGTGGCCCTGGTATCGGGTAGCAACGCCACGACGGATGGCGGAGCGGACCCTGTGCTGGGCGGCGGGTTGGTCGTTCTGGCCCTGGTAAGCTGGGCTTTATATACCATCGGCAGTCGTTGGATGATGGAGGGGTTGTCGCCGTTGACGGTGAATTGGACGACGCTGCTCATCTCCATCGTGTTTCAAATTCCGCTGCTGTGGCTAGACCCTCAAATGCTGGAGGCAGGCGTCGGAAGTATTCCTCCCTCCGGCTGGGCGGCGTTGGTCTACGTCATCGTGTTTGCCACCGCGATTGGCCAGCAAGCCTGGCTTTACGGGGTATCCGGTATCGGTCCCTCACGAGCCGGGATTTTTACCAATCTGATTCCGGTGTCCGCCTTGTTGTTGTCGTTCGTCATTCTGGGGGAATCGTTGGACCTGATCAAAATGCTTGGCATCGGATTCGTCCTGGGCGGGGTCTGGTTGGTCAACCGTTCCTCAGGGACATAGCCCGCATTTCTCACCAGCCTCCTGCTACGGGCGCCGGTCCACTTGCTGTGCCGGGGCGTACTCCCGCAAGCCCCTTCGACATAGCGTTCAACTATGCCTTCAGCGTCTCGCAGTCCGTGCGCCCCAGCACAACGGCGTCTCGACGCCCTCGCGACGGAGCCTGGTGAGAAATGCGGGCTAGAGGGCTTCCATGGCCGATGCTTGCTCAAATGTCGCTCGAATGGGATGATGATTTCCAATTCCCTCTCCCCACTGAGGGAGAGGGTTAGGGTGAGGGGGGAATTCCTGAACAAAGCGAACGGTCAAGAGCGGCAAGAGAAAGGTAAAACCGAATGCTGAAAGAGCGAATTGAGGAAGTCACGTTAGCCAACGAGGCGTTTTATCAGGCTTTTGAAAGCCTGGACATCGGAGAAATGGATAAAGTCTGGGCGCATGAGGAATATGTGACGTGCATCCATCCGGGTTGGAGCATGCGGGTCGGCTGGCCGATGGTTCGGGATTCCTGGGTCGTCATTTTCAATAACGTGTTTTCCATGGGATTTTCCCTCACGGAATTGCAGGTGCAGGTCGCCGGCGACGTGGCCTGGGTGATTTGTACCGAAAATATTTCAAGCCGGCATGCCGATAACACGCAAAACAGCCGGGTCGTGGCGACCAACCTGTTTGAACGCATGGACGAAGGCTGGAAAATGATCCACCACCATGGTTCCCTGTTAATGGAATAGGCGGGGAGTAACGATCCTGGTTCCATGCCTGCAGGCTGGATTATTCACGTAGGGGCGAACCGACGTGTTCGCCCTGCTCCACGGGTCAATGCGGGAGGGCGAGGGTGTTATACCAGTCTTTGACAATCGTATCCCGTTCGACCATGGTCATGCCGGTATATTTGCGGAACATCCCTTTGCCCCCTTTTTTGCGCCGCCAGTTCACGAAATCGGCAAAATGTTCTTTGCACACGGTGCCCGTTCCGGCCGGGGCATAGCCTTGGTTCGCGCACCCCTCGATCATACAAGCTTGAGCGATCATACTGTTGACTCCTCCATAAAAGCGTTGTTCCAAGTATGCCCAACCGTCACACGGCAGTGCAACGGTGCTCCGATGTAGGGCACAACGATCGTTGTGCCCTACTTGCATTCTCGTTGACGGTCTGGCTATCGTAGCCGCCAAGTTGATACAGGCGAATGAACTGTTCTGAACGGATTGAGAAAGGAGAGTGTCTTGTGGCAACAGCAACAGAAGTCTTTGAACAAGTGAAAGCGGCGGCCCTGGCGGCGACCGGAGCGGATGAACGGGCCTTGCAAATTGATTATGAGGCCCTGGAGAAAAAAATGTCAGCGGCCTTGGGGTCTCGGACCGTCGCCCTTTTGCACATCAACCAATATTTGCCGGAAGGGTATGAAGACCAGGGCCATTTCAATGCCATCGCCGTGACGGAAGGCAACGTGGTGTATGACATGGTCATCGGCGATCAATATTTTCGCTATGATGTGTTTTCCGCCGCCGATCTGAACAAGTTCCAATCCATCGACGGCATCTATAAGGACGAGGAAAAGCGAGAAGAAATTTCCTTCTTGAGTCTGCGACTCCAGCATGGGGACGAGGCGCACATCTTGTTGGGGTTGGATGACGACCAGCGCGCCAGCATCCTGGCCATCGCCGACAAACTCTCGTCAGCCCGCCATCCGGAATAATCACGGGCAAGCGTGTTTCCGCTGAAAGCGTGGATCTGCCTCCCCTAGCCCCTCCCCTTCGACAGGCTCAGGACAGGCTTACAAAGGAGGGGAACAGGCTCCACAAATCTCAACTTGAGGAGTGAAACGGAAGGGCCTGGACGACGCACGGGTGGCGTTGTTCGTTAATCTCCACGGCGAGGGTAGTGCCCGGAGCGGTGAAGTCCCGTAACGGAAACGCGAAGGCAAGCGTTTTGTTCAGGGTGGGGGAGTGAATCGCGCTGCTGACCCAGCCGACCTCTCGATCGTCGCTGAATATTTTGGCATCGGGAGGGGGAACCGTTGTCGAATCGATGACTAGGCCCACCAGCCGCCGCTTGACCGTGCCGTACGTGTCCATCCGCGCCACGACTTCCTGTCCGGGGTAGCACCCCTTACTCAGACTGAAGGCTTTCCCCTCGAGGTTGGCTTCGGGCGGCACGATGCGTTCATTCAAATCCGGTCCGAGTTTGGGAATGCCCGCTTCGATGCGCAGGGATTCCCGTGCTTCCGTGCCGAATGCCCGGAGGCCGACGGCTTGCCCGGCTTCCCATAACTGACTCCAGGCCTGGTCCATGGCGTCATTCGGCATCAGGATTTCAACGTCATGCTCGCCGGTTTCCTGGGTCGCGGCAATTAAGGCTGTGTGCCCATTCAGGTCGTGGGTCAGGAAGGCGCCCGTTTTCAAGCCGGCGACGTCGACGCCCAACGCCTGCTTGATCAGCTCGGGGGCCTTGGGGCCGCTGAGCAGAATGATGCCCCAGGTGTCTCCACAGTTCTTCATTTTGGCTTTGGTGCCGTAGAGCAGAAATTTCCGAAAGGTCTCGTGGGTGACGGAGCCTGCTTCGCCCACGTCTTCCACCAGGAGAGATTCCTCAAGCCGGTAGACCCGGAAGTAACTCAGCATCTTGCCTTTGTGCGTCATGAAACTCGAATACAGCCAGTCGCCGGATTGGAGCGGCAAGATGTCGTTGCTGATAATGCTTTGCAGCCAGGTGACGCGATCCTCTCCCGTGACCGTCAGTTTTCCGCGATGGGAGAGATCGGCAATCCCCACACCCGTTCTCACCGCGTGATGTTCGGCAATGGGGTCCCCATAATGGACCGGCATCTCCCATTCTCCGGCGGGACCGAACAGGGCTCCCAGTTGCTGATGGGCGGTATGCAGGGCAGACTGTTTCATGCGGGACGGGGTTGGGTCACTTCCTGGAGCAAAGCCAGGGTTCTGGCGGAAAACTCATTGCGTGAGACGATCTTGTCGATCCCGAGTTCCTTGGCCTGCCGCCACGTGTCGATTTCTTCATGATTGGCAAACGCCAGCACGGGCACGCGGTTCAAGGCCGTCTCGCTTTTGGCGGTTTTCAGCAGGGTGGCGGCATCGAGCCCGGGGTCGTTCATGTTCAGCACGATCGCCGTCGGGGCGTGAGCTTTGGACTTTTCGAGAATGTCATCGGGAGACTTGACGCGCTTGAGCCCGTACCCGGCCGGTTTGAATGCATCACGAATCTTCGTATAGAAAAAAATATCGGTCACACCCACGAGCACGATTTTTTCCTGTTCCACGAGTTCCACCTTTCTTCTGATCGAACAACCTTCGGTGGTTGTCCTCCCGGATCAATGCTTGGTCACCGGTTCGGGTTTCAGACTATTGGCTGGATTATTTTCATCCGACTCCCAGTTCAACGGGTTGTGTTGAACGTATTCACGGACGTCATGCAGGGATTGTTCATCCCGGATAACGTGGTCGTAGAAGGACCGTTGCCATAGGCGGTTTTTAAATGGGGGACAGATGCCGGATTTCACCCCGTGAATATATTCATTGGTGGTCATGGTCTTGAACCATTGGATTATTCTCTGTAGGGGCGAGCCTGTGTGTTCGCCCTGTTTGATCCGTTTGTTCGTTGTGTCTTGCCCTGTGGAATCCGGGCAGACACGCAGGTCTGCCCCTACAATGGCGATGATGCCGTGGATATGATTGGGCATGATCACGAATTCGTCCAATTCGATATTCGGAAACTTGTTTTTCGTTTCGTTCCACCAACGAACAATGATGTTCCCCGCCTCATTGACAATCATGTGGCCTTCAACAATTTCGCCAAATAAACATTGCCGGTTTTGCGTACAGATCGTCACGAAATAATAGCCTGCCTGGGAATAATCGTAATGCTGTAACCGATTTGATTTTCTATGGCGGTTATGCACGAATTCTGCGAATTGTAGGGGCGAACCTGCGTGTTCGCCCTATTCGATCCGTTGTCCGTTTGCCTTGCCCTGTGGAATCCTGGCAGACACGCAGGTCTGCCCCTACGATCCGTTTGTCCGTGGGGACAACCTCCTGTGGTTGTCCTCCTCAATTTATTGTGATAGCGGGATGCAGTGCAAGGCGTCCCGCAGCGAAACCTGAGACATATCGAAACAGATAGTCGAAGGTTGAGCGAGGACACAACGCAGCAATGCGCCCGATAGTGCAATAAATCAGTTCATCAAGGTAATCAGCCGCATCATCGCCTTTTTCGCGGGCGTATAGTCGGCGTTAAACGTTACGGCGGTTTTGTACGAGTCGATGGCGCGCATCCAATCCCCTTGTCGTTCATACACGCGCCCCAGGTTCATATGCGGAAAAGCCGGGCTTTCATACCGCCTGGCTTTGGTGGCCCGTTCGAGCCAGGGGATCGCTTCATCCAACCGGTTCAATTCGATAAGATAGGCTCCGATGTCGTTATACGGATTCCCGAAGTCCGGGTCCGTCTCAATGGCCCGATGACACTCTTCAATGGCTTCGTCCAGCTGGCCCATGAAGCTGTAGGTCCACCCGAGGAAGGTATAGGCTTCGGCCGTGGGGAAGGCGTCGATAGAGTTCTGGTAGAGTTTCACGGCGTCATCCAGCTTGCCGTTCATCTGACAATCGTAGGCCTGCTGGAATAAATTCCACGCGGTCAGCTTGTCCTCTTCCCGCCCTTCGCCCTGCTGAAGAAAATCCTGCTGGTTCATGATCTATCACTCCCCCCTTGAGGGGGAGTCGCAAGCGGCCAAGCCGGCAGGCGCCGGCTGCTGCGGTGGGGGGGACAGGCCCTCTCACCCATACCACTCCCATTCACCCTTCAACTTATGACGAACGAGGTCGGCGGCGCGTTTCCCCGACAACAGCATCGACCCGAAAGCCGGGCCCATACGGGGAGAGCCGTCCACGGCAGCCACGGCCAACCCGGTGACGAAACAGTTCGGGAAAACCTCGCGGGTATTTTCTACAACCATGGCCTCGGAGCGCGCAACCCACATGGCCCCGTTACCGGGCACCGTTTGATAGAGCCCGCGCTGGTTCAGCAAGCCGACCACCACCGCGTCATGCCCGGTGGCATCGACCACGACTTTGGACTCGAGCGCGATCGGATCGACGTGAATGACGTCGTGCCCGGCCATCTCCGCGGTCGTATTATTGACGACCACGCCTTCGAGCGTCCCTTCACCGCGCAGGATCAAATCCACGACCCTGGTCAAATTCAGCACCTTGGCGCCGGCTTCATACGCCGAGGCAATGAGGCGGGCCGTGGCATGCGGGGGATCCACGATTCGCATGCCCGCGCAATCCTTCACGGGTTTGCACGGGACGCCCATGCTCTCGAGGATCTCGTGAGCGGGCTCGCACAAGGTGGCCTTGTTCATGAGGTACCCGCCGGACCAGAATCCTCCGCCCAGCGCAAGACTTTGTTCGAGCAGCAGGGTGCGAAATCCTTGTGTGGCCAGGTCATGAGCGCACACCAGACCGGACGGCCCGCCGCCCACGATAATCACGTCACTTTCAATGAGCTGATCAAACTCTTTATAAAATTCGCGCGCGATGTGGCGGGTGACGTCCCGTTCACGAAGCGGCGCCGGCTGGAGATTATCCATGGCAGACATTCCTCTATTGCCCTCTCCCTCAGTCCTTCCCTCTCCCCCGTTCCTTCCCTCTCCCCCGGTGGGAGAGAGCCTGCCCTGAGCCTGTCGAAGGGGCCAGGGTGAGGGGCGAGACTAAGGTGAGGGGGGTCAGGGTGAGTGGCCTCCGTTGGTTACGGCTTGTCGGGGTGCACATACAGTTCCCCGCCGGTTTTGCGGAATTCATCGGCTTTTTCACGAAGCCCGGCTTCCAGGGCCTGCTGTTCGCCCATATCGAGTTGAGCGGCATAATCCCGCACGTCCTGAGTGATTTTCATCGAACAGAATTGAGGTCCGCACATCGAGCAGAAATGGGCGCCCTTCGCGGCGTGGTCGGGAAGCGTGGCATCGTGATACGCCCGCGCCGTGTCGGGGTCAAGCGAGAGATTGAATTGATCCTCCCACCGGAACTCGAACCGGGCTTGGGACAACGCGTTATCGCGGCGTTGAGCTCCCGGGTGTCCCTTGGCCAGGTCCGCGGCATGCGCGGCGATCTTGTACGCAATGACGCCGGCCTTCACGTCTTCTTTCGTCGGCAGGCCGAGGTGTTCCTTGGGTGTGACGTAGCAGAGCATGGCGCATCCGTACCAGCCGATCATCGCCGCGCCGATCCCCGACGTAATGTGATCGTATCCCGGCGCCACGTCGGTGGTGAGGGGGCCCAGGGTATAGAACGGGGCCTCGTGACACGCCTCCAGTTGCCGTTCCATGTTTTCATGGATCATGTGCATGGGCACGTGGCCGGGGCCTTCGATCATCACCTGCACGTCGTGCGCCCAGGCGTGCTTGGTCAACTCGCCCAACGTCTCGAGTTCGGCAAACTGCGCCGCGTCGTTGGCATCGGCAATCGAGCCGGGTCGCAATCCGTCCCCGAGACTGAAAGAGACGTCATACGCCTTCATGATCTCGCAGATTTCCTCGAAGTGGGTATATGCAAAGTTTTCCCGGTGATGCGCCAGACACCATTTGGCGTGGATGGACCCGCCGCGTGAGACGATACCCGTCATACGGTTTGCGGTGAGCGGCACGTAGGCCAATTTGACGCCGGCGTGGATCGTGAAATAATCGACCCCCTGTTCAGCCTGCTCGATCAGCGTGTCCCGGTACAGGTCCCACGTCAGGTCTTCGGGCTTCCCGCCGACTTTTTCCAGGGCCTGGTAAATGGGGACGGTCCCGATGGGCACGGGGGAATTGCGAATGATCCATTCCCGGGTCTCATGAATATTCTTGCCGGTGGACAGGTCCATGACCGTATCGGAGCCCCACCGGATGGCCCAGATCATTTTCTCGACTTCCTCTTCAATCGACGACACCACCGCGGAATTGCCGATGTTGGCATTGATCTTTACCAGGAAATTCCGGCCGATAATCATGGGCTCGATTTCCGAGTGGTTGACGTTGGCCGGAATGATCGCGCGGCCGCGGGCCACCTCGTCACGGACGAATTCTGGGGTGATGGCGTGGGGAATCGTGGCGCCCCAAGCTTGGCCTGGGTGTTGAACAACGCCGCGGGGCGTGCCGTTCGACTGGGCGTGCGCATCCCGCAATTGCGTTTCCCGGATCGCGATATATTCCATCTCCGGGGTCACGATGCCCCGGCGGGCATAATGCAGTTGCGAGACGTTCTTGCCCGGTTTCGCCCTCAACGGTTGGCGGATATGGCCAAAGCGAAGATCGGCAAGCGCCGGGTCATTGGCCCGCAGCCGTCCGTACTCCGAAGAGACGTCGGGCAAGGCGTCCACGTCCTGCCGCGCCAGGATCCAATCCCGGCGTAACGGAGGCAGGCCGCGTTGAACGTCGATCTTCGTTGCAGGATCGGTATAGGGACCGGACGTATCGTACACGACGATCGAAGAGGAAGCGGACGCGCCGTTCTCCTTCTTGGCCGAGGAAAGAGTGATTTCACGCATGGGCACGGCTACGCCGTCCTGCTCCCCTTTGACGTACACTTTCTTGGACGCGGGAAGCGGAGACGTGGTCAAAGCCGATGTGGGCGCATGCCCGGAATTCCCGTTCGTGGAAGAGGGTTGAGGGAGTTCGGTATGCTTCATGCGGAAATCCTTTCCGGCAAACAAAAAAGCCGCTTTCCAGATTCTGGAAGCGGCTCTCACAAACGGCGGTAGATTGTCTGTCCGCTTCCCTACGCTGGTATTACCCAGATCAGGTCATAAGGGTTGTCTCCGTCAGAAGACTCTCAGCCGTCGGGCTCCCCTAGCTATTGGTTGAGTGAAAATATACGCTTGGCGCTTTTCCTTGTCAATCAGTCTGTAGTGCGGTGTGAAGGTGCGTTCACCGCTCGTCTCAGTCACGGGACCATTCGGCCAGTCCCCAATTCCTGTTAATCTTGACGATGTCCCCCACGGTCTTGGCATTCCGGTCCAGGACCGATCTCACGGTATTTCTGAAATTATGGGACTCGGTAGGATATCCCCCTCTTTTAAGAGCGTCGGCAATATCAGCAGTGGATTGAGGGTCTTTCACTGTACTCAGGTAGATTTGGGCGGCTTCGGTCAACGTCAGGTCGGCGAATGCACCGGACGCGAGGTCACGAGACTCCTGAGTTTTGGGAAGCGAAGCAGGCAGACAGGCCTGCAATTCGGCTTCACTTTCTCCCATTAACGCCGTCACGCCGGCAATGGCCGCGTCGATGATCTTTTTTCGCCTTTGCAGATCCTTCAAGACCGTGCGATAGGTCTCCATGCTGGCATCGTGTTCAGACATTATTTGCCTCCATCCGGAACGCCTTGTTTGTCAAAGGTTTCTTTTTCATAGCAGCACGCTATGCGAAACATAGCACAATCATAGCAAACATAGCGTAAGTATAGCAAAAACATAACAAGCCATAGCAAATCATAGCACTGCATAGCATAAACGCAACAAAACATAGCAAAAACATAGCAGATATAGCAAGATCATAGCAAAGGGAATGATCAAGAAGAGTCGACAGTCTCTCCGCTCTATACCACCGCCTCAACCGCTGATTCGGCTTTCTCGCTCTCTCATTAAAATGTCAATGCGCGGAGGCGCGCCTGGTGATACGTTGACGCCATGAGCTTACGTCAGCAGCTCGAAGAAATTCGAAATCGCCAACTCATCTATCCCTTGCAGGGCAAGTTGGTCTTACAGCCGAGCTTGACGACCCTCTACCCGCAAATCGATCACTCTAAGCTCTGCTCTTTGTTGGCTGACTCCTTATGTGACTGGGACGCGGCTATCGAAGACTATCTCCATGAGTTCATGGAGTGAACGATAGCCGCAAGACCCGTTAAGGGGCGATGCGGCGCAAAAGTGGGCGTCACTGACAGCTGACCACCTCCTGGTCGGTGACGCCGCTTTTGTTTAGCCTCTCCTGTTTTCATCGTCACCTATTCCGTCCAAATCTCTACTGCCACTGTTGCAGGATGGTTTATATCTGCTACAACCAAAAATCTGGACTCGGTACATGCTTGAGAACCTGTCCTGCCTGTCCTGAGCGAAGTCGAAGGAAGCGAAGCGAAGGATCGAGCGAAGGAGCAAATCATTGAGAATATATGAGCCACCGACGGAAGAGGCGCATGCGTGAACTCCGTTGAACCCGGGACATTTCCTTTTATATTGAGTCGTTCAACGGGCGCTTGCGGGAGGAGTGCTTGAACGTGCACTGGTTCGAGAATGTGACGGATGCGCGGGCGAAGATGCAGGTTTGGAAACAGGAGTCCAATGAGGAGCGGCCTCTCTCAAGAACCTGACGCCCTTGCAGTACAAGGCGTCGTAGCACATACAGCGGTCAGAAAATCGCTGATCCCGTGGACCACAGATCGGGATGACACAACCCTCACGAACGGGAGGAGCACTGATGCGGAAATATAACCTGGGAGTCATGAGATGCGTCGTGTTTCTCGTGGCTCTTTCGGCGGGTTTGCCAATGGCTGCACTTGGGGAAAGTCTGTGGTGGGCGATCAGCTTCGAACACACGAAAATAGACGATTCTACTCTTAACACCTCTTACGGTGCGGCCTGGAACTACCCAACGGCCATAGAGGCAGCAAATGAAGCCTACCAAGCGTGTCAGAAAAAGGCTCGTCATCCCCACAACTGTCAAACTCCGTCTGATACGCCGGCTATTCAATTTGACGACACGTGTTTTCTGGTGTACTGGACGGATGATCACGGGTACGACTGGTTTGAAATGGCCAAGCGGGATCAAGTCACAAGGAGCAGGAGCGTAAAAAATGTGGAGTTGATCCAATGTGGCGAGTGAGTTGTTTCTCAACCTTGTTGTCCAACGACACAGGTAGCGTTGGACCTGACCCCGAAGTTGGTCCAGCATCTATATGATTTTTCTGACCTCGTGAGCTTGGCGCGCAAAGACGTTTGGTGCCAAGATACTGATCGTCGCTGTCATTACAGGAAAGGAAGGCAGCGGTGAGGCGTTAGCGTTGAGGGCCGCCGACCGGGTAGTCATGCTGGAACACTCGATTTACTCGGTCATTTCGCCGGAAGGATGCGCGACGAAAAATTCCGCCAAATGGCCTCGTTGGCGGACTTTTGACCGCTAGAGCCCTCGATTGCCACACTGCATGATTGTAGATGATCGTTAGATTACTACCTGTATTCCCCCAGTCTGATGACTATCGGATGACAAGATTTGACCCCGCGTCCATTTTTCGCGTGAAGATGCAGATAATCCGAATGCGAACCCTCCTGACGGGGGTCTTTGTCTTCCTGTTTTTCCTCCTCCCCGTACCCCTCAGGGCCGCCGACGCGCAGAACGTGCCCTGCGACAACAGCCAAGCTGAAGCCGTAATCCCGGTGAACAAAGAGGGGCAGCCTTTGATGCCGACGGAGATCCAAGATGATTTAAGGATGTTGGCGAAGCTCAAAGCCGCCCGCTTTCCTAAGGAAGACATCAGGCGCTGTCTGGAAAGCAACAGAAGGCTCAAGAATCACGTCATTGATTTCGACTGGTACGTAGAGGCGTGGAGGAAAATCAAGGACCAGAAACGCGCTCTTCTCATTCAAGACAGTGTCTTGTGGTCGTTCAAAAAGTTCTGGCAGATGAGTCTTGCGGAATTTGCAAAAGTCACTCAAGAAGCCAATAAAAAAGTTAGGGATGTGTTCGCCGCAAACATTGAATGGCACAATGTAACGCTAGGGCCGTCATTTTCGGCCAAGGAAATTAAATTCACGCAAGGAACCTCATTCAATGGGAGCCGCTTTCCGAACTTAACAGATTTTTCGTATACCACCTTCAGCAATTCCACTTCCTTCGCTAGGGCCACCTTCGGCAAGAACGTTTCTTTCGCTAGGGCCACCTTCGGCAAGAACGTTTCCTTCGCTAGGGCCACCTTCGGCGACCACGCTTCCTTCTTGGAAACCATATTCGGTGACCACGATACCTTCTCCTTCTTTTCGAGAAACCATTCCTTCTTTAAGACCACCTTCGGCAAGAACGCTTCCTTTGCTAAGGCCAAGTTCGGGAACAACACTTCCTTCGTTGAAGCCAAATTCGGCGATAAAGCTTCCTTCGATGCGGCCACCTTGGGCGACAACACTCGCTTCCTTCGGGCTGGCTTCGGCGGCGACACTTTATTCTCTCAGGCCAAGTTCGGGAACAACACTTCCTTCGTTGAAGCCAAATTCGGCGGCGACGCTTCCTTTGCCGCGGCCAAATTCGACAACGGCGCTTCCTTCTCTGAGGCCTTCTTCTGCGACAAGGCTGTTTTCGGTAGAGCCAAATTCGGCGACGACGCTTCTTTTTCTGCGGCCAAATTCGACAATAACGCTTCCTTCTCTGAGGTCACCTTCGGCGAGGGCATAAATCTTCGGCACACAATAGTCGAAGGCAAACTCGACCTTATCAAAACGAATTGGGAAGGTCGAACCGATTTCCGAGAAGCAAGAATCCAAGACCTTTCTTGGGATAGCACGAATCGTCCGTCTAGCGTCAAAGGCGTATTCGATGCACGTGAGGCCAAGTTCAGGAAAGCCGTATTCAAGGGGATTCGTTTTTTCGATCTGGTGGATTTTTCAGATGTCGAGTTCGGGAGTTCCGGGAAAATTTCGTCTTATAAGGGCAAATCCAAGATGGATTCTTGCGAACTCAATCCAGAAAAATCCGAACAAAAGACTGAGGAGTTCATATTCCAGAACCTCATATTCGAGAAAGAAGTGGATTTCCTCCGTGCCACATTCCGGGACGATGCGATCTTCATCCGGAACCGGTTCCGTAGCGTGTGGGATCTGACAGGAGTGAAATTTCAATCAAAGGAAGGACTAGAAGATCCCCATCTGTGCCTGTCATTCAACAGCATCAGCAAGCTTTTCATGGAAAGGCAACATCTGGGCTACGAATCCTCGTGGACCGAGTATTTCTTCCCGGATCTGCTCCCGCTCACTGCGTTGGGAAAAAGCCGGATTCGCGGTGTCAAAAACGACAGCCCGCATTCATGCTCTGATCTCTTGGATGAGTCGAATAGGGGAAGTAAATCAGGCCAGGAAAACGAACAACTCCGGGACATCTACAAGACCATCGAATCGTCGTTCCGGGTGACGAACGACCGGCTAGCCGCGAATGAGGCGTGGTACCTGAGCATGGTGGCGTATGAGGAGAGTCAATACCCTAAAGTGAAGGAATGGGAATTTTTCATTGCATTGGAGTACTGGGCGTTCTTGATTTTCGGGGACCTCCCTTCTCGCTACGGAATCGACCTCTATAGGGCGGTATTGGTGTCTGCCGGTCTCATGCTTTTCTTCGCAATGATCTACTGTTGCTATTTCTTGCTTCAAATTCACGTCTACAAGTGGAAGCCAAAGGTATATCTGAAGCCTTTCCCGGATCGGAAACGGGCCTTCCGTTTCCGTCCATTCGAGCGGTTTTTCCAGAGTTGGGAAAAACAAGAGCGGTCTCTGCATCCTTTGAAAGACGCGCTGTTCCTCTCGGGCCGGGCGTTCTTTAAACTGGGTCTGGGAACCGCGTATCCGCGCACGCGTGCGCTGGTTGGGATCGCCAGCATCGAATGGATCGCAGGCATGTTTATGCTTATCCATTTCTTGCTCGCGATTAAAAATACGTTGCCCATCGCCGTGCCGTTCCTCGCCGTTGCGGGCTAGCTGGAATTCTCGGATTACGCTTCGTGGCCCTGCCCCCGAAGTTGGTCCAGCATCTATGCGATTTTTCTGGCCTCTGTGTCGAGACGATAGCCCCGCTTGACATTGCTCGGCCAGCTCTCCCGCCGAAGCCGCCCAGGCCGGCGACGATACCCGTACCGGACGCGGGCCGCCGCCAACTCCTTGAGGCGCAGCCGCAACTCGTGCTGCGGATCGGCCGTGGACCGGTAGCGGTGCGACTCTGAGGCGCTCATCCCCCCGTACCTCAACTTCCCGTTGTAGCACGTGGCCTCGCTGCCCCGTGTTTGCGGCACAGCTCCTTCACCCCACATCCCGCATCCTTTAAAAGCGAAACGATCTGTGTCTCCGTAAATCGCGACCTTTTCATCGGGAACTCCTGCCTGCATTCTGCCAGAAAGCGTCATTTATCACATGTCTCTTAAACGGGGAGGCTTACAAGGGAGGCGAAGTCTGCTGGAGACGGACGGCGAGTCGGTCGAGACGGAAAGCCAAACGCCATGTCCACCTCAAAAACCCTTAAGGGTCTCCTTCATGAGGCCTTCAATGAGCATACCACATGGGTCAGGCGTTTCCGTACAGCCTGGAAAGCGAGAATACAACTTTTCTTCCAGTTTTTCTTTGAGAAGAGTCAGTTCTTGTCTTAGGGTTTTCCGAGCGTACGCCTTAAGTAGACCTTCTTTGGCTTCTGTGTTGAGCTGCGGCCAAATTGTTTCTCGTAGAAAGTCTTGATAGAATGTGTCTCCTTGGTCGGCGGCTTTTTGCATCCAATAGGTAGCTTTTTCGAGATCTTTCTCTGTTCCTTGTCCGTAGTAATACATAAACCCAAGTATTCCTTGAGAGAAAACATGATTTTGATCGGCTGCCTTCTGGTGCCAATAAAAGGCTGTTTCAAAGTCTTTTCTGATATTGGCATCTTTTCCATAATAATATTTGTTTCCCAATAGGTATTGAGAGGGGACAAAGCCACTTTTGGCAGACTCTTCTAGCCAGTGTAACTTTAATGATGGGTTTTTGGGAGTAAGAGTAATATAGGAATCTGAACGAGCGATTTGGAATTGGGCTATGGGATCACCATTTTGGGCCAGTTCCTCAGTCCAAGCCATTCCCAGCAAGATACATGATTTGAGATAAATGTCGTCACACTCTATGCCGAGATCTCCGGAAATAAAACTGTGGACATTTTTTGTTTTGACCACATATACATAGGGGGCAGATTTTGCATTACCGTGGGATACTCCCACAACCTCTCCACTTTCATTTAAAACAGGCCCCCCACTCATTCCACTCAGGCTTCCACGATGGGATTGAAACCCGTAAGAGAGGGCGTCCTCATAAATGACATTTCCAGATTTCTGGACTTCTGTGACTTCCCCCTTTAAATACCCAAGGACGAGCAGTTGGTGGTTCTCACTTAAAGAAGAAGACTTTGCAAGGTTCAAATAGTTTTCAACACTTCCTTTTATTTCAAAGAGAACTAAGTCATAAGTTGCCGACACGGAGAGAACCCGATTGACCTTAAGTTGAGTGGGATTATTTTCTTGCACAAGAGAGATGCCGTTAAGAGAAGCACCTCCATATACGAGATTCCGAAAAACATGGAAATTGCTGATGAATGTATTGGAACTGATGGCAAAGGCGGTCCCTCTGCTGGGAGAGTATTTGCCTAAAGCTTCCCCTGGTTTCATATTATAATTATTGATTTCCCATACAGCATGACGACTCTTTTGCAACAGCATGCCTGCTGCGTTGTGCGGCAAGTGGAAGACCAACAGCAGAAGGATGAAGGCAGAACGATGAAGGGCAAGAGAAACACCCTTCACGCATGTACGTGTTAAAGCGATTGGTTTCATCGACTACCCTGAATGCTCCGCATCATCTGTTACCAAAGGCCAATGCTGGCCCTGCCCCCGAATTTGGTGCAGCATCTATGCGATTTTTCTGGCCTCGCAAGCTTGGCGTGCGAAGGCCCTCGGCGTCAAATTGCCGAGCGCCGAATGCGGCCGTGCGGTGTTGTCGGCCTGTCTCCACCTTTCGAGCCGGTCTTTGGCGTCGCGCATCGATAAGAACCAGGAGGCAGTCAAGTACTCGGCCCGTAGGCGCGCATTGAACGCCTTGATATATGCATTATCCGTGGGTTTACCGGGTCGCGAGAAGTCGAGTTCGATGCCGTGCCAGTATGCCCATTGATCCAGAACCCGTCCGGCAAACTCCGGACCATTGTCACCACGGATGGCGTGGGGCTTGCCCCAGGTCTGAATGGGGCCATTCAGGATCTCTACCGCCCGTGCTCCTCTTCCAGTTGCTTGAGCCGTCGGAGTTCGGCCACGCCCAGCCCGACAAACTGCTTCTTCCAGCGATAACAGGTCTGGTCCGAACTCCCCATGTTGCGGTACACCGCGCCGATCGGGGTCTCCGTCTCGGCTTGGCGCAACACCAACCCAATCTGCTCATCCGTGTACCGCTTCTTTTTCATGGCAAAAGACCTTTCTTCCTTTCGGGTCAATGTTACCAGAACCATCACCTCCAGGTCGGATCAATGTTCGGGTCGCAGACCATCTTCACGCCCCCATTCCGTCCCTGCAGATTTTGCTACATAAAGTTCCGACAGCGACACTGTTGCAGGATGTTTCATATCTGCTACAATTATAAGTTTAGACTCGGTCCATGCTTGAGAGCCTGTCCTGAGCGAAGCGAAGGATCGAGCAAAGGAGCAATCCAGTGAGAAGATTTGAGTCACCGGAATACGAGGTGTGTGCGTGAATTCCGTTGAAACCGGGGCATTCCCCATTACCGAGTACGAGTCGGTCCCGGCCGAGGAACTTTTTGACCGGACCAGGGCCGCCAAGAAGGCGCTCGGCGACCGGGTGTTGATCCTGGGGCATAACTACCAGCGGGATGAAGTCATCGTGCACGCCGACCTCAGGGGGGATTCCCTGTTGCTGTCCAAGTTGGCCGCGGAGCGGTCGCAGCACCCCTACGTGGTCTTTTGCGGAGTCCACTTCATGGCCGAAACCGCGGATATTCTGAGCCGGTCGAACCAGACCGTCATTTTACCAGATCTGGCCGCAGGGTGTTCCATGGCGGACATGGCGGCCATCGAGCAGGTGGACCAGTGTTGGGAAGAACTCGGGCGCGTGCTGTCCGTTGAAGAGGACGTCATGCCCGCGGTGTACGTGAACTCCGCCGCGGACCTCAAGGCCTTTTGCGGGGAGCACGGGGGCATTACCTGTACGTCGTCCAATGCCAAGGCTGTCATGGAATGGTGCTGGGCCCGGAGGGAAAAAATCCTGTTCTTCCCGGACGAGCACCTGGGCCGCAACGTGGCCAATGCCATGGGGATGCCGCGGGAGCAGATGATCGTCTGGGACCCGTACCTGCCGTACGGCGGGAACACGAAAGAGGCGATCCGAAAAGCCCGCCTGATATTATGGAAGGGGCATTGCAGCGTCCATCAGATGTTTCAACCCGCGCACGTGGAGTATTTCCGCAAGACCTACCCGGGGATTCAGGTCATCGTACACCCGGAATGTCACGAAGACGTGGTCAATCAAGCCGATGTGGTCGGGTCCACCGAAACCATTATTCGGACGGTCAAGCAGGCGGAACCGGGGACCCTCTGGGTCGTAGGCACGGAGTTGAACCTGGTCAACCGGCTGAAACACGAAGAAACCGACAAGCAGGTGTTTTTCCTGTCTCCCACCGTCTGCCGGTGCGCGACCATGTTCCGGATCGATGCCGCTCACCTGTGTTGGAGCATGGAGAATCTCGCCCAAGGTTGCGTGGTGAACCGGATTGCCGTGCCCGTCGACGATAAGGCCTTGGCCCGGGTCGCGCTCGACCGAATGATGGCGGTCAGCTAACGAGCGGGATTGTCGCTGTTCGTTATTCGTTGACCATCCTCGTCTCCGAGCGGGGATATCGCCACTACAGCGGCCTCTACCCCTCCTTCACCTCCCCTTACAAAGGGGAGGAAACGCCACCCGCCGGTGGGCGTTCCGGCAAGAGGGACAACCAGGCATGACGTTGATTCCCCTCCTTTGTAAGGAGGGGCTAGGGGAGGTAGAGGGATTTGTCGGGCGGGATGAGATCCCGCCGCTACACATTGAACCATGGACTATAAATCAACGCTCAATCTACCCAAGACGGCGTTCCCCATGAAAGGGAACCTGCCGAACCGCGAGCCGGAATTCGTCGCCCGGTGGATGAAGCAGGGGCTCTATCAACGTATTCAGGCGTCACGCGCGGGCAAACCGCTCTACGTCTTGCATGACGGCCCGCCGTATGCCAACGGCCATATTCACATCGGCCACGCGCTCAATAAAATTCTCAAGGACATCATCGTCAAGTCCCGCACCATGGAAGGCATGCGGGCGCCCTACGTGCCGGGCTGGGATTGCCACGGACTGCCCATCGAACACCAGGTCACGAAGCAACTCGGCGAGAAAAAAAGGGACATGAGCGCCACGGACCTGCGCCGGCAATGTCGCGAGTACGCGGACAAATTCTGGAACATCCAGCGGGACGAGTTTCAGCGGTTGGGCGTCCTGGGTGATTGGGACCGTCCTTACCTCACGATGGACAAGGCCTACGAAGCGACCATCATCAGGGAGTTCGGCAAATTCGTGGAGCGGGGCGGGGTATACAAAGGGCTGAAACCCGTGCTGTGGTGCACGCAGGACCAGACCGCCCTGGCCGAGGCCGAGGTCGAATACATGGACCATGAGTCGCCCTCCGTGTACGTGAAATTTCCGTTCGATGCGGCCTCAAGGGAACGGCTGGGCCTTGCCGGCCTCGAAGGCGTCGAGGGAATTGAGAAAGTCTCCATCGTCATATGGACCACGACGCCCTGGACGCTTCCGGCGAATCAGGCCGTAGCGATGCATCCCGAGATCGACTATGCGTTCGTCCGCGTCGGAAACGAAGTGCTGGTCATGGCGGAAAAGCTGGTCGAAGAGATGTCCAAAGCCTGTGAGTTGAAAGCCCCGGAGATCATCGCCCGGAAAAAAGGCCGTGACGGGTTCGAGGCTCTTCGCTGTCAACGACCCTTGGATGAAGGACTGTCGCCGATTCTGCTCGGCGACTTCGTAACACTGGAACAGGGAACGGGGTGCGTGCATATCGCGCCGGGCCATGGGATGGACGACTACCTGCTTGCCATGAAGTACAACGCGCCCGGGCAGAAGACGCTCACGGAACCCCTGCAAATAAAGGTGCCCGTGGATGATTACGGGCGTTTCACGGACGAGGTGCAGGCGTTTGCCGGGCAGCACGTGTTCAAAGCCAATCCGGCGATCGTGGAAAAGCTAAAGCAACTGGAAGTGTTGCTGGGCCATGATAAATTGAATCATTCCTATCCCCATTGCTGGCGCTGCAAAAAGCCGGTGATCTTTCGCGCCACGCAGCAATGGTTCGTGTCCATGGACGAAGGCCGGTTGCGCGAGCGGGCGCTCGAAGAAATCGACGGCGTGCAATGGATCCCGGGACGAGGCCGTGAGCGCATCTACGGCATGATCGAGAATCGGCCGGACTGGTGCCTGTCCCGTCAACGGATCTGGGGCACGCCGATTCCCGGGTTTACCTGTGCGCAATGCCAGGAGCCGTTGATCGACCCGCAAATCATCGAGCGGATTGCGGGCCTGGTGAGCGAGTATGGCGCGGACGTGTGGTTCGAACGCACGGCGCAGGAACTGCTCCCGGCAGGTACAGTCTGCGAAAAATGCGGGGCCACCGGGTTCAACAAGGAACAGGACATCCTGGACGTATGGTTCGAGTCGGGGGTGAGTCATGCCGCGGTCGTGAAACAGCAGGACGACTGGTGGCCGGCGAGCCTGTATCTGGAAGGGTCGGACCAGCACCGGGGATGGTTCCACAGCGCGCTCCTGTCATCCGTCACCACGGACGGACAGGCGCCCTACCGGGCCGTACTGACCCACGGGTTCGTGGTGGACGGGCAGGGCAAGAAGATGTCCAAGTCCGCGGGCAACGTGGTGTCGCCACAGGACGTGATCAAACAGCACGGCGCGGAAATCCTGCGGTTGTGGGTCGCGGCCCAGGATTATCAGGAAGACCTGCGCATCTCATCGCAGATCCTCACGCAATTGGTGGAGGCCTACCGGAAAATCCGGAATACCTGCCGGTATTTGCTCAGCAATGTCTACGACTTCGCCCCGCATGATCCGGCGCATCAGGTGGAGATAGCACACTTGCCGGAGTTGGACCGGTGGGCCCTGCTGCGATTCAACAACCTCATCAGTCAGGTCCGTAAGGGATACGAGGATTTCGATTTCCGGCAAATCGTGCACGAACTGGACTACTTCTGCTCCGTGGACATGAGCGCGACCTACCTGGATATTCTGAAGGACCGGCTCTACACCTTTCGGGCGGACTCACCCCTGCGACGGGGCTCGCAAATGGTCCTGTTCCAAATCGTCACGGGTTTGGCCAAACTCATGGCCCCCGTCCTGAGTTTTACCGCGGAAGACGTGTGGGACGCGGTGCCGGGCAGGGAACCGTCGCCGGAGGACTCGGTTCACCTCGCAACCTTTCCCGAGCCCGTGGCCATACCCGGTGAAGCGGAACTGGACGCCAACTGGAAACGATTGCTGGCCATCCGCACCGTGGTCCTGTCGGCCTTGGAAGAACAGCGGCGAGAAAAAATCATCGGCTCCTCGCTGGAAGCGCGCGTGGTGCTCAACGTCGTGCCGGCCTTGCACGAGTTCCTGCAAGCCTATGAACACGAGTTGCCCGCGCTGTTTATCGTGTCCCAGGTGGTCCTCCATCCAACCGGGAACCCGGCCGGTGAAAGACAGTTGGCCAGTGATGAAGCATTGGGCATGAGCGTGAACGTCGTGAAGGCGGAGGGAGAAAAATGCGAGCGCTGCTGGAATTATCGTGCCTCCGTGGGCAGCGTGTCCGAACATCCAACGCTCTGTGACCGGTGCATCGAGGCCGTGGCGTGAACACCGGATCCCATCGGTGGGGCATCCTGCTTGGCGTCGGGCTCGTCATCGTGGTCCTGGATCAAATCACCAAGACCTTCGTGATGCATACCATGCACTTGCACGAATCCATCCCCATCATCGCCGGGTTTTTCAACCTGACCTATATCCGGAACCCCGGCGCGGCCTTCGGCATGTTTGCCACGAGCAACAGCGCGTTCCGGCTCATCTTTTTCGCTGGCACGTCGATCTTCGCGCTCGGGCTGCTGGGGACGATCTTCTATCGCATGCACCCGGCGGACGTGTGTGGCCAACTCAGCGTCTCCGGCATTTTCGGCGGGGCGATCGGGAACCTGCTCGACCGGTTGCAATACGGCGAAGTCGTGGATTTTCTCGACTTTTACGTGGGCGGCTACCACTGGCCGGCCTTCAACGTGGCGGACAGCGCCATCACCGTGGGCGTCGTATCCCTGTTGATCCTGTTCGCCATGGATAACAAACGAGAAAGCCCCGCTCCCATCACGGCAACCGAAGAAGGGACCCCGAACGACAAAGAGAAAGGGAGAAGCCATGATCTGTGATCGCTGTGGAGAAGTCACCGAAACCTACATGACCGAAGAACACGGCGAAATCTGCGAAGCCTGCCTGCAAGCCATCCAACAAGAAAACCGCCGCCAGTTCGGCCGCGCCCGCCCCCAAGGCCAGGACGGGTAACGTCGAGCCCTCGGAATTCCGAATGAAAGCCCGCAACCCCAAACAAGAATCATCACCCATCACTCCCCCCACCGCATCAGCCTTCGCCTTGCGGCTTGGCTTCTGCGACTCCCCCTCAAGGGGGGAGTGATTCAAGATAAAAAAAGAGCCGCCGGCCGAGGGCCGACGGCTCTTTTGGTGTTCGTTCTACGGAAGTCGGTGTTACGGCATCTTGGCGGTGAACCAGGTGGAGATGCCCTTCATGCCATTCCGTTCCACGTTCTGGCCATCCCACACCGCAAACGCTACCGGAATGCTCGCCCCGGCGCCGAATTGCACGTCGTTCGCGTCATTCGTCGACAACGCCCGCTTC
>JAJEJG010000009.1 GCA_022828225.1 Nitrospirales bacterium | reverse complement strand
CTTATCCTGAGTATTGTGTCGCATGGGTTCGCCTCCAGATGATGGGATGAGTGACCCTACATTCTGTCAACGAATTAGTGAACATCTACAATCCCCGACTCGATCGGGGATCCAGGGGTTTTTCATGCGGGGTTTCGCCCCCGCACGACGAGGTCCTTTTGTTTCGGCAAAAGGACCCAAAACCATCGGCGCCCGGGCGTGGCCCTCCGGGTGCCTGTGCCCCGGTCCCGGTGGTGTGGGCTGCGGAACTCGCTTCGCTCAGACAGTCCTCGCCCCCAAATTAGAATTTGCGGGACCCGGGCACAGCCCCGCCCGCAGGCGCCGGAATATGGCGGCATAAGATGCCGCCGCTTTTTTGTCTTGGTCTGTCATCCCCGACATCTGTAATCGGGGATCCAGTGTCTTTCTCTTTTTTTCCCCTCGCCCCTGGTGGGAGAGGGCCGGGGTGAGGGGGGACCGTCAGCGCCTGTCCTGAGCGCAGTCGAAGCGAATGACTGAACACAGACAGGAATGACACGTTCCGGATGACGGTGCCTGTTTTTCTGCTAACAAGGTCGCTTGCGGTACCAGGATATCAGGAGCAATCCCACAGGATAGGCCAGCAGGGCGCCCAGCACGCTCAGGGTCAACGCTCCCAGGGTAAACGGCAGCATGAAGGGCCGCACCGTGTCGTAGAGCGTGGTGATGGAAAGATGACTCCAGGATACGTCCGGAACGTCCTGGATACCCAACAGAACAAATCCCGTCCACATCGTGGCTCCTAAAATCGGGACGACCGTCCAGGGATTATTGATGAGTGAGCCGACCAGGATAGCGGGAAAATTCAGCCGGAGAGCCCAGGCCAGGAACACGACACTCGCCGTATGCAGTCCATAGGTCGGGGTGAACGCAATGAAGACTCCAAGGGCAAAGGCCAGGGCCGTGCGTTGAGGCGTTTCTCCGAGATGGAGCGCTTCGCGTATTTTCGCGCGAAGATAGTTGGGCGTGACCACGATGCGGGAACCGGCAAGTCTTATCGACTGTTGAAGTGACGAAAACTCTCGTTTGGCAGTTTGTGTTTCCGGCCTGAGGGGAGCACAAGTTGTCGGCCGAAAGTCTTCGGTTTGATCTCGCCAATACAGGTGATGGGGACCTTTGTTTGTTCGGAGACGTGTAACACCTTCTGGTGACGGTTGGCGGGGGCGGTAAAGAGGAGTTCATAATCCTCCCCCCCTTGGAGCGCGACTGTCATGGGATCGGTCTTGTCTCGCTTGGCAAAGGCGCACAGTTGGGAAGAAAGCGGAAGGGCGGTTGCGCGGATCTCGGCGCCCACCCGGCTTTCATCGCATACGTGTCCCACGTCTGAAGAGAGTCCGTCGGAAAGATCAATGGCGGCATGGGCGAGCTTTCGGTCGACCAGGAGTTGTCCGACGTGAATTCGCGGCGTGGGCCGCAGGTGACGCCGGATGAGAAACGTTTCAACGGCCGACGGGCGGGACCGTCGATGGCTTATCGAACGGGTTTCCAAAATGTGGAGGCCGGCGTTGGCATCACCGAGAGTTCCGGTCACGTAAATACGGTCGCCGATTTCAGCGTTGTTTCTGGTCAGTGCCCGATTGGCTCGTACCGATCCCACGATGGTCAAGCTGAGAAAGATCTGCGACGGAGAGGAGGAGGTGTCCCCGCCGATCAATTCGACGTTGAAGGGATGACAGGCCGCTTGGATTCCTCGATAGAGTTCCCGAACGTGTCGAGGCGGGACCCGGACCGGAATGGCCATCGAGACGAGCAGGTACAGCGGGGTGCCCCCCATGGCCGCGATATCGCTGAGGTTGGCCACTCCCGCGCGCCAGCCCAAATCCTTTGGGGTTTGATAGTCCAAGTCGAAATGAACGCCCTCGATCAGGACGTCGGTGCTGATCAGAAGCTGTTGCCCCTGCCGGGCTTTCAGGATGGCGGCGTCGTCGCCAATGCCGGTGACAATCCCTGGAGAGGACGCGGGCCACTGGCGTTTCAAGCTTCGGATGAGCCCGAACTCTCCGATGGTGTTCAGGGAATCACGCGTGGAGGAGCGGTTCACCGCCGGGCCTTTTTTGCAGGCCGAGCAGACACTCGTTGTTTTCGGTTTGACGTTGCCGTTTTGGCGCGTGCGGGCGTTTTGGGTTTGCGCCGTACCGGGCGCAGAAGCGCAGCCGTGAAGACCTGGTCAACGGTTTCCGCAAAGATGATCTTGATGCCTTTCAGCAGGTGTTTGGGAAGTTCTTCCAAATCTTTTTCGTTTCGTTTGGGCAGAATGATGCGGGGGATCGAGGCTCGCTTCGCCGCCAGGATTTTCTCTTTCAAACCGCCGATAGGGAGAATGCGCCCGCGGAGGGTGATCTCTCCGGTCATGGCGACGTCGTGCCGGACGGGAATATTCGCCAGAGTCGACGCGAGAGCCGTCGCCATGGTAATCCCCGCTGAAGGCCCATCCTTGGGGATGGCGCCGGCAGGCACGTGAATGTGAATGTCGGTGGTCGAGAAGGTTTCGTCCTTGATGCCCAGCGGGCCGGCTTGTGCCCGGACGTAGCTGAGCGCGGCTTGGGCGGATTCTTTCATGACGTCGCCGAGATGACCCGTCAAGGTCAGGTTCCCTTTGCCCTGCATGCCCGTGGCCTCGATGTGCAGCGTTTCCCCGCCGGTTTCCGTCCAGGCCAATCCCATGGCCAACCCGACCTGGTCTTTTTCCTTTTCGGTTTCCGGCAGGTATTTGGGAATGCCGATGTAGGTGCGGAGGGAATGCGGCGTAATGGAATGGAGTTTCGGTTTGCCTTCAGCCACGCGCCGGGCCACTTTCCTCATGGCGTTGGCGAGTTCCCGTTCGAGGTTGCGGACGCCGGCTTCCCGCGTATAGTGGGTGACGATTCGCTGAACGGCAAGATCCGTAATGCGAAAGTGTTTTTCCGAAATACCGTGTTTATCCAATTGCCGCGGGATGAGATAGCGCCGGGCAATTCCCAGTTTTTCTTCTTCGGTGTAACCTGGGATTTCAATTATTTCCATCCGGTCCCGTAGAGCCGAAAGAATAGGGTCCATGAGATTGGCCGTCGTGATGAACATCACGTTGCTCAGGTCGAAGGGGACGCCCAAATAATGGTCCGTGAACGCGTGGTTTTGCTCGGGGTCCAACACTTCCAACAGCGCGGCTGAGGGGTCGCCGCGAAAATCCATGCCGACTTTGTCGACTTCATCCAGCATGCACACGGGATTATTGGTTCCCGCCTGCTTGATGCCTTGCATGATCCGTCCGGGCAAGGCTCCGACGTACGTGCGGCGATGGCCGCGGATTTCGGCTTCGTCACGCACCCCACCCAGGCTCATGCGCACGAATTCGCGACCCAAGGCGCGAGCGATGGATTTCCCCAACGATGTTTTTCCCACGCCCGGCGGACCGACAAAACATAAAATCGGACCCTTGAGCTTCTCCTTGAGTTTGCGGACGGCCAAGTATTCGAGGATGCGCTCTTTGACTTTTTCCAGGTCATAGTGGTCTTCGTTAAGCACCTTCTTGGCGGCTTGAATGTCAAGATTGTCCTTGGAGGCGTGACTCCACGGAATTTCCACCATCCATTCCATATAGGTGCGCACGGTCGCCGCCTCGGCGGTGTCGGGATGCATCTTTTCGAGACGCTTTAACTGCTTTTCCGCTTCCTTCAGGACTTTCTCCGGCATGCGGCACTCTTCGATGCGTTTTCGAAATTCCGCCACTTCTTCGGCCCGGTCATCCAGTTCCCCAAGTTCTTTCTGAATGGCTTTCAATTGCTCACGAAGAAAGTATTCCCGTTGCGTTTTATCGATCTCGCCTTTGGCGTCGGCCTGGATCTTTTGTTGCATCGACAACACGTCGATCTCTTTCGAGAGGATCTCCGTGACGCGTCTTAAGCGGGTCACGGGGTCGTCGGTTTCCAAAATTTCCTGAGTGACTTCCACTTTCAATCCAAGGTTCGATGCGATGAGGTCGGCCAGCCGGCCGGGCTCATCCATGTTTTCGATGACCACCATGACGTCCGGCATCAGCACTTTTCCCAAGCTGGCGATCCGGTCCACCCCTTCTTTTGCCGTTCGAATGACGGCTTCGGTTTCGAGCGATGCTGCCGGTTCTTGAGACGCCGGGAACGGTTGAATGCGAACCGAGTAAAACGGTTCGGATTGGAGATAGTTGATGATCTTCGCCTTGGTCAGCCCCTGGACCAGGATCTTGATCCGTTCATCAGGGAGTTTCAGCATACGCATAATCATGCCGACCGTACCCGTTTCAAAAATATCCGCCGGTGTCGGCGTTTCCGTGTCGTGGGATTTTTGCGTCGCCAGGAGGACCATTCGATTCCCGGCGAGGGCCGTTTCAATCGCCTTGATCGACATTTCCCGTCCGACAAACAAGGGCAGCACCATGTAGGGAAAGACCACGATGTCCCTCACGGGGATCAATGGTAAATCGTCGGGAATATCAACGTTTGGCGGAGCCTGATGCAGTTCTTCAGTCATTGATCGTTCCTTGAAGTTTCGAGTCGGCAAACGTTACGTGTCACACAGCGTCGAACGAAATTTTGGGTGGCACCACCGAAGGCGGGAATCATCCGTCATTCACGAATACGGATTGTCGTTTCGGTCGTCGAATGTGTTTCCAACAGACCATTCGATAGTAGGTGAACAAAAAAATGGATGTCAAGGAACGAAGCTCCATTTCAGACTCCCCAAACTGTATAAGCTCAGAAACCTGTGGCACTCCTCGAAGCAGGAGGAGGGGCCATGCGCGTCCACCATGTCGGCTACCGCATCAGGGGGTTTTATCGCCTGGCCCGGTTCGGGCATCGTGGGGAGATGACACCCAAAGATGCTCGCCACCGATTCAACATTCTGCAGTTGTGCGCTCGTGACGGCCCCGCGGCGACCGGTGAGGCCTGTGGGGTGAGCCGGCGCACGCTCTAT
>JAJEJG010000010.1 GCA_022828225.1 Nitrospirales bacterium | reverse complement strand
ATAGAGCGTGCGCCGGCTCACCCCACAGGCCTCACCGGTCGCCGCGGGGCCGTCACGAGCGCACAACTGCAGAATGTTGAATCGGTGGCGAGCATCTTTGGGTGTCATCTCCCCACGATGCCCGAACCGGGCCAGGCGATACCCCCCCTGATGCGGTAGCCGACATGGTGGACGCGCATGGCCCCTCCTCCTGCTTCGAGGAGTGCCTATGGATATTTTGTGAAATTACGCATTGAACTTGACAGGAGGAAAAACTTTGCAACGTTACACACATCATTCCCTTTTTTTGTTGATTGGCAAATATTTCTCTTTCGCAGTAGAATAGTGACAGCCCCATTCTGGAGAAAAATGGCAGTCACCTGAATGAAGGAGTCGCCAATGAAACGAGCTTCCCATTTTATGTCGCTGGTCGCCTTCACCGGCTTTCTGTTGTTGGCCCTCACGTTTGGCGCCTGCAAACCCGGGTATGCAGCCGGAACCCCCATGATTGGTAACGCCATGGCCCCTGTCCATTCTTTCACGTTGAACGATATTGACGGGAACCCCCTGGCCCTGAACACTTTTACGGGGAAAGTCCTGCTCCTGGTGAATACCGCCAGCATGTGCGGCAACACGCCGCAATACGAAGGCTTGCAGACTTTGTATGAACGCTATCGGGAGCAGGGTCTGGAAATTCTGGCGTTTCCGGCGAATAATTTCGGGAAACAGGAACCCGGCACCGACGAGGAGATCAAATCCTTCTGTTACACCAAGTACGCGTTGGAATTTCCCTTGTTCAGCAAAATCAGCGTCAAGGGCGAGGATATGCATCCCCTCTATCACTACCTGACCACGCAAAGCCCGTTCCCCGGCGAAATCGAGTGGAATTTTCAGAAATTTCTGGTGAATCGGGACGGAGAAATCATTGCCCGTTATCGACCGGGATTGAAACCACTCTCCGCTTCAATCATTGAGGATATTGAACAGGCACTCGACAAGAGCTGAGGAACCTCGAAAGGAATCAGACTTCAAGCTGCACGACCATTTTCTGTTCGATCACCCAATCCGGCAGCCTCAGGCCGAGCCCCGGCAGGCTGCCTCCCGCAGCCTGCCGGCAGTAGAACTCGACGAGTCCTTGAAACACCTGATTGTTCAACGGCCCGTCATAGCCCTGCGGGGTCGTGACGACCAACGGCGCATGCTCGTCCCCTTCCCGGTTAGCCTGTATCACGTCCACAGACACGTCAACGAACTCTTGTCCCTCGATATTCAGATCGAAGAAGACGCGTGAAACGGTCTGCTTGTCGTCACTCCCGGCTTCGGGAGCATTCACGAGGCAGCGTCGAAACGTCACTGTCGCGACAGCCATGGGTTGAAACTCAGCGGCTTGAAAGAAGGTGTGTCCGGGGAAGTTTCTTCATAAAGCCGGGTTAGGACTCAGATTGAGGGTTCGCCACAACTCATCCCAGCCGGACACACGGGTTGCCCCGGGCGCGGCAAACGTGCGGTTCCAGGGTTGGTCCATCAGAAAGACCCGGACGCCTTGTTCCAGATAATCACTCACGTGCTCGGGGTGATCGTCCACCGCCAGGACAATGCCTTCCGCCACGTCGGTTTTGTCCTTGGCGTGATGGAGTTCATCGAACGGAACGCCGTGTGCTTCCAACCAGGTCAGGGTCTGCGGCCGGGCCGTGGGTCGCCGCGCCGTGATCAGGACGATCCGATACCCCTTTTGCAATTGCTGCAACACGCGTCGCGCACCGGGAACCAGAGGAAGGACGGGAATGCTGCGCTCATGAAAATGATCGAAAATCCGTTCAATCAGAGCCGGATCCAAATTGCTTGTATCGAGCCCGCCGGCACTGGCATACGTCGCAGACGGCCACGGCTTGCCGGTCAATTCATGAAAAATTCGTTGAACTTCCTGCTCGGCCTGCGCCACCACGTTATCGATATCAACGGCAAACCCCGGTCGCATACGTGATCAATTCCTATCATTGAGATGAAATACATACGAGTCGTCGGGATACGCCTGTCCTGAGCGTAGCGAAGCGAAGTCGAAGGGCTACGCCAACCCGACCTGCCCTTATGACTCACGTTCAACTCTACCCCACCCTGCCCTCCCCTTACAAAGGGGAGGAAAAGCTGGTCGTTTCACCTTCTGTCCCCCTCCTTTGTAAGGGGAATTATATACAATCCTAGACAGCCAAGTGGTTAGTGCGCGTCCTTCTTGACCTGCCAATCCCGCTTAGTATCGGCCACCCGAAAGACGGCTTTGACGATTTCTTCGGGAGGCGCGTCTATGGGTTCAATGACTCGTGTTGCAGGACGGCCACGGGGACGCTTGGGTTTGGGAGACTTTTTGGGTTTAGGCTTCATGCGCGCACTTATACGTTATGGGCTTAATGGCTTCAGGCACCGACGGCACGCCACGAATCCGGCCTGCTCCGCTTGCGCAACACTCCCCTTGATCCATTTCCGTTTCTCTCCGGCCCGCCGATTGGACCCACACGGAATCTCAAAACAATGATAACTATAGGCGCCCCAACCCGTGCCTTCCTCGTGATTGTCCACGGAATAGGTCACGTCCCAAGGCGGGTGCCGATGGGGTAGAACATGAGTGCACAAATAGTCAGTCATTTTCATCCAGTCTCTCGATAATGTTCGTGGCTTTCTCGTCGAGACTTTCAAGTTGCTTCTCTAGCTTCATTTTCCATTCGTAGACGGCTATGCCAAGATTGACACAAACAAGAGCGATAAGGAGAAGGATAATGCTGAGGTGGTCCAGGATGAACGCGTTTATCTGATCCTGCTTTCTGGCAATAACAATGACCAAAACACTAGACCCCACTATCCCCCACTGCGCGATCTTCTCTTTCCATTTTTGCCGCATTGCTAACCAAACAGCATTAGTTGGGGCCGCTTTCCTCCCAGCCAAGGTAGCCTCGGCTGGCCCGTCTCCACCACCCTTCAATCAACGGACATTGGCAATCAATTCCTTATACGGCAACCGTTTCCCCACGACACCCTGAGCCAAGAATGCCATTTGTTCAATCGTGTCCGCTTCCCGAATATTATGCCGTCCGGCAAACTCGTTCACGTACCGATGCAGGTGCTTCACACTCATCTTGTGAAACGTGCCGTGGTAGCCTCTCTTGAGCATAGCCCAAAAGGATTCAATCCCGTTGGTGTGGGCTTGGTCGTTCACGTATTGCTTGGCTGAATGATTGACCACATGATGGTCGTAGTCCGACATATCCAGACCCCGATAGGCTCCGTGGTCGTCTGTATAGAGCGTGCTGCCCTTCGGGACGTTCTGTTCAATCTCATTCCACAAGGTGCCGCGATCCGTTCCAGCAATGGGTTTGGCCTTGATCTGCCCCTTGCGTGACCGCATCCCAATGACGGCTTGCTTGCCCGTTGTCCCTCGGAGTTTCTTCGGTTTCAGACTTTGGTGTTTGTTCTTCTCTTTGCCGCCGATATAGGTCTCATCCACTTCGACGGGACCGGCTAACATCGCTTGGTCCAGATTCCATGCTTGCCGAATTTTTTGCGCCATCATCCAGGCCGTCTTTTGCGTCACTTTCAAATCCCGATGGAGTTTCATACTGGACACCCCTTTGAGGTTCGTGGACATGAGGTAAAACCCGATGACCCACTTTCTCAAGGGCAAGTTACTGGACTGCATGACCGTTCCCGTTTTCACGCTGAAATACTTCCGACAGGCCCCGCAATGATACGGCATGGGATTCTCGTTCGGAACCGGCTTGGTTTCCGTGGAGGCACAATGCGGACACGTCCGACCCTTGGCCCATCGGATGGATTCAAACCATGTCCGCGCTGAGGCTTCGTCGGGGAATCGGTCAATCAATTCCACCAAGCTGATTCCGTGTCGGTAGTGTTTTCCAGGGGCTTTCTTCGGCATGATCGTCGCTCCTATTTTTGGTCGTTGAATATGTCTAGTATTGTACCAAAAATAGGACTTGGTGTCAAGGATTTTCGTAGAGCATACTTAGCTTCCGAGAATTCTGATAGACGGCGGAGCGTGGTTAAAAAACAACTCTTCTGCCGAATTCAGGGACCCTTTAGGGTAAATATGCGCCCTCCCTATGGATCGTTCTGCAAATATCTTAATCCAGTTTGAAAGCTTTGAACGCTCATCCTTATAATTCGGCTTGGCCAGTCCTTCGGAAATTTCTGCATAACGTCGTAAAAAGAACGAAAAAAAGTCGGCAAGCTGAATCAGTCCCACGTCTTTAGAGTCACCAAAATAAGGCACGTCAATGATTTGATCGAGTTGTTTTTGCCTTAGTTTGCGACCATAGTATTCATCACTCCACTTAGGGGGCCTCAAAATAATATCTACAAATCTCTTCTCTTCACGTTCTTTGTTATCAAACACATAAATCGTATGCCCTTTTTGTTTTGCTTGCTTCTGACAATGCCTCTGCATAGCCAACACCAAATGAAACCCAAGAAAACGCCATACCGTATTTAGTTCATCAGGGATATCGCCTTTCGCAAAAGAATTTTCATACTTTTCTTTGAAAACCGAGGTGTAGACGACATGATGCTTTCTCTCCGCCAACCAATCATAAATTATTGATATGATGTTAGATCGCTGTGTTCCCGTTAGATCACGAAATGGACTGTTCCCAGCGTAGAACGCCTTTGTATGTAATTCTGGAATAGGTTTGCCAACAAACTTAGATACGCTGCCTAACAATTCTTGCCAGTCATCTTTAGTCAAATGCATCCGAGACGCATCTACAACTACGCCGACCATAACAGCAATCGGTTCGTCACCTACACCACTCTCATCACAATAACAAAACTTCACGCCAGACCTTGAATTAGACGGAACTATATTAGAATTGATCATTTACTATCTCCTATAAGATTGCAATAGGGAAGCAACAGAGAAAAGAAACCAGAGGGAAAATAGAACATGAGCCGGTGGTCGTAAGGCTTTGGACTCATTGACCACCTTCCCACGCCCGTCTAGGATTGTATATAATTCCCTTTGTAAGGAGGGGTCAGGGGAGGTAGATCTTGCGGCTGGAAGGACGATTCAGGGTTTCAGCAACGAAATGACTATAATCGGCAAGGGATCCGAGGGGATTTTCGGCCATCTCAATAAATTGCCTGTCAAATTATACGGCCGCCGTTTCCGTCTCCGGCCGTTGCCACAGAATAGCCGGGATCAGGTCCTTGAAAGAATGCTCGGCAATCTCGGGGGCAGTCCGATGATTGGCGATAATCAATTCAGGCGCCACGTCCATCAGGATTTCTTCAAATTCGTCAAGGTCGGCGGCCTCGATATGCAGACCCTCGATATCGCTTTGGGAATAGAAAACCTTTGCATCGGCATCCCACACGGCTTTCACTTTAAAGGTGCGCTTCATCCTGTCCTCTCCTGCTGCAAGAATTCAGACGGAACCTCTTACCACTTTCAGGCCAAGGCAAAACTGTCGTTGAAACACGTATGACAAAACATACTATGTCTAACACGTAAGTGTCTATTCCCTGATCCGAAGCGTGCGCAGGCGGTTCAGAGCCGCGGCGATTTCAAAGGCGCGGGGGCGGGCGAAATTGCCGGGGTGTCGTTCGCCCTGGTGATAGGGATCGAGCCCATCCAAACCGGCGTCGTCAAACCGTTCGACAAGACCTTGCACCATGGCTTTGATGTCCATGCGTCCTTCCAGGAAACGGCTTGCCGCCAGATGCAGCGCATATCCGATCGCCCGGGTTTGGCTGACGTCCACGAGTTGTTCGACGCCGCTCACATCGATGACCTCATGACCGAAGGCAATGGCATCCACGGACCTGGCCTCGATTTTCACTTCGCGCTTGCCCCGGGAAGGATCGAGACTCTCCCGCACCGGAATCCTGGACGCGACCTCGGATAAAGACGAAATCGTTTCGATGGCCCGTTGCGTCGGGAACTCCTGGGCAATGCGTTTCGCGTCCTTCGTCACGTCGAACGGCCGATAGTCCTGCATCGCCATTATGGTATCGGCCACGTCGAAATAGTCGCCGCAGCCGCCCATCACCAACACCGTGGACACTCCGTGCCGTTCGTATAACTCACGAACACGATCCACGAAGGGGGTGATGGGTTCATGTTCTTTGTGAACCAGAGCCTGCATACGAGCGTCCCTCACCATGAAATTCGTCGCGGATGTATCCTCGTCCAGCAACAACGCGGCGGCGCCGACCTCGACGGCTTCCAGAATCGAGGCGGCTTGACTGGTGCTCCCGCTGGCATTGTCCGTTGAAAATCGTCCGGTCTCCTGCCCGTATGGGAGGTTGTCGATAAAGGCGCTGATGTCAACCTGCTTGATAGAACGTCCGTCTTCGGCGCGGATTTTGACGGCCTGGTCCGCGGTCACCACGTACTCCCGTCCGTCATCCGGCACGTGGGGATACACCCCGCGCTCCAACGCCCGCAGGACCGTAGACTTGCCGTGATACCCGCCTCCCACGATCAACGTGACGCCTTTGGGGATCCCGCAACCCGTCAACGAGTGCGTGAGCCTGCCGTCCCGGGAAACCGGATGCGGGACGGGAATCGACACGCGAAGCGAAGCGGGCGCGTGAAACGGTTGGGCACCTTCACGTGCAAGCGGACGATCGGACGCGCCGCTGCTCCTAGGAAGAACCGCCCCGTCGGCGATGAAGGCCACCAGCCCCAACGCATCGAGTCGGCTGCGGATGGATTCCTGATTGTCCACGCAATCGACAAAGGCGCGTGCGCGTTCCCGGTCAACGCGTTCCCACTTCAGGGCCCGTTCCGCAAGCTCCGGCACTTCCCGGCACAACATGGCCTCGGCTTGGCGACCCAGAACGGTGCGACCGTGCGCCGGGAGGCCGAGTGACAAGCGCGCTTCGACCCACTCCGGCGTCACCACCATCGCCGTTCGTTCCAACACCTCCTGGCCGCCCACGTCGATGGCAACGAGGCCGCTTTTGCCGATTCCCCGGTTGCCCTGACATATTTTATGAATCGCGTGATGCACATCACGGATCAAGAAATCCTGTAACGCCACCCGCCGGACGCGGCTTGAAAAAAGATCGGGCGGGAGCTTGGCGGCGGTAGCGGGGACGCGCACTCGAATTTTGGAAGGGGACGCGAAGGGATCGCCTTGCACGTGGTCGATGAACAGGCTGAACCAAGGAAAGACGTAAGCGCCTTGGAGATCCTTGTACGCCTTGTATCCCCGGCCATCGATCCGGGCCAGGATTGATCTGAGATCGTCGACGGTGCGCATCGGAGAGAGGATGCTATGAAGAAGACTCGACCGGCTTGGCGCTCACGCGGACGTTCGACAATTCCTCCAACGCGAGCATCAAGGCATGCGTGCCGGAGCGTCCGTGCCCGTGAGCCTGTACGGCCAGATAGAGTTGATGCACCAAAGCAAGCCCCGGCAGGACGAGCTCCATGCGCCGGCTTTCTTCCAGGGCCATACCCATGTCCTTCACGAAATGTTCGACAAAGAACCCTGGGGCGAAGTTCCGGGCCAGGATTCGCGGGGCCAGGTTGTCCAACGTCCAACACGCCGCGGCGCCACCCCTGATCGATTGCAACATGGTTTCCAAATCCAATCCCGCGCGATAGCCGTACAGTAACGACTCGCAGACCCCGATCATCGTTCCGGCGATCGTGATCTGGTTGCAGAGCTTGGCGTGCTGGCCGGCGCCTGCCACACCCTGATGAATAATGGTTCGACCCAACGATTCGAACAGCGGCCGGATCATTGCCACGACGCCGGCTTCCCCGCCCACCATAATGGACAACGACGCGTTGCGCGCCCCCACGTCTCCGCCCGAAACCGGCGCATCCAGAAAATGCGCGTCGCGAGCCTTGAGGGCCTCGGCTACCGTAACGGCCAGGCTTGGAGGCGCGGTCGTCATGTCCACAAACACCATTCCGGTTCGCGCCCGATGCACGAGACCTTCTTCGCCCAGGTACACGTCGGACACGTCCCGGGGAAACCCCACCATCGTGAAAACGACGTCGGACTCATCGGCGACCCGCGCGGGCGAATCCGCCCATCGCGCCCCTCGTTTCAGCAGGTCTTCGGCTTTTGATCGCGTTCGTGAAAAGGTCGTGAGCTCATGGCCTTTGGCCAGGAGGTGGCCGGCCATGGAAGCGCCCATGACACCCGTCCCGATCCATCCAAGACGAAGCGGCGAAGGGAGTGTGAGTGATTCGGACATGGAGAAGAAGTTACCCGGCGGGCAAGGCGGGTTGTTGTTGCGTCAGACAATGTACCGTCCCGAAGCCCCACGCCAGATCGACCGCGTGAATCCCGACTACGGGGCGGTCTCGAAACAATTCACCCAAAATTCCCAGGGCTATCCGATCATTGGGATCATTGAACGTCGGAACGAGAACTGCCGTATTCGCAATATAAAAATTGGCGTAGCTCGCCGGTAGCCGCCGGCCGTCAAAATACAGAGGGGCCGGCATGGGCAATGGCGCCACCTCGATTTTCGTTCCATTCGCCAGCGTCGCGTTCTCCAGGCGCTCCCGGTTTTCAGCCAGCACGCGATAATTGGCGTCATGGCTGTTCCGTTCCTGACACAACACCACCGTCGTCGGATTGACAAACCGGCACACGTCATCCACGTGCCCATGGGTATCGTCCCCGGCTATGCCCTTGTTCAACCAGACGACGTTGGTCACGCCCAGGGATTCCTTGAACACCGACTCATAGTCCGCGGCCCGAAACCCCGGATTGCGCACCTGGACGTGACAATCGAGCAAACATTCTTCGGTGGTCAAGACGGTCCCGGCCCCGTTCACGTCGATGCTGCCCCCTTCCAGCACCACGTTCCGCCCATTGTGCACGACGGGAAAAGAACGGCATGCCAAACGGGAAGCCAGTTTCGCCGGAACCCGATCGTCTTTTTTCCAATCCGGGTAGCGGGCCCACGCGGTGAAACGGAACCGTGCGATAGCCGCTTCCGGAACCGGCCGGTCCCGCGTGACGAACATCGGACCGAAGTCACGAGCCCACCCGCGATCCGTGGCAATCCGAAAAAACTCGACAGCGGACAGATCGGCGCCCGCCCGTGTCAACACGCGCCGCGCACGGTCCTCATGGGTCCGGGACTGAACGAGAATGCGGACCCGTTCCCCATCCGCCAACTTCCGGACAATCTCCCCATAGACCCAATGAATCGTGGCCAGTTTCCCGGGCCAATCGTTAGCGTTATGGGGCCACCCCAACCAGGTTGCCTCATGCGGCTCCCACTCCGCGGGCATGCGAAACCCCGCCCGAGCAGGCTCCAGATTCACTGTCTTCACTCGGGAAGAGACAGGACCACGGGGTGAGAGAGGCTGTCTAGCACTCACCATCGTCGCTCTGGTCAAAGAACCGCTTCGTGATGCCGCCATACGCATCAACCCGCCGGTCACGTAGAAATGGCCAATTGCGCCGGACTTCCTCAACCCGGCCCATGTTCACCTCGGCGAGGAGAATTTCTTCCTTGTCGATCGATGCTTCGGCCAGGACCGTGCCGAATGGATCGCACACGAACGAACTCCCCCAAAATTCGATGCCGTCTCCACCTGTGTCGGGTTTCTCATGACCCACTCGATTCACCGCGGCCACGAATACGCCGTTCGCGATCGCGTGACTGCGCTGAATGGTCTGCCATGCGCTTCGTTGCGTCTCGCCTTCCCAGGCTTTTTCCGACGGATGCCACCCGATTGCGGTGGGATAGAACAACATCTCGGCGCCTTGCAACGTGGTGAGCCTGGCGGCTTCGGGATACCACTGGTCCCAACAGATGAGCGTGCCGATCTTGCCGACACTCGTCCGGATCGCCTGAAAACCCCTGTCACCGGGGGTAAAATAAAACTTCTCGTAGTAGGCCGGATCATCGGGCACGTGCATCTTGCGATACAGACCCGCAATGGACCCGTCGCTGTCCACCACAACCACCGAGTTGTGATAAATCCCGGCCGTCCGTCGTTCAAAAACCGGGACGATAATCACCACGTTGAGCTGACCCGCCACCTTCCCCAACGCCTCGGTCGAGGGTCCGGGAACCGGCTCGGCCAAATCAAACAACGCCGCATCTTCCGTCTGACAAAAATACCGCGAACGAAACAACTCCGGCAGGCAGACAACCTTGGCCCCGCGCCGCGCCGCTTCTTCAACCTTCGCAACGGCAGCGCTGACGTTCTCGTTGGAATCAGCCCCACACGCCATTTGAACAAGCGCTATCGTCAGATTATTTTCCGTGTTCATAAGATGAGCCTACCGAAACCTCCGCCGTGCGACAACCCTTCGTTCTGGGACACATTGGCATCATGAAAGAACAAAAGGATGCCGTCATGAGACGGGCTGATCCGCGAAGACGGAAGACGGTTCGGGAGAGAGCAGGGCGGCGGGTTCCTGGGTGGCGAGTGTCGCCAGGGTGACGTCGGCTAAGGCCTGGTGGACGGCTTGATCACGTTGGCGGAGCAGCGCACCGATGGGGTCGTTGCTTTGCGACAGCAGGTCGGGCTGGTCTTTATGCGCGACGAGTCGAAGGACTTCCAGCACGGTGATCTGTTCCGGAGGGCGTCCCAGGGTCATGCCTTTGGGCTCGGCCGTTCGATACATCAGGCCGTGTTCCACGAAGTTTTCGACGAGGGCTTCCAGCGCGGAAAGTGGCACGCCTAATTTTGCCGCCAACTGTTGAGGCTGATAGGGCGGCTCACCGGCCGCATGCTGCCGCGTGACATGGACCAGCATGGTCAGGGCCAAATGTTCCTGGAACGCGGCGGTGTCCTGTTTCCATCGGAGGCGCGTCAGATAGGCCGTGGGATGTTGATGATAATAGGCGACTTGGGCGCCGACCAGGACAATCAGCCAGCCCACGTAGAGCCAGAGGAGGAACAGGATCAGGATGGCAAAACCTGAATAAATGGCACTGTAGCGCGCCGCTCCTGCAACGAACGAGGCAAACAGCATTCCGACGATTTTCCACAGGACCCCACCCGTCACTCCTCCCACCAGGGCCGAGGCGATAGTGACTTGCGTATGAGGAACGAACTTGTACAAAAACGTAAACCCGAGACAAATCAGGACAAACGGCATGAAGGCCGTCATCCAGAGTACGGCGGTCCCCACGGGTTCGATTCGCAAGATCGTTTGCACGAGCCAATGGCTTTGGGCCGAAGCGATGGTGGCGACGGCGGTGAAGACGAGCACGGGGCCCACCAGCACCACACTCAAGTAATCGGTAAATTTTCTTGTCAGGGGTCGTGCGTCGCGCACGCGCCAGATATAGTTGAGGGCTTCTTCGATTTTATCGATCAGTGAGAACGTGGTGTAAAACAAGCCGGCCAACCCAACGGCCCCCAGGGCGCCGACTTCGAGGTTATTGACGAATTCGACGATGTGGTCGGCGATCTCCGTGCCTTTTTCTCCCAACGGCTCCAGTCCCTGGACAAGCAACGGTTCGAATTGTTGATGCACGCCGAAGGCTTTCAGCACGGAGAACGTTACGGCCAGGAACGGAACGAGGGACAGCAGCGTGGTCGAAACGAGACTCGTCGCCCGGATACTGAGCACGCCGTCGCGAAAATCCGAGATGGCGACCACGGTCAACCGTAGCGGTTTAATATAGACCGCCTGCATCCCCTGAAGTGAGGCGGAATCCTGAACCCACAAGTCCCGGCGAAAAAATTTCTCGATTCGATGGAGGACGTTCACGGGTTTTCCTTCACGACCGGCACTTCCAATAGGTTCCGTTCAAACGATGCCCTGATGATTACGTCAGGCTACAGCGGACGCTCCCAAAAGTCCAGACTGGCCCCTCTGGCACGACAACCCCAACGGTTGGCGAACGGCTCTATTTCTCTTATGATTCGTCATGATGATACCGTTTCTGTGCAAAATCATGGCCGGGCTTTTCTTGGCATTCGTCTTCGCGGCTTGCGAAGAACAGGCGTCCTCACCGCCCGCCTCACAGGCTGAGTCCAACCCGGTTCGGGAGAGTGATGATGCCGAGAAGGAATCCATCCTTTTGGAGGCGCTTCGTCAAGCCGAAGCCCTGGAACAACCGGACAGCGCCCTCGCCGCAGCGTTGCATGACGTCGGTGAACTGTATCGAGTCCGTGGAGACCTGGCTGCGGCAGAACCTTACTTCTGGCGGGCACTGCCCGTGTGGGCGGCCTCGGTGGGAGCCATGGATCCCCGCATGGCGATCACCTTGAGCAGCTTGGCTTTGGTCTTTGAAGCCAGACAAGAATATGCGAAAGCCGTCTCCTTGGTGGAACAAGCGCTCAAAGTCCGAGAGGTGGCCTTTGGCGTTGAGCATCCCCGGATCGTTCCCAGTCTTGAACAATATGCGGGCTTGCTTCGGCGTTTGAATCGTCGCGAGGAAGCTGAACGGATAGACGCTCGGAAAGCGCGTATTCCGGTGCCGTGATGAACGGCTCTACCTCCCCTCGCCCCTCCTTACAAAGGAGGGGAAGGAAAGGCGGAAATTGTCAAGGGATGAGTGGACGCATATAGGAAAAGGAAGATCTTTGCTTACGGCTCTAGTCACGTGACGCCATGTTCACGTCCATGGAAAAATGCACTCGCCGATTGGACTGGAAACAGGCTTTGCTGAAGGCATGGCACACCGGCTGGTCCTTGCCATAAGAGACCACCGTCATTTGACCGGCAGGAACCCCTAGATGAACCAAAAACTGTTTGGCCGTCTCGGCTCGTCTATCGCCGAGGACATAATTGTACGCCTGCGTCCCTCGCTCATCGCAATGCCCTTCAATGGTCACGCGAGCATGCGGGCGTGCCTTGAGCCACTTTGCATTGGTTTCCAGAATTCGGTGCGACTGCTCGGAGAGCCGCCAACTATCGTAGGCGAAAAAAACATCTCTGAGATCCTGTGAATCATGTGCGCCATTTCCCCCGGCATCATCATGAGCACCCGTATTGCCGGACGCCGCCAACTGATCCCGGGGCAGTGCCCGTGACGCGCTATTGTTATTTGCCATGTCACCAACCCTCGCGGAAGAACCCAATCCTCTACTGCTGTTCGAATCGGGGAAAACGGACCCGGGACTCTCCTGTCCCATTCCAACAAGGGCGGTTTCGTCTTGACCGTCAGTAAAATCGTCGGCCGATAAAGCTTGGACTGCTCCGGCGTCCCCGCTGTCTCCCGACAATGCCTCGTCAAACTGCGTCAAGGCCTCATCGAAAACGTTGTTCTCATCCAGATGACCTGCAACCATACCCTCGAGTGAAGAGGAATCTTCCACTCCACTGACACCACGAATAGATTTCTTCCCACACGCCGAAATCAACAGGAGCAGACATGACAGCGCGACCACGATGATTGATCGATGTGTTTTCATAGGATACCTCCTTCTCAGATGCTGCTTGTTCCATAGCCGTGCTTTACGACACGGATTCTTGCTTCCGAAGAAACGACTCTTGCCTATACCCAAAAAGGATACATGCAATAATGGGACCAATTTGCAAAACTGGAGAAGGGGTTACCGTTCAAACAAGCGTCGAACGGACCGATCGTCAATGACGAAAAGGCTTGTCAATATTGGCCAAGAGCTCTTTCGAGAGGGAAATGAGATCAGAAGAGAACAACGTCCCAAAAACAGATGAAGCGCATCCGAGCCGGATTAGTTGATGTTTTTTTTCAACAAACGTGGCTTTTTGTCAACGCTTTGAATCACGGCTCCGCTCGAACGTGCGGCGATCAAACGCCTGTACGTCCATGTCTGCGGACCAGAATTGATGGCACCGCCCGCCTTTCTCTTTGGCGCGATACATCGCCCGATCAGCCTGCGCAAGCAACGCATCGGGGTCGGCGGCATCGAAAGGATATAACGCAATGCCTATGCTGGCCGTGATTGGAATCGTCCGGTCACCCACGATTGCCGGTCGACAGACGGCATCCAGGACCTTCTGCGCAACGTGCCCGGCATCCTGTCCTTGCGCCAGATCGGACAATACCACGGCAAACTCATCGCCGCTGAGCCTGGCGATGGTATCCGTGCTGCGTACACAACGCACCAAACGTTCCGCCACGATTTTGAGCGCCGCGTCACCCGTTTCGTGACCCAGGGAATCATTGATCGATTTAAACTGATCCAGGTCGACGAAGAGAACCCCGACTCCCCGGCCATACCGTTTCGCCCGCGCCAATGCCTGCTTGAGTCGATCGGCGAACAGAATCCGGTTGGGTAAATCAGTCAGGGGATCGTGATGGGTCAAGTGAAATATCCGCGCTGCCGTCTCCTTGCGAACCGCGGCCAAGGACAAGATGATCGAGACGTGCCTCGCAAAGGTTTCAACCCATTGAATCGTGACTGAATCGAACGCGTTCCGCTGTGTACCATAGAGAGCCAGGACACCGATGATCAGATCTCGCGTACGGAGCGGAACGACAAGTTGGGCCGGGTAGGGTCTCCCTCCCGCGAGACAAGGCGTCTCGCCGGTCCGGTCACGCTCCGCCTGAAGATGAAGCGTCTTTTGCGTATTCAGAACGGAGTCCATGCAATGCCGTTCCTCGTCAGTCAACCAAGACGAATCCGGGTTCAACCCGGGATCAGCGGCCCGCGCATACACCGAGAGGTCTCCGTCAGACTCTCGTATCGCCACCCACACCAGGGGATACGAACAGCGTCGCGTCAATTGCTCACACAGACGCACGACGCATTGTGAAAGGGATGTCCCATCCAGAACCTGTTCACCCAGGTCCTGAAGCAGTGGGAGAAACTCTTCCGGGATCAACGTCTTCATCACCGGTTCTCATTCGGGAACGTTGACGATGCCTGCGGCGACGTCACGTTGAACCTGAGCATAACGCTCGGGTGTCCCGACGTCCGACCAATACCCGGGAAACACGTATCCCGCGACCGTGGCTCCTCGTTGCAGCCACCACACATAGGCATCAATGATTGAAGAGAAACTTCCTCGCGGAACGTGGCGCAGCATAACCGGATCGAGCACGTGGATCCCGGCAAACATGCGGCGGCACGGGGGCACGTCGTCCTCTTGAGCCGCACGTCCTTTTCCCTGAATGCGCAAGACCCGCTCCTCCTCACCTGTCTCGATCACGCCCCAACGCTCGACGTCGGGATCATCACGGATCGCCATGGTGGCAAGCGCCTCTTCTTTTTGATGACGCGCAACCAATTCGGACAAATCCAGATCCGCAATCGTGTCCCCGTTGACCACGAGAAACGGGCCGCCCTCAAAGAACTCTTCGACCTGTTTGATGCCGCCACCCGTTCCCAGCAACACCGGTTCCTCCGAATACGAAAGCTGCATGCGCCATTGCGACCCGTCGCCCAATGTTTGCCTGATCTGCTCGCCGAGGTAGTGCAGGTTGATCATCACGTGCTCAACGCCGTGGCGACGCAGCAACAGGAGATTCCACACGAGAAGGGGATAGGGGCCCAAGGGCAAGAGCGGTTTTGGCACGGACTCCGTCAACGGACGAAGCCGGATGCCGAGACCCGCTGCCAGGACCATGGCTTTCATGGGATCGTCTTCACCGCCATTCGGGAATATAGGGCGTGAGATGCAGAAGGAGCGGTTCCAACTCGGGATATTTTTCCAGGTTCCGTCGCACGTAGCGCAACGTCCGGGGAACGTCCGCCAAGAATTTGGGGTTCCCCTTGACCCGGTCAATATACACGAACCGGCCCGCGGCTTTCAGATTGCGTTGAATGCTCGTGAAGTCGAAGAGCCGCCGGAACGCCGTGCGATCCGTCAACAACAGACGCTCCTGCCCATCCGGTTCGAGTCCCGCACACATCCCGGTGACGTATCGATCGATCATCTCATCGACAAACGTTTCATCCAACGCCACGTAGGAATCCCGGAGCAGCGAGGCCAGATCATAGGTGGCAGGTCCCAGCAGCGCATCCTGAAAATCAATGACGCCCAGTCGGTCGCCATGCACCATCAAATTCCGTGAGTGATAATCACGATGCGTAAACACCCGGGGCTGGACGGCAAGCCATTCGGCGATGGCTGCAAACCCTTGGAGAATTGCCCGTTCGTCATCCGCGCATATCGGTTTGTTGTCGCGCCTGGCCCAAATGCCGTATTCCAGAAAATGCTCGAATTCCCACATCAACAGCGGCTTATCAAACGAGCGGGAAAAAGCTTGACAGTCATCGGCGTCGGCACCGCGCGCCGTCAGTTGAAGGTGGATCCGAACCAACGTATCGACAGCCAGCGGATAGTATTGCCGAACGGCGGATTCCCCACCTCTCTGACACGCATGAAATAAGGTCAGGTCACCGAAATCTTCGAGATACAGGAGCCCGGCGGCTTCATCATAAAAGTGAAGAACGGGGACCGGGATCCCCGACCGGGCCAAGGGCCGCAGGATATTCAGGAACGGAAGCTCGCGGATATCCGTGGCAGCTCCGCTTACGGCTTCTTCCGAAACCTTGAATCCTTCGGGGTCCGCCAACTGCATGAGGATCAGCGAAGAGATGGGGGCGTTGTTCAACTCGAGCCGGTAATACCGCCGATTCGACGCGTCGCCGCACAACGGCACGCTGCGAACCAGTTCGGCCCGAAACGGCAACCGGGTCCGCAGCGTCGTCTCCAACAGCGCCGGGTCCGGTCGAGGAGGTGAAGAAACGGCTTCAGGCCCCATACCGGCAAATTATAAGGCGTCTCGCCGGCCCTGTCACTTTGCAATATCGGGATAACCAAAGGTAAGCTAGGGTTCAGTTTGCGACGGGCCACTGTCCGCTCATACACGCCCAAAAGCATATTGACACGTAAAGGAAGGGACCTCGTATGGAAATCGGATTTATCGGACTCGGCAAAATGGGCATGAATATGGTCACCCGGCTCCGGCAGGACGATCACCGGGTGCTGGTCTTCGACCGGGCACAGGACCTCGTGACGCAGGCTGAGGGCATCGGAGCGATCGGATCTTCTTCGCTGCAAGATCTCGTCTCGAAACTGGCCAAGCCACGGGCCGTCTGGATGATGGTCCCTTCAGGCGCGCCGACGGAAGAGACCGTCCAGACCCTGGCAGGTCTGCTGGACCCCGACGACGTGATCATCGATGGAGGCAACACCAACTTCCACGACGACGTGCGCCGGGCTGCCGAATTGGAAACCAAAGGGATTCATTACATCGACGCCGGAACCAGCGGGGGAATTTGGGGGCTCCGGATCGGCTATTGTCTGATGATCGGCGGCGAAGAACCGGTCGTGCGCCGGCTTGGGCCGGTCTTCACCACGCTGGCGCCGCCGGACGGATGGGCGCACGTCGGCGGCCATGGGGCCGGCCATTACGTCAAAATGGTCCATAACGGCATTGAATACAGCATCATGCAAGGCTATGCCGAAGGGTTCGAATTGATGTCGAAAAGCGATTACCGTCTTGATTTGCCCAGGATTGCCGACCTGTGGATGCATGGAAGCGTCGTGCGTTCATGGCTGTTGGAACTCGGGGCCGCGGCGCTGAAAGACGATCCCACGCTTGCCGGCTTGAAAGGATACGTTCAGGATTCGGGCGAAGGTCGATGGATGCTGATGGAAGCCATGGACAAGGACGTGCCGGTACCCACCCTGTCCGCCGCGCTGTTCACCCGTTTCCGGTCCAGGCAGGAAGAATCGTTTTCGGAAAAAATGCTGGCGGCGCTCCGGAATGCATTCGGCGGCCATAAGGTGAAAACGTCAACGTGAGCAGGATGATATGACCAAAACCAACTCCGGCGTCCAAGTCGAACCCTGTACCCTCGTTATTTTCGGAGGGTCCGGGGATCTCACGAAGCGCAAGCTCCTGCCGGCTCTCTACAATCTGGGGCTGGACGGCTTGCTTCCCGCCGACTATGCCGTGGTCGGAATCGGACGCAAGCCTTGGAGCGACGATGAATTCCGAAAGGTGGCATACGGCGGCGTCGAGCAATTTTCCCGCCAGTCTCTCCAACAGGACGTATGGCAGGACTTTGAGCGACGACTGCATTATTTCTCCGGAGCCAGTGAAGACCTCACGATGTATGAACGGCTCCGCGAACGAATCGAAGACATCGAGGCCCAATTCAATTTGCCGGGCAACCGCATTTTCTACCTGGCGATTCCGCCTGCTTCCTTCGGACCCTCATGTGAAGGGTTGCGGCATGCCGGGCTGGTCTATCCGGCCAACCTGCCGAACCGTGTCTCCCGGGTCATCGTTGAAAAACCCATTGGTCACGATCTGGAATCGGCAAAGGCCATCAATACGACGATTGGCGACGTATTCGAAGAATCCCAAATCTATCGCATCGATCATTATCTCGGGAAAGAGACGGTGCAGAATATCATGGTACTCCGGTTCGCCAACAGTATTTTCGAGCCCATCTGGAATTATAAAAACATCGACCACGTGCAAATTACCGTGAGTGAAGAGGAGGGCTTGGGCACCAGAGCCAGTTATTACGAACACGCCGGAGCACTCCGGGACATGATGCAGAATCACATCCTCCAACTCCTCTGCCTGATTGCCATGGAACCGCCCTATTCGTTGGATACGAACGTCGTGCGCAATGCCCGCATGGAGGTCCTGCGTTCCCTCCGGCCGATCCGCGGCACGGACGTGGAGCGTGTCACGGTCCGCGCGCAATACGCTCCGGGTACCGTCAAAGGCCAAGCCGTGCCGGGGTACCGGCACGAGGCCGGCGTCCGGACGGATTCGACTACGGAAACGTACGTGGCGCTGAAGTGTTACGTGGAAAATTGGCGGTGGTCGGGCGTGCCCTTTTACCTGCGAACGGGCAAAGCCATGCCGCGTCGCGCTTCGGAAATCGCCGTGCAATTCAAAGACATTCCGGAAATTCTCTTCAACGCCTCCCCTGAAAAGCGCCAGGCCCCCAACGTGCTGACGTTTCGCATTCAACCCCAGGAGGGTATGGCATTGAGGATTATGGCCAAGAATCCCGGAAGCCGGGCAACGACCCATCCCGTGGACATGAACTTCAACTACGGCGATGCCTTTGCCGCGCCGTCGCCCGAAGCCTATGAACGGTTACTGTTGGACGTGATGGCCGGAGACGCTTCGCTGTTCATGCGGCGCGATGCCGTGGAAGCCTCATGGGCCTGGATCACGGACATTCTGGATGGCTGGAACGCCCAAGGCAGCCGCTGGTTGCCTGAATACCCCGCGGGCACGTGGGGCCCCGTCGAAGCCGACAAGCTGATCGCCACCGACGGCCAACAATGGCGGTTGGTGTGATGCCGGTTGCAGGACGCTATCTTATACCAACGTCTTCCCTTATTAGTTGACAGTACTCCCCCCTCACCCCGACCCTCTCCCACCAAGGGCGAGGGAGCCTTCACCTCTTTACTGAGATGGTCCTGGCAACGCATCCTCGACCGCTTGCTGGATTCGCCTGAGGCCGGCTTCAACGTCACGGCCGAAATGAATCCGGATCACCCTCCGGTTGCGCGTGCAAAGACTTTTCATGTCCCCCAAAGCCTGAGCAGCAACCAGTGTCCCAAAGGAGTAGGGCTCATCGGGAATGTCCAGATCCTCGCCCTGATCGGCAGTGACCTGAAGAAATACGCCGGAAGCGGGACCGCCTTTATGGAGTTGGCCGGTTGAATGCAAGAAGCGGGGACCATACCCCAACGTCGTAGCGACTCCCTTGGCGTCACGAACGAGAGCACGAATACGCTGAAAGGCATCGTGAACCATGGGCGTCCGCTCGAGGTAGGCATTGATCGCCACGTAATCGCCCGTTCGTACGCGAGACAGGTGTGCAGCCACCGCCCGGGACAACGAAGCCGCGCCGTCCAACGCTTGACGATTCTCATCATCGGCAAAGATTCGCACGGCGCCGTCCGTAAGCACGGGTGTTTCCTCCGGCAATCGCCCGCTCTTCTTGAATTCTTCGAGATAGGACTTGGTGAAGTCTTTGCTTTCCTGGACGTTGGGTTGATCGAACGCGTTGATTCCCAACAGAGAGCCGGCAGTGGCCGTGGCCATTTCCCACCGGAAGAATTCCTGCCCGAGATTCAGTAAACTCGCACAATCAATGCGCACGACCGGATGTCCGGCCGACTCCAAGGTATCGACAATGGCATCCTGCTCCGGGACGGCTCCATCCGTATGACGGATGTACACGAACACGCGATCGTCGCCGTAGACGCCTGCCTCCCCCAACGGTTCATCGTCCACCGGGATGACGCCTTTGTCTTCTTTCCCCGTGCTTTCGGCAATCAACTGCTCCAACCAGGCCCCCAAATCGCTGATGGCGGGAGAGGTGACAAACGTCACCTTGTCACGACCGGCTTGGGCCAATGTCGCCAAGACCGCTCCCAACGTGATCCCGGGATTGTCCGGAGCGGACACGGTCGCATCACAATGCTGACGCATGCGTTCAGCCCGATGCAGAAGCGCTTCGACGTCCACGCCCATTGCAGCGGCCGGCACCGTGCCGAAGTTGGACAAGGCCGCATAACGTCCTCCAATGTCGGGCGTACCGGGGAAAATCTCTCGAAACCGGAGTTCCCGGGCCAGGCCTTCCAAAAGAGAACCCGGATCGGTGATCGCGATAAAATTCTCCCCCGCGCGATCGCCCTTGATCCGGCGTATTCGTTCAAAGAAATATTTTTGAAAGACCAACGGTTCGGTGGTTGAACCCGACTTGCTCGCCACGATACACAGCGTCCGTTCGAGATCGACTTGTTCTTCAAAACTCCTCACTTGCGAGGGAACGGTGCTATCCAACACGTGCAGTTCAGGATAGCCGGAGATGACGCCGAAGGTCATCCGGCATACTTCAGGACAAAGGCTGCTCCCGCCCATACCCAACAAAAGGAGATGAGTGAACCCGGCGGTTTTGATTTCGCCGGCAAACGCCTGCAAGCGTGAAATGTCACGGATCTGTTCTGCGGAAACGGTCAACCAACCGAGGGCGTTGCGAATGATGACCTGATGTGCGGGATCTTCATGCCACAGCGCGGGATCCTTGGCCCAGAGCCTGCGAACGAAATCCTTGGCTTGCAAATCATCCAGCGCGGCACGCACGGCCTCGTCGTATGGTCCCACAGCGAAGGTCTGATGGTTCATGCTTGGATCAAGTGAATGCTTCTGTCTGTTCTCATTCATGTGTGCGATTCAATCTACGACTGAAGTCATTGGTGTACCAACGGCCAAGATCCGTCATTCCTGCGCAAGCAGGAATCCAGTGTCTTTCATTTAACGAGTGAAGAAAAGACAAAGACGCTGGATCCCCGATGAAAAATGTCGGGGATGACAGAAGGAAAATGCATCAGCCGTGGCCTACCCTGACGCGCGCCATCAACGAACTTCAGCGTTGACGGCGTTCTCTACTTGCTGTTTGGCCGCGGCGACGACACGGTCCACGGTAAATCCGAAATGTTCGAGGAGCGCCTTATACGGGGCCGAGGCTCCATAGGTGTCGATGCCGATACTCGCGCCGTTTGATCCCACATACTTGCTCCAGCCGAACGTCGTGGCTTGCTCGACGGACACCCTGGCCGTCACCTCCGGAGGAAGGACGCTGTCCCGATACTCCCGGCTTTGCCGCTCGAAGAGTCCCCAGGACGGCATGCTCACGACTCGCGCATGGATGCCCTGCTCTTTGAGTTCTTCATATGCTTGTACGCAAAGCGACACTTCGCTCCCGGAAGCCAACAGCAGCACATCGGGCTTGCCGTTCCCGGCGTCCGCCAGGACATACGCGCCCTTGGCGAGACCGCTGGCCGGCGCATACTGCGTCCGGTCCAACGTTGGAATGGCCTGCCGCGTCAGGACCAATATCGCAGGCTGCCGTTGGAGTTGCATGACGACCCGCCATGCTTCCACGACTTCATTGGCATCCCCTGGCCTGATCAGCACGAGATTGGGAATGGCGCGCAACGACGCCAGGTGCTCAATGGGTTGATGCGTGGGTCCGTCCTCGCCAAGACTGATCGAATCATGCGTGAACACGTAAATCACGGGGAGGTTCATCATGGCCGCGAGGCGGAAGGCCGGTCGCCCGTAATCGCTGAAGATCAAGAACCCGGCGCCATAGGGCCGGACCTTGGAGAGCGCCATCCCGCTCAAAATCGAACCCATCGCGTGTTCCCGAACGCCGAAATGCATATTGCGTCCCTTGCCGGCATGAAACTCTCCCGCCCCTTCGAAGGTGAGGAGCGTTTTGGTAGAAGGAGCTAAATCCGCGGAGCCGCCGATCAACCAGGGGACTTCCTTGGCAATGGCATTGAGGACCTTGCCGGAAGACGCCCGGCTGGCCACGCCCTTGGGATCCGCGGGGAATTCCGGCAAATCCCGGTCCCAGCTTTCGGGCAGTTGACGGCTTTCCATTTGCGAGAGTTGCTCCGCCAGTTCGGGATACTGTTCGCCGTACGCGCGAAACATGGTGGTCCAAGCGTCCCGTGCGGCTTGTCCCCGCGCGCCGATACCGGATCGAAAATGGCCCAGAACTGCCTCGGGCACCAGAAATTTCGCGTCTTCGGGCCACCCGTAGTTTTTCTTCGCCAAACGGATTTCATCTTCGCCCAGGGGTTCGCCGTGCGCGCTATGCGTATCCTGTTTATTAGGCGCCCCGAACGCGATGTGACTGTCCACGATAATGAGACTTGGACCCTCGGTTTCGTGCTTGAACAATTCCAACGCCTGCGCCAACGCGTCCAGGTCATTGGCGTCCGCGACGTGTGTCACCTTCCATCCGTAGGCCCGGAACCGCGCGGCCACGTCTTCACTGAAGGCCAGGTCGGTTTTGCCTTCAATGGTGATGCGGTTGTTGTCGTATACCCAACAGAGATTCGACAACTTGAGATGGCCCGCGAGCGAGGCGGCTTCGCCGGACACGCCCTCCATCAAACACCCGTCTCCGCACAGGGAAAACACGTCGAAGTCGATCACGTCGAATCCGGGACGATTGAAATACCCGGCCATCCACCGCTGGGCAATGGCCATGCCGACGCTGTTGGCCAATCCCTGTCCCAGAGGGCCGGTGGTAGTTTCCACACCGGTCGTACAATGCTGTTCGGGATGCCCGGGGCATTTGCTGTCCAACTGCCGGAACCGTTTAATGTCGTCCAGGGACACCGCCGGGCCATTGCCCGGTTCATGCCCGTCCCCGGCCTCCCTGATTTCGCACAGGTGCAGCATGGCGTACAGCAGCATGGAGGCATGGCCCACGGACAGCACGAAGCGATCACGGTTGGACCACGTCGGATCAGCAGGATCGAAACGCATAAACCGGTTCCACAGGCAATACGCCACAGGCGCCAGGGCCATAGGTGTACCGGGATGGCCGGAGTTCGCGGCTTGCACCGCGTCCATCGCCAACGTCCGAATGGTGTTGATACTGAGCTGCTCGATCGATTGCTGCCCTGACATAGCCATCACCCTTTCATCCTATGCTTCCGCCATGACGATTCACGGACATATACGTAAATTTCCCATGCATTCCGGTTTTTCCGGCACACGTTTCGACAACCGGAGAATACCCTTTTGAAGAGGGTCTTGCCAAATGATAACAGCAAACAGCAGAGGCTCGACGGTTCATTGCAAACCGGCTTCTCACGGCCTTATGATACCACCTGCGATGAAAGTCCTCGTGACCAATCCGCATCGGGAGCTTGAAGTGCCGGGACCCACCAAGGTCCAGCAACTCCTGAAACGGCTCGACCTGACGCCGGAAGCCTATCTGGTCATCCGTGGAGACGAGTTGGTCACGGAAGATACGGTGCTTGAGGATTCCGACTCGATTGAAATTCGATCGGTGATCTCCGGAGGGTAGCCACGCCATGCGTTGCCGAAAGTGTACGCATCCCGCGGTCATCAAAATGCCCAGGCACAATATCTCCCTGTGCAAGGACTGCTTTACCGGGTTCGTGCATACCCAGGTCCGTCGAGCCGTCAAATCCCACCGGATGTTCACGACCGGCGACCGCATTCTGGTGGCCGTATCCGGCGGCAAGGACAGCCTCACCCTCTGGGCCATCCTGCTGAAATTGGGGTATCGCGCCGACGCCCTGTACGTGGACCTGGGCATCGGCGAGTACTCAATCCAATCCCGGCAAAAGGTCCAACAATTCACCGACACCGTGGCCGCCGCCTATCAAGCGAAACTGCACGTGCATACGGTGGAACAGGAGCAGGGCGCCGGGATCCGCGAGTTGGCAACCCTGGTCCATCGGCCGACCTGCGCCACCTGCGGGACCATGAAGCGCTACCAGTTCAACCGTGTGGCCGTCGAACGGGACTATGACGTGATGGCAACCGGTCACAACCTGGACGATGAAGCCGCCAGGCTTCTCGGCAACGTCCTGCATTGGCAGACGGATTACCTGGACAAACAAACGCCGACTTTGCCGGCCTCACTCGACGGGTTCGCCAAGAAGGTCAAGCCCCTGTATCGCCTGACCGAGCGGGAAATCGCGGCCTACGCGGTCATCCATCACATCGACTACATCGTGGATGAATGCCCCATGGCCAAAGGCTCCAAGATGCTGGCCTACAAACACGCCTTGAATCGACTGGAAGCCGACTCGCCTGGAACCAAGCATACCTTTTACCTGACCTTCCTGGACCGTCAGGCCAAACAGCAGGAAACAACGGGAAACATCGCCGAACAGGATCGTCAACGTCTCCACCCCTGCACAACCTGCGGACAACCGACAACCACGGAAGTCTGCTCCTACTGCCAAATGATGGCCAAAGCCGCAGTGGCATTACAACGCGGCTAGTTTAATCGGGAATCCAGTCCCGTTGTTGCGCATGACAAGAAAGGCAGATGCCACCTCCCGGCGCCTCCGGGCGGGGCTGCGCTCGGGCGCCAATGGTTTTGGGTCCTTTTGCCGAAACAAAAGAGCCTGTCCTGAGCGTAGCGGAGCGAAGTCGAAGGAAGCAGAGCGAAGGAACCTCGTCGCGCGGGGGCGACACCCCGCATGTCATAAGCAAAGACACTGGATGCCCGATCAAGCCGGGCATGACAGAGAGGAGGCTGAGCAACGCCTGCCTGTCATTCCGGCTTCCGGCCGGACACCCCAAAATTGACCGGACCGCTTCCGCTATGCCACATTCGGTTTTCCTGAGGACGTGACCACCAAGACCGTTGGAGGATTTTATGGCATCGGATCTGAAACACAAGAGTCGTGAGTTGACCGAGGGACCGGGACGGGCGCCGGCTCGGGCCATGTTGCGGGCCGTGGGGCTGCGGGATGAGGATTTTGATAAACCGCTCGTGGCCGTAGCGAATACCTGGTCGGAAGTGACGCCCTGCAATTTCCATTTGCGGGACATTGCGGACAAGGTCAAGGCGGGTATCCGCGAGGCCGGCGGGGTACCTCTCGAGTTCAACAGCATCGTGATATCGGATGGCATCAGCATGGGCACCGAAGGCATGAAGACCTCCCTGATCAGCCGTGAAGTCGTGGCCGATTCCATCGAACTGGTGGTGCGCGGGCATTTGTTCGACGCCGTGGTGGCGATCTCCGGGTGCGACAAGACCATTCCCGGTACGGTCATGGCCCTGTGCCGGCTCAATCTTCCGTCGCTGATGCTGTACGGGGGATCCATCATGCCCGGCCGCTTCCAGGACCGAAACGTCTCGATCCAGGAAGTGTTCGAGGCCGTGGGCGCCCATGCTCGCGGGACCATGTCGGATACCGACCTGCACGATCTCGAGAGTCATGCCTGCCCGGGAGCAGGCTCCTGCGGAGGGCAGTTCACCGCCAATACCATGTCGATCGCCTTCGAGTTCCTGGGCATTTCCCCGATGGGGTTCAACGGCGTCCCCGCGTTGGACGCCCAAAAGGAATCCGTCTCAACCCAATGCGGGCATCTCGTGATGGACCTGTTGAAACGCGACCTCCGGCCCAAGGACATCATCACGCGGGACGCCCTGGAAAACGCGATTGCCGCGGTGGCGTCCACCGGCGGGTCCACGAACGCGGTGCTGCACCTGTTGGCCGTGGCCCATGAAACCGGGGTGGCCCTGGACATCGACGATTTTGACGCGGTGAACCAGCGCATTCCCCTGATCGCGGACTTGAAACCGGGCGGCCGGTACATGGCCGCGGACTTGTATCAAGCCGGGGGCACCCGTCTTGTGGCCAAACGCTTGATCGAGGCCGGCCTGCTCAAAGGCGAGTGTGTGACCGTGACTGGACGCACCATCAAGGAAGAAACCGAAACGGCATCGGAAACGCCGGGACAAGAAGTCCTCTATCGCCCGGAAGAGCCGATCAAGGCCACGGGCGGGCTGGTGATCCTCCACGGCAACCTGACGCCCGACGGGTGCGTGGTCAAAGTCGCGGGCCACAGCAAGCTGACCCATACCGGTCCGGCCAAGGTGTTTGATTGCGAAGAAGACGCCTTTGCCGCGGTGCAGAATAGAGAGATCGTGGACAACGACGTGGTCGTAATCCGGTACGAAGGGCCTCAAGGGGGACCGGGTATGCGGGAAATGCTGGGCGTGACCAGCGCGCTCGTCGGCGCCGGACTTGGCGAAACCGTGGCCCTGCTTACGGACGGACGGTTTTCGGGCGCCACGCACGGCATGATGGCCGGCCACGTCACGCCGGAAGCCACCAAAGGCGGTCCCATTGCGATCGTCCAGAATGGAGATGCGATTACGTTCGACGTGCCCAACAGGCGGCTCGACGTCCAGATTTCGCCCGATGAAATGAATGCCCGGTTGCGGCAATGGACCGCGCCGCCGCCGAAGTACACGAGCGGGGTCCTCGCCAAGTACGCCCGCGCCGTCTCATCGGCGTCCAAAGGTGCGGTGACCTGACGGGTTTGATCTGACTCCCGAGCCTCTACCTCCCCTGCCCCTCCTTACAAAGGAGGGGAATAAGAGGGTCACTGCTGTCATCGCCTGCAGGCGAAAAAAAGCGGGAAGGGCAATGACCCTTCCCGCTTTCGCACATGCGGCTTCGCACGATGCGTTGTTTATCCCGCGGCTTTCTTGAAGTCTTTCAGGAGAATATTTTCCTTGAAGCGAATGATTTGGACGGGCTTGAAGGCCCGGGCCTTTTTGCCCAAGGCCGCCCGTTGTTCGACTTCTTTGACGAATGCGTCAGGCCCGTAAATCGGGGCATAGGTCATGGTGACGATCACGTCCATGGACGGAGCGTTCTTGGGAGTCGGGAAGGTAAAGGTTTCGACGCGCTTCTCCTCCGGTTTGAGGACGTTGTCTTTCAGCACCTTGGCCGCTTCGAAGTCGAAGACCGTGGGTTTCCCGTCCTTGGTTCCGAATACCCGTTCATAGTGGCGTTTTTCCTCGTAGGCTTTCCGCAGATTTTTTCCGAGAATCGTCAGGTTGAGTTCCACACGGGACCATCCCGGATGGGGTAACGGCAGGTTGTGCGGGACCAGGCTCTGGACCGTGACCTTGACTTCGGATTCCTCACCTTTGACTTCAGTTTCGACTTCCACTTTCACGGCGTCGGCACGTACCTTGCCGAAACGGCCGGGGAAACTGTGGTTCGAAATTTTTCGATTGCGCTCTCCGTTGGCCGACTCGCCGAAGGCTTCGGGCATATGGCATGCTTGGCAATTCTTGCCTTCCTTTTGGGTTTCGGTCTTCTGCCAAGGACCCAGCAGGTCAGGAAGCTTCTCATGACCGGGTAAATTTTCATGACAGGTCACGCAGTACTGTGATTGGCCGTAGAGTTCCGTGGGGACGGACTTATGCGCCAGATTTTCGACCGGTTTTTTATAACTACCGAAAACGGTTCGTTCCAGTTGATAGGTCGGATGCGGCGGATGCTGGTCAGGATCCACGTCCTTGATCAGGTGGCACTGCGAACAGCCCACCCCGTCCAACCGGGGATCGCCGGATTCGATTTCCTTGATATAGACGCGCGTATGCTCCGGATACTCCAACACGCTCGGCGCGTGGCACCGGAAACACATTTTGCCTTCTTCGTCACCGGATCTCGACCGGTACCGTTCCAACGAAACACGAAAGGGTGAACTCAGAATGGACCGGGACTGGGCGGAAGCCTCCCATTCCTCAAACACACGCAGGTGGCACCGCTTGCATTTCTGGGAATGCGGGAACGCCTTTGTCATCGGTTTCTTCGCGCTTTTCTCGGCGGCCGCTGTTTGGGACACGGGAACGTCAACGGCAACCGTGAACACGGCGACCGCCATGAACGTGCCGATGGCCCAACTTAGTGCATGGATAAATTTTTGCATGAAGTCGCCCTCAATCGATCAAGTTGGAATACGTGAAACGACAAGGCCAATTATAAGGATTTCGTCCGGAACGTCAGGAGTCGTTGCGAGGAGTAATCCTTGATGATCTCCGCGGCCTTCTTTTTCTGCCGTTCATTTTTCAGGGTCCCCAGATACCGGTCGAGTAATGCCTGGCTCGGCTCGGGGATCAACGCGTAATTCAAGGAGGCCTCCACGTAACTTGGCGCAGTCCCCTCCTTGACCTGTATGGAGAACGGCACTTTCCGCGTGGTTCCGCCGTTGACGAGCGGGTTGGGAATCGGCCCGCGAAGGATCTTGTCAAACGGCAAACCGAATCGTTCCTGCTGGGTCCCGAGTACGTGCCCTTCGGCGTCCTTGACCGTGACCGTCACGAAAAACTGCTTCAATACGGGGTCACCGCCGGGAAATACGTGGGGGAGACTCCCGTTCCTGACCAGCACCCTGCCTTCCACACCGGCCCCCGATTGCTTGACCTCAAGATCCACGCGCGGAAACCATTCGGCTTGCAGGTTGCGATTGCTGAGCATGATGCCCGGAATGACGATCCCTTGAAACCAATGCCGTCCGATGGGCCGCGTGAGCGAGCCGCGTTGCGAGGTGGAACTCCCCGTGGACCGCTCCATGTGGCAATCCTGACAAATCGTTCCTTTCAGGATTTGTCCGGGTAGTTCTGCCTTTGTCACGTCTTTGACTTTACTGAAGTGACAGGAGGCGCAAAATTGAGCGCCCTTGTACACTTCAGCCTGTTTCGAGGGATGCACCAGATTTTCTTCGGCATCGGCATAGGGGCCGAAAAAGGCGTTTCCCGGATTGATCTTGAATGCCGGGAACTCCCCGTTGTTCTCCTTGACCGAATCGATCAGGTGACAGGACGAACAACTGATCCCTTCCGCGCCATGGGTCTTCTTCGCCCGCCTGCCCCGTCTTTTCGGCTTTTCCGACAGGACCTGGGCGATGAACTTTTCCGTATGTTGCGGGAACACCGTCACCGCGGGCGCATGACACGAGAGACACCGGGTTTTTTCTTCCGCGGTCGGTCCCGTTTGCAGCCACAGGCCGAGGACGGTTTGAAACACGGGAGACGTGAGCGCGGTCCCGTGCAACAGGGCCCCGTCCACACGCCCGAACGTTTTGAGGTCGGGGGTCTGCTCGCGCATCCCCTTCCATTCCTCGTAGTGACGATCGTGACATTGTTTGCAATGATCGGACGGCAGAAAGATTTCCTCGATTTCCTTGATCCACTTGTGGGTTTCAGGAACCTTGGGTGCTTCCTGTGCCGTTGCGCATGGCACCGAAATCCACAAAATGCCGACCAGCACGATCAGCAAACAGCTTTTCACTTGTCTTTTGGTCCGGCTGTTTCGAAAAGATGACATGGTTAATCTTTCTCAACTCGTACGAAGTGGAAGTTCAGCCCGCCACCGACACCCTGATCATCGATGCCGGCCGGTTCAAACGTCGCCACGGAGAAATTCTGCGTCGGCATCGCTTTTTCGAGCGCCTTTCCCAAATCCAGCAAGGTCCGGATATCTTTTCCGTCTACCTCCTTGAGCACGGCCTTGACCTTGATGCCGGCACGGTCTGCCGGCGAACTTCCGATCACCTCGAAAACCACCACGCCTTCGGCCTTGGTCAAGCCAAGAAATTCTTTGATCTCCTCATTGACTTCTTCGACGTCGATTCCGAACTCTAACGCCAGGGCCAAGGCTCGATCCTCGGTCATTTCTTCGGCGACGGACTCCGGGACAGAGAGGAAAAACCACCCCACAACGCCACTGATGCAAAGTGCCAACACGATACGACGCGACCATCTGATCATCATCATTCGCCCTTCATGTTATGGAGTCGGAGAGCCACATGAAGACAACCGTGAACCGGCTCAGGATTTCGTCAAAGCCTTCGTGCCGCCGACCGGATCGACCAGCAGTTGAAGCCAGGACGCCACGGCCTTTTGCCCGTTTCTTTCCTTATTCTCGCCGTTCCAGACGGCAAAGGCCACGGCTTGCATGCGGCCAGGGACCAGGAGGGCTTCATTTTCCGTGTCATCCCCGTCTTTGGTCAATGGACGCTTCATCACCACTCGCCAGAACCCTTTGTCCCATTCGGCTTCGCCTTTGACCTTGCCTTGCCGGTTCTTGCTCGTCAACGTACTGAACCCGCCGCCGATGAGGTCTTCGACCGAAGAGGGACGGCGAGGAATCACTTCGAACTTGCGAATCCCTCTCTTCTTGCGTCCGCGTTCCTTGGCCCTGGCTTTCCGGCGATCCACGTCGCTTTGCCAATCCGCTTTCCAATGCCAGATGTTCACGTAGTGATCCAATTGGCCCATACAGAAAAACGCCGGCGCATTCCCCAAGGGGAGGGCCAGCGCCGCCCCGTCACGAAAGACCCCGGGGGTCAGTTGTTCATTCTTGGTCGCATCCTGCCACTCCACCAGAAATGCGATGTCTTTGCCGTCGTGAACCGACCGCACCGAGATGACCTTGGCGCTGGGTTCCGGCCAAACCGGTCGCGTGATGATCTGACCGCTCAGGGGAATGGGAATGGGTGCGATGGTCTCCCAAGCCTCGTCATCGGGCTTCGTGGGCAGCGGACCGTCCGTAAAATGCGACCGGATCACAATACCTTGCGAACTCACCGCAGGAATACCAAGCCAAACCAGTGCCATTGCCAGACACACAATTCCCGAGCCTAGCAGGATCAGCGAACGGGGAAGTCTTCGTTTTGATTTCACGGAACTGCGTCCATGGCTTGATGCTACTGTTTCACTCATCTGTCACCCTTACCAAAGTTTGACGCGCCGGACTTTATTTTCGTTGCGTTCGCAAATATAGAGGTACCCGTGACCGTCAAGAGCCAAACCCGACGGGGCATTCACCACCGCATCCACGGCGAGGTTCCCGTCGCCATGTTTCAGCATCCCCGCGTCTTCCTTGGCGACAAAGCGCGCGGCGCCGCATCCGCCCATGTTCTTGTCCTCGTACCCGCTGTCTCCGTTCCCCGCAATGGTCTCGATCATGCCCGTGGCGGGATCCACTTTGCGGATGCGATGATTCATCGAATCGGCAATATAAACGTTGGCCTCTTCATCGACAATAGCCGCCTCCGGCACGTTCAACATGGACATCACCGCGGGCTTCCCATCTCCGTCATACCCGAAACGACACACCCCGGCTACGGTCGAAATCGTGCCCGTTTGCGCGTCAACCTTGCGAATGCGGTTACTGGCCTTGTCCGTGAGGTACACGTTCCCGTGACGGTCCGCGTCGATCGCCACCACGTCCCAGAGCTTCGCTTCCAGCGCCGGTCGACCGTCGTCCAGATAGGGGGACAGGTCCAAATTATCCGAACATTGCGGGCGAAGCCAGCCTTGATCGTCGCTGAAGTCGATGCCGATGGCGTCACCGGACAGCACCACCAGGTTTTGCGCGGTCAGGGGGCTGATCCAGTCTTCATCTTCCCTGGTCCATGTCCCCGCAATCGTGGTCACCATACCCGTTTGCGGATCGTATTTGCGTATGCGGTGGGCCTGGGTGTCCGCAATGTACAGATTGTTATCCGCATCGAAGGCAATAGCCCCGGGATAAGTCAGGTTGACCTCCAACGCCGGACCGTCGCCGTTGAAGCCGGAGTCTCCCGACCCCACGACCGTGGTAATGATGTCAGTCCCGTGATCGACTTTGCGAATACGGTTGCTTCCGGAATCACAGATATACAGATCGTTATTCGCGTCTATCGCCACGCTCAAGGGCAGGTACAGCCCGGCTTCGGCGCAAGGGCCGTAATCCCCGCTGTAACAGGTTTCCCCGATGCCCGCATAGTTGTGAATGATCCCGGCCTCCAAATCGACCCGGCGCACCCGGTCCGACCCGTTTTCCGCGATGTAGAGCCAACGCCCTTCCTTGTCGACGCAAATGTGATTCGGCAACGGAATGCCGGCTTTCTTCGCACGTTTCCCGTCACCCGTACTCCGGGACTTGCCGTTTCCCGCAAACGTTTCAATTTTTCCGACCGGGGATTCTACGCTTGTTTCCATACCATACTCCTGTCTTTATGTTCCCGCCGCACCGCAGGCCATTAACTCTTCGGCGTCTCCGCCGGTTCCGGTTGAGCGGCTTGTGCCGGAGCAACCGTTTGATCGCCTTGAGGAGCCGGGGCCGGCGGTGGCGCCGCGTCCGCACCGTGCGGACTCACCTGGGCCTGAGCCTGTTGGTCTGCGATATTCTGCGCCTCGAGGTCAACGGCTTCCGCTTCATTCACGGATTTCTTGAAGCCCTTGATCGCTTTCCCGACCCCCTCACCGAGTTGGGGCAATTTCCCGGCGCCGAATATGATCAACACAATGAACAGTATCAAAATCAACTCGGTAAACCCTAAACTCCCAAACATGATGGTCTTCTCCTTTCAATCTGTCATCCTCGACGCTTGTCCCCGACTCGATCGGGGATCCAGGCAATCCATTAGGATCCAGCGTCTTTGCTTTCTCCTTCTCCGTGAAGACAAAAGACACTGGATTCCCGATTACTAACGTCGGGAATGACAGAAGGGAACTCTCTTCATACCAACGCCGTCAGTCACGGGCTCGTTTTGCAAACCGCTGCTTTAGCCGTTGGCGCGCTTCTTCGGCCTGCTCGAACATTTTACACTTTTCATAGGTATTGATGAGGTTGTAGTACGCCAACGGCTCATCCGGGCTGTGCTCAACGGCTTCTTCCATGATTTTTACAGCCATGTCGGATTTTTTCAACGTAAACGCAATGTCCATGAGTTTAAAACTGGACTCCAAGTGTTTGGGATCGAATTCCAAAACCTTCATATAGGCCTGCACCGCCATATCCAGGGTGTTGTAGTCCGATATCTGCGGATTATCCAACTCTTCATAGACGCCTGCCAGATTATACCAGGCAATCGGATCTTCCGGGGTAATTTCGATTAATCGCTCGAAATATTCCTTGGCCTGCATGTATTCTTTCTTGTCGTTATGGAGCCTTCCCAGATTGAACAGGGACAGCACGTCATACTTGTTCAACTCCAGCGCCCGCTCGAATTGGGGACGGGCATCGTCCATCATCCCCTTGGTGCCGTAGATCGTACCCAAGTTGGAATAATACATGGCCAGAGATCGATCCATTTCGGTTCTCAACCCCTCGGCCATTTCGATGGCCTTTTTGACTTCGGTCAGGGCCTCTTCCAGTTTCCCTTTCCCAAAATACAACTCGCCCAACCGGCAACGGGCTTGAAAATCGTCCGGCTCTTCACTGAGCAACTTTTCAAGTTCCGCAATCTCTTCATCCGGCGTCAACTGCTGCTCTTGGGCCTGCGGCTCGGCCACCCCGCCCTCTTCCTGTGTTGCAACACGTTCTGCTTCCATGATCGTTACATGTCCTCTCAACGTATTTGGCTGAATGCAGGCGTCACCGGGGCATACGCCACGGTTCCTGCTTTATTGCGTAATTTGCCCAGCGTGCCCCGCTTGTCGAGCGTCATCAGCATGAGCCCAACGACCACCATTAACGTCAAATGCGACAACTGCAAGGCATATCCCGCCATGAACATCAATCCCAAACCATAGCCTGCCAGGCGACCGATCAACACCAGTTTAATGACGGTGTACGCCCAGCAGGTAAACCCTGCCATATAAAGAGCAAAGGGTAAATAAAACGTGTACCCCATGCCCATTTGAAATACCCAGCCGATTCCCTGCCCGGCCTTTCTCGCGTCTTCGGCCAGCGCGGGGCTATAGAGCGACAGAAAAAAATCGATGTAGAGCAGCACGAAAAAGGTTGCGCTCCCGCTCAACAGCAGCGTCATGGCCCACTTCCGTTGGGTCTTGTTCTTGGTAAAGAGCGACGTGCTGCCGTACGACCACAAAACCAGGATACTCGCCAGGACCATGAGGGCCTCGCCTCCCCGGCTGATTTCATTCACGAAAGGCGGCGCGGAGACAATGCCCATTAACCCATAGGTGGTGGACACCGTCTGGTAGTAAATCCACCCCATGATGCCGAAGAAAAAACACCCCACGGTGATACGTTGCGCCCACAGATGATGCGTTGCCAGAAATTCCGCCATCAGGGTCGCCAGGATCACGAAGGACACGACATTATAGACAACCGATCCCAACATGGCGGGCGGAAACAGAAGATAGACGACCGTTAACACGACGAGCAGGGAGACGGACGGGACCAAGAACCCGTCAAACCTCCCTGACCATATCGATTGCCGTACTTTCTGGATCAGCAGAATGAAAAGGACCAGGAACAGCAGGATGGAGGTGACGTTGAGAAGAATGAACCCCAAGGAGGAAAGCGTCTTAAACGTCAACCGGACGGCTTCGGATTTTTCGGCGAGCTTGGCCATGTGCATGCCAAGCCGGGAGGCCAAGCGATACAGCACGAGTTCCAAAAACGCCGACAGCAGCAGAAACTTGAGCGCATACTCAAACAGGATACCGGAGTTCGTCCCGCTTTCGTGACCCGATGTCGGCGCTGCCGTCATATCCGTTCCGCCTTTTCTTCTCTATCCGGTCAGATCAGCACTGAGAATACACAGACGGCTCTTCGCGATTAAGAAACGGCAGTGAATTCCGGAGCATGTTGTCGTTTATGGCGAGCGATGTACAGCAAGCCATCGGCCATGGAATAGTTGAACGGCAATTCCACGACCACCTCGCTGATTTTTTCGTACACGTGTTGATACAGCTTTTCCGCCTGTTCTGGCGTCATGCCCTCTTTGACTTCATAGAAAAAGCCCAAGCTCAAATCTTCAGCAGCCGGTCTCATAATCCGTTGAATCCCGTAGCCTCCCGGATCGTTCATAATGGGAGCTTCTTTTTCAAGATCGAAGAGACAGGGCTGGCATGAAAACCCATACGACGAATTCAACTTTGTATTGTCCAACACGAAATTCATGGTTTCCCTGGCTTCCGCCTCCGTTTCGGTCGGGAAGCCGACGATGACGTAGCAATGGACCCCGATTCCCAAGTCAACGCAGTCCGAACAAATCCGGTCGACGTTCTCCTGGGTAATGCCCTTTTGCATAAAGTCCATCATACGCTTGTTGTAGGTCTCCAACCCGAATACGATCTTGTGGCACCCGGCATCCCGCATGAGGGTCAGCAATTCTCTCGAGAGATTCTTCTCAAAACGCAGTTCGGCCGTCCATTGAAAGTCACATTGTCGTTTCAGGATCTCTTTACAGAGCCGGCGCGTCGGCGAAAGCGCCAGGCATTCATCGGTGAAGAAGAAAAACGGCGTGTCATACCTTTTGGAAAGCGCTTCGAGCTCGTCCACAACCTTGATGGGATCCTTTTGGCGGAAATTCTGATGGTCCAACGTCAGGGCGCAGAAAGCGCAGTCCTTATAATAACACCCTCGTGAAAACTGCACCGGCAACACCGTCTTCGGAGCCAGGTAACGGTCGAGCGGGAATCCATCGTAATTGGGAGCCGGATGTTCCGCCAAATTCTCTGAATAGAACGGCTGATTGACGATGACTTTTCCGTTGTCCCGATAGATGAGATTGGGAACCTTCGCAAAATTCTTTTTCCCTTCCAATTGATTCACCAACTCCAGTAACGCCTTCTCTCCCTCGAACACGATAAAATCGTCCGTTACCTGGAATAGCCGGTCACCTCGACGCAGGTTGTCCACCAGCCTGGTGAAGATGCTGCCGCCCACGGTCACGTGTATGTCGGGATTCGCTTCCTTGATGAGCCGGCACAAGGTCAGGCCGGGGATGATCTGGGACGTTGCGGTAATCGATACGCCGATCAACCCAGGATCTTCATCGAGAATGGAAGAGAGAAAATGTTGTCGATATAAGTCCAGATACGGATTTTGTTCTTCATCATGAATCGCTTTGAGAATCTCTCGAGAGGAATAGATGGAATAGGAAAATTGGTTGTCGACGACGGTAATCCTGGTTGGGAAATACACCGAAGACACCACCTCCAACCAGCGATCGATCAAAAACAGACATTCCCGATACCGCTCAATGTCATAAAACTCTTCCCCACGGAGTGAGGCTTTGGCCGGTTCGATCTGATCGATCAAATGGGGGAACCGGTCCAAGGCTTCCACAATACGACCGTAATGTTCATCGCTCCCCGGTCCCGTTTCGCCCTGACGCGAATGCTCCAATTTCTTCAGTTTTTCAACAAGTTTTTCATACACTTCCAGGCCATACGTTCTCGAGAGAATCGTATCGAGAAGTTCAATATTCAGATCGCGTTGACTCTTGTCGGTAATGCCGGCCTGGTCGAGAAAAGCCGTTAAACAAGGAAGACTCAGGTAGGGTTGCGAGGGATGCCAACTGGGAGGAAATAGTAAAGAGATTTTCACATTGCCTCCTTACATGAAGTAGTCTGGTGTCCCATGAATATGCATCTTCCGATCATCAGTGTCGTTCGTCAATTGATGCCCAGAAGGGTCTGCAATTCTTATACACGGCTTCCGGTTTCTTATGCAACTCTACGAAAGGACTGATACTTTTTGACATCCGGTCACATGACATCACACATGGATGCCAAGTCCCTCAAAACACCACCTAAAAAAAGACCCTGACGTCCCCCTTCTTTCCAGGAGGACCCCAGGGTCTCTTCAATTCCCTACTTCAAATAAATTCGGTATGTCTTACGGCATTTTGGCGGTGAACCAGGTGGAGATGCCCTTCATGCCATTCCGTTCCACGTTCTGGCCATCCCACACCGCAAACGCTACCGGAATGCTCGCCCCGGCGCCGAATTGCACGTCGTTCGCGTCATTCGTCGACAACGCCCGCTTC
>JAJEJG010000022.1 GCA_022828225.1 Nitrospirales bacterium | reverse complement strand
GAAGGGGTGGAGATGGTGATGCCGGGGGACAACACGACGTTCGAGGGGGAACTGATCGCGCCGATTGCGATGGAGCAGGGGTTACGGTTTGCGGTGCGCGAAGGGGGCCGCACGGTGGGCGCCGGCGTCGTGACCGAAATCCTCGCGTAAGAGTTAAGGAAGGAATCCAGTGGTGGTAAGCGTAGATCAACGTATTCGTATCCGGTTGAAGGGGTTTGATTATCGGATCCTCGATCAATCGGCTCGGGAAATTGTGGACACCGTCAAGCAAACGGGCGCGCGTGTTGCCGGTCCCATTCCGCTTCCCACCCGGATTGAAAAGTTTACCATTCAGCGATCCACGCATGCGGATAAGAAATCTCGCGAGCAATTTGAAATCCGGACGCATAAACGTTTGTTGGATATTCTTGAGCCCACCCCGGAAACCATGGATGCGCTCATGAAATTGAGCTTGGCTGCAGGTGTGGACGTGGAGATCAAGCTTTAAGTGACGTGATCCTTGATGATTGGCAGAGTGTCGAATGGTTAGCGGGTTGATAGGAAAAAAATTGGGCATGACGCAGTTCTACGATGAAAATCGTCGTCTGCATCCGGTAACGGTGATTGAAGTTGGGCCTTGTCGCGTCACGGCCGTGAAGACGAAAGACCGTCATGGGTACGATGCGGTGCAACTCGGCTATGCGGAGGTTCAGGAGCGGAAACTCACCAAGGCGCAAGTGGGGCATCTGCGTTCGTCCGGGCAAGAGAATCTGTTCAGGTATTTGCGGGAGTTTCGTTGCGTGCCGGAATGTCAGGTGGGAGACGCCGTGACGGCAGATCTTTTTGAAAAAGGTGAAATAGTGCACGTCCAGGGAACCTCCAAAGGAAAAGGGTTCCAGGGCGTGATGAAACGTCACAATTTTGGTGGTGGTCCGGCCAGTCATGGTTCGATGTTTCATCGTGCGCCGGGGTCGATCGGGTGTAGTTCGTATCCCTCGCGTGTCCTGAAAAACAAGAAGCTTCCCGGGCAAATGGGAAATAAGCAGGTCACTGTGAAAGGGTTGACGGTGATCGAAACCCGGCCGGAGGAGAATCTTGTTCTTATCGGAGGGGCCGTTCCCGGTCCCGTGGGTGGCTTGGTCCTTATCCGGAAGGCGGAGGAGTAATACCTCGATATGGCCTCGATAGAAGTCGTAGACCAAAACAGGGCGTCCGTAGGCACCGTTGAGGTGAGTGAGAGCGTATTCGGAACTCAGCCTCATGGGTCGCTTGTTCATTCCGCAGTCGTCATGCAACTCGCGTCGCTTCGGCAAGGCACCGCAAGCACGAAAGGTCGTAGTGACGTCAGCGGAACGGGCAAGAAACCATGGAGGCAAAAACATACGGGACGCGCTCGCGCGGGTTCGAATCGTTCGCCGGTGTGGCGTCACGGCGGGGTGGTGTTCGGACCGCAGCCTCGGAAGTATCGTTCTGCCATGTCGAAAAAAATGTATCGAAAGGCCATGCAAAGTGCCTTGTCTTCCAAGATGGAAGCAGGGGAACTTCTCGTTCTTTCCGAACTCTCTCTTCCTGAACCCAAGACCAAATTGATGGCCCAAACGGTGAAGCAATTGGGTGCAACGGGCCCGGTGCTTTTCGTTGTGGGGAAAGGCAATGACGCCGTGTTTCGTGCAACGAGAAATTTGGCTCAAGTGAAAGCCGTGTTGCCTGAAGAACTCACGGTGTACGACGTGCTTCGATACCAAATGCTCGTGGTCTTGAAGGATGAATTGCCGAACGTGCAGGAGTTATGGGCATGAAACGCGATCCCTATGACGTGTTGGTAAAGCCGTTGTTGACCGAAAAAATTACGGGACTTCAGGATTCCGCGAACCGCATCGCCTTTGTCGTACAGAACGACGTGAATCGAATCGAAGTGCGTCAGGCGGTGGAGTCGGTTCTCAAGGTTAAAGTGAAGTCCGTCAACATCATGAACGTCTTGGGCAAGAAGAAGCGTCAGGGGCGGTATCTTGGGAAGCGCCCGGACTGGAAGAAAGCCATCATCACCTTGCGTGAAGGCGAAAAGGTAGAACTGTACGAAAGTGCTTAGCAGGACGTTGAAAAAAGCCGCCAGCGGCGTTCTCGATCCCTTGTCGTGCTCACGTACTTCACGTACGCTCCGCGCGCCAATGGACCTGCGGCCTTGCCGGACGGCCTTTTTGAACGTCCTGCCTTGCCTTGAAAGCGATGTGCGATGTGGTTTGAGTTAGAGAAGAAAAGGGTCACACATTATGCCGACTAAACCCTATCGTCCAACGTCGCCGGGCCGGCGCGGTATGACGGTTATCAAGGACAAGTCGCTGTCGAAGGAGCAGCCTGAAAAGGGCCTGACCACGTCCCTGGCAAGTTCCGGAGGGCGAAACAATTTCGGGCGGATTACGACAAGATTTCGTGGCGGCGGGCATAAGCGCCTGTACCGTGTCATTGATTTCAAGCGTAATAAGGTCGGGGTGCCCGGGAAGGTCGTCAGGGTGGAGTATGATCCCAATCGTTCGGCTCGTATCGCGTTGATCGCGTATGCGGACGGGGAAAAGCGATATATCCTGGCTCCCGTCGGCTTGTCGGCCGGAGACCCGATTCAGGCCGGTCCCGGTTCGGACATTCGTCCGGGCAATGCGCTTCCTTTGTCGCTGATGCCGCTTGGGACGACCATTCATAATATTGAACTCAAGCCGGGGAAGGGCGCGCAGGTGGCAAGGAGCGCCGGCGCTTCCTGTCAAGTGATGGGCCGGGAAGGCCGATACGTTCAGGTTCGTCTGGTCTCGGGTGAGATGCGTCGGATCCTGGGGACGTGCATGGCCACCGTAGGCCAAATTGGGAACCTCGATCATGAGAACGTTTCCGTGGGGAAGGCCGGTCGTTCCAGGTGGATGGGAAAACGGCCCCACGTCCGAGGGGTCGTGATGAATCCGGTCGACCATCCTCATGGCGGGGGCGAAGGGAAGTCCGGGCAAGGCAACCCTCATCCCGTTTCCCCTTGGGGGGTTCCGACCAAAGGCTTCAAGACCCGGAAGAAGAAACAGTCGTCGAAATTCATTATCTCCAGACGGACGAAATAAGGAGACCCAGCGTCGATGCCGCGTTCGATTCATAAAGGACCGTTTGTTGATACCCACCTCCTGGAAAAAGTGGAAAGAATGAACGACTCTCGCGATATGAAAATCATCAAGACCTGGTCGCGTCGTTCTACTATTATCCCTGAAATGATTGGTCATACGTTTGCGGTACACAACGGGAAAAAGTTTCTTCCGGTCTATGTGACGGAAAATATGGTTGGGCATAAACTTGGAGAATTTTCTCCGACCCGGTTTTTTAAGGGGCATGGAGCCGCCAAATCGGAAAAGGCCGTTCCATTAAAGTAGCGTGACTTGAGGAAGCAGTAGGGAAGGGATCTTATGGCCGAAGCAAAGGCAGTCTTGCGCTACGTGAGAATGACGCCGCGAAAAGTGCGGATGGTTGTCGACCTCATTCGCGGGCGTGGTGTGTCCGAGGCGTTGACCGTTCTCAAGTATTTGCCCAGGGCCGCGGCTCCGGTCGTGGAAAAGGTGTTGCATTCCGCGGTCGCGAATGCCGGACAACAGGAACTGGGGGATGCGGAATCGTTGAAAATTTCAAGAGCCTATGTCGATGGAGGCCCCGTTTTAAAGCGGTTTCGAGCCAGGTCCATGGGTAGGGCGAATCCCATCCATAAGCGAACCAGTCATTTGACGATAGCAGTTTCTCCGACGAAAGAGGATTCCTAGGGGAAGTCATGGGCAACCGTTTCCGTTGACGGAGCGAGGTAGAACCGGAGTATGGGACAAAAAACACATCCATATGGTTTTCGTCTGGGGTACACCAGGACGTGGAATTCCCGGTGGTACGCCAAAAAAGATTTCGTGAAACTACTGCATGAGGATGTCGAGATTCGTCAGACGGTCAAATCCCGGTTGTTTCACGCCGGTATTTCACGGGTAGAAATCGAGCGTTCCGGAAATCAGGTGAAGGTGATCATATACACGGCCCGTCCCGGTATTATCATCGGGAGAAAGGGTGCGGAGGTTGATAAGTTGAAGGCGATGCTGGAGCAACGGTATGGCCGGGAAGTCTACGTGACGGTGAAGGAAATCAAGAAGCCGGAGTTGGATGCGCAGTTGGTTTCTGAAAACATCGCCTTGCAATTGGAGAAACGCGTTTCATTTCGTCGCGCCATGAAAAGAAGCGTGGCTTCGGCGCTTCGCTTGGGGGCTCAAGGTGTTCGGGTGTCGTGTGCCGGACGGTTGGGCGGCAATGAAATTGCCAGGACGGAATGGTATCGGGAAGGCCGGGTTCCGCTTCATACGCTCAGGGCTGACGTTGATTACGGGTTTGCGGAAGCTCATACGACCATGGGGATTATCGGGGTGAAGGCGTGGATTTATAAAGGTGATGCCGAGTTGCCGAACGCGGTGAAAGACGAAGCGTCGCTGAATTTGTTGTAGAGAGCGATAGATACCGCACGGATGAGAGCGTCTGATGCGGATACGCAAAGACTTGATGGACCTGAAATATGTTAGCTCCGAAAAAAGTTAAGTTTCGAAAAGTGCAAAAAGGCAACATGCGGGGGAAGGCTTACCGTGGCGGTGACGTGTCTTTCGGTCAGTTCGGGCTCAAGGTTCTCGAGCCCGGCCGGATTACCGCCAGGCAAATCGAGGCTGCGAGAATCGCGATGACGCGCCACGTCAAGCGTGGCGGGAGAATCTGGACGAGGATTTTCCCCGATAAGCCCGTCACCAAGAAGCCTGCGGAAGTGCGAATGGGGAAGGGTAAAGGGAACCCCGAGTTCTGGGTGGCCGTGGTGAAGCCCGGTCGTATTCTCTACGAAATGGATGACGTGACGAGAAGCGTCGCGGAAGAGGCGTTTCGTTTAGCCGGTCACAAACTGCCGTTGGCGACGAAATTTGTCGCCAGAGGCGAATATCCCGTCTGAGGCGCATTGATGGACGTCAAAGAATTACAAGGCATGGAAGCGGAAGAATTGGTCGGAAAGGTGCATGAGTTGAAGCAGGAATTGTTTCACCTCCGCTGCCAACATGCCCTTGGACGAATTGAAAATCCGATGAAAATTCGTCAGGCACGGAAGGACGTGGCCAGGGCCAAGACCGTCCTCCGTGAAAAGCGAGCGTCGGCGCAATCGAAAGGCGAGGGTTGACGAGATATGACTGTAAGACGGCAGCGCGCATCGTATGGGCGCGTGATCAGCGATAAGATGGATAAAACGGTCGTTGTGGCGGTCCCGAGATTGGTGTCGCACGCGTTGTACGGAAAAGTTGTGCGACGTCTGACCAAGTTGAAGGCCCATGATGAAAAAAATGAATCCCGGATCGGCGATCGCGTGAAAATCGTGGAGACGCGCCCGCTCAGCAAAGATAAGCATTGGCGGGTGGCGGCCATAGTCGAGCGGGGCGAACAGAACCCGTCGGCGTAAACGGCGAACCGGAAATGGCGTGGTGTTCCGATGATTCAAAATTACAGTTATCTTGACGTCGCGGATAATTCAGGCGCGAAGAGCGTGCGGTGTTTTCACGTGTTGGGTGGGACCCGCCGGCGGTATGGAGGCATCGGCGACATTGTAGTCGTGTCGGTTCGAGAAGCCATACCCAAAGCGTCCGTCAAGAAAGGCGACGTGGTCAAGGCGGTGATCGTGCGAACGAAAAAGAGCCGGCGCCGCGAGGATGGCTCCTATATTCGCTTCGATCGCAACGCGTGTGTGCTGGTGAATAATCAAGGGGATCCCGTGGGCACGAGAATCTTCGGGCCTGTTGCCCGGGAATTAAGGAAAAAGAAGTTCATGAAAATCATTTCTCTTGCTCCGGAGGTGTTGTAGGACCCATGGGGACCCGAACGGCGAATGGAAGCCCCTCGGTGACGAAATCGCGTATTCGCAAGGGCGATACGGTGATCGTGATTGCCGGACGGGAGAAGGGGAAAATGGGGAAGGTCTTGCACGTGGATCCACGGACAAGCCGGGTGACGGTGGAAAAAATCAACGTGATTAAACGGCACACGAAGCCTTCCCAAAAAATGAAGCAAGGCGGCATTTTGGAACGTGAAGCGCCCCTGGCGATTTCAAACGTCATGGTGTATTCCCAGGCTTTGGGGAAGCCTTCACGGGTCGCAATCAAACGATTGGATGATGGTCGTCGGGTTCGAGTCTTACAGAAAAGTCCTGATGACGTGTTGGATAAGGTGTGATGGCGAAAAAAGAAACCAAACCGGCGGCCAAACCCAAGGCTGCACAGGCAGGACCGCCTCCGCGGTTAAGAGATCTCTACCGGAATGAGGTGATCCCCCGGATGATGAAGGAATTCTCGTATGCCAACCCGATGCAAGTGCCTCGCGTGGAAAGAGTGGTCCTGAACGTTGGTATGGGAGAAGCCATTCAAGAGGTCAAGTTGCTGGAAAGTGCCGTGGCCGAATTGGCCTTGATTACGGGGCAGAAGCCCGTCGTGACCAAGGCGAAGAAAGCCATCGCCGGTTTCAAGGTGCGACAGGGGATGCCGATCGGAGCCAAGGTCACGCTTCGCGGTAGCCGGATGTATGAATTTCTGGATCGTTTGCTGAACGTTGGCTTGCCCCGGATTCGGGATTTTCGGGGAGTTTCCCCCAAGGCGTTTGATGGCCGTGGTAACTATACGTTCGGGTTAAAGGAGCAGTTGACCTTTCCTGAAATCAAATATGACGACGTGGCAGCCATCCACGGGATGGATATTACCATTGTGACGAGCGCTCAACGAAATGACGAGGCTAAATCCTTGCTGAGTCATCTCGGCATGCCGTTTCGTTGAACTAAGTGCTTGAGACGGAGGCTTGCGTGGCAAGAAAAGCATTACGGAACAAGCAGGCGGCTGAGCCGAAATTTCCCGTCCGGCGATATAATCGCTGCCCTCTCTGTGGTCGCGTGAGGGCCTTTTTGCGCCGCTTCCACATGTGCCGGATTTGTTTCCGGCTGCATAGCCTGCGCGGAAACATTCCGGGGGTCACCAAGTCGAGTTGGTAGCCCGGCGCCAGGCTGCGGATGATAAGGGTATGACGTTATGAGTATGACTGATCCAATTGCCGATCTTTTTATTCGCATCATGAATGCCATTCGACGGGGGCATGCGACGGTCAACGTTCCCGCCTCCAAATTGAAGGCCAACGTGCTTGCCGTCTTTAAGGACGAGGGGTTTATTCAAAATTTCTCGCCCACCACGCTCAATGGGCATCCGGGTCTTCAGGTGGAATTGCGGTATGTCCCCGGACGGGAAAAGAAACCCGTGATCGAGAAAATCAAACGAGTCAGTAAGCCCGGCAAGCGCGTGTACGTGGGGGTTTCCTCCATTCCTCGAGTGCGGGGCGGGCTGGGGGTTGCGGTGCTGTCGACCTCGAGAGGGGTCATGACCGACCGGCAGGCCAGACAGCAGAGTATCGGAGGAGAGGTGTTGTGTCACGTTTGGTAGGGCTGGAACGAACAGGTTCATCCCAACGAAGCAGTCAGGTCAACGATGTCTAGGATCGGTATCAAACCAATTGCACTGGCCTCCACCGTCGAGGTGAAGGTGGAAGGGAGTTCCGTTTCCGTCAAGGGGCCTCTGGGCCAATTGGGGTGGGAACTCGCCGACGGGATTGACGTGACCATCAACGAGGGAGCTATCCAGGTGGGTCGGCGGGGGCATGCGCCGCGCGTCAAAGCCCTCCATGGACTGACACGTGTTGAACTGGCAAATCTGGTCGAGGGTGTGACCAAGGGGTTTGAACGCACACTGGAATTGACCGGGGTGGGGTACAGGGCTCAAGTGCAGGGTCAAGCGCTGACGTTAAACGTCGGTTTTGCGCATCCTGTGACCGTGGCGATCCCGGAAGGCGTGCAGGCGTCGGTTGAGAAGCAAACCATGATCTCCATCAAAGGTATTGATAAACGGGTCGTGACCCAGACGGCCGCTAATATTCGCCGCGTGAGACCGCCCGACGTCTATAAGCAAAAAGGCATCAGGTACGCAGGTGAAGTCCTGATTAAGAAAGCCGGGAAAGCCGGGAAGAAATAACATATGAATCTCAAGACGCAACGTCGCCGGTTGGAGCGACGCAAAACACGAGTCAGAAAAAAAGTTCAGGGTACGTCTCAACGGCCCAGACTGACCGTGTTTCGAAGCAATGCACACATTTACGCCCAAGTTGTCGATGACGTTGCGGGTCTCACCTTGGCCGCTGCGTCATCCATGGACGCCGGACTGCGCGAAACCATAAAGTCCGGTTCGTCGAAAGAGGCCGCGCAAGTCGTCGGGAAATTGTTGGCCGAGCGGGCCAAGGCTGCGAAGGTGACCGACGTCGTGTTCGACCGGAACGGGCGACTGTATCATGGACGGGTCAAAGCCTTGGCGGACGCGTCCCGTGAAGGTGGTCTGGCCTTTTAACGAAGAGGATGGCATTCGGTGCAACAAGTCAACCCCGAAGAATTGAACCTTAAAGACAAGTTAATTTCGATTAACCGGGTGGCGAAAGTAGTCAAAGGCGGAAAGCGATTTTCTTTCAGCGCGCTGGTCGTGGTCGGGGATGGACAGGGATGGGTTGGCATCGGCAAGGGCAAGGCCACCGAGGTGCCGCCGGCCATTGCCAAAGCCGTTGGCCGGGCCAAGAAGCAACTGCTTCAGGTCCCTCTGAGAAACGGCAGTATCCCCCATGATGTGCACGGGCGTTTCTGTGGGGAGCACGTATACATGAAACCGGCGAAAGCAGGGACGGGGATCATCGCGGGTGGGGCGGTTCGAGCCGTTTTGGAAGTGCTCGGGGCGCACAATATCATTGCGAAGACTCTGGGCCGCGGCAATCCCTATAACGTGGTGCAAGCGACGTTGGCCGGCTTGTCTCAACTCAAAGGCCCGGAAGACGTCAAGCAACTCCGTCAGGTCTCGAATGAGCCGTCACTCTAACGTGGTGTGAGGAACAGTGCTGTGTCTCAATCTCCTGATCAGCTTTCCATTACGCTGAAGCATAGTCCCATCGGACGACCCCATAAACAGCGCCTGTATTTACAGGGGCTTGGGTTACGAAAGCTCCATCAAACGGTGCAACGCCCCAAGACGCCCCAGGTGTTGGGGTTGCTCCAAAAGGTCAAGCATCTCGTTGAGGTCAACGATCAATGAAACTTCATCAATTGCAGCCGGCGCCGGGTTCCAGGAAATCGAAAAAACGTTTAGGGCGCGGTCCGGGCTCGGGGTTGGGAAAGACGGCCGGCAAGGGGCATAAAGGTATGCTCGCCCGTTCCGGGCGGGCGAACGTCGCGGGATTTGAAGGTGGTCAAATGCCGCTCGCACGGAGGTTGCCCAAACGAGGATTTCACAATCCGTTTCGCATCGAATTCGCCGTGGTCAATCTCAAAACCCTAGCTGCCCTCGACCAGAACGTGACTCCTCAGGTCCTCTATGAGAAGCGGATTGTCAAGAAGCAGTCAAAGCCCATCAAGATTCTTGGTGTCGGAGAGCTGGACAAGCCCATGACTATTGAAGCGCATAAATTCAGTCAGTCGGCTCTTCGGAAGATTGAACAGGCGGGCGGACAAGCCAAGGTCATCGGCCGTGCTTGAACGGCTCATTACGAGCTTCCAGAACATCCTTAAAATACCGGAGTTACGTAGCCGTGTCCTGTTTACGTTGGCAATGTTGGCTGTGTACCGGATTGGAGCTCATATTCCGACTCCGGGGATCAACAATGATGAATTGGCGCAATTCTTATTGGATCAAGGCGGAGCCCTCCTCGGGTTCCTGGATATTTTTTCCGGAGGTTCGCTATCACGGTTAACGATTTTTGCGTTGGGCATCATGCCCTACATCAGTGCGTCGATTATCCTGCAACTCTTGACGGTGGTAATCCCGCATTTATCGAAACTGGCCAAGGAGGGTGAACGAGGAAGAAAGACGATCATTCAATATACCCGCTACGGCACCATCGGGATCGCCCTGATCCAGGGGTTCGGGATCGCCCTGGGGCTCGAAGGCATGAACGGCGGTCAATACGTGTTGGAGCCGGGCTGGCCGTTTCGGTTCATGACCGTGATTACTCTGACCGCGGGAACTGCCTTCCTCATGTGGTTGGGTGAACAAATCACCGAGCGCGGAGTGGGGAACGGCATCTCGCTGATCATTTTCGCCGGGATCGTCGCCCGTCTTCCAAGCGCGGTTGCCCAAACCTTTGAAATGTACCGGGTCGGGGAACTGAGCCTGCTCTTCCTGATCCTGTTGGTTGTGAGCATGTTGGCCGTGATCACGGCTATCGTGTTCCTGGAAAGCGGAAGGCGACGGGTTCCGGTTCAATATGCCAAACGGGTTGTCGGACGCAGGGTGTACGGGGGGCAAAGCACTCATATTCCCTTGAAAATCAATACGGCAGGCGTGATTCCGCCGATTTTTGCGTCTTCCATTATTGCCTTTCCGGCCACGATTACCTCATTTATTCAGGTGCCGTGGGTGCAGGCCTTGGGGGCGCATTTGGCGCCGGGCTCGGTCGTCTATACGTTGATGTACGTGAGCATGATTATTTTCTTCTGTTTTTTCTATACGGCGGTCGTGTTGAATCCGGTCGATATGGCAGACAACATGAAAAAGTATGGAGGCTTTATTCCGGGTATTCGTCCTGGGCAGCGCACGGCCGATTATATTTACCGGGTTCTCACCCGGATTACGTTTGCCGGTTCCATTTACCTGGCGATCGTCTGCGTGATCCCGGAATTGTTGATATATAAGTTGAACGTGCCCTTTTATTTCGGTGGGACCTCGTTGTTGATTGTCGTGGGGGTCGGGTTGGATACCGCTCAGCAAATCGAGTCTCACATGCTGATGCGGAATTATGAGGGCTTTTTGGCCAAGGGAAAGTTGAAAGGCCGGAGCGGTTAACACGCCATGCGACTGGTTTTTCTCGGTGCGCCCGGAGTGGGCAAGGGTACGCAGGCCGAAATGGTTGCGGCCAAATTGACGATACCAAAAATTTCCACGGGGGACTTGTTGCGAACGGGTGTGGCCCAAAAGACGCCGTTGGGGCTTGAAGCCCAGCAATACATGACGCGAGGAGAACTTGTACCCGACAACGTGGTGATCGGCCTCGTCGCGGAAAAAATTTCGTCCGCCGAATGTGAAAAGGGATTTATTCTTGATGGATTTCCTCGAACCATTCTTCAGGCCGACGCGTTGTCCGGTATTCTTGAGGATCAGGGGGTGTCGCTGGATCGGGTCATCTATTTCGTGATCCCCCGAGAGGAAGTGGTGAAGCGGTTGAGCGGACGAAGAAGTTGCTCAGCCTGCTCGGCGGTGTATCACGTCGATTACGTGCCGCCCAAGCAGGATGGGCGCTGTGACGAGTGCGGGGCGGCCCTCGTGCAACGGAGCGACGATAAACGGGAGACGGTGGAATCGAGGCTGGTGGTCTATGAAGAGCAAACGTCACCCTTGATTGACTATTATCAAGAGAAACAGGTGTTGGCCGAATTGGACGGCGCGGGATCTGTTGAACAAGTCCAGGAGCGGTTGTCGGCATTGTTGTCCAGGGCGTAGCGCTACATGATCATGCTCAAGACCGAGGAAGAAATTGCGCTGATGGCCCAAGCTTCGAAGATTGTGGCTGAAGCGCACCAGGTGTTACAACAGGAGGTCAGACCCGGGGTCACCACGTTATATTTGGACGAACTGGCAGAGACGTTCATTCGTGACCACGGCGGGGTTCCGGCCTTCAAGGGGTACCGTAGTTTCCCCAACACCCTTTGTGCCTCGGTGAATCATGAAGTGGTGCATGGGATTCCCTCCAATCGGGAACTGAAGGAAGGGGACATCGTCGGGCTTGACTTGGGGGCGATTGTTCAGGGATTTTATGGCGATGGGGCCGTGACGGTGCCCGTGGGTCAGGTTTCGGACGACATCGGAACCCTGCTGAAGGTGACGGAAGCGGCGATGCACAAGGGGATCGATCAAGCCCGGGTCGGGAACCGGCTGTCCGACATCGGTCATGCGATTCAACAGTACGTGGAAGCACACGGGTTTTCCGTCGTGAGGGATTTTGTGGGGCATGGGATAGGCCGGCAACTTCATGAGGAGCCGCAAGTTCCCAATTATGGACGTCCGGGGCAAGGCTCGCGTCTTCAGTTCGGAATGGTGTTGGCTATCGAGCCGATGGTGAACGTCGGAGGGCCGCAGGTGAAAGTGTTGGACGACCAATGGACCGCCGTCACGAAAGACGGGAGCCTGTCGGCGCATTTTGAACATACCGTGGCGGTCCAACCCGAAGGACCACCCGTGATTTTGACGACGGTCAAGGAGCAGGTCAGCGTCAATTCATAGTGACGCGGTTTTAGGCTGATGGCAAAGGAAGACGTCATTGAAGTACAAGGGGTGATCATGGAAACGTTGCCCAATGCCATGTTTCGGGTTCAATTGGAGAGTGGACATAAGATTTTGGCACATATTTCAGGGAAGATGCGGATGCATTTTATTCGCATTCTTCCGGGCGATAAAGTGACCGTGGAGTTGTCTCCGTATGACCTCACGAGGGGACGGATCACCTATCGCTTCAAATAGCTAGGAGAGGCAGCTCTCATGAAAGTCAAATCGTCAGTTAAACCGATGTGTTCTAAATGTATCGTCTTCCGACGACGTGGCATCGTTCGGGTCCGATGCAGTAACCCTCGCCACAAGCAGAGACAAGGGTAAGGCGGAAGGCCGCGTCAGGTGAAGAAGGAGGAGACATGGCTCGGATAGCAGGCGTTGATCTGCCCGTGGGCAAACGCATTGAGATAGGCTTGACTTATATTTACGGGATCGGGCCGTGGAGCGCCAGGAAGATTTTACAGAAGACCGGCATTGATTCTGCCGTGCGCGTCAAGGATCTCCGTGAGGAAGACATTGTCAAACTTCGTGAGACGATCGATAAAGATTACACGGTGGAGGGGGATCTTCGAAAGGAAATCACTCTCAGCATCAAACGTCTGATCGATACGGGAACCTATCGAGGGCTTCGTCATCGAAGAGGGCTTCCCGTGCGTGGTCAACGAACCAAGACGAATTCACGAACCCGGAAAGGGAAACGGGCGTCGATCGGCCGGTCCAAAAAATAAACAGCCATTCAGGTGACAGCATGAGCGTAAAAAAAGGTCGGAAAAAAGAGAAAAAAATCGTGCAAATGGGCATTGCCCATATTCAGGCGTCTTTTAACAATACATTGGTCACCATTACCGACATGAGCGGGAACACGGTGTCGTGGTCGAACGCGGGCGGTTTGGGCTTCAAAGGGGCCAGGAAGAGTACGCCCTTTGCGGCGACGCGCGTGGGGGAAGCAGCTGGCCGAAAAGCGATGGAGCAGGGTATGCGCCAGATCGACGTGTACGTCAACGGCCCGGGATCGGGACGTGAGTCGGCGGTGCGCGCGCTGCAGTCCGTGGGCCTGCGCGTGAATTTGATTCGTGACGTGACGCCGGTTCCCCATAATGGATGTCGGCCGCCGAAACGGCGACGGGTGTAAGCGGTGATGGACTCAACCTTCAGACGCGCCAAGGTGGAATCTGAAGTTTTGAAAGTGAGAGGCTAGAGACGTGGCAAATTATCGTGGTCCAGTATGCAGGATTTGTCGAAGGGAAGGTGTCAAGCTGTTCCTTAAGGGAACCCGTTGCATGACCGACAAGTGTGCGATCGAACGTCGAAGTTATCCTCCGGGGCAACATGGACAAGCTCGACCTCGAGTCACGGATTACAGCATGCAGCTCCGTGAGAAACAGAAATTGCGTCGGATGTACGCCGTACAGGAGCGCCAGTTTCGCGGACTCTTCGAGCGCGCCGAACGTCAGGAGGGCGTGACGGGTGAAAACCTGCTGGCGTTGCTTGAGCGACGGCTGGATAACGTCGTCTACCGGATCGGATTGGCATTTTCGCGTAAGCAGGCTCGCCAATTGGTCAATCATGGTCATATTTTGGTCAATGGCCGGAAAACCGACATTCCTTCGTATACGACGGCCATGGGAGACGTGATTCAAGTCAGGCCGCGGAGTGCGGAATTAGTGGCGATTAAAGCGGCGGCGGATGCCGCCGACAACCTGCCTGGCGTCAACTGGATCGACTGTGACCGTGATGCGTTGAAAGGGACGATTCGGGCATTTCCGACGAAAGATGACATCGGGGCCCCGGTCAATGAACAGATCATTGTCGAATTATATTCTCGCTAGCAGGGAACGAGTTGGCGAGCCGGATGTGAGCCGATATCTCGGCTATGCCGGATTGAGGTGAAAGGGAGCGTAATGAACAAAGGGATCAAGGATTTTCAGTTGCCGATGCGGCTGGAATTGGAAAAGGAAACAGCCTCGCCCACCTATGGTAAGTTTACGGCAGAGCCCTTTGAACGCGGGTTTGGAACCACGGTCGGGAATTCCCTGCGACGCGTATTGTTGTCCTCGTTAACCGGGGCGGCCGTGACCTCTGTCAAGATCGAAGGGTTGTTTCATGAATTTTCCACCCTTCCCGGTGTTACGGAAGACGTGACCATTATCATCCTGAACGTGAAGAATCTTCGGTTGAAGCTGCATACCGACAAATCGAAGGCGATGCGGTTAAAGAAGAAAGGGCCTGGTGAAGTCAGTGCCGCCGATATTCAGCATGACGCGGACATCACCATTTTGAACCCGGAACTGCATATCGCGACGTTGGACAAAGACGGGATGCTCGACATGGAGTTGATTGTGAAACCGGGTCGTGGGTACGTACCGGCGGAACGCAATAAAGAGGAAGGGTTGCCCATCGGCGTCATCCCCGTCGACTCGATTTTTTCCCCGATTAAGCGTGTGAACTTTCACGTGGAGAATGCCCGGGTCGGCCGTGTGACCGATTATGACAAATTGAATCTTGAGATTTGGACCGACGGCAGTATCACCCCGCAAGAGGCCGTATCCTCTTCGGCCTCTATTCTGCGGGAACATTTGGCTATTTGCATTCCCAATGAAGAAATGACAGAAGTGGAGCATGATTCCGCGTACGAGGAAACACAAGCCGAATTGAATAAACATTTGGCTCGAAGCGTCAATGAACTGGAACTTTCCGTCCGTGCCGCGAATTGTCTGAAAAATGCGAATATCAAGACCATTGAAGACCTCGTGCAGAAGACGGAAATCGAGATGCTGAAAACCAAAAACTTCGGAAAAAAATCGCTCAATGAAATCAAGGAAGTGTTGGCTGAAATGGGGTTGAGCTTGGGCCTGAGACGAGAAACCCTGGCGCAGACCAACAACCAATCGCATTAGGGAACCTTTGATTTATTGTGATAGCGGGATGCAGGGCAAGGCGTCCCGGAGCGAAACCCGAGGCTTATCAGAGAGATAGGTGAGGGTTGAGCGAGGACACAACGCAGCCATACGCCCGATAGTGCAATAAAGCAGAGGTTCCTTAACATATTATCAAGAGAGCGACGGAATGCGACATCGAAAAAAAGGCAGACAATTAGGGCGAAATACCAAACATCGGCACGCGATGTTTCGGAACTTGGTCACTGCGTTACTGGAACACGAACGTATCGAGACCACGGAGGCCAAAGCGAAAGAGCTTCGCGGCCTGACAGAAAGAATGATCACCCTGGGGAAAGAAGGGTCTCTGCACGCGCGCAGGCAAGCCTTGACTTTTATCCGAAAAAAAGACGTCGTCTCCAAGTTATTCGGTGACGTTGCCGGACGGTTCGATCGCCGGTCCGGAGGGTACGTTCGGATCATCCCAACGAGACGGCGCCCCGGGGATGCCGCGGAACTTGTGGCGGTTGAACTGATTGAACGCGGGCCGGTGAGTGTAGACGTGGACGAACCGGTGACCGAAGACAAGGCGTCATAAGCTTTTTGGCAGTCTCTTCCTCCTCGCATGTCCGGCCTTACGGGAGTCCGTGACATGACAGCCTGTCCCCCGCGGATTTCCCATTCATAGTCGAGCATCAGCGCATCTGAACGGCCGTTTGGTTTACTTGGTTGGGGGCGTATGGTATTGTGTTTCAAGTTCCTTCCAAGCCATCTTGACGTGCTAACCTATGTTTCGCTCATGGATTCGATGGATTCTAAGGGGGATGACCCTGTGTTTGGCGGGCTTTCTCGGGTATGTCCTCATGCAGCAAATGCAGTCCAATCAACCTCTCCCTGTTGTAACGGAACCGGTCTTTGAAACGACCGATGCTGGTATCGAGGGTTTTGTATACCGGCAAACCGAAGACGGGCGGGTCCAATGGGAGGTGGAAGCGCTAAAAGCGGAAAGCCGTGAATCCGAACAACACGTCCTGTTGAAACGCGTTCAGGTTCGTTTGTTCGGCAAGGCAGGGCAAAACATGGAGTTGGAGGCTGACGAAGGAACGATCAATACGGCCAGCGGCGATTTTGATCTACGAAACGAAGATGAATTGATTACGATTGATTTGGTCAATGGATACACAATCCTGACCCCGCACGTACACTGGGTGGATGCAGAGCAGACCATCAGCACGGATAGGCCGGTCACCATACACGGTCCGGGATTGATCATAACGGGTAGCGGGTTGGTTGCAGAGTTGAAAACAGAAAAATTAGGAGTTCTCGATGATGTCCACGTCCACATTACGTCTTGAATACGGTCACTCGATCTTCATCGGATTGCTCGTCTTTGGCCTTGTGTCGGCGCAGGCCGTTCCTTGCGCCTTTGCCCAGAAAAAAGAGGAAACGACGATTACGTCAGAGACAATGACCGTCCAAGGAAAATCCAGACAGACGATCTTCGAAGGAACGGTGGTCTTCAAGAAAGGGAACTTTGTCATGCGCTCGGACCACATGGTGGTAACGTTCAAGGAGAGCGCGAAAAATGGAAGCCGGCAAACGGAAGAGGGGACCGCAAATCAGGTTGACCGTATCGAGGCTAACGGCAAAGTGGTCATTGAGAAATCGGATGGGAAAGCGACGTGTGGGCGCGCGTTGTATTATAAAGATGAAGAAAAACTTGTGCTGACGGAGTCGCCGGTGGCCTGGCAAGGTGGGACCAAGATCAAGGGAGCCCAAATGACCATGTTTTTAAAAGAAGAACGGAGTGTCGTCGAGGGCGGGTCCCACGTGGTGATTCTCGAAGAGTAGGGGCAGCCAGGCCGTGGACCATCGCTGACATGTTACAGCTCGTCATGGCGTACTCCAGGCTTTCCGTCAAGGAACTACGCAAGAGTTTCAAAGGCCGGGATGCCGTGCGAGGCGTCTCTTTAGATGTCGAGTCAGGAGAAATTGTCGGTCTATTAGGGCCGAACGGAGCAGGGAAAACGACCATTTTCGACATGGTGGTTGGCCTTTGCGAGCCTGATCATGGGCAGATTCTCTTAAATCAGGATCCAATTACGGCGTTGCCGATGTACCAAAGGGCCCGCCGAGGTATTGGCTATCTCCCGCAAGAAGCATCGGTTTTCCGTCGATTATCCGTACAAGATAATATTTGTGCCGTTCTGGAAACCCTGGACATTTCCGGGGATGAGCGTCGGGTACGCTTGGAAAGTTTATTGAACGAACTCGGATTAGGCCATATTCGATACAGCAAAGCCTATACGCTGTCCGGAGGCGAGCGTCGTCGATTGGAAATTACGAGGGCTCTGGCCACGACCCCTCAGTTCTTATTGTTGGATGAACCTTTTGCCGGCATTGATCCCATCGCGGTCGCCGACATCCAAAAAATCATTCAGTCCCTGAAAAGAAAGAATATCGGTATCCTGACGACGGATCATAACGTGCAAGAAACGCTTTCCATAACCGATCGGGCGTATATCATTAATGAAGGAACGATCCTTGAAGCAGGTACGTCGGAAGCCATTGTCAAGAGTCCCAAGGTCAGAGAAATTTACCTGGGCGAACGCTTTCGGCTCTGAACGTGTCGGGCCAGTCCGGATAGTGGCGATGGAACTCAAACTCGATCTTCGGCTCAGTCAGAAGTTGGTGATGACACCCCAACTTCGACAGGCCATCAAGCTCTTGCAGTTATCCAGACTGGAATTACAGCAGGTTCTTGCTCAACAAATACTGGAGAATCCACTTCTTGAAGAGTCGAGTGTCGATGCCGATGAGGGAGACGGGCCTACACCGGAAGAGGTGGCCCCCGAAGAAGAAGGAGAGGTCAGCGGCAGTTCTGATGCCGGTGCCCGCGATTCAGGGAGCGAGATCGAGTCCGTGGCCGTTCATGAATTTTCCGAACCGCTCTCGCCGGGGGGATGGGAAGACTATTTTGAAAGTGACTGGCGACCGAGGGGTGGCGAGTCCGGAACGTTGCCGGAAGGGGATTTTCCTTCTTATGACCAAACGCTGACCAAGCCGTCTACGTTGGAAGATCACCTGCTGTGGCAGTTACGGCTTTCTTCCGAAGATGAAGAAGAAAAAACCATCGGTCATTTGCTCATCGGCAATCTCGATGAAGACGGGTATCTTCGAACGTCGATCGAGGAAATTGCCGAAGAAGCGAGGGTCTCCGTCGCCAAAGTGGATTCCGTGTTGTCCTTGATTCAAACGTTCGATCCGCTGGGGATTGCGGCCCGGGATCTGCAGGAATGTTTATTGATTCAACTTCGCCACCTCCATAATCCTATCGGCAACGGATACGCGCATGGCGGTACTCGTCAGGAATCATTGCTTGAATTGATAATCAAGGGCCATCTGCACGATCTCCAGAAAAAGCGATACTCCACTGTTGCCAAAGCCGTCGGGAGGTCCGTCGAAGAAATTGTAGAGGCCGTGCATATTATTGAAGGGTTGGAACCGAAACCGGGCCGACCCTATGGTTCCGACAATAACCAGGTGATTGTGCCGGACGTGTTCGTCTTCAAGGATGAAGACAAATGGCGGGTAGTCCTCAATGACGATGGGATGCCCCGCGTGCGTCTTAATCCGTATTATACGGACATGTTGGGAACGAAACGTGGAGATGGAGACGCCACGAAGGCCTATTTGGAGGACAAACTGCGGGGGGCGCAGTGGATTATCCGCAGTCTTGAGCAGAGGAACAAGACAATTCTGAGAGTCGTAGAAAGTTTAATCACGTTTCAGGAAGCTTTTCTGGAAAAAGGCATTCAGTATTTGAAGCCACTCGTCCTGAAGCAGGTAGCTGAAGACGTCGGCATGCACGAGTCGACCATCAGTCGGGTGACGACCAATAAATACATGTATTGCCCTCAGGGCATGTTGGAACTGAAATATTTCTTTAACGCCGGCATTCAGCGTGCGGAACCGGGTGCTGAAGACTTATCTTCGATCACGGTGCGTGAGTTGATCCGTGAAATGGTTGCGCAGGAGAATCCCGCGAAACCTTTGAAAGATCAGGAGATTGTGTCGAGGTTGCGCGCCAGAGGGATCGTTATTGCCAGGCGGACGGTTGCCAAATATCGAGTGGAACTCAACATAGCCACGGCCAGCCAGCGGAAACGGATTTATTGAAGCGGCCCGCTCCGTGATGGCGCTTCACCCCCGTATTGTTTTTCCCGATGACAAAGACTCACCTTAGGTCGACGTGACTGATACCGGATCGGAACGTTCACTGCATCTCGTGATCGTCACGGGTTTATCCGGTTCAGGAAAAACCCAAGCCCTGAAATGTCTCGAAGATCTGGGCTTCTTCTGCGTCGACAACCTCCCTCCGGCGCTGTTCCTGTCATTTGCAGAGTTTTGCAGCCAGCGCAGCCACACTGTTCGAAAGATAGCCTTGTGCATTGACATTCGCGAACGCGAATTTTTTTCGGATTTTTCCGAAAATCTAGAACGGCTCCAAGCGAACGTCTCCATCGTGGAACTGTTATATCTGGAAGCGAATGACATGGTCTTGACTCGTCGATTTTCGGAATCCCGACGACCCCATCCGCTCCTTCCCCGGCAGCCCGTGCTTGAAGGGATCCGGGTCGAACGGCAGCGCATTGGTGAATTACGTGCTCGTGCGGATCGAGTCCTGGACACGTCAGAGTTGACCGTTCATGAACTTCGCGATTGGTTGGTGCAGCAGTACGGCGACCATGAGCATCGGCACTCGATGAAGGTTTCCGTGATTACATTTGGTTATAAGTTTGGCGTGCCTTACGAAGCCGACCTCGTGTTTGACGTCAGATTCTTGCAAAATCCACACTTCGTTCCGGAGTTGAAGCCGTTAACGGGAAATGAAGAAAACATACAGCAGTACGTGCTTGAAAACGAAGAGGCACAGGGGTTTCTCGAACAGATGAGAAACTTATTCGCCTTTCTCCTTCCGCTGTTTGAGCGAGAACGACGGAGCTATTTGACCATCGCCATCGGTTGTACGGGCGGAAGGCATCGTTCCGTCGCGATTGCCCACAAGGTACAAGAACTGTTCTCACCCTTAGGTTACAACGTCACCCTCAGGCATCGGGACCTGGATCGTTCGGAATATTGACGCACAGAGTTTTCCTGCCTGGCGCGTTTTCGCGCTGTGGCCGGTTTCTTTCTCGGATGCTGCATTGACACATCACGCGTTGCTTCTCGTGAACTCTTCGTCAAGAAATCTCCTCGGCAGTTGAGCCAAATCGCCATTGTTTGACGGTCAATTGAGAACAGTGTAGGTTAAATCCTTTGAGCAAAACGTCAAGGATATTGCCTGGGAGGGCAGGTGAGCCCTCGCCATGGACAGCCGATGAGGAAGCGACTCCGGAAATGGACCGAGGCATTGTCACGACCGCAGATCCGTGTCGGCTTGGACATCGGGTCTTCCGCGATCAAGCTGATCGAGCTTGAGCAACGTGCCGGCGGGTATCGTCTCAAACGATTCGGCGTGCGTCGTCTTGAATCAAGGGTGGCGGAAGAGGAATCCATCCACTCTTCCCCCAGGCTCAAAGCCTCACTAACCGAACTGTTTCAAGAATGTGACCTCCTCGGCAGTCCCGTGGCCATCTCCGTGTCCGGACCATCGGTGATGGTCAAGCGGATACGCGTGTCCGGAGTCAAGGCGGATGCCCTTGATGAATACTTGACGTGGGAAGGCCGTCAGTACATTCCGTATGCAATGAATGACATTTATTTTGATTATTCGATTCTGCCTCGGCCTCGACTTGCCTCGGAAGAGTTCGAACTGTTGCTCGTAGCCGCCAAGCAGCAGGTGGTTGAAAGTCGCAAGACGATGCTGGAAGAAATCGGGGTTCATCCGGTCGTGTGTGACGTCGATGGTCTCGCGTTAATGAAGACAATTATGCGTACACGTCGGGCCTCACGGGGAAGGTCGTTTGCGATTGTCAACGTAGGGGCAAGTGGAATGAATATCGTCGTTGTCGCAGATGAGCAGCCTCTCGTGGTCCGCGACGTCATCTTGAATGAAACGTCATCAAACCTGACTGCCGTTGACGGGGCACCCGGCGAGGGCGCGGCCAGTCACGGTTCGTTTCAGGCAAGAACCGATTCCCCTGAGAATTTCCGGGCTATGGCGGAGGTCGTCAGGGAAATCACATGCTGTGTCGAGTCTGTCTTGGATCGCTATCCTGAACTCGACGTGGAGAAGCTCTTTCTGTGCGGCGGGCAATCGAACAATCCACGGTTGCGAAGTATGTTGCACGACGCGTTGGGAATTCCGACTCTCCAGTTCGATCCTTTTGAGGAAATCGAATGTTCGGGTGATCGCCGGGATCGACTTTCGGCTTCGGCCCACCTCGGAGGGGTGGCCGTGGGGTTGGCCATGCATCAGGACAACCATGGTGAGCATTAATTTACTGAGAAGCCAACGATCCGATGACCGTCTGGTGCGGAAGCGCGCCAAGTCCGAGTTGATCGCGGGGCTCTGCGTCGTGGCGAGCGTCTGTGCGATTTGGGGATGGGTCGCCATCGACATCACACAGGCGACGCAACGGCTTGAACGGGAAGTGCAAGCCAAACAGGCTCGTGTCGCGGTGCTGCAAACAACGCAACAGGAGGTCTTGGCACTGGAAGAACGACGGCAAGCCATGGTGGCGGAACAAGAAAGAGTTAATGCCTTGACGAGTGAGTTGGATCGCCCCATTCACCTGCTTGCGATCATCAGCCGGGTGGTTGATCCTCTGGACGTGTGGTTGTTGCATCTTCAGGCAAAGGATGCAAAGGTGACGTTGTCAGGTGTCGCCCGGTCCCTCCAGGATGTGTTGAAACTCGCAAAGGATTTCGAAAAGCACGGAAAGCTTGGGCCGGTCGAAGTCGTCGACGCCGGTCCTCACGTGGAGTTGCCGGATCTCTTTCAATTTTCAATGAACATCTTGATGGACTCGCCGAATCATGCTGGAACGAATTCTTGATTGGGTGGAAGACACGCCTAAGAGCCAAAAGGCCATCCTCCTGCTCCTCTGTGCAGGGTTGACGTCGATCATCCTGTTTCAATTCGTCGTGGAACCGCATCGGGAACGCTTCCGGGCGTTTCAACAGACCCTTCGATCACTGGACCACCAACTTGTCACGTCAAGACCGGATCGAGAACTGGAAACGCTCAAAGAGGAAATCGGCAGGCTGACCGGCCGACTCGCAATACAGAAGAGACCGTCGGCAGCACCCATGGATCACATGCTCGCAGGTATTCTGGAGAGAGCGCAATCGGTTGACGTGGCACTGACATCCTGGGAGTCAGAAGAGCCTGTCCTACTTCCGGAAACCAACGTGCGTCGCGTCACGCTTAGGCTTCACGCCGAGGGAGGGTATCATGCGCTTGCTCACTTTCTCGAAGAGCTTCAAACGCTACCCAACAAGTTGACGTTGAGATCGCTGGACTTTCACGCCCGGGAACGGAGTGACGCAAATCCGGGGCATGCCATTCAAGCCTCCATTGAATTGACGGGTTTTCAGGCGGCTGAGGTCGAACAGAGAGAGAAGTCCGTTGCCGGAACAATCACAGGGTAGAGGCGTAACCTCATGATGCGTGTCGTGTCAGTGCTTATGTGCGTCGCGTGCTGGAGCGTTGGTGGAGTTCATGGGGGACCGAATGGTCAGGTGGTGGTCAACACACAAAAGCCTTCACCCTCGTTCAGCTATAGTTCGGATCGCTATCGCGATCCTTTCGTTGCGTCAACGGTTGTGCTTCCAACGTCTGTGGGCTCTGCCGTACAGGGGCGTGATGGCAGTGCTCAAACCGTGAAGGTTGTGGGAACGATGTTATCCGCTCAAGGCCGTTGGGCCGTGTTGGAATTCGAGAGGGGTGAACGACTCATCGTCATGCCGGGACAGGTCATTTCCAGCTATTCCCGAGTCGTGAAACGCATCACGGAGCACAGCGTGACTCTTTCGGCGATGGGAGAGACGGCAACGTCTCCAGCGGAGAAAACGTATTGGTTGCACGAAGAACCCGAAATCCGAGAACCGCGTTTCGGCGGGGATTCCTGAACACTCAGACGGATAAAGGTGGAACATGTTGCGTTATTTGAATGCCGGTGAATCCCATGGAAAGGGACTGATGGCCGTGTTGGAAGGGGTCCCGGCCGGGCTTCCGCTCACCGCGGAAATGATCAATCAGGACCTTGCGAGGAGGCAGGGCGGGTATGGTCGCGGAGGCCGGATGCGAATTGAGAAGGATCAGGTGGAATTCTATTGCGGCGTTCGAAAAGGGAAAACGTTGGGCAACCCGTTGGGCCTCCTGGTTCGTAATCGGGATTGGGAAAACTGGCAGGAGATCATGGCGGCCGAACCGGGTCCCCCGTCCGAAGAACGCGTCGTCACCCGCCCGAGACCCGGGCACGCCGATTTGGTGGGGGCCATCAAATACGGGCATCGGGACATTCGCAACGTGCTCGAGAAGGCCAGTGCGAGAGAAACGGCCATCCGTGTGGCCCTCGGCGGCGTGGCCAAGGCCCTTTTGTCGCAATTTGACATGCGGGTGGTGAGTTATACGACCCGCATCGGCGCGGTGGCGATTCCGCGGGTGGATAATCCTTTGGTAGCGTATGAACGGGCTGAACAGTCTCAAGTCCGGTGTCCCGATCCGGAAGCGAATGAACAGATGATCGAACAAATTCAATCGGCGAAACGGAACGGTGACTCCCTGGGCGGCGTCTTCGAGGTGGTCGTCACCAATCCTCCGATCGGGTTGGGTAGTTACGCACAGTGGGACCGGCGTTTAAGCGCGCGGTTGGCCATGGCGGCCATGAGTATTCAGGCCATGAAAGGGGTGGAAATCGGCATGGGGTTCGAGTCTGCATGTCGCCTGGGATCTGAAGTCCATGACGACATTTATCCCAGTGACATCAAACCCGGCTTTGCTAGAGAGACCAATCATGCCGGTGGTTTGGAAGGCGGCATAACGAACGGCCAACCTATTGTCGTGCGGGTCGCCATGAAGCCGATTGCCACCCTGTATCAACCGAAGAACAGCGTGGATATCCAGACGAAAAAACCCTTCGAAGCTACGGTGGAACGTTCCGACATCTGTACGGTACCCGCTGCCGGCGTGGTAGGGGAAGCCGTCATTGCCTATGAAATGGCCAATGCCATGTTGGAGAAGTTCGCCGGCGACAACGTCGATGAAATGAAACGAAATTACGACGCGTACCAGGAATACGTGAAGAATTTCTAGTCTCTTGCCCCATCTTCAACCGATGGTATCGTTCAACCGGAAAAGCCGAGTGCCTGGCTGCTCATGACTCGCTCGAATGAAATTGTAAAAGTCGGTCTCGGCAAGCGAAGTTACGACATCGTGATCGCTCCCGGCAGCCTTCACCGGATGGGAGCATATTTGCAGGGATTGGGTCTGTCCGGGAAAGTCGGCGTCGTGACCAATCCGGCGCTGGCCCGTTTGTATGGGGCATCGCTCAAACAGGCGCTCGTCAAGGCGGGCTTCACCTGTCACCTGATCAGCATTCCTGAAGGTGAGCGGACCAAAACGCTTCGGTGGGCCTCGTCCATTGTCGATGAATTGGTCAAGCATCGATTCGAACGCCGGTCCGCGCTCGTGGCGTTGGGGGGAGGAGTCATTGGGGACATCACCGGTTTTGCCGCGTCGATGTATCTGCGAGGCATCCCTTTCATTCAAGTGGCGACCACGCTGGTGGCCCAAGTGGATTCCAGCGTGGGCGGGAAAACCGGGGTCAATCATCCCTCAGGGAAGAATTTGATCGGCGCGTTCTACCAGCCGGCGCTCGTGGTATCCGATACGAATACGTTGCGGACTCTCCCCAAGCGTGAGTGGTTGGCCGGGATGGCGGAAGTCATTAAATACGGGGTCATTGCCGATAGAAGGTTTTTCGCGTTCTTGGAGGACCGGATGGAACACATTCTCGATATGCGGGAGACGGACGTCCAAACGGTCGTGAAGCGTTGCTGTGAAATCAAAGCCAAGGTGGTGGCCAAGGATGAACGGGAATCGGGTCTGCGTCGGATTTTGAATTATGGACATACGATCGGTCACGCGTTGGAAGCTCTGAGCCGGTACCGAAAATATATCCATGGCGAAGCCGTAGCAATCGGTATGGTGCATGAGGCCCACCTGGCCCATCACTTGGAGTTGTGCTCGGCGGCTGCGGTGGACAGACAGTGTGCCCTGATACGGCGAACGGGCCTTCCCGAGCGGATGCCGGCCCATAATTTTTTGAAATTCTGGCGGGCTATGGGCCATGATAAAAAGGTGGCGGGTGGCACCATCTATTGCGTGCTTCCCCGGTCGATAGGCAGAGTTCAAGTCTTGCCGCTGGAACCGCGCGTGGTGAGACGGTGGCATGCGCAGTTCAGTTGAGCAAGACCCCTTATCCTAACCCTCTCCCGCGGGGAGAGGGAAACATGGACATGCTTGAGATGCCTCCAAGAAAGAAAACGCCGGCGAAGAAGTCCCCCAAGAGGTCCAAACCGGACGTCAAGGCCGTCTTGCGTGAACGAACGCGGGAAGTGGAAGTGTTGTACCGGATTAGCGAGTCGATCAGCAGCACGCTCGATTTGGAAGCCGTGCTCAAACAGATCGTCGAAGTGGTGGTCGAAGTCACGAAAGCCGATTCCTGTTTGTTGTATCTCGTCTCGGAGAATCGGGACGAACTCGTCTTGCGCTCATCCAAGAATCCCCATCCCAAGCTCATCGGCCGGATTTCCGTGGGATTGGGAGAAGGCATTACGGGCTGGGTGGCCCAGGAAAGGGTGCCGGTGGTCATTCCTCGCCACGCGAGCGATGATCCCCGGTTTAAGTTATTTCACAATTTGCCGGAAGACCGGTATCAGGCGTTTGTCTCGCTTCCCGTGGTGACCAAAGGCAATGTCATCGGGGTCATTAACGTGCAACACAAGCGGGCGAGGCGCTATCAGGACGCTGAACTGGCGCTGCTGTCGACGATTGCGAACCAGGTCGGGGGTGCCATCGAAAACGCTCGCTTGTATGATGAAATGAAGCGGCAAACGTTACAACTGGATACCCTGTCCCAGGTTTCCGAAACCGTCGCCTCCAATCGCGTGATCGAGGAAGTTCTGCAGTTGATCGTGATGACGACGGCGCAGATGATGGACTCGACGATCTGTTCACTGATGTTGGTTGACGAGGAGAGCCAACGGTTGCGTATTGCGGCGACCCAGAGCCTGAGCGAAGCCTATCGCCGGAAACCTCCGCTCAGGATCGGCCAGAGTATCAGCGGGAGGGCGGTCAAAGAACAACGGCCGATTTACGTGTCTGACGTGAAGAAGGAAAAAGAGTTTTTTTACCAGGATCTGGCCAAACGAGAGTCGCTGTGTTCGTTATTGTCGGTGCCCATGCTGAGCAAGGAAAAGGTTATCGGTGTGCTCAATACGTACACCTCCACGTTGCATGCCTTTGACGACAAGGAAATCAAAATCATGCAGGCCATTGCCAACCAGGCGGCGGTAGCCATTGAGCACACGCGTCTCATGGAAAAATCATTTGAAATGCAGGAAGCCTTGACTGTCAGGAAACTCGTCGAACGAGCCAAGGGTTACCTCATGCATTCCCGCAAATTGTCGGAAGCCGATGCGTTCAGGTTGCTCCAGCGTCAAAGCATGAACATGCGAAAATCCATGCGAGAGATTGCTGAAGCCGTCATTCTGGCCGGAGAATTGGAAGGTGGATCCATGGATCAGTCGTGACCGACGATCGGTCCTCTATCGCGTTTCCTTGACAGGCCCTCCGGATCGTTGGTACAAGCCCAACAGACGACTCATGAACGGTTGATGGGACAAAGGCGTCCTCCTTCCCCCGAAGGGAAGAGGGCGTTTTTTTTTGCGATGCAGACTTGCCGACTTGCCATGGTTCAGATGAATCCCGTCGTGGGCGACGTGGACGGGAACGTTCGTGCGATGGGTCAATGGGTGAAGCGCGCCCGTCGGGCTGGTGCGGATCTTGTTGTTTTCCCGGAACTGGCGATCACCGGCTATCCGCCTGAAGACCTGGTCTTACGCCCGAGCTTTCTCCGCGACACGTATCAAGCCCTTCTATGGTTGACGACACAGTGCAGGGGCCTCACCGTGATCGTCGGATATCTTGAAGAAGGTGGAAGGATTCGTTTGCGGAATTCGGCTCCCTTGGTCGTGCCCTCGGGGCTTCGGCACGTGTTCAATGCAGCCGCGGTGATTCATGACCGGCAGGTCGTGGCCACTTGCCGAAAGACGTTCCTGCCGAATTACGGGGTATTCGACGAAAGCCGGTATTTTTCGCCCGGCAAAAGGGCGCTGGTCTGCCAGGTCCAGGGCGTGCGGTTTGGCGTGAACATCTGTGAGGATATCTGGTACGCCGGCGGGCCGACGCGTGACCAGGTCTTTGTCGGGCGAGCGCAATTGATCCTGAATATCAACGCCTCCCCCTATCACGTGGGAAAAGGACGGACGCGGGAACGCATGTTGGTGCAACGCGCAACGGAAAACGACGTGATGGTGAGTTATACCAATATGGTCGGAGGTCAGGACGAAGTCGTCTTTGATGGAAACAGTATGATCGTTGATCGAACGGGAACGGTCCTCACGCGGGCCCGGGCCTTTGAAGAAGAACTGCTGGTGACCGACCTGTCGTTTGATGGAAAGGCTCGTTCATCGGGTAGGGACACGCGGTTTACGCAACGGTATCCCGTCAAGCGAGTCAGGCTGTTTCCGGTGCCGCGACGAAAACCGAATAAGCCGGTGCCGCTCACAAATCCGGACTTGCCTGACGATTTGGAACAAATCTACCGGGCCTTGGTGACTGGTGTGCGCGACTACGTCAGGAAGAACGGTTTTCGCCGCGTGTTGGTCGCGGTCAGCGGAGGGATCGATTCGGCCCTGACTGCTGTGATTGCCGCGGATGCTCTTGGACCTGACCGGGTGACGGGGGTATTCATGCCCTCACCCTTTACCTCGCCGGAAAGCCGCGTCGACGCCAAAGCCTTGCTGAAGGCGTTGAACGTTCGGTTATTGACCATTCCGATTACGCGTCTCTGGAAACAATACGTGCGGACCCTGTCTGGAACGTTCGGCGAACGCGCGTCCGATGCCACGGAAGAAAATCTCCAGGCGCGCATCCGTGGTACCCTTGTGATGGCTCTGTCCAACAAGTTCGGAGACTTGGTCCTGACGACCGGCAACAAGAGTGAAATGAGCGTCGGGTATGCCACCCTGTACGGAGATATGGCCGGCGGGTTCGCCGTGATTAAAGACATCTCCAAAGTCCTGGTCTATGACTTGGCCGGGTATCGGAACCGCAAGGCCGTTGACGCCCATGGCAAGGCCGTGATTCCCCAACGGATCATCGCCCGGGCGCCGTCGGCCGAGCTCAAGCCCGATCAAACCGATCAGGACACCCTGCCGCCCTATGACGTCCTTGACCCCATCCTGGAAGCGTACGTTGAACAAGAACGTTCACTTCGGGAAATCGTGGACAGGGGGTTTCCTTTGCAAACCGTCCGGCGCGTGATGGCCATGGTTGACCGTAGTGAATACAAACGCCGCCAGGCTCCGATCGGGATCAAAATCACGCAAAAAGCGCTAGGGAAAGATCGCCGGATGCCGATTACCAATCGATACGTCAAGCGTTGACGCACAATGTTCAAGCCGGTATACGAGGAAATCAGGAACGTGGTGTACGACAACGTCACAGGGGCACGTCGGTGAATCAGGAACCTATGGAACAAGTAGTGGGTTCGTCTCAATCGGGGGCGACCTCCACGCAAGCCGTCCTTGAGGCACGCCGTGAAGGCATGCTCGGGCGATTGCGCGAAGGGGCGTCCGGGACGGAAGTCGTGTCGGATTTTACCTTCCTCGTGGATACGGTCCTGATCGGCAGATATCGAAGCGTGATCAGGCAACTGAGCGGTGATACGTCTTCGGGCATGCAGCACTGTTGTCTGGTGGCCGTGGGAGGGTACGGCCGACGTGAACTGGCTCCGTTTTCCGATATCGACGTCATGATGCTTTATCGCGCCGGCGGCGGCACGGTTGTCCAGGATCTCTCCAAGCAGGTATTTCATCATTTATGGGATTTGGGATTTCAGGTGGGTCATAGTGTCCGGTCGATTCACGATTGTATGGTCGTGGCAGAGGGGGATTTGTCGGCTAAAACGGCATTGATGGAGTCACGGTTTTTGGTCGGCAATCCGGTCGTCTTTCAAGAGTTTCAACGACGGTTTGCCAAGCGCGTGCTGGGAAAACGAGTGGGGAATTTCATCCGCGAGAAACTCGAAGAACGGGAGCAGGACTATGCCAAGTTCGGGGAAACCGTGTTTCTCTTGGAACCGAACGTCAAGAAAAGTAAAGGTGGGTTAAGAGACGCCCACTTGCTGCAATGGGTCGGCATGGCCCGATACCAAGCCTCCACGTTGCAGGAGTTGGTCGATCGTGGCGTCTTGGCGCATCATGATTATTCGGCCTTGCTCGAAGCAAGAGAGTTTTTGTTCAAAGTGCGCGCCTTGCTCCATTTGGGCGCAGGGCGCGCCCAGGAAATATTGTCGTTCGACGAACAAGTGCGCATGGCTGAAGAGTTTGGCTATCGTGATGAACCGCATCTGCTGGGCGTCGAACAGTTCATGCAGCAGTATTATCGTCTGACTACCGGTATTCATCAGCGTGCGATGCGATTTGTGGAGCGTGCAGATTCCGCAAACTTCTGGACTCGCCTCAGACGACTGTGGCCGGCTCCGTTGATCGACGGCTTTTTTCAAACGGTTGACGGGAAGTTGTCCATCCATGAGGACAAAATCATGCAGGTCCTTGATGATCCGAAGCATCTCTTGAGCCTCTTTCAGGTCTCGCAAAAACAAGGCGTACCGGTTGATGGGTTGGTGCTGGAAGAGATTCATCGCCACATGGAAGGCGTACCAGACCATCTGTTTGCTACCCAGGACGTCAGTCGGGGGTTTCGAGAAATATTGTCAGGACCCGAGGCAGTTGCCGATACCTTGACGTCGATGCATCAGGCTCGGGTTTTGGAAAAACTGATTCCCGCTTTTGGTCGTGTACGGGGCCTCATGCAATTCAACCAATACCACAAATATACAGTGGACGAACACAGCCTCCTGGCCGTGAAAAAAGTCGAGACGTTAGGGAAACAACCGGGAATGTTGGGCCAGGTGTACCAGGAAATTCGAGAGAAGGATCTTCTGCACCTGGCCGTGCTTCTTCACGACGTGGGGAAAGGCCTCCCTGAAGACCACAGCGAAGTCGGCCGAAAGATCGCTCAGGACGTATCCGTCAGATTAGGACTTGATGTACAAGAATCCCGAACCCTGGAGTTCCTGGTTCATGAACACCTGTTGATGGCAAATACGGCTTTTCGACGGGATCCTCATGATGAAAAAGTGCGGCACACGTTCAGCCGGGCCGTGGATGCTCCCGAACGCTTGAAACAACTCTTGCTTCTGACGGCCGCGGACATTGCGGCGGTGGGGCCGGGCGTGCTGACGAAATGGAAAGAAGCGTTGTTGATTGAACTCTATCTTATGTCCCTTCCTGAAGTGTCCGGACAAAGCGCAGGGGTGGAATCCGCTTCGCACATCGAGGACGTCACGCACGAGGTCCTTGCGGCTTGGAAATCGTCGGCTTCCCACGTGGCGGCAGGTGAACAAGCTGACGAGAGCCAGGCTCCTCCGAACCGTGAGTGGGTCAAGAGCCAATTGGAGACGTTTCCGGTACGGTATCTTTCCGGCACGGCCAAAAATCGTATCATTGCCCACCTTTCCGTCATCCGATCCTTGACCATGGAGCGTCCCGGTGTTGTCTCCACCTACAACCGTGAACTCAAGGTCTGTGAGTATTCGCTCATTGCTTTTGATTCCATGGCGTCCGGGATGTTCATGAAGATGACGGGCGTGTTGGCTGCCAAGGGCCTGCGGGTGCTTGACGCTCAGATTGTGACAAAACCTGACGGCGTTGTGGTAGATACCTTTTGGGTCAAAGACCCTGATTTCAGCAGCGAGCCGACGCCGGCGAGGTTGGAAAAAGTGGGAAAGGCGATCGTCAGTGTGTTGAAAGGAGAACTCTCGATTGAAGCCTTTATGGCACAGAATCGACGCGTGTCCTTTGGGAGCCAAAAACCGATTCGCCGGAACCGCACCGAGGTCAAGATCGATAATGATACGTCGGACCACTTTACTGTAATCGACGTGTTTGCCGATGACAAACAAGGCCTGCTGCATGAGATCGCCAAAACGCTATATGACCTCGGGCTTTCGGTGCATTCGGCCAGGATCGGAACGCGCCTCGACCAAGTCGTGGACGTGTTTTACGTCACGGAAAAAAAGGGAAACAAAGTTGAAGACGGCGGGACGTGCGAATCCATTCAAACGAGATTGAAAGAACGGGTCGATCGATTTTTGCAATATGACGATGTCACGTGAGGAAACGCGAGGGGTCACTGTTTTTTGTCAACGAATGGCGATCTATGAACGGTGATTAACCAATATCAGTCATAGCTGCGTGCAAGCCAGGTTTGTTTTTTCCAAGGCAAGTGTCCCGCGTCATCGTCGATCCTGTCTCATCACATGGCAGTCACCAAGCTCGGGCTTGGCTCGCCAAGCAGAATTCCTGTATCCAGTCCATGTCCCGATGCACACTTCATTGTGTCGATCAGATTAACATCTTATTCCGGATTCAGACGCACAAGATTGTCCATGCCGTGATCCTCAATCCGTGCCGCGAATGGGTTTGACGTTTATTTAAGCCCACGCTAGTGACATCTGGCCTGGGAACGGGATCATGCGCATTACGGTGACGCAAGTATCAGTCAACGTTGTGTCGGAACTCCAGGCTGGTCGCAAGATGGGCGTTGACGCTTGTTTGCGATCCGGGCGGATCAATGAAGAAGAAATTCTTACTGGTCATCTTGGGCTTGGTTCTCCCGATTCAGGGTAAAGCGCACACCCCCGAGGTTGTGCAAACCTTGCCGGCGGTAGTGGTCAAAGCTGAGCGTCAGATAGCGGCATCGTCCAACCGGATTATCCCGGATGAGGACATCGTGCTCCAACCTCAAGGCCGCCCGGCAGATCTTCTCCGCTTGGCGCCTGGACTCATCACCCTCGAACATTCAGGGGGCGCGGGCAAAGCCGACCAATTTTTGCTTCGCGGGTTCGACGGCGATCATGGGACGGACCTTGCGCTCCACGTGGACAACATGCCGGTCAATCTTCGCAGCCATGCGCATGGACAGGGTTACGCTGACCTGAACTTCATCATTCCGGAAACCATTCGGGAAATCGTTGTGAAAAAGGGTCCCTATCACGTCGAATATGGCGATTTTGCGACGGCGGGGGCCGTGAATTACGTGACACGTGAGGTCGTCCCCGAGACCGTGGTGCAGACGAGTGGTGGCCAGTTCAACACGCAGCGACACCTGTTCATGACGTCGCCCGTGCAGGACGACGTTCGTACCCTTCTTGCCGGGGAGTTTTACTACACCGACGGTCCGTTCCTCTTCGTGAATCGCAATATACGCTACAACGGCTTGGCCAAGATCTCTTTTGATCCCACACCCGAATCCCGGTTGCGTTTCACTCTGACGCAGCATTACGGGCGTTGGAACGGATCGGGCCAGATTCCGTTGAGGGAAGTCGGCACGGGCCGTCTCGATCGCTTCGGAGCCATAGACCCATCCGAAGGGGGAGAAACGGCTCGCACCACGGCCCGTCTCGATTACCATTATGACTTGTCTCCGATGAAGAAGGTGTTCGCCAAAGTCTGGACCCAGCACTATCAACTCTCGTTGTTCACCAATTTCACTTTCTTGCTGAATGATCCGGTCAACGGCGACGGGATCGAGCAGAAAGATCGACGCTGGGTCTATGGCAGCGACGTTGGCTATCAACACCTGCTGCGATTGGCGGATCACGAAGTTATGGCGACGGTCGGGTTCCAAACGCGGGTCGATGATGCCCGCGTCCGCTTGGGCACGCAACGGAAACGGAACACCTTGGCGACAACCCAGGAATCCGATATTTTGGAAGCCTCCTATTCGCCGTATCTCAAACTCGATGCCGAGGTGTTTCCCTGGTTGCGCTTCGCGGGCGGTGGCCGCGTCGACGTCTTCACCTTCGACGTCGATGACCGGTGCGGAAACGCCTGCACTATACGCCCCGAAGGTCGCGCCTCCGACGCTATTGCCAGTCTCAAGGGAAACATAATCCTCGGTCCGTGGGCCGACACGAAACTCTTCTTGAACCTCGGCACGGGTTTTCACAGCAACGACGCCCGTGACGTCGTGGCGAACCGTTCCGCCGACACGCTTCCACAGGCCACCGGCTACGAAATAGGACTCCGAACGCGTCCCCGGGACTGGATGGAAGTCCTCACAACGCTGTGGTTGTTGGACCTTGAATCGGAACTCGTCTTTGTCGGCGACGAAGGCACGACGGAAATTCGTGAAGCGTCACGAAGGATGGGGGCCGAATTCAGCCTGCGTTTGACTCCATGGAAGTGGCTTTCCATACGAGGGGACGTGACGTATACCGACGCCGAATTTCGCCAAACAGGTCAGTCCGTCCCGTTGGCTCCTGAATTCACGGCGTTTTCATCAGTGACCACGCGTCTGCCCCGTAACTTTTCCGGCACCCTGCAAATGCTTACCGTGGGCAGTCGTGCGGCCGTCGAAGATCGCAGTGTGTTACTGGAGCCCTTCACCGTGTTCGACGTCATTATGCGCTACAGATTCCCAATCAGCTTCGCCTCCGGCGGGTTGGAGGCGTTCCTCAGCATCCGAAACGTGACGGACACCGATTGGCGGCAAGCACAATTTTCCTACGCCTCGCGCGTGGCAGGAGAGCCCGCTGGCGGTGTGGAAGATCTCCATTTCGTGCCGGGTATGCCGAGAATGGTGATGGGAGGACTTACGTGGAGATGGGACCATTAGCGGAAGAAATAAATCGTGGCGTATATTGCTCAACGCTGATTTCCAAGTTCATCGCCGGCAGACTTCATGTTTGAAAGACGTGGCTTTTGAGCACAATTTCAAACAACCGCCATCATGGATGAATAGGGGGCGGTGAGCTTATCAGGATGAGGTTCGAGTCCCCCTTAAATTCGTTGGCAATTTTCCTCTGTCACGTTCTGGTATGTGTTCCGCATAGACAGGGAGTGAGGAAGAGTTTTTACAGGAAGGATAGACGCAGGATATAAGAAAAGGGCGGAACTGAGGCCGCCGGGGCCTCAGTTCCGCAACAAGAGTGTTTCGGCAGAAAGGTTGTTACTTGGCTTCCTCTGCCTTTTTCTCGCCTTCGGCTTTCTTTTCGCCCTCGCCTTCGGCTTTCTTTTCACCATCGCCCTTGTCATCGGCCTTCTTTTCGCCGTCTGCTTGGGCCTCGGCAGGTTTCATGTCGGCTGCTTTGTCATTAGCCATGGCCATGCCGGAGAAACCAAGAACAAGAACGAACGCCAGCAGACTGAGCACGACAAAAGATCGAGTGATGTGGTGAATGTACCGCATGGATCTACCTCCTTATTGTGTGATGGTAAAGGTTGATAGAAGCCCCAGCTTTGTCTCAGCCATCCTTGTTGGTCCTTTGAACCGTTCGGTAATTTGCTGAATGGCATGGACAAACCAGTGCGCAATGACCGGAGAGAAACGTCCTTTTCCAGTGCGTCGTTGGTCAAGGCCGGCCAGTGTTTTGGAATACGGTCCCGGGCCGTAAAGGCCATTCCGGATGATCAGGACCCTTCCGGTGTTGTTGCAATCATGAATGAGTGCGCGCACTTCCTTTACCACCTTTTCTTAACAAATCAGATCACTCTTTTCTGTCGGCCATGGTCTGGATGCCGTGCAGTCTTGGGCAATGTGTCTCCTTTCCGATTGTTTGGATGTTGGCGTTGATAACAAAAGCCGTAGCTGGGCGTTCTCGTACGACTGTGTCCTATGATCAAGAATGATATCGAATTTCTTCGAAGGGCCTCGTCGATGCTCCAGAATCTCTTCATGCAACACCGACGAACCCAGACACCTTCCTTGCATCCTCGGCAAGCGAAGAAACTGCGGCGCTCCGAGTTTGCGCCGGCAGGGCGGGACCTTGCGTCAATTCAAATAGAAAATCAACGGGGATGAGCGGAATATAAACCGTTTTCGCTACCTTATCAATACTTATTTGAATGGCCAAGAAGAAGTCCCAAGGAGATTTCAGGGCTGGCGGAGTCGCGGGCAGAATTAAAAAAATGGTTTCTCGAATGTCTCGCTCAGCACCTATGTTTGAGTTCATTGCCAGCGAACCACGGGTGTGTTCACAGAAAGAGTTGCAGAGGAGAGTGAGGGCACTTTCTCTCTTTGTGGATTAGTAGGGGGCCGGGAGGCTTATCAGGAGGAGGTTGCCTCCCGGCATTAAGGAATGGGAAATTTCCCACTCCCTCAACAAAAAAACCCAAGTATGCCTACGGCATGCTTGGGCTCTGGACTCACAGTCTCGGGCGTTTCGGACGGAAATGAAGGCCGCTGCTCAGAAAGGTTCAGTCGTTACTCGGAGTCTCCCCGCATCATAAAGGGATGGTTCAAAATCCACATCTCGTACATGGGAATCGCAAACATAATCAAAAACGAAACCGTCATCAGAACGTCGCCTGTCAACAGGGTCATCACGAAGAGGGGAGAAACGTAGGTAATCAGCCATGGCGATATGAGATCCAACGTAACGCCCGCAAAGGCGGCCCACGTGGTCCATACTTTCACGGCAGGGCTGGCCATGGTCAGGTACAAGACGTGCACCATGATCATGAACACCACGGGCATGGTAAACAAGTGAAAGTGCGTGGTTTCAGCCAATTGCCCGAAGGACATGGGCTCGCCGAAATTTTCAGGAGATCCGCGATAGTGCAGGGCAATGCCTTTCGGCGTCAGGTCAGTCATACTGTGCGCCCAGACAAAGGTGAAGACGAATCCCACGAACATCAGGAGCAGGAACCACGTGTACACCAACCGAATCTGCCGGTCGGTGTCGCGTAGTCGAAACCGGGTATTGAAATTCCGCATTGCAATCGAAGCTTCACGTAGAGCCCTGACCTCCTTCCGTCATTGAGCCCTGTCTGTCATCGGTATCCCTCCCGCGGAGGGAGTATAACCACTTTGCTTTCTTTAGAGCCCCAAGAGAGTTTCAAAAAACCCTTTTTCCTGCTTGTTGGCCGCCAGGACGTCTCTGCCGAGACCGCGAGGCTTCAAGTAGAATTCATTCACCAGGACGAGCACGCGTTTCACCCCGGCGCTCGCGGAACGTACGGACATCGTGGCTCCGGTGATGTTGATGATATCCCGATTGATCCGTATGGGGTCTCCGATGGTTTTCCCGTGGTACTGATAATTGAAGCGTTTGGTGGCGATCTCGTTACCCCTCGCTTCCCGGTACACCAGTACTTCAAAGTTCATGCATTCGCCTGTCGCGGTCACGCCCACCATGTACGTAATCGGGCGATGCTTGCCGATGGTATTCTGGATGACGGCGTAGCCGTCGACCTTCCCCTGGGTTTCGCCGATGAAGACGTCGAAGGTGTATTCCGGGAATTCCCAGCCGATGACTTGTTCGACAAACGCCTTTTGCTCGGCCGTCAATTGCAGGGTTTCCCGGCGGATCTTTTCGGAATCCGGGAACATGACTTTGGCGGCTTCGTCCTCGGTAAAATAAATTTCCAGATGACCCAGTTCCTCCGGCGTGAGCCAGCGATTGAGCTCATGGTCCCAGATCTGTTCCTGAGGTCCGCCTTGGGCGAGGACATGGGAAGAAGAAAACACCGTTAAAACACTGCAAACAGAAAAAATAACCGCAAACCGGAGTGGTCTGAACATCGTCAACCACAACCCGAATCCGTCATTCCCGCGAAAGCGGGAATCCAGTGTCTTTCTCTTCTGTCCCTTCATTCGTGTGGCCCCCCAAGACTTTGTATTAACCGACGACCGTACATCCCTCACTCAGCAGTTGATTGGTAATGCGTTGGACCAGACGCCGTTCTTCCTCGGCGTTGGGAGGAATGCGTTTCCAGGCTATGCCTTGCGACCGCGCGCCCACGGGAGAAAAAAACTCCCGGGTTTGCCGGACCGAGATCGTGACCGGCTGCCGGGCCGCTTCGACGTTCACAAAAAACCGCGCGCGTTCCTTGTTGCCCTGGCGTTGGAACACCCCAATACTTCGCTCGGAAGCAAAGGTTGCCCAATCGGTTTCAATCACCCCCTTGTTTTTATCCTCTTGAGTCAACACGAATTCATCCATGCTTGAGAGGGCCACGGACCAGGCCTGGTCATAGGAACAGGCCGCCTTCACGGTGCTGGGCGCGCCGGAAACCGCGGCGCACCCCACCGTGGAGACGACCAAAAACAAGGAAAGAACAACGTGACTGCCCATAGACGGGTGAAGCTTCCTTTCGTTTAGAAGTACGACGACAAGTTGAACTGGAACCCGTTGTGATTCGTGGCTCCCGTAGGATTGTTCACGCCCCTCCTGTTCCACGTATAGGCGAACTTGATGACCGAATCTTCTACCGGCCTGAAATTGAGCCCCAAGGTCAATCGTTCTTCGTCAGTCGAGTTGTTGGTGTCGGAATTGGTGTTGGCATCCGCCCTTCCGTAACGAAGGATGCCCGTAAACGTCGAGTCTTGGCCGAAATAGCTGGGCAGGGCCCTGGTGAGCCCTTGCGGCATGAAATGGTAATTCAATTGCACGTAGTATCCGAACATGTTTTCAGGGAGGATGAAGGTTTTGTCACCTTTTAGCGGCGTTCGGCGCCTAAATGAGTCGTCATCATCCGTACTGAATACGGTCGTCCCTTCATTCACAACCGTATACTTGGGCCCTTCGGCGTTGCCCCAGGCGGCTTCACCCATGAGTTCAAAGGGCCCTCGTTGCAGAGCCCCGTCGACGGCGAACAGGGTCAGGTCATATTTGTCCTTACTGTCCCATTTACCGTGGTGCACCGATCCGGCTATCTCGGCGCCCAACATCGGGCTGAACGAGACACGGCTGACGATCGCCTTGTTTTCGTTGTTATCCTTTTTCAGACTTCCGCGAGACGATCGCGTCCCGGCACCATCGTTAAGCTGGCCGTTATCGCCGACAAAGCCATTCACGACGTAAAATTCGTAGTCGATTTTGGACAGCGCGCTCGGATAGATCGTGCCGAAAAAGCCAATCCCGCTCTCGGCGAACGTGGAAGGCAGGATCGAACGGCTCACCATTGGCCGCAGAGGTAAATCGTTTAGGGGCGAGTCGTGGATGAGGTTGAACCGGCCCATGGGCACCAGGATGATGCCGCCGCGCAGGTTGAACGCGTCGTTGAACCGGTAGTCCATGGTGGCGAATTCCATCTTGATGTCGCCGTCCCCCTGGTTGCCCTGGGGTCCGCCGTGTTCAATCTCGAGTTCCGCTGCCACGCTGAGCCGGTCCGTGACTTGGGAGTAGAAGAACGGCACGAAGCGTTCCTGGTCGAATCCCGACTTCTTGTCACAATCCCGTGCTCCCCCGTTGTCACATTTCGTGAGCGTGAAATCGATGTAACCCCCGAGGATGGTTTTCGGAGCCTTGACGAAGGGTCTGGCGTAAATGGTCCGTCCGCCCTGCAGGCCGCTGCCACCCGAGAATTCCGTGCCATATCGGATTGATTGTTTTGTGGTGTCACCCATGCCCGGCATGGAAGACTTCTTTTTGGCCGGTGGCGCCGGCGGCCGCGCCACGGCTCCCGCCGGTGGCGTCGCCACCGCTGGCGGCTGTTGTTGCCTCTGTTGCTTTGACCACTCTTCAAACATTTTGCGTATCTGTTTCATTTGGGCGGGAGTAAATTCCGCATCCTCAGCCCAAATATTTGCCTGTGGCATAATCATGAGGACTGCCAAGGCCCCCGCGATCAAAAAAAATCGCCGCATCGGACGACCTCCTTCTTGTTGGGGACTCTTGCCGGTCCTCTGGTCACTAAAGGGGCTCTTGTGGCCCTCACGATATGTCTTGATATATTCAGCGTTTAATGGATTCGCCGGCCTCCTTATCAACGTCCTCACTCTTCGGCTACTGCGCGCATGGCGCCAAAATGACTTCGCTTTCCTTCAGACTGTTGTAGGAAATGGAGACAATCCGTTTGCAGCGTTTGCACTTGACTTCGAGCATATCCCCGCGAAGTTTTGCGATGAGTTGACCGCATTCGCATCTTGCTTCGGCAGGTTTGAGTTGCTTTCCCAGCCACCGGGAGTTTTTATCAAAATTCATTGTGTTGAAAAGAACATTAGTGGGAACGTAATAAATTCTTCGCAAGTTCACAAAAAAATAAAAATGATTTTTATTTTTGTCAAAATTGATTTTGATAACGGTTATTAAAATATAGAATTTTCGGTGATCTGTCAACGTTATTCCAAAATAAAAAATATGACTGCAACCCGTTGCTCGTATTGATAGAATGAGACATCCGGCTTTCATCTCGCCCTCTCCCGTGGCGGGAGAGGGTTGGGTGAGCGGGTAGGGAATCGTCAACGAATGTTAACGGATTGTCGGTCGTGAGGCTGCAGGGGTGGTCCGGTGGGCGGCGGCAAAAAAATCTTTTTAGCGAACCTTGCACTCGTTCTGGTGGCGGGCTGCGTTTCTGTGCCTCAGGGCACGTCGCCGGATTCGACGACGCATGAATTGGCGTTCGGCTATATTCAAGTCGAGACCGATGGCCGTTATCCGCGTAACTATCCTGCCAAATTGAGGTTTTTTCTCCTGACGAATCAAGAAACCGGAGTGCGATCACGGGTGAACGTGGATGCCGAATCGGGAGTGTTTTCCATCAGACTGCCGGCGGGACGGTATGTTGTTGACCGTTTGCAATTCAGTGAAGGTCCGTTCAGGGTGGAATCCCATGTCCAATTGGCTTTTCGCGTTCCCGAGAAAAAACTGGCGTATTTGGGCTCGTGGCAAATAGAGCTTGAAACGCCTCGGACCATTCGCCACGTGAGAATCCGTATCCTCGAAGGAGAGGCGGAGTTCTCAAAGAAATTTTCCGCAGTGCTTGGGTCGAAACGCACGCTCATTGCAACGGTTTTGCCGAAACCCGAGACGTTCGAAACGCGCGGGTTCATGGTTGACGGGCAACCGAACGCCAGATATTTCCGCCGCCGATGACTTGCCATCTATAACAATGAAACCGATTCGTCTTGTCTTGCTCGCGTTCCTGGGTGTCTTGTTCGTGTGTTGGCCGGGCCTGCCGGGACATGCCGCTTCACCGCACGTGGTTAAGCGCGGCCAGATGCATATGGGCACTCTGGTCTTTCTGACTGCAGTGGCTCAGGACAAACAACTGGCCAACGGGGCGATTGAGCGAGGGTTCGCGGAAATTCATCGTTTGGAGCAGATCCTGAGCACGTGGATTCCAGACAGCGAAATGTCACGGATCAACGCCGCGGCCGGGCATCGAGCCGTTGCGGCAAGTCCGGAAACGATCGAACTTCTTGAGCATTCTTTGGAAATGGCCCGGTTGACGGAAGGCGGCTTCAATATTGCCGTCGGTCCGGCCGTCGAGGCCTGGAACGTCAGTCGGGACGGGCGCGTCCCGACGCATGAGGAATTGGAAGCCGCGCGTCCTCTCATGGATCTTTCCGCTATTCATATCGATAGGGAGGCGGGTACCGTGTTTCTGGCCCGTTCCGGGATGCGGGTGGATATCGGCGGTATTGGCAAGGGCTATGCAGCGGATTTCGCGGCCCGTGTGATGCAGGAAGCCGGTGCTTCGGCGGGTGTAGTCGCGATTTCCGGAGATATGAAAACCTTTGGACGGTTGCCTGACGGCCAACGGTTCATATTCGGCATCCAACATCCGCGAAAGGAGAACGGGATCACGATCGGGCAACTCGAACTCGAAGATGAAGCCGTTTCCACGGCGGGTGATTATCAACGCTATTTCGAGAAAGACGGCATTCGCTATCATCACATTCTCGATCCTCAAACGCTTCAGCCCGCGCGTCTCTCGCAGAGCGTGACCGTCGTAGCGAAAACCGGGGTGTTGGCTGATGGCCTGGATACCGGCATCTTCGTTATGGGGCCGGAAAAAGGCATGGCGTTGCTTGAAAGCCTGTCTGGAGTTGAAGGCGTGATCGTCGGCGCGGATGGGGCCGTATCCGTCTCTTCAGGATTGCAGGATCGGTTACAGTTGAGCCTGCAACCTTAATCTGTCCGGGTATAGTTTGTGACAGAAAAAGGGCCGCACGAGGCGACCCTTTTCTTTATCGAATGTTGCAACTGAATGAGTTACTTCATGTGTCCCTTGAATCCGTGGCCCATGCTTTCCTTGCTTTTCTTGTACTTGGAATAATCACCGGAGTGCGCCATGTTGCCGCCATGGGATTTGATGCGTTGGTGAATTTTGCCCATCCGTGTGCGTTGCTCGTCGGACAGCACGCCTTTGGCGTCCCGCTTAGCTTTGATTGACGCCATATACAGCTTCGTTTTTAAGGTATGAAGCTTGTTGAATTCTTTTTCGATGTCAGCCAGACTCGCCTTCTCGTTTTTCAGGACTTCATGTAAATCAACATTGGCCAAATCCACTTCAGCCTTCATCTTGATCCGGGTTCGCTTGTAATCCGTCTTCAGTGCGTGGAGTTGCTGCTCCTGTTCGGTCGTCAGGCTCATTCCTTCTTTGAATTTTAAGATATGCTTAATAAAATCCGCTGCACTTTGATGTTTCCCGGGATGAGTGGAACTCATACCACCATGACCGGGCCTCTTGGCGTGGTGTTTTTTATACCCCTCATACGAAGATTTTGAAGGATGCCCGCCACGGCCATAAGAACCGGAAGGGCCATGAGGAGATGAACTCGAAGACATACTCTTGGAATCTCCACGCATGAAGCCATGAGGATCGGCAAAGGCCGGAACGGTGACCAGCAGGAAGAAAATGGTCAATAAGGATACGGGTAAAAACCATGAAGGTGGTTCATGAATTCTCATGTTCTGTTCCTCCTAAAAGATAAAGACGTTACAAACGTTCAGGCGATGGGACAAAGGGTTTTGAGGTACAGCGTTTCCAGCCTGACAACCTCATCCATAAAAACATTATAAACACTGAATGCTGAGATTGCGAATTGGGCCTCCCGGCCTTGTTCACCTGACGCACCCACGCGTCAGGTTTTTCAGGCCTTTCTGTCGAATAATACCGTATGGGTGGCAATGACTTCCAACTCCACCTTCGAGTCGAGGGCAAAGAACCGGGTCGATGCTTCGCTGCTATGCACGAAGTCGCCGGAACCCAGGCGGATTCCGTAAATGATCTCCGAGCCGCGAAACTGGCGGGATATCACTGTTCCGTCACCATCCTTGTTTTCACGAATGTGCACGTCGTCCGGCCGAATCATGACCACGACCTCGGGGGTGCCCAAGTAATCCGGGGGGACCGGGAACGTACCGAGTTGCGTGACGACCACGGAGTCGCGAACGGTTCCGGGAATGAAATCGGCCTGCCCCACGAACTCCGCGACAAAGCGTGAAACCGGGAGATGGTAGGTCGTTTCGGGTGTGGTGAATTGTTCGAGTTTCCCGTTGTTCAGGACGGCCACGTAGTCTGCCATGGCAAAGGCTTCTTCATGATCATGCGTCACGAGCACGGCGGTTGTTTCAGTGGATTTCAGCAGGTGCAGGAGTTCCACACGCATACGTTCAGTCGTATCCGGGTCCAGGTTGCTGAAGGGTTCGTCCAACAAAAGCAACACGGGTTGTGGGGCCAAGGCTCGCGCCAATGCCGCGCGCTGCTGTTGGCCGCCGGAAAGGGCGTGCGGATATCGCCCGGCGAATTCAGTAAGCCCGGTAAGAGACAGCATTTCGTCAACTCGTCCGCGACGGTCGTCCGCCGTGGCTGAGGCCAGTCCGAAGCCCACGTTATCCCGTACCGTCAAGTGGGGGAAGAGAGCATAGTCCTGGAACACCATGCCGACCCGCCGTTGTTCAGGCGAGACGTGCCGGCCAGTTGTCGAGACGACGTTGCTGTTCAACCTGATTTCGCCGGAGGCCACCGGTTCGAATCCCGCGATTGCTCGAAGCGTCGTGGTCTTCCCGCATCCGGATGGTCCCAACAAACAGATGATCTCGCCTTTCCGCGCCGAGAAGGTAATGCCCATCACCGCCGGGGAGCCGGTGTCATACGAGCAGGTCACTTCCCTCAGTTCGAGCACTATGGGGTTGTCGCCGGGAGCAGTCATATTCGTGTCGGAGGAATCATGCCCGCGGAGCTTGCCGAAGATGAACCCATGGCAGGGGGCGAGGTTACGTTTGATCTTTTCGCATCAATAGTAGCACGACTGGGATGGTAATGACCACGATCAGCAAAGCCGGGGGTGCCGCCAATTGATACAGTTCCTCACTGGCTTCGAGCCAAATCCTGACGGCGAGGGTATCGAACCCCACCGGTCGCAACAGAAGTGAAGCCGGCAATTCCTTCATGCATTGGACGAACACCAGGATCCAGGCACTCAGAAATCCGCCCCGCACTAACGGCAGGGTTACCTGAAAGAACGTACGCAGGGAGCGGGCCCCAAGGCTTCGCGCCGCTTCCTCGAGATTCGGAGTGAGTTGCTGGAGCGTGGATTCCATTCCTTGCAGCGCCGCCGGGAGAAAATGGACCAGATACGCCATGAGCAGGACCAGGATCGTGCCGTACAGTTGGGGAACGGTTTGGGAGACCAGGACCAGGACCGCAAGCGCGGCGACCGGCCCGGGCAGCACGTAGCCGGTATAGGCCCCTTGCACGCAAAAGGTACCGACCCAGGTCCGGCGCCGGCACGCCAGATAGGCGAGGGGAATCCCGCAAATTACAGCCGCGGTAGCCGTGAGCCCTGACAAGGAAACGCTGTTCCACACGTAGCCGAAGAACTGATGAGTTATATCACCGGCTGATGCTGCCCGGGCGGTCCATTGAATCAGCAGGAGTACCGGCAGGCCGAATGCGGCTCCGAACACGAGAAGCAGGTAGCCGGTAAACAGGAGGGTCGAAAGAGATCCGCAGGGTTGCGGCACGGGTTTTCGATACCGGCCGGTGGTTTGGTAAAACCGGCTTCGCTGCCGGAACCATCGCTCGCCGAACAGAAAGACAAACGCGCAGGCTACCAGGACCAGGCTCAAACAGGCGGCGGCCGTATTGTCGAAACGGCCTGTCATTTGCTGGTACACGGCGTAGGTAAAGGTTTGAAAGCGCAACAGCGAAACCGCGCCGAAATCGGATGCGACGTAGAGAATCGCCAGGAACAGGCCCGCGATCAGCGATGGGCGGATGAGCGGCAGTGACACCCGGAAAAACGTCGTCACGCGATTGGCTCCGGTCGTGCGGGCAACTTCTTCAAAAGAGACGTTGAAATTCTTGAAAGCCGAACGAGCCAGCAGGTACACGAACGGAAACGTATTCAAGGCCAGCACGAGCACGGCACCCGTAAAGCTGAACGGTGAAAAAAGACCGGCTTCCGGCCCGGCAATCGTTTGCCATGCGTGTTCCAGCGCCCCCCCGCGTTTCAACAGGTACGTATAGGTGTAGGCCAGGACGTAGGAGGGGATCGACAAGGGCAAGATCAGCAACCAATCCCATACCTTCGACCCGAGAAAGGCGTAGCGGGTGAGGATCCAGGCCAACGAGATGCCCAGGGTCAGGTTGATGACCGCGACGCCCAGGGAGAGGGAGATCGTGTTGAAGAACAGTTCAGGGACCCGCGTGGTCCAGAGTCGTCGCCAGATTGCCGGGTCTGCCGTTAAGGCCGAAAAGGTTACGTAGAGCAACGGCAGCATGAGCGCAACGGCCATGCAAAAGCCGAGCAGGACAACCGGAGAAGGCAAACGAAAACGGACGGATGGCAGTGAGGGAAAAGGGTTAGCGGAGTCCAACGTCTTCAATGACGGTCATCGTGGGATCGCGGAGTTGAGCCAATCGGCTTAACGGGACGGAGGCTACCTGAAAACTCTGAAGCGGTAACAGCTCGGGCGCAGCCGTCACGTGAGGATTCAACGGATATTCTTTGTTCACGTCCGCAAACGTTTGTTGCCCCTTGGGCGAGATGAGAAATCGGATCAGTGCCTGGGCCTGCGCCAAGTGTTTGGTGTGTGCGGTGATGCCTGCCCCCGCAGCATTCAGAACGACACCCATACCCTGATCCCCCTGGTCCGTCAGGAGCGGGGCGATCGGCGCATCGGGGTGTTTGGCCAGGTGGCGGTTGATGTAATAGTGATTGACCAGGCCGGCGGCCACTTCTCCGCGCGCTACGGCCGCCACGATCTGCCGATTCTTTCCGTACACGAATGCCCCGGCATTCTCCTTTAACCCTCGCAGGAACCTAGTGGTGATCTCGTCACCTTGCAACGCACGGATCACCGACACGCCCGTCTGCAAGTACACACTGCCCGCACTGGGGATCGCGATCTTGCCTTTCCATTGCGGGCCGGCAAGATCCAGGATGGACGAGATGGCACCAGGACGGGTCATAGTGGTGTTATAGACGACCACCCAAACCCGGCCGGACAAGCCGATCCAACTGTTGTCCGGGGCTCGGAAACGGCTGGGAATCGTTTTCTCCAAGTCAGAAACGGTCGCGGGCTGGAGTAATTGCAATTCCCGCGCGCGTTCCAGGGTGCCGGCGTCATTGGTGATGAGCACGTCTGCCGGAGTTCGCTCTCCTTCCATGCGCAGCCGGTTGATCAACGCGGTGCTGTCTGCCGTCAGCATTTGCACGTGGATGCCGGACTCGGCCTGAAACGCTTCGATTGCCGGTTGAATAAGCCGTTCGGCCCGCCCGGAGTACACGACCAGCGTGTCATCGCCATAGCTCCAAGTAGGGAGACTCAGGGGCACTACTACTGCGAATAGTAAAACGATGTGTGATAGCGAATCGTGGATTGTGGATTGCAATATTTTCATGTCAAAATTTTCTTGTCCAAAATCAGCAATCAAAAATCAAAAATCTCAATTTATGAGAATGGTGGAACGATTTGTGGTTGCGGAATGCGGATTGAAAGGGTTTTAAATCCAAAATCAGCAATCAAAAATCTCTATGCTGCCGAATCTGTTGCCTCAACGTGGTCTTCCTCTTGTCAAGGCTTCCAGGTCTCGCCCGCAATTTTTGCAATCACCGTTCGGCAACTGCATGGGAGTGCCGTACAATTCCAGTTTATGGGTGCGAATGGTGAAACCATTCTTTCTGGCGACTTCTTCTTGCAGTTCTTCGATCTGGCAATTCTCGAATTCTATGATTTTATCACACACCGTGCAAATGAGATGGTCGTGGTGCCCTTTGTGGGCCACGTTATCGAACTGTGTCTGGCTGCCGAAATGTTGCTCTTGAGCAAGGCCGGTATCGCACAGGAGTTTGAGCGTGCGGTAGACTGTGGCCAAGCCGATATGGGGGTCTTTCTTGGAAAGCAGCCGGTACATCTGTTCGGCCGTCACGTGTTCCATCTTCAAAAAAGTCGTGAGGATGTTCTCGCGTTGACGGGTCAGTTTCAGGCCGTTTTTTGAAAGGTGCTGCTTGAGAATCTCAAGCTCTTTGGTGGGCTTCGCCATAACAATGAATATCCACGCGTATGGGGAACCTATTTAACCGGAATACGGTCGAAGGGTCAAGCGGGAATCGCATCTCGTAAACGATATGCCCAAGAATAGCTGTGTTTCCCTTGTGTTGACGGGTCTTCTCGCGGCTCGTTAGGATCCCCTTCTTGTTGAGACACTCGATATGCGAAAACCGCAAGAGATCACGATTGACCGGACCTTGTTGGTCTATGCGCTGCACGTGGCTGAGGAAAAAGAATGTTCCATGGTCAGCGACGTCAAGGTGCACCAACTGATTTTTCTGGCCGAATTGCAAATGCTCGGCAAAGGGGTGCGCGGGTTGCATTACGAATTCATGCGGTTTCCCTATGGAGCCTTCAGCAAAGATCTCGATAATGACCTGTTGGCTTTGCGAAAGAAAGAACGACTCCAGAATTTCGACGTCGTCGGTTCCGCGGAAGAATGTATCCCTTTGGTGGAAGAAGAGGTGATTCCCGGTGTTGAGGCTAATGAACAGGTCGTGGAGATTCTGCAATCCATCGTGGCGATCTATGGGCCTCAGGACGTGGGAGAGATCACGAAATCCGTGGAAGACGTTGAAATCAGCGTGGTCGATCGATCCGAGGAAAAGTTATGTGTCCGGGATATTCCGTTTCATTCCATCGTGCTGGTCCCATCCCGCATCGAAGTCACCGGAGATTTTTTCGTTCCTGCCAAAACGCTGGCTCTCCTGAATAAGGCCCTGGGCTCATAGTTGCCGGTTAGTTATGTCGGCAAAACGGAGTTGGGCCGGGCCGATTGTTCCGACCCGACCCCACTCTTCGCGTGGCCGGTTCCCAACCACGATCCATAAAAGCACTTCACTTATTCTGATGCGGCTACCTGCGGTGAACTCCCGACCGTAAGGCGATCCTGCATCTTGGCGAACGTTTTCTTGCCGATGCCTTTGACCTTTATCAAGTCTTCCACGGTTTTGAACGGCCCGTTGGCAGTGCGGTAGTCGACAATCCGCTTGGCCAACCCTTTGCCGATTCCCGGCAATTGTTGAAGCTCTTTGGCGGTGCCGGTATTCAGGTCCACCTGTCCATCGGCGGCAAACCCCATTCCCGACAGACTGACGATGAGCATCAGCGCCAGGATGCTGATCGTGAAATGCGACCGGTTCAATTGATGGATGTGTCTCATGGCTGTTCCTCCTTGTGAAAAATGGTGAATGGAAAAAGTTGCGTCAATCATTTCTAATTCTTAATTGAGCAAGGAACGTGCCAGAAAGACGGAAAACGGATAAATCCTTGATTGATAGGGGGGGTGTGCCTCTCTCTTCCGGCCGGTCGGTATGTTGTGACACTAAGAAACGGAATGGACCGTCCACTCCGGAATGCGATGGTGTATCCTCAGGTGTCAGGCGAGCGACGTTTTTGCGGATCTGGCCGGCAAGCCGGGTGCGTGAGAGGGCGTTACGGCTTTCATCAAGCGTTGGTGAAGCCGTACACGTCGCCGATTTTGGTTCGGAGGTATGAGAGGAACGGATCGACGCTCAGCTCGCGACCGGTGACCCGGTTTAGGAGGTCGGCGGACGAGTATTGCCGCCCGCACTGATGTATGTTGCGGTTGAGCCAATCTTTGAGTGGAAGCAGGTGGCCTCGTTGGATGTCGAGTTTCAATGAGGTGGCGTCCTGACAGGCCTGCTCAAAAAACATGGCCGCATAGAGGTTCCCCAGGGTATACGTGGGAAAGTAGCCCAAGGCTCCCAGGGACCAATGGACGTCCTGCAGCACGCCGTCGGCGTCCCGTTCGGGAGCGATCCCCAGATATTCCTGCATCTTTTCCCGCCACAGACCGGGCAGGTCCTTGACTGCAACCTGTTTTTCAATCAAGGCCAGTTCTATTTCAAAACGCACCATGATGTGCAGGTTGTACGTGACTTCGTCCGCCTCCACCCGGATCAGTGACGGCTTCACCCTGTTCAGGGCGGCATGGAAGGTCTCCAGGGACACGGCCCCGAGTTGTGGCGGAAAGTGTTGTTGCAGCAAGGGGAAGAAATGCGTCCAAAAAGCTTTGGATCGCCCCACGTTGTTTTCCCATAGCCGCGATTGGCTTTCATGGATGCCGAGAGAAAGCGATTCGCCCAATGGAGTGCCGTAGTGCTCCTGGGGCAGGCCTTGGTCATAGAGGCCGTGTCCTCCTTCATGGATGCAACTGAACAGGCAGGATGGGAGATCCTGTTCGAAGACGCGCGTGGTCACTCGTACGTCCGTCGGATGAAAAGCCGTGGTAAAGGGGTGGGCCGAGAGGTCCAGGCGTCCCCGGTTGAAGTCGTATCCCATGGCGTGGAGAACCAGTTTTCCGAACGCAAGTTGCTGCTGTTCATCGTAGGTTTGAAACAGTATCCGGTCGTCCGGCGGAGATGCAGATTCCCGGACATGTTGCAACAGATCGAGTAATCCCTGACGAAGCGTGGCGAACAGCGGTTGGAGTTGCGCCACGGTGGCGCCGGGTTCATAGGTATCCAGGAGCGCGTCGTAGGGGCAATCGTCGTAGCCCAGATAGTCGATCTCTTCAAACTTCAAGGCGATGACCGTTTGCAGGTTGGGAAGATATTGCGGGAAGTCATCGCGCCGGCGGGCCTCGGCCCATACCTGCTGGGCCAAGGAGCATTCGCGCTCCAGGCGGTTGATGAAATTCGATGGAAGTTTCTTGGCCCGGCTGAAGTCCTGCCAGGTTTCCCGGAGCAGGGCCTTTGAGGCGTCATCGAGTCCGTCGGCGTCGGCGTTCGCCAAACCCGTTGCCGGATCGATAAGATGCAACAGGAGGTCTTCGATCCCGGGGGCGATGAACTTGGCGTGAGCCAGGGTCTGGAGCGTGGCCAGTTGCTCGGCACGGGCTTGTCCTCCGCCGGCCGGCATATGGGTTTCCTGATCCCATGACAACAGGGCTGAGGCGTCCTTGAGGTGTCGGATTTCCAGGAGTTTGGATTTGAGAGTGGTCAGGGTTTGCGTTGGATTGGACATGTACGGTGCTTCTTGTTATTCAACGGACGTGGGGCGTGACGAGGAAGACTGTACAAAGCGCTACATCCGAACGCAAGGTGACGTGCAAAGGGGATAAGGAAACTCCGATGCGGCTTTTTACCTCTTGATGCTGGAAAACGCGAGAAGGGAGAGATCCATGAAAGAGTTGGTGTCGCCTGAAGTTGAGGCCTATGCGGAAGCGCATTCAATGCCGGAATCCGACGTGTGTCGACGTCTCCGGGAAGAAACCTACCGGTCCGTAGAGTTGCCGCAGATGGTGGTCGGTCCGTTGGAAGGGGCATTTTTAAAAATGATGACGATGTTGGTAAACGCCAAACGCGTGCTGGAAATCGGCACGTTTACGGGGTATAGCGCCCTTTGTTTTGCCGAGGCGCTGCCTGATGACGGAACCGTGCTCACTTGCGATATCGATGCCGAAACTATGGAGTTAGCCAAACGGTATTGGGCCCAAAGTCCCGCAGGGCGCAAGATCGAGGCGCGGCTCGGGCCGGCGATCGAAACGATGCAAACACTGGAAGGTGGGTTCGACGTGATTTTTATCGATGCGGACAAACTCAACTATGTCGATTATTATCAACGAGGCTTGGAGTTGTTGGCTCCGCAAGGCGTCATGCTCATTGACAATGTCCTCTGGAGTGGTGCGGTCCTCAAGCATCCGGCCCCTGACGGCGCGACCGAGGCGCTTCAGGATTTGAGCCGGGTTGTGGCTGCGGACCCTCGCGTCACATCGGTGTTGGTGACTCTCAGAGATGGCGTCCTGGTTGTCCGGTACAGGAATGAAGGTCTGAAACAGGACACAATGAATACCTGACGCCTGTCCTGCTCTTCATCTAAGGAACCTCTGATTTAGTGCACTATCGGGCGCATGGCTGCGTTGTGTCCTC
>JAJEJG010000007.1 GCA_022828225.1 Nitrospirales bacterium | reverse complement strand
CGCTCCTCCGGCTTGGGAGGCTCCAATTCGGGCTGGGGACAGTTGGATGAGCCTGATGGCGTTCAGAATCGGCGTCCGCTGTGCTGCGGATCACAGGCAAATAGCGAAACTCTCCCTCTGTACGGACTCTCTCCGGTATTCGAATACTCCGCCCCCGCGGTTACGGATGCCCGAATCCTCTCTAGACCAGTCATTGCTGACACTTACGGTGAAGACGAATCAATTGATATCGGGATCACCTTTAATGAGGTGGTGACCGTAACCGGAACGCCGTCTCTGCAGCTGAAGGTTGGAGACAGCACGGTGCTCGCAGTGTACCGGGAAACGGTGGCAGACAGGATCGTCGTATTCCGCTATACGGTCCGGCGTACGGATGCCGATACCGACGGCGTGGGATTGTGCCCCAGGTCCGAGAGCGGCTGCTCCGGTGAGATCGATCTTGTGAGCGGCGAGGCAATCGAGAGCGCCTCGGACGGTATCGCCGCCAACCTTGAGCTGCCAGAACTCAACGATCAATCCGATCACAAGGTGGACGGCGAGCGAACGGCAGCGAGCACCGGGATTTGCGACCGCACCGCCCAGGTTCAAACAGCCATCCTGGACAAGCTCGCGGACGCCGAAAGCTGTTCCTCCGTGACCGAGAGTCAGCTTGCGGGAATCAGCGGAACGCTAGATCTCTATGCGACGGACATCGTTGGACTGAAGTCGGGGGACTTCGATGGTCTTACCGGCTTGAAGAGCCTGAATATGGGCGGCAACACGCTCGGTGCGCTCCCCGCTGGCCTGTTCGCCGATCTCGAGGGGCTCGCCACATTGCGAATGTCCAACACCAAGCTTACCGGACTGCCGCCAAGGGTACTCGAGCCACTGGAGGCACTAAAGGAACTGTATCTCGATGGCAACCCGGACCTCGCTGACTACCTGCCGACGGCCGACGCCGGGCCGGACACGACCGCGAACGATCTCGCCTCGGTCAGCCTCGACGGCGCCGGGTCGTCCGGCGGCGCTTGGGGCTCGAACGTCACCTTTACCTGGGCGCAGGTCGATGCGAGCGGGTTCGTAGTCGGTTTCCGCAACGGTGATTCACACAGCCCTGCGTTCGATACCCCGGACATGCCGGAGGGGACGAAGCTCAAGTTCAGGCTCGCCGTCGTCGGCAAGGGTGCGATCCGCGCTGGTGAATACGAGGACATCGACGATGTAACCGTCACTGTGACGACACGTCCCTTTTCCTTGACCTGCCCGAACGGTGAATCGGTCCCGCTCGGACAGGCCTTCGAGACCACGAAGACCGCTTACACGGTGTCGGTCGTTCGCAATTGCAACCCGATCACAGTGGAGCCGCCGACGGTATTTACTGACGCCACGGTCGTATACCTGGACCGAAGCGACGCGACGATTCCGGATGAGGACGGCAACGCGTACGGGCATCAAGTCGGCCTCTCGTTGGGTGATAACATCATCAAGATGAAGATGACGGGCTCTGAGCCGGGTGAGTTGGTAACCTATACCGTTGCCGTGACCCGTACGACCGTCGATCATTCGATTCCACTCAATGGAAATGCCCTGTGGGAAGCAACCCTTGTTGCAGGCAACATCGAAGCTGGAAAAACAGGCTGCCTTGCCACAAACAGCTTCTCATGCAGCGACAAGAACGTACTGAGCCGCGATTCATTCCCGCTTGCGAGCGCGGTCTACACTTTCACACGGATCTCCACTTCAACGAACTCGCTCGAGTTCAGCCTGGGCGACAATACTCGGCAATTCGTGGAGGACAACGGTGAACTGCTTCTGCGGGCAGGACCAGTCAAGTTCCCACTGTCGGAATTTACTGTAACGGGCGACATCGCTGCCCGAGCCAACACGGCGCAGTGGTCCGAGAACCAACGCGTGAAGTTGAAGCTCGTTGTCCCATCCGACAAGATCGTCGCTACCTACGACGCGCCGAAACACCACCAGGGCGCCAGCAGCAAAATTGAATTTGAGATCCTGCTGAGTGAGTACGTGCTTGGGTCGTACAAGGACGTAATGGCAAGCGGGGTCATAATCGAGGCCGGGACAATTTCCAGCGCGAGACGGGTCACGAGGAAAAAGGTGGTCACGCCCGGCGGGATACGCACGGCGACCAATCGCTGGCGGTTGACCGTCAAGCCGGAAGGAGACGATCCGGTCCGAATCACCTTGCAGGGCAATCGTCCTTGCAGCGAGCGAGGCGCCATGTGTGCACCCAACGGCAGGAGGGTGTCGCCCGGATTCACCTTCATTGTCACCAAGTCGGGAGCTGGGGGTGCATCGTGTCCGCTCGACGCGACGAAGCCGGTCCGGGTATGCGTGTCCGACGCCGTGGCAGACGAAGAGGACGGAGAGATCGTGTTCCTCGTGACCCTGACGAGGCCGGTAGAGAACGGATCGGTTGCAATGGACTTCGAGACGATCGAGGGCACGGCGAGGGCGGACATCGACTACTGGTCTGCGCTGGGCACTGTCGTTTTCGAGGAGGGACAGTCACAGCTCGGGCTGAATATCGCGCTTCGGGATGACGCCGTGGATGACACAGGTGAATCCTTCCTTCTCAGGTTGAGTAACGCCAGGGTGTTCAGAGCGAGCCCATCTGTGTTCAATCCCGGGTTTTCGGGCAAATCCATCATGTTCGTGGGCCCGGGCGGAACCAGCCAGACGGAACGAACGGCGACCGGCACCATCACCAACAGCGACCCGTTGCCGCGGGCGTGGCTGTCGCGGTTCGGGCGGACCGTGGGGACGCACGTGACGGACGCGGTGAGTGAGCGGCTGCGGGCGCCGCCGGGGCTGGAGTCCTATGTGATGGTGGGCGGCTACCGGCTGCCGCTGGGCACCCGGGACGGGGACGCGGCCCCGCCTGACTCGGATGCGGCGGAGGCCGTGGGGCCGGGGCGTCCCCCCGTTGCTGCAGCAGGGTCTGCGACGGACGGGGCTGCCACCGAGCCGACGGGCCAGCCGGCCCGCTCCCGTGGTGGGCGCGGACCGGGTGCGGGGGCGCCGCCCGGCGGAGCCGAGCGTGACTCGGTGACCGCCGTGCTGGCAGAAGTCGCCCGGGTACTGGGGATAGGCCCGGGCGGCTCGGGCCCCGCGGGCGGCGAGGCCGGGCCCTGGGGCCGGCCGGGGTGGGATCCCTGGCTGGACGGCCCCGCGGGCGACCCCCGATTGGGCCGGAGCCGCACGCTGAACGTCGGCCAGACCTTCACGCTCCGCCGGGTGCTGCTGGGCACTTCCTTCCGGCTGGCGTTGGGCGCGGCTGAGGCTGACTCCTCGCAGCCGCGCCTGACGGCCTGGGGCCGGTTCGCCGGCACCCGGTTCGCCGGGCGCGACGGGGACGTGACCTTAGACGGGGACGTGTTCACGGGGACCGTGGGGGTGGACGGGACCTGGGACCGGTGGCTCGCCGGGGTCGCGGTGGCGCACAGCCGGGGGGACGGCGGGTATGCCATGCCGGGCCTGGACGCCAACGGCCAGGGGGACCTGGAGTCGACCCTGACGAGCCTGCATCCCTACCTGCGGTACGCGGTCACGGACCGGCTGGATGTGTGGGGCCTGCTGGGCTACGGCTGGGGCGAGGTGGAGGTGGCCCTGCGCCCCGGCGCGACCCTGGAGACGGACACCAATTTCGTCATGGGAGCGTTCGGGGGCCGGGGGTTGCTGCTGGCGCCGGACGACAGCGGCGGCCTCCAACTCGCCACGCGCACGGACGTCCAGATGACCCGGACGACCTCGGACGCGGTGAGGGGGGCGACGGAGACCCTGGCGGCATCGGAGGCCGACGCGCACCGGTTGCGGGTGATCCTGGAAGGCAGCCGGGGCATGACGTGGGCGGAAGGGCGCACCCTGACGCCGACCGTGGAAGTAGGCCTGCGGCATGACTGGGGCGACGCGGAGACGGGCTTCGGGCTGGAAGTGGGCGGCCGGGTGCAGTACGCGGACCCGGCCCTCGGGTTGACGGTGGACGCCGCGGTGCGGGGCCTGGTGGCGCACGAGGACGAGGACTATGACGAATGGGGAGCGAGCGGCACGATCCGGGTGGCGCCGGGCGCCGCGGGGCAGGGGCTCTCGTTGACCCTGGCGCCGGCGTGGGGCGCGACCGGGAGCGGCGTAGAAGGCCTGTGGTCGCGGCAGACCACCGCGGGGCTGGCGCCGCAGGGGGCCTCCCGTACCCCGGGCGGCCGGCTGGCCGCGGACGTGGGCTATGGCCTGCCGCTCTTCGACACGGGGCTGGTGACGCCCTACGCGGGGACGGTACTGGCGGACGGGCAGAGCCGGACGTACCGGGTGGGGATGCGGCTGCGCGTGACGGGCGGCCGGGCCACGGGGCTGGCGGTGAGCCTCGAAGGCGCGCGCCAGGAATCCCGGGGCTCCCAGCCGGTCAACCAGGGGCTGCGGCTCCAGGTGGGCTGGGGGTTCTGAGTACTGTCATGCCCGGCTCGATCGGGCATCCAGCGTCTTTGCCTTTGTCTTTTCTTGTCATCCCCGACTCCGATCAGGCATCCAGCGTCGTTGCCGTACGCACGAAAAAGAAAGAAACGACACTGGATTCTCATAGATGGACTGGATCCCCGATTAAGAATGTCGGGGACAAGCGTCGAGAATGACAGAAGGAAGAACGCGAAAGTGTTACTTGCTGCCGTTACCGGAGAGGGCGGCTTTCAGTCCGGCCGTGAACCGGCTGACTCCGTGGATCAAATCGGGAGAGTGTTGGAGTTCTTCAATTTTGCGGACAAGGGCGCTGCCCACGATGACGCCGTCCGAGAAAGCCGCGATTTGCCGGGCATCGTCGGGGGTGGCAATGCCGAATCCCACGGCTACGGGTTTCTTGGCTTTTTTCTGGAGGGCGCACACGTTGCGTTTGATGGAATCTTGGTCCCGCAGTTTCGCTCCGGTGATTCCGGTAATGGAGACGTAATAAATGAATCCGCTGGTGCGTTTGATGACTTCGGCTTTGCGCGCAGTGGTGCTCGTCGGCGCGAGCAGAAAGATCAGGCAAGGCCCTTTTTCCGCGGAGGTTCGTTGCAACGAGTCGGCTTCTTCAGGCGGCATGTCCGGGATGATGACGCCATCGACCCCGGCCCGAACCGCTGCGTCGCAGAATTCCCGTTCCCCCATGGCCATGATGGTGTTGTAGTAGGCCATCAGAATGAGCGGGACCTGGGTTTTGGTTCGCAAGGACTTGACGGACTGTAAAATTCCGCGCAGCGAGGTACCTGTCCGCAACGCGCGTTCAGCCGCTTTTTGGATCACGGGTCCGTCGGCAATGGGATCGGAAAACGGGACGCCGAGTTCAATGAGGTCGGCTCCGGCCTTTTCCAGAGCCACCACCAGGGTTTCGGTTTCAGCCAGTGAAGGGTCCCCGGCCATGATATAGGGGATCAGCGCCTTTTCCCCTTGCCGGCGAAGACGATCGAACGTGGCGGTGATGCGATTGGAAGGAGCAGACATGATCAGAGTTGGATGCCCCGCATCTGGGCAATCTGGTTGACGTCTTTGTCCCCGCGGCCCGACAGGTTCATGATCAGGATTTCATTTTTCTTCATCTTCGGCGCCCGTTTGATGACTTCCGCCACGGCATGCGCGCTTTCCAGTGCGGGAATAATCCCTTCCTCTTGAGACAAGAGATCGAAGGCTTCCAGGGCTTCCTGATCGGTCGCCGAGGTATAGTGAATGCGACCCGAGTCATGGTGCATGGCATGTTCGGGTCCGACCGCGGCATAATCGAGCCCGGCCGATACCGAGTGCGTGCCGTTGATCTGGCCGTGCCGGTCCTGGAGCAGGTAGGTCATCGTTCCGTGCAGTACGCCAGGCACGCCGCCGGCAAATCGAGCGGCATGTTTGCCGCTGGTCAAGCCCATCCCTCCGGCTTCCACCCCGACCATTTGAGTCCGCGCATCCTTGATGAACGGGTAGAACAGGCCGATGCTGTTGCTGCCGCCTCCGACGCAGGCCACCAGGCAATGCGGGAGTTTGCCTTCGGCGGCCATGATTTGTCGCCGGGCTTCCCGTCCGATTACTGATTGAAAATCCCGGATCATCATCGGGTAGGGATGCGCGCCCAGCACGGAGCCCAGCAGGTAATGCGTGGTCCGCACGTTTGTCGTCCAATCACGCATGGCCTCGCTGATGGCGTCCTTGAGGGTCCGGCTGCCCGCGTCCACGCCCGTGACTTTGGCTCCGAGCAATCGCATGCGAAACACGTTGAGCGCCTGGCGCGCCATGTCTTCGGTCCCCATGTACACTTCCGCTTCCAACCCGAACATGGCGGCAATGGTCGCAACCGCCACGCCGTGTTGCCCTGCGCCGGTTTCCGCGATGATTCGCCGCTTTTTCATGCGTTTGGTCAGCAATGCCTGGCCCACCGTGTTGTTGATCTTGTGCGCGCCGGTATGACAGAGGTCTTCCCGCTTGAGATAGATTTTGGCTCCGCCCAACGTCCTGGTGAGTTGTTTGGCGAAGTACAGCGGCGTGGGACGCCCGACGTATTGTTTCAGACATTCGTGAAATTCTTTTTGGAAACTGCGGTCTGTCCGAAGTTTTGCATAGACGTGTTCCAGTTCCGTGATGGCGGGCATGAGGGTCTCGGGAACGTACTGCCCTCCATATTCGCCGAACCGGCTCTTTTTAAGGGGAACGCGTGCCATGAGTCTTCTTGTTGTTAGTAAAAGGACTCTTGTGAGTCCGTATGGTATTCGTTACCTGTATCTTATGTGGGTTTAGCTCTACCCCTCCTGACCTCCCCTTACAAAGGGGAGGGACAAGGCCAACCTTCTCTTTTTGTTCCCCTCCTTTGCCTGCCCTGAGCGGAGTCGAAGGGTAAGGAGGGGATTGGGGAGGTAGAGCCGTTGCCTAAGCGATGAGTTACGGTTTGCAATATAGCGGCTTGATTTACGATGAGACAAGTTTGACGGCTTGGATGAAGGCCGTGACTTTGGCCGGGTCTTTTTTGCCCGGACCGGCTTCGACGCCGCTGCTGACGTCCACGCCGTACGGTTGCACGGTTCGGATCGCCTCCCGGACGTTTTCCGCGGTGAGCCCTCCGGCCAGCAAGAAAGAAAACGATTGAGCTGCCTCCGTAGCAAGGTTCCAGTCTGCGGTTTTGCCGGTCCCTCCATAGGCTGTCGTTGAAAAGGCATCCAGGACGAATCCGCGAACGCGCGATCGTCCCTTGTACTCGGCCATGGCGAACAAGGTGTTGCGGTCTCGAAGCCTGATCCCCCGGATGACCGGACGTCCCAGCGATTCACAATACTCGGCTGATTCGTCGCCATGAATTTGCGCGAGCGCCAACCCGCATTCGTCCATAGTCGTGCGCACCTTTTCGGGTTCCTCATTGACGAATACCCCGACCGGCAACACGAATGGCGGTAAATCGACCACAATGGACTTGACCACGTTCAGATTCACGTGGCGAGGGCTTTGCTTGTAGAAGACAAACCCGAGCGCATCGGCCCCCGCGTCGACGGCCTGCAAGGCGTCGATCGGGTTCGTGATGCCACAGATTTTGATTTTTGGCAGAGCCATGACTTGAGGATCTGAACGTCGCGGTTAAATCCAGCGGGTTCCTTGAACGGGCTGAGAGGCTTCATCTTTCTGTCCGGCCGTTCCCCGAAGGTCCTGAATCTTGGCGCCAATATCATCGGCTCGAACCAGGGATTCACCCACCAGCATGGCCTTGACTCCGGCTTCCAGAATCTGCACGACGTCCTCGCGTTTATGGATTCCGCTTTCGCTGACGATGACTTTTTCGGACGGAATCCGGCGGGCCAGCCGTTGGGTCACCGAGAGATCGGTCGAGAAGGTTTTCAAATCCCGGTTGTTGATGCCGATCAGGGTCGCGTCGGGGATTCGTTCCAAGGTCCTGTCAACTTCCGATTCATTGTGCGTCTCCACCAGTACGTCGAGCGCCAAGCCCTTGGCTATTGAATAGAAATCTTCAAGCTGAATCCGATCCAGGGCCGCCACGATCAGCAGGACGGCATCGGCTCCATGGGCGCGTGCTTCGTAGAACTGGATGTCTTCGATCATGAATTCCTTGTTCAGCGCCGGCAGCCCCACGCGGTCCTTGACGTTGGCCAAGTGATCCAAATGACCTTGAAAGAATTCCTGATCCGTCAACACCGAGAGCGCCGCCGCCCCGTGTTCCTTATACGTGTTGGCAATGCCGACCGGGTCGAACAGGTCTGCAAATTCCGGGCGCATCAATCCCTGGCTGGGAGAAGCTTTCTTGACCTCCGCAATCAGGGCAGGAGAGTCGGGTGTACAGGCTTCCTCCAAGGCGTTGACAAAGCCGGACGGCGCGGGGCGGTCGGCTATTTTCCCCTTGAGTTCGGCCAGGTATCCGCGGCTTTGCTTTCGGCGAAGTTCAGCCTTTTTATGTTCCAGGATGCGGTCCAGGATCATGCTGTCTCCTCATTGGAGAACCGGACGAGTTTCTGTAACTTTTCATGCGCGGCACCGCTATCCAGTACACTCGCGGCTTGGGCGAACCCATCTTTCAGGTTCTTGGCTTTCCCGCAGGCCACAAACGCCGGAGCGGCATTCATGAGGACCACGTCCCGTTTGGCGCTACGATGCCCCTTGAGAATCTCCTGGATGATGGCGGCATTGTCCTCGGGAGTTCCGCCGCGCAGGTCTTTCGGATTCACCCGGGTCAATCCGAAATCTTCCGGAGTCATGTGATAACTGGAAATCCGTCCGGCTTTGCCTTCGGACACGTAAGTGAAGTCGGTCAAGGTGATTTCGTCCAATCCGTCCTTGCCGTGCAGGACGAAACAATGTTGGGTCCCCAAACGGATAAGGACCTGGGCCAGTTTTTCCGTCAGGGCCTGATCGTACACGCCCAGGATTTGGATGCCGGCGCCGGCGGGATTGGACAATGGGCCCATGATGTTCATCAGCGTTCGCACGCCCATTTCGGAGCGAGGCTTGGCGCAATGCTTCATGGCTCCGTGGTAGAGCGGTGCGAACAAGAAACCGATGCCGATTTCATTGACGCAGGCTTCCACGCGTTCCGGAGGAAGGTCGATCTTGACGCCCATGGCAGCCAACACGTCCGCGCTTCCGGACCGTGAAGACACCGACCGGTTCCCATGCTTGGCAACGGTGATGCCTCCTCCGGCAACCACGAACGCGGTCGCGGTGGAAATGTTGAACGTATTGGATCGATCGCCGCCGGTCCCGCAGGTATCCACGACATAAGGATCTCCCACGTGGATCCGCACGGCCATTTCACGCATGGCTTTGACCGAGCCCGTGATTTCTTCGACGGTTTCGCCTTTCATCCGAAGGCCCATGAGGTAGGCGGCAATTTGGGGTTCGGAGGTTGCCCCCTGCATGATTTCCAACATGACGTCATAGGCTTCTTTTTCCGTCAGGTTGATGCCGTCAACCAATTTTGTGAGCGCGTCCTTGATCATGTTGGGTTTCCTCGTTTTCTCACTGACGCTCCACCAATTGTGTTCGTTGTCCGTGCCTCATGCTATGGGCCTCTACCCCGCCTGACCTCCCCTTGCAAAGGGGAGGAAAAAGACGGCTCTCGCTTGCGTTTGCCTCACCATCATTTTCTCTCGTTCCCCTCCTTGCAAAGTGTCCTGTCCCGTGTGATTCTGCAACGGTTGTAAAGGAACCTGATGGTTGAGGCACTTTAACCGAGTCCGATTATAATTGTCCACGAGCTGCGTGATAAACGTATTCCGCTCGGCGTGGCTCTGAAACCGATTGGGGCAATGAGGGCTTGCTGTTCGGGAGACGTGCCGGCATGCAGGTGGTGCCGGCCATGGGAGCCCTCGTGGATGCGGCCGGCGCGCTTCCACTTATAGATAGTGGTCACGGCGACCCCGAGTTATTGGGCCAAGGCGGCGGCGCTTTTGGGGGCGGTCTTGATGTGCCGGCGGGTCGCCGGGGTGGAGCGGGCTAACTTATGCAAATTGACGTTACTCAAGAATTAACCGGAGCGTAGCGACTTCGGATCATTCAAGAAACTCGAGTTCTCCGTCCTTGACGACTACCAGAATCTGGTCATAAAGAGCGTCCCCGTCAGGATTGAAAGAGAAATGTCCTGACCTGCCCATAATGGTCGGAAGGTCTTTCGTCCGGGCGAGTGCGTCACGGATGGCGGTCGGATCCGCCGATTGTGCCGTCTTGATCGCATTGGCGAGAACATGGAGAGTTGCATATGACTGCGCCGCCCACGGTTCAGGATCGATACCGTATTTTGCACGGTAATTCCGAACAAAGGCTTGGTTTCCAGGGGCGTCGGACATCCTGGACCATCCGATAAAACCTATTGCGCCTTCGGCACCGTGACCTGCCTCTTGGACTTCGACCATGGTCAAATCCGGAGCTATGACCTGAATGGTGTCCGGAAACCGAGGCTCGGACGTCTGGGCGAGGACCGCAGCTATTTCCTGAGAAAGTGCAGAGACGAATAACGCGTCCGGGTTCATCTCCACTATGCGCGACAACTGCCGGGAAAAATCCGTATCACCGGTTCTGAAAGCTTCTTCAGTCAAGATCTCGACCCGGTTTTCCGCAAGCACTGTCCTTAATACTTCATTGCTGCTCCTGGAGTAGAGATCAGCCCTATCGTATATTGTTGCCACTCTCTTATAGCCGAGCTTCTCTTGGGTCGCCATCACACCGCTGGGAATGCTGATATTCGTGGCGAGACTGGTGCGGAAGACAAAATCCCCGATTCCGCCCAATCCTGCGGCGGAGGAGACGGAACTGAAAGCTATGACCCTGTTCTCCTGCGCAATCGGAGCCGCCTCCTTGAGGTGTGTCGAGATGGCAAGCCCGACGATAGCAGGTACTTTCTGATTGACCAGGTGCCGTACCGCTGCCTTCGCCCCGTCCGGGGTGCTCATATCGTCCGCGGTTATGAACGCAAGCCTTACATCGCCGCGGTTGTTGATCTCTTCTCGTGCCAATTCAAAGCCGCGTTGCATTGGGAGCCCATACGGTTCGGCGTGATGTCCCGTTAGTGCTACGACTACACCGATGGGAATCTCTTCGCTCACAATCCGAGGCACTTCGTCATCGGACGTTACCGTGACGGCCTTGTCGTAACCGGAAAGCCATATGGGCAAAGCAACAATTGTCAGCAGAAACGCAGATGTTAAAATTTTTTTCATGTGAAAATCTCCCTGGGAGCCTGTCGGCATTGAGGTTTGGAAGTCACCGAAAAGGTGGCCGCAAAGTATATCGCATGTCAACGGTGACCAGCGGCAATTGACAGCATTGACCGGTGTCCTGCGCTGTGGTAGGTTGGAATTCCAGCCCGAAATTCAGACGGCGGCGGCGCCAACAGCAAGGCCGCATCAACGAACCCCGACACGTTGGGAGAGATCACATGATCCACGAACTTCAAACCTTCGCCGTGAAGTCCGGCGCACTGACAGAAATGCTTGCCGAGAATCAGTCGGCACAGGAGATAGCGCGCCCGGACCTTGGTACGCTGGAAGGCGCCTGGGTCAGCGAGATCGGCTTGCTGAATCGCGTCTGGAATTTATGGTCGTACCAGGATTTGAACCAGCGACAGGAGATGTTGGAAGCGCTGGCGAAGGACTCCCGGTGGACGGAACAATACCTGCTCAGCCTTTCCGCCTGCGTCCTGCGCCGGGACTCGCGCGTTATGACCCCGCTCACGCCGCTGAAGGCGCCGGAAGGCACCGGCAACGTGTACGAGTACCGATACTACCGCACGACCCTAGCGAACGCGCCCAAACTCGCGGAACTCATGACCGAGGCAATTCCCACGCGCGCGGGCTACGTCCACGACATCGGTATGTGGACCACCGAGATCGGTACGCTGGACGAGTTTTCCCACATGGTCGCGTACCCGTCGATGGCCGCGCGCAAAGAGCGAAGGTCGGCAATGGTTGCCGACGCCGAGTGGTCGCGCATTCACAAGGAAATCACGCATTACGTGGAGGACGCACGGGTAGAACTCATGCTTCCCGTCGCCTGGTCCGCCCTGCGTTAGGCTCCACGGCCATGGAACCCACCGGTTGACACCCGAGGCCGGCCCACCTTTCTTTTCGCGAAATGCTTCCGGTAACATGGACGAAACGACCCGCAAACAGGTTTCGTGCCAAGTGAAGTAGCTGTTCGCTTCACGGAGCGAATCGTGGATTTCCCTGTACTTTTCTTGCGATGCTCGGATCGCGCGCGAACTCTCACTGGAAACCGCAGATGCTGAACACCTTGCGGAACGCGCACCGGCCGCCGTATGCACCTGCAATCTTTTGGGGGGATCTGAGGGCCGGCATCACGCTGTCGGCGTCGTATATCCCGACCGCCATGGCGCTCGGGTACATCTCCGGCATGGGTCCCCTCGCGGGACTCTGGTGCGGCGTGTTCGTCGGGATCATAGCGGCGCTGTGCGGCGGCACACGCGCCTTGGTGAGCGGTCCCAGCGCCGCGCTGGCGGTTGTCACCGCCACATTGGTCGCGGGCAACGACTTCACCCTTCCGGAACTCTGTGTCGTCATCGTCATGGCGGGCGCCGTCCAGATTGCCCTCGGGCTCGTTGGGGTCGGGCGCTTCGTCTCCTACGTCCCGCATATCGTGCTCACGGGGTTCATGTCCGGCATCGGGGTACTGCTTCTCTGGACGCAGATACAGAAGCTGCTCGATCTCGGTATGAGCGACCTCCTGGTCGCCGGTTGCGGGGTTGCATTGCTGGCCGCGTGGCCGGCGAGGGTGGGCAAGTATCTGCCGCCGGCGCTCGCGGTCATCGCGATCGGCTGGCTCATGTCGCGGTTCATTCCGGGCGTCGATCCGCTGGGGCCCGTGCCAACCGGTCTGCCTACCCCCGTTCTGGAGGCGCCATCCCTCGAGTTCCTGGCGAAAGCGGTCGGGCCGGCGGTGATCGTTGCCCTCATCAGCTCGGTCTATAGTCTGATGTGGGCGCTGACCGCCGACACCTTGACCGGATCGCAGCACAACCCGAACCGTGAGCTGTTCGGTCTTGGCCTTGGCAACGTCGCCGCGGGTATCGTAGGCGTTCTGCCCGGCAGCGCGAACATCGCCACCATGACTTCGCGCCGCTTCGGCGGAAAGACCGTTGTCGCGGGCATTATCTGCCAAGTCATCGTCGCGGGGCTCATTCTGGGCCTCGCCGGCTACGTTGCGCCGCTGCCACTGGCGGCGCTTTCCGCGATCGTCATGCTCGTAGGCTGGCAGCTCATCGACTTCTCCTTCCTGTCGAAGATTCGCGGCGTGGACGTCCACCATTCCACGGTCATGTTGGTGACCATGGGCATGACGATTTTCATCGACCCGCTCTTCGCGATCCTGTTCGGGGTCATTGCCGCTAACGTCGTCAATGCCGCGCAACTCGAAGCCCTCGAGCTCGACAGCGTGATTTCGACACCCCTCCTCGACGCCCTATTCAGTGTTGACGCAGACGACTATGAAGCGCGAATAGGGCTACTGGCCTTTCGCGGCACATTCACGGTGTCGTCCTCACTCAAGCTGATCCAATCCATCAGCCGGGACATCCGCGATCACGAGGTCGTCATTTTCGATCTTTCCGACACCACCCACGTCGATGACAGCTCGGCACACATGCTCGCCCTACTCCTCGATCGCGCGAAACAGACCAACACCGAGATCGTTGCCTGCGGTGTGACGGATCGTATCCGCAGAACGCTCTACGCCTTCGGCGTCCTCGACCGGATCCCCCATGATCGATTGGTGGAAACGCAGAAGGATGCCAGGGAGCTTGCCTGGGCGCTGTTGTAGCGGCCAACTTAAGGCAGCAACACCGTGGCGCCCGAAGTCTGTCCACTCTCTATGGCTCGATGGGCTTTGGCGGCATCCTTCAGCGGAATCTCGTAGTTTACCCTGGCCTTAATGATTCCCTGGCTGATCGCTTCGAACAACGATTTTACTGATCGTTCCAGGTCAGCGCGCTTCTTGATGGAGTACGTTACGCCTGGCCGTGTGATAAAAATAGATTCTCGCAACGCCAGGTCCTTGGTGACGTCCACCGGATCGGGGCGACCGGAGGCATGTCCCACAAGGGCACAAACCCCTAAAGGACGCAGGCTGCGAAGCGACTGCTGAAACGTAGCCTTGCCGATAGAGTCGTACACTACCGCGGCGCCTTCGCCGTCCGTGGCTTCCCGTACGACTTCAACGAAATCCTGTTTGCCGCGGACAACCGGAATGTGGCATCCCGCCGCCTGCGCTGCTTCCGCCTTCGCCTGCGTGCTCACGGTGCCGATTACGGTTGCTCCAAGCGCCGCGCCCCACTGGCACAAGATCAGCCCGGTCGCTCCTGCAGCAGCATGAACAACGATCGTGTCACCGGGTTGAACGCTGTAGGTACGCGTGAGCAGGTATTGCGCCGTCAAGCCCTTTAGCAGTAGCGACGCCACATCCCGGTCCTTCAAGTGTTCCGGTACATGCAACAAGTTTTCGGCCGGATAGTTTCGAACCTCCGCGTAACTCCCAAGAGGGCGTCTTGAATAACAGACCCGTTGCCCAATCTCGAAATTCGTGACGTTGGAGCCGAGACCTTCGACGATCCCAACGGCTTCAATTCCCAGTACGAATGGAAGGGAAGGAGCAGGCCAGGGGTGATGACGCCCGCTGCGATGATAGGTCTCGGCGAAGTTCACGCCGATTGCCGTATGCCTCAGGCGGACTTCACCCGGTTGCGGGTCAGACACAGGCCACTCTTCCCACTGCATATTTTCGGGAGGGCCGAGTTCACGGATTACTTGTGCTTTGGGCATCCTGGAGGGACCTCATTTTCGTTGTTGGAATGCGTGGATTGATTGAATCAATTGAATTGAATCGATCCGCACCGGATTCCTCCGGCAACCGGTACGGGCAATGCCGCACCTCACGAGTTTCCCGATGCGCCGCCTGTTCTTCCAGCCGTGACATCGGGCGGCCATACGCACCCTGCGTATTTTCGAGAGCGTCGCCCGGCACCTGAGCTTCAGTGCCGTCGCCACGGAGTGCCACACCTCGCAGCCGGCCGTCAGCCGCACCATCGCCGAACTGGGGCACCGGTTCTCGCTCGCGTTTGCCTCACCATCATTTTCTCTCGTCCCCCTCCTTTGTAAGCCTGTCCTGCCTGTCCTGAGCGTAGTCGAAGGAAGCCTGTCGAAGGGGAGGGGATAGGGGAGGTAGAGTTTATGCCGTGAGCTGTTTGCCATTCCCAGATTTGAGTTCAAGAAAATTTCGCAACAGGTCCATGCCGGCTTTCGTGAGGATGGATTCGGGATGAAACTGTACGCCTTCCGCACCGGTCGGCCGATGCCGGAGGCCCATGATCTCGCCTTCCTCCGTCAGCGCCGAAATTTCAAAATCACTTGGCAGAGTTGCCTTGTTGACGATCAGCGAATGGTACCGCGTGGCTTCGAACGGGTTGGGCAGGTCTTCGAAAATCGTTTGATTGTCGTGTTCGACCAGCGACGTTTTGCCGTGCATCAGGCGATCGGCGCGAATGATTTCACCGCCGAAGGCAAAGGCCAAAGATTGATGCCCGAGGCAGACGCCCAACAGCGGAACGCGCCCGGCAAATTGCCTGATGACCTCCACGGAAATGCCCGCCTCGTTGGGCGTACACGGACCGGGAGAAATCACAATGCGTTTCGGATCCAGTTCCGTAATTTCATCCATCGTGATTTTGTCGTTTCGATACACCTTAATCTCGGCACCCAGTTCCCCCAGGTACTGGACCAGGTTGTACGTAAAGGAGTCGTAATTGTCGATCATAAGCAACATGCGATTATTCCAACCCCTCTTCGGCCATTTCGATGCCGCGCATCATGGCGCGGGCCTTGTTGCACGTTTCTTCGTATTCTTTGGTCGGGTCCGAATCGGCCACGATTCCAGCCCCGGCCTGAATAAACGCGTCCCGGCCTTTAAAAACAATAGTTCGAATGTTGATGCAGGTATCCATATTGCCCGAGAAACTGAAATAGCCCACGGCGCCGGCGTAGGGGCCCCGTTCCGTGGGTTCGAGTTCTTCGATGATCTGCATGGCGCGGATCTTCGGCGCTCCCGAGACCGTGCCGGCCGGGAAGCAGGCCTTCATCACGTCATAGGCGTCTCTGCCGGGAGAGAGCGTACCCGTCACCTGCGAGACAATGTGCATGACGTGAGAGTATCGTTCGATTTCCATGAACGGATCAAGCGCGACCGTGCCCGTTTGCGCCACGCGACCGACGTCGTTCCGTCCCAAATCGACCAGCATGACGTGTTCGGCCCGTTCCTTGGCATCGGCCAACAGTTCATCGGCCAGCGCTAGGTCTTCCGCGACCGCGGCCCCGCGCTTTCGGGTTCCCGCGACCGGCCGGACGACGACTTGGTCTTCTTCGCACCGGACCAGGATTTCCGGTGAGGATCCCACCAATTCGACGCCCGCCACCCGGAGATAGAACATGTACGGCGACGGATTGAGGACCCGCAACGCGCGATAGATTTCCAGAGGGGACGTCCGAATTTTGGTCTGCCAGCGTTGGGAAACCACGGCCTGCACGATATCGCCGGCCTGAATGTACTCTTTGGTCCGCATCACCATTTTTTCAAACGTGGTCTGAGTCATATTGGAGGTGAAGCGAGGAACGTGACGACGCGTGGCGGAGGGCCGATGCCGCAACGGGGTCTTGAGCTTCGCGATCATTTTTTCGATCCGGCCCGTGGCATCCACGTAGGCGGACCTGACGTCCGATTTCCTGGCAGACGCAATATGTGCATTGGCCACGACTTTGATCGTATGGCGTACGTTGTCGAAGATCAAAAGCGTATCCGTCACGAAGAAGGCGAACAGGGGCAGCCGGGCGGAATCCTTGGGATACGCGGGAATCGGTTCGAAAAATCGCACGACGTCGTATCCCAGGTAACCAACGGCGCCTCCGACAAAGCGAGGGAGGTCGGGTACCCGTACCGGCTGAAACTCCGACAGGATCGTCCGGATATGGTCTAATGGATTGTCTCCTAACGGAAGGGTTTCGGTTTTGCGCCCTCTTTTGACGCAGAGGCTGCCGTCCTCTTCCCATAGCACTTGCGTGGCGCTGCTACCCAGAAAGGAATACCTGGCCCAGCGCTCACCGCCTTCGATGCTTTCAAACAGGAACGCCGTCCGGCCGGTGTTGATTTTCGAAAACGCACTGACCGGCGTTTCTCGATCCGCCAGGATTTCGCGATACACGGGCACTAGGTTGCCCATCGCGGCCAATTGGCGGAATTGGTCAAAACTTATTGAATAACAAGGTTTTTTCATGACCGGCAAGGTATCATGCGACTTCAAAACAAGTCAATGAAACCCGGCAGACGAGCCTCTTCTTTCTCTTCTTTGCCCCTCCTTCTGTCATCCTCGACATTTTTAATCGAGGATCCAGTGTCTTTGTCTTTGGTTTTTGGCTTTCCCTTTCTTTGCTGTTTGGACAGGTCTGCGCCTGTTTAAAAGAAATATGAGATCTGCCCAGGCTACAATGCTTGATGCTGCCGCCCGGAAGAATGCAGTAGGTCATTATCGCTCTTTATTTCCTCTGCCTTGATGGGAGAGAATTAAGGTGAAGGTGCAAAGGAGAAATTAGCGTGTCGTTGTTAAAAATCACCAGGCTGGGCCATCCGAAGATTCGGCAGGGAACCGAACCGGTTTCTTCGGAGGAATTGCATTCGCCGGAGATCCAGCGACTCATCGATGACATGGTGGAAACCATGCGGGACGCCCATGGCGTGGGCATTGCCGCGCCGCAGGTCCACGTGTCCAAACAGATCATCGTGATCGAGGTGTCGCCGGAGAATCCGCGTTATCCGAACCAGCCGGCCGTGCCGCTTATGGTGTTGATCAATCCCGTCATCATGGAACACGCGGAGACCACGGAAGACGGTTGGGAAGGCTGTTTGAGCGTGCCGGATTTACGCGGGCTCGTGCCGCGTTGGACACGGGTGAAGGTCAATGGCCTCAATCGACGAGGGGAAGCCGTGCAAGTGGACGCCGAAGGGTTTTTCGCCCGCGTAATCCAGCATGAAGTGGATCATTTGAATGGCCGCGTTTTTTTGGACCGATTGCCGGATCTGAAAACCCTCACGCACTTGCGCGAATACGAACTGTTTTGGAAGAGCTAAGGGAATTGTTGGATAACGCTACGCTAATCCAACCTGCATGGCGGACCCGGCCGGCGAGGGCTTGGAGGAAAGCCGCCCTCGCCTTCATCAATAGGGGGTCGCGTTCCGACCGGGTGGGGCAGGGATGAAGTATTAAGGCCCCGAAATAACCCTCTTATTGCTTAAAAGTCACTTCCAATCTGTCCCGACTGGCAGTTCTTGACTGTCTTTGGCCGGTTTACTCAAGGCCTTTATAGACGTCGGGGTTCTTTTTCCCCTTCACCTCCAGCAAACCCAAAGCGCCTTTCGCAATACGATAGATCGAGTGATCTACCGAGATGTACGTGCCCGGGACTTCGACGGTAAATTCCGCGACGGAAGATCCCGCAGCCGGCACCAGCGTGGTCTGCACGTTTTCCAGGGGCGGAGTCGTGAGCGACCCTTCGGTCCAGACCTTGTCGAAGATTTCGCCGATGATATGCCACGACGAGACTAGGTTGGGGCCGGCGTTGCCGAAGAAAATCCTGATCTTGTCGCCGACCTCGGCTTTGAGCGGATTTTTCACCAGGGAACCGGCCATGCCGTTATAGACGACGTGGGTCGGGTGTTCGGCCAGCCCTTTTTCATGATCGTATTCGAGGACGTCGCCTTTCCCTTTCTTGGTATAGAAGTCGCTCTGCAGGACGTAGAATTCTTTATCCACGGGCGGCAGGCCGCCTTCCGGTTCCACCAGGATCATGCCGTACATGCCGTTGGCAATGTGTGCCGGGATCGACGGCGACGCGGTAGCGCAGTGATACACGTAGAGCCCGGGGTTGATCGCCTTGAAACTCAGCCCGGTCTTTTCCCCGGGTTCGGTGTTCAGTTTCACGGCGCCGCCGCCCGGTCCGTTGACCGCATGGAAGTCGATGTTATGACTTTCGGTGCTGTCCTTGGCGTTGGTCAAATGGATTTGTACGGTATCGCCCACCCGAACCCGGATCATGGGACCGGGCACCGTACCGTTGAAACTCCAGAATTTATATTTTTCCCCCTCGCCGATCGTTCCGACGTATTCTTTCGCCGTCATCTCGACCACGACCGTAGCCGGTTTGGTCCGGGTGATGGGCGGCGGAACGTTCGGCGCCGTCGAGAGTTGAGCTTTGATGGTTTCCGCGGATGCCAGAACCGGACAACCGGTCAGGCACAGGGCGACAATCCATGCGCTACGAATCCGTGCTTTACGAGACAATTCCTGCTGCATTATGCAACCTCCTTGAGTTGGTAAATGAAGGAACCTCTGATTTAGTGCACTATCGGGCGCATGGCCGCGTTGTGTCCTCGCTCAACCCTCACCTATCTCTCTGATAAGCCTCGGGTTTCGCTCCGGGACGCCTTGCCCTGCATCCCGCTATCACAATAAAGCAGAGGTTCCTGAAGCGTTTTGCCTTACTGACGGTCGTTCCGGATTTCGGAATGAATGTCTACTCTGAGTGTTTCAACAACGGCAGAGGCACATTTGACGTGTGCATCCTTTAGTCAGGGGGTACATATTGTCGCAATTTTGCGTCACCAAAAAATTGATATGGATCAACTCCTGTAACTTTTTTATTGGAAGGAATCAGCGAAAGGAGAGGATAGCCGAGTGAAGAACGGAACCTGGGACTTCACGAAGCAAGCTTGCTCAAGGAGTCCATGTCGGCAATGATGAGTTTTTTGCCGGAATGGGCGAGAAGAACACCCTGTTCTTTAAATCGGGTCAATATACGAACCGCGGTTTCTTCCGTCACGGCAATCATATGCGCTATCTCCTGTCGAGTGAGCTGGATCCCGATATACACGCCGCCAGGTTCCTTAACGCCGAGTTTTTCAGCAAGCCGCAACAATAATGAGGCCAGCCGGGTTTCAGCCGGGTCAAGCGCAAGGCTCTTGGCGAGGTCTTGCGATTCCTTGAGGCGGTTCCCAAGATAACTGATGACTTGCATTGTCACGGGCGGGTGCTGATGAAGACACTCGAAATAGATCGTCCTGTTGAGTTTTAACACGGTCGTCGGTCCCATGGCTTGGGCATTGCCGGGATGGACCGTATCGCCTTCAAACGTGACGGACTCGCAGCAAAACATCTCCCCCGGCAGCAGGATTTTGAGTATCAGTTCATCTCCTTGTGGAGCGTACTTCAAACATTTGATCGCGCCCTGTTTCAGGAAATAAAACCATTCGGCTTTATCGCCTTCCCGAAAAATGAACTCGTCTTTTTCATAGCGCTGCTCGATCAGCTTGGTCCTGATGTCTTCAAGGGTAGGATCGGGAAGAAAGGAAAGAAGGGGAACGGTTTTCAGCAGTGCGAGGTCATCCATATTTGTATTTTTGAGAGATTTCGGTGAAGGAGACATGTCATCGGTCTTCAAGGCACGCACGTGCAACGCCGTGTATTGCCTAAGATTACGTACTGTGAGCATGGTATACTACATCGCTTTCATAAGGCAATTCGACCAGGAATATGTTGCGGGACAGCATAGCCAAAACTTCCGCCCAGCTTTTTGCTGACATTCGATGAAAATCATCCGGTTTCAAGACAATGCAGGGGACGTTCACTACGGTGAGCGGGTGGACGAGGGATCGGCTCGACTCATCGAGGGGACGATATTCGAAACCTTTCGGGTGACCGACCGGGTCGTTCGGATTGGAAAGTTGCTCGCTCCGGTCGAACCTCGGACCATTCTTTGCATAGGACTGAATTACCGTCGGCACGCGGAAGAAACCGGCGCACAACTTCCCGAACATCCCGTGCTGTTTATCAAGGCGGCGAATGCGCTGGTTCATCCCGGCGATCCCATCGTGATACCCAAGGTCGCCCCTCAACAGGTCGATTATGAATGTGAATTGGCCGTGGTCATCGGAAAACCTGCGAAGAACGTTGAACGGCAGCACGCTCTTGATTACGTGTTGGGGTACACCTGCGCGAATGACGTCAGCGCGCGTCGCTGGCAAAAAGAGGGGGGAGGCAAACAGTGGTGTAGAGGAAAGTCCTTCGATACGTTCTGTCCCCTCGGTCCCTGTCTGGTCACCCCTGATGAAGTCCCGGATCCGAATACGCTGGCGATCAAGACCGTGCTGAATGACCAAACCATGCAGGAGTCGAACACGGCCGATATGATTTTCGACGTTCCCTCACTGATCAGCTTTTTGAGTCAAGGCACGACGTTGTTGCCGGGGACGGTTATCCTGACGGGCACTCCCCAAGGCGTGGGGTTTGCGCGAAACCCGCCGGTCTTTCTCAAAAATGGCGACAACGTTGCCATTGAAATTGAACGAATCGGGACGCTGGTCAACCCTGTTTTGGAGGAAACGTAGTAAGGGTGGCGCATGCCACCTTCTGTCATTCCCGACATCTTTAATCGGGAATCCAGTGTCTTATCTTTTGTCTTCGTTTGTGATGGAGAAAGACGCTGGATTCCCGCTTTCGCAGGAATGACAGTTCGGCGCATTGTTCTGACTTTCGTCTCAATGTTCAGCGCATGAACGACCGTTTACGACCGGTTCATTTCAGCGGGCGGATCCAAATAGTTTTGTGTTTGCCAGATGAGTGCGAGTACGGGCAGTCCCAGGAGTGCGGTGAGCGTGAAGAAACTCGCATAGCCCAAGTTGTCCACGATCGTGCCTGAGTAGCCTCCCAGGATTTTGGGGAATAGGGTCATGAGCGAACTGAAAATGGCATATTGCATGGCGGTAAATCGGATATTGGTGAGGCTGGAGAGAAAGGCGACGAACGCGGCGCTGGCCAGTCCCGCGGACAGATTGTCGACGGAAATCACGACATAAAGCATATTCAGATCGTGGCCCACTGCGGCCAGCGCAATAAAAAGGAGATTGGTGGCGGCGGACAATAGGGCCCCGAGGAAGAGAATGCGGATCACGCCGTAGCGGACGGACAGGAGACCTCCCAGGAACCCGCCGGCAATGGTCATGAACAGCCCGAAAGTTTTGACGACGCCGGCGATTTCCGGTTTGGTGAATCCCACGTCCTGGTAGAATACATTGGCGATGACACCCAACACGATATCGGAAATCCTGTAAACCCCGACGAGTAACAGAAGCAGCAATGCGGATTTCAGCCCGTATCGTTTGAAAAACTCTTTCAGCGGGGCGAGATAAGTGTCCTGCATCATGTCCCGGTTGACGACTCCGGCACGGATCAGGAGTATGGCGATCAGCCATGCCGTTGCCACGCCCGCGCCCAGTCGCGCGGTTTCGACCACGAAGCTCGCGGCGGCTTGGGCACCGAGTATGCCCGTCAGTGCGCGGCCGAGTCCGGCTGCGGTTCCGGCCGAATAATGAAAAATCATGATGAATCCGGCGACGGCCGCGATGAACAAAAGCAGGATCCCCGCATAATCTCCGGTTGACTTGGATGGTTGAGGCTGTTCACGGGCGGCCGGTTCGGAAATGACGAGCGTCGTGAGGACGCCGACAGACATAGCCGCGGCCATGATGAGATAAGCCCATTGCCATGCCTGATAGTCATAGGCTCCCTTCGCGGACCCGAATGCACTGGCGAGGAACAGCGCTCCGGCTCCCGATACCAGCATCCCGATGCGATACCCCGCGATATAGGTGGATGACATCAGGGCTTGAAGCGAGACGTCTGCGGATTCAATGCGATACGCGTCGATCACGATGTCCTGCGTGGCGGATGAAAAGCCCAGCAGTACGGCCGCCAATGCCATCATGGTCAGGTGTCCTCCGGCAGGATCGGTAAAGGCCATGCCGGCAATCGCCGCAATGATGGCCCCCTGTGCAAGGAGCATCCACCCGCGCCGCCGTCCCAACCTCGAAGTCAGGAGCGGGAGGGGTAGCCTGTCCACGAGCGGGGCCCAGACGAATTTGAACGAGTAGCCCAAGGCAGCCCAACTGAAGAAGGTCACGGTGGCCCGTTCGACTCCGGCTTCACGCAACCACAATGAGAGCGAGGAAAAAATCAACAGCAGAGGAAGCCCGGCCGAGAAGCCGAGAAACAACATCGTGATAACCCGCGGGTGTGCGAATGATTGCAGGGAATGTCGCCAGGACTGTGAGGTAGTCTGCATTTGTTCTCGATAATCCGAAAGACTCTGCTGTTTCGTTAGACGGGGTTGATGATGTCAGGGCCTTGCCCGGTAGTGTACCATGCTCTAGTATGAGCCGTCCTTTGAGCAAATTTCTTGATTGCGGATTGTGAATTTTGGATTGGCGTCATCTGTGTGCTCGACCGTCCCCCTGATAAGGGGGATGGAGGGGGTTGGCTGACAAGGGCGGGGAATTGAGTCACAAAAGCATGAAGCATTCCCGGGGAGCAAGGGCGCGATGACGAGATACACCGATTTTATCAATTATCACCTTTCGATGTTGGTTGATGAGACGCGGACGGGTGCCTACAGCCAGGCCATTTCCCGCACTGTCAAACCGGGCGACGTCGTGGTGGACGTGGGCTGCGGATCGGGTATTCTCTCGTTTTTCGCGTGCCGTGCCGGCGCCCGCCACGTGTATGCCATAGAGAGCGAAGCCGTGATCAACATTGCCGAACTCGTCGCGGCGAAAAACGGATTTCAGGACCGGATTACGTTTTACAACGATTCGTCTTTCAACGTGGAGTTGCCTGAACCGGCAGACGTCATCGTGACGGAGACAATGGGCACCTTTGGGTTTGAAGAAGGCATTCTCGGATCGCTGAACGATGCCCGTGATCGTTTCCTGAAAAAGGGCGGGAAACTCATCCCCCACGGCGTAGACTTGTTCCTTGTTCCCGTCGAACTGCCTCAGTTTTATGAACACGTGGTCGATTTTTGGGTGAACCGGTGTCAGGGATTCGATTTCTCACCCGTTCGCCATTTGACGGTGAACAACTTTCATCCGTTGAAACTGCACGAAGGAACGTTTCTGGGTGATCCTCTGCGCGTACAGGAAATTGAATTCGGGGCAACGACTCGGACGGAAGTCAAGGCCGGCTTCACCATTCATGCAAGAAGGCAGGGGTGGCTTCACGGACTGGCGGGTTGGTTCAACGCCGAATTGATTCCCGGTCTTTCTATTTCCAATGGCCCCCGTGAAAAAGCTTCGCATTGGGGGCTGGCCTTTTTTCCCATTGACCGTCCCGTTTCCGTGGATCGCGGCAACCGCATCGACGTGGAGATGTCTTCAAGCCAAAACGGAGAATACTGGCATTGGAACGTTTCAGTGAACGGGTTGCGGTTTGAACAATCTTCCACCAAAGGCTCCCTGCCCTCGGCGGCAAAACATCCAACTCCATTGACTGGTTAGCGGCGAGACATTTCCTTCGTACAAGACTGGCCAAGGACAGCGAAGCCTCTTGCTCCATGGGCGGTCGTCTCTACCCCTCCCGGCCTCCCCTTACAAAGGGG
>JAJEJG010000013.1 GCA_022828225.1 Nitrospirales bacterium | reverse complement strand
GTCCCCTACGCTCACGTCCCGTTTCTTGAGCCGGCCCCGCCACGTCTCCAGGGTCTGCAGGGTCATGGGCATCCCCGCGATCGCCCGCGTCATTTCCTCTTTCCCTTCTTCGATCTTCTTCGCCAGCTCGATCTCCCCTTCCCTTGAGAGCAGAGACACGCCGGCCATCTCGTTGAGATATAAACGCACGGGATCATCTATCCTGCTGACCGTACCGGGAGTCAGGTCGATTTCTTTCTCGGCTTCCGGCAACGCTTCTCCTTGTTCATCGGCCGGGGTCACGGGTTCCGTCTTCATTTGGGAGTCGAGGCTTTCATTCTGAAAGACGGCTGTTTGCTCAACGGTCTCCTCATCCAACGTGGCAAACAACGTGGAAAACTCTTGCGAAGAACCTTTCTCTGCGAGCAAGGGTTCTCTTATCCCTTCAAAGTTGGTTGGTTCTTTTCTCCCACCCACAATCGGTTTCATATTCCGGAGGCCACGCTTTTTGGGCATCTCGTATTCCTCTTTCACGTCTTCGGGAATGAATAATGACTTCGTTCTCGCGCAGGATGAGAGAACGCAAAAAACCGTAACCCCGTATCCTATTGAAAAGGAAATGACTATTGCAAGAAACAGGAAACACCGGCCTTGACTGCATTCAGTCACTCGGCGGTTCAAAATGGCCGGAGGGCCGAGTTTGCCAGGGGACCGTCGCCGTCTTGGCCTGCTTGAGCAGACTGCGAAGATTGACTTCGGCGGCACGGAGGAGTTTGGGTTCGCCATGACGCAGCAGGGCCGTGAGGAGCACGTATAAATCCCGTTCGGCTTGGCTCCCGAGGAGAATCCGTTCGGTCACGGGATCAGGAGAATCAAGGTCAGGATAAAGGGAATCTTTTTCGTCGGGATCTCCCCACAGCAAATCAAGAGCCTGAGGGGAACTGTACAACCAGGAGGGAGGAATCGCGAGAGCTTTCGCCAATGCTTCCACCGTTGAGACGGCCGGGTCCGTATCTCCGCCTTCGATCGCTTCGATGATGGAACCTTCGACACCGGACTCGGCAGCCAACTTGACGATGGAGTATTGTCGCGCTTTCCGCCACGCTTGTAATGAAAAGGACATGTTTCTGATCATAGCGAAGAAGCCCGGCGCTGTCTATCGCAGGATCGGATGACGGCAGGCCCTGAAGCCTGTACGTGCCTCACCCTCTCAAAATGCGCTATCGCTCCCCTTGAGTCACGGGCAGCCGAAACTGATAAACCATCCCGGCGTCGGGCATCGCCTCAAGATCTCCATAGGGCGAGCCCACAACCAAATCACGTCCTGCACCACTCAAAGAGAGCCCGAAGAGATCGGCGACGCCGGTGGTATCCGACGGGTTGGCAATCATGGATTGCAGCGCTCCGGTTCTGCGATCGAAGACGAAAATGGCCCCGGCATCGGTGCCGGCGGCATCATGTCCGGGCGCGCCGACGATGACGGACTCGGGGAGCAGGGCCACGGCTTCTCCGAAGTGGTCGTCTTTTCCCGGTTCCGGAGCTTCCAACCTTCGCAGGAATTCGCCGGTTTTCGTATAGATATACACCGCTCCGGCCCCCGGTTGCGCGGTCCCTCGTCCCAACGCACCAACCACCAACAACTCGGCGTCACCCGCCAACGCCCATCCGAAATACTCATTCGTCTGCGGTTCAGGCGAGACCAGGATACGTTGCAACCGCCCGCTTCCCCAATCGAACAAAAACACCTGCCCATGGTCAACCGGGTCCGTGCCGCCGAGCGGGGCGCTCACCGCCAGCGCGGAGCCCAGGAACGTCACCGCATGGCCGAACCCGTCAGCGTTCCGGTTTTCCGCCTGCGGAGAGACAAAGGTCGATTGAACTTCTCCGCTGGTCGCGTCCACCAGATAGACTTCCCCCACCTCGAACTCCATGGCGGTGCTGGCTCCCGGGTCGCCAATGGCCACCAGACGGTCTTGGGCAGCCACGGCATGCCCAAACGCCGCCGCGGATTGATTGGGGCTGACAATAATCTGCCGTACTTCTCCCGTATTGCGGCCGAAGACCGTAACCGATCCCACGGACCGGCGTAACGTCCCTTTTCCCCTGGGGGCGCCCACGATCACGTAGTCCGGCGTGAGGCTCACGGACAGACCGAACAAATCATCACCCATCGGCGAAAGAGGAGAGAACTGTCGCAGTAACGTCCCGGACTCACGCTCGAACAGGAACGCTGTTCCCGTTTGTCCTCGGGCCCCTTTCGCATGAGGTGCACCGACGAGAACCCGGTCCCCTTCAGCGGACACGGAGAAGCCGAAACCGTCCAATAACGTCGGTTTGGAAGATTGGAGACGGGGGCCCCGTTCCAGAGCCTGCAGGCTTGAGACGTTCCCGGTTGAAAGCAACAGAACCAGGGAAAAGAGATGGACCATGACTCGACGAACTTTCACGGGCGTTCCGTTGCCGGCATTCAGAGATTTTCCTTTTGTTCGGCTGGAAGTGAAGGCAAATCAATGACGTGACGCGTGGGCCCGCCGGAATCCGAATCGCGCCGGTACAGTTCAAACGGCGGGATATCGACTTGTAACCGTTTAATCAACCGCCTCATGAACTTCTCTCCCGGAGCTTCGCAAAGCCACACGTACATGCCCGTTTCCAATTCGTGGAGATGCCGCTTCAGCCGGAAGCCGGGATCTTCCATGAAATAGGCCGACAAGAAACCCGTAATCGCCTGCATCACCCATTCGTGCTCTTGCGCGTAGCGAAAACTCACGCCGATTTCGAAAAGCCGTCCGTGCCCGTCCATGGCCTCATCCTGCATTGCTGCTTGAGACATTCACGTCTGCGCCTTGACGTCCAACTCGACAGAAACTCGTGGTTATGGAACAGACATGTCCCACGGGTGTCGTCATGAAACTACCCCTTTTTAAAAGATTGGCAGCATGCGTTTCAAACCGACCGGCCAAGCGTGTTCCCCGGCTCGTTGCCGCTGGTGACGCGTTGTGGCAGAATACCGGGCATCATGATGGGAGACCAAATGTGTCGTTCCTGACCCAACCTCATATTGTCATTGCACGCGTCATCGGCATCATTGCGATCGCGGCTGGTTTCCTGCTCGGGATCGAAGGTCTGAATCAACCGGATTCGGTATGGTTGCCCATCGCGCTGACCCTCATCGTCACGGGCTTGTGCGCCCAAGTGTATGCGTTCTGCCGAACTGTTATGCACAAAATGCCCTCGCGGCATTCTCAGGAATAATGACTGTGTTTTCGCGCAACGTCTCTCTCTTATCGGCACGGGTGCTGTGGCCTCTTGCAGTCCTGCTGGTCATGTCCCTTGCAGCCTGTAGCTCAGGACGAGAGTCCTATCTCAAAGATGCACTAAGGAAAGCGACACAGCAAGAGGTTGTTGAACAATTCGGAGAACCGTGGAAAAAAAAGACCTCGGTATTAAGAGGCCAATCGACGTGGGTCTACCGTTATGCGCTTACCCAGGATGACCTCGACCCGATGGGCGTCGACAAGCTGGGGCGGAGCGTGTTCAAGGCCACCGAAGGCGTGACCGCCATGATGGGACTTGGCGGCGGCAACAACCCGTTGAATCCCGGCCTCAGACCTCGCTGTTATCACTACATCCTCACGTTTGATGACGCCACCAAGATCCTCCAGCGGTGGTTGCGAGAAGCCTGCGCCGACACGGATCTCTGAACGCGTCGCGACGGGAACGAGTTCGCATTCGGGCAACGGATTCTTCCCCGGGCTGACCCAATCCCGTTCCCGACGCCCGGCTCCCGAACGAGGGAACGTCATCAAAAGGTAACACCCTATGGGTAACGTTTTTCAATCCGGCGCATTCTTGCAGCAGTGCTTTTCCGTTCACCCTCTTTCGCTGAATTTCAAACTCTTCACCCTGCCCGACACCATCGGCATCTTTTGTATGAACTGCAAATCCCGGCATCGCCTGACCGTTGAAACCATTACGCGCATCATCGGGGACGCGGAGTGCAGTGAAGAAGGCGCGAGCACCAAGTTGGAGACCTGTGCCAGCCACCATCAGGAGGCCGTCCACGTCACGGAAGTCAGCGTGGACCGCGATATCGTTCAATTTCGTTGCCGCGAATGCCGCGTCGGATTTCAGACCACGGTCTCCCGGTTCGAAACCTATCAGCCGTAACGGAGGGACCTCGCTTCTCAAGAACCCTTCGATTTATTGTGATAGCGGGATGCAGGGCAAGGCGTCCCGTAGCGAAATCCGAGGCTTATCATGAAGATAGGCGAGGGTTGAACGAGGACACAACGCCGCCATGCGCCCGCTAGCGCGGTAAAGCGGAGGGTTCCATAAAAAAAGAGCCGCCCCCTTGTGAGAGGCGGCTCTTTTCCGGAATGAACGAGGCCTGCGCAAAGGCCTTATCTGTTAGGCTGTGGCGTGTACCGAAGATACGGCTTAACCGCCCGGTGGCCCTTGGGAAACTTGGCGGGAATTTCCTCATCCTTCACCGCAGGGACAATGATACAATCTTCCCCGTCCTTCCAATTGGCAGGGGTAGCCACCTGATGCTTGGCCGTCAGTTGCAACGAGTCCACTACACGAAGAATCTCATCAAAATTCCTTCCGGTCGATGCCGGATAGGTGAGGGTCAATTTGACTTTCTTATCGGGCCCGATCACAAAAACCGAGCGTACGGTCATATTGTCCAACGCGTTGGGATGAATCATGTCGTACAGGTTCGCGACTTGCCGGTCGGGATCCGCAATGATCGGATACTGGACCGTACACTGCTGCGTTTCATTGATGTCGTTGATCCAGCCTTTGTGGGAGTCTAATGGATCCACACTCACCGCAAGGACTTTGACGTTCCGCTTGGCAAACTCCTCGGTGATTTTCGCCACGGTCCCCAGTTCCGTGGTACAAACCGGGGTAAAATCTTTCGGATGGGAAAACAAAATCCCCCATCCATCACCGAGCCATTCATGAAAATTTATCGTACCTGCCGTTGTTTCGGCGGTAAAATTGGGGGCTTCATCCCCTAAACGAATTGCCATGGTGTTGTTCCTCCTCTTAAAACTTACGAATAAGCATTGCCGGCAAAAACGACTTCGCGCTTCCACCATTCTTTAAAGCTCGAACTATACGCCTCACGGAAAAAGGCAGTCAACAAGCTAAGAATACCTAGGTAAAAACATCGACAAAAAACCCAAAAGGGCAGGATTAACCGCCCTTTTGGGTTCCATTTCGTTATCTAAAACTGACTCTTTAATAGATGGGATCAGGCCGATTGCTGCGCTGCGGCTGTTTTCACCACGTTGGCCGCTTGGGGACCTTTAGCTCCCTCCACCAGATCAAATTCAACGGGTTCGCCCTCTTTCAGGGTTTTAAAGCCCTCGCCCTGCAGAGCCGAATAATGCACAAAGACGTCCTGCTCTCCTTCGACTCGAATGAATCCGAAGCCCTTTCGATCGTTAAACCATTTGACGGTTCCCGACTTACGATCACTCATTGGTGCCTCCCTCAATTCGGACCAAGAAAAACCACGGGGTTCCCTTAAAAGGCCCTAAAAAAAACCGCAGACAGCTTTATCGCTACTGCGGCAGAGATAATAATATAAATGCCATGTATGAAACCCTATTTGGAATAAAAATTCCGTTATTCTGTATCATAAGAGTACGTAGTCTGTCAATAACATTATGGACACCGTGGGATACGATGCATGGTGCGCTGAAAAAAAGAGGTGGGAAAATTGCCTAGGTAGACGGATCAAATCTGAAACTGCGCTTCATACAAATTGGCGTAGAGCCCTTTTTCGTCCAACAATTCAGGGTGAGTCCCCTCTTCGACCACCCGGCCCCGCTCGAGCACGAGAATCCGGTCAACCTGTTGGAGGGTGGTCAGACGATGCGCGATGAAAATGGTGGTGCGACCTTGGGTGAGCACGGCCAACGCCTCGCGAATTTTGACTTCGGTCTCCGTATCGATGTTCGACGTGGCTTCGTCGAAGATCACGACAGGGGGATTTTTCAAGAGTACCCGGGCGATCGCCACGCGCTGCTTTTGGCCGACGGACAATTTCACGCCCCGCTCCCCGATTCGGGTGTCATACTGGTCGGGGAGGTCCATAATAAAATCATGAGCCCGAGCCGCGATGGCGACCTGTTCAACAGCTTCGTCCGTGGCTGAAAGATCGCCGTAGATGATATTTTCTCGAATGGTCCCGTTAAAGAGAAACGGTTCCTGTTGCACCAGACCGACTTGCGAGCGCAGGAACGCCAGCGGCATGTTTCGCACGTCAACGCCGTCCAACGCCACCATGCCGCCCGTCACGTCATAGAACCGCATCAGAAGTTTGACGATCGTGCTCTTGCCCGCGCCGCTCGGACCTACCAGAGCGAGACGCTCCCCTGCCTCCACGTCGAAAGACACGTCGTGCAACACCTGCACTTCCGGCTTATAGGAAAAGTCCACGCCTTCGAACTGTACGCTCCCGCGAAACCTGGCGGTGGGTGCCACCACCCCGGGCCGGTCCCGGACGTCGGGCTCGGCATCCAGCACGTCGAAGATGCGTTCGCTCGAGGCCAGGGCATGCTGAAGCATGTGGTTGACGGAATGAATTTGGTTGACCGGCACGTAGAACAGGGCCAGATACGAGACGAACATCACGAGCTCGCCCACTTTCAAATCTCCCCGTGCGACTTCCACCGACCCCACCCACAGGATCAGCACCGTGCCCATGGCCCCGAGAAAAATCATCGCCGGGGAATACACGGACCACAGGAACATGGCCTTGAGATTGCTTTGGCTGACCTCGCGATTTCTGGCGTCGAATCGTTCCCGTTCGAACGCGTGACGATTGAACGCCATGGTCTCCCGAATGCCCGACAGGGAGTCCTGGAGATAGCCGCTCAATTCGGCCGTATTCTGTCGAATTTCGTGGTAATACCCATGAACCCGGCGGGAAAATTTCACGGCGGACACCATCAAGATCGGGATGGGCACCAACGCCAGGAGAGCCAATTGCCAATTTACCACGAAGAGGATCACGGTGATCCCGATCAGCGTCAACGACGCGGTCAACATACCCTCCAACCCATCGATGAAAATACGCTCCACGTGTTCGGTATCGTTCATGATGCGGGACATGATTTCTCCGGTCGACCGATCCTCGTAAAACCCGACCGAGAGCCGCTGCAGCGCTTGAAACACCTGTTGCCGGAGTTGGACCACGACGCGTTGCTCCAGAACGTTGTTGAACCGGATTCGCAGGGAGTTCGCGACGTTCTTGAACGCGTAAGCCGACACCAATCCACCCAACACCCACGGTAACAAGGAGAATTGGTCCGCCTGGATCACGTCGTCGATAATCACCTTCACCAGCCATGGCGGCAACAGATCGAACGCCGTGGTCAGGGCGGCGAAGGACAGGGTTGTTAGGGCCAGGGAGCGGTGCGGCCGCAAATACCCGAGAATACGAAGGAGAACGTTCACTGTGTTTTACACCCAGAGGAGGAACAAGGCAGGGGGAACCGCGGCTAGATGACGGTTGCGGGTTCTTGCTTCCAGTACGCGTCGAATTCCTTCAACTGCGTCAGCGTGGAGAGATCCGTCATCCGGTCCACAAAAAGTTTGCCGATCAGATGATCCATTTCATGTTGAATACACACGCCAAACAACCCCGTTGCCTCGAAATCCACGGCACGGCCTTCCCGATCCAACGCCTCAACCCGAATCGAGGACGGCCGCGTCACCTTCCCGCGCAGCCCGTCCACACTGAGACACCCTTCCCACATTTCGACTTGAACCGGACCGTAGAACACGATCCGGGGATTGATCAGGACCGTCTCGGGAAACGCATCCTGGCCCTCACAGCGCATCACGACGAGTTGTTCGGACCGTGAGACCTGAGGAGCCGCCAACCCGATCCCCTCGTGGGCATCCATCGTTTCAAACATATCGTCGATAAATTGCTGGTAGGCGCGCGTGGGGATGATCGCCGGGTCAACCGGCTCAGCCATTTTCCGTAAAACGGGATTCCCTATTTTGGCAATCGGTAACGTGGCCATGACGTACTCCCTTGATGCTCCCCCTTCTCCGGCAAAGTCCGGAACGACGCGTCGTCAGGAAACAGGCCCGGATGGCGGTTTCGCTGGCGCGGCTCCGCGATTCTTGAGGGCTTCCTCCCACCACGCCTTCCATTCCTTGGACCACTCGATCCGTTGTTCATGGGTGGACCCCTGCCAATCATGCGGCGGCCCCCCTCGCCGGGTCAACCGCCAAAGCGAATCGCGGGCGGTTATCGAAACGTATTTTTCCGGATCACCCAGCAAGTCGATGAGGAGCGATACCGCTTCCGGACGTCTCACGTGCTGGGACTCAAACGCCACGGCACGCCGAACGGTGTCCGCGGGATCCTTCACCAACGTTTGCAGCGCCGGGAGCGCCTCCAAAGGCGCCAACCGGACGGCGACGCGCAAGGCATGAGCCCGCACCCGTGTGGCTTCCTCGCTATCCTTGGCCACGTCGAGTAAATCCGGTACGGCCTGCGGATCCTTGATAATCGACAGTGTTTCAATCGCGTTATACCGAAGCCGGCTCCCGGGCATCTTGAGGGCTTTCACCAGGACGGGCACGACCGGTTTCCCCAAATGGACGAACTCACCGATCACATACAGTTCCTGGCGTCCTTCCAATAGCGGCAACAAGGCTTCCGCCCGTTGCAGTTCCTTCTCGGACAGGACCTCCGGCGCAGGGGTGGCCTGCTGGACTTCCGGGAATTCCGGCTCGGGCGGAGCGTTATAGGGAATTTGAACCGGAATGACAGACGCCGGTCGAGCCGCAGGCTGAGCGACTTCCGCCAGGGAAACCGGTGCACACCACAGGACGCCCAACCCCGCCACAACCCATACGAGATTCACTTTCATCAACATTTTCTTGCTCCGCGAAACCATTGTTTTAGGGATCTCTGATTCGGATAGTGCAATCAATCAGACATCCTTTAGTCTAGTGGGTTTCCCTCATGCCGGTCAAGGCACAGAGTGTCCGTGTACCGTTGACCGAACCTCTGCCTGTTCCCGGTCCGCAGAGCCGGACCCGGCTCCATCGTCTTGCATCCCGGTTCTTTCATCTTGATTTCATGAATGGTAAAATAGACGATTATTCCGAACGGAATCATGACGACTCAGAAGGAGGGCTTTTTATGAAACCGGTGCGATTGCTCCTTGGCTTGGGGTTGGCGGTGGGACTCTGTGCCGGACCGAGTTGGGGCTATGAAGAAGTCCCCGTCTCCGATGGCGGAACCCTGCAGGGGAAGGTCAAACTGATCGGGAAAGTCCCCAAACCCAAGGGCTATAACCTCGTCACTTTACCGGACGCCGTGTATTGCGGCCGCATCTCGACCGGAACGGGTTGGCGTCTCCTGCAACCCTTTGTCATCGGCCCCGACGGCGGGTTCAAGAACGTCGTCATCTATATCGAAGAACTTCGCAAGGGAAAATCCTTCGAATACGTCCCGCCACGCATTGAGGCGGTCGACTGCAAATTCGAGCCGTATATCACCGTCGTCCGGGACAAGCACGACATCGAAGTGGTCAACAAGGACCCGGTCTTTCACGACATCCAAGGCTATGAAACCTCGAAGTTCGGCGCCCGTGTCCTCTTCAACGTGCCCCTGCCCATGAGTAAAAAACTGCGCAAGGCGGAGTTGCTGGCCGGCAAGACGGTCAAGAATCGAGCCGGCAAGGTCCTGACCCAGCCCATCAAAATGGGGAAACAGCGCAACCTGTTCGTGATGCAATGCGGATTCCACGCGTACATGGAAAGCTGGGGGTTCGCGGTCAAAAACCCCTACTACGCGCTCAGCGCCAAAGACGGCTCGTATGCCATTACCGGCATTCCCCCTGGAACCTACAAGGTCCAGGTCTGGCATCCCATGATTCAGAAAGAATATACCGTGACGATCGAGCCCAACGGCACCACGGACTTGCAGATCGACATCGACGCGCCCAAAGGCCGGCTCTACGCCAATGAAGTGAGCGAAGGCACGCGCTTCGGCGTGGAATTGCTCGGGGACGTCGCCATCAAACCCATCGTGGAACTCCAAACCTACGAGCCGTAAACTCACCTCCCCGGTGTGAGCCTGCCCATCTCCCCTCCTTGGACGGGAAAGGGTTCTGTCCCGTCGTTATCCTCTCCCTTGACGGGAGAGGACAAAGGTGAGGGTGATGCACGCAGGCATGCAGACGCGACAACCTACAGCCAATTCTCCACGGACAGACCAGGCACCCGCTTGAAATACTGAACATTCCCGGAAACCAGCGTGAGGTCCCGGACCAGCGCGACCGCGGCGATCCGCAAGGCCGTCTCACTCACCGGCGATCCCTTCCGCGCCAACGAGGCGTGCAAGTCCCCGTAACGCCTCGCCGCCGAGGCATCGAACGGCAGGACCTGCAAATTGGGAATCAGCCGCGTGTCGATCTGGCTCAACAAGGCAGCCGACCGCCGGCCGAACCGGCTCGCGCCCACGATCAACTCCTCAAGCGTGATACTGGACGTGCATTGCTGCTCGGGCGGCACCGACGCCAGTTTCGCAATCAGCGCCGTCGAGGGACAACGGCCCATCAGGTTGGCCAGAACATCCGTGTCCAGCAGGTACATCAGCCTTTCCCCTCCCGGCACGCGGCTCCACCCCGTTCGGCGTTGACGTCAGCAAGCACGGCGTCCATTTCCCGCTCTTTCAATTCGCCCCAGGCGCCCGCCAGCGCCAAAGCCCCCTGAGGATCGGCAGAAGTCGTCTGCCGCTGATTCAGCAATTCGAGCGCATCGACGCCGACCAGCGCAGCCAGGGGCTTACCCCGTTTCTCGATGATCACCTGCCGGCCGTTCGCGGCCACCTGGACCAGAAGTGACGAAAGCTCTTTTCTTAACTGTGCCGCACTGACTTTTTTGACCATGGCCTTCCAATTCTGACTTTTGTACAAAACCGTACGTTTTGTACATATGTTACAAAATAATACAAAGTTTACATTTTGTACATATTGTACAATTTGTAAACTTTATTGCAAATTGTACATTTCGCACGGCGGTGGGGAAATAAGTGTCGACGTAGGCGATGCTCATTCGTCACGTTCGGCGAGAAACCGCTTGAGGGCACCCGGCCGACGCCCTACGGCTTCCATGGGCTTCCTAGGCTCACCCGCGCACACCACAATCCCCTGCCGTTCCAGATCATCGAGTCGCGCTTCGATCGTCGCGGGGAAATCCTTGATCGCGCGGATCTCGGCCACGGGCTTTCCCCGATAGGAAACCGTGACCGTCTTCCCCTCACGTACCTGCCGGAGAACCTAAGAAAACCGTGCCTTGGCGTCGTATACCGAATAGGTAATGCCCATAGCTATCACCACAATTAGTCAGACAGGTCAAAACAATTTTCTCTCTGTGTTTTTCAAGTAGCCTCGTCAAGGCACTTGTTTGAACCTACACGAAAACCGAAGGTGAGACCCCGAAGCGTTTTGACAAAGCGCGGATCTGCCTGACGTTCAGTTCCCGCTTGCCGCTCAGAATCTCGGACACGACCCCTTGGGAACCGACTTCCGGCAAGTCCGACTGGCTCAGATTATGCTCCTCCATGAAGAATCGCAGCACATCCGCTCCCCCGTATTCAGGCATCGCATGGTGTTGCTCTTCCCAAGCGTGAAGAACCGTGCCAAGCGTATCAAGCAGAGAATAGAGCGGATGCCGTTCATCGGTGCCCACCTCGTCAAGGAGTGTATTAAGGCGCTCCACCGCCCGATCATAGTCCTGCTCGTTTTGAATTCTGAACAAGTCGCTCACTTGGGTCCAGGATCGCTGAATCTGTGGGCTGCTAGCTTTTTGCGCAGGCTATTTGGAGGGGCGATTTCCACGCGGCTGCTGAGGAAGAGGCGGGGATGCCGGAATAAGAATCTGCTGTTGTTTAACCCACATTTTTCCTCTATCACTGGCGATAAATTTCAAGGAAGATGTCATCTCAAAAATCAAGGTCATCAAGTGGTATGCCGTTAGAACATCATTTTGTAGATCTTGGTTATCTTCAAGCAATTCCAGCTTTAGCCCGAGTTCCTGAAGTTTTGCCGCTCCTATCCTTTGGCCATGGACATGAACTTGGCCATGGCCGGATGTCTCTTCCGCATTGAAATATGCTGCAATGTTATCAGCTTTTTGCTTTCTTTCATCTTCATTGCTTATGTTTTTTAGCATCCTTACATTAAGCCAGTTCGCCACTAATTCTTTGCTGTACGACAAAGCTTTATCGGCTTCCAAAACAAGCGAAGGTCCCATATTTTGCAAAATGGGTGCCCAAAGATGTGCTAGTTTCGTGTCGTTTTCAATATCTTCTTTTGCCTTACTGAATCCTTCCTGAATCGCTCTGGCTGAGTGCGTTTTATTGCCAATGACAAACTGAGGATCAATTGGCCCAAGCTGCCCTGCTTGCCAAGCACCAATAGATCACTGGCAAGACTTATCATCGCGCCGCCAGACATGGCCAAGTAAGGCACGACGACTTCCATTCGGTTAAACTTGGAGTGTAAATACTCAACGATACTCTCAACAGCGTTGGGGTCTCCACCCGGAGTATGAAGTATTAATACGAGACCTTTATCAGCTGGCGCTTCGTAAAGCGCGTTCATGAAACCGTTGATATCCTCCCTGGTAATAGACACATTATCAACAACTTTCTGCAGAAAAGCCGATGCGTAGAAGATAACCGCAGCATCGCCCCGATGTTTTGAGATGGCACGCAACCGGTCTTTCAGCTTCTTATCAAGCCAGTTCGGGTCTTTCCGAGTTTGGAACTCGGCCAGAAGTTCACTCCACGAAGCCATAATTGTTCGATTTTACTTGATACGAATGGTATTTGTCGTCAGGGGGTGTTCCGGGCTGGGAGGCTGATATTGTATTGTTTCCACCTCCTTCTGAATCGGCAGCTTATAAAGCTCGCTGACTTCCACGTATTGCTGGTATTGCTTTTTGACCTCTTCCAACGTCTTCAGATAATCTTCTGAACCTGTTTCTGTTTTTTTAGACATGTCTTTGCCTCCTAATCGAAGGAACTTTCACATAATGCGTTGTAAAGTTCAAGCTTCCTCGCTCCAGATGCGGGCAATGACGGCCTAAATCGCTACCTGTGTCTCGGTGGCTCCCATATCAAAGCCTCCATGTTAAAAACATCTTGAAAACTGGTGCTTACATCTTACCCTAGAGAAACTTCTGCGGCATCTTCCCTCTAACACCGGTCAAGAGCTGCCTAAACCGCCACCTTCGTCTCGGTGTCTCCGGCGGAGAGGGCGTTCATGTAGGCGAGGATGAGGTCGCGGGTGCGATAGCAGTGAAAGGCGGCTTCGTCTTCCTTGCGGACGATGGGGAAGGTGTCCAGCACGTACTTCGCGTCTTCCTTGGTCAGGCCGTAGAGGTGGAAGTAGAGCGCGTCGAGGCGGCGTGTGATATCGGCGTCGGGCATGGGCGATTTTTTCGTCATTTCCAATTCGTGATTCATGTCTCGAACGGGTTCAGCGTCTCCACGCCGAGTTGGGCAAAATCACCGGTGTTGCGGGTCACGACCGTGAGTCTGTGCACCAGGGCTGTGGCCGCGATCAAGGCATCTTCCATCAAGGTGTGTGACTGCCGATGCTTGAGCCGGGCCCAAACCCGAAAAACAGCCACATCCGCCGACAAGACGTTGTAGGAAGTGAGGATCTTGCCAAGCCAAGCTTCCAGTTCTTCCGCCTTGGCGGAGTCCTGCTCACGGGTGATCTCGATACCTGCCTGGAGTTCCCCAATCGTGACCGCGGAGACATGCAGTTCTTCGTCGGATACACCGGTGAGCCAGTTCAGGACACCACGATCGGGACGAGGGCGACGCGTTTCCGAGATGACATTGGTGTCGAGGAGATACATCTGTTCAATCGAAACCCGTCACCGGCCGATGGGGTTGTCTGGTGCGGGGTGGTACCGGGATGTCGGCTTGCGGTTCGGACGCGAGTAGCAGTTGTTTCAACGTGGGTTTTGCCATCTGCTCCAAACGTCGCCATTGGTTGATCGGAACCAATACCGCCGCCTCTACGCCCCGTTTCGTCACGATTTGAGGCCCCTCAGCAAGGCTGGTCTCAAGAAGTTCACTAAATCGTGCCTTCGCCTCCTGTACCTGCCACGTTTTGCTCATAAATCCTCCAAATATTTTACCGTAAATTCTGACTAGACATATAACCAGTTTGCAAAATAAAGTCAATAATACGGCATGATCGTTCATCAGTTTTCATGTCACGAATAACGGGACGAAAGCTGAGCATCATTTCGACGCGCAGACGATTCATATCTGCTGGCAGAAGAACTATACTGTAAGCAGCAAGCGAGTTGCGTATGTCCCTCATTTCCAGAAGAACGTTCGGGAAAAGTTTATTGGCCTCGTTGGGGCTGGCCGTCTTGCGTCCCTATTCGCTTGTTCAGGCCCAGTTGTTCGGCTTGTTTTTGGGCAAAGGCCGCGAAACGCCGGCCATTACCACCAATGAAGATTTTTACGTGACCTCTTACGACCTGACGCCGGAGATCGACCTGGAGCAGTGGTCATTACGCATCGCCGGCATGGTCAAACGTCCTACCACGTGGTCTTTCGCGGATCTGTTGAAACGCCCGCAAACGAAAATGATTGCCACGCTGGAATGTATCGGCAATACGGTCGGCGGCTATTCCATCGGCACGGCGGAGTGGGAGGGCGTGAAGCTGAATCACCTGCTCGACGAAGCGGGATTCGACCCCAAGGCGTTTGACCTGGTTCTTCGCGGCGCGGACGGCTATTCCGACAGCTTTCCCCTCGCCCGGGCCCTTGAGGAAGACGTCTTGCTCGCGGTGAAAATGAACGGCGTGCCCGTGCCGCCGGATCACGGGTATCCCGCCCGGGTGATCGTTCCCGGCATCTACGGCATGAAGAACGTCAAATGGCTGACCGGATTGGAGCTTGTGCCTCACGACTATAAAGGGCATTGGCAACAACAGAGCTGGTCGGACACCGCGTTGGTGAAACTGTCCTCACGCATCGACGTACCGGGCGACCGGGAACTCATCACTACGCCGCGTTTCACGATCAAGGGCATCGCCTTCAATGGACGAGTCGCCATTCACAACATCGAAGTGAGTACGGACGCGGGCAAAACGTGGGCGCCGGGCACGCTCCTCCCCAAACTCTCTCCGCATACGTGGACTCCATGGCAGTATGAATGGAACATTCCGAAAGCCGGGGAATACACACTCATGGTCCGGGCCACCAATACCGACAATGCGATGCAGACGCTCACCACGAAGCCTTCTTCGACCGAGGCGATGGAGATTCACGCCATTACGGTCAAGGTTGAATTGTCGTAAGACGTTGGAATGCCCCCTCACCCTGCCCTCTCCCCGATTTTCTTCTGTCATGCCCGACTTGATCGGGGATCCAGCGTCTTGGCTTTGTCGCTTGTAAAGACTTGGGACGACACGCAGGTCGTCCCCTACGGAACTTTGTCATGCCCGGCCCCGATCGGGCATCCAGGGTCTTGGTGCTTTCCTGCGTTTGCAAAGAATAAAGACTCTGGATTCCCGATTAAAAATGTCGGGAATGACCGAAAAAGAGGAAGGTGCGATTCTTAAGATTTGATGTGGCGCGTTTTGCGGGAACCAATTAGGGCAGTGCGGCGGTGGCGGTGAGGGAGACGAGGGGCCAGGGGTAGAGGCCGAAGAGGATGACGCCGGCGGCGGCGAGGGCCAGGACGACGAAGGCGGTGGGAGACAGAGCCAGGCGCGTTTCGCCTTCCTGGTCCGGTGACGGTTCGCGCATGTACATGACCATGACGACGCGCAGGTAGTAGAACGCGGACACCGCGGCGAAAATCAACCCGACCACGGCCAGCCAGGTCAGGCCGGCATTGACCGCGGCCATGAACAAATAAAACTTGCCGATGAATCCCGCGGTCGGCGGGATGCCCGCGAGCGAGACCATAAAGAGCAACATCAAGAACGCCGCGCCCTTGTGGCGCTTGGCCAACCCGGTGAAGTCGTCCAGGTCTTCGCCTTCTTCCCCGCCCCGTCGAAGGATCGCCACGATGGAGAAGGCGCCCAGGGTCATGAAGGAATAGACGGCCAAATACAGCATCATGCTCGACACGCCCTTGGCCGAAACCCCGGCTTCGGTTCCGACCCATCCCGCCACGACCAGTCCGATCAAGGCATAGCCCGCGTGCGCGATGCTCGAATACGCCAACATGCGCTTCACGTTCGTTTGCACGATGGCCACAAGGTTCCCCAGGATCAGGGTCAGAATGCACACGCCCAGGATGAGCCCGCTCCAGTTCGGTTTCATGCCCCCGAAGCCTTCGAGCATGACCCGGAGGAACGCCCCGAAACTCGCGGCTTTCGATGCTACGGCCATGAACGCGGTCACCGAGGTCGGCGCGCCCTGATACACATCCGGCGTCCACATGTGGAACGGCACGGCCGCCACCTTGAAGCCGAACCCCACGATCACCAGCATCAGGGCGATAAGGATCATCGAATCGTCCAGGCCCCGCGCATCGACGGCCGCGGCGATTTCCACGAGACGCGTGCTGCCCGTTGCGCCGAAAATGAGCGAAATGCCGTAGAGCAGGAGACCCGAGGAGAACGCGCCCAAAATGAAATACTTGGCCGATGATTCGATGGACTTGGCTTCAAACCGCTTGAAGCCCGCCATGATATAGAGCGAGATGGACATCAACTCGATACCCAGGTAGATGACCAGCAGGTCGGCCCCGGACACCATGATCATCATGCCCGTCAAGGAGAGCAGCACGAACCCGTAGAATTCGGCCAGGTCGATCCGCTCTTCCTTGAGATACCCGATGGAGAGCAGGATCGTCATGGCGCTCACGACGTAGAGCAGCAGTTTCCAGAACGAAGCATACCCGTCCACCACCACGAGGTCGCTGAACGCAAAGACCCGGTCGCCCATGCTCCCGGCCGTCACGACGAAACAGACTCCCAGCGTGGCGACGCTCATCCAGGCCAGCAGGTCTTTCTTGTTGGACGGGGTGATCGGGTCCAGGACCAACAGGAGACAGGCCGCGGATACAACGATCAGTTCCGGCAGGATCGTGACCAGATCTGCGAGAGGAATCATCATCGCGCGTCAGCCTTTGTGTCGCCGGTTTTCGGGGAAGACGGGTTGGCGGCAATGACCTGCGGTGACACCGGAGACCCGCCGTCCACCACCATGACTTTGGCCTGCTTTTGTACGAGGTGATCGACGCTGGCATGCATCACGTCCAGCAGGGGCTTGGGATAAAGCCCGATCCAGAACACGAAGAACGCCAGGGGCGCCAGGGTGCCGATTTCCCGCCAGTTCATATCATGGAGTTTCGAGGTCATGTGTTGCGCCGGGGTGCCGTAGATCACGCGTTGCAACATCCAGAGAATATAGGCTGCCGCGAGGATGACCCCCAGGGCCGCGGCCGTGGCGACCGCCTTGCTCCACAGGAAGGCCCCGAGCAGCACGAAGAATTCGCCAACGAAGCTGTTCATGCCCGGCAACCCCACGGAGGACAGCGCGAAGATCACGAGGAACGTGGCGTAGACCGGCATGGACGCGGCCAAGCCTGAATTGTCCGCGATCTCCCGGCTGTGCGTCCGCTCGTACACGATGCCTACGCACAGGAAGAGCGCGCCGGTGGTGATGCCGTGGTTGACCATTTGCAGGATCGCGCCTTCGATCCCCTGGGCGTTCAACACGAAGATCCCCAGCGTGACGAATCCCATGTGACTCACGCTTGAATACGCGATGAGTTTTTTGAGATCGGCTTGGGCAAAGGCCATGTAGGCGCCGTAGATGATGGCCACGACCGACAGGAACAGCACCACCGAGGTGAACTGCTGCGTGGCGTTCGGCAGCATGGGCAACGAGAAGCGCAGAAACCCGTAAGCCCCCAGTTTCAGCAACACGCTCGCCAGCATCACACTGCCCGCGGTCGGGGCTTCCACGTGCGCGTCCGGCAACCACGTATGGAACGGGAACATCGGCACTTTCACGGCAAACGCGGCGAAGAAGGCCCAGAACAGCCAGGCTTGCAGCCAGGCCGGATACTCGGCGTTGCTCAGCATGAGGATATCGAACGATTCTTTCCCGGCGTAGAAATAGAGCACGATAATCGCCACGAGTAGCAGGACGCTGCCGGCCAGGGTATACAGGAAAAACTTGATGGCCGCGTACACGCGATTGGGGCCGCCCCAGATCCCGATCAACAGATACATGGGGATCAGCATGGTTTCCCAGAACACGTAGAACAGCACGAAGTCCAACGAGACGAACACGCCGATCGTGGCGGTTTCCATCACGAGCAGGCTGATCATGAATTCCCTGACGCGCGTCTGGATCGCCGTCCATGACACCAGGACGCAGAGCGGAGTCAGCAGGGTGGTCAGCAACACCAGGGGCAGGCTGATCCCGTCCACGCCCACCGCGTAGTTGATGGAGGGCGACGCAATCCATTGGTGCGTTTCCACGAACTGCATGGCAGGCGTGGATTCATCGAACAGGATCCAGAGCGGCAGCGAGACCAGGAACACCAGCGACGAAACCCCCAGGGCCACCCACTTGGCCAGGGCTTCTTCGACCAGGAGAATCGCGGCCACGCCCAACAAGGGCAGGAACACGACCAAGGTCAGCCAGGGAAATCCGCCGGAAGACATCTCGATCAGAAACTCCTCATCAGAACATCAAATACGCGGTCAGGATAATGACCGCGCCCATAGCCATGCTGAGCGCGTAATTTTGCGTTTCGCCGGTTTGGATCAGGCGGGCCATCCATCCCCACCAGGCAAACCCGCGGGCTACGCCGTTCACCGCGTTGTCGATAATGGCCACGTCCACTTTTTTCCACATCCGTTCCGCCAGCGTGAACGTGGGATTCACGAACGCCTTGTCATAGGCTTCGTCCACGTACCACTTGTTGAGCGAGCCACGATACAACGCGTGCCATCGGTTCATCAGGCGTTCGGGCAAGTTCGGCGACTTCACGTACAGGACGTAGGCCGCGGCAATGCCGAGCACGCCCGCCAACGTGGCCACCAGCATGATGCCCGTGGCGGCCGCGCCGTGGTGCCCCGCGCCTTCACTGCCGGGAAACGCCGGTTGCAGGAACTCCGGAATGCCCAAATACCCCGTGGCGATGCTGAGCACGGCCAGCACCAACAGGGGAACGGTTACGACCGATGATTGTTCATGTACGTGATCGGCATGATGCGGGTCTACGCGGGACTCGCCCCAAAAGGTCACGAACACCAACCGGAAGCTGTAGAACGCCGTCAGTCCCGCGGTGAGGATCCCCGCCACGGCCAGGACCTGTCCCAGCATTCCCGCGTTCCACGCGGACAGCAGCAATTCGTCCTTGCTGAAGAATCCCGCGGTCAGCGGAAACCCGGCCAGCGCCAACGACCCGATGATGAAGGTCCAGTAGGTCACGGGCATTTTGTCTTTCAGCCCGCCCATGCGTTGCATGTCCTGTTCGTGATGCACGGCCAGGATGACGGACCCGCATCCCAGAAAGAGCAACGCCTTGAACGCGCCATGCGTCAGCAAATGATAGATCCCGGCCACGTACCCTCCCAACCCGCACGCCATCATCATGTACCCGAGCTGGCTCAAGGTGGAATAGGCCACCACGCGCTTAATGTCGTTTTGCGTCAACGCGATCGTGGCGCCCACGATCATGGTCAGGCCGCCCACGATGGCCACGACGGCCATGGCCTCGGGCGACAGGTTATACAGGGGGGCCAACCGCGCCACCATGAACACGCCCGCGGTCACCATGGTCGCGGCGTGGATTAAGGCGGAAATGGGCGTGGGGCCTTCCATGGCATCCGGCAGCCACACGTGCAACGGCACCTGCGCGGACTTGCCCACCGCGCCCACGAACAGCAGCAGGCAGATCAAGGTCATCGCGGAGACTTCCCATCCGCCGCCGAACGCACCCAGCAGGTCGACCACGGCGCCGTCCTGGTTCACGGCTTCGGCGAACACCGGCTGGTATTGCAAGGTCCCGAAGACCACGAACACCAACAGGATGCCGAGCAGGAACCCGAAGTCCCCGACCCGGTTGACGATGAACGCCTTGGTCGCCGCAGCCCGCGCCGAGTGCCGTTCATACCAGTGCCCGATCAGCAGATAGGAGCACAGACCCACGGCTTCCCAGAACACGAACAGTTGGACGAAGTTATCGGACATGACCAGCATCAACATGGAGAACGTGAACAACGCGATGTTCGCGAAAAACCGCGCGTAGCCCGGTTCGCCATGCATGTACCCGATGGTGTAGACGTGCACCAATCCGCTCACGATGGTTACCAGCAACAGCATGGCCGCGGTCAACTGGTCCACGTAGAGCCCGAGCCTGATGGTGAGATCGCCGGAAGCCGCCCAGGTGTACAAGGGAATTTCCAGCACGCGTCCGCCCGCCACTTCTGAAAAGGCCAGGACCGACAGCAGGAAGGACAACCAGACCGCGGGCACGGCGATCAGGTGCGCGCGCTCTTTCAGGACGTGCCCGGCGAAGCTGAGCACGACGAAGGCCAGAAGCGGCAGGAGCGGGATCAGGGCGTACAGCATGGCGCTACCACTTCAACAGGCGGAAATCATCCACGTTGATACTGGCGTGATGACGGTAGAGAGCGATGATAATCGCGAGGCCCACCGCCACTTCGGCGGCGGCCACGGTCAGGGCGAAGAACACGAAGACCTGCCCGGACAGGTTGCCGAAATGGGAGGAAAAGGCCACGAAATTGATGTTCGTGGCGTTGAGCATCAATTCGATGGACAGCAGGATGATAATGAGGTTCTTCCGGACCAGGACGCCGACGAGCCCGATGATGAACACCAACCCGCTCAGCACCATGTAGAATTCCACGGGCACGCTCATTTCGATTCCATGATGCCTTTCTTGGATAAAATGACCGCGCCGATCATCGCCACGAGCAGGATGAGCGAGGCGATTTCAAACGGGAACAGGTAGGTGGAATACAGGACCTCTCCGATGGATTCCGTGTTCCCCACGGCCGCCCCTTCGCGTCCGGGCTCCGGCGCCCCGACGGTGAAGCCCCGGCTGACCGTGAGCAGCACGGCTTCGGTCAGCAGCACCACACCGAGAAACAACGCCACGGGCCCCTGCCGGTTGAACTGCTCTTCCCGCTTCACGTTCAGGAGCATGACGACGAACAGGTAGAGCACCAGGATCGCCCCGGCGTACACGATAATCTGAATGGCGGCCAGAAACTCAGCGTGCAGGGTGACGTAAAGCCCTGCCACGTGAAAGAACATGACGAGCAGGGACAGCGCGCTGTAGATGGGATTGCGAACCAGTACGACGAGCGACGCGGCCATGACGATGACTGCGGCAAAATACAGGAAGACGAATGTGGCCACCGTTACTCGTAACTCCCGTTAACGACGCCTGCGCGTCGCGCGGATAAGGGGATAGGCATCGGGACAGGTGAATCGAACGAAATCAAAATTCCTTTTCCGGAATGTCCTTGAAGGAGACGTTGAAATAGGCAACGTTGGGATGCTGGAATTCCAACCGTTTTTCCCGTTCCGGAAACGCTCGATCTCCGATTGCCAATAGTTGTTCTTTATTCAATTGCAAATTGCGTTTGTCGTACACGGCCCACTCGAATTCCTGCGACATGCCCAGGGCGTCCACCGGACAGGCCTTGACGCACAACCCGCAGAACAGACAGCGCGTCATGTCCATGTAATATTCCTTGGCAAACCGCTTGGTGGGTTCACCGGGCACCTCGGCGCTCACCACGCGGATCACGCGAGAGGGACAGGCCGCCTCACACAAGTCGCACCCCACGCACTTCTCCGTATCGTCGTCGTATCGCAGCAACCCCAACATGCCCCGGTAATTCTCGGGCAACGGTTTCTTCACGTGCGGATACTCCAGGGTGATGGGACGATATTTCAGGAAATGCTTGAGCGTCTCCTTCATGCCCAGGAGGATTTCATAAAAGATCAGCGACTGAATCCATTTTTTGAGTTTCATCGACCCGGCTCCTCGGCCCTTGTCCCCGACCAGATCGGGGATCTAATCTAATTGGGGAAGATGTAGGCGAGCACCGACGTCACCACGATGTTCCCCAAGGCGATGGGCAACAGCACCTTCCACCCGAACCGCATCAACTGATCGTACCGCAACCGCGGGAGCGTCGCCCGTATCCAGAAAAACAGGAACAGGAAGAAGTAAACCTTCGCCGTAAACCAGAAAATGCCCGTCACCCAGGCGAACATCCCCGGCGCCTGCAAGAACGGCAGGGGCGCGTGCCAGCCGCCGAAGAACAGGACCGTGGACATGCATGACACCAGGATCATGTTCGCATATTCCGCCATGAAGAAAAACGCGAACCGCATACCGCTGTATTCCGTGAAGAACCCCGCGACGAGTTCGCTTTCCGCTTCCGGCAGGTCGAAGGGCAGCCGGTTGGTTTCGGCCACGGAGGCGATCAGGAAGATGACGAAGGCGATGAACTGCGGAAAGGGCACGGGGTCGAAGGCAAACCAGTTCCAGAACCCGCCGGCCTGGGCTTCGGTGATTTCCACCAGGCTCAAACTCCCCGCCAACAACAACACTCCGACGATCGCCAGCCCCACGTTGAGTTCGTAGCTGATCAACTGGGCCGCGGACCGGAGACCGCCCAACAACGAGTATTTGCTGTTGGAGGCCCACCCGCCCAGGATGACCCCGTAGGCCCCGATGGACGCGAACGCCAGGATGTACAGCACGCCGATATTGATGTCGCTGATCACGAAGGGCTTGAATTCCACCCCCATGACGTCGATCGTCCAGTTCGGCCCGAACGGGATGACCGCAAACCCGATCAGGGCAGGCACCAGCACGAGAATGGGGGCGAGGCTGAACATGATCTTGTTCGCGCCGGCCGGGATGATGTCTTCCTTGAAAAAGAGCTTCAACCCGTCGGCCACCGGCTGCAGGACGCCATACGGGCCGACTTCCATCGGGCCCATCCGGTCCTGCATCCAACTGAGCACTTTTCGCTCCAACAGGGTGAGTACCGCTACGGTCAGCAGGACCACGCCCATCACGGCCCCGATCTGCGATAAGGTCAACGCCAATTTAATGCTGGTATCAAACACGGGAACGCTCCTCTATTGATCGATTTGTACTGCTCCACTTTGTCACAGTGACGTGAGCCGTCTTCCACACGGGTACGTGGGTATGCGGGTCAACTTTCAACGAGAACAACGCGCGGACGGGTTCGTCGAAATGCTCGGGGAACCATGCCACGGCATCGGGGACGCGGTCGTTCAGTTTCACGGACACGGTGGCTTGCCCGCCATCGTTCGCGAGCCGGACGGTCTGGCCTTCCTCGATCCCCAATCGCCCGGCCTCGCGGGCATTGACGTGAAGCCGTCCTTCTCCTTCGATTTCCATCAATCCCTTGGCGCGCGTGCTGTACTTTCCGGAATGGTACAGGGACTGAACCAACCGTAAGGTCAGCGCCCCTTCCGGCGCGGCGGGCGACGCATCCAGCGTGTACCGTTGATCGACGTCCTCCTTGAACCCGCTTGTCACGTATTGCGCGACCGTCTTTTCGTCGACTTTCGGCGGTGTGGATGCCGGACCCAGCAGGCCATACCCCGGAATCACTCCGCGGATTTCCTTGAAGATTTCCTTGACCTCATTGTATTCGATGGGATGATCCATCAACACCGAGAGGGCCGAAAACATTTCCCAATCGGGGCGACTTTCTCCCAGCGGCTCGGTCGCCTGGCGAACGGACTGGACGTGGCCTTCCGTATTGGTGAACGTGCCGTCTTTTTCCATGGCCGAACACGCGGGAAACACCACGTGCGCCCGCTTCGCGGTTTCCGTCAAAAACAGGTCCTGGCACACCAGAAACTCCAGCGCGTCGAGCGCTTCGGTTACGCCGGCGTCACCCGGCAACGATTCGACCGGGTTGTCTCCCACGATGAATAACGATTTGATGTCGCCGGTCCGGGCCCGGGTCAACACTTCCGGCAAAGTGGCCGGCGCGCCGGCCGGCACCGCCTGCCCCCACGTCCGCGTCAGGGTCTTTTGACTCTCTTCGTCGTGAAGGCCCGCGGGACCCGGGAAATATTCGGCTACGGCCCCCATTTCCACGGCGCCCTGATCGTTGCTCCCTTCGGCTAGGCAACCAAGACCCGAGCCTGATCTCCGGAGATGCCCCGTGAGGATCTGAAGATCCATGAGGTTGGTCACCAGCCCTTCGCCGCCGAGCGAACGAAGCACCTCCCGCCCGACCAGCACCACGGCGCGTTCGGCCTGCGAGTACGTCCTGGCGGCCGTTTCGACATCCGTTTGCGAAAGACCGGACTGTTCCCGGATTGCGTCCCAGGAAACCTTGGCCACGTTGGTCCGGATCGTTTGCACGAACTCCGGCGCCTCACGCGCGACATCCTCTTGCACCAAGTTCGACTCGACCACGGCCTTTACCAGACCCAGAATGGCCGCACTGAACTGCCCGCTCTTCACCTCGAGGTGATGCTTGGACAGCGTCGTAATGTTACTCACGGTCGAGCGGACGGGAAGCAGCGATTCGAGCGTGACGAGTTGCGCTCCCTTACGCTTCACGGCCTGTTTCACGTGCAGGGCCGTAATGGGGTTGGACTCATTGACGTTGGTGCCCACCAGCATGATCGCGTCGGCCTGGGCCAGGTCTTCGTAGCGAATGGTCCAGCGATGCGTGCCCTGCACCCGCCGGAGCGCCCGTACGCCGTTGATATGTCCGTACCGCGCGCCGCTGTCGATCTGATTCGTGCCGATAACCACGCGCATGAATTTCTGGAACAGGTACAGGTCTTCGTTGGTGCAGCGCGTCGTGATGAGACCGCCGATCGCATCGGACCCGTGCGTGGCTTTGATCCTCGTGAACTGCCGGGCCACGCGGTCCAAGGCTTCTTCCCACGTGACTTCGGCAAAGGAGCCGTCGGCCTGTCGCACGAGCGGTTGCTGCACGCGATCAGGATGTTCCGCGGCGTGATACCCGAAATATCCGCGGACGCAGAGGTCCCCGTTGTTCCGTCCGGCGCCCAGAGCCGAATTCACTTCGATCAATTGATCGTCCTTTCGCTGGACCGTGATCTGGCAGCCGTCCCCGCAATAGGAACAGATGGTCTCCGTGCGTTTGAGCATCCAGGGGCGGTAGTCGTACATGGACAACCGGCTGGTGATGGCCCCGACCGGGCAGATCTGGATACACCCGCCGCACATGTCGCATTCGAGTTCATTGCCGGCCCAATGCGTGATCTGCGTGATCGTGCCGCGTCCTTCCGCCGCCAGCGCCTGCGCGTCCATGACTTCGTCGCAATACCGCACACACCGCATGCACGACACGCAACGATTCATCTGCGTTTCGATGACCGGGCCGAGATATTGTTTGGGGAAGACCCGCTTCAGTTCCTTGAACCGGCTGACCGTGGGTGTGTACTCGTGCGAAAAATCCTGCAAGTCACAGCGGCCGCCCTGGTCGCACACCGGGCAATCCAGCGGGTGGTTGCCCAACAACAACTCCAAGACCGATTTTCGCGCGGACTCGACGTGCGGCACCGACGACCGCACGACCATGCCTTCGGCCACGCGCGTACTGCACGAGGTTTGGAGTTTCGGAATTTTTTCGATTTCCACCAGGCACATCCGGCAATTCGCGTCCGGTTCCAACTTCGGATGGTAGCAGAAATGGGGTACCATGATACCCACTTGCCGGGCCGCCTCGATCACGAGCGTGCCTTCCGGCACTTCCGTGCGGATTCCGTCGATCGTGAGCGTCACCATGGTGGAAGTGTTCGACATACCGGTTCCTACGCCAAACTCAGGACGGGGATTTCCTTCCGGCTCCCCTTGAGCGCCTCGGCCTCTTCGATCAGGGCCTCATATTCATTCCGCCAATATTTCAACGTGCTCTGCACCGGGGCGATTTCCGCGTCGCCGAACGCACACACCGTGCGGCCGCCGATGTTTTCGCAAATTTCCGTGAGCGTGCGTAAATCATCCGGGCGTCCCTGCTTGTTCATGATCCGTTGCAGGATTTGCACGATCCAGGAACTGCCTTCCCGGCAAGGCGTACATTTCCCGCATGATTCGTGATAGAAAAATTCCATCAGGCGCAGGGCCGCCCACACCATGCTCGTGCCTTCTTCCATCACGGTGATCCCGCCGGAGCCGGACATCGAGCCGGCCATGGCCACCGATTCGAAATCCATTTGCACGTCCACGTGATCCGGGGTCAGAAACGGCGCCGAGGCCCCGCCTGGAATGAACGCCTTGAGGGGCTTGTCCGACCGCATACCCCCGCCCAGTTCAAAAATCAGGTCACGGAACGTCGCGTTCACGGGCAATTCATAATTCCCCGGGCGTTTCACGTGGCCGCTCAAACAAAAGACCCGCGTGCCGGTGCTCTTGGGCGGGACGCCGATGGAGGCGAACCAATCGGCTCCCCGGTTCACGATATGCGGGACGTTCGCCAGCGTCTCCACGTTATTGACCACCGTGGGTTTCTGGTAGAGGCCGTGCGTGGCCGGGAACGGCGGCTTGGTCCGGGGTTTCCCTCGTTTGCCTTCCAGCGATTCCAGCAGCGCGGTTTCCTCGCCACAGATATAGGCCCCGGCCCCCGCGTGCACGGAGACGTTCACGGTGACCCCGCTACCGTGAATATCGGCACCCAAGTGCCCGGCCCGGTACGCTTCTGCAATGGCCCGCTCCAGAATCTTCGCCGCCAGCCGGAATTCCCCTCTTATATAAATGTAGGCGGTTTGCGCACCGATGGCGTAACACGAAATGGCAATGCCTTCCAGGATCTGGTGGGGGTCCCGCTCCATCAATTGACGGTCCTTGAACGTGCCGGGCTCGCTTTCGTCGGCGTTACAACAGAGATATTTGGGACCCGGATGGTCCTTGGGAATGAATCCCCATTTCACGCCGGTGGGGAACCCGGCGCCGCCCCGGCCACGCAAGCCGGATTTTTTCACCATCTCGATAAGGTCATTGGGCGGCGTCTTCCCCAGGACGGTTTTCAATGCCTTGTACCCGCCGGTGCCTTCATAGTCGGCCAGGGACCCGGTGTACTCGGGCCGTTCCATGTTGGTCAGGAGAATTTTCTCGAAGGTCTTCATAGTGATACGACGCCCTCGCCCCGTTCGGGCACCAGAAAGGGACCGCTCTTCAATGAACAATCGCCGGTTTCCCGCAAGTCCTTGAGAATCCGCCCGACTTTGTCTTCCGTGAGCCGCTCGTAGTAGTCGTCGTTGATCTGCATCATCGGCCCGGTTCCGCATGACCCCAAACATTCCACCGTGCTCAGGGTAAACATCTTGTCCTCGGTGGTCTGGCCCAGGCCGATACCCAAGTGCTTGCGCAACCAATCAACGAGCGGATCGGCACCGACCAGCGCGCACATCAACGACCGGCACACTTGGACGTGGAACTTCCCGATGGGCTTGAGGTTGAGCATGGTATAGAACGTCGCGGTCTCGAACACCTGGGGCGGGGTCAGGTCCAGAATCCCGGCGATCTCCCGGATGGCCGCCTGGCTCACGTACCCCTCTTCCTTCTGCGCCAGGTTCAACAACGGCAGCATCGCCGACCTCTTCACCGGATACCGGCTCAGAATGTCGTTCACGGTCGCTTGGTGTTTATGGAAAATCATGAACGTCCTTAGTATCAAATAACCTACCTCACTCAGGCCTCCTCTCCTGTTCCCCTCCTTTGTAAGGAGGGGTGAGGGGAGGTAGACCCGGCGGCTAGGATAGGAAACCCCGTACTCTATGAACGGTGGGCTCTACCCCACCCTGCCCTCCCCTTACAAAGGGGAGAAAACAAACCTGCACAAGAGCTTCTCGTACATCTTCAATCAACAATCTACAATCCGCAATACTCTCTCACCGATCGCACTCGCCCATGACGATGTCGTAGGTGCCGAAGATGGTGATAATATCAGAAATCAGGTAGCCGCGTGCCATAAAATCAAACGCGCCCATGTGGACGAACGACGGGGAGCGGATCTTCATCCGATACGGCCGCGGGCTCCCGTCGCTGATCAGGAAGAACCCCAATTCGCCCTTGGGCACCTCGGTCGCGCAATACGTTTCCCCCTTCGGCGGCTTGAACCCCTGCGTAAAGATGATGAAATGATGGATCAGGCTTTCCATGTCACGCATGACGTTGGGTTTGGCCGGGGGAATGACTTTCGGCATATCCGCCACGATGGGGCCTTCCGGCAACTGGTCCAGGCATTGCTCGATGATGCGCGCGCTTTGCTTCATTTCCTCGACGCGAATCCAATACCGGTCATAGGTGTCCCCGCCCTTGCCGACCGGCACGTCCCATTCCACCCGGTCGTACACGCCGTAGGGTTCGGTTTTTCGCACGTCATAGGCCACGCCCGACCCGCGCAGCGTCGGCCCGGTGAGCCCGAAGTTGATCGCGTCTTCCGCGGAAATGACCGCCACGTTTTTGGTCCTGGCCACCCAGATCCGGTTCCGTTGCAGCAACGTGTCGTATTCCTGCACGTGTTCGGGAAACGTCTTCAAAAATTCGCGCAGGCGGTCGACCAATGCCGGAGTAAGATCGCCGTCCACTCCCCCGATCCGAAAATAATTCAGCGTCAGGCGCGCGCCGCAGAGTTGTTCAAAAAAGTCGAGCAGGACTTCCCGTTCGCGGAACGTCCAGAAGAACACCGTCATGGCCCCGATATCCAGAGCCTGCGTACCCAACCAGAAGAGGTGGCCGACGATTCTCTGCACTTCGGCTACGATCGTCCGGATGTACTCGGCCCGCTCCGGGATCGTCACCCCGACCAATTTTTCCACGGCGCGCACGTAGGCGTAATTGTTCGTCATGGCGCACACGTAATCCAGGCGATCCGTATGCGGAACGACCTGCATGTAATGGAGGCCTTCGGCGAGCTTCTCCACGCCGCGATGCAAATATCCCATGTCGGGAATGGCCTTGGCGACTCGCTCGCCGTCCAGTTCCAACACCACCCGTAACACGCCGTGCGTGCTGGGATGCTGCGGTCCCATGTTCAGCAAGAGTTCGGTCGTGCGCTTGGCGGTTTCAGGCTGATCCCCGGCCAGAAAGACGTGCCGCTGATCCTGCGGAATCTCGCGTTCGGTCCATTCACTCTCCGGCTCATCCAAACGGGGAATAAAATCAAAGGTGCTTCTCCACCCCTTGCCTTCGGTGGGAAAATCCTTCCGGAGCGGATAGCCCTCCTCGTAATCCTCGGGCAACAGGATTCTGCGCAGGTCCGGGTGCCCCTCGAACGTGATCCCCATCAAATCGTAGACTTCCCGCTCCAGGAAATTCGCGCCTTTCCAAATGGGCGTTACGGACCCGATGGTGGGATTGTCTTCCGGCAACCGGGCCTTCAAACGAATCCTGCTGTTATGCGGAAGGGAGAGAAAGTGGTAGATGACCTCAAACCGTTCCAGGTCGTCTGGATAGTCCGCGGAGCAAATGTCGGTAATATGATCGAAGGCCATCCCGGGATCATCGTGGAGGAACCGCGCCACGTCCACGAGATCCTGCGCCCGCACCTGGGCCGACAAATCCCCCCGTTGCGGGTCTTCGCCCACGGACACCACGGCCTCGGGAAAACGCTCGTGTAAGGTTTCAAGAACTCGATGCATGCCGGAACTTTATGCGAAGCGACGCCTGGAAGATGGCTTCCACGCTATTTCACAAATACTTTTTCCTTCTGAATCTTTTCCTGCAACTTGATGAGGGCATCCAACAGCGCTTCCGGACGCGGGGGGCAGCCCGCCACGTAGACGTCCACCGGCACGATCTGATCCACCCCCTGCACCACGCTGTAACTGTTGTAATGATTGCCCGAGGTCGCACACGACCCCATGGAGATTACGTATCGCGGTTCGGCCATTTGATCGTAGATCCGCCGGATCACGGGCGCCATCTTTCGACACACGGTTCCGGCCACGATCATGACGTCGGACTGTCTGGGAGAAGCGCGAAAGACCCCGGCCCCGAACCGGTCGATGTCGTACCTGGAGGAGACTGACGCGATCATCTCGATGGCGCAACAGGCCAGCCCGAACGTCATCGGCCACAAAGCCGACTTCCGGCACCAACTCACCAGGAAATCGAGATTGGTGGTAATGATGTTGGAGTCAAACTGCCGTTCAAGCATACTCATGGTTTTTTATCCTTCGTCATGCAAACCCAGCGCGGGGGATGGATTCCCGCGTTGAAAGAGCCGTCCGACTTGATATCCTATGCCGCGGGAATGACAAAAAGGGACAACCACCGACGCCCGAACTACCCGCCCCGCCACGGCAATAACGAACGGTGACACTCGTTCTCGGGGCGGAATTCCACACGTTCCCGAACGCAGTACGACTTAATCCCACTCCAGCGCGCCTTTTTTCCAGACGTACCAGAACCCCACGACCAGGATGGCGATGAAGACCCCCATTTCAATGAGGCCCAACAGTCCCAACTTGTGAAACACCACGGCCCACGGGAACATGAAGACGATTTCAATATCGAACACCACGAACAGCATCGCGATGATGTAATACCGCATCGGAAATTGAACGCGGGCATCCATGAAGAGCGGGCTCCCGCTCTCATAGGGCAGCAGTTTCGCCCGGTAGGGCCGGCTGGGCCGCACGATCCAGCCCGCCACCAGCGATACCAAGCCGAACCCCAGCGCGATCACCGCAAAGATGGCGATGGGAATATAATTTAAAGGAACCGATTCGCCACCCATCCTGGTTTATCCCTTTATTGCGGATTGTGAATTGTGGATTTCTGATTTTTCAATCCACAATCAGCAATCAAAAATCCACAATCTTTCATCAGACCGTTGCCAACACCGACTCAAAAAACGCCCGGTGGCGCAAGCCGCGAAGCGTCGGTACGACAATCCCCTTGTGCTGCACCAGTACTTTAAACGTGGTGCCCATGCCGTGCGGCCGCAACAACTGGGCTGCGGCCCGGACCGCTTCCGATTCCTGCTCGCATCCCTCGACCAACTCGTCGATCCCGAGGCTCATCAAGAAATGTTGAAGGTTCGTAAACCCCGTCGTGGTTAGCCCCACCCGTTCACCAGCGAGAGCCAAGCTCGAAAAATTCACGTGCGCCGTCAAATCCTGCTCCCCGACTCGGGTGAAAGGATCCGTCGTCACCGTATGCCGGTAGTACCCCATCAGGGTCCCGTTCTTTCGTTCGGGGGCAAAATAGTCCTGAGCGGTATGACCGTAATCAATCGTGATCACGACGCCATGATCCAGCACCCGCGCGACCTGTTTGATCCAGGACACGGCTTCCAGGTTGATTTCCGTGGTAAACCCGACGGGCAACTCCACGTCCAGGTCGGACAGGAACGATGTCAATTCAGGCGTAGACGGCTCGGCCCATCGTTCCTGCAACGCATGGTCGCGGCTGATCACGTACAATTCCCGGAGACCGTCCTCCTCCATGCGAACCCTGTGGACCGGAAACGCATCCACCAATTCATTCGAGAGCAACGTACCGGTCAGGGTGCCGTCCGGAATCGACTGAAGATCGTCAACCCATCGAATCCCGACTCCTTGCTCCTGCCAGGTAGCCAGGACTTCCTGTTGTCGCCGGCGGAAGGCCGGACTGCGTTCGACCAGGATGCACGCCAACCGGGGTAGGAGCGAGGCCTGTTGTTCCAGGCATTCCTGCAACAGATCCCTGAGCAACGTCCCGGCTCCCGGGCCCATTTCCATGAGATGAAACACAGGGGGATGCCCGAGTCGTTCGTCAATCTCCGCGAGTTGACGGACCAGACACCTGGCCAGGATCGGGGAAAGACTCGGGGCGGTGAAGAAATCACCCCCCTCCCGACCGATTGGAGAAGTCGCAGAGGTCGCCCGTCCGCCACCCGTTGTATAGTATCCATGCTCCTCATCATAGAGCGCGAGTTCCATGAACCGTGCAAACGTCAATGGACCCGCCTCCTGAATGAGTGCAGTCATCTGTTTCACTAAAGGAGAAGTCGGTGATGCCATGCCTTGATTGTCTATGTGTTTATTCATTCTTTAGTAATTCCCCCTCACCCGCCCTCTCCCGCCAGTAGGAGAGGGAGCCGCCTTCATTCCCCTCCTTTGTAAGGAGGGGTGAGGGGAGGTAGAGGAGTTATCCGGAAGGGCAAACTGCGTAGGGCCGTTCCTCCTCTCAGGCTTTCTGGCGACGAATGCCTGTTACAAGAAACCACCCCATTTGACCCAGCCCCCCATGGGCCAAAAGATCTATAAATTAGCTATCCGTCAACTGTTAGTCAAGGGAACCTGCTTGTTCAGCAGAGGATCAGACAGGAGGCCAAATTACAGAGGGCATTTCCCATAAATTTTAGCGGGAAATTTGATGATGAAGGTGACGCCTGATGAGATGAGTTCAGCAAAATTTCCGGCAAGATTGGACTCCAAAACTCCGCGATCATGCCCCATGGCATTTTTTGTATTTTTTGCCGCTGCCGCAGGGGCAGGGTTCGTTGCGGCCGACTTTGGCCTCGGACCGTTGGACCGGTCGTGACGGGGCCCCGTCGTCGCCGCGGTTGAAGATCATTGGAGGGGGCGAGGGCACGTCGTCTTCGATGGACGGACGTTCGCCTTTGACCACCTGGACTTTGAACAATCGCTCCAGGGAATCTGACTTGATGCGGTCCATCATGGCGGCAAACATGTCGAATCCTTCCCGTTTGTACTCCGCCAGCGGATCTTTCTGGCCGTACCCCCTCAGCCCGATGCCGTCCCGGAGCTGATCCATACCGAGGAGATGTTCCTTCCAATGATGGTCGATGACCTGCAACGCCAGGCTTCGTTCGAGCTGCGAGCGAAGCTCGGGACCGATTTGTTCTTCGCGTTCCTGTTGCCGTTGCCGGAAAAGCTCCTGGACGCGTTCCAGCAATTCGTCCCGCAGGCCGTCGCGTCCCATTTCCGACACGTCCTCCTTCCCCATGACGTCCGTGCCGAATTGCGCGAGCACGGCTTCATGCAACCCCGCCAGGTCCCAGGCCTCGGCATAGGCTTCTTCCGGACAATAGGTGTTGATCAAGGCGTCCACCACGTCCACGAGCCATTCCTCCGCGTCATCCTGGATGGAACTGCCCCCGAGGACGCCCGCTCGATGGGCGTAGATGATTTCCCGCTGTTTGTTCATGACGTCGTCGTACTCAAGGATATGCTTGCGGATATCGAAGTTATGCCCCTCGACTTTCTTCTGGGCGTTTTCAATGGACTTGCTGACCATCCGGTGTTCGATGGGCACGCCTTCTTCCATCCCCAGTTTCAACATCAGGTTGGAGACCCGTTCCGAAGCAAAGATGCGCATCAGATCGTCTTCCAGGGACAAGAAGAAGCGGGACGACCCCGGGTCGCCCTGGCGACCGGAGCGGCCTCGCAACTGGTTGTCGATCCGGCGACTTTCATGGCGCTCGGTGCCGACGATGTGCAGCCCCCCCAATTGCAGGACCTCTTCTTTTTCCGTTTCGCATTGTTTTTGAATCCGTTCAAGCGCCGCGCGCTTCTGTTCGTCGGTCAGGTCTTCGCCCCGGTAAACCACCTGCTGCTTGTAAAGCGCATCCGGGTTACCCCCCAGGATGATGTCCGTGCCACGACCCGCCATGTTGGTAGCCAAGGTGACCGCGCCCTTGCCCCCGGCCTGGGAAATGATCTCCGCCTCCTTTTCATGGAACTTGGCGTTCAGGACGTGATGTTTCACACCTCGCTGCTTCAGAATTTTGGCGAGCCGTTCGGACTTTTCAATGGAAATCGTACCCACCAGCACGGGCTGGCCCCGCTCGTGGTACTCCATGACTTCCTGGGCGATCGCCTCGAATTTTTCCTTCTCCGTGCGAAACACCACGTCCGAATGATCCTGGCGAACCATCGCCCGGTTGGTCGGGATCACGTTGACGTCCAGGTTGTAGATCTTGGCGAACTCCGCGGCTTCCGTATCCGCGGTTCCGGTCATCCCCGCCAGTTTTTCATACATCCGAAAATAGTTCTGGAACGTGATGGACGCCAGGGTTTGATTTTCGTTGGCGATCTTTACGCCCTCCTTGGCTTCGACCGCCTGGTGCAACCCGTCACTCCACCGCCGGCCCGGCATCAACCGGCCCGTAAACTCGTCGACGATCTGCACTTCCCCTTCCTTGACCACGTAATCCACGTCACGTTTATAAATGGCGTGGGCCTGCAAAGCCTTGATGACGTGGTGCACCACGTCGAGATTCTTGGGGTCATACAGGTTGTCGCCCGCCAACAGGCCCTCCGCGGCCAGTAATTTTTCCACGCGGGCGTTCCCTTCTTCCGTCAGCGCCACCGTCCGTGATTTTTCCTCGATCGTATAGTCCCGTTCGGCGTTGAGCCTGGGGATGAGCCGGTCGATCCGATTGTAGAGTGCCGTACTCTGTTCAGCCGGACCGGAGATGATGAGCGGCGTCCGCGCTTCATCGATCAGAATACTGTCCACCTCGTCGACAATCCCGTAGGACAAATCCCGTTGGACGCGCTGGCTCAGATCGTTGATGACCAGATTATCCCGTAGGTAATCGAACCCGAACTCGTTATTGGTACCGTAGGTGATGTCGGCGCGATAGGCTTCGGGCCTCGTGCAGGGCCGAAGATAGTTCAACCGTTTATCCGCCGCCTCGTATTCGGGGTCGAACAGAAACGAGGATTCGTGCTGGATCACGCCGATTGAGCAACCCAACGCGTGGTACACGGGCCCCATCCATTGCGTGTCCCGTTTGGCCAGGTAATCATTGACCGTGACCAGATGCACGCCTTTTCCCGCCAAGGCGTTCAAATACGTGGGCAGCGTGGCGACCAGCGTCTTCCCTTCACCGGTCTTCATTTCGGAAATTTTCCCCGCGTGCAACACCATGCCGCCCACGAGTTGGACGTCGAAATGGCGCAGACCGATCTTTCTCCGGGAGGCCTCCCGGCACACGGCAAAGGCTTCGGGCAGCAACACATCCAGCGTCTCTCCCGCTTCGAGCCGTTTTTTGAAAAGCTGCGTCTTGTCCGCCAGCGCTTCGTCGGAAAGTGCTTGCAAGCCGGGTTCCAACTCGTTGATTCGCGCGACGACGGGGTGCAGCGCCTTCAACTCACGATCGTTTTTACTTCCAAATAAAAGATTGAGCAGTCTCACAAACATGGTGGGGTCAATACCTCTGAAGAAATGAAAATCATCTTGAGTGTGCTTTGACCGGAAAGAATCACTTGGTCCAGAAGGCTTCTTTGGCTAGTATAATACTTGGATGGGTTCATCAAGCAACTACGGTGGCCCTTAGTGAAAGAAACAACCGTGAGGTAGCATTTAATACCCGGAAGGGGTTCAATCTTGCTTCTACATATGGTACACTTTTGTCCTCATTTTGAGTATTTAGTAAATTTTTTTGCATTCCAAACAAAAACGGTAACAATGTCAGTCGTATTTGCAAGTGCGGTAAGGGTCATTCTTGTACCATTAATGGGATGCGTCATCTTTACTCCCGCAGGAGCACAGGACTTCTCGGATCAGTCCGTTGAATTCCTGGAGACCCTTGAAATTGCCGACACTCTGGGCGATGAAGAAGAGCGGGTCATCAGCATCCCCAAACCCGATACCAAAACTGAAATGTCGACGGTGATGCGTGCAAAGGACCTCCTTGTGTTCACCATCACCAAGAATCCCTTGGTCTCGCTGGCCAAGCGTGACGTCCCGCGGGACTCCATCGCGGACCGCAAAGGATTGTGGCAAACAATCCCATTGATGACTGCCCGAGCCGAGCGCCGCTTCAGCCTTGCGGCCCTCGATACGACCGCTGCCACGCCGTTCAACGGCCAACAGGTCACCATGATTTCCAAGAATTCCGTTGCCCCGAAGGAGAGGCCTGAACCGAAACCCCCTCGGGATTCCATTGCGGACCGCAAGGCACTTCGGAAAACCGTCAGACTCATCAAATCCGAACGTCCCCCGTATCCCCAAGTGGCCCGCAGGCAGGGCTGGGAAGGCACGGTCGTGTTACGCATAAACATCGGTCCGGGTGGGGACGTGGAAAACGTCGCCACACAAAAAAGCACGGGCTATGACGCCCTTGACGAAAGCGCCACACAGTCCGTCAAAACGTGGCGATTCGATCCGGCGAAAGATGGCGAGTTTCCTGTTTCCAGCATGGTCGACCTGCCCATCAGATTCAACCTTGACGAGTATGGCATTCAATCTTCTCGACCTGAACCAGAGCCTGAGACGGAGCCTGAGCCTGAACCCGTGCTGGAGAAGAAGCCTGCCAGATTGGTCAAATCCGAACGTCCCGGCTATCCGCAAGAGGCGCGCAAGCAAGGCTGGGAAGGTACGGTCGTGCTACGAATCACCGTCGGGACCGGCGGGGACGTGGAAGGCGTGAAAATTCAGGAAACCTCGGGATATCCCGAGCTTGACGAGAGTGCCGTGCAGTCCGTCAAAACGTGGCAATTCGATCCGGCAAAACTTGGAGACGATCCCATTTCTTCCGCAGTCGATCTGCCTGTCAGATTCGACCTTGAGGAATATAACAAACAAGAGCAGTCAGGAAGCACAGAATAGTCTATCTAAGGAGAGCCTACTATGATCAATTATCGAATCATTCCATCCATTATCTTGTTGTTTCTTTTGGCTGTTCCGATTCAACAGTCTTTTGCGCAGGGAACCCCGGATGAGGACGCAGGGGTTGTCAAACTCGAAGAAGTGGTCGTTGTCGGATCCCGTGTTCCGACACGTTCGGCCCATGATTCTCCGGTGCCGGTGGACGTGATTGAAGGGAAAGACATGAGGAACTATGGGGTCAGGGACATGAACTCCCTCCTCAGGGCCACCGTGCCGTCCTACAACGTCAACCAGCAACCCATCGGCGACGCGGCCACGCTGGTGCGGCCGGCGAACCTTCGCGGCCTGCCTCCGGATTCCACCCTGATTCTGATCAACGGCAAGCGACGCCACCGGGGATCCGTCCTGACGTTCCTGGGGGGTGGCATTTCGGACGGGGCGCACGCGCCCGACCTGGCCGTAATCCCGGCCATTGCCCTCAAGCGCGTGGAAGTCCTGCGCGACGGCGCGGCCGCGCAGTACGGGTCCGATGCCGTGGCCGGCGTGATGAATTTCGAGTTGAAAGACGCCCCCGACAGCGGCACAGCGGAAACCCGCTGGGGCCAGTATTATGCGGGAGACGGCAACACCGCCAGTATTGCGGCCAACTTTGGCGTGCCCCTGCCGCTCCCGTTCATCCAATCCGGGTTTGCCAACTTCAGCTTCGAATATGGAGCGTCAGACTGGACCAGCCGCAGCATCCAACGCGACGATGCGCAGGCCCTCATTGACGCGGGCAACCAGCACGTGGTGAACAGCAGGTTCACGCGGAGGCCCACTGCCATGGTCTGGGGCGCACCCGAGGTTCTCTATGACTACAAACTCTTCGGGAACTTCGGGATGGATCTGAACAGCAAGACCGAACTCTACGGCTGGGGCAACTTTTCCCAACGCAAAGTAGAAGGCGGGTTTTACTACCGTAATCCCAATACCCGAGGTGGGGTATTCGAAGGGACGGATGAAAATGGCGATGCTAATAATACAATTAAGGTCGCGAATCTCGACCCGGCCCAAGGGGAATGCCCTGTCGTGCCGACGAACGATGCGGCCGATTACAGCGATGTGTCTCTTCCCGGGAACTGCTTCATTTTCAACGAAAAGTTCCCGGGCGGATTCACCCCGTTTTTCGGAGGAACGGTACGCGACTGGAGCGCGGCCGTGGGTATCCGCGGGGACCTGTCCAGCACCAATCCCTGGCTGGACGATTGGCACTATGACTTCAGCGCCGTGCTCGGTCAACACAGCACGGACTTTTTCATGAGGAACACCATCAATCCACAACTCGCTGGGATGCGAACCGATATTCCGACGGAATACAACCCGGGCAAGTACACGGAGACGGATCACGTGTTCAACCTCGATCTCTCCAGGTCCTTGCAGACCGCCATGTTACCCTCTCCCCTGAACCTCGGCCTCGGCCTGGAGTATCGCGTGGAGCAATTCGAGGTCACGGCCGGCGGGAGGAATTCCTGGTTTGTTGATGACAGCCCCGATGGTCTTGCAGCACAGGGCTTCGGCATCGGATCCAACGGATTTGCCGGGTTCCACCCCGATATCGCGGGGACAAACAACCGGGGCAGCTACGCCGGCTACATCGACCTGGAGACCAACCTGAACAAGGACCTGCTGGTCGGCGTGGCCGGACGGTATGAGAGATTCGAAACCTTCGGAGATACCCTGAACGGCAAGTTCAACACCCGTTGGCAGGCCACGTCCATGATGGCGCTTCGCGGCTCGGTCAGCACGGGATTCCGGGCCCCGACCGTGGGGCAGGCGAACATTCAGAACGTGACCACGGCGTTCGTCGATGGGAGACTCGCTAACGTAGGAACCTATCCGACGAGCCATCCGATTGCGCAACGGAAAGGGGCTCAGCAGCTGAAGCCGGAAAAATCCTTCAACCTGTCAGCGGGCACGGTATTGGACGTCGGCAACTTGTCCGTGACCGTCGACTACTACCGGGTCGCGGTACGGGATCGTATCGCACGGAGCAACCAAATTGATTTGGATGCATCTGATATAGCTTTCGCCCAATCCTTGGGGTTCACAGATATCGCCCGGGTAGCCTACTATGCCAACGCGTTCGATACCACCACAAACGGGGTGGACATCGTGGCGACCTACCCGATGCAATTCGCCGGAGGGACCACCCTCTGGACGTTCGCGGGCAACTATAACCGGAGCGAAGTCACCGGCATCAATAATCGGGAGGCCGTCAATGCCAAGCGGGTCACTCAGTTGGAAAAAACTCTGCCGTGGTTCCGAATGACGTTGACGGGCGACCACAGGCAGGGGCCCTGGCGGTTCCTGGGCCGGCTCTACATGTACAACGGTTTTACGGAGTTTACGACAGACGGTGGAGACAATACCCGTGTCGACGCCGGTCCGCAGTGGATCGTGGATTTTGAAACGTCGTATACCATGAAAACCGGACTGACGATCTCGGCCGGGGCGCAAAACCTGTTTGAGTCGTTTCCGGACAGATCGCAGCCTGGAGTTTCGGGCACGAAGTATCCGGAGTATGCGCCCTTTGGATTCAACGGCGGATTCTATTACCTGAGGGCGTTGTATGCATTCTAAGCACCTTGGCCCACGCTCACTTTACTCACCCCCTCACCCCATCCCTCTCCCTCGTGGGGGAGAGGGAGGAAGAAAATATTGAGGCAGTTATGAACAGACCACTCTTGCGAATCATGTCTATCGGTGTCTTGGGCCTCACGCTGGCGCTCACCCCTCTCACGAGCCTGGCTGCGGATGAAGCCCAAGCCTTGTTTAACCAGGGCGCTCTCCAGTCCAACAATGGAGAGTTCCAGCAAGCAGCCGAAGCGTTGAAACAGGCGATAAAAATCTTTCCTCGTTTTGCCGCTGCTCATCATCTCCTGGGGGTCGTCTCGTTTACGGGCCTCCAACAACCCGATCAGGCCGTCACCCACCTGAAAAAAGCCGTTGAATTACACCCCAATTTCGCCAGGGCCTATTTTGACCTCGGGTTGGTCTATCAACATCAGAAAAACCTGGATGCCGCCAAAACGGCGCTCAAGAAATCCATGGAGATCTACCCAGGCTTTGCCGATGCGCAATTGAACCTGGCGTTTACCTATGACCAACTGGGCGAACGCGAACAGGCTATCAGCGCCTACCAGGCCGTGCTGAAAAATGATCCCAAACAACTCACCGCTCGCTTTAACCTGGCGACGCTCTATGATTTGGAGGGCGATTCGGACGCGGCGACGAAACAACTGCAAAAATTGACGAGCCTGGACCCTCAGGACGCCAACGCCTGGCACCTGCTGGCCCAGCTGTCCGAAAAGGCCCAGAACGACAAGCAGGCGATCGACGCGTATCAAAAGGCCTTGGAAATCTCACCGGACTTGCTGGATGCCCATTACGCCCTGGGATATCTCATGCAAGCCCAGGATCAGCCTGAACAAGCGGTGACCCACTTCCAGGAAGTCGTCCGCCTGAATCCGAATCACGCAGAAGCGCAGCTCAACCTGGGGGTGCTCCTGGCAAACCTCGACAAGCTGGATCAGGCCGAGCAGGCCTATCTGGCCGCCTTGCAGTCAAACCCGAAGCTGGTCGAAGGCTATTACAACCTGGGGGTGTTCTACGAATTTCACCGCAAGGATACGGATAAAGCTCTTCAACAATACCGTAAGTACATTGACCTCGGCGGCCAGGACGACCGCGTGAAAAAGCTGCTGAAAAAAGTCGGGTCGTGAACCACGTCGCCTCTATGAACGCTTTCGAGCAGGACTCGTTCTCCCTGCGATTCGGGACGTGGTCCGTGGTGCTGCACGCCGTCTTTTTCGTGCTCGTCAGTTTCGTGCATTTTTCTCTTGACGTAGAAAAACCCCCGCCAACGGTCAAGGTCAGGTTCGTTGAAATCCCGCCGGCACCCGAACCCGAGCCGGTGGTACCCGAACCTGAGGCCCCAGCACTGCTTCAGCCTCAACGGCGGATGCAACCGCAGCCGGTCCAACGGAAACAGGTTCAGCCTACGCCGACACCGCCCGACATTTCTCAACCGGTCGAGATGCCCAAAGTTGCCCAGACGCCACCGCCGCCCAAACAACCGCCTCCCCAGCCTATGAAACGACGACTTCTTCAGGATAGCCGTGCCACGGACACCTTGCAGGCACGAAACCTGACCAAAACCACGAGACGGACGACCCGGACCACGGCGAAAACCAAAACGAATGTTAAAGATCGCCCAGCACTGTTCGTCCCCGGATTTTCGACCGTCGCCGCCCTGGAAGGCGCCGCGGACCGGCGCGTCGTCCGCACGTCTTTACCGTCAACGACTCGCAACCGAGCAAGGAGAACCCTACAGACCTCTACCAGTGGCGAAGCTCAATCCACGACCAGTGTCAGTGTATTACGCTCCGTTCATCCGAGATATCCACGGATCGCCAAAAAGTCCGGGTGGGAAGGGACGGTGCTCGTTCGCGTGACGGTCGAAAAGAACGGCAGGGCCAGTCAGGTCGACGTGTCACGGAGCAGCGGACATAAAGTTTTGGATGACGCCGCGCTGAAAGCTATCAAACGATGGACGTTCAGCCCCGCACGGGACGGGAACATCCCCATTAAAAGCGTCGTTGTCATTCCCCTCAAGTTTTCTTTAAAGGATCGCGGCTAATCTCATTTTCAACCATAAGGATCTCACGCCATGACTGAAATGTTAGAATTTGGTTTCATCAAAGCCCTGATGGCCGGTGGGTTGCTCATGCTTCCCATCATCCTGTGTTCAGTGGTGGCCCTGGCCATTATTCTTGAACGCGCCTGGTTTTTTTACAAATTACCGTCCACGGAGAAAGCCAATGAGATGATTACGCTGGTCACCAAGGGGAAATACGACGATGCCCTTTCTCTCGGCGAGGAGACCGAACATCCCGTGTTCCGGGTGTTGGCGTCGGGCATTCGTTCGCGCTCCGACGCTCCGGAAAAAGCCATGGAAGCCACGGGCATGATCGAGGTCAGCCGCCTGAAAAAAGGGCTGCCTTCGTTGGACACCATCATTACGCTCTCTCCGTTGTTGGGATTATTGGGCACCATTATCGGGATGATTGATTCCTTCGGCATCATGGCCATTGAAGGTATGGGCAGCCCGCATGCCGTCACCGGCGGCGTCGCCGAGGCGTTGATCTGTACGGCCGGCGGCATTACCGTTGCCGTGCTGGCCCTGATCCCCTACAACTACTTCCTGGTTCGCACGGAACGGATTACCGAACAGATCGAACATTATGCCACACGCAATGAATCAGCCCTGCAAACCACGGCTGTCTAGGTGATGCTATGAAACTGTCTAAAAGCGACCAGAAAAAAGCCCGGATTGAAATTATTCCCATGATCGACACCATGTTTTTTCTGTTGGTGTTTTTCATGATCTCGACCCTGTCCATGACTCTGCAGAAAGGCATGGAAGTGAACCTGCCGAAAGCCAGTTCCGCGTCGGATGATCTTCCCGAACAAGTCACCCTCACGATCTCCGATAAGGGCGACCTCTTCTTTAATAAAGACCGTTGTACGATCTCGGACCTGGAACTGCGGCTTCACGACCTCCTGTATTATGGAGAAAAACCCGCGGTCGTGATCAACGCCGATGAAGCGGTTTCCCATGGTCAAGTGATCGAGGTTATGGATGCCGTGCGGGAAGCCGGCATTTTCGACTTTGCCATTGCGACCAAGCCGGACAAGACGACATAGTCGATCGTGTATCCGCCGCACCAGGCCGAAGGCCTGCCATCTGTCTCCGTAGCCGTACACCCTCCGTTTCGAGACAGGCACAGGAGCCATTTCGCCTTCGGTGCCATCTTACGTCGTGATATCCTCTCCATTTGACGGACATAACCAAATCGGCAACGGAACTGTTGTCCGGGGCAATCTTGAGAAAACCCAAGGGTGGGAGTAGGCTGAAGAGTACAGGTCAGGGACTCTGTTCAGAAACCTAGTCTCATGCAGAGGATATTACCCATAGCCCGTCTAGGAATGGTCTCGATGGCGGCCTTCTGGCTGTCGGCCTGTGCCGGGCACTCGGTCATCCCGTTGGATATCGAGAAGCAGGTTGACCCGACGCTTTCGTTTGCGCAGGTCAAGGAAGCACCGACAACTTATCAGGGAAAGGTTATTGTTTTGGGTGGTGAAATCCTGGACGCCACGCGCCTCAAGGAGCGCACCCGCCTGACCGTGCTTCAGCTACCGACTGGCAGGAATTACGAACCGGCCATGGACCGGACGAAGTCCAAGGGTCGATTTCTTGCATTTCAAACCGAGTTCCTGGATCCGGCCACGGTACCGAATGGGACTCGAATCACGATGGTCGGGAGAATTACGGGTGCCACCACCGAATTGCTGGATGAAATGGACTATACGTATCCGACGGTCACCATTGAATTCCTCAAGGTGTGGCCTGATGCCGGGCAACTGCCGCCCAGGTACGGGCGCTACGGATTTCCCTATTACGGGAATCCTTATTGGTACGCCGGACCCTACTGGGGCCCGTATGGATTTTACGGACCGTATCGATTCATCTATTGGTAGGAAATAACCGAAGCTGTCATTGATATGAAAATAGACCCCTTCTGTCATTCCAGACGGTAGTAATCGGGAATCCAGTGTCTTTCGTCTTCACGGACGAAGAACAAAGCAAAGACCCTGGATCCCCATTTTCATCCCATCGCATGCGGGAAGACATGATGCACGTTCATTTACATTTCAAATAGGAGGTTTCGTGATGAAGAACTTCTACAGATTGATTCTTTGTGCTTCTTTCGTCGCGTTTATCGCCCTAGTGGGCATCGGGACGGCGCTTGCCGGCGGCCCGCCGGCGCTCATGACCGCCGCTGACTCAAAAGCCCACGCGGCAAACAGTGAAGGTATCGAGCATTACAACCAAGAGCATTGGGACGTGGCGCTGGGCCACTTCCAGAAAGCGGTCGGGGCAGACCCGAATTCAGCGGAAGCGCACTACAACCTCGCGCTCGCGTTGGACAAGACTGATAAGCACAAAGAAGCCGCCATGGAGTTCAAGAAAGCGCAGAATCTCGGGAAAGACAACCCCGATATTCAGAATTCAAAAATTCTGCTGGGCCACGTCAAAATGCTGGAGGGAGGCAAGTAACGGAGGCTTTTTTTCGAGGAAAAAGGAACAGAGCAAGCGGGCAAAAAATTATGTCCGCTTGCATCGTCCAAAAGATAATCTGATCTGAAAAAATATGGTGGGTCGTACAGGGATCGAACCTGTGGCCCGCTGATTAAGAGTCAGCTGCTCTACCAGCTGAGCTAACGACCCACTCACGAGACGTGACGTTCTGGCGCGCCTGGCAGGATTTGAACCTGCGGCACCTGGCTCCGGAGGCCAGTGCTCTATCCACTGAGCTACAGGCGCCTTCTTTTCGGTGCAAGGCTGAACTGAAGTGTAACTGAAGGGACGCTACCATCTTTGAATGAGCCTTGTCCAGCGCGCAAAGGGCGGACGCGTTCAACTAATCACACGAAAGAGCTTCGGCGGTAGTGTCTTTGGTGGCCTTGATGACGAAGCCGCCTTCCTTGGCGACGGCATCGGGCTCATCTAACACGGTCGCCAGTAAGAGCTCGACGCCTTCCGGGGTCAGGCCGTTGGAGGGCGCAATAAAGCGTTTGCGCGCCACCCGGCGTTCCTCCGGATCGTCCGGTTCGTAGTAGCCGAGCAGTTCTCCGCTGGTATTGGCCTCGGACAGTAACGTTGCCCACGCATCGATCAGAGGATCGGTCCACGGACCGATGCCACTGGCCTGCTGTTCCAGTTTCGTCCAGATTTGCCATCCGACAAACACCGCCCAGGTTTCGTTCAAGACTTCCCAGGAATCCTCCTCGGAAAGAAACCGGATTTCCGTCATGTCTCTCCGCTGACGGATAGGATTAATGCGAACAAAGCGGTAGTGACAGCGCATTTGTTCCCGGCTAAACGACAGGACGCGGTTAGCCTGGGGACTCAAGTTCCCGGGACCCGGCCCGTTGAAAATGTAATCCATGTAGGAATGCAGCAGTTCATGATACAGGAGACTGACGTCATGGTGGGTCATACGCTCCAAGTCCATCAATGCCCCACCGGCCTTGTTGAACGATAACCGCAGGTTCAAGATCATGCGATGATCTTCCGGATGGTATTCAGCGGCATAGGTCCGCAAGTCTTCGAATGTCACCGTGACGAAATCAGGGTCGATCTCCTTGAGAAACCCCGTCGGCAAATGCAGGGCTTCGGCTTGGTCAATCAGGTTGCGCCACGTATTCACGGTCCGGTCGGGACCCGGAGCACTATGGGCAAACCTGGTCAGGCCCAGCATGGCCCCCAACAAGAGCACCGCGAGAATCCATTTCATTGTTCCCGGCATCACGACTGTTTACCTCCAGGGTTCATCATGTTCAACCACGTTCCAGGGTTCGACCAGGGACGCGGACACGTCATCGAGAAATCGTGACGGTTTCGAGAGCACCGACCCCGTGACTTTATCATAGACTTGAACGGGAAACGTCAGATACAGGCACTGTTTGGCCCGGGTCACCGCAACGTAGAGCAACCGCCGTTCCTCTTCGAGTTCCTCATCGGTGAGGAATGAATAGGAGGACGGGAACCGGCCATCCACCAGCCAAATGACGAATACGCATCGCCATTCCAGCCCCTTGGCGGAATGGATGGTGGATAACACGAGTCGTTCATCATCACGGTCCGGGGCTTCGATACCCGTCACGCTTTCGTTCGGCGGTTCGAGCGTCACGTCGGCAAGAAACCCTTCCAGATCCCCGTAGCGCTCCGCCATCACCAGAAGATGCTCCAAATCCCGGATGCGTTTGGGATAGTCGTCGTACTGCTCCTTGAGGATCGGATAATAGTATTCCAGGAGACGATTGACCTGATCGGGAGGCGATCCATCCTCGACGCTGCCGACCGACTCCAGGGCCGCCGCCAGGTTACTCAACCCCAACGCGGCCCGTCCGCCTCCTTGCCGCAACGTTTCGTGCGGCGCCTCGCTGCTTGCCAGTTGGGCGATCAGGTCCCTCGCCCGCTTTTGCCCCACCCCGTCAACCAACAGCAACGAACGGTTCCAACTGACGGTATCCAGCGGGTTGTGGACAACGCGCAAATGGGCCAACACGTCCTTGACGTGCGCGGTCTCGAGAAATTTGAACCCACCCCGCTTCACGAACGGGACGTCCCGTTTGGCCAACTCGATTTCCAAATCAAAGGCATGAAAACTGGAGCGAAACAGGACGGCAATGTCATCCAACGGCACGCCCTCTTCCCGCAGCTCCAGGATCTTCTGCGCCACGAACCGGGACTGGGGACTCTCCCCGACCGTTTGGACCAGGGCCGGTCGTTCACCCTGCCCTTTTTGGGTAAACAACGTTTTACTGTATTTTTCCGTTGCGCCTTGGAGGATCTCGTTGGCCAACGCCAGAATGGATTGCGTGCTTCGGTAATTTTCTTCCAGCTTGAAAATTCGGGTTCCCGGAAACAACTCGGGGAATTCCATGATGTTCCGGACCGTGGCGCCGCGGAACGAGTAAATCGACTGCGAATCATCCCCGACAGCCATCACGTTCTCATGGGTAGCGGCGAGTTGCCGCACCACGTCCGCCTGCAACCGGTTGGTGTCCTGATACTCATCGACCAAAATGTAGCGATAGATTTCCGAGATCATCAGCCGGGCGCGTTCATCCACCGTCAACAACTCCAGGAGACGCGTCAGCAGGTCATCATAGTCGACCAACTGCCGCTGGCGCTTGGTGGATTCATACGCTTGTTGCAGTTTCGTCAGTTCGCTGAGATATTCGCCAAAATGACTGTAGTCGGTGAAGAGGACGTCCTCGAGCGATTGCCTGGTATTGGCGCATTTGCTGAACAGGTCCGCAATGGTCTTCTTGCGCGGGAACCGCTTGCCCGTCTCGGTGAGACCGGTTTGGACACGAACGAGGTTGACCAAATCTTCAGAATCGCCTCGATCCAGGATCGTAAAGCCTGGTTCCAAGCCGATGGTCCGGCCATAGCGCCGGAGCAGCACGTTCGCCACGGAGTGGAACGTCCCGCCCATGACCCGATCGCTTTGCGGGCCGATCAGCAGGCCCACCCGTCCCAACATTTCCTGGGCCGCCTTGCGTGTGAACGTCAACAGGAGGATCGAGGCCGGATCAATACCCGTATCGATCAGCCTGGCCACGCGGTACACGAGGACCCGGGTTTTGCCGCTGCCGGCGCCGGCAATGACCAAGGCCGGCCCGTCCACGACTTCCACCGCGGCGAGCTGCTGGAGATTCAGTTCCTGTGCGTAATCCCGGGAAAGAGGTTTGAGCGGTGCCTCGGCACGCTTCAACACGTAGAGTTTGGAATCGGCATTGACGGAGTCCATCACGGGCATGCGGGAAAATCGATCAACAGGAATGGACTCAAAACCCACTTCATCCACCGTGTATAACATAGGCCCTGCCCTCGCGCAATGCCGGGCCTGGCCGTCACCGGACGCCGTCTCCATGAGGCCGGAATACTTGCGAAGCCGTCCATTCATTTGTTAGATACCCTTCAGGCTTTTCCATTCATGAAACATTCCATCCAAGAACACGAACCCATTCTCAAGGACCTGTCGAACACCATCCTGGACGTGTGCCGGGAGTCCGTGACGCTGGTTAAACGGAGCGATCAAGCCGTCACGAGCACGCTCACTCAAAAGCAGGAATGGGAAATTTACCTGGAATTCCTGAAGGTGTTATTCAACCTGGTGGACCGCATCTCCGCGTTCCACGTTTCCATCCAACAGCAACCCGAATTCATGAACGGTTTGGAAGATCACGTGAGCGAGCGGCTCAAGAACCTGTTGGCGCCCTCGCTGAGTTCCGCTCAGATTGATGAGCAGGAAATCGTCGTGGCCATCGGCCGGGCCGTGGCTGAAAGCCGCGAGACTTACGAAGCGTACAAATTCGTGTATTCGGAAGACGGCAAAGAGCGCAATGCGTTTTTGCAACACGTCGGCGAACGCGTAGCCGGCCGGGCCGGTGCCGTCAAGAACGAGGCCATCATATCGACGACCACCCTCTGTATCGGCGCCGTAATCCCCGCGTTGACCGCGCTCTTTGAAGGGAAAACACCGGAACCCGAAACGGAACCGTCTCAGGACACGCAGGCTCGGGCGGAAGGGCAATCCTCAAGTCCTACTCCCGATCCTTCCGGCACCCGAGTGATCAAACTGATCAGCGTGGTGGCCTCGATTTCCGGTGAGGAATTTGAAACCCGGTGGGGGCTGCTCCCGCAATTTCGACGGGACTTGAAGCCGGATCAGGTCGAAGCTCTGACCGACTATATGAACCGCGTGGCCCGAATCGTGGGCGACCGTTTTGCCATCGAATCCTCCAAGGCCTTGGGCAAAACCGATCCACCCGCCGGGAACGCCTGATCAACGGTCCCGTCTTCCGTTTTCAAAGAACATCTTCCGCCCTCTTTTTTTTCCTCTCCACAAAGTCCATAATGAGACATCATCTGAAACCGATTCCCGAATGTCATGGATAGACCCCACACGATGAGAAAATTTTTGGCAAGCGTCCTGGTCTTGGTTGCCGCATTTGGGGCAGGCTATTACGTGGGGCGACAACCACCGGAGGAGGTACAACAACAACTCCAGGAGTTTTCGCAAGAAGTCGTGGACCAAACGGTCGGCTTGGTCGAGGGAGACTTGCTCGTTCAGAAAAGATTTTTACAGGCCATGTCCGGGTTTTTGGACGGCAGGGCCAAAATTCTGGCCGGCAAACCTGATGAAGCCATCGCCGAACTGGATGAAACGCTTGATCACCTGGAAGAAGCCGTTAAGATGGAGGGCGAAGAAACTTCGGATGCCCTCCTCGAAACCATTTCGAAAATAGGGGACCTTCGACGATCCTTGGCCGAGGGCCAAGCCGTTTCTCAGGAAGCATTGGAGGAAGCCCAGGAAAAGCTGGAAGCCCTCCTGTCGTAGACGTGAACGTATGCACGGGGAACCAGGACAGGCACAGGGGCCTGTCCCTACACCCTTTCCCCGGCGGGAGAGGGCCTGGGGTGAGGGCGTTCAGGCGTTGGCCGGCTGTTTTTTCCACGCAGCGAGGATCCGTTCGACCCGTAGCCGAACGACAAGGTCCGGATCCTTCATCAACGGTTTGATCGCGTCCCTGCCACGCAAATCTCCGACTTGTTCCAAGGCGGCGGCGGCCGTCAGACGCGTCAACCAATCCTGATCCTGCAGCATGGCGATCAGCGGATCGACGGCTTCCGGATCCTTAATCTCACCGAGCGCCAGAATAGCCTGCTTGCGCACAAACTCTTCCTTGTCGGTCAAGGCCACAATCAATTTGGACACGGCCGGTTTTCCCAGATCAATCAGGGCTCTCGTGGCGTCATCCTTGAACTCGTCGTTGTGCAGCATCGACATGAGGGGATCCAGAACCCGCTCGTCATTGATTTTCCCCATGGCCTGGATCACGTACTTCCGGGCCTCCCAATCACGTATGTACCGGACCAACAACTCGACGGCGGGAGAACCCACTTCAGCGATAGCTTCAACGGCCGCTTCCCGGACCTGCCAATCCCCGTCGCGCAACGCTCTAACAAGGGGCTCCACGCACCGTTCGTCGCCCATTTCACCAAGGGTGACGACGGCTTCACGCCTGACGACCCAATCCGGATCATGGAGAAGATCGATTTGGATATCGATTTCATCTTTGACCTTCTCTTCTTCTATTTCAGGCTCTTCCTCTTCCGCCTCTTCCTCGCCTTCTCCCTCCGCGGTCGCCTCCGTCGCAACGGCGTCGTTTTCCATCAGGGATTCCGAGACTGCGTCCACGTATTCATCCGTTACTTCATCCTGTGAGACAGCCTCGATTTCCTCATCCGGCGTTTGAGCATCTTCGGCGGCAGATTGCACATCATCAGTCATGAACGTTCCCCTTTCACTGAATTCAGCAGGTCGGTCGTCACCAGAGTTGCGGAGTTAGGCCGCCTTGGCTTTGTTCCCGGCAGCCTTGGCGATCCGTGACGCCCTGAGAGAAATTTTTCGCTGGACCCGTTTGAGGCGCTTTCGCAATTTCCGCGCGTCAGGATCGCCTTCGGGATTCTCGCTGCCAGCGCGCCTTTCCTGGACTTTTTTTTCAAGGATTGCTTTATCTTCCTCTTGTGTTCGTTTTTTTGCCATTCTTACTCTCTCCTCAACACCCTTCGACTTCGCTCAGGGCAGGCGTTGGACAATCGGCTGTGAACAGTCGAGTCTAGTCAACGGTTCTCACGGGTGTCAACCGGAGGTCGTCACCGTGCGCGGCGCTGCCAGTCTTCGCAGAAACTTCGTTCATAGGCCAAGATTTTCCAGGCTTCTTCTTCGCTAATGGTCACCGGAATCATCGGCACCATGCCGGTCCCGGGGCTGCCGTTCTTGATAATCCAGAACAATTCGCCGTCGTGTCTTCTCTTGTGGAACTTGCAATTGGTGAAATTACGAGGCCCGGGCTGCAAGCGCCTGCCGACCGGACCGTCACCCAAACCTCTTTTCCCATGACACGAAACACAGGCACCTTTTCCCTCATACAGAACTCTTCCCTGGTCAACGATCTCGGGGGAAGCCGTTTTCGTCGAACCGAAGGGCGGGACCAATTTTCTGGCCCATATTCTCTCACTCACGGGGACCCTAGGCCGTAAGGGTTGAACTTCTTCCGCGTCGCCAGTGGCTGGAACGGCGACCCAACTCATGAGGCCCACGCTCACGACCAGCAGTCCTCTGCCCAGGCATGTGAATGAAAACAATCGAGGTACGGGTTGCACGTCAGGCCAAGAGAAAAAGCCCCGTTCAGGGTTGCACCTGAACGGGGCTTTGAACATGTACTCAAGTCACAAAATGACTACTTGCGCCATTTCTTACAGAAGCTTCGCTCGTAAGCCAACACCTTCCACGCGTCTTCTTCCGTGATGGTTGCCGGGATCATGGATACCATACCGGTCCCCGGGCTGCCGTTCTTGATAATCCAGAACAATTCACCATCTTTGCGTTTCTTGTGGAACTTGCAATTGGTAAAGTTCCGCGGCCCCGGATTCAACACTTTTCCGGCTGGCCCCTGGCCGTCTCCTTTTTTCCCGTGACAATTGACACACGTGCCTTTACCTTCAAAAATCTTCTTGCCTTCGGCAACGATCTCGTCCGAGGCCTTTTTCGTTTTCTTGTACAACTCGGCAGGCGGCTTAATTTTCTTGGCCTTCCCGCGCTCGTTCTTCGGAACCCGTGGTTTCAGCGGGTCTTTTTCGGCACCGGCAAAAACCAAGTCGCCGCCAACGAAGGCAAATGCCGTCAACAAGCTACAAATGGCTAAAAACCGCTTCATGAATCCCTCCTTTGATAATAAGTCCGTGTTCCATCCTCTGTCTGGAAGGCCGTTTGCATTGAGGGTACAGGCCCTCAGAACGTCGACGTCTTTATACTACACCCTCATCAAAATCAATCTCAAAGGCTGCAAACCTGCCGACAATATCAATGTGGATTCTCCCTGTCAAGAATCCACAGCGGGCGTTAAGGCCTTAATTCCACGTCCCGAACGACGACTCCAGCCCCACCAAAAGGACCCTGCAACTCGCCATTGAGGCGGACTTCGACCCCTCCGGCGTTCCCAAGCGTCAACAGAAAGCGATCGCGGGCCTCCCGTCGGACAACTTCACCAACCTGCAATAAGACTTCTTGGGGTTTGTCTTCATCTGAACGAATCACGGCCCATGTCAGGTCCAATGTCCGTATTTCAAGAACCAACGGACCATTTTCCGAATCTGTGGTGGAGGCAGGCGCAGAGTCCGGAGATAACACGGAAGGCGTGGACGCCCCGTCGTCAACCGCCGATTCCGTGAATGTCTCGGGAGCGTCTGTTTCCAGGGCTGCTTCCGAATTCGAGACGCTTGAAGCGTCATCGGGCGGTTCGACCAAAGTAGACTGGCGGTCTTCTGCGTCAACCGTCGATTCGACGGGAATCCCATCGTCCAACTCCGGCGCCGGCTCTGTCTTCGCGATGCTTGGAACGCCGCCTTGTGGTGCGATCGAAGGAGACCCGGATTCCTCGACGACTTCGTTCACGCGCCCCGGTTTCGAGACAACCTCCTCGCGCGGGTCAACGGGCTGTTGCGAAAACCGGGAAAAGGTGGATCTTGAAGGTGATTGTTGTTGAAGTAACACCATTCCTCCCAGCAGGAGAAGTCCGCCAACGAGAAGAACAACCATAGTGCGGCCGGTTCGCTCTTTTCGCTCGTTTTCCTTGCGCAGAAACAATGTCCGCACTCCCTCGCTCTCTTTTTCATCCTGATAAAAAGACGTGGAACATTCTGCAAACAACCGCAGGCAATCTTCTTCATCGAGTTCGAGCGATTGGGCATAGGCCCGGACAAAGCCTTTGGTGAAAACCCGTTCAGGCAGTTGACCGAAAGATCCTTCTTCCAAGGCTCTCAAATACACTTCTTGGATTCGGGTCCTTGAGGCCATCTGCTCCAGGGTCGCCCCCTGAGCCTCACGAGCGGTTCGGAATTTGTCGCCTAATGAAGCCATAGGTTGCAATAAGTGTCAGTTCATGAAAGATCCTCGAAATGGGTCAGACGCTTGAAGTCCCGGAAACGGGATTCGATGTCCCGGTATTCCAGAGGCCGCAAGCGGTCGAGACTGAAGCCCTCAACGGTAAATGAAGCCATCACGCTTCCGAAAATAATGGCTCGCCTCAAACCGGCATCGGAGAAATCTCCCGTCGACGACAGGTGGCCCATAAAGCCGCCTGCAAACGTATCGCCGGCGCCGGTCGGATCTTTCACCATTTCCAACGGGAACGCCGGTGCGCCAAAGACGCCTTTTTCATGAAACATCAAGACACCATACTCCCCGCGTTTGATAATGAAATATTTAGGGCCACGCGCCAGAACGTCTTTCGCAACTTTGACGAGGCTGAAATCCTGACCGAGTTCACGAGCTTCCCCGTCATTGATAACAAGCACGTCGATCTTTTCCAACACTTTCCATAGGGCGTCGCGCTTCCCATGAATCCAGAAGTTCATGGTGTCACAGGCGACGATTCGAGGACGTTCGACTTGATTCAGAACGTCCATTTGAAGCTCGGGGTCGATATTTCCCAGGAACAACATGTCAGGAGTGCGATAGTGATCGGGAATTTTAGGGCGGAAGGACTCCAGCACGTTGAGTTGGGTATCGAGCGTATGAGCCTCATTCAGTTGATACGTATATTCCCCTTGCCAGCGAAAGGTCTTGCCGCTCCGGCGTTCGAGTCCGGACACGTCGATCCCTCGACTCTTCAAAAAAGTGACGTATTCATCAGGAAAATCTTCTCCCACGACCGCAATCAAATCGACGTCCGTGAAAAAACTGGCGGCCGTGGAAAAGTACGTGGCCGATCCTCCCAACACTTCCGTGGCCTCCCCGAAAGGCGTGCGCACCGTATCAAACGCCACGGAACCGACTACCAACAATCTACCCATGTTGTTTTCTCCCGTTTGATGTTTTCACCGGTTTCAAAAAAAGGCCGTAGCGCCGCTTCACGGAAGCCGTTATGGCTTTCGGTGCCGTCACGATGGTCTGCCGAAGCGCCGTCGCACATGGACAGCCTCTTGCCCCCCCGGTCCGTTGAATGGCGTCCCGGAGCAGCGTTTTGGCCTGGGCCACGTTCGCATGCATCACGCTCAAAATCGCTTCGACGGAGACGGGCTCCTCATTCTGATGCCAGCAATCGTAATCCGTGACCAGGGCCAAGGTTGCATAACAGATTTCCGCCTCCCTTGCGAGCTTGGCTTCCGTCGCATTGGTCATCCCGATGATATCCACCCCCCATTGCCGATACAACAAGGATTCCGCTTTCGTGGAAAACTGCGGTCCCTCGATACAGAGATACGTTCCGCCCACGTGGAACGTGGCACCCGTCGACCGGGCCGCCGCGCCCAGTTCATCAGCCAAGGCATGACAAATGGGGTCGGCAAACGTCACGTGAGCCACCAGTCCCTGATCGAAGAACGTGCTTAATCTCTTGGTCGTCCGATCGATAAATTGATCGGGAAGAACCATATGACCGGGGTGGATGCCTTCTTTCATGCTACCCACGGCACTGACGGATAAAATCCTCGTCACACCGAGTGATTTGAGCGCGTACACGTTCGCCCGATAGTTGATCATCGAAGGAATGATGCGATGCCCTCGTCCATGACGAGAGAGAAACGCCACGCGCTTGCCGGACAATGTTCCCAGCATCACGGCATCCGAAGGGCGGCCGAAGGGAGTGGACACGCGCGTTTCTCGCACGTTTTCCAACCCTTCCATTTCGTATAAGCCGCTGCCTCCAATGACGGCAATCTCGGCACGTGATCTTGCTGGCACAGGCTGTATCCTTGTCGATTACACTCGAAGCTCGTGCACAAATCCTTCAATAAGCGAGAGGATGCGCTGAGAAACCGATGGAACGGACTCATCCGGATGTACCTCAACCCACGCCAGACCGGGTTCCTTTCTGAACCACGTCATTTGCCTTTTGGCAAAATGGCGGGTGTCCCGCTTCAATCGCCTCACCGCTTCGGCGAATGAATAGTCCCCCTCAAGATACCCCGCCATCTGACGATAGCCCAAACTTTTCATCGAGACAAGACCTCTGGAGTATCCCTTGGCCAGCAGAGTCCGGGTTTCGTCCACCAAACCCTTTGCCAACTCCAACTCGACTCGCTGATCAATACGTTGATAGAGAGCGGCCCTCTCCATCGTCAACCCCAACACAAAAGCCCGAAAAGGGGTGGCCTCTGTGGAGTGTTTTTCATGGGCCTTCGAAAGAGGCGAGCCGGTTTGCCGGTACACTTCCAGCGCCCGCAACACTTTCACCGTATCGCGCGGATGCAGGCGACGCGCCGTGACCGGGTCCACGCGCCCCAGTTCCTGATACATCGATTCCCCTCCCCGAACCCGTGCTTCTTCTTCGAGTTGCCCGCGAAGAGCGTGGTCGCTGGGAGGACCGGACCATAATCCGCGCAATAGCGCGCGGACGTAGAGCCCCGTCCCACCAACCACCAAAGGGAGAAGGCCTTTTTGGTGCAGACGTGAGATTTCCGGAAGAGCCCGACGCCGGAACGCCCCGGCGTTAAACGGCTCATCCGGTTCCACCAGGTCAACCAGCCGATGGGGTACACCTTGCCGGTCCTCTTCCGAGGGGGTATCCGTCCCGATATTCATTCCTCGATAGACTTGAGTCGAATCCGCGGTCAATATCTCCGTGCCCAGGGCTTGAGCCACTTCAATGGCGATTCGACTCTTACCGATGGCCGTCGGACCCACCAGCACGACGAGGGGCCGTGACATGATTGCAGCCTCGATGAGATTCCGGAGCTTGTGGTGCGAAGAAAGGTACTGTTCAAACGGTGGATTCATAGACGCCGAAAAATCCGATGCAGTTCTTCACTGCCAAACCGTAAAGAGATTCTTCGGCCATGGGGGCACGTCATGGGGCTCCCTTCACGAAGCCACTCGTCCACCACGTGTTTCATTTCCGGCTGCTCCATCCGGCGGCCGGCCTGGACCGCACCCTTGCAAGCCATCGACGCCAGGACGGATCGGATAGGTTTGTCGAGTGAATCCACGGATTTCCACTCCGACAGGTCCTCGATGATATCTTCGAGCAAGGCGCCATAGTCCATCTGCCCGACAAGCGCCGGCACCGATCGAATGACAAAAGAGGACGGGCCGAAGGGCTCAAGTTCGAGACCCACGTTGACCAACTCCGGCAGGATTTCCGTCAACCGCGCTGCCGCCGGGACCGGGACGTCCACCGGTTCGGGAATCAGGAGCGATTGTTTCTGGATATCGCGCCCCTCCCAACCTCTCCACAAACGTTCAAACAGCACGCGTTCGTGAATCGTATGCTGGTCCAGCACGTGCAATTCATCTCCAACTTGCGCGACGATATAGGTGGTATGGATTTGTCCGAGAATCTGAACCTCCGGCTCAAGCTGATAGAGGACCGGGGATTCCTTGACCTGAGCCGCTTCGTTGTTTTGTCCATTCCCGGAACTCGATTGCACGTGCGCCATGGAAGGGGTCGACCGTGTGACAAACAGTTCACCGCTTTCTCCGGGCGTCTCCTTGTCGACAACACCAGCCTCCCACTCATCGCGCCCGGATGAAAGAGTTGACGGACCCGCCACGTCTTTTTGCAACGGACCGCGAACCGCAGTCCTGATCGCTCGATGGATCAAGTCCGGGCTGCGAAATTTCACTTCTCGTTTTGATGGATGCACGTTGACGTCCACCTCGTCGGGGGCAATTTCTACCATGAGTGCAAACGTCGGGTGTCGTCCTTTCGGTAAAAAAGAGCCATACGATTCATGCACGGCATGCGCAATCGTCGCATTCTTGACGGGACGCCGATTCACAAACATTTCCTGTGGCGTGCGCCCGGTTTTCGCATGATGCGGATTGACGATCATACCACGCACGCGGACGTCGGCTTGCTCGTAGTGAACGGGTAGCATCATACTTATGAGTTTCGGGCCATACACCTGGAGTAATCGATCGTCCAGCGTCGCGACCTTGGGATAGTCGAACACCACGTGGTCATTGTGCGTCAATCGAAATTGCGTGTGCAGGTTGACCAAGGCAACTTGCTGAACAACGTGCGCAATGTGCGAGAACTCCGTGGCCGTCGTCTTCAAAAATTTCCGCCGGCCCGGTGTATTGAAAAACAATTCTTCGACCTCGATTCTTGTCCCCGGTGCGGCACCTCGCTCCTCGACCGAGCGGACGTCTGCGCCGTCAATGACCACGGCGGTCCCAGTCAGTGCATGACGTCTGGCTGTCAGCATCCGAAACCGTGAAACCGCGGCGATACTGGGCAAGGCCTCCCCGCGAAACCCGTAGGTGGCGATGCCCGTCAGATCTCGTGGATGACTGATTTTGCTGGTGGCAAATCGTTGGCAAGCCAACGGAGCATCGGTTCGACTCATCCCCTCGCCGTCATCGATCACGCGAATGAGAGTTCTCCCGCCGTCCACAACGTCGACGGAAACCACCGTGCTGCCGGCATCCACGCTGTTATCGAGTAATTCCTTGACGACGGACGCCGGACGTTCGACGATCTCGCCGGCGGCGATTTGAGAAGCCACGGATTCCGGGAGGACTTTGATTCTGGATTCAACCGACTGCATAGATAACGCTTCGTGAAGAAATCCCGGTGCGTCTGCTACTTCTTAGGCTTGGAAGGGGTGGAATCAGCCGATGCCTTGAACGCCTTGAGAGCCTGCTCCACCTCGATGAGCTGGGATTCGTGCGCATCCACCTTGGAGCCCAGCTTTTCACCCATGGCTCCGACCACCTCTTTCAACTGCGCGACGGACTTGGTCAGTTCATTCAGTTGCGTGACGTTGGCCTTCAAGCCCTGCTGAAGATTCGAGACGGCGGCGGACGATCCCGTCGATTTCGACAGTTGCCGGGCCTGGGACTCAATGCGGTCCGCCTGCTCTTTCAGCTTGGTTGACATCAGGTTCTTGAATTGTTCGACCGATTGCCCGACCGACCGCACGCTCGCCGTCACCTCGTTGAGATGGGTTGAAACAGCCTGGGTGTTTGTTGCCTGCTTGGCGGCTTCGGCTGTCTGGTCTTTCTCCATTTGTGCCAATCGTGCCGTCAACTGCCCAAGCTGATTCATGTGCTGATCGGTACGGTTGCCCAACATGCCGGCCATGGAATCCAATACCTCCCGCATTCCTGCCACCGCTTGACTCAGTTCCTGCACGTGTTTGGCTTGAACTTCCAATTGTTTTTGAGCTTGCGTCACGTTCGAGACGTTTGTTTGTTCGACGCGTTGGAGACCGGACGAGACCCTTATGAACTCCTGAGAAACTCGATTCTTCTCCTGATCGAACGCTTTGGCGATCGATTCCAGACTCGGTCGAACGTCCTTGTCCAAATACCCGTGCAGGCCCTTCAGGTCGACGTCCATTTTTTTGGCCAACGCCGTATATTGACGCTGTAACTGCTCAATCCGTTTTGCCGTTTGTTCCAACCCTTTGCCCTGGTTGTCCAGCTTCATACCGAGTTGGGTTCCGGTCGTCCCCAACACGTCACGAAGTTGAGCCAGGGACCGTGTCACCTCCTCCAGATTCTTGCCGTGCAAAGTATCGGTCTGTCGCAACCCCGTGAGTTCAGTGCCCAATTGGACATTAAATTCGGACAAGCGTGTGGCTTGGGCGTCAATGTCGGCCTTCAAGTTCCGGTTGCCTTCATCCAATGCGGTATTGATGGATTCAATTGCCGTCTTGACCTCGGTTTCCAAATACTTCTTCAACGCTTTCGTATCGGCGTCGAGTTTGGCGCGAAAGACTTGTAAGTGCCTGTCGAAATCTTGTCTGACTTTCGTCTCGGAAGTCTTTGCCCGTTTCGCCTCCTGATCGAACTGTTTGTTGACATCCGTCAAGGCGTTCTTAAACTGGCCCAATGACTTTTGAAACGCGGCAAACTGGTCTTTCACCTTTTGCCCCTGCTGCGACAAGGCTTGCTCAAGGCTTAGCCTCAAGGTGTCAATCTTCTTGGACAGTTCGATCGCACGTTGTTTCTGCAATGCCTTCAAGTCATTGACGTCTTGGCCCTGCTGCTTGACAGCGCTCTCAAAGCTCCTGCGGACCTGATGTATTTGCGTGTCCAGATCGCCGATTTTTTGGGGCAAGGTCTCGTCTCGCAGGTTCCGCAAATCGCTATTCAACTGCGCCCGGGCCTTCATGATTGTCTCGTTCAATTGGCCCTGGGCCGTCACCAGTTCCTGGTTTAACTCGGTCTTTTGTTGCTCCAAGGCATCGGCTATCTCCTGCTTGGCCTGCTTCAGAACTTGGGCCAAGGCTTTTTTCTCCTGATCCAATTTGGTGATTTTTCCCCCAAGATCTTTTTCCACTTTCACGAGGTCTGACTGCTGAGCACAGGCAGTCAAACTGAATGCCAGACAGGCCAGGCACAACCCCACTTTCAGGTCACGGCCGGTTATTCGTGTTGAGCTTGTTGAGGTCAAGAAAGAAACACGATCAATCCACATGGTTTTTCACTCCCTTACGATTTCTTCTTGCATGGCCTCCCATCCTTCTGCGTCTGGAAAGCGACTAACCGAACCCTTCCGAATTTCAGTGATCCCGCGTTCCTGTGCAGCGCATGAGCCGGTTCGGGCAATCATTACTCCGACAATGGAGACCAGGCAGGAGAACTATGGTGTATCCCGCCCTTCGTCAACTGTTCCAACCCTGTACCATCATACTGAATCATATAAATATGACTCTGTCCGCCTCGCGTCGAACTGAATACCAAATGACGACCATTCGGCGCCCATGAAGGAGAATCGTCGATTTCACCGGGGGGCCCGCTCGTGATTTGAACGCGACGCTTCCCATCCACGGAAATTCGGCACAATTTCAGCCCATAGCCGGGTATGCGGCAGACGTAGGCGATCCAATCTCCCCGAGGAGACCACGCCGGGGCGGCATTATAGCGCCCTTCATACGTCAACCGGCGGACATGCGTGCCGTCGGCCTTCATAATGTAGATTTGCGGTCGACCGGTCTTATCCGATGTGAACGCCAGTTCTCGTCCATCCGGCGACCAGGTCGGCGACAATTCCGCACTGCGTTTTTTCGTTAATTGTGTTTTCTTTTCCGTGCTCAGGTTCATGATGAAAATGTCGGAGCTCCCTTTCCTGGCGGAATCCCTGGCGGAAGCATACGCTAACAGTCGTCCATTCGGGGAAACCGCCGGAGTGATATTCAACGTTTGAGAGGGCACCAGGGTTCGTTTGTTCCTTTGATCCAATTTCTTGTCTAACTCAAGCCGAACGATTTCCTGATTGTTGCCGTGATAGGTCGTATACACAACGGCGCGGCGGTCCGGCGACCAGTCCGGCATGAGGCTCAATATCGGGTCCGACGTGACGCGCCTGGGACCGAACCCATCGTAATCCATCTCGTATAAATGCCGTCTGCCTGCCTTGTCTTCGGATACATACATGATCTCGGTCTGGGCGATGCCGGGATCCCCCGTGTAATGCGCGACTAAGGCATCAGCCCACCTGTGCACCATCGACCGCAGGAGTCTTACGGTAATCGGATTACCGGTATACCGTTTGCCGATTGCGATGAAATCCGTTTCCCCGCCATCGTAGGCACACGCCTCCAAGAACAATTTTCCATCTTTTCGGCCGATTCGTCCCCAGGTGACCACCGGAGCCGAGCTCGCCTTGGCTTTCACGATGGGGGATTTTTCCTGACACCCCGCTTTCGAAAGCGGGAGCGTGTCCGTGGCTCGTTCAATGACCTTGAACACGTGGGTACGCCGCAAATCTGCCTTGAGAATCGTATCGACCTGCTTGCCGATTCCGGCTTCATTCTCTTGCGGGCTCTCACTCCCGGCGAACCCCATGATCCAGATGGGAATTTTTTGGAATTCCGACGGCGTTTTCAAAAACACTTCGGCTTTCTCATCCTCCGCATGTGCAACAAACGGCAGAACCGAAAAAAAGACAAGCACAATCAAATGCGTGGCGTTTTTCTTCATCGGTTTGGATTAACCTCGAATTTGTGTTGGACCTGACAAGAGGGCTTGGTCACTTTCGCGGGAAAAAGCGGTAATGGGGATGCCGCTTCGACCGCACTTTTCGCGACCATATCAAATTTTTCGTTTCCGGAGGATCGGACAACAGCCAGATTCGTTACCTGACCGTTCCGCTCGACACGAAAAGTCAGGACCGCCGGGGATGTCACGCGATAATGGTACCGATAAATGCTTCCATGTATGCGATCAATCATATCCTCGACGTTCTTCCAATAGGGATTGTTTTGGGAACAAAATCCCGCCCTCCGCAGACCACGCCTTTCCTCCTCACCACTCTCCGTTTGTTTGGAAACCCGGTGGGCGTCAAAAGACAATAAATCGGGAATTGAAACATCAACCTCCTGCTTCAGAGGAGTATCCGGATCGGACACGGTCCTCGCAACCGTGGGTTCAGAAGGGACCGGGGCTTGGACTTCGGCCAACTGCGGAGCCTGAGGGGGCACAATCTTGGGGAGCGATCGGTTTCGAGCCTCGGCGGCCTTCGCGGGGGACACCGTTTCGGGAACGAGCGGCACCGCTCTCTTTGCGGGTACCGTTTTGCTCTTGGGATTTCTCTGGGGGATCCGCACGGATTGAATCGCCTCCTTCAACGACTCCACAGTGCTGCTCTTCCGTACCGTTTGCAGTGGTGTCTCCTTTTTCCGCACCTCAGGCGGGGCAACGGCTGTCAAGCGAGGGGCCCGGGAAGGCAAGGTAATGGCAGGTGATTCAGGAGCCTTGGGCGAAACCTGTTTCTGCCTGCGTTTCGATGCGACGGCCGGGCCCACGCGTTTAGCAACCTGCTCCGGCTTCTTGGGGACGACCGTGGCGCTGACGGCTTGCTTCAGTTTTGGGGCCAACGCGTTAGCTTTTGGAGCGGGAGTGGGCGTGGACGTTTTTGACTTCCCGACAACCAATTTCGGAGGTTGCGGAGGCGCCTTGAATGCCGGCACGTCCGTCTCCGCGGCAGGTGCCCGTTTGACGGGAGCCGGTGCCGCAGGCCGGACTGGCGCAGCCTTTTGGGGCAAAACCGGGCGGGCTTGGGGCTTCGGCACGACCACGGAGTCCAGGGCGCTCCTGAACGACTCCGTCACCCGTTCAGGTTTAGGAACTTCTGCGACATCCGCCTGGAGTGGAGGGAGAAGCTTGTCTATGTTCTGTTTCAAAGTGGGCCTGTGGTCCGGCGCAACCGGTGGCGCGACAACCTTGGGGGGTATGACCGGGGCCTGTGATTTCGACTCGCTCACGAGAGCATCCATCGGCCGTTTGGGTACTCTCGGGCTCACCGGGGACCGGGTTTTAGTCGTTCTCACTGCTTTGCTTGGAGGAATCACGGCCTTTCTCTGCGGTGCGGCCGTCGGAGACGCCGCGATTTCCGGCAACGCGACGAGTGTGACCTCGTAAGACCCTGAGGACTGTTCGAGCGATGAGGCGAAACGCAAACCCAGCAACGCGACGAACACGACCGCGTGGAGGAGCACCGAACCGCCAAGAGGCCAAGACAGCCGTTCTGCCACCGAGTCGTCATGATCCGGCAAATGGAACGACAAGAGACTGAATGGCGTCGCATACGACATGGCGTCATTCCAACTTACAGAGGCTCGAAGACCTCTTCTACCACCACCCTCCCCTGGGGGTTCGTGACCATCCCTAACCGTTCGATTCCCGCCCCCTTGACTTCATCCATGACTTGGACGATCCGTCCGTAGGGAACGTGCCGGTCGGCTCGAAGGTAGACCGACACGAGGGGATTCGAATCTTTGGCTTCATGCAGACGCTTCCGTAAATCAAGCAAGGTGACAAGATCTTCATCCAGGTAAACCCGTTTGTCGGGTTCAATGGTGATCACGAGACGCTCCATGGGGACGACGGTATTCGATTGCGAACGCGGGAGTGTAATATCAATGCCCCGGTGCAACATCGGCGTCGTCACCATAAAGATGACCAGCAACACCAGAATCACGTCGACGAGAGGAATGATATTGATTTCAGAAAGAAACCGACGATTCCGGGGTTCAACAATCACTGGCGACTTCGACCTTTTTTGCCGGCAAGAACCGGCGCGTCGAGAGCATTCAGAAATTCGATGCTGAAGGCTTCTACGCCGAATATGGTTTTCCGGATTTGGGCAAGATAGTAATTATACCCAATGACGGCGGGAATCGCAGCAAACAGGCCCGCAGCGGTTGCCAGGAGGGCCTCGGAGAGACCGGGAGCGACCGAAGCGATACTGGCCGTACCCTCGATGCCGATTTGCTGAAAGGCGTTAATCACGCCGACAACCGTTCCCAATAACCCGATGAAGGGACTAATGTTTCCCGTCGTGGCCAGGAAGGGCAGATAGGTTTCCTGCCGGGCGATGTGTTGTTGAATGAGATACTGGACGACCTTCTCCAAATACTGGCGGTCCGGCCAAGGTCCCGTCTTCCGGGCCGGCACCGCGACGTCGCCCGTGTTGTGCTCGACAAGATGCCCCACGCGATTCAACACGTCCAGTAATACTGATCCGCTGGGACTATGCGGCAATTCTGCGGCCACGTGTTGAAGAAGATGCAGCTCCTTTTCGCTGAGCGCGCCTTCCTCCTGATAGGCCTGAAGAAACTGTCGTTCCTCTCTTTTGATGAGCCGGAACATGCGCCATTTGTGCAGGATGATACCCCACGAAAAGACGGAAAACACCAGCAGGATAAACAGGACGATGATGGAGATGGTCCCCAGGGAACCAAACAGTTCAAGAGGGTCGGTTGAAAACATCGGATGTGACGTTCAGCCCGAAACGTGATGTAACGTGATAAATTGAACACTCACCGTGCAAGTGAGAACAGCCACAACAACGTGAATGGCGGGGCCGACGGGATTTGAACCCGCGACTTCCAGATTGACAATCTGGCGTCCTAACCTGGCTGAACGACGGCCCCATTCACGTAAGAGGGCAGCCTTTTGGCTGTGCTGTCGAAACGAAACCCTGCCCGGGCCAATCGACCCGCCAGGTTGTACGTTCGACGTTCTATTTGGGTAGGAACCTCTGATTTAGTGCACGATCTGGCGCATGGCGGCGTTGTGTCCTCGCTCAACCCTCACCTATCTCTATGATAAGCCTCGGGTTTCGCTCCGGGACGCCTTGCCCTACATCCCGCTATCACAATAAATCAGAGGTTCCGATAGTCTGAGATAGATGGTAGGCGGAACAGGGCTCGAACCTGCGACCTCTGCCTTGTAAGGGCAATGCTCTCCCAACTGAGCTATCCGCCCCACATTCCATGCATTCAAAAATCCATCGTTTTTCATTATATCAGCCAAGTAAGTTGTGTCAACCGTAAGGGAAGAACCGGCCGTGATGACGACCCGGACGGCACAAAAATTGACGGCACCCTTGAGAAATACGGGTGCGACCCTTTAGAGTGCAGCCTTCGTCATAGGATAAATGTCGAAACCGAACCATGACCTACAAAATCAGACACATCAGCAAACAGGTGGGCGCGGAGATCCCGCAATTGTTGTCCCGAAGCGAACGGATGTGGCTCTTTGCCGAACTCCATCGCCGGGCGCTCATTACCGGCATCGTCGTGGCAATCACGGTGGTGATCCTTCTCGGGGCTCTGTACCTGGTGCAATACCAACAGGAACAGGAAGCCCTGGCCCTTGAACATCAAGCCGCCCAAGCCTACCTAGATCGATCCCTTGTTGACGTCGACACGGCCACAGAGAAACTGCAAGAAGCCATCACGTTGTATCGGCGGATCATCGAGAAGTTCCCTCGTTCCGCCAGCGCCCGCTCCGCATGGTATATGATCGGAAACGCCTTAGCCGAACAAGATGACCACGCCGGTGCCATCGAGGCGTATCAACAGTTCATTGACCAGGCGGGCAACTCTCCCGCTCTGCTCGGATTGGTCTACCAACGACTGGGAGCCAGCTACCTGGCAAGCGGGGACCGCGCAAAAGGAATCACCGCTTATACGCAAGTACTACAAATGCCCCAAACCCTCAATAAGGACCAAGTGCTGTTTGAACTCGCCAAACTCGAGGAACATGACAAACACGATGACGAGGCGCTCGCCCGTTACAAACAGTTGTTGGATGAACATCCGAACTCCCCCTATGCGAGTGAAGCCACCTTGCGAGTCAAAATCCTTGAACCGCCTGCGGAACAACCTGAAGCCGCAAAAGAGGAACCCGCACAAAAAGAGATGGAGGAGGGGAAGGAAACCGGGGAATAAGCGATGGGGTCGCGTTCTCAGGAAGTGATCATCAACATCCGCCCGGCCCGAATCAAACTGCTTCGCAGATTATTCAAAATCTTCAAGTCTCGAACCGAAACCTGAAACCGTTGGGCGATACTCCAGAGGCTGTCGCCGCGGCGCACACGATACCACTGCACGTCTCCGGTATCCGTCATCTTTTTGACGTCTCTGCTCACGCGCAACCGCTGTCCGACCCTGATTAAATTCCCCGAGAGATCGTTGAGGTTTTTCAATTGCCTCACGCTCGTCCCAAAGCGATGCGCAATGACCGACAGGCTGTCTCCCCGGCGTACGCGATACCATGTCCGTGCAGGCGGCGGGGGTTGCGTCCACGTCCTCATTCGGGATTTGGCCTGTTCCACGCTCCCCGACGTTCCCACGGGGACCTTTAAATAATAGCCGTCCCGACCCGGTGGGGTGACGCTACGACGGAGTTCGGGGTTCAACCGGCGAAGCTCATCAAAGGAAATCCCCGTCTCCTTGGCGACGGACCGCAAATGAATGGACTCGTCCATGCGAATCTCATCGTATTGGTGAACGGTTTGGGAATGAACGTGAAAACCGAACAACGAGGGACGCGTCGCGATAATCATGGCTGCCATGAATTTGGGGACGTATTGCCGGGTTTCCCGGCGGATATAGCGAGTTCTCGCGATTTTCCAGAAATCGCGCGTACCGGTTTTTTTAATCGCACGACTGATTTTCCCGGCCCCGGCGTTGTACGCCGCCAGCGCCAAGGGCCACGAACCGAACGTGTCGTAGAGATCTCGCAAGTGGACGGCTGCCGCAACCGTGGACTTGATGGGGTCCCGGCGTTCATCCACGTACCAATTGACCGACAAGCCGTAGAGCCGGCCCGTGCTCTTGATAAACTGCCAAGGTCCGGACGCCCGCGCCCGCGAATACGCCCTGGGGTTAAATCCGCTCTCGACCAACGACAGGTAAATCAATTCCTTCGGCAGGCCGACTTCAAGGAAGATTTCTTCGACTAAGGGTCGGTAGGCGTAGAATCTGGTCAACCATTCTTGAAAGCGGTCATGAATCACGTTTTGAAAGTAGTGAATATTGCGCTCGACCGCAGGATTGACGATAACGGGAATCGCTTCATACCCGGGCGCCCCGCTATCTTGGCGGGAGAGGGCAGAAGCGGCAGAACGGCGTTGGGGGGCCGGGGGGAAATACTTGAGCCCCCTGGGGCTGGCCGGTAAGGGCAGAGATGACGAAACCGCGGCCTCCGGCGATTGGGGTCTACCGGCAGCACCAACGTCACCGGCACTAAAGAGAAACCCTGAGAGGCAGAGCGTGAGGACCGAAGCAACGCTCAAACAAGACCTTTTTTCTTCCAACCAGTTGATTTTTCGCATATTTTGTTCAGACGTTTCAAACGCGTGGCATGAAAATGTAACCGGAATGCTCGTCTCTGTCAAGAACCTAGCACGTTTAACGATAAATATTCAATATATTGTGTGCTGATTTCAATATGACGATTTGCAAACAACTACAGGTTGTGGTTGAAAGAAAGTCGATATTGGTAAGGGAGTCCCCTTCGTCACTATTGAGCATGCAAGTTCTTATAACTACATATATTTACTGCTATATACGCGTGGGCACGACTACGGCGTCGGAAGGCTGGAGGCGCAGCGAAAGCCGGTCGAATGATTCCGGTCGAGCGGATTACTGGCGACCCGGGTAAAAATTCTCACCTGCGGGGTTTCGACCTGCCACCCGGAACTGCGAATGACCCGTCGGGTCCCCGTCTCGGGTCCTTGAGGATTCCGGCGCGGGCTCCTGGAATAATACGTCGCGTCATACCAATCGGCGACCCATTCCCAGACGTTACCCGCCATATCATAGACTCCGTAGGGGCTCTTACCTTTTTCATAAATCCCAACCGGCACCAGGGTCTTTTCACCCCGCCATGCTTGGTTGAAATTCAGGTGCTTGTGCGTGGGTTCGACGTCTCCCCATGGAAATCGTCGATCATCGGTCCCGCGCCCGGCCTTTTCCCATTCGGCTTCGCTCGGTAGCCGCTTACCCGCCCATCGACAATAGGCATCGGCGTCAAACCAATCCACGTTGACCACCGGGAGGGACGCAATGGACTCCGGCATGAGCCCGCCCTGCCAGAGATTTTTCGACGAGTCGGTCGGGTGCGACGGCGTACGATGACCGGTCGAGCGAATAAATTCCAAATACAGGCCATTGGTCACTTCGTAGGTGTCGATGGCATAGGCGTCCAACTCGACTTCGTGATTAGGGTATTCATCCAGCCCGCCGTCCCGTGCCCATTTGGGCACGCCCATGAAAAACGGACCGGCGGGAATCACCACCATGGGCGCACCATCCTTGCTTGACACGGCCACATCCGCGTGAACCCGCTCGATAGCGGCACCGTTCACGCCCGTTCCTATCAACACGCACGCGGCGATAGCCAATATCCTCTTCGTCATCGTCTCTCCTCGTCAGCCCGAGCTTTCCTGCTCGGCCCGTCTCAACGCGCGCATCAGTACGGGGTCGTTCAAGGCCATCTCGCTCAGCGCATCCATGACGTGAAGGTCCTTGGTTTCCATCAACTCCTTGGCCTTGGCGTACTGTTTGGCATTGAAGCGGGCCACCGTCGGCTGGTTGTTGATCACCTGGCACGCCAGCACTCCGTCTTCGAGGTCCAACGTACCCCCCTGCTCCATCAACGTCTGCGCCTGTGCCACCGTAATGCCGTGAAGCTCGGCAAATTCCCCAATCCCGCCGGTTTCGACCATCGACCCGTCCGGCATCGAACATTTCCGTTTGAAATAGGGCGACCAGTCCTTCCGAAAATCAATATACCGGATATCTCCCCCTCGAGCCACCGACCGCTCCAGCTTGCCGTAATCGAGCCCAAGATTCTTCTGTGTGAGGCGTTCCTGCAATTCCTCGGAGAGCCCCCGGTAAAACACGCGCGCCACGGCCTCGGCCAAGGGGATATCCGAAAACCTCGCAAGCTGTTCGGCCTGCGCGGTCTGCTCCAGATCCAGAACCCAGGTCTGCTTGGGCTCCCGGCCGGCCGGATCGATTCGGCACACGAACATCCCGCGCGTGATCACGCCCCCGGCTTCCGGATACGTATACAGCCCCCCGTCCGTCAACAGCCGGAGCATGTCGTCCAGCGGGATCTCATAACTTTCCCCCAGCACCTTGACGTGATGCTCGATATTCTCCTCACCCGCCATGGCGCACACCATGACGTTCCCGGGCGGATCGAAATCCGTATAATTCTCCAACACGTTGTAGAGCTGCGGCTCTTTGGCCGGCTTAAGCGGCCGCTTTTTTATCTTGAACATGCGTAGTCCCTGTCATTCCTGTATGTGTCACTAATTCGTTGACACTTCTCGCCTTCTTCCTTTCCGTCATCCTCAACCGCTCCTTCTGTCATGCCCGGCTCGATCGGGCATCCAGGGTCTTTGCTTTTTCCTTCGTCCGTGAAAAGAACGACACTGGATTCCCGATTACTACCTTCGGGAATGACAGAAGGAGGTTATTTTCATATCATGACAATTTTAGTCAATCCAGTGCTGAGCCGCCCATTGGGCGGAACGGCAGACCCGCCGCGGCGACAAGTCAAAGTTTCCATTCACCGCGTGTGACGGCTTCAATGGTCCGTTGAATATCATGACCCGTGTTTGACGTGGCAGTACAGGTGGCCAGAAAAAACTGAACGGATACACGGGTCTTCGATGCTTGAAGCTGGACACCCACTCTGGAGGCCACAAACTGACTTGGTCTCCCACGACGTGGGCCACCCACCGCTGCTCAAGTTTAAAGTCCTTCACGGTATCCGGCGCTTCGCTCATTCTATCGATAACGAATTGCATCGAGTTGGCTTCAAATCTGAAAATCGACGTATTCACACCCATTGCATGATTAAACAATTTGTTGAACAAGCGCCTATTGGGGGGGAGCCACTCGCGGCAGACACAAAACTGGCCCGGCATGTATTCGAAAAAACAGTCAATTGATCGGACGATAATGACATCCAAATCGAAGTAGAGACATGGCCCCTCAAGCTCCCCGATTCCACCCTGAAACAGTCCCAGTTTTCGACCGTTTGTGAAATGCGGAGCGGCGTCAAGATTGATTTTCGGTAACGGATAAACTTCAACCTCAGGTCGAATCCCCTCAGAATTGTCGGTAAAACAGACGAACCTAAACGGTACACTTAAATTCCGTTGAACCCCCGCATACAAGCGATTGACGTAATGAGGCCCGTAACGATGACCCCATTTGATTGTGATGATATTAACAAACACTATTTTAAGAGGAAATCGAAGTTAACCTTTTTCGTAATGTTAGAGAACGCAACCCAGTCTGGCAAAGAGAAGCCGGCAGATTGAAGCGGAGTTTCTACCAGCAATAGACCGAGTGGCGACAATGTTGATTATTGCCATCATTCATCCTCGAATGCTAGAACTGCCTATCGACGATCGTGTCGATCGGTCTTCCTCTCATGTATACCGCACAACTGGCAACGCTGTTCTGGCAATACCAGGCGTTTAAATGGGACCCGGACAAAGGCTTTGTGCTGGCCTCCGGGGAAACCAGTCCCTATTACGTGGATTGCCGTGCCCTGTTGGCCCATCCCGATGCCCGGTGGCTCGTGGCGCAACTCGCGTGCGCGGCCATCCGCGACCTTTCCTTCGAAGCGGTGGGCGGCCTGGAAATCGGATCCATTCCCCTGGCCACAGCTATATCCGATTACGCCTTTGCGACTCAACCTCGGAACACCTACCGTACCTTTGTCGTGAGAAAACAAGCCAAAGATCATGGGTTGGGGAAACGAATCGAAGGCGCGGTCAAGCCCAATGATCGCGTGCTGGTCGTCGATGACGTGCTGACGAGCGGCGGATCACTCCTGCAAGCACTCCAAGCTGTCGGCGAGGCCAACCTGCACGCCTCGCATGCACTCGTGATCGTGGACCGGCAAGAACAAAACGGCAAACAGACAATCGAGGCACAGGGGGTGTCAGTGATCAGTCTCATAACCCTGGACGATTTAAAGGCCGCCCAACCCCACACTTGACTGAAACCCGGCCAATAGCTGATGTCGAGGATAGCCATAGATGTCTGGGAAGATCGACGACAGGATCGAAGTGATCGCGCCGAATCTCAAGCGACGGCTGTCGGGCGTCACGGCAACGATCGTGCGGCTGTTGCCGGTGCAGGCTCAATCGATCGGGATCGTGGCAACCGGACCGGGGCTGCCGGCGCACGTACCCTGCGTCCCTCTGCGGTCCGTGATTCTGATGTCCGGTCAGGCGTATCGGGTCTGGCATGCGCGGCGCAACACCGAGATGCTCATGGGTCTCATCCTGCGTCACGTTCTCAGAAAACCCCTGAAGCTGGTGTTCACCTCCGCCTCGCAGAGACATCACACGCGCTACACGCGCCTGTTGATATCCGGCATGGACGCCGTCGTCGCCACGTCACGCAAATCCGCATCCTACCTGCGCCGGTCGTCGCGCGTGATCATGCACGGGATCGACACCGGGATATTTTGCCCACCCACGGACCGGCGCGCTCACCGGCGTTCGCTCGGCCTGTCCGAAAACGTGACTATCGGGTGCTACGGGCGCATCCGGCGCCAGAAGGGCACGGACGTGTTCGTCGATGCGATGCTTGAAATCCTGCCCCGGCACATCGGGGTCACGGCCCTGGTGATGGGCCGGGCCGCACACAAGCACGGACCGTTTCTGGAGAACCTGCGAGAGAAGGTGGCGCGAGCGGGGCTCCAGGACCGGATACTATTCCTGCCGGAAGTGCCGGTAGAGGAAATGCCACGCTGGTACCAGGCACTCGACCTGCTCGTGGCCCCGCAGCGCTGGGAGGGTTTCGGGCTGACCCCGCTCGAGGCGATGGCGTGCGGAGTGCCGGTGATCGCAACGACTGTCGGCGCGTTCGATGAGTTGGTGGTGGAGGGCGAAACCGGACGCCTGATCCCTCCCGGTGACACAGCGCGGATGCGCGTGGCGGTCGAGGCGGCGCTCTCCTCACCGGCCACACTGCAGCAATGGTCGGCCGCAGCCCGGCGCCACGTTGAGGAAAGGTTTCGGATCGAGGACGAGGCCGCGGCGCTCAACGCGCTCTACCGGGAACTACTGGACGGCGGCGAAGGTCGGTCATGACTCTTTCACGCACTGCGGCACGTACTGATCTACTGAATCTTGGGTTTGCCAAGTCCTGGATGAGGTGAGCATGGGCGTTCTGATTTATCGACCGACTCCGGTGCTGATACCGGAAGATAGTGCCTGCAGGAGAGACTTCCTGTCCCGTGAAAGTACGGTCGATAATGTCCCCCTAGCAGACGCCGATTACCACGAATACGATTCGCGGACGATGTTCTATGACGTATTCCGCTGCGACAACGACCGCAAAGTGGTGGCGATCGGTCCTCCGCCGGTCAATTTGCGGAGTGAGTTGAAGAAATTGAGAATCACCTGCAGCGGACGGACGATCCCTCACCGCAAACGTGAGTATCGAAGGCTTTGTGTCCTTGAGCTGACACGTGACCAAACCACGAATGCCGGGGAAAACCTGCCACTACGGTTCTCGTTCCCGACATTCGACGTGGAAATCGAAGTGCCACCGCCCCCCCTATCCGCTTCGGCAGAAGCGTCCCATCTCGGCTTGATGACGCTCCAGCGAAATAATCCCCTCCCGTGGGTCCTCGATTGGTGTCGTTGGCATCACCGCCTGCACGGGGTGTCCCGTCTCGTCCTATACGACAATGCAAGCGACAACCGTGATGACCTCGCGGCGGCCCTGGCCCGGATGGACGAAGCAATCGACGTCGTGTTCGTAGACTGGCCCTTCCCCTATGGACCGGGACGGAGTTACAAGAATCGCTTCTGCCAGACTGGGGCACAAAACCACTATCTGCTTCGTTTTGGTTCGGCCGACGCCTGGTGCCTAGTTCTGGATATAGATGAGTGCTTGGTGGTAGGCGGCAAAGAGGCATTCAAACAATATTTGCAGGATTGCGAAGGCAACGGTGTTGTCGGAGTGCTGTTCGACTCGTTCATCGTCCCATCGTATCAGGGACAACCAGCGATAGCGAATCGACGTGTCAGTTCGTACTGGTTTCGGAATCGCGAACGTCGAGGCTACTCATTGAAATTTGCCTTCAGGCCTCAGTACATCGATTACATTGGACCGCACATGGCATATCCCAAAAACCGGGTATTTACGAAGTTGATTGGATTGCCTCGTTTGCACGACAAGGCTCTCCGAACCTTCTACGGAAGCGTTCGGAAAAGATTATCACCCAATCGAATTTTTCGTTTTTTCTTTCCGAATCAGTTTGCGCTTCGAAATCTAAATCCCGAAGAAATGTTCTTTTACCACTTCCGTGGTCTCAACACGGATTGGAAACCGGATAGGAAATTCGGCGAAGAAGTCGCAAACTTCGATGCAAGCCAGCACGTATCCGATCCCTTCATCGGTGAGTTGTACGCCCGCGCCGGACTGAACGATGATCGTAAATTGCCCTCTTCTTCAACTGGCGGGGGTTCTGTCCGTGAGAATTGAGGGGAGAGTCGTAAGCTTTCCCATTTAAAAGACATGTGCTAAGAGAAGACTTTGATATATTCGACCTGCCACGAAAAGACCTTTCCAACTTTTTTCAGCCCCCAGTACCCATAAGAGAAGAACAATGAATTCAGGCTCAGTTTTTGCGGCTGTTCTTATTGCCATTAATGTGGTCACGTTATCGTTAATGGTCCCCTTGAACAGTCACATCTTAGCTCATCCCTATGAACCGGTTTGTATTTCCTGCCTTTGTACAGTCTACGGGAGTGGGATACTCGTGGTGGGCTTTTCCCTGTTTTTGGCGAATTGGTGGGGAGGTGAAAAGATTGCCTTACGTGTTCAGAAATTTCTCACGGCAATAGGCATCGTGTCCTTTTTGCATCTTATTCAATTGACTATGGTTCCCTCCGGATGGAGAACCCTGTATGTCATTCTTTGCGTCGTGTTGCTTGCTCCGACCGTGATAGGGTTTTTACGGGGAAAGAAAAAGACGGTCATTCTTGTCCATCAATTTTTGTTCCTCCTTTTTTTGTATGAAGTATTTAATTTTGGCCGGGTCATTCTTCAGGCGCACGAGGTGGAAGCCAATCTCGAGTCCACCCATAACAGGGTAGAACCGGTTGCTTTGGACGAGGATGGGCATCATGCATTTTGGATCATTTTCGATGAATTTTCGCTTGTCCAGAGTTTGGAGGGAGATGCATTTGACGTGACCGTTGTTCCAAATCTGGCAACATTCTCCCGGACGAGTACGTGGTATCCTCACGCGCGAACCCTCTTTAAATCGACCGAACGAGCCATTCCAGCCCTGCTGTTGGGGAAGAAAGATGTCACCGACTTTAAAGGAGAATTTTTATACGACTTCAATTCCCAAAATCATCTTTCGTCCATCGCTCAAAACATGGAAGTCTTCATCCTTGGAAATTATGTGCCCTATTGCCATGCTTTTCGGGAAGTGGCTGAACGATGTCGGGTTTATCTTGAGGGCGGATTTGCCGACTATGTCCACTTGGCCAACAGTGTTTGGCGTAGATCTGTCCCGGGGATATTACGCGATACCAAAACAGGAAGGAAATTACAAAGACTGATTCTCCTGCAGTCTGACCAACTCGCTCTTCAGGGACGCCCAATCACTCGTGCGCTCAGCATGGGGCAATCGTTTGATCGTCCCACTTTTACCTACATTCACGAGGGCTTGCCTCATTTCCCTTATCGATTTACAAGTAATGGTGAGATCAGGCAAACAGCATATGACGGTGGGCCCCTCAAAGAAATGAGTAACGACGAACTGGAAGAAATGCAACACTTTTACAGAGAACAGATGACTTATGTCGATTCCTTATTTGGAGACTTTGTCGCCCAACTCAAGGCCCAAAAACTGTATGACCAATCATTTATCGTGATCATGAGCGACCATGGGACAAGTTTTGATCCTCGCAAGCCCGGTCGGCATCTTGAGCTTGAGCAAGTGGCCCGTGTGCCGTTTTTGATCAAGTCGCCCGGACAAACCCAGGGTGTGGTGAATCCGCAGCCTGTTCATACAGCCGAGTTTTTTGGAGTTTTACTCGACAAGATGGAAAAGACAAAACGCCACAAAGACCTTTCCCTTGAGTGATCGTAACTTATACAAGGATGAAGACCATGCGAAAAACGATCGCAGCCCTCTTATTAGGAATTGTAATGGTCGAGCCTGACTATGCTCTGGCTTACATTGACCCGTCGGCCGGCGGTTTGCTGGTTCAAATATTACTGGGCGGCATTGCCGGCATCGGGGTCTTGGTCAAACTGTATTGGGGAAAACTCACCAAGCTTTTTCGTAAGGAAAAGAATGACCAGTCCTGAGTTCATCCCGGATTTCGTGCGGGCTTCAGGATCCTACCGTGATCCCGAGGGGTTTGTTTTTTTTCAGGGCGACCGGGTGTTTCGGGCACTCACGAAGGATGGGTTGGCTTCGTACCATGACTTTCGCCAAAGTCCTTTGAGTCAATGGTTGGAGAAGGACAATTGGGTGACTCGAACGTGGGAAACTGATTCGGCGTTTGTGGGTGCCATTGCCGCGAAGTTCCCTGAGATCACGGGAGTCATCGAACAAAGCCGGATACCCTTCATCAGCTATCCCTATGAATGGTCCTTCGATATGTTGAAGGATGCGGCATTACACACCATGGATCTTCTGCTTCACAGCAGCCGCCACGGATTTACCTTAAAGGATGCGACCGCCTATAACATCCAATTTCCGGGATGTCGCCCAATATTCATTGATATCCTCTCGATGGCAAAATATGTTCCCGGCAACCCATGGCTGGGCTATACCCAGTTTTGCCAACAGTTCCTGTTTCCCTTGGCTTTGACGGCCCATAAAGGCATCCATTTTCAACCCTTCTTGAGAAGTTATTTTGAGGGGATTCCGCCTGATGTGATGAAATCTCTTCTCGGATGGTGGGGTTGGAGAAAGCCCGGCATGCTCAAACACGTATTTCTCCAATCGTTTTTCCAAACGGGGTTTCAGGCTGACAACCCGGAGCTGAAGTCGAGTTTTCAATCACTGAAGTTTTCCTTGGATCATGTCAATACGCTTGTTGGTGCCGTAAAAAAAGTGGTTGCTCATCTTCATCAATCGTCGTCCCAACGTCACTGGGTCGAGTATTCCGAAAACCGTTCCTATACAGCCCCGGAAATTGAGGCTAAGCAACAGTTCGTGGACAAACATTTGGAGGCCATACGACCTCTTTCCGTTTGGGACCTGGGGTGCAATACAGGAGAATTCTCCCTCATTGCCCGCAAATATTCTGATCTGGTCATCGCGGCGGACGCTGATCCGGAATCAGTCAATCACCTCTATCGGCACTGTCGACAAAACGACATTTCGGGGATTTTGCCGTTGGTCCTTGATGTGACAAACCCCTCGCCCGGCTTAGGCTGGAACAACCTCGCGCGGCAAGGTTTCCTGGACCGGGGCAAGCCGACGATTGTGCTGATGTTGGCCCTTCTGCATCATCTCTGCTTTACACACAATGTGCCCTTTGCATATGTCTTTAATTTGCTGCTGGCCGTTGAAGCCAGGTATGTCGTTATCGAGTTTGTGCCGAAGTCGGACCCTATGGTGAAGAAGCTCCTTGCCAACCGGGAGGACGTCTATCCTTGGTACAACCTGCCGGCCTTTGAAACCGAGGCCTTCAAACATTTTTCACCGGTGGACCGACTAGAACTTCCCACCGGAAAACGCGTTTTGTACTGTCTGAAACGCCACGACTGTTGATCCACGAAGTTCCCTTCGCCGGCTTCCCTCTTCATGGGACATGTGATCAGTGAAACTTTCCGGCAGACTCATTCCCTGACAGAGCCAGCCGCGGGGCCGAGTAAAGAGTCGGGCTCACAGTACTCGAGGGAGGAGAGTTCCGGCAAGCTGCGGCAGAACTCCTCTGCCGTTTCCCCCTTCTGCCATTCGTCCCATTGAAAAAGCCACATTTTGAAACGAGGGATCTCGTCAGTCTTCGTCAGCCCTGCTTCTTTTGTCTTTTCAAGAATGATTCTCTGCTCGTCTTCATCAGGCCAACGATGAAAGACAAGAATGATCCCTATGGCTTGAGGATTATCCGGATCGAATTCAGGAAGTGATTCCCTGATTTCAGCCACACCCTGCAAGGGAAAGGCTGTTCCACCGGCAAACAGAGCCACGAACACCAGAACGATAACCGCCGAATGTTTGGGATTCATGTTGTCAGGCAGACAGGTGATCGGGCACTACTACTGAATCCGGCGGATTCCTTCATGGGGCTGCTGAGACCGGGAGGACGGGGAACCGATACACTGTTCCTGAACCGTATCCAGGATACGGTCGGCCAGGAGCCGTTTCGGCAGGCGTTCGACTTCGATGGGCGTTCCATGACGAGGCAGGAGGATGACTTCATTGGTCTCGTTGCCGAATGCCGATTGCGGCCCCGTAATCCCGTTCACGACCAGCAAATCGAGGTCTTTTTGACGCAGTTTCTTTCGGCCGTTGGCGAGCAGGTCCTCGGATTCCGCGGCAAAGCCGACGAACACGTGGTGCGTCCGTTTCCTTGACAACGCTTGCAGGATGTCCGGGGTCCGCTCGAGTTCCAGGGGCTCGCCGTCCCACTGGTGTTTTTTGACCTTTTCGGACGAAGGGTTCCGGGGTCGAAAGTCTCCGACCGCCGCGGTCATCACGAGGACGGTGGCCCACGAGAACCGGGCCTCCAGTTCCTGATACATCTCCTCGGCCGTCGTCACCGAAACGCGCATCACGTTGGGAGGACACGGTAAGGTCGTCGGTCCGCTGACGAGCAGCACCTCGGCTCCCCGCTGAGCCGCGGCGTCCGCCATCGCGTATCCCATTTTTCCCGACGAGGCATTCGTGATGAAGCGAACCGCATCGATCGGTTCCCGCGTGGGGCCGGCCGAGACGAGCACTCGCTGCCCGGCCCAATCCCGCTGAACAGCCAGGCGGGCACGCACCGCCTCCAGAATCGCGTGTTCGGCAGGCAACCGGCCTTTTCCAAGCAGACCGGAAGCCAGCGGGCCTTCCTCCGGTTCCAGCACCATGATCCCGCGCTCGCGCAACGTCCGCGTATGCGCCGCCACCGCGGGATGGTCCCACATTTCGACATCCATGGCCGGGGCCATGACAATCGGACATCGCGCGGCCACGAACACCGTGCCCAGCAGATCATCAGCCAAGCCCAGCGCACATTTGGCCAGGCAGTTCGCGGTTGCCGGCGCTACGAGGATCAGGGCCGCGTCTTCCGTCACCTTGAGGTGCGGCATGGGGTGGGTATCGGCAAAGAGCCGTTGCAAGACCGGCCGGCCGGACAACACTTCGAAGGTCAACGGCGCCACGAACTGCGTGGCGGACGGGGTCATGACCACGGACACCTCCGCCCCGTCCTCGACCAGCGACCGAAGCAGGGACACGGCTTTATAGGCCGCTATGCTGCCCGTGACGCAGAGGACGATTCGTTTGCCTTGTAACGCCTTCTCGCTCATACTAACTTGTCGCGTTGCATCATGATTTTCTCGTTGTCTCGCTCTACCTCCCCTTACCCCTCCTTACAAAGGAGGGGAAAAAGAGAGCACCTTCTTCGCCCTCTCACGCCTCGGCTTCTGCTTCCGCGGCGGGTTCCTTGGGCGAATCGTCCACGTAGACGCTGAGTTGCTGCTTGATTTCCTTGGTATCTTCATCAGCCTCTGCCAACAACGCCGGTTCGAATTCACCGTCCAGGCTTCTCCTGGCTTCTCGAAGCGCCTCACGCGCTTCCTGGCCCATCAAATACTCCACGTTGTCTCCCAACACTTCCTCGAGCGCAATGGAGGTTTCTTTGGTGAACTTACTCGTTTGTGCGTGCGTGGCCCCCCGCATGATCTGTTTTGCCCGTTGGGCGGCGACCAGCACGACTCGATAGCGGGAATCGAACTTGCCGGCTCGATCGTCCGGAAGCAAGGGAAGCGTATCAATCATAATCGAAACTCCTTTGGTAAATACGGTTACGTGGCAATCTTCTTCATCGTCATGGATTCGACCAACCCGTTTTCCACGAGTACGTCAGGGTTCAACCGGTTGGTCTTCACCCGTTCGGCCAGAATAATGGATTCCAATTCTTTCGTCGCCTGCAGGAGTTCATCATTCCGGACGAAGTAATGATAGGCTCTGAAATTGGCGATCTCATCACTCGCTTTATGCAGACGACGCTCGATTTCCTCCGGGGGGTCCTTGGCTCGACGGCAGAGCCGGTTGCGAAGGACGTCAAGCGACGGCGGGGCCACGAACACGTGCACGGCCCCGGCAAAGCGTTCCATAATCTGCCTGGCGCCCTGCGCATCGATATCCAACAACACGTCGGTCCCTTTTTGCAAGGCCTCCACCAACGGTTGTTTCGGAGTGCCGTACTTGTGGCCATACACTTCGGCCCACTCGACGAACGCTTCCGCCCGAACCAGGTCCTGAAACGTCGCCTCATCGACAAAACTATACTCGACCCCGTCGCGCTCGCCCGGTCTCGGCTTCCTGGTCGTATACGACACCGACAACGTGGTACTCGGCACCCGGGTCACGATGTTCTTGCACAACGTGCTTTTCCCGACCCCGGAAGGGCCCGACACCACAACCAAGACACCGTCAGCCGACATCAGCCACGCTCGCTCCCTGCTTATTCGACATTTTGCACCTGCTCGCGAATCTTTTCCAGTTCACTCTTGAGCTGGATGACGTGCTTGGCGATTTCCGCGTCATTCGCCTTGGACCCGATCGTATTCACCTCACGACCCATTTCCTGCAACAAAAAATCCAACTGCCGCCCGACCGGCTCCCGTTTCTTCAGCATCTCCTCGAATTGCACGCCGTGACTGCGGAACCGGGTGAGTTCTTCCGTCACGTCACACCGGTCGGACACGAGCGCCAATTCTTTGTTCAGCCACGTTTCCTGCTCGCTCCCGGCCAAGGCAGGCACGCGCAGCCGCAGGCGATCTTGGAGGCCCTTGACCGCGAGTGGCAGACGGCGTTCGATTGATCGGTGCATCCCGTGAATCAGCTTCAGCCGTTTTGCGATATCGACCTGGAGGGCTTTCCCCTCTTTCGACCGCATGCGATCAAGGGCCCCGAGCGCGCCAGACGCGAGCCGCTTCACCACCCGATTCAGATGCTTATCGTCGATCGGAGTCTCGGCGACGCGAAAAATATCACGGAACGAGGCCAACAGTTCAACGTCGATTTGCCCCCCCAGCCGGAACTCCCGCTGCAAATCCTTGAGTGCCTGATAATAATGCCGCGCCAAGGGACGATCAAGCGTGACGTGTTTACCGCGTTCATGGCCTTTCCCGTAGACAACGACGAGTTCGATGCGTCCACGGCGACAGGTTCGGGCCGCCAACTCCTTCAATTCTTCTTCCCACTCGAACCCTCCCTTGGGCACCCGAAGGACGATTTCCCGGAATCGATGGTTCACCGACCGGACTTCCACGGCCACGGCAAGCCCGTGACTGGTTCCTTCCCGTTTGCCGAAACCCGTCATGCTTTTCAACATGGCTGCAACACCTTTCCTTCCCACGGACAGTCTGCATACAACACGCAGCCGGCGCATTGAGGTTTCCGCGCCAAGCACACGTAGCGGCCATGAAGCAAAATGCGTTGCGAGCCATCGGTCCAATCCCGGGAAGGCCAGACTGCCTGCAAGTCAAATTCGATCTTGGTGGGATCGGTATTCCGGGTCAGGTGCAAACGCTGCGCCACGCGTTTCACGTGCGTATCCACGACAATCGCCGGCACGCGGAAGCAGGCGCCCAACACCACGTTGGCGGTCTTTCTGCCGATCCCGGGCAATGAGGTCAATTCTTCCATGGTCTTGGGCACGGCTCCTTGGAACTCCGACACCAAAGCTTGACTGCACTTTACCAGATGTTGCGCCTTGTTCCGGTAAAACCCCGTTGGTTTGATCAACGCTTCGAGTTTCGCTTGGGACGCGCCAGCCAATTCACGCGCCCCGGGATAAGCCGCGAAGAGCGCTGGCGTCACCCGGTTCACCCGTTCATCCGTACATTGGGCCGACAGGATCGTCGCCACCAGCAACTCAAAGGGATTCGTGTGGCTGAGTTCCACCGGCGCATTCGTCCCCTGCGTGCGCAGCCGTTTCAAAATCCTGCGGGCGCGGGTCTTTGTTGATTTGAGATTGCCGGTTTCTGTTGGTTGAGTTTTCACTCTGCCTCCGCCACCGGCACTCCGGATTCCAAGGCGTCGGCGATCGCGTCCCGCAACGGGGCCAAGGTCTCTTTCCGAAACGCGGAGACGCACAAGGCCCTTCGACTTCGCTCAGAACAGGCCTGAAAGCGCCGTTCGAGCACGTCCACGTCTTCCGGCGTCAATTGATCGCACTTGTTCATGACGAGGACCCGGGTCACGTGTTGCAGGTCGAGTTCATGCAGGAGTCCTTCGACCACTTGAATTTGCTGATCACGATCCGGCGCGGTCGCATCCACGACGTGCACCAGTACGTCAGCCTGGTGAAGCTCGTCAAGCGTCGTCCGAAAGGCTTCCAGGAGATCCCGGGGCAGGTCTCGAATGAAACCCACGGTATCGGTCAGAATCACGTGCCGGCCGGAATGAAGCCTGAGTCGTCGCTTGACGGTATCCAGGGTTTCAAACGGTTGATCTTTGGCCGAAACGCGGCTACGAGTCAGGGTGTTCAGCAAGGTGGATTTCCCGGCGTTGGTATAACCCACGATCGACACCATCGGCGTCCCTTGGCGCAGGCGCCTGGGGCGTTGCTGCTCCCGTTGACGACTCAAGTCTTTCAACTCGCGTTCGAGGTGATGGATGCGATCCCGCGCCCGCCTCAGGTCGGTCTCCAGTTTGGTCTCGCCGGGACCCCGGGCCCCGATGCCGCCGCCCAACCGGGAGAACGCCGTGCTGGATTGAGACAACCTGGGCAATCGATACTTGAGTTGCGCGAGTTCCACTTGAATTTTCCCGTCGCGTGAATGCGCCCGGCTGGCAAAAATATCCAGGATCAACTGCGTCCGGTCGATGACCTTCAACTCAATCATCTCGGATAACGACTTGATCTGCGTCGGGGTCAAATCCCGGTCGAAAATCAACAGATCGGCCCCGCTTTGCAGCGCGTGGATGATCACCTCGGTAATCTTTCCCACCCCCAACACGTACTTGGGATTGATCCGCGGCAAGCGTTGCATCACCGTCCCGACCACCTGAATGCCCTGCGACGTCGCCAACTCCTGACATTCCCGCAGGCGTTCCTCCTGATCGGACCGCCTTTCCGCCGTGACACTGACCAGCAACGCACTGGGGCCGTCGTCCGTTCGGCGAAGCGCCGGGGTCGCCCTGGAAATTTCCGCTTCCAGCGATTGCACGAACTGATCACATCGGCACTGAAACGCCTGCAAGCTCTGCGGGGCCCAAGACTCATACGCTTTGCCTTGCGGGTTGGGCGGCACCAAGTGGGCCAGCGAGATGGAAACCGGTTCACCTCCGTGTCCTACGCCCAATACCGCCATCAAATCCAAGCGAAGCAGCGCCAGGTCGGTCAGGTCGTCCTTGTTTAACGGTTGATTGTTGAGATGGGTATGCACGAACCGGACGCCGCGCAATAATCGGGGACCTGACCGGCTCCGCGCCAGTTCCGGGATCACCAACTGCCGATCCGTGCCGATGATGACGGACTCGATGATGCCCCGTCGATTGATCAGCAACCCGACTTGCCGTCGAATCTCATGCGATAATTCCGTGCAGGAGCGGGCCAGTTCGGGAGAAATGACTTTTTCAACGGGCACGCGCCGGCGATATAACCGTTCGAGTCGTGTAACCTGACCGGGCTTCAACCCGGTCAGATGTCCAATGGCATGTGGAATAGAGGCTCCCCTGTTCTTTTCCTCCCCTTTGTAAGGGGAGGTTAGGTGGGGTAGAAGCCTAGGCTCTACCTCCCCTGGCCCCTCCTTACAAAGGAGGGGTCGGTTCCATGTCGGGTTACGCTTCGCTAATCCGTATATGGTCTCCTCCCGTCTTGCAAGACCGTACGCGAGTTTGACAGGGACAGGCTTGCGCTCGTATATCCGGCCTGTTGGCGAAGGGCCGCACCCTTCTGGCCTCGATGAAGTACGCGCGTATCGTCCTTATCGACCTATCGGCGTCGAGCCGCCGTCGGATTAGCCAGGGTAGCGATACGCCGGTCTGACCTGTGGTGTCATCGCTCGTCACTCGGTCGTCGCAAGGCTCGGTTGGCTACCTCCTTGTTGAGGATCTCCCCCGCCGGGCCAGCCCTCAGGCCACCCGGTACTGCGTCTCCCCTCGGACCACCGCCCAGCCGATCCGCGCCAACTTGTTCGCCAGCGCCACCGTGGCCTTGTTCGTGCCCCGCGTCGCTTGAAGCCGGGTGACCCACCGACTGAGCCGATCGTCGCGGTGCGCGGCCCGGCGTAGCACCGCCCGCGCGCCATGCACCAACAGACTGCGCAGATAGCGGTCCCCGCGCTTGCTGATCCCCAGCAGCACGGTTTTGCCCCCGCTGCTGTGTTGTTTGGGCACTAAGCCCAAGGCGGCCGCCACGTCGCGCCCTCGGCGAAACGCCTGCCCCGTGCCCACAAACGCATGGAACACGCTCGCAACGACCGGACCAAACCCCGGCACCGTCTGTAAGCGCTGCACTGCTTCGTGGCGCCGCGCGTGCGCTTCCAGCACGCGGGTGTAGCCTGCAATGTGCGTGTCAAGTTCCCGCAACTGCTCGGCACACTCCCGGAGCAACATCCGCAAGAACTCACTCAACTCGGTCGAGCCGGCCTCTACCAACTCCGGCAGGCGCCGCCGCACCGTCCCGACCCCCTGGGCCAGCACGATCCCATACTCGGCTAACAGCCCCCGCACCTGGTTACACAGCGCCGTACGCTCCGCCACCCGTGCCGCGCGTAGCCGATACAACGCTTGCACATCTTGTTGCGCGGGCGTCTTCACCACGACAAAGCGCATGTCCGGCCGCCGGACCGCTTCGGCAATGGCCCGGGCGTCATGGGAGTCGGTCTTGTTCCCCCGCACATAGGCCTTGACGTGCTGCGGCGGAAGCAACCGCACCTCGTGCCCCAACTGCTGCAACGCCCGCGCCCAGAAATGCGCGCTCGCGCACGCCTCGAGCCCCACCACACAGGCCGGTAAGTTCGCAAAGTACGCTCGTACCTGGCCTCGCCGGAGCACCTTGCGCCTCACCTCGTGCCCACGCTCGTCACAGCCCACCACCTGAAACGTGTGCTTGGCCACATCCAACCCAATCGTCGTCAGTGCTTTCATGGTCGCCCCCTTTTGCGCTAGATGGTTGTATTCACTTTCTCCATCTTGGCACACTGAATGCCGATGCATTAAGAGGGAGGAGACCATCTCATCGACCTACAACGCCCGAACCGTTTCCCGATGTCGTGGATTCGATGGCCAAACCGGGCTGTGCATCGAGGTCCCACGAAGCCCACCGCTGTTCCTGGTAGGCCCACCACCCGGCGGCCGCCACCATCGCGGCATTGTCCGTACAAAAATGCATCCGCGGCAACGCCAGACGAATGCCTTCCTTTTCAGCGCGAGCCTGTAAAACCGTACGCAAACGGGAATTCGCGCTGACCCCTCCCACCACCGCCAAGCCGGCGACGCCGTGCCGGCGCACGGCCCGAAACGATTTTTCCACCAACACGTCCACGATGGCTTCCTGGTAGCCAGCGGCGACGTGCGCCGGCGAGGACGACGCCTGGTGCGACCGCCGGTCCCTCAAGTAATACAACAACGAAGTTTTCAGGCCACTGAAACTGAAATTGAACCCGCCCTTGTTCAAGTACGGACGCGGGAACCGGACGATTGACGCATCCCCCGTTTGGGCCAGCCGATCGAGCGCGGGACCGCCCGGGTAGGAGAGTCCCAGCATCTTGGCGCCTTTATCAAACGCCTCGCCCGCGGCGTCGTCAAGGGTTTTGCCGAGAAGCCGGTACTCACCGCGTTGAGGAACGAGATACAAATGGGTGTGCCCGCCCGATACCACGAGTACGATGCAGGGAGTCGTAAAATCTGGATATTCCAACCACGCGGAGGCAATGTGCCCTTCCAGATGATGCACGCCGATGCAGGGCACGCCCAAGGCATAGGCCAGGGCCTTGCCGAAACTCACCCCCACGACCAGCGCACCGGCAAGCCCCGGCCCTTGGGTGACCGCAATCGCCCGAATATCTGACCAACGGACATCCGCCTGGTTCAGAGCGGCCTGCGTGATCTCTTCGATCCTTTCCACGTGCTTACGCGATGCCAACTCCGGCACCACTCCGCCGAAACGGCCGTGCACCTCGTGTTGGGACGCCACGAGATTCGACAACAGACGCCCTTGCAGCGAGAACACCGCGGCGGCTGTTTCATCGCACGACGTTTCGATTCCCAGGAGACTGGGGGTCGGTACGCGGGCAGGCGCGCTTGTGGGAGTTTGGCCGTTTCGAGGCATCACGGGAGAACAGTCGTCATAAAAAACAACGACTCTCGCCACGCAGGGTAACGAGAGTCGTCTATCAAGGGAAGAGAAGCAATCCGTGAAGATTTATCGTTTTACGCTAACCGAGGCAGCGCCCAAGGTTCAGACGCCCGCCATCGCCTCCTCTTCAACAAACACGGGAGCGTCGTCACGAAGCACCACTTTGATTTTCTTGACGTCCTTGAATCGCCCTCGAATGAGTTCATCCGACAAGGGGTCACCCAAAAGCTTCTGGATGGTGCGCCGCATGGGCCTCGCTCCATACTGCGGTTGATAGCCCTGCGCAATCAGCCACTGCTTCACGTCGTCGCCCATCTCCAATTGGACCTCGCGCTCCGCCAACCGTTCGTTCAATTCGCGGATCAGGATATCGACGATGTTCAGCAGATGCTCTTTTTCCAACGGATGGAAGACCACGAATTCATCGATCCGATTCAGAAATTCCGGACTGAAATTCCGCTTCAATTCATCCAGAATATCGTTCTTCATGCGCTTTCGGGTTTCCGACTCTTCGACTTTTTGGAAGCCGAGAGACACGCCCTTCTGAATGAGCTTCGTGCCCAGGTTGGACGTCATCACCAGAATCGCGTTCTTGAAATCGACCTTCCGCCCCAGGCTGTCCGTAAGCAACCCGTCGTCCAGGACCTGCAAGAGCACGTTGAAGATATCCGGATGAGCCTTTTCGATCTCATCGAACAACACCACCGAATACGGGCGCCGCCGCACCTTTTCGGTCAACTGCCCGCCTTCTTCATAGCCCACGTACCCCGGAGGGGCGCCGAACAACCGGGAACTCGTAAATTTCTCCTGGTACTCCGACATATCGATTCGAATCAGGGCATCCTCGGTATTGAACAAGAATTCCGCCAAGGCCCGGGCCAACTCGGTCTTGCCGACGCCCGTCGGTCCCAGAAAGATAAAGGACCCGATCGGCTTGCGCGCCTCCTTGAGGCCGGCCCGTGACCGGCGAATGGCGCGACAAACCGCGGAAATGGCTTCTTCCTGACCCACGATACGCTTGTGGAGAAAGTCTTCCATGTGCAGCAGTTTTTCCGACTCTTCCTCTTCGAGTTTGAAGAGCGGAATGCCCGTGATTTTGGAGACGACAAAACTGACTTCCTCGGCCCCGATCACCGGTTTTTGCTGCTCCTGGTTCTTCTTCCAATCACGCTTGGCATCCTCCAGCAGTTTCCGCAGCCGTTCTTCTTCTTCCCGATACTTCACGGCCTCTTCAAAACTTTGCAGCCCGATGGCGACTTCCTTTTCGTGCGCCACGCGTTTGAGTTCCTGTTCCAACGATTTCAACTCGGGGGGCAGTGAATAGGATTGCAATTTGGCCCGGGACCCCGTCTCGTCGATCAAATCGATCGCCTTGTCTGGCAAAAATCGATCCGTGATATAGCGATCGGTCAGTTTCACGGCTTCCACTACCGCGTCATCAGAAATTTCCACGCCGTGGTGCTCTTCATAGCGATCACGCAAGCCCTGAATGATCTTGATCGTTTCTTCCACGGACGGCGGATTCACGTATATGGGCTGGAACCGACGTTTGAGGGCGCCGTCTTTCTCGATATGTTTGCGGTATTCATCCATGGTGGTGGCCCCGATGCAGTGAATTTCGCCTCGGGACAACGCCGGCTTGAGCATATTCGCAGCATCGATCGATCCTTCGGCCGCGCCCGCGCCCACCAGGGTATGCAACTCATCGATGAACAGGATCACGTTGCCGGCCTGCACGATTTCCTTCATGACCACCTTCAGGCGTTCCTCAAACTGCCCCCGATACTTCGTACCGGCGACCAGGGACCCCAGGTCCAGGGCGATCACGCGCCGGTTCAGGAGATTGTCTGGCACGTCCATCGAGACGATGCGTTGGGCCAACCCTTCGACGATCGCAGTTTTTCCAACGCCGGATTCGCCGATGAGAGCCGGGTTGTTCTTGGAACGGCGACTCAGGATCTGCAACACCCGTTCGATTTCATCGCCGCGGCCGATGACGGGATCCAGCATGGAGTCCTGCGCCAGTTGCGTGAGGTCCCTGCCGAATTCATCGAGCGCGGGCGTACTGCTCTTCTTGTCCCGTTCCCGGGTTCCCGATTTCCGCAGGAAGGTCACGGTCAATTGCCGCGCCGTCAGCAGGTTGCCGCCCAGGCTCCGAAGCACCTTCCCGCCGATCCCTTCTTCTTCCCGCAACAGGCCCAACAGGAGGTGTTCGCTCCCGATGTGGTTGTGTCCCAGCAGTCTGGCTTCTTCAACGCCGTATTCGATGACTTTTTTGACGCGTGGACTGAAGGGAATTTCCCCGAAGGTGACGGTCGTCCCGCCACTGGGCAAACTGCGTTCCACTTCCAGACGAATCTGTTCCGGAGACAGCCCCATCTTCTTGATGATCATGAGGGCTATGCCATCGGATTCACGGAGAATGGCCAACACCAAATGCTCCGTGCCGAGATAATCGTTCTGATGGCGTTCAGCCTCTTCGCGGGCCAGAATAATAATCTTGCGACCTCTGTCCGTGAATCGCTCGAACATTTATCCCTCCTTTGGGGTAAACGTTTACCCTCTTCGGGTCAACTCAATCCCACCGTCACACGCTGGTCAGTCTATCCATCCGTTCTGAAAACTGTCAAGGCAAGCCCGCGGCTGGTAACGATGAGTAAGGTTTCACATTCCAACGTTGCCGTCAAGAGGAAGAAACGTTCGCGGCATTTCTTCATTGACTCCGGAGCGTGGCGAACGATACAATTTTAGGTCCGGCACTTTATAGCGGTGCAGGCACGCCTCGACGTTACCGTTCCCCTTCACTGCCCCATTTTTTCATCAACACATGAGTCGCTTGTGACTGTCATCGGCATCCTGACCAAGCCTCAACTCCCCGAGATTCGCTCCATCCTCGAGGAACTGGTCGACTGGCTCGGACGGAAACAAAAAACCGCCCTGGTCGGCTCGTCTTCCGGGGATCATTACCACGAAGGCCCGCAACCGATTGATCAGCAGATCGCCGCCGAAGCCGATCTCGTACTCGTCCTCGGCGGAGACGGCACGATGTTGCGGGCGGCCCGGCTCGTCGAAGAACGATCCGTCCCCATCCTGGGGGTCAATTTGGGCGGCTTGGGGTTTCTGACGGAAAGCACGATAGACACGATGTACGATTCCCTGGAAAAAATCTTCGCGCAGGAATTTTACCTGGATCACCGACTGCGCCTCCAGGTCCACATCCGTCACACAACCGGAGAACAGGAAGAACGAACGGCGCTGAACGACGCGGTCATCAGCAAAGGGACGTCAGGACGCATGATCACCACGAGCATTCAGGTCGACAAACAGTTCGTGACGAAGCTGCGAGGGGACGGTGTGATCATTGCCTCGCCGACCGGGTCCACCGCCTACTCCATGTCCGCCGGCGGCCCGATCCTCGAACCCAGTCTCGAAACCCTGGTGCTGACGCCCATCAGTCCCCATACCTTGACCCACCGTCCCATCCTTGTCCCGAGCCAACTCTTACTGGAGATTCAATTGACCAGCACCGAGGGGGGCACCGTGACGATCGACGGGCAAATCGGGATTCACATGGAGCATGAAGACACGCTCACGATCAGCGCCTCACCCCACCGGACGCGCCTCATCCGGTTTCCCGACCGGACGTACTATGACGTTTTAAGGAACAAGCTCAAATGGGGGGACGCCTAAGCGTCAGACGATCACGGCTGGCATTCGGGGCATTCGGTCCGTTCCTGCTCGGCCCTGAACTCATCGGACGTCAACGGATAAATCTGGTTGCACGTCGCACAGATGCGAATTTCAAAAAACGCTTCTCCATCCTCGTGAATCTCGCACGGCAGCAACAGGTCCAGCGGGTCATAGCCCAGGGTCTTGCCATCCGGGAACTTCACGACGGCCAAGCGCACGTTGAAATGTTGAAAGACGGCTTCTTTCCCTTTCCGGTCGTCACCGGACCCCACGACGCAAACCGGCTGCCCGGGTTGCCGTGCACGAAGATCCTTCAAGGTGCGATGGGAATCCATCGCTACCTCAAATTGGGTCGCGTCCGAAGCCTCTGGAGTTGCCATAATCGCGGGAGTTTCGTACAAAAAGGTTGAGGTTCCTTAAGGGAAAAACCGTCCCGATTTGTAACACGCGCAAAAAAAATCCGTCAAGATTACGCGAGCATTTCCTGAAAGGGGGAAACGATGGCACCCATCACCATCTACCAGAAACCGACGTGTTCGACGTGCCGGCAAGTCCTGAAGCTCGTTCAGGAAAGCGGGCGCGCGTTTACGGCCGTCAATTACTACGAAACGCCATTGTCGAAAACCAGACTCAAGGAACTCCTGAAGAAGGGCAAGCTCAAGGCCCGTGACGTGCTGCGCACGAAAGAAGAGAAATATAAAGCATTGGGCCTTGCCAAAGCCGACAAGTCCGAAGAGGAATTGATCGAATTGATAGTTGCTGATCCCGACCTGCTCCAACGCCCCTTGGTCGAGCAGGGCCAGACCGTCATCCTCGCCCGCCCCGCGGATACGGTCAAGCAACTCTGGGACGGGTCGTAAGTCGACCATATACGGATTAGCGTAGCGTCATCAGACGGCCCTATGGCTAGGATGGCGCAACCCCGTGCTCCAGGCAGATTGGCTCTACCCCACCAGAACTCCCCTTACAAAGGGGAGGTAAAATACGAGCATTATTTACTAGTTCCCCACCGTGGGAAGGAGGGGCAAGGGGAGGTAGAGGTATTAATGAATCTTTACAGGCCTCACCGCGCCTGGTTTTCCGTGCCGTGGGCTTCGGTGCGCGGGATGCTGGAATCCGCCCTCAGCAACTGGTACGCCTCGATGATGCGTCGCAGTTCGGGTTCGGCGCTACGGTCGCCCTTATTGATATCAGGATGGAGTGTTTTGGCTTTTTGACGAAAAGCCCGGGTCACCGCGGCCATCGAACTTCCGAATTCCAGGCCCAGAGCCTCATACGCTTCCTGGTGGGAATTGATTTCCCCTTGAGAAGCCGTGGGCTCACCACTTCCCGTCGCCTTCTTGAAGAAATTAAACAGATTGATCTTGCGCCGGCGTCGCTTGGGACGTTGATAGATTTCGCTGTCGAAATCTTCAAAGCGATCCTCGATGAATTCGAGGCGGGCTTCCAAACGCTGGGCATGGGCCAGTTCCCGGACCTCGTCCAATTCCTCTTCGATGAGCGTCACCATCCGCTCGATTTCCGTCAAACCGGTTTCAACCTTGAAGTAACTTTCGGCCCGTTCCAGCATCATCGTGTCGATGGCGAAATCCAGGCTGCGTTCCGATTGGGCTCGTAGTTCACCGATCCGGCGACGCATGCCCGAGAAATAGCGAGCCTTGGCCCGCTCGTCAAACGGCATGGAACTGCCTCCGGAATGTTCGTATCAAAGTCATGTTTTCGGTCGTGGGGGACGGCACCGGTGCCGCCCCGAATGAATGGCGCCGCATTCTAGCATAAAACCTGCCCCTGCCTCCCAATAAGCTATCGAAACGCACAAACCCGCAGCGTGATTGCCCGGGATTCTTCGGCGATGGTAGAGTGCATCCGTTTGACTCGGGAGTCTTCATCATTCAATCAACTCATCGAGGAGGAGAGTGCCGTGAGAAGAAGTGTGTTATGCGTCACATTGGTTACGGGATTGTGTGTGGGGTTTTCAGGAGTGGCTTGGAGCGTGAATCCGACCGGATACGGCCAAGCCGGCGGAGAATACGATATCAGGGTTCCACGGGTTCCGGCCGGTGATTTGGCCAAAGCCAAGAAAGTCAAACCACCGTTTGAAGCGACACCGGAAATCCTGGCCGAAGGCAAAGCCATCTTCCTGGGGGTCGGAGGGTGCGTGAGTTGCCATGGACCCGAAGGCAAGGGCGACGGGGCCGCGGCCAAGAACCTGCCGATCCAACCCCGCAACTTCACGAATCCGAAGTTTCATAAATTACGCAAGCCCGGCGAACTGATGTGGGTCCTGAAAAACGGCAGCATGGGCCAATCCGGCCGGGTCCCGGGTACCGGCATGCTCCCAGTGGTCCAACCCAAAGGATTCATTACGGAAGAGCAAGGCTGGAAAGCGCTGTTATACGAACTGAGCTTGGGGAAATAACCGTCACGTTCAATCCGGTCACGGTCCCGTCCCCGCCGGCATCCCGGTTGAGACGGGCATCTTCATTGACAGCACCCGGACCCAGGGTTAGAATTTTTCCGGACTCCGACACGTAGGGGCGGTGTTCGCCCGATTTAGCACCGCCTGTCGTCAGCTAAGGGATGGTCCCCCCTTGTCTTCTCAATTCGTTCACCTGCACCTCCACACCCAATACAGCCTGCTGGACGGCGCGAATCAACTGAACCCGCTTCTCAAGCAGGTCCGGGACTTTCAACAGCCCGCGCTCGCCGTCACGGACCACGGCAACCTCTTCGGCGCCATCGACTTCTACGAAAAGGCCACTGCCCACGGGGTGAAGCCCATCATCGGATGCGAAGCCTATCTCGCGCCCGGCAGCCGGCGACAACGCGAGGGCCTGCTGGCCCACAACGACTATTATCATCTGATTCTCCTGGCCACCAATCTCAAGGGCTACCATAACCTCATCAAACTCTCGAGCAAGGCCTATCTCGAAGGGTTTTATTACAAACCCCGAATGGATAAGGAACTCCTTCAGGAACACCATGAGGGCCTCATTGCCTTATCCGGGTGTTTGAGCGGGGAGGTTCCCTATCTCATCGGCCAGCAGGATATGGAGAAAGCCGCACAAACCGCCGGAGAGTACCGCGAGATCTTCGGAAAAGACCATTATTATCTGGAAGTCCAGGCCAATGGGCTCGATCATCAACTGATCGCCAACCGGGGCCTCGTGGAGATCCACAAAAAACTCGGCATTCCGTTGGCGGGAACCAACGACTGCCATTATTTGAAAAAAGAAGACGCGCGCCCGCATGAAATCATGCTCTGCCTGCAAACCGGCAAGACGTTGAGCGACACCAACCGCATGAAATTCGACACCGACCAACTGTACGTCAAGTCCACGGCAGAGATGGTCCGGGAGTTTTCCGAACTCCCCGAAGCCGTACTGAACACCTGTCGCATCGCGGAACAATGCGGGTTGGACCTGAGCAACAACACCATATCGCTCCCGCACTACCAAGTACCCGAAGGGTTCACCCATGAAACCTATTTGGAGACCCTGGCCAAGGAAGGCTTGGCCGAACGCCTGAAAGCCCGGCCGTCGAGCCTGCCGACTGAGGCATACCAACTCCGCCTGCAGGAAGAATTGGCCGTACTCACCCAGATGGGCTATGCCGGCTATTTCCTGGTGGTCTGGGACATCATCAAGTTTGCCCGGTCGCGCGGCATTCCGGTGGGACCCGGACGGGGATCGGCAGCCGGCAGTTTGATTGCCTATGCCCTTTCCATCACCGACCTGGATCCGCTCACGTACAACCTGCTCTTTGAACGGTTCCTCAATCCCGAACGCGTGAGCATGCCGGACATCGACATGGATTTCTGCATGGACCGCCGGGGAGAAGTCATCAATTACGTGATCGAGAAATACGGCGAAGACCACGTGTGTCAGATCATCACGTTCGGGACACTGGGCGCCAAAGCCGCCATCCGGGACGTGGGCCGCGTGATGGATATTCCCTACGCCGAAGTGGACCGCGTGGCCAAACTCGTGCCGGCACAGCTCAACATCACCTTGAAAGATGCCTTGACCCAGGAGCCGCGCCTGCAGGAACTGGTCGACGGCGATGGACGGATGAAGGAACTCATGGAGACGGCCCAAGCCCTCGAAGGCCTGGCGCGACACGCTTCCACGCACGCGGCAGGCGTGGTGATTTCACAGAAACCCCTGATCGAACACGTGCCGTTGTACAAAACGGCCAACAACGAAGTCGTCACGCAATACTCGATGACGGACATCGAAAAAGTGGGCTTGGTGAAGTTCGATTTTCTCGGGCTGAAAACCCTCACCATGATTCACCACGCCGTGACCATGGTGAACCAGGCCCGGGGAGAACACCTCGATATCGAACGGCTTCCGCTGAACGACGCCGAGACCTACGCGCTGCTGGCCTCCGGTAAGACCTCGGGGATATTCCAACTGGAAAGTTCCGGTATGCGCAATTTATTGGTCCGCATCAAACCGGAGGGCTTCGAAGATCTCATCGCGATCCTCGCCCTCTACCGGCCGGGTCCCCTGGAAAGCGGCATGGTGGATGACTTTATCAAGCGCAAACGCGATCCCTTGAAAATTGCGTACGACCCCCCGGCGGTGGAACCCATTCTCAAGGAAACCTACGGGGTCATGGTGTATCAGGAACAGGTCATGGCCATTGCCAATCTCATGGCCGGGTTCAGTCTGGGGCAGGCCGATTTGCTCCGCCGGGCCATGGGGAAGAAAAAGCCCGAGGAGATGGCCAAGCAAAAGGAGTTGTTTCTCGAGGGGGCCAAGGCCAAGGGGTTCACGGAAAAGAAAGCCGAAAAGATCTTCGACCAGATGGCGTACTTTGCCGGGTATGGATTCAACAAGTCGCATTCGGCAGCCTATGCCCTGGTGACGTTCCAAACGGCTTATCTGAAAGCGCATCATCCCACCGAATTCATGGCCGCGTTGCTCACGAGCGAAATGGGAAACACGGACAAAATGGTGGGCTATTTCACCGAATGCCGCGAACGCGGGATTACGATTCTCCCGCCGGACGTGAACGAGAGCCAGAAGAACTTTACCGTCGTGGAGGGAGGAATTCGATTCGGGCTGGCGGCCATCAAGAACGTCGGCGGCAGCGCCATTGAATCCATCATTGCGAGCCGGGAAGCCGAAGAGCCCTTTGCGTCCTTTTTCGATTTCTGTTGCCGGATCGACCTGCACAAGGTCAACAAGCGCGTGATCGAGGGTCTGATCAAGGTCGGCGCATTTGACTCCATGGGAGCAAAACGGGCTCAATTAACGGCAATCATGGAACGTACACTGGATGAAGCCAACGCGATTCAAAAAGAGCGCGCCTTGGGGCAGACCTCATTATTCGGGACCGGTGACGCGGATGACTCCAACCCGGACGGCCTGACTCGACCGCTACCCGCGATCGATGAATGGCAGCAGACCCAAATCCTCCAATTTGAACGGGAACTGACCGGATTCTACATCACCGCGCATCCGTTGACCCAACACGCCGAAGCCATTCGCCTGCTGTCGACGCATACCACGGCCACGCTTCACGAGACGCACGAAGGCCGGGAAATCAAAATCTGCGGGGTGATCGGCAGCATCAAAGTCACCACCACAAAAAAAGGGAACCGGATGGCGTACGTCCAATTGGAAGACTTGCAGGGGTTGGTCGAAGTCATCGTGTTCCCCGAACTGTTCCAAAACTGTGCGGAGTTTCTGAACGCGGATACCGTCATCCAGGCGGCCGGCACGGTGGATCACATGGATACGGGCGCCCGCCTGAAGGCGACCAAACTGGAACCCCTGAACGACTTGCAGGCCAGGACGGTGAAACGGGTTGTGGTCCAACTCGCGGAAACCCCGGACACGTGGGGCAAACTCCCCAAACTGCACGAAGTGTTACACCGTCACCCGGGGCCGGCCCCGGTCGCCTTTCATTTCCATCTGGATTCCCAGGTGCACGCGGAAAGCGCCCCGTTGCCGAATTTGGGCGTGCTGCCGAGTTCGAACCTGGTGTATGAAGTGGAGCAAATTCTCGGGAAAGAAACCGTCACGTTTCACTGACGCGAGTCTGCCATGCGCGATTTTCTGGAATTCGAAAAGCCATTGAAAGAACTCGAGGAACGGCTGGAGAAGCTGAAGAAATCGGGGTCCGAAAGGAAAGCCCTCCCGCGGCTGATCCGCATTCTCCAGAGCCGGTTGACCAAGACGGAGCAGGAAATCTTCGGCAACCTGACCCCCTGGCAGCAAACGCAGATCGCCCGCCATCCCCAACGCCCGTCGATCCTGGACTATATGAAGCACATGTGCGAAGACTTTCTCGAACTCCACGGCGATCGCGCCTTCGGCGACGACAAGGCCGTCGTCGGCGGATTCGCCACGTTCCGGGGCCGGTCCATTTGCGTCATCGGTCATGAAAAAGGACAAACTTTCAAGGAGCGGGTGAAGCGAAATTTCGGTATGGCCAATCCGGAAGGCTATCGCAAAGCCCTGCGGTTGATGCAGTTGGCCGAGAAATTCAAACGCCCGGTCGTCACGTTTATCGATACGCCGGGAGCCTACCCCGGCATCGGAGCCGAGGAACGCGGTCAAGCCAGGGCCATTGCCGGAAACCTCTTCGCCATGTCCCGGCTCAAGGTGCCGATCGTGGCCGTCATCACGGGAGAAGGGGGTAGCGGCGGGGCGTTGGGCTTGGGCGTGGCCGACCGGATCGTGATGCTGGAGCACTCGATATACTCGGTCATTTCCGCTGAAGGGTGCGCGGCGATCCTGTGGGAAGATGCGACCAAGACGCAAGCCGCAGCCGCGGCCCTGAAAATGACCGGCGCGGAACTGCTCAAACTGGGAATTGCCGACGAAGTCGTGCCCGAACCACTCGGCGGCGCGCATCGCGACGCGGAAGGCACCAGTCAATCCCTCGCCCAAACCCTCCACACCCAACTGAACCAACTCCTCACTACGTCCACCGAACAGCTTCTCGCCAACCGCTACGAAAAATTCCGCCAAATGGCCGCACTGGCCGACGACTGACCGCACCACGCTCTCCTCTCCCTTGCGGACCGGCACAGGGGCCGGCCCCGACCCCCTCTTGTCATCCCGGACTTGATCCGGGATCCAGCGTCTTTGTTTTTGCATTTGTCGCGGCACCATCTCATAGCGCCATTTCCCGGCGCCTGCGGGCGTGGCTGCGCCCCGGTCCCGCAAATTCTATATGAGGGCGAGGACTGTCTGAGCGAAGCGAGTTCCGCAGCCCACACCACCGGGACAGGGGCACAGGCACCAGAAGGGCCACGCCCGGACGCCAATGGTTTTGGGTCCTTTTGCCGAAACAAAAGAGCCTGTCCTGAGCAGAGCGAAGGAACCTCGTCGCGCGGGGGCGACACCCCGCATAAAAAGGAAAGACACTGGATTCCCGATTAAGAATGTCGGGAATGACAGGAGGGGAAAGGCGGGAATGACCGAAGGAGACTAAAGGCTTGTGCTATGTCTTGCTATGGCCTGCTATGTTTTTGCTATTATTGCTATGAAATGCTATGTTTCATGCTATGTTTGCTATGTTTTTGCTATGTTCCGCAACAACTTCACTTCCTACGGGTTATGCCACAGGGCGCCTTCGTGTTCGGGGTTGAACTGGTGCGTCAATTTCACCACGTCGCCGTCTTTGACCATTGATTCCTGGGTACTGATCTTTTGATTCACCGTGACCATCAATTCGCCTTTTCGCAGGAATTCCATCAACCCGCCCAGGGTTTCCGGGTTGCCTTCCAATAAGGCCCGCACGCTGACCGGCTCGGAAATCTCACATTGAATCTCGGACTCGTCCACGCAGGGGAGCAAAACCTGTCCGAATACACGTATCGTCACCATGGTGAAAACCTCCTTCTGTAAGACCAGAATCGCGCCCGCAGGTGGATGAGCGTAGCGTCACCCAACAATCCCGTCTGACAATGCCTCTACCTCCCCTTGCCCCTCCTTACAAAGGAGGGGAAAAAGAGCCGGGCCGGTCGGATTCCCGCGCCTCTCGAGCCGATTCGTCCAGGACCTGGGCAATATGCTTGACGGTCGTGCCGTCGGGCAAGCCGTTTTTCAATTGAATCATGCAGGCCGGGCAACTCGTGGCCACGATCTCCGCGCCGCTGCGTGCGATCGCCCGTCGCTTCCGCTCGAAAATTTTCTGGGAAGTGTCATAGTCCTTCACAATGTAGGTGCCCGCCCCGCCCGCGCAACGGTCGGCATCCTGCATCTCGACGTAGTCGAGACCCGGCGTCGTGGCCAGCAACTGCCGGGGTTGGGAGGTCACGCCAGCCGCGCGCAGGTGACAGGACGAATGATACGTGACCTTGCGCGTCCCGTTCGATTCGGCCGGTTTCGCGCGGTCAGGGTCCAACTCCACGACGTATTCCGCGATATGCTTCACGCGTTGCGACACCCGTTCGGCTTTTGCCTCCTGGGGCTCACCCTGGAAGAGCTTGGCATAATCCTTGAGCGCCAGCGTACAGGACGCACACCCCGTCACGATCACGTCATATCCGGCGAGGTTGTCTACGTTATACCGGGCCCCTTCCTTGGCCAGGGCCCGATGGCCATACGTCTCAATGGGCGTCCCGGAACATCGTTGCGGCGGCAGGTCGGGCTGCACGCCGTATTGCGCCAGGACGTTGATCACGGCGTCACCCACGCCGTCGTCGAAGTAATTGGCGGCACAGCCGTGAAAATAGGCTACTTTGGGTGGGGAGCCGCCTTCCCGTGTCCCCTCACCGCTTGCATCGTTCGATGGCACGGGAGGAGACGATACACAGAGCGCGCGATGCCGCTCACGTAACAACGACGTGGCCAGGCGCGGTAGTTTCATGTCCCAAGGCAGCCGGGCCCGTTCGGAGAGACGCGCCAGGAACGGTCGCAGCAGCGCTTCGCCGATTTTTCTAATCAGCGGCCGGTCCCAAAGCGCTTGCGTTTTCGCGGCCAGCTTGATCAACGTACCGAACCGCTCCTGTCGCGCGTGCAGGGCAAAGATTTTCCCGGCCAGGGCGTTCGGATGTTCCGCCCGTCGTTCAAGGATCAGTTCGGACACGTCCACGCCCGCCGGGCAGATGGTTCTGCACGATTTGCAATTCAAGCACGCTTCCACGACGCGCTTGGACTCCAAATAGCTGTAGTCCGGCGCGGTGACGATTTCATACCATCCCCGCGAACTCATGTCTTCGGATTGAAACACGTCGTACACCGGGCAGACCGCATTGCATTTCGCGCAGGTGGCGCAGGATTTCCCTAACCGTTCGAAGTCGATGTGCTCGGTAAATGCGGTCTCGCTGATTTTCACGCCGGGGTTCAGAATCCCAGCCGGATCCATGGCCTGCTTGACCTGCACAAAGAGACCGTACAACTCGTCGCCGAACATCCGTCTGACCATTTCGGCGCGGACGCGGCCGTCCCCGTGTTCCCCGCAAACGGAGCCCTGAAACCGGTCGAGAATCGTGTCATGCACCTCATAATACGTGTCCACCATGCGCTGGAAATCCTGCTCATCATTCACGTCCAGCAACGGCACGACGTGGGCATTGCCGTTCCCGATATGACCGAAAATCGCCACCCGGACCTTCGCGGGACCGAAAACCCGGTCCAGGTAGCGAATCAACTCGCCCATGTGTTCCGCGGCCACGACCACGTCATCCACGTAGTTGATGGGCTTTTTCCTGGCGTCGTACCGGTACAGCGTGGGATAGAGGGCTTTTCGGGCTTTCCAGAGATTCCGTTGGTGTTCCGGATCGGTCGCGACCACGGGATCGCCGGACAGACGATACGACCGGCAGGCCTCATGCAGTTGCGCAATCCCGCCGTGGTCGCCCTCTCGATCGAATTCAATGAGCAGGGTTGCCGCGGCATCGTCGGGAATGCCGTACTGCGACCGGCCGATGAGATCCAGCGTGTTGGCATCCATGACTTCGAGAGCCAACGGATCGAGCCGCAACAAGGGATGGACCGCTTCGCCCATTTCTTCGAGATCCCGGAAATGAATCATGCCGGTCGCGGTCGAACGCGGGCGGTCCACCAGCCGGATCGTTGCCTCACTGAACACGCCCAGGGTGCCCTCACTCCCCACGAACAACTTCGGAAGGTCATAGACTCCTTGTGTGAGGCCTTCCGCCAGGCCAAAGAGGTTGTACCCCGCGCTGTTCTTGCTGACGCGCGGGCGTTTGGCTTGAATGAAATCCAGGTTGGCCCGCACCAGGTCAAAGACTTTGTGCAACCCCTGGAAGCCTGCGAGCGTCCGGGGGATGCCGTCCCCGTCCAAGGGTTCACGGCCTGCGGTCAGCCACCCGCCCGATTCAAGCCTGACCCGCATGGACATCACGTTATCCTTGACGGACCCGTACCGCAGGGTGTGCGGTCCCGACGAATTGTTGGCCAACATCCCGCCCAACTTGCACATGTCGCCGCTGGATGGATCCGGACCGAACATGAGGCCGGTGGAAGCCAGTTGGGCATTCAACTCGTTGAGCACGATGCCGGGTTGCACGCGCGCCCACTTCTCCTCGGCGTTCACTTCGAGGATTCGGTTGAGACGCGACACGTCCAGAATGATGCCCGACCCGATAGCCGACCCCGTGAGGTTGGTGCCGGCTGCGCGTGCGGTCAGTGGGATGCCCCGGGTCACGGCGTAGTCCAGGACCAGGTCGATATCCGTTTCACGTTCCGGGAGCACCACAACCTGGGGCGTCAGGCGATAGATGCTGGCATCGACCGCATACGCACGTAAGGTGGACACGTCATCCTTGACCTTTGCCTGGCCAAGGAGACGCCGGAGATCCGTTCCAATGCCTGAGCGTTTATCGGGGAGTACGAGATTCATGCGTCGTGCTGCTTCCGAACACTTGCGGGAAGAATGAGCCTTACTAACCTAGGGAGAAATATCCCACGGCTCCCGATGAACAAGGTCACGCAAATCTCGTGCACCATGCACGACGCGAAGAATGATGATCTCCTCGTTCCGGAGCAGATAGACAATGCGATATCCTCTGAAAATGACCTCTCGGAGGTTTTCGCGCTTGAACTCTGGAACGATACGACCGAGATTGGGTGTGCTGAGGACTTGTTCGGCAGTTTCGAGAATGCGATCGGCAAATGTGACCGCGTGCAGTACAGAATCTCTCGCAATAAAATCTTCGATATCCCGCAGATCGTTTCCGGCGGTCAGCGACCAACGGAGTTTCGCCATCGAGCGATTCTTTCTTTTAATTCTTCATGGCTGACCACATGCCCTTCGGCGACATCTTGAAGCCCCTTCTCCACCTGCTGCTTAAAAAACAGTTCCTCCATGATCACGCCAGTCGTTATATCGTCAGGAAGATTTTGAATCATCTTCAGCGCTTCGCTCTTAGCCGTTGCCATCTTTATCTCCTCCTATAATAGTTCCGACGGTTAGGCTATGCTCACGTGAAGGAAAAAGCAAGCTAACCGAGGATAGATGCTGGCATCGACCGCATACGCACGTAAGGTGGACACGTCATCCTTCACCTTGGCCGGGTCAAGCAGGCGCCTGAGATCCGTTCCGATTCGGGAAAGGCGATGGTTTGGAAAGAGAAGGCCTCTGTCTCAGGCCACAGAGGCAAGGCGAAACCGCAGGTCCGCCCCTACGTGGCGACGGGTTCGGGATACTCCCGGGCGGGCTCTTCGACAACCGGTTCGGCACCGGCTTGCTGAGGACCATCCAGGTCTTCTGCGAACAGTTCGGGATTTTCTCCTTGCCCCAATGCCGCAAAGTCACGGAGGGGCGGCAAATCCCGGAGATCCCGTAGCCCGAATTTCTGAAGGAAGGTCTTTGAAGTGCCATACAGGATCGGACGTCCGGGGATGTCCTTTCGGCCAACGATTCGGATGAGTTTCTGGTCGAGCAACGTCCGTAACACGCTCGAGGTTTCCACCCCGCGAATCTGTTCGATCTCCGCACGCATGGCCGGTTGCTTGTAGGCGATAATCGCCAGGGTTTCCAATGCCGACCGGGACACTTTGACGGACGCCTTGACCTTATTCAGCTTGGTGATCCATGGGGCGCAATCGGCCCGCGTGACCATGGCGTACCCGCCGGCCAACTCGACAATCTGGAGGCCACGGCCGTCCTGGTCATAATCCTGCTGAAGGGCCTTCATGGCGTTATGGATTGCCACCTTGGGCGGGCCCGCCAGGACCGTGGTGACTTTGTCGAGAAGAAGAGGCTCACGGGACACGAACAACAGGGCTTCGATAATCCCCTTGAGTTCCTGCTCACTCAATCCGTCGGCGAGACCCGCGCCTTCATCCGGTTCACAAGAAGGACCGGCGACCGAGGACGACAGAGAAGGATCCGCAGCCGATTCCACGGCATCGGTCCCTTCGGCCAGGCTCCCTTCGACTTTGCTCAGGGCAGGCTGGGCAGGCATATCTGTTTTGTCAGAGGATTCCATTCCCATCGAAGCCTCCATTATGTTCATCGTTGTTCATGATCCGGGGCGATGCCCCGTTCCCGTCCGGGTGTTCTTCAGATTGCCACGCGAGGAACGTGCGAGTGATCCGAATAGGCCCCCCGAAACTCACTTGCGTCAGGCGGACCAGTTTCATCCGCACGAGTTCCAACAACGCCAAAAAGGTGACGATCACGGTCAACCGGTCAGTCTCCCCTTCAAACAACGCGGCAAAGGTCAGGGCCGGGGTCTCCTCCAGGCGTTCGATCACGCTGTTGATACGGTCCTGGACCGTCAAGGTATCCGGCGTGAATTCCAGTCCCGGGGACGCGGCGGTCTGATCCAGGACTTCCTGCAGAGCGCTCAGGAGATCGAAAACCTGCACGTCCTCGGATAACACTTCCCGGATCGGCGGGACCGGTTCAGGCTCCCGTTGGAACACCTGCCGCCACAATCGTTCCTGATCGGACAACCGGCCGGCGATTTCCTTGAACTGCTGGTATTCGACCAGGCGGCGCACCAACTCGCTCCGGGGATCTTCCCCCTCCTCGTCACCCGGCTCGGGGCCCGGGTCCTGCGGAAGCAGTGTTCGAGATTTGATGTGAATCAGGGTCGAGGCCATCACCAAAAAGTCACCGGCAAACGAGAGATTGAGTTCCTTCATGATCTGAAGATACTCGAGATATTGGCGGGTGATCAGGGCGATCGGGATATCGTAGATATTGATTTCGTGCTTGCGGATGAGGTGGAGCAAGAGGTCGAGAGGCCCATTGAAGGCGTCCAGCTTCACCTCGTATGCGGTTTCAACCTGTTCCATGATGCCACCGGCAACTTCTGTTCTCCTCCTTTGTAAGGAGGGGCGAGGGGAGGTAGAGACTGCAACTGGGATGGCGAAAACCCGTGCGCTACGGAAGGGTGGCTCTACCCCACCTGACCTCCCCTTACAAAGGGGAGGAAAAGAAAAAAAGGAACGCGCAAGGTTGCCATACTTTGTATACCACTTTTAGTGGAGAGAAACAACAGAAACTTCTATATATTGTGGATTTGGCATTATGTAGGGACAGGCTCCCGTGCCTGTCCGCTCACCGGGACTTTTTCTTCCACATCGCGAGCAGCAACAACCACAGAACGGCCAGGATCGCAAGCAGGATGAAGAAATCGCGGTCCCGGCCGGTGGGTCCTCCCTGACCGCCAGACTCGGGAAGATCGATGCCGGCAAGCAAGCCGGGCTGCTCGAAAACGGCTTCTCGAAAATCCACGTCGCCTTGAAACCGGGCTTCCGTAAAATCCGCCGTGTTCCGAAAGAGCGCCCGGTGAAAATCCGTATGCCCCCGGAACTCGGTAAACCGGAAATACACTTCACGGTCAAACCGGGACCCGGACAAATCCAGCATCTTGTGAAACCAGCTTCCGGAGAAACCCGCCCCCTGAAGAAACCGGGTGCGGGCAAACCCGGCGTCCTCCGCAAAGTTCACCTCCAGCAATTCCGCAAGGCCTTCAAACCGCGCTCCCGTAAACACGGCTTTCCCCAGGAACCGGGCCTGATGAAACCGGGAATGGGTGCCGAACGCCGTCCGGGTAAAATCGGCATCCTTGGCAAACACGGCTCGAATAAAGAATCCCTCATGGCCGATGTGCATCTCGGAAAAATCGGCTCGCTCCATGAAGACCATCCTGGACAAGTCCATGGACCGTTGGATGGTGCTGCCCCGCAGGCTCACCGGCCCTCGAACGACCATGTACCCGGACTTGATGAGGTTGGTTGCCAGAATGCCCTGCACCTCCACGTCTTCAAGCATGAATGGCCCGTGAATGACGCGAACCTCGGACACCCGCTCGGCCTGGATGCGTTCGACAATCGCCGGATGCTTGACCAATCCCGGCTCAAACGGCTGGAGGCTCAGCCGGTCCAGGGGAAGGTCGCCCGCGAGGACGACCCCTTTCAACACCACCCCGCTGCCCTGCTGCAACGCCGCCAACACGTCGTCCGCGGAGACGGCCAGCGCCTGCCGGTCCTCCTCGCTACAAGTGCCTGTCAACTCGCGCACCATCACCCGGGGGTCCGTCCCCTCCTCGACCCGGCAGACCCCCGGTGACATGCCCGACCCCACGAGCCAGATGATCACACAGAGGAGACTCACGATCCAGGTTGGCATGACCATCAAACTACGGGCACAAAACGCCATAGGGAAATGCCTTGTCTCCATCCCCTCCTGTGTAAGGAGGGGCGAAGGGGAGGTAGAGAAATTATCGTATATTACCAAGCAGCGTCTTCGACCACGGATTTGGTGATACGTATCACGGCGTCTCCCAAAGCAGGCGGAGCGGCACCGCGTAAAGTCTATCACCGTAGCTCACACAAGTCTCTCCGTCATACACCACCACGCCCCCGGCGAACCGGCGGCCCGTTGCGGCTTTCAGCTTGCGCAAGCCGCGCAAATCCGCCTGCGTGACGGTCGCTCCGGCCTTTACCTCTATTCCCGCAACGGCCTGCGTCCCACGCTCGATGACGATGTCCACCTCCACTTTGTCCCGGTCACGATAGTGGAAGAACGTGAAGGCCTCCTCGTGCCAACTTGCCTGACGGGTCAACTCCTGGAACACGAACGTTTCCAGGAGTTGACCCAGCAACGTCCGATCGGCGGCGAGGGCGGCCGCATCCACCCCGAGCAACGCACACGCAAGGCCCGTGTCTCCAACGTGCAGTTTCGGCGTCTTGACCAGACGGCTCAGACGATTGCTGTGCCACGGCGGGAGCCGCTCCAACAGGAATACCCGCTCCAGCAGCGCGACGTAATCCTGAATAGTGGGCCGGCTGAGTTGGAACGGCGCGGCCAGATCGCTCACGTTGAGCAGTTGCGCCGTTTGCGCAGCCGCCAACGCGAGCAACCTCGGGAGCGCTTCCAGCGTGCTGATACGTGCCAAGTCGCGCACGTCCCGTTGTGTCTGCGCGTCGAGATAGTTGCGATACCAGTTGGCGCGACGGCGGCCGGGTGGCCGAACGAGGGCGGCCGGATAGCCACCCGCAACGATGCGCTCGCATACCTCCTTGCCCAACCGTTCAGTCCGCCGTAGTTTGAATCCCTTGCCGAACAGGGCGTCGAGAAAGCCGAGGGACTGCCGAACGTTCTCAACCGGAGGCCTCTGACCAGCGATTTCACCCTGCGCCAGCGGGTGCAAACGCACCACTTCCAAGCGACCCGCCAACGAGTCCTGAATCGTCGGAACGCGCAGCACGTTGGTTGAGCCCGTCAACACGAAACGACCCGGCACGCGCCTGCGATCGACTTCCATTTTCAAGGTGGCAAAGAGTGCAGGGACGCGCTGGACCTCGTCCAGGATGACCCGTTCCGGCAGGTCGGCGACAAAGCCCATCGGGTCGGTCTCAGCAGCAATGCGGGCGACCGCATCGTCGAAGCTGACGTAGGTATAGTCTCGATTTTTGGCGGGCAAAGAGCGCCGGGAAGGACCACGTTGGGGCAAACGATCTTCATCACGGGTCAGATGCCGTGGAGCGCACACCATTTGGGCGAGCGTTGTCTTGCCGCACTGTCTCGGCCCCTGGATCAATATGACCGGTGAATCTTCCAACGCCTCGCTTAGCCGGCGCTCGACGTAACGCGAATAGAACGCTTGATCAGCCATCGGCTGATTGTAACGTTAAGTGTCGGCTGATTGCAAGTTTTAACTTCGGCTATTTGAAAGTTTCAATAACGGCTGATTGAAAGGTAATGGCGCATCGGACAACCACGGGGGTTGTCCCTACATGAGGAGACATCATTGCCCCGTAGGGGACGGCTCCTGTGCTGCCTAGCGGGAATCATTCGGCTACGAAGGCTTCTACCTCCCCTTGCCCCTCCTTACAAAGGAGGGGAACTGAAAGACGCTGGATCCTCGATTACAAATAGCTTGTCCTTGACGTTCTTAATCGAGGATCGAGGATGACAGAAGAAGATAAGGTGTTCGGAGAAATGGCATTCTCCAGGCGAGGGCGATCCGGCCTCAGGTTGACGGTTTCGGGTCTTTCAGGGTGAGGTAAAAATCCTTGATTTCACGATCGGCGTGGCTGAGCCGTTCCTCGACTTCCTCAACCGTTCTGGGAGGCGACACGGCCACTTTTTCACCCTCCTGCCAATTGACCGGTGTGGCGCAGGAAAAGTTGTCGGCCGTTTGGAGTGCCGTGACCAAGCGGAGGACTTCGTCCACGTTCCGCCCGGCGTTCAACGGGTAGTAGATCAAGGCCCGGATCACGCGTTTGGGATTAATCACGAACACGGCGCGAACCGTGGCGGTCGGACTGGCGCCGGGATGGATCATGCCGTAGAGACGGGCCACCTGCATATCGACGTCCGCGACCAGGGGATAGGGAATCGTGACGCCCAGTTTCTCCTTGATATTCGCGAGCCAGGCCAGATGCGCGTGGATGCTGTCCACACTTATCCCGAGCAACTTGACGCCTTTCTTCTTGAAGTCCTCATGCCGGCGGGCAAATTCCACCAATTCCGTAGTGCTCACGGGCGTAAAATCCGCGGGATGGGAGAAGAAGACGACCCAATCCTGCTCCTGCCAGGCGCTGAATCCGAAATCCTTCGACAAGGTAGTCACTGCGGAAAAATCCGGTGCATTCTCACCTATCCGTGGCAGACTTTCAGCTTCAGACATCAAATTCTCCTTTGTAGGGGCGAACCGGCGTGTTCGCCCTGAAAACCGTCGCAGTCCCGTTACCACCCACGGGGCAAATCGTCGTCATCCAACCCTGCTTCCGCTTCCCTGAAATACTTCTCGGCTTCCAACTCCTCGGACAAATCTTCCGTCAGGTCATCATCGTGGTCTTCGGCAAGGGGACCGAATCCCGCGTCTTCATCAAAGTCGGCGGCAATGTCACCGGTGATGTCATCGTCGAGATCGGCGGAAAACTCATCGGCCGTTTCATCATCGAATCCGGACAAATCCGAATCAATTGACTCGAGCGCAACGTCTGCAGCCACCTCTTCCACTGCAGCAGGCGCCAAGTTCGCCACCGCCGTTGCGGCCTTGGTTTCAGGTATCGGGGCGGGCTTCGTCGCCTTTTTGGGGCTCGCAACCGGTTTCTTTGTGGCCGGACGTTTTTGCGCGGGCTTCGTCGCCGGTTTTTTTACGGCAGTTTTCTTGGCGACCGGTTTCTTGGCGACAACCTTTTTCGTCTTGACCGCCGCCGTCGTTTTTCCCTTGACCGGACGTTTTTGCGCGGGCTTGGCCGCCGCTTTCTTCACGGCAGTCTTCTTGACAACCGCTTTCTTTGCGGCAACTTTCTTTACCGTCGCCTTCTTGGCGGTCTTCTTCTTTATCGCAGTCTTCGCCTTCTTTTTCGGCGAAGCCGGCTTCGCCTTCCTGGACGTGAGCGCAACTTTTTTCGCGGACTTGGCCGGTTTCGCTTTGGCTGAGCCTGCCCTGAGCGAAGTCGAAGGGGAAGCCTTTGCCTTGGGCTTCGATGCCTTGGGCTTTGCCGTGGATGCGGACCGTCCCGACTTCTTCCCCTTGGCTTTGGGTTTTATCCGGGCTCTGGTTGCCATTGTCCTTTACCTCCTGATTTTGTATGGCGTAAGGATAGATGCCTCAAAACCTTATGCCGAAAGGTCCCTCTATCACGGACCACGATCAAGTTTCAACCGAAACTTCCAAGCAATGCGAGGAATGTGGCATTCTCCGACAAACCCCGTTACAGTGCGCTCAACCGGGAAGAGAACGTTCATGTCCCAGCCCTCAACCGAACCCAAACCGTCCCACACGCGCTGGACCATTCTGGCCCTCCTGCTTTTAATAAGTATTGTTACCTATATTGACCGGGTCAACATTTCAGTCACGGCACGGCAGATGATCCCGGCTCTCGGGCTCACCAACGTCCAGATGGGGCAGATTTTTTCGGCATTCGTCCTGGGATATGCCCTGTTTCAAATACCGGGAGGCCGGCTGGGAGACCGGTGGGGCCCCAGAAAGGTCCTGACCCTGGCCGTGATCTGGTGGTCCCTCTTTACGGCGATGACCGCCCTGGCCCCGTCGTCGTTTCTCGCGGGCGTCCTGGGCATTTGGGGATCGCTCATGATCGTGCGATTCCTCATCGGCGTCGGGGAAGCCGCGGCCTTGCCGAATTTCAACCGGGCCGTGGCCAATTGGTGCGGCCCGCAGGAACGCGGACTCGGCATCGCGATCACGATCAGCGGCATCGGGATCGGGTCCGCGCTCACGCCCCCGATCACGGCCTGGATCATGGTGAATTACGGCTGGCAGTCGGCCTTTTATTGGGCCGGAGGCCTGGGCGTGCTCATTGCCTTGCTGTGGTTCTGGTTTGCCACGGACCGGCCGGACGAGCATCCACGGGTCAATGCCGGCGAAGCCGCGCTGATCCGCGGTCACGCGCCCGTGCCGAGCGAGCCCGAAGCCGCGGCACCCGTTCCCTGGAAAGCCTTTGCGCGAACCTCAAGCGTGTGGTGGCTGGTCTTGAGTTACACGTGTTTCGGATACGTGGCCTACGTGTACCTGTCCTGGTTTTACCTCTACCTCGTGGAAGTCCGAAACTTCAGTGTGCTGCGGGGCGCCGTGTTCGCCGCCAGCCCCTTTATCGCCATGACGATCTTGTGTCCCATCGGCGGCTGGGTCACGGACCGCCTGTCCGGACGATTCGGCGTGAACAAGGGCCGATCCTGGGTCGGAGCCGGGGGCATGGCCCTGGCCGCCGTTTCCATCGTCGCCGGAGCGGTGATTGAGCACCCTTACGCCGCCCTGGCCTTCTTGTCCTTGGGCGCGGGTTGGCTGTATTTCACCATCGGCGCATTTTGGAGTTCGACCGTGGACTTGTCCAAAGCCCACGCCGGCACCCTATCCGGGGTCATGAACACCGGCGCCAACCTGGGCGGCACCCTCTCCCCCACGCTCACGCCCTGGATCGCGAACGAATTCGGATGGACCGTCGCCCTCGGGATCGCCGCAGTCCTGGCATGCATCGGCGCAGTTTGCTGGCTCGGCATCCGCCCGGCCGACGGCCTGACGCGACTTGAAAAACCATAAGACTCTCAGGCCGAAACAGGCAGAGGTGCCAAGCAACTCCCGTGGTTGCCGAACGTCCGCCTGCCTTGATACAGTCCGCCGATGACTGCTCCCCTGACGTTCAAGAAAAAAAATCCCAAAGCCGTCATTTCCACCAGGTTCGGAACCATCACGATCCAGTTTTACACGGACGTGGCGCCCCGCCACGTGGACAATTTTCTGAACCTCGCCAAGATCGGATTTTACAACGGCACGGCGTTTCACCGTGTGATCCCCGGCTTCATCATCCAGGGGGGCGACCCGTTCAGTAAGGAACCGGACCGCACCCTGCACGGCACCGGCGGGCCGGGTTTCGGCCTGACCCCGGAACCCAGCGACCAGCCGCACCGCCGCGGCACGGTCTCCATGGCCAAAATGCCCAGGAACGAAGATCGCACCCGGGACGTCAACGACAATGGGTCACAGTTTTTTATCTGCGTGGAAGACGCGAGCAGCCTGGACCGGACCTATACCGTCTTCGGCAAAGTCCGGAAAGGCATGGACGTGGTGGATCAAATCGTGGCCGTGGAACGGGACCCCCAGGACAATCCTCTGGAGCCTGTGACCATGACGATCGACGTGGTGGAAGAGTAAGAAGCACCCGAGAGGGGCTTGCTTAAAAGCACTAACCCCCCTTGCCCCCCTTATCAGGGGGGTGAGGAATTTTGCCGCTCCCCTGAGCGAGGGGTAAGGCACTCTGCTGTCCCCCTGATAAGGGGGATTGAGGGGGTTGTTTAAGGAACCCTGATTTATGGTGATAGCGGGATGCAGGGCAAGGCGTCCCGCAGCGAAACCCGAGGCTTATCAACCAGATAGGCGAGGGTTGAGCGAGGACGCAACGCCGCCATGCGCCCGATAGTGCCGTAAAGCAGCGGTTCCTTAAAAGAACGCGGCGCTGGCGTAGGTGACAGTCGAGTTGAACTGATCCACGATCTCCCGATCGTAGCGCAAGACCTCTCCTTTTTCCGCCTCGATCACCCGCAAAAGCAGGTACATCGCCGAGAAACCCAATACGTGGCGGCGATCCTGTTCCTTGAGGAGAAACTCGGCAAAGCCCTGAGCATCGACGTTTTCCACGTGTTTCAGCATTTCCAAATCGGTTTGCATGCAACGATGGAACGAAAAATCCGTGGGGGCCTTGTCATCGCCGTAACGCAGGCCGATATGCGCGAGGTTCGCGCCGGCGATGAGGCAGACCTTCCGGCCCGACGCGGCAATCGCGTCTTTCAACACCGACACGAATCGTTCGACCTGGTCGGCCACGTCCTTGAGGTCCGGATCGATCCAACACCCCGGCGGAAACGAAGTCAGGACCGGGACCATGGAGATGGACTGCCGCGCGCCCACGGTTTCCTGCAGAAAGGGTAGCTGAAATTCGATGCTGTGTTCCGTTTCATGCCGCAATTCATCCGCGAACCACGCATCGCCCCCCTTGGACCGGAGATACTCCATGATCGGTCGATTGACCGGCACGACTCCCAGCGGGCTTTCGAAATCCTTGTCCGTCACGGCCACCGGCTCCGCCAACCCGGCGTGGGCGGTCCCCAGGAGAATATACACGTCCGGCGCCTCCGCCTCTCGCAATTCCTTATAGGCCCATGCATAGAGCGGCCCGGCCACGTTCACGTCGTAATTCGGCGCCACCAGCCCCTTGATCAATTTTCCCTGATTCTCGGATGGATCCGGGCTCGGTCCTTCCTTGGACGTGAAGAATCCGGCAATCTGTTCGCGGAGTTTTTGCGGATCGGCTTCGTAACTCTTGCCGGCGAAGCGGGGTTTCCGCGCCGGCGCCTCACGATACGCCTTCAGCGCCGCGGCTTTCGCCGCCTCGTAGCGCTCGCCTTCCAGAAACAGCTTTTCGTCCAGGTCGGCAATGAGCCGGTCAATCTTGTCCGGCAACAGGAACTCGCCGTATTTTTTCAGGTATTCGACGCCGATTTGTTCGGGGGAATGCTCTCCGTCAAGAAATTGAAACAGGTAGAACAAGTTGAGCGGAATGATGAGTTTTTCCGCACTCAACCCGGAGGGGTCCCATAAGATGATATAGTGTTCCTCACCCTCCTTCATGGGCGAATACTGAATATTGCGAAGCGCCGGGTACGGTTTCGGATTGTTGCCCTGCTCTGTCATGTACACTCCCGTTGGTTCGGTATCATTGCAGCTACGCCCCCTCACCCCAACCCTCTCCCAGAGGGAGAACGCCAGGCTCATTGCGCACGAATTGGCGATTATACGGACCGGCCTTCCGCTCCCGCAAGGCAGGGCTTCAGGACACAACGATCGTGTTCTTTTCCTCCCCTTTGTAAGGGGAGGTCAGGTGGGGTAGAGTCATCCTAGCACAGTTGCTCTCTGAAGCATCGACTCTCCGTCGTTCACCAACAACGGACTCTCTACCTCCCCTCGCCCCTCCTTACAAAGGAGGGGAACGAAGAAGCCTCCCTCTCCCCTTGAGGGAGAGGGCTGGGGTGAGGGGGATCTGTCAATGCATACATCAACACAAACATACGCGACCAGATGCTCCACATGAACAGACGCGATTGGTTTTCCGTTGTCAAATTTCTGGTGTACGCGGCGCTGATCGCCAACGTGGCGCTGTTCTTCAAGGACGAGTGGGAAGCGGCCGCCCACGTCTTTCAAGACGGCCTGCCGTTCGCGCGGATCATCGAAGGGTTTGCGGCCAGCATCGACACCGCCGCGTGGGTGATCCTGTTGCTGCTGTTCGAACTTGAAACCTGCCAGCTTTCCGAGGAAATATTGGCACGCCCCATCGGCACCGTCATCAGGGGCCTTCGTGTTCTATGCTATGTGGTCATCGTGTATGCCTTTACCGGCTATCTCGGCAAGGCGCTCGGCTTCGGCTTGTACGTGCCGGCCGGCGTCGCGGACGCCTGCGCCTTTGCGATGCAGCCGTTCTCCTTGCTCGTTGGACTCGACGAATACCGGACCCTGACCGCGGGCAACTGTGCCGGGCTCACCGGAGTACTGTTCGTCAACGAGCAGACCCGGACACTGGCCGAAGCCGGCGCGCTGGCGCAGGCGACCCGGCTGGCCTGGGTGGACGTCGTGAACTCCGGCACCTGGCTCCTGATCGTGGCCTTGTTGGAGCTTGACGTGCGGCCTGACGTCAAAGGGTTATTCCCGGGCTGGTTTGCCACCGCAAGCCGGCTCGCCAAGTATCCGCTCTATGCCGTTGTCGTGGCCGCCGCGGGATATTGGGGACTCTTCGGCACCTTTCTCGATTTCTGGGACGCCTTTCTCTGGATCGCCGCCTTCGTCTTCATCGAACGCAACGTGTTCGAGTGGAAACAGGAATGGACAACAAGCACGCCGGATTAGCCGCACGTCATCCGACACGTTTGTGGGAATGGCCTCATTTCCCTCCCCTTTCTTTGTAAGGGGAGGATAGGAGGGGTAGAGTCAACCGTGCACGGAGCAGGAGTCGCCATGATAGCCGCAAGCTCTACCTCCCCTCGCCCCTCCTTACAAAGGAGGGGAAGAAGAGGCAAAAATTGTCAACGAATTAGTGAACACATACAGGGATGACAGAAAAACATGCGGAGATGACAGTAAACCGTTTTTTGCTGACATTATTTCATTTTATGTCAGCATTGCAGCGTCGGATTGACAATAAAACCATCCATGCACCCCTTCGGAGGTTGCCATGCATTCTTTAATAAGAAAGTTTCCGACCCCCCGGGCCGTTGTGCTGCTCCCCGTTATTCTCCTGTTCTGTGCTCCGGCACATGCGGCCTCGGACGACACCCTGACGGAAAAGTTTTACGCCAGGGCGGGCGGCGGCGTGTATTTTCTGGACATGTCGGAGTCGAGCCCGTTCATCAGGACGAACGGCCGGGAAGAGGCCGTCGGCTTTCTCGACCACTACGACGCCTCATTCCAGGCCGGGCCGCTGGTCAACCTGGCAATCGGCAGCAACTACGACGCCTTCGGGAAAAACCTGTTCACCGAATTGAGCGGGTTTCTCACGTTTTACAGTTCTACGCACGTCAACGACTACAGCGAGGATCCGGCCCCATGGACTGAGACACGAGAGCAGTTCGTCAAAACGTATTGTCCACAAGGAACGGAATTTGGCGTGTGCCTTACGCGGGAGACGTCGCGGTATCTCCTGGATCTGATAAAAGACAACCCGGACGTCAGGGCGGTCGGTTGGGTTGGAAAGATCGATGGCGGTGCGATGCCCGGGCCCATGCCCGGCAGTCCCATTTTCGCGTGGGGCGATCCCATACGCATCAGCACACAAAGGGAGGTTGACTTTCATGGCGTCGATCTTGTGACCGGAATGTTTTTCGGTCAGCCGGGCCAATCCAGAACTTCCTTTTTCATCGGGCCGAGTTACAAGAGGCTGAATCAGGAGTCCGAGACGTTCGCCTACGAATCCAACCGTCCGCCGGAGATCAACAGCGTGACCCTGAAAGAAACCCTGAAAGCCGGGTATTACGGCGGGGTCATCGGCACCCGCTTCGACCTTCCGTTCAAGGAGCGCTGGCGTTTCACGTTCGACGGCAGGCTGGGGGTGTATTACCTGGATGCCGAATACGACGGGTCCCAAAGGACGCTAATACGATCAGTGCCCGACGCTATCGACGCCCCGACCGATTGGAAAACAAGCGATTCTGCAATCGCCACGACCCTCAATTTCCAAACGGCGCTGAGTGTCACGTGCCTGGAGAAAGTCACCTTTCAGCTTGGGACAGGAATCGAATACCTGTCTCATACCCCGAAGATGCGCTACGCGAGCTTGGGAGAAAGCTTCATAGACGGAAGATCCCACTCTCCGTCACGCATCGAGTATTCAAGCGCGTTCGGATTGTTCAGCGCGTTCTCCGTTGTCCTCAGGATGTAGCGGATGCGAGGTCGCCGGCAACGAATACAACAAGCGGCTTGCCTAGGCTCTACCTCCCCTTACCCCTCCCCTTCGACAAGCTCAGGACAGGCTTACAAAGGAGGGGAACTCCCTCTCCCCTTATTTCCTGCATTAAGCGGGAAATAGGGAGAGGGCTGGGGTGAGGGGGTCGGGGCGAGGGTCCGTCATAGCTGCCACTGGATATCAACCTTGCGATGCCGCTGTGCACAATCTCGCAGATAAAGATTGATGAGGCTTTGATACGGCATACCCGACGCCTCAGCCATTTCCTTGAAATACTCGATCACGTCCTCGCTCAGACGGATCGTTACAGATTTTTTCAACCTGGACGCGTAAGGGTTCTTACGAGATTTCATTTTGGAAAAATCATATTCTTTTTTCATGACGAATGACCTCGATAGTGCTGATGTTCTTTTTTAGTGGCCTTCCGTGTTGAAACAATACGCAGTTCCTCACCATCTTTCCCTCGCTCACAATGTACGACGACCAGAACACGGGATTGATTGCTCATGCCAAGCAGAATGAACCTGTCTTCGTCAGCGCCACTATCATCATAGAATTGTATTGCGAACTCGTCGTAAAAGACGGATCGGACTTCCTCAAAAGAAATCCCGTGCTTCCTTAGGTTGGACCTCGCTTTGTTCTGATCCCAACTAAATCTAATCATGCATATATTGTATGTACATTGTAGGGTCTGTCAAGAGACTTTAGCCTTCATTTGGACCGGCATACGTTCCGTCTTCTCCTCCCTCACCCCGGCCCTCTCCCAGTGGGAGAGGGTGAAAAAGACAAGGCAAAGACGCTGGATTCCCGATTAAAAATGTCGGGAATGACAGAAGGGGGAGTGTGTCGCTAACCGGAATACAAATGGCACCAGACATTGTGAGCGGCTTCGGGTTTGCCGATTCGGATCAGGGGCGGGTCGGTGGTCTTGCACTGCTCCATCACTTGCGGGCAGCGGGTGTGGAACCAGCAGCCGGAGGGCGGGTTGAGCGGAGTGGGTACGTCGCCGGGCAGCAGGATGCGTTCGTGCTTGATCGTGGGGTCGGGCAACGGGTTGGCGGAGAGCAGGGCCTGGGTATAGGGATGTTTGGCGTCTGAGAACAGGGTGGCGGTCGGCGCCACTTCCGCCAGTTTTCCCAGATACATTACGGCGATCCGGTCGGCCAGGTACTGCACCACGTTCAAATCGTGCGTGATAAATAAGTAGGACAGGCGATACTCCGCTTGCAGGTCCTTGAGCAGGTTGATGATCTGCGCCTGAATGGACACGTCCAGGGCCGAGACCGCTTCGTCGCACACGATCAGCTTCGGGTTCAGCGCCAGGGCGCGCGCAATGCCGATCCGCTGGCGTTGCCCGCCTGAAAATTCATGCGGGTAGCGCGGGTAATGGTCCGGCCTGAGGCCCACGCGGTTGAGCAATTGACACACCCGTTCCGTCAGGTCCCGGCCCTTGGCCAAGTGATGCACCTTGAGCGGCTCGCCCACGATGGAGCCCACGGTCATGCGGGGATTCAGCGAGCTGTAGGGGTCCTGGAACACGATCTGCATGCGGCGGCGCGTGGCCCGCAACGTTTTCGCATCCATGGCGAACAGGTCCCGGCCTTCAAACGACACGTCGCCGCCCGTGGGTTCCTGCAACCGCAGCACGGTGCGGCCCACGGTGGTCTTGCCGCAGCCGGACTCCCCGACCAACCCGAAGGTTTCCCCGGGCTCGATGTCGAACGTCACGTCGTCCACGGCCTTGACCCACGCGGACACCTTCGAGAGAAGGCCGCTCCGGACGGGGAAATATTTCTTGAGGTTCGTGACCTGTAGGAGCGGACCTGCGTGTCCGCTCGGCTGTCGGTCAGATGGCTTCACGTCCACGGCGTTACGAACTCCCGGGTTGATGTAACCAGCACACGGACTCATGGCCCGGCGCAATTTCCACGAGCGGCGGTTCCTCGTTGGGGCAACGATCCAGCACGTCCGGGCACCGGGTGGAAAAGTGGCACCCCCGGCAATACATCAGGGGAGACGGCACCGTGCCCGGTATGGATTCGAGCCGGGTTTCCCGCGCGCCGGGCTTGGGCAACGAACGCAACAGCGCCCGCGTGTACGGATGGGACGGCGCGGCAAAGAGTTGCGGCACGCTCGCGCGTTCAACGATCCGGCTGGCGTACATCACGATGATCTCCTGCGCGAACTGCGCCACGACGCCCAGGTTGTGCGTAATCAGCAGGATCGCCATGCCCATTTCCCGTTGCAGTTCTTTGAGCAACTCCAGGATTTGGGCCTGGATCGTCACGTCCAACGCCGTGGTCGGCTCATCGGCGATGAGCAGGTCGGGCCGGCACGCCAAAGCCATGGCGATCATCACCCGCTGTTTCATGCCGCCGGACATTTCGTGCGGGTATTGATCGATGCGCCGGTCCGGCGCAGGGATCTGGACTTTCTCCAGCAGGCGAATGACTTCTTTTCGGATCTCGTGTTTGGTCAGGGTCGTATGAATTTGCAGCACCTCGCCGATCTGATCGCCGATCGTGAAGACGGGATTCAGCGAGGTCATGGGTTCCTGAAAAACCATGCCGATCTGGTTGCCGCGTATCCGGCGAATGTCCTTGTCCGGCAAGGTCAGCAAGTCGGCGCCTTTGAACACCACCTGCCCGCCCACCACCTTTCCCGGAAAATCCACCAACTGCATGATGGACAGGGCCGTCACGGATTTCCCGCACCCGGACTCTCCGACGAGCGCCACGGTTTGTCCCGGCTGCACCGAGAAGCTGACGTCCTCGACCGCGCGAATTTCCCCCTGGTCCGAAAAGAAGGACGTGAAGAGATGCGAAACCTCCAGGAGAGGGGATGAGTTATTCACAAATCAGCGTCTCCGCAGTTTGGGATTGAGGGCTTCGCGCAGTCCTTCCCCGACCAGGTTAAAGGCCAACACCACGACCAGGATCGCCAGGCCCGGAATGAAAAAGAGCCAGGGCGCGTCGAAGATGAAACCCTTGCCGTCGGCCAGGATATTGCCCCACGTGGCATAGGGCGGTTGCACGCCGAAGCCGAGGAAACTCAAGCCCGACTCGGTCAGGATGGCCGTGGCCACGCCGATGGTGGCCGAGACCAGCACCGGTGCGATGGCATTGGGCACCATGTGCGCGAAAATCACGCGCCGGTCCCGCGCCCCGACCGACGTGGCGGCCACCACGAAATCCTGTTTGCGCAATGCCAGAAATTCGGCGCGGACAAACCGGGCGGTCCCCATCCAACTGGTCAGCCCGATCACGATCATGATGTTATAGATGCTGGGCGGGAGCAGGGCAACCACCGTGAGGATCAGGAAAAAAGTCGGAAAACACAACATCACGTCGGTAAACCGCATGATGAGCGTATCCACCGTGACCAAGCCGAGCCTGACGTTGCCGTAAAACCCGGACAGCCCGCCCAGCAGGATCCCGATCGCCAAGGAAATCCCTACCGCAATAAACCCGATGGACAACGATACGAACGACCCTTGCAGCATGCGGGCGAATACGTCGCGGCCCAACTCATCCGTGCCCAACAGGTAGATACCCCCGAATGGGCGGTCATGGGCCGGGACCTCTTCGGTGGACGAAAACGTCAACGGCGGCAGAAATTTTTCCGGCAGGCGGACGACTTCCGGATCGAACACCACCACCCATTCGGTCAGGACTTTTCCGAACACGGCCGTGAACAGGAGCAACACCAGGACGTAGGCCCCCGCCAGCGCCAGCCGGTCCTTGCGAAACAACCGCAGGGACTCCTGCCACGGCGTTTCCGACGGCGGCAGTTCCTCAGCGGACTGCGCCGGGTCTTTTGTCACAACGTCTTCCACGTTTGCCTCATCAGGATGAATTCTCTCCGCTTCTTCTGATCCTGATACTTCCCATCTGTCATTCCCGACGTTAGTAATCGGGAATCCAGAGTCGTTCTCTTCACAGACAAAGAAAAAACCCTGGATCCTCGATTAAAAATGTCGAGGATGACAGAAAGAGAGGTCATCTCCATTCACCTCTCATCCATCCCCCTGTAACCCCGTTCTGATGCGCGGGTCCACGACGGCGTACAGGATGTCCGAAAGCAGGGTTCCGGCCAACGTCAACACCGCGGCGATAAAGTTCAAGGTCAGGATCACCGGAAAATCTCGCGCGAGAATGGCTTCATAGCCCAACCGGCCCAACCCGGGCCACGCGAAAATCTGTTCGAAAATCACCGAGCCGCCGATGAGTCCCGGCAACAGAAACCCGAACATGGTCACGAACGGCAACAAGGCGTTGCGCAGCGCGTGCCGGTAGATCACCACGTCCTCTTCCGCGCCTTTGGCCCGGGCCGTGCGCACGTAATCCTGCCCCACGACTTCCAGCATCTGGGAGCGCACGTACCGGGACAGGATCGCCATCCCGCCCAAGGCGGACATGAGGGACGGAATCACCAGGTGCCAGACCCGGTCCATCGTTTGGAAGAGCGGAGGCGCCATGTCCATCCCGAAAGTTTTCAAGCCGATCACGGGCACGCCGAACAAATCCACGACCCAGAGAATCACGATGTAGGACAAGAAAAAGCCCGGCACGGAAATGAGGGTATACGCCGCAAAGGTGGTGCTGCGGTCGTACACCGCTCCCCGATGGATTGCCGCCTGAATGCCGGTGGGAAACGCCAGGGTCCACACCAGCAACGTGGCGCAGATAAAGAGCGGCAGGGAATTCAGAAACCGGCGCCAGATTTTTCCCAGGACGGGTTGGCTGTCCTTGAACGACTTCAGTTCGCCGGACGCCAGATCGCGGACCCAATAGGCATACTGCATGTATAAGGGAGCGTCGAGGTGGAACGCCTCGCGGATCTTGGCAATGTCTTCGGGCTTCATCCGGGGATTCGCCGGATCGACCTCACTGGGTTCTCCGGGCGCCAGATGAATGACCGAATGCGCAAGGACCGACACGACGAACACCAGCACGAGCCGTTGGAGAATGTTACGAAGGATAAAGGCTTGCATCCGTGGTTATCCCTTCACCCGGTCGGTATCCCCGCCCCTCACAACGACGGCGTGAATTCGAGCTTGCGCCATTGATGAAAGTGGAACGTGATGTCGCCGCTCGGAATGGGATAAATCTTTTCATACCGTTCCGACCCGTCTTCGTCTTTGTGGACCAAGACGATCTTCTTATCCAACACCCGCGTACCCAGCGGCGCGTAGAGAAACGTATACGGCTGTTCCTCCGCGATCAGCCGGTGCAAGCGGTGGGTCAGTTCCCGCTGCACGTCCTGATCGTACTCCTGCCGGATGCGGACGATCAGGTCGTCCGCGAGGGGGTTATTGTATCCGATAAAGTTCAACTGCTGGGGTCCGGCCTGGCTGGAATGCCACAGTTGATACAAATCGGGATCGACCCCCATGCTCCACCCCAGCACCACGGCGTCGAAATCCGCGGTGTTGACGAAGTCCTTCAGAAACACCGCCCATTCAAAATATTGCGTATTGCACTTCACGCCGATTTTCTTCCAGGCGTTCTGCGCGATCGTCATGATGTTCTTGCGAATGGGATTGCCGCTGTTCGTGATGAGGTTGAACTCGAACACCTTGCCGTCCTTTTCGAGCCAGCCGTCGGCGTTGAGGCGCCAACCTTTGGCTTCCAGCAAGGCCCGCGCGGCCTCGGGATCATAGGGCAAGGGCTCGACGGTCTTGTCGTACCACTGCGTATTGGGGGGATAGGGGCCGGTGATGTGTTCCCCTTCACCGTACAACAGGTACCGGAGAAAGTCTTCAACATTGATCGCCATGCCCAAGGCCCGGCGCACCTCCGGGTCGGCGAACAACGGACGGCGATTGTTGTAGCCGATGTAGCTGTAGCCGAAGCCCAGGCTCGAAAACGACTGGTACGTGTCGTCTTCCTTGTACCGGGCCACCTGGTGCGGTTGCGTCCCGTAGTAATCCACCGCGCCGGACCGGAATTCCATCTCCTGCGTCAACAGGTCGGGCACGATCCGCATGTAATAGTCCTGGTATTCCGGCGGCCCTTCCCAATAGTCGTCATTGCGCCGAAGATGGATGTATTCATCGCTGTGCCACTCGACGAAACGGAAACGCCCGCTACCGATAGGGCTACGATTGAATTGACTGTCACGCATGCCGAACGCCGCCCGGGCGGCGTCGGAGAGGCCGCGCTCGTCCATCTCCCGTTGCATGGCCTCGGCGTTCAGCAGGTGTTCGGGAAGAATGCCCATGGTCCAGGCGTTGATCGCCGGGGAGAACAAACGCTTGTACACCACGCGCACCGTATGCGCGTCGATTATCTCAACCGCCTTGATCGGTTCGAAATCCGACGTGCGGGGAGACAGATTCTTGGGATTCATCAGGGCGTCGTACGTAAACTTCACGTCGCCGGCGTCGAACTCGTGGCCGTCGTGAAACCGAACGCCCTTGCGGAGGTTAAAATCGATGACGGGATTATGCTCGGCCACGGGAAACAGTTCCGGTAGTTGCGCGAACACCTGGGCCTTGATCTCCGCAGAGACCTCCTCGCCGAAGATGAGGGACTGCTCATACGGAAAATTTTCGAGGTAGCGGTCGCCGATGACCGGAAGCAGCCGCCGGAAAAAATCCTGGTCCACCCGGTGCAAGGAAAACGCCACCCGTTCGGGAGCATCGAACGTCACCTCCACTTCTCCGCGCGCCGGGTTGCCGTCCTCGTCCTGCGTTTGAACGGACACCGCGGTCGTCCTGGTCACGCGAGGCAACACGTCGATAGAGCGGACGTTGTCAGCCAACGCGGCAAACGCCTCGTCTTGCAGCGCGGCCCGAATGCGGTCGGCCAGACCCGTTCCCGTGACCTCGGCGCCGTCGGGCAACCGGTTGGAAGGACTCGTGAACAGATACGCTTTTTCGGAAATCGTCCAGTCGGTGGCCAACCGTCCCCGGAAGTTCAGGTTTTCGTCCAGATCCAGGAGCCCTTCAAACGTGAGGCCGACAATACCCGAACTGGCCGTATCCGCATTCAAAATCGGATTCAGGATTTTCGCATCGCCGGATGAGGCTTCGATATACGTTACCAGGCGCGCCGGATTCCCCGTCGCCTGTTTTTCATACGTCGGCACCCAAAAGTAGGACTGCAACAACAGGATCGTCAGCAGCAGCGGAGCCAGGAGAAGCCAACGTTTCACGCGCATGGGAAATCTTTTCAGGTTAGATGTGCGTTTGGCTCTACCCCACCCGCATTCCCTCTTCGGAAATGCGCCCCATTACAAAGGGGAGGAAAAAGACGGTAATTCCTTCCTGGTTCCCCTCCTTTGTAAGGAGGGGTTAGGGGAGGTAGAGGCTGTGATTTGTTGTTCGGCATGATACGAACTGCGCACCAACGGACCCGATTCCACGTGCCGGAAGCCCAAGGCCATTCCATGTTGTTTGAGGTCCTCGAATTCCTCGGGCTCGACGTACCGGTGCACCACAAGATGGGCTTTGGTCGGCTGCAAGTACTGGCCGATCGACACGATCTCGCAGCCGGCCGCGCGCAGGTCGTGCAGCACCGACCGGAGTTCCTCGATGGTCTCGCCCATCCCGACCATGAATCCCGATTTCGTGTTCGCCCCCTGCTCCTTCGCCCGGCGAAGCACCTGCAAAGACCGGTCATAGTCGCCCTGCGGTCTGACGGACGGAAACAACCGGGAGACGGTTTCGATATTATGAGAGAAAATTTCCGGGGTCGCCGCCAGGACGGTATCGACCGCGTCCGGCTTACCCTGAAAATCCGGCACCAGCACTTCCACGGTACAGGCAGGCTGAAGTCGCCGGATGGCCTGGATGGTCGCCGCAAAAATGGAGGCACCGCCGTCGTCCAGTTCATCGCGATTCACCGATGTCAGCACCGCGTGGCGTAAATCCAACGACCGAACGGCTTCCGCCACCCGTTCCGGTTCCTCCCAATCCACATTGCCCGGACGACCCGTGGTCACGGAACAATAATGACACCGGCGCGTGCAGACGTCGCCCAACAGCAAAAACGTGGCCGTCCGGTTATTCCAGCATTCCCATTTGTTCGGACAACGCGCCTCCTCGCAAATCGTGTGAAGTTGCTTCTCCCGGACCAGCGACTGAATACGCCGGTAATGCGGCCCCGCCTCGATCCTGACCTTGAACCACCCCGGCAACCGTTCAGCAGTGTTCATTCCTGTCTTTCTTTTCCCCTTCTGTCATTCCCGACGCTTGTCCCCGACTTGATCGGGGCTCCAGGCGATAAATAGGAATCCAGCGTCTTTGTCTTTGTATTCGTAGCGACCGCATCTCATGCGGCCCGCACCCCTCCTTTGCCTGCCCTGAGCGAAGTCGAAGGGTAAGGAGGGGCAAGGGGAGGTAGAGATCTTTGTAGCTTCGCCACCTTATGTCGTCATTATGAAGAACAGCGGACCGATCTTCAAGAAAGGAGGCCCAACAGCAACGGGATTGACCGACCCTAGCGCGCTTTTCGGCCGGAGGGGTGGTTCAGGCCGAGGACTTTGCGCGCTCGTTGTTCGAAGCCGGGGTCGAGGCCGGACGGGGACAGGTCCACGCCGTCGGACAGGATTGTTTTATACGTGGATTCGCCACAATCCGGCAGGCTGTTTGGGTATTTTCGATTGACAAATGATCTGAAAAGGTTGAATATTTAAAATGACATTTTAAATATCCAATGTTTATTGAATGAATCGGACCACGTTTCTGCGGCGGATTAGAGAATGTTTTCGAAGTCATCCCATGGTGGGAATCCTGGGACCGCGCCAGTGCGGCAAGACCACGTTGGCCCGGGACTTCATCAGGACCCTGGGCAACAAACGGCTCCATTACTTCGATCTGGAAGACCCCGAACACCTGAACCGCTTGTCCGACCCCAAGCTGGCCCTGAGTCCCCTGGAAGGACTGATCGTCATCGACGAAGTCCAACGGATGCCGGAGTTGTTTCCGTTGTTGCGGGTGCTGATCGACCGCAAGCCGCGCAAGCAACGCTACCTTATCCTCGGCAGCACCTCCCGCGACTTGCTTCGGCAGACTTCCGAATCCCTGGCCGGCCGTATCGTGTACCTGGAACTGCCTCCCTTTACGGTTTTGGAAGCCGACAACGTCCGCCGGTTGTGGTTGCGGGGCGGATTTCCTCCCGCGTATCTGGCGAAGTCAGACGCCGACAGTATGACGTGGCGCAAGGCCTATGTCTCGGCCTTCCTGGAACGCGACTTGCCGTCGCTGGGCATTGATTTTTCCGCCAATACCATGCGGCGATTCTGGATGATGCTGGCTCACTGGAACGGGCAGGTCTTCAACGCGTCCGAATTTGCGCGCTCCCTGGATGTGACCTCTCCGACGATCAAACGCTACCTGGATATCCTTGCCGGCACGTTCATGATCCGTATGCTCAAACCCTGGCATGCTAATATCCACAAGCGTCAGGTCAAGTCACCGAAAGTTTATTTCCAGGACATGGGCATTATGCATGCGTTGCTGAACGTGCCGGACCACGCGAGCCTTGAGGGCCATCCCACGATAGGCTCGTCATGGGAAGGGTTTGCGTTGGAGCAGGTGATCAGGCTTTACCGAGCCGATGCCGAGGAATGTTTTTTCTGGGGCACCCATACCAATGCGAAACTGGATCTGCTGATCACACGAGGCAACGAAAACATCGCCTTTGAATTCAAGTATAGCTCAACCCCCAGAATAACCCGTTCCATGCACTCTGCCTTGCGGGAGTTGGACCTCGACCGAATCACCATCGTTTGTCCGGGGGACACGACCTACCCTCTTGCCGAAAATGTCCGGGTGACCAATCTGAGGCAGTTGGCAAAAGAAAAGCTTTGCTAGATTTGCAGGTCAAGACAAGTCTTTGTGAACGTGCGCAACCGCGTGCCTGACGCCAGGACGTCGCTATCGTGCTTTTCGTCCAGCCGGCTGGTTCAGACCGAGGAGTTTGCGGGCACGTTGCTCGAAGTTGGGGTCAAGTCCGGGCGGAGCCAAATCCACTCCATCCGATAGGCGTTTGACGATCGCGTCGATTGCGGCGAGCCGGGCGTAATGTTTACTGTTGGCTGGGATCACGATCCAAGGTCGGCGGACGGTCGAGGTCCGTTGGAACATCTCTTCGATCGCGACTTCATAGTCGGCCCAGCGGGCCCGGTTGCGGAGGTCTTCCACCGAGAGTTTCCAGCGCTTGAGCGGGTCGTTGAAGCGCGCCCGGAACCGCGCCAGTTGCTCCTCCGGTGTGATGTGCAGGAAGATTTTGACGAGCCGGATGCCGTCGTCGTCGAGCATGCGCTCGAACTCATTGATTTCGGCGTACGCACGGTGCCATTCGGTCTTCGTGGCATAACCTTCGATCCGTTCCACCAACACCCGGCCGTACCAGGAGCGGTCGAAGACGACGAGTAGCCCGGACCGTGGCATACGCGTCCAGAAGCGGTAGAGGTAGTGGTGATCCAGTTCATCCGGCGTGGGCGCGGAGATGGGCCAGACTTTCAACCCGCGCGGATCGAGCGGCCAGTGCATTCGCCGAATAAGACCGCCCTTGCCTGCGGCATCCCACCCTTCCAACACGATCACTGCGCGTCGTCTTTGGGCCTGATAGACTAGAGAGATTTCCTTCAAGCGAACCTGAAGCCGGGCGAGTTTGGTCTCGTACTCCTTCCGGCCCACGTGCTTCGTCATATCCAGCTTGGCCAAGCTGGGAGGTTGGCGTTGCAACCGGATCGGATCCCGCTGGCTGAGCCTGGGCGCTTGGCTGCTGTTCTTTTTCTTCATCGGTTTGTTCCCCCGCTGTCGGGTTATGCGATGCGAATCCGTATATGGTCTCCTCTCCTTCTGTCATCCTCGACATTTTTAATCGAGGATCCAGGGTCTTTTCTCCCTCATTCGCTCACAAGGATAAAGACACTGGATCCCCGATCAGGTCGGGGATGACAGAAGGAGTGCTGCGGCTCAAGCCGGAGAAGCGGGTTCGAGGGAGACCTTGATTTCGTTCCCTTCCACTGCCACGGGGAAACTGGCCACGCATGCGGACGGATTCGTGATACAGGCCCCGGTCGTGACGTTGTATTCCCAACTGTGCCAGGGACAGGTGACCACCTCGCCGATCAACTCCCCTTCGCCTAACGGCCCCGCGCGGTGCACACAGGTATTGTCGATGGCATAAAACGTACCGTCAACGTTAAAGAGGGCGATCTCCTTGCCCTCGACTTCGGCGACTATGCCTTCTCCGGGTTTCACCTCATCCGTATTTGCCACTTTGACCATTTCCGCCATCGGGATCCTCCAGCGATTAAATATATTGAGAGCAGGCTCTTTTACTTACCCCCTCACCATAATCCTAAACCACCCTCACCCTCCCCTCTCCCATCAAGGGAGAGGGAATTTCTTTTGTTATGCCATGGGTTCTTTCAACTTCTTCACCATCTCGCTCAGGGATGCCCCTGTGGCTTCACTCGTGAGTTCCTTCACGCGCGTCTGCAATGCCTCAGCCGCGCCTTGGAACGCCCGGGTAAGCGGAGAATCCGGATCAGCCGCGACGACCGGCATGCCCGTGTCCCCTCCCTCGCGGATCGCCGGGTCCAAGGGAATGCGACCCAGAAAGGGAATCTCGAATTTCTGCGCCGCGCGCTCCCCGCCCGCAAACGAAAAGATCTCCGTTCGTTCTCCGCAATGCCCACAGACGAAGAAACTCATGTTCTCGATCACACCCAAGAGGGGGACGTTGACTTTCTTGAACATCATCAGGCCCTTGCGCACGTCGTAGAGTGCCACTTCCTGCGGCGTGGTCACCGTGACGACGCCGGTCAGCGGCACGATCTGCGAGAGACTGAGCTGGGCATCGCCCGTCCCGGGAGGCAAGTCCACCAACAGGTAGTCCAAGTCGCCCCACAGGACGTCACGAAAGAACTGCTGGATGGCGGTGTGCACCATGGGACCCCGCCACACGATGGCGGTTTCTTCCGGTACGAAGAATCCCATGGACATGACCTTCACGCCATGCGCTTGGGCCGGCTTGATTTTGTCGCCCTCTTTCTCCGGTGGCTCCGGCACACCCATCATCATGGGAATATTCGGGCCATAAATATCCGCATCCATCAGCCCGACTCTCGCGCCGCTCTGCGCCAACGCCACGGACAAATTGGCGGAGACCGTGGATTTGCCGACCCCGCCTTTTCCGCTCGCCACGGCAATAACATGCTTGACGCCGGGTAATAGGGCATCTTCGGCTGCCGGGCTTTCCGGGCTCGCGTGCGTTGCAGCCTCGTCGCTCATTGTTCGATCCTCCCCTTCGACTTCACTACCGTTCCGCTCAGGACAGGCCCTTCGACTCCGCTCAGGACAGGCGTTTCCATTCGCAGCGTGGGTGCTCCCGCAAACTCTACCCTGCCGTAAACCACGGAGGCAAATGCTCGCCGGGGCGGCACCCTAGAAGAACGCGCCATGAGATGGCGCGCCTACAACAACTAAAAGCAAAGACACTGGATTCCCGATTAAGGATGTCGGGAATGACAGAAAAAAGAAACTGCAGACTCCTCGCTTCCCTCGGAATGACAAATAAGAAGCTCAGCATGATGGAGTCGTGTCCTTGAAAAACCGGCGACGGCTCCCTAGGATGGTTTCGCATCCTGGTCTATGCCAAACCGTGGTCAGTGCGGCCCTTACGACTGGATATCCGTTTTGAACTCTTACATCCCTCCGTTGTGGGTTTCCCTCTCCTTCCCTGAAATTGATCCGGTTTTTTTTCGGTTGGGTCCCCTGCAATTTCGCTGGTACGGGCTGATGTATCTGCTGGGGTTACTGGCTGCATATTTCCTGATCAAGCATCGGGCCGCCACCCGCAATATCCCCTTGGACAAGCCTCAGTTGTCCGACCTGATTGTGTACGCCGCGTTCGGCGTGTTTCTGGGGGGCCGGTTGGGCTATACCCTGTTTTACCAGACGTCGTACTACCTCCAGAACCCCCTGAAAATTCTATTCATATGGGAAGGCGGGATGTCCTTCCACGGCGGATTGATCGGGGTGTGCCTCGCGCTTTGGCTGTTCTGTCACAAGAAGGGGTTCGCAGCCTACACGATTGCGGATCTGGCAGCGCAGGTCACGCCGATCGGGTTGGGCCTGGGACGCCTGGGGAACTTTATCAACGGGGAGTTATACGGACGGCCCACGGACGTTTCCTGGTGCATGGTTTTTCCAAGGGGCGGGTCAGCCTGTCGCCACCCCTCACAACTCTACGAGGCGGCGCTGGAAGGGATGGTCCTGTTCGGCATCCTGTGGTTCCTGGGCAGAAAGGCCACACCCCCCGGCACGGTCTTTTGGAGTTTTTTCGTCGGATACGGCCTCTTCCGTAGCTTCGCCGAATTGTTTCGAGAACCGGATGCCCATCTGGGATTCATCCTGGGGCCCATGACCATGGGACAATTGTTGAGTATTCCCATGATCCTCCTGGGATTGACGATGCTGGTGGTGGGCTATAGAGCGCATGCGAACCGCGAGAATGCCCCTTCACCCCAGCCCTCTCCCTCGGCGGGGAGAGGGTCCAAGAAGAAGTGACTGCTGTGATGAGACATTTCCCTGCCTTTGAGCAGGGATGGCGCAGGTACAAGGACTAACTGCAAAGACGCTGGATTCCCGATTACAAACGTCGGGAATGACAGTTGGGTCGGTCGGCTAAAATCCGCCGGGTGGGGCCCCGCCGGGTCTTCCACCACCGCCGCCGATTCCGCCAAGCCCGCCTAGGCCCGGGACTCCCGGTAAGGCACCGCCACCTCCTGCCGGCTTGACGTCGCCATACCGTCGATAAATCCGTGAATTCCAAATGACCTGATGTCCGGGGGCGAAATTCGCGGCTTGGGTATAGTGCGCCTCGGCTTGCTTTCGCTGGCCCAATCGATCCAGGGTCAGGGCCAGATTGTAATGCGCCTCCGCCAAGGTTTCCTGGACGCTGATGGCTTTTTCGTACTGCTGCTTCGCCACGGACCATTGCCCGGCGGCAAAGGCCTTATTGCCGGCTTTCACGGCCGACGCCGCTTCGGGGTTGCTCCCGCCAGGGGCATTCAAGGCCGTGTACCTGACTTTAGCCGTACTGCTACAGGCTCCGAGGAAGACAAGACTGCATATGAGACATCCTATTTTCACGGACAGGCACGCAGGCCCGTCCCTACGACTCAGTGGCATGAACGTTCTCCTTTCCTCCCTCTACCTCCCCTTCACCCCTCCTTACAAAGGAGGGGAAAAGCGGGGCCGAAACTGTCAACGAATGAGTGGTTTCGTACAATTTCGTACAAGTATGACCAATGGCAACTCAACCAGACGCTTCAACAATCCATTATCCTACTCAAACCTCGACGCCGAGTCCACTCCGTAAAAAGATGAGTTGTGCCCGGACAGGACCCTGGGCCAAGGCCGACTCGGCCGCTCGACGATAGACCTCCATTTGTGCGCGGGACTCCTGCACGACTTGCTCCGCGGAGCGTTGGTCTACCCGGTGCGTCTTGTAGTCGGCAATCCAAATCTGTTGATCCCGGCGATACAGGACGTCGATCACCCCTTCCATCACGCAAGCCCCGATGTGCCCCGCTTCTCCTCCCGGACTCCCCCATGGAACGGCGAAAGGAATCTCCCGGCCCAGAATGTCCGCCTGCCGGAGCACGGCATACGGTTCGGACTCGACGAAGCGCGCGAAGGTCTCCTGCAATTCCGCACACACGTCACCCGACTCCGAGACGGATTCGTTTGGAAGGTATGCACGGAAACAGGCTTCGATCCACGTTGGCATTGTGGCCGGATCAGCGGAAAAATCCCAGCCGTGCAACACACGATGGGCCAACGTCCCGATGATTGCGCTTCGATCGGATGAGCCCGGTTGCGACGCCGCCTTCTTGCGCGGAAGGACCATGCTTCGTTCCTTGGATTGTCCGGAGGCCTTCTGCGGGGAAACGAGGTTCGTCGGCTCCGGCGGGTCACCCATGAGGGACCGTGTCGCGGAAAGGAACTGCGGAGTCCGGCAGGCCGTCTCCCCTTGCTTAAACCACGTATCCCACCGGCGCTGGTGCTCCGCGCTATCCGGCATGGTGGCTTTCCACGCGGGGGAAGCGGGCCGGGCCTTCCCTTCGACGTCGCTCAGGACAGGTCCTTCGACTCTGCTCAGGACAGGCTTTACGGGTTGGGGGGCCGGCACGATGGTCGTGGTCACGGCCACGTTCCCCGCCGGATGGTCGCATTGGGACCGTTCCTGGACCGCCTCGACCATGGCCGGCACATCCAGATCCAGGCCGCGCGCGATTAACGACAGCAGCGCGCCCTTCCTGGTCGTCCCTTGCCCGTGCAGCGCCGCGGACAACACGAGACGCCGTTGCGCGCGCGTCATGGCCACGTAGAGCAACCGCACCTGTTCGGCTCGCTGTCGTTCGGCGACTTTGGTTTCGAGAAAAATGCCTCCAAGGTCGGCGGCCTGGCCGAGACGGAGGCCGATGGTGTCGGTCAGCCAGTCGTGCGACGTCCAGACCGGGTCTTTACGATGGTCCACGTCCCGGTGCAGGCCCGCAACAATCACCATGGGAAATTCCAGCCCTTTGGCCTTGTGGATGGTCAACAACCGGATCGCACCGCCCGAACCCTGAGACGTGAAACCTTCTTCCACAAGAGGCCGTTCTCCCTCAGCCGGCGGGTCGTCCACCCACTGCTCCACTTGGCGAACGATTTCCCGAAGCGTCAACCCGGATCGCACGGCCAGCGCCAACATCACGTCCCGGAGTTTGAGCACGTTGGCCAAGGCATGTTCGCCGTCGATGGAAGCCGCGGCCAATTCGGCGAGGGGCAGCGCTTGGAACACGTACTGGATCGCTTCCGGAACCGGAAGCGCCTGGATCTCCGCGTGCAATGAATGGAGGAGCGTAAAAATCGGCGGCAGACGCGTGAGGGACGACTCGTGTGCCCAATCATCCGGGAATCCCCGTTGCACGATGGATTCGATCTCCACGTCGGAGCAGCCTCCGTAGGGAGACCGCAACACCCCTACCGCGGCCAGTTCATCACGGAGATCCATCAGGACGCGCCACACCAAGCTGCAATCGATCACCTCCTGCCGTTCATAAAAATGTTTTTCTCCGTCGGCCAGGCAAGGCAGGTGGTGCCGCCGAAAGGCTTCCAGGCAGATTCGCAGATGGGCGAACGTTCGGAAGAGGATCGCCACGTGGCGTGGCTGGATGGGCACCGCACGTCCCCCCATGAGCAGGGATTCTTTTTCCAGGACGTCATCGCGCAGCCAGCGCGCCAGGGCATCCGCCTCCGCCCGGCCGGCCGTCTCCGCGTCCGCGTCCTCCTGCGCCAGGGTGACGAGGCGGAGTTCCATCCGTTCGTGAGGCAAGGGCAGCGAGTCCGACGGCACGGGCAGGAGCGGTTCGTACGGAGGTTGCAGCCCTTCGACGGCAGCGGCCGGGAACACATTCGCGCAACAGCGGTTCACGGGATCGAGCAATTGGGCGTGGGTCCGAAAATTTCCCTGCAACGCATACCGCTCACCTTTGGCTGCCGGCGCCAGGACGTGATCGCGGACAACGGTATCGTAGGCTTCGATATCCGCCCGCCGAAACGCATAAATGGATTGCTTGGGATCGCCCACGATAAACAATTTGCCCGGCGCCGGTTGCACGCGATGCCATTCACGGGCTTCGGCGCCCTTGGCCTCGGCCAAAAACAGGATGATCTCGTATTGGACCGGGTCGGTATCCTGAAATTCATCGACGATAATCGCCTGGTACTGCTCCTTCAATTCGGCGCGCACGTGCGGGTGGTCCCGTAGCAAGGCCCGCGCCCGCGCCAGCAAACCGTTAAAGGACACCAGCCCCTTCTCCACAAACGAGGACCGGCAATGAACCACAAACGGGGACAGGAGTTCCACCGCGTCCCATAAGGATTCCGAACCCGACTGTGCAATCGCCTGGGCGACCTTGATCACCCCCTTGGCTTCTTCATGGTCCTCCTCGGTCCAGGCCTTCGTCTTCGAAGGAATCGGCTGTTGAAGCACGACAGCCTCGTCGGCATCTTGCGGCCGCAACATGCCGTTCATTTCCACGCCCGCCAACAACGAGACCGCGGCATCGAGCAGACGATTGATCTTCTGGGTGCCTTGATACCGTTCCTTCAACAGGTGGCCGCGGTCGCGTAGGGTCGCCAGCCAGGATCGCAGATGCGGCGTGACCGCAGGTTGTGAGGTGCGAATTCCGGACAAGGGGATCAATTCATCCGTCAAGGCCTGTGCGAGTTGTTTCACGTCGTCCAGGCCGAAGTGCGCCAGCACCCCCCGCCAGACGTCATGCCGGCGCCCGCCCGCGCCCAATTCACGCTGCACCCACTGGTCCCACTCGTGATCAAAATGCTCGTGAAATCGCGTACCGTCGTCTTCCTGAAACGACGGATCCACGCCGGCTTCCACGGGATACAGCCGCAAGAGGTGACCGGCAAAACTGTGAATGGTTTCAATGTGCGCCCGCTCCACCTCACGCATGGCCTCGTCGCTCACCGCGGCCAATTCTTCGTCGGTCAATCCCGAGGTTTCTTGAAGCGTCCGGATCGACCGGATTTCATAATCGTGGAGTTCATCCCCGGCAGACCGGCCCGTGGCCAGATCCTTCATGAGCCGCAGACGGTGCCGCATCCGCAGCTTCAGTTCACTGGCCGCCTTGTTGGTAAAGGTGACGGCGACGATCTGCGTCAATGACAGCCGATCTCGGCCCCGGGTCAACAGGTGGAGGATGCGATCGATGAGTAGCGAGGTCTTGCCCGTGCCCGCCCCCGCGGTCACCACGACGTTGGTCCCCGAAGCCGTGACGGCGCTATGGCGAGCGTGGCTGTCGGGAAGAGAATGTATTTCTTTCACGACTTTGCCGCCTTCACGAGTCATTTTCCTTTTCAGAGGTCTTGGCGGGCGGCTTCGGGGGCTGCTGTCGGCGAACGTCTCGATGCGCCCGGATCTGCTTGTAATCCTCCCGCGCACGCCGGGCGCTGGCCGGATGGGTCCGGTGACACACCGCCCGCACGTCGCACCAGTCGCAATGCCGCCCCGGCACGATGAAAAACTTTCCTTGTTGGATCCCCTCGACCAGCGTAGTCATCAGCGTCTCGGTTTGTGGCGCGACGCCTGCCCGCGTTTCCGCTGAAAAGGCCACGGGAGCAAACCCCTGGTCCTCCGGAAGTTCCCCAGGCGCCACGACGTAAAACCAGACGCCTGCACAGACTGAGGCGGCGCAGGGGCCGCCCTCTACAGTGGCCTGCCCGTCCTTGCCCAGCCTGAGCTTTTGTTCCAACAACGGTTGGATCCCTTGCCCGGCCAATTCCATATAGAGCAGCGGTTGCAGGCGAGTTCCCTGCACAACCGCCCTGACCAACTCCTTGTCCGACATCACGCCGCCCTCGGTAAATTTATAATCAATGATCCGATACCGGCGCCGGGAGGACGACCAATCCACCCGGTCGAGTTGGCCGGTCATGGGAAACGCCACCATCCCCTTCGCGACCTTTACCGGTATCTCCCCTTTCACGGGCTCCTCAAACAGGATCGGGCGCCATTCGTTTCCCAGTTCACGTTTGTCTTGCTCGAAGATCCGTTCGAGCAGCGTCATAATCTGTTCCTGTCGCATCTCCCACAAGAGCGCGGGCCCGACCGGGTTCCGTTGTTCAAACTCCCGGAACGCCGTCTCCGCCACCTGCTTCAGGATGCCCAGCGGCTTGAAGTCAGGAGGGGCTTCCTGTGCAAACCACCCGTGTTGCACCAACCGGTCGTACCACTTGCCTAAAATCTCGTGGAGCAACGTTCCCACTTCCAACGCGCCCGGCCCCTGACTTCGGGACGACGGCCTCGACACGTGAAGACCCAGCACGTTCCGGACGAAGTATTGAAAGGGACAGGTGGCATAGCGTTGAAGGCTGGTCGCCGACAGAGCCAGACCCTTCCAATATTCGGGAAGAGGCCCGGTCACACCATCGTAGGCATTCAGGTGAGGCCGGTCGCTCTCCTGATCGCGGAGTGCCGCCAGCCCGTTTTCCAGCATCCGCCACCACGCCGGTTCCTCGGCCGCAACCCGGACAGGTTCATGGCGTTGCAACACGTGTCGTACGAGCCGCTCGCGGGGCGTCCAGCGCGCCTCGTCGACGTACGTAATGGCTTGAGGTTTGTGAAGCGAGGATCTCGGCACGTCCACGGCAGCAAGGCCCGGCACGTAGCGTCCCACTTCCTGCACGTACCAGGACGGGATCGTCGTCCGGCCCTCCTCGTCCGACCGTTGCGCCACCAGCGTGACGCCCTCCCGCGCCGCGTGCATCAACAGGTAGAACAGTAATTTTTCCTCGTCGTACCCTCTGGTCTTTTCTTGGATCTTGAACCCCAGGTGTTCCTCCAGGAACCGGCGCGCCGAATCCCGGAAAAACCCGTCCTCTCGAATATGCCGGGGAAAGACGTGATCCGTCAGCCCGATCACGAACAGGTAGCGAAAGGACAGCCCCCTAGCTGCCATGGCATCGACCACCCGCACCCCGTTCTCCGCTTGCGAAGGATTCCGCACGAGCCGTTCTTCCATGAACCGCGTCAGCGTGGAGTGGAACTCCGCATACCGGACCGGCCCGCTGATGTCGGCAAGCGCCCGGATCTCTTCCAAACATTCCCGGACCGCCTGATACACTTCCAATTGTGGATTTTTGATTGCGGATTCTTGATTGTTTCCTGCCGATTCCCGATCCAAAATCTTCAATTCACGATCCGAAATGTCCTGTGACGGACTCAACAGGATTCGGTCCATAAGAGCCAAGGCCCCATCCGTGAAGACCTCCCATCCCGCTTCTTCCGGGAAGGCGTCAAGGAGCCGGGCTAACCGGTCCAGCACGTGCCAAAGACTACGGACCTCTTCACCGACTATCGTATACTCACCTTGTCTTCTCTTGTGCGGCATGGGAACCCCGGTTTCAAAAAACCGGGGCAACCGCTCGCGCTCTTGCAAGCCCTGCTCGATCCCGATTTCACGGCTCAACTGTTCCCACACGCCGGGACGCGGGGTCGCGAGGTCGGGGTAGAAGGTCTGCCAATTCACGAATGGAGAATGCAACACGTCAAAGGTCGCATTCCGGTCGGATTCGGGAAGACGAAGACCGAGGAGACGCAACAGGATTTGGGAAAACGGATACTGGGTCAAAGGCCGGCGCAGTGTCGCCTGAAAGGGGATACCATGTGCCGAAAAGACGCGAGGCAGCACGTCTTCATATCCGGCCAACGTCCGCCCCACCACGCCGACGTCGTAAAACGGAATCCCTCGCTCCTGCACCAGGGCCAGGATTTCTTTGGCCACCACGTCAATCTCGTCGTTCGCGCCCGAGACCGTGATAAGGCGACAGGACCTTTGCGCCCCGGTTCGCCCTGTACCGGCATTGTCCGCGGCCGGCTCCTCGGGCACGTCGACCTTTTGAGACCTGGACTCCGGTGACGGATCGAACAGATTTCGAAACGGAGACGCGGTCTCGACCTTGTGTTCGATCGAACCCGTGGCGAGTCCGCGGACGTGCTGATCGAAGAACTGCTGGGCGAAGCGAAAGGCCGGATGTTGATCGAGTAACGGAAAGTACAACGTGGCGGGGTATTGCCTGACGATCGTTTGAAAGAGATCCAGTTGTCCCTGGGTCAAATCATAAAATCCATAGTAAAAGATACGGGCCTGTTGCCGAAGCCACGAAGACTCGGAGACCAGGTCGAGCGCCAACACCGCGACGTCGTCATGGTCATACAACGAATGATGGTCTTGGTCTTTGCACCAGGTCCGGTACAAACGGATCACCGCTTGCAGCCTGCGATCCGCCGAGAACGGGCTTTGGCCGAACGCTTCCAGCACCGCGTCGGCGTCTACTCTCGCGTCCTTGAGGTCCTTGAGTGTGGCCCAGAGGGCAGCCCATCCACCGGGCATCGAGGCAAGTTCGTTGAGTCCGGCGAAATCCGTGTCTCGCTTGCGCAGCCGTTGGTGCACCCATTCACGGAAGAAGGACTCGCCCCGCAGCCGGGCCGTAACTTGCCGGCCCTGTTCTTCCAACAACCGCGCAGCCAACTGGTGAAACGTCAGAAGGTGAACGTTGAAAAGAGGCAGGCCCTTCTCAATGCAGAAGGTCCACTTGAGGTGCGCGCGTAGACTTTCGGAGGGGACGAGGATCAGACACGGCGGCGAAGGCGGGGCGGTAAACGAACGAAAGTCGGAGGCTAAGGCTTGTTCCAGATCCGGCTGAAAGAGACCCGTAACGACGTGCAGCATGGCAGGAAGAGAAGCGACGCGTCCGCGTCACACGCGGGCCAGGGTCACGAATCGGCGGCTGTCTTATCCCGTCTCAGGACCGATCAGTTCCCCGTTACAGTCCGCGCAGCCCCATTCCGCATCGATAAAAGTCATGGGCTCGCCACAGAACGGACAGTCGGGCGGCTTGGCGGCTTGGCGGGGGGGCAGGATCGGAAGTTCAAGCTCCAGATCCTCTTCATCCATCCCAAACGGGAGGGAGGTGCTCATTGGGAGGACCCCTGACGCCGCGGGCAGCGGCTTAAAGGTTAGCCCCGACGTTGACTCAACGCTTTTTCCGCGCTCTGCCGCGAGGGCACGCCGACAAAGGTGAGTCGCCCATTGATGATCGTAGCAGGAACAGCTCGCACCGAGTGGCGATCGGCCAGTTCCTGACCATCGGGGGTACTGATATCGATTTCCCGGTAACTGAAACTGTGCTTCACCCGCAACTGCTTCCACAGGCTCTTGGCGGAAGGACAGGCTGAACACGTCGAGGACACTAACAACGTCACATTGGCCATACCACGCTCTCCTTTGACTGGACAGAATGGTAGCACCAAGCGAAACGGCCCCGCAAGCGAGGCGACGCCCTGAACACAATGGAATGAGCCGACCGCCTAACCAAACGAAAACCTTTGGCTCTGCTGTTCCTGAACATCAATTTTTAATGGACAAATATTCTGACCAGTCATATAATATGTCCAAAAAAGGGAGGAGTGACATGAAAACGATTGGAGCCGCAAAGTTTAAGGAGCAGTGCCTGGCGTTACTGGACCGGCTTGATCCTGAAGGGTTGGTCGTCACCAAGCACGGCAAGCCGGTCGCACGCATCGTACCCTATGACCAGCAATGCGCCGACCTGATCGGCAGCCTGCAACACAAGATCAAGGTTCGGGGCGGTATCCTGACGACCGGCCTCCGCTGGGATGCGGATGCTCAATCTTGATACGCATATCTTTGTCCTCGCGGTCAGCGGCGAACTCCGGACGGCCGAGCAAGACTTGTTGGCGCGGAACAGATGGTCCGTTTCTGCCATCGTGTTGTGGGAGTTGGCCAAGCTCGTTCAACTCGGCCGGATAGATATGGACCTAGACGACCGCGACGTGGCGCGAATATTGAACCGCGTGCACGTGTGGCCGATCGACCTAGCCGTTGCACGGGAATCGACCCGTCTCGACTTCGAGAGCGACCCGGCGGACGAGATCATTGCCGCTACCAGCGTGGTGCACAGCGTGCCGCTACTCACGCGCGACCGCGTCATCCGGCGCTCGAAAGTTGTTCCGCTGGCTTCTTAGCCAGCTTGTCGGATCACGCAACGCGAATCCCACCTACTCCGACTAACCCCCTCACCCTGCCCTCTCCCGTTAGTGGAGATCAACGATCGTTGTTCCCTACGTTCGTTTCGTATCAAGTACGGTCGGGGTGCGGGTCGAGTTCGATGATGCCTTTTCGGATGGCCAGGATGGCGGCTTGGGTGCGGTCGTAGACGTGGAGTTTGTGGAAGATGTTGCGGACGTGATTTTTCACGGTCTTCTCGCTGAGGTCCAGCACGTTGGCGATTTCCTTGTTGGTCTTGCCGTCCGCCACCAGTCGCAGGACGGTGATTTCGCGCTCCGTGAGGTCGTGTTCCAGTAAGGACTTCTTTTTGCCTTTGCCTTCAGCCAGCAACGAAAATTCGGCGAGAATCTTGCTCGCCACCGACGGATGGATCAGTGATTCCCCTCGGGAAATGGCGCGAATAGCCGCAACGATTTCCGTGGAATCCGAATCCTTCAGCAGGTAGCCCGTGGCCCCGGCCCGGACCAGGTCGAAAATGTATTGATGATCCTCGTACATCGTCAGGGCGATGATCCCGATATGCGGCATTTCCCGCTTGATGATCCGCGTGGCTTCCACGCCGGTCATGCCCGGCATGCTCACGTCCATGACGATCACGTCGGGCAGCAATTGCCTGGCTTTTTCCACGGCTTCGCCGCCGTCACCGGCTTCGCCGACGATGTGGATTTCTTCCTTGGTCTCCAGGATGGCGCAAAGGCCCTCACGTACGACGCGATGGTCGTCCGCAATCAACACCTTAATTTTTTTTGCCATTGCGTGCGCTGTCCTTTCTGGTCAACGGAATCGACACCGTGACCGTAGTCCCTTCGTCTTTGCGGGACTCCCACGACACCTCGCCGTTAAGCAACTTGGCCCGCTCCTTCATCCCGCGCAAGCCGAAGTGATCCCACTTGTCGGGATTCTGAAACACGGCCTTCACGTCGAACCCGTTGCCATTATCCTGGATAACGGCGGACAGGTGATGCGGTTGAATGCTCAATTGCACGAGCACTTTCGACGCCCCGGCGTGCTTGGAGGAATTTTGCAGGGCTTCCTGGATCATCCGGAACACGAAGACTTTCGTCTTGGGTAGCAAACGGGCATCGCTGCCCGTATGCGTGAACGCGACCTGCACCCGATGTTGCTTTTTATACGAATCCAGATAATTGGTCAGCGCCGAAAGCAGATCCAATTGCTCGTATTGACCGGGTCGCAAGTTGAACACGACTTGCCGGGCTTCCTGAATGCCGTGTTTCAGGTAGTGTTTGGCTTCACTCAACAGGGTAAGACATTTGTCGGGTTCCTCCTGGACCAGGTCCCCGCACCGTTCCATTTTGAAATTCACGCCGACCAGCGTTTGGACCAACCCATCGTGAATTTCACAGGCGATACGCGTCCGCTCCTCATCGACCGCGCTCTCGGCTTCTTCCTTGACGTACCGCCGGAACAGTGATTGGTACCGGCTCAGCGTGTTTTCGATTTCCGTCGTGGCTCGAATCCGCGCATCGATCAACTGCCACATGAACTTGGCGCTGGCCCCGCCGATGATCGCGACGCTCGGTTTTCGAATTTTCTGCAACGCCCGTTCGACTTCGGGACTGCCGGTCACGTCAATGATCAGATCCACCTCTTTCATGTTCAAGATTTCACGATAGTCCTGCGTCACCGGGACACCCAATTGCCGGGCAAGCCTGGTCCCGAGTGTCCGCGGTTTGGACTCGCTTAATCCGACGATACGGGCCAAGGGGTCCTGCGCAAAAATTTCCAGCAGGGCGCGCCCGCCGCGGCCGCCTCCCAGGATCGCCACACGAGTGGCCGGTGCCGCCCGACGGCGCACCGGTTTGGACGCCGGTTTGGACTGACGTTGGGGAACGGATGCCGGGACCCGCCGGGACCCGGCTTTTCTGACGGAACGACTAGCGGAAGGCATAAGTGCCTCTACCCCACCTGACCTCCCCTTACAAAGGGGAGGAACCCTCTGGCGCCTGCCTGCTTGTCCTGAGCTTGTCGAAGGAAGCGAAGCGAAGGGTCATGGCACATCAGGTGGTTCCTCGATCCTGCGCAAGGGACTTGATCGTTTCCATGAATTGATCAATGTCCTTGAACTCGCGATACACGGAAGCGAACCGCACGTAGGCCACCTGGTCCAACCCATGAAGTTCCCGCATGACTTCCTCGCCGACCACCATGGCCTGGATCTCCGATTCACCCGAATCCTGCAGGCGTTTTTCGATCCGGTCTACCGCGGCTTCCAGCATATCGCTGCTGATCGGCCGCTTTTCGCATGCCTTTTTCAGACCGGCCATGACTTTGGCGCGGTCGAACGTTTCCCGCCGGTTGTCTTTTTTGACGATGGTGGGAAGGTTTTCTTCAATCCGTTCATACGTCGTAAAGCGACGACGACATCCGAAGCATTCACGGCGACGGCGAATCACCTCACCTTCCCGGGCCGTACGGGAATCAATCACCTTGTCGTCGAGTCGATTACAGAACGGACATTTCATGACGGGAGCCAGATGTCATTTGTATGTGTTCAGTCATTCGTTGACAGAATGCGACATACAGGAAGCAGGGGTGTCCTGTTCCTCCCCTTTGTAAGGGGAGGATAGGAGGGGTAGAGCCAACCATGCACGTAGCAGCGTTCGCCATGAGAGCCTCCGACTCTACCTCCCCTCACCCCTCCTTACAAAGGAGGGGAAAGAAGAGGCAGAAATTGTCAACGAATGACTGAATATTTACAGGAATGACAGATTCGGGGTATTTTCATGCCAATCAAGAAACAGGTTATGAGTCAGAAAAGACCGGGAAGCGGGCGCACAGGGCCTTGACTTCCTTGCGAATCCGGCTCTGAATTCGTTTCTTCGCGGGATGTTGCAAGACCTCGTCCATCCACGCCACGATTTGCGACATCTCGGTCACTCCCATCCCCCGAGTCGACACGATGGGGGTACCGATTCGAATGCCGCTGGCCACGGCCGGCGGCCGTTCGTCATACGGCACGGCATTTTTATTGACGATGATCCCCGAGGCGTCGAGTGCCCCCTCGGCTTCTTTCCCCGTCACCCCTTTGGAATTGAGATTCAGCAGAAACAGGTGGGTATCCGTCCCGCCGGACACCACGTGATAGCCCCGTGCGGCCAACCCATCCGCCAAGGCCTTGGCATTGTCCAGAATGCGTTGCTGATACGCGGTAAAACTCGGGGCCAGGGCTTCCTTGAACGCCACGGCCTTGGCCGCGATCACGTGCATGAGCGGCCCGCCTTGCAGGCCCGGGAAGACGATCTTGTCCACGGCTGTCGCATGTTCTTCTTTACACATCACCATGCCGGCCCGAGGCCCGCGTAACGTCTTGTGGGTGGTGGTGGTCACGAAATCGGCATAGGGCACCGGGCTGGGGTGCAGCCCCGTCGCCACCAGGCCGGAGATATGCGCGATATCGACCAGCAGGTACGCGCCCACGGATTTCGCAATTGCCTGAAACCGCGGGAAGTCGATGACTTTCGAATAAGCGCTCGCCCCGACGACGATCATGCGCGGACGGACTTCTTCGGCCTTTTGCTGCACCGCGTCGTAATCAATCAACTCGGTTTCGCGATCGACCCCGTAAGAAAAGGCCTGGAACAGCTTGCCTGAAAAATTGACTTTACTGCCGTGGGTCAAATGGCCGCCCTGCGAGAGGGCCATGCCCAGGATGGTGTCACCGGGTTTCAGGACCGAAAGGTACGCCGCCATGTTGGCGGTGGAACCCGAATGGGGTTGGACGTTGACGTGCTCGCACCCGAACAACAGCTTGGCCCGGGCAATGGCCAACTCTTCGACTTCATCCACGAACTGGCAGCCGCCGTAATAGCGCCGCCGCGGATAGCCTTCCGCGTATTTGTTGGTCATCAGCGACCCCTGCGCGGCCAGGACCGCGGGGCTCGCATAATTTTCCGAAGCGATCAACACCAGCTTGTCGCGCTGCCGCTTCTCTTCCGCGCGAAAAGCCGCATAGACCTCGGGATCTTCTTGTCGAACGGCTTTCAGGGTCCCGACAACGTAGGCCATTAGCCTGCCCCGAGCGAAGCCGAAGGGTCCTGTGACTCCGGCGCATCAGCCGGAGCAACGGCGTCGTCAGTCGCGGCTTCACTTGCCTGAGTCTCGTCCTCAGCCTCGGCCTCTCCACCCTGTTTGACAAGACTCACGGACACGTTTGCGACAATGTCCCGATGCAACTTGACGCCCACGGAAAACGTACCCAACTCTTTCAGGGGATTTGCCAATTGAATCTTTCGGCGGTCCACGTCGAAGCCTTCGGCCGACAACCCGGCTTCCAGGTCCTTCGTGGTCACGGACCCGAACAGCTTGTCCTCCTTGCCGGTCTGAACCGGAAAGGTGAGCGCGACCTTGGACAATTTCGTCGCCAGGTCCTGGAGTTCGTGTTCGACTTTCTTCGCCTTATGGGCCGTCACTCGTTTGGCATGTTCCAAGGCCTTCACGTTACGAGGGTTGGCCTCCATGGCTTTTTGGCGCGGGAGTAAGTAGTTCCGTGCATAGCCGTCCGCCACGTCGAGCACGTCTCCCATATACCCCAAACTGTCGATATTTTCTTGAAGAATTACCTTCATCGTTACCCTGCCTCCTCTTCTCCGTCAAAGGGTAGCATCATAAGGTCCGTATGGAGGAAATGTCAATTTGAAGCCAATGGTCTTTGGTTTTTTCATGTGAGGTCTCGCCCCCACACGCCGAGGTTCCTTCGCTCTGCTTCCTTCGACTTCGCTCAGGACAGGCCCTTCGACAAGCTCGGGACAGGCTCTTTTGTTTCGGCAAAAGGACCCAAAACCATTGGCGCCCGGGCGTGGCCCTTCGGGTGCCTTTGCCCCGGTCCCGGTTATGTGGGCTGCGGAACTCGCTGCGCTCAGACAGTCCTCGCCCCAAAATAGAATTTTCGGGACCGGGGCGCAGCCACGCCCGCAGGCGCCGGAACACGGGCCTTGGCCTTTGTTGTCATGCCCGGCTCGATCGGGCATCCAGGGTCTTTGGTGGTTTGTCTTCTTTGTGAAGAATAAAGACAAGAATAAAGACGCTGGATCCTCGATTAAAGATGTCGAGGATGACAGATAAGGGGGAAAAGACGCTGGATTCCTGCTTTCGCAGGAATGACGGAAACGAGCTACTTTCATATCAACGACACCGAAGGGCATGCGTCACGCTGGACACGTTCGGCAAGCGTCATCTACAATGCCTTCATGCTGCATCAATGCACCAGGCTTGCTCCGGCGAAAGCGGCGATTCTGTGGGTCCTGAGCGTGGGGTGCCTGGCCTTGACCATGCTCCTGTCCCATGCGTTTGTCATGGAACGGGCCGAAAACGTCGCCCTGGCGGAGGCCACTGATCGGGACGTCCTCGACCTGACGTCGTTAAACGTGCGGCTGAGTCAACGGGCGATTCATCCGCCGAAGCATCTGGTCAAAGCCGTCGTGGAGTTGCCGCACGTTCACGCGGCGCGCGCCAAGATCGCGCCGTCGCCGAAATCCGCTGTGGTGGAAGACGACAATCATAACCGTGCGCTCATTCTCTCGGTGCTGGACGATGACCGCCTGCAAGTCTACGTGCTCGACGACCTCGATTTCACCACACACGTTCCGTTTGTCACGGCTTGTGCCGACAGCCGAGGGTGCGCCTTTGATCGGCGTCCCATCACGGGCGGACTGGGCTGTGTGGCCATTTGCATTCAGCGGTCCCTCGACCCCAGCCGCGAGCCATGATACTGCCTGACCTCCTCGACGCATTTGCCGCCCGGCTGGCGAACCACAAGGACGCCGCCGGTGCATCCGACGCGTTGATCGAATCCCGCTCCACTCGAGATCTCGGGACAGCCGGCACCCTGCACCTGTACGCCATGGAGGTCCCCGCAAGCACGACGTTTCTGGAAGACGTACCCGTCACCATCGTGCCGCCCGGAGACCTGGAACCCACCGGTGGCTTCCTGCTGCGGCGCCGGGGCGATGTCGCCCTGGTCCAGACCCAGGATACGCTGGGACAATCCACCCTCGATAACACCCTCGTGCCGGACACCACGGAATTCTTTCGCCGGGCGTCCGAGCGACTGGCCGATATGGCGGCGCACCCCGAATCCTATGCCCTGAGACCGGCCGAACGGCTGGCGCCCTGGCTGGACCCGAAGCATGACGAAGCCGATGCTTCGGCCAGGACGGGGGCATCGGCGGCCATTCTGACGACCGTGTGGCATGACGACGAGGCGGCGCGTTGGACCAAACTCGGCACGCTGGCGGTGAACCTGATGCGACACAATAAACGTGTGCTGTTGGTGGCGCCCACGCACGACGCCGTGGATCGCTTACTCGGGTTCCTGGCCAAAACCCTGCGGAACGCGGCCCTGCCGTTCACCAGCCTCTTGAGCCGCTACGAAATTGCGGCGCTCCAGCAAGCCGAAGAGATTCCACTCGGGCAATTCGGATTCGAAGTGCAAATGCACAAGTTCTTCGCCAAGTCCCGGTCGCACAAGGATACCCTGCGCCAAAAGTATGAACGCTTTCGAGAACTCGTCCCGATCCTGGCCTACAAGGGGCAGAAACAACGCGACATGGATGAAGTCAAATTACTGGAATGGCGGCTCATGGCCCAGGTCAGCGAGTTCCAGCGGAAAATCAAGGAGATCGACCATCTGGTCGCCAAGTACGAAAGCCTGCCCATCTGGAAACGACTCGGCATGCAGACCATGGGCAAGAACGTGGAGACCCTGAGCGAATACCGGAAACTCTATACCGGGAACATCGCGGCCCTGATGAAAGAGGTGGAAATCGCGCAGGCCCGGATCCGTGAATTGTCTCCCGAGGCCGCGATGCCGAAAGAGATGCGGCCGGAATACGAAGCGTTGAAAGACGACATTTCCAAACTGGGAGGCACCCAGAAAGTTCGTGAAATGCTGGCCGCCAGCGAGGCCACCAACCGGCAGGCCTTCATGCAGAACAAACGGTTGGTCGTGGCGACCCCGGGAAGAATCGTGACCGATCCCCTATTCAAACGCATCCGTTTCGACGTGTTGATCGCAGACAATGCCCCGCAGATTCCGGCCCCGTTCTTACTCGGCGTCGCCGGGCTCATTCGTGAACAGATCATTATCGCCGGCGACACCCAAGACCTCCAAGGCCCGAATCGACTCTGGCGCCAGGAATACCCGGAACCACTTGCCGAACCCTCTCATACCACTTCGGCGCCATGAGCTTGACGCCCATCCGGACAAAAGCCGATAATTGTTGACGGTTCTTTCACTATGCCTGCCCTGAGCATAGCGAAGGGTTCAGAACACGTTCCATGCCGAAGTGGCGAAACTGGCAGACGCACTAGATTCAGGGTCTAGCGCCCCTTGGGGTGTGCGGGTTCAAATCCCGCCTTCGGCACCATCCTCCCTTTTTCTACGTCGTTCATACCGAAGCCTGTCTCGCCCACGTCGTCAAAGGAGTTGAGGGGGCCTATCAACGCTCCGATCTGTTCAAGCGCCGGCAATCGGTGATGCAAAAGTGGTCCGACGACGTTACTGGTGCCCAAAGCGCCGAGGTGATTCCATTGCGCGGATGATTGTCACGGACCCTTCAATTGTTCCAGAAAACGCACCCTCTAAGCGGACCGTTTTATGGAGGGAAGGTCAATCCTCAATTGACGGGGTATACTGGGATCACAAGTGGAAACATGATACACTGCTTCCGCCTGTACGGGCCCCTTCCGATGAAAAAACGATACTTCACTAAAATCCGCGATTATTCAGAGACACGATGATGATCGATTGGATCGTTGCGATTGAAGACTCTTTGACCAAGAGCGCGCAACTCCTCATTGAGTTTTTACCAAAACTGTTTGGGGCCGCGTTGTTGGTGCTGACGGGTTTTGTCGTGGGGCGGATGGTCTCCATAGGGCTGACCAAGCTGTTCCATCGCATCGACGTGGACCAGTTCCTGAGTAAGACAGCCATTCAAACGGTTCTTGAACGAACGGGTTCACAAAAAACCGCTTCGCAAATTTTGGGAATCCTCGGGTTTTGGGTCGTCTTTCTCCTTTTTCTCGTTTCGGCGACCGAAATGCTTGGTCTCGCCATGATCTCGGAGGCTTTATCAGGGTTTGCCTATTTTCTCCCTAAGGTGGGGTTGGCGGTTCTCATTCTGGTCTTGGGGTTGTTTGCGGCCAATTTTCTCAAGGAAGTGATCAGTGTGGCGTGCACCTCGGCGGGCGTGACGCAGGGGCCACTCGTTGCGCAAACTTTCTATATTGGAATGGCGTTGTTAATCGTCGTCACGGTGATCAATGAATTGGGGATCGATACCACCATCCTGAGTAATTTGATCGTGCTGTTAGTCGCCGGATTTATTGCCGGGGTAGCCCTTTCGTTCGGTTTAGGTGCCAAGTCCGCGATCGGCAATCTTATTGCTGCCTATTATTTGCATCCCGTGTTGAAGGTTGGGCAAAAGGTCCGTATGGGGCATGTTTCTGGTGAAGTGTTATCGATTACTCCTGTGGCGGTGATCGTACAAACCAAAGAGGGGCGGGTTCTGATCCCTGCTTCTCAATTTTCAGAAACCACCACGGTCATTGATCCGTTTGAATAAACGGTATGCTCGCGGAAGATTATCTCACTCTGAGGTTCGTGCAACTGTATCCGGTCGAGGCTGCTCGACAATTGGAGCAATTCGAGTCATCGGTTGCCGCAGGGATGATCGCGTCCCTTCCCGCGCCGGACACGGCGAATCTGCTGGATTGTTGTCAGCCAAGCGTGGCCGCGTCCATATTGCAACACGGTTCGCTTGAGCAAGCAGCCGGCGTGATGAGTGAACTGCGGACCTCGACCGCCTTTGTCGTATTCCGGCAATTTTCTCCCGAGTTTCAAATGCGGGTGGTCGACGCATTGGATCCTCTCTATGGACCGAGATTTCGCCGGATTTTACGCGAATCCAAACAAACAGCCGGAAGTCTGGCGGATCCCTACGTGGTCACCTTGCCCCCCGATGTGACCGTCGAACAAGGAATCGAGATGCTGAAACGCAATGTGCGACAAGTGCTGTATTACGTGTACGTCGTAGACCGTGACGCGAAACTTGAGGGGGTGGTAACCCTGAAGCAGTTGTTGATGGCTGATCCGGATGCAGGGATCGCATCAGTGATGAATAAGCAAGTCGTGTCCATTTCGGCCGGTCTGACGAAAGAGGAGTTCGTGACCCATCCCCATTGGTCTCAATTTCCCACACTCCCCGTGGTTGACCACGACGGGATTTTTCTGGGGGCCTTACGCTATCGAATCCTGCAACAGGTGATCGAAGAGCGCGCGCACCGAACACCGCCAAGTTTCTTGCCTGCGGTGCTGCTCGACCTGTGGCAAGCCTATTCCCTTGTGTGCATGTGGGTGTTGACGGAATTATCTCAAACAGTTCAACCAGGTTCGCCGTCTCGTACTCATGGCGAAGGGGGCAAGCCTCCCGGCGCATGAATGAAACCGGCCACCCCCCTGTACGAAACGTTTATCCTCACGCATCCTGAAGCGGCGGCGCGACTGCTCGAATCGATGCCGTTTACGGAAAGCCTGGGAGTGATCGCTCACACCCAGCCCCGGAATATTGCCAATCTGCTGTCTAACATGAATCCCACGCTGGCAGCTGAAATGTTGCCCGGACTGGATGATGAGGGACTGTCTCGCGCCGCTCCTGAATTTTCCCCTACGATTTTGGCGAATTTGCTTGTTCGACTGGCTCCGGAACAGCGTGCGGAACTTTTAGACAAGATTCCGGCAACCGTTGCTAAGGAATTGGCGTCGTTTTTTGAGTATCCGACGGATTCGGCCGGCAGTCTCATGGATCCTCGGGTTCTGGCGCTTCCGCAGGACCTCCTTGTGGAACAGGCTATCGGCCAGATTCGTGCCGGGGGATCACGGGATATGCATGAAGTGTACGTCATCGAACGGGATCAACGGTTGGTCGGCAGAGTGCCGCTTCGCGATTTGCTGATTGCGTCTCCGGACGAGCGGCTTCAGGCCATCATGGAACGCAACGTGTTGACCATTCATCCGATGGAAGACCGTGAGCAAATCGTAGACTTCTTCAATGAGAGAAAACTCTTTACCATTCCCGTCACGGATCTGGATGGCCGGTTGCTGGGTATCATTCGAAACCGGGCGATTATCCAGGCGAGTCAGGAGGAAGCCAGCGCCGACATGCAAACCATGGTCGGTGTGAGTGCGGATGAACGGGTGTTGTCTCCACCCTTCTTTGCGGTCAGGAAACGCTTGCCGTGGCTTCAGATCAATTTACTGACGGCGTTTCTAGCTGCATTTGTTGTGGGGTTATTTGAAAGCACGATAGCTCAATTCACCGCGTTGGCGGTGTTGTTGCCGGTGGTTGCGGGACAATCCGGCAATACGGGTGCTCAGTCCCTGGCCGTGGTCATGCGAGGATTAGCCTTACGAGATATCCGACTCTCCCAATGGTTTACCGTCAGTCGGAAAGAGGTCGCAGTTGCGTTTCTGAATGGTGTCGCCGTGGCGGCGACCACGTGTCTTGGCGTGTATCTTTGGAGTCGATCCGTTGGATTGACCATGGTCATTGGGATTTCAATGATTCTTTCCATGTCGATTGCCGGGTTCTCAGGAGCCGTCATTCCCATGATTCTTCGGTCCCTCAACCAAGATCCCGCTCAATCATCGTCAATTATTTTGACGACCGTGACCGACGTCTTTGGGTTTTTCAGCTTTCTTGGATTGGCGACGCTCTTCTCGAGTTGGTTAGGATAGAAAAATGGGATTCCAACCGGGTTTCTCACTCAAGGATGGGCTGATTCGGCATTCGTTTTGGAGAGGGCAATCGAGATCGCTCAAATGAGAAACAGGGAGAAACGAGGTTCTGAAAACAACTTACGTTGGGGGGCAGTGAAAACGTTCTTTGGCAAAAGCCAGCCGCGCTTCTAAGCCGGACAATTCAGAATGGCACTGTTCGACCAGCTTTAAGCGAGGGTATAGACCCGCCTGATTGGCAATTTGGATATTAAGGCCGGGTCGTGCGTTGAGTTCCAAAATGAGTGGACCTTGGTCTCGATCCAGGACCATATCCACCCCTTGATAGCCTAATCCCGTCAGTTCATAACTGCGCGCCGCGATGTTCAGTAACAGGTCCCACCAAGGAATCTGGACTCCCTGGACCGGATGTTCCGTGTCCGGATGCTCGATAACAATTTCGTTGTTCCACACGCCACTGAGCGTTTTCCCCGTCGCAAGGTCGATTCCCACCCCAATGGCCCCTTGATGCAGATTGGCTTTGCCATCGGACATCTTTGTGGGTAAACGCACCATGGCCATAACCGGTACGCCGAGAAACACGATGATGCGGACATCAGGGACGCCCTGAAAGCTAATGGATTCAAAGATAGGATCGAATTTCACACGGTATTCAATGAGGGCTTTGTCCGGATGGCCGCCCAAACTGTAGAGTCCGCTGAGTATGTTGGCCACGTGATGGTCGAGTGCCTCTTGGCTGATCAACTGACCGCTTACTTTGCGGTATCGGGCTTTCCGTCTTCCCGTAATGACCACGATGCCATCCCCTCCGCTTCCCTGTGCAGGCTTGATCACGAAATCCTCATAAGGCTGTAGGAGTTCAGGAAGGGTGCGCACCTGCCGTTGGATTTCAATCGTGCCGTACAATTGGGGAACGGCAAGCCCGGCGTGCTCGGCCAATCGCTTGGTTGTGAGTTTATCATCAACCAGCGGATACAGGTGGCGCGGGTTATGCCAGAGCGTATACTCGGCGTTACGTTGATTCAGGCCGAGGACTCCGCGTTCCTTGAGTGTATTGGCTAACGCAAACATGGTGAGGTTATCCGGAATCTTGGGCCAATGCTTTAAATCGTCTCAATTCCAGGAGTCTGAATCCGGAGTAGCGGCCAAGGAGGAGCGTGCCCGCAAGTAAGAGGAGCAGAAGTTCCGGAAACACGAAAAGCAGATGTTCGACGTGGGGCAGCGTCATGGCCACGTAGGTGAGCACGGCCACGGTCAAACTTCCCAGGCCCTGCTGGATCGATTCTTGGGCGCCTCGTTCTTCCCACACGATGCACATGCGTTCAATGGTCATGGTGAGAATCACCATGGGAAACAGAGCAACTGACAGCCCACGCTCGAGGCCGAGCTTGTGACTGATGATGCTCAGAATAGCCATTAAGAGCACAACAATGATCAAAATCGCTGCCAGTCGAGGCACGAGAAGAAGCTTGAGGTGTTCCAAATAAAAACGCATGCTGAGTCCCAAGGCCACGACTAAAGAAAATAGAATAATGCCCCACAACAATTGGGTCTCGCGAAACGCCAAGGCAATCAAGATGGGCATGAAGGTCCCAAAGGTTTTGATGCCAATCACGTTTCGTAAGATGAGCAAGAGGAACGCCCCAAGGGGAACCATGAGAAGCACGCGATACACCGCTTGTTTATCCAGAGGAAGCGCAAACAAGGAAAACTCTAAAAATTTTGGTGCCGCAAATTGGCTTTGCAGCATGGCGGCTTCAATGGCCTCCTCCTGATTCGGGGCAATGGAGACCGTCATGTCGAGTCCGCTTCCTCCAGTCAGTTCCGTTACGGGTTCGGCCCCTCGCCACCACGTGAAATAATCATCCGGAAGCTTTGGGTTGCCGGTTTCAGGATCGTAAGATTTCCAAAGCCCCCCATCAAAAACCTGAAGCCAATGGACGAATTGTGGTTGGCCCGAATGGCTTTGGAGGCGAACCCCATGGACGATCCGAGCGGGAATCCTGGCAAGAGCCAAAATTTCAGCGGCAACGTGTAACGTCTTTTCCGCCGTTGATTTTTTCCCAAGGAGCAAAAGCAGATTCTGATCCCTATCGGGTCGTCTCAAACGACCGGTGAGTTCGGAGACAAGGGAGCTTGTATCTGCGGACCGATCTACGATTTCGTTTAATACGGCTTTGGCGGCTTCCAGTTTTGCGCCGGTCAACGTCGAGGTCTCGGATTGAGGCGCTGATTTATCGGCTGGAGGTTCCGTCACTTCGATGCGGTGAACGGTTCCGCGATAATAGAGGCTCTGTTTGCCCTTTGCTCGTCGTTTGGACCAGATGGCCTGCCGATTCTGATTGTCCTTCAGAGTCGAGAGTCCAAAGCCGTGTGAGATAAAGTTTTCATCCACGATCGCATAGCGTCGGGTGTTCTTTGGCAAAAACAGAGAAACTTTCACGGGTTTGTTTTTGGCGTGAAAACTGATGTGGACTTCAATATCCCAGAGACTGGCTTGAGTCTCAGCGATAAGAGGAAACTTGAGAATGAGGGTCTTATACGCAAAGGCGCCCAGACTCAAGGCACATAACATCGTGACAAGAACGTAGAGATGTCGTTTACTCATGAGTTGAAGTCTGGGGACAGGAAAGGGTCGTTGCGTAGGTTAAAGAAGGGTCAATGATGAAACGTCCGGCGAGCACACTTCGACCAATGAGCATGTTGTATTTGAAGTTTGTGCGGTCTGTGAGATTGATTTCCATGTCAGGTTGATACAGGCCTCCGAGACACACCCCCAATAGGATGACTGGGCGTTCCTGTGATTCCGCAGCTTTCTGTTTGACTCTGGCATATCGATACACTTTTCTTTTCATTGTGACGGCCTCTCCAAATTTCGGAGCAAACGAAAATCGCACCCACGATTCGCCCTGACGGATGTATTCCGTTATCTCGTTCACGTTCAGAGAAGAGTTGTCCGCTCCGGTATCAATTTTGGCATGGACGGTAATTGCCCCGGGGAGCAGTTGAACCTTCTCCACCCACCCGATCACTTGTTTTTCATTCGATGCCACAGCGGAGAGGCAAAATACCGTATTAATGAGACAGAGGCCCTGAAGGAGAAAAATCTTAATGAAGAATTTGAAAAACCGGCTGTGAGGATTTCCCTCGAGCATGTTGGGGTTGAGATGCTTAAGCCAAAGTTCTGAGGAATCCAACAATTCCGTCCTCTTGGTTGAGGACACAAGAGGACAGAATTGTTCTCTGGATTTCAATAAAGGACGCCAGCACGGAGACGGTTCATATTATTTTATTTGAACGGCTCTTTCAAAACAACCTTGACCCCTCCAATCGTTCCCGTGACGGCGTTGCGAACCTGAGTTCCAGCGCTTTCGCTGATTGCGCCTGCAGCCTTGATGGCACTCGTGGCTGCCGCAGAGGCCGCTTCCGCGGTATCCACCCCGATCGCTTTTGCACCGTCAATGGCTCCCTCGACGGCATGTTTCGCCGTATTGGCGAGGTCGCCTCCAATCTGAGCAGTCGCCTTGATGATCGAGTTGGTTGTCCCACTCACCGTATCCAGGGCTTTCTCGCCAACCTCTTTGGTTCCTTGGAGTGCGCCAACGACAGCGGCTTTGGCGGTTGACGCGACGTCACCGCCCACTTCACCGGTCGTTTTGATCACGGCTTCTGCCGTACGACCAATCGTGTCCAGCGCCTTCTCACCGACTTCTTGTGCCGCCTGTGCGGCGCCGACCACGGTCTCTTTTGCGGTGACGGCCAGTTCGCCGCCAACTTCCTTGACCCCTCTCAGGGCAGCGGTTGTCGCGTGAGCCGCGGCGTCGGCGATTCCCGTACCCACGTCCTTGGCCGCGACGATGGCTCCTTCAACGGCGCCTTTTGCCGTTTGAGCCAGGTCTCCGCCAACGTCCGAGGTCGTCTTGATTAACGCGGAGGTGCTTGTACCAATGGTGTCAAGGGTGTCGGTCGTGACTTCCTTGGTTCCTTTGACGGCACCGACGATGATGCCTTTCGCTGCGGAACCAACCTCTGCCCCCACTTGGGAGACGCCTTGAACCGATCCAATGATGGTGTCTTTGACGAGGCTGCCTGCTTCAGTTCCTACGGCTTTTGTCCCTCTCAGCGCCGTGACCAGCGTTCCGCTGACCAACTCAAGAAGCGCATTCGTGATATCACCGGCACCTTTGATGGTCTCAACGACACTTTCTTTTGTTTTGACAATAACGGACTTTTCGTCAGTCATGACTTGCCCTCCTTTGATGAATGGTTTGCAGGGTCATAATCATTATTTGTTCTTAAGTTGTCGTATCCATTCCTTGAGTTCCTCTCCGGCAATCTCCCGCCCACCTAGTCCGAAGGCCAAGGCAAAAGCGATGGCCAACGCTCCCAAGGTCAGGCCGAAAGCCAAGTTGATAATTTCATCAGCCAATCCCATTTGTCGTAAGGCCATGGCACCCGCGAGAATGATGACTCCGGCTCGTGCACTTTTGGCTACGAGAGAGGCTTGCGTGATGCTGCTGGATTGAATGGCTTTGCCTGCCAGATTTGCCAGGTATAAGCCGATGGCGAAAACCACTAATCCCACCAACAAGTGACCGCCAAAGACGGTTAAATCAGCGACCAAACCGGCGAGCAGTTCGAGCCCCAACAATTCGGCCGCCTCGATACTGGCAAATAAGAGGATAGCCGCAATGATCAGCGAGCCGACGGCTTCCGATGGTGTCTTGTCTCCCGTTGCCGGCTGTTCGGATATCCCTATTCGTACCAAAATGTTGTTGAACCCCAAGCTCGCCAACACACTGGAGACAAGCCCGGCCACGACCCGGCCCACGACAAAGGCGACCGTCACGATCAGCGTGGCTCCAAACAGGTACGGAAGGATGCCGAGCATGATATCGAGCATATTGCTCGCTGGTCGTGTAATCGCTTCCAGTTGAAGCGCATTGAGTGCGCCGATTAACACGGGGATAAAAATCAACACATAGACGATTAATCCCAGAATTTTCGAAATGGGTTGTGCGCCTAACAAGTTGGCTAGACCCACCCGTTCGCTGAGACGATCGACGCCCGCGGCGGCGAGGATGTTCTCGGCAATGCGTTGGACGATTCGAGCGACAAAATATCCGATCAGGAAAATGACTCCCGCGGCGAATAGATTGGGAATAAACCCAAGGAAAGTATCCGTCATGTCCTTGACCGGCTCGAGCAACCCTTGTACGGCTAACGCGCCGAGTATCGCCGGAAGAAACAGCAGCAAAATCAGCCAATAGACGGTTTCTCCAATGACATGCGACAGTGGCCGGCTTTCGTCCGTCTCCAGTTCGGTTTGATCCTGAAACCGTTTGTCGAATTGAGCCGCGTTCAAACCGTTTCTGATGCCAGCCCTCAGGACGGTGGCAATCACCCAAGCAACGCCTAACAAAACCAGCCCGCTGGCTAAACGGGGGAGAAATTCGAAGATTTCCGTGAGCAGACGATTCAGCGGTTCGTTCACCTGACTGAGTTGGAGGGTTTCGAGGACGGCGATCAAGACGAGAACCATCAAGAGATAAAACACGCCCCGCCCAATCCACTTTTGGATTTGAACAGCCTTTGTGGCATCACCGGGATAAAGCGCTTCTGCGACCCGGCGGTCCAGGGTACTTTGACGTATGAGCGTTCGGGTCGTGCTGGCGATCACTTGGGCAACGATCCAACCGAGAACCAATAATGCCGTGGCCCCAACAATATTAGGTATTTGAGATCCCATGACCTGGGTCAGTTGATCAATGAGTGGCTGTAGCTGCATCTGCATGGTTTCCTCCCTTTTCGTGGTGTGGAGGCTGGCAGGCGTGTTGCGGAATGCTCCCGAATGCCTTTTCCCCTCGATTAATTAGACAAGGAACGGGAGGTTTTGGTCACGGGGAGGGTTGAAAAAATGTAGAAAAAGGGGCGGGACAAATCAGACGAAACACTACTTCTTATTAGACACCGAAGAAGGTGTTTTCGTCACAAAAACGTTGCGGCGAAGCGACTATACTCTCATAAATTGCTGCCAGGCACACCATTTTGCCTCGTTCACGGAGTGGCATGAGAAGTGAAAAGAACACGAGGATGGGTTTTGGAGATGTTAGGATTTTGGAGCATTAGAACCTTCTTTGATTATCTGTTCGTTCGGAACGTGCAAATTATCATCATTGTCCGTTTTAAGGACCACGGAGACGGGCGTCATCTTGACGATGGTTCCTTTGTGTCCGGCCAAATAGACCTCATCCCCGACGTGATAAATCTGGCAGACGTAATATCGTGCTAATGTGTTGGCAATGATCGTTCGGCTGCCCAGTGCAACCGAAAGCGCAATGGCGAAGACTGCGCCGCCAATGATGAGGGTGACGTTTGTCGTGAACACGGTCATATCCACCCCGATTTCCGTCAGGGCCATGACAATGCCGAACCCGATGATGACGATTTCAAGCAGCGAACTCAGCGCTCTGGTGTAGGCGACGTTGAAGCTCGACAAAGCCGTTCTGACGGCATCTTTGGCGATTTTGGCGACGTACAGCGATATGACGAGGATGAGAAACGCCCCAAGAATATGCGGCAGGTAGGCAATGAAGGCATTTAACGTTTCCAGGACAACCTTGACACCCAAGACCTCAGAGGCCGAAACCAGAAAAATCAACAAGACCAAGTAATAGACGAGCCCTCCGAGAATCTCATCCAGGGTTTTGCTGATCCCCACCTTTTTCAACAATTCATTAAATTGGACCTTTTCGCCCAATGTCTGAATTCCGGAAACACGGACGAGCTTGACGGTGACGCCTCTCAACGTCTTTGCCGTGAGCCAACCTATAAGAAGGAGCAGCAGACCGCCGAGAAGATTCGGCAAGTAGGCCCCCATCGTTTCAAATAAACTTTGGAAAAAGGCGACGGTCCCCGCCCCCCACTTTTGTATGTCCTCTTGCAGCGGTACCATAGTATTCTCCTTTATTCGTCCGTGAAGTCATCCAACAACATTCCGGGAATGGAGACATGAAAGACGCCGATTTCTTTGGCGACCAAGAGAAAGAGCACCATTTTCATGATCTGTTCTTTAATGAAACGATCAGGCTCTGGTAAATCCAGGGCATCCAGGACGTTATTGAAGATGAATTCTTCGTCGTGAATCATGATTCTACCGCCTTTCTGAGCCTGCCGAGCAATCGAGAAACTTTCATTTTTACGGCGCTGACGTTCATTCCGCAAATCGAAGCCACTTCTTCATAGGTGTAACCGGCTATAAATTTCATCGTGAGGAGTTCTCTGTCTTCGAATGGGATCGTCGCAAGGATGTCTTTCACCTCTACGGAATGAGTGTCCTCTGTAGGAACTTTTTCTTCCATCTCAATTTTTTGAAACAACTGATCGGCGCGAGACCTGGATTTCAGGTAGTTCAGACAATGGTTGGTGGTCAGGCGATAGAGCCAGGTTTGAAAAGTTGCTTCTTTTTTGAAGGAGCGAAGATGAAGAAAGACTTTAATCCAGATTTCTTGCATCAAATCTCGGGCCTGATCGGAGGATAGGCAAATGAAATAGCAACGTTTTAAAACCCTGCCGGCATAACGTTCATAAAGTACCTCAAAGGCTTGCATGTCCTCTTGAACGATGAGGTCAACAAGATCGTAGTCGCTATGGTCGTGAAGATTCATCAAACGAGAACAGATCAAACAAACGAGGATTCAAGTTGACAATCCTCAAGAGAGGCATTTGATCGAACGCGGTTGGCGTGGAGCATCCCGAACAACCATCTCCTAGACGAGATGGTACGATGCGCTTCCAATAGACGCTTTGGAGAGCACAAAACCGTTCTGGAAGGAAGAGGCTACAAGTTTTGTCTGCGAATGTCCACAGAGCCTAGTGGATGCGTTTATCGTCAAGTTCCCCGGCCGGCGCGTTCGAAATCCCAAGCAAGGAACGCTTCTATGGCATGACGGTTCAACGCCGTTTAAAGCACCCGACCGTGCTGGCGATTTCTGAGTCCGCTCAAGGGGAAGTTTGTCAGGAATCATCAAACCGCCAATCTGTTGATTCGATTTGCCCCTTCCCGCTATCGTTGAGTTGCCTGGTCTTCAATCCCTATGGGGAACGATTGACAATATCCAACCAACCAGAGAGGCTCGTCATGAAGGATGCCACGTTTGACCTTGTTGTTTCTTGGATCGTTAACACGTTGACCGCGTTTGCCGAGTCAGGCCTGAACGTGCTCAGAGGCGGCTGGACTATTTTGAACAGTTGGCAGGCTGTCGATAAGTGGCTCTCCGCCCTGGTTATGCCGCCGCCTGGATGGGCTGGGGCTGGTTGAAGAAAACCTGGTCAGGCGTTTGCCCGCCAAGGGCTGAATGCGGTCTGCACCGGTTAGCGAAGGCCAGCTAACGGCCCATTCAGGCGGGCCCCGTCGAGCCACGGCTTCGCACGCACGGCTCCGTCTCCAGCGTAATCGAGAGCCGCCACGCCAGCGCCACCTTGGCCTTAAACGCCGGGCTATGGTTTCGGCGTGGCCGTCTCGCCATGATTCCTCCGCATGGACGGCAATGCCGCTCGCGAGCAGAAACGTCACTTATACCCATTGTTCAGGTTTCCCGAGCCACCTCTGACACTGGATGCCCGATTAACGATGTCGGGCATGACAGAAGGGAGGACGGAGATGACAGGCAGAGATATAAGAAAAACCAAAGACGCCGCCCCCGATCGGGGCCTGGGGTATACCCGCAACCTTGACCGATCCTGACCTGCGTGTTAGATTCGGTCGTTCTTGCACGTTTCTGCGAAAGCACTTCTGAGTGGGGCTGTGGCGCAGTTGGGAGCGCGCGTGAATGGCATTCACGAGGTCGCCGGTTCAATCCCGGCCAGCTCCACCAACTACTCGTAGTGGTCGGATCCCGCCTCGCTTTCCCGTATTTTTCTCCCGGTTTTGAAGCTCAAGCCGACGTTCGGATTGCCGGATTGAACGATGATCCACATTGAATCCTTGACCAAACAATACCCGACGAAAACGCTCTTCTCCGAGGCGTCGGCCCACCTCCGTCCGGAAGCCCGGGTCGGCCTCGTGGGTCGCAACGGAACGGGGAAAACCACCCTCCTCCGGATGATCATCGGTCAGGATTCGCCTGACGACGGGACCATTCGCAAACGGCCCCGGCTCCAGATCGGGTATCTCCCCCAGGAACTCGACGCTCCCACGGATTTGACCGTGCTGCAGGCGGCTCATCGCGAGCAATATCCCGAACATGAAGCCAAACGGATTTTATCGGGTCTCGGGTTCGGCGAGGCGGACTGGCATCGATCCCTGCAAACCTTTTCCGGCGGCTATCGCATGCGAGTGGCCCTCGGACATCTTCTGCTGACCAACCCCGACGTGTTGCTGCTGGACGAGCCCACAAACCACCTGGACAAACCCACGCAAGCCTGGTTCGAATCCTTCCTGCTCGCCTCGAAAATGACCATGCTCGTCATCAGCCACGACACAAAATTCCTTGACCGCCTGACCACGCACATCTGGGAAATCCGCCATCGTCAAATCGTGGAATATCGCGGCAATTACCGGACCTTTCAGGCACAGCGGGCTCAACTCGATACGCAACAGGCCGCGGCCGCCCAACGTCAGGCCAAGGAGGTCGCGCGCGTTCAAAAATTCGTGGATCGCTTCCGGTATAAGGCGACGAAAGCCAAACAGGTGCAGTCCCGCATCAAGCAGTTGGAAAAGATCAAACTCCTCGAAACCCAGCGGGATTCCAAACGGCTCCGGTTCAAGTTTCCGCAACCTGCGAAGAGCGGGATCCGGGTCTTGGAACTGGACGACGTCCGCAAACAATACGGCGACCACGTCGTGTATGAGGGCCTTCGGTTTTCCGTTGAATGCGGGCAACGCGTGGCGCTGGTCGGAGAAAACGGCGCGGGGAAGAGTACCTTATTGAAAATGCTCGCAGGCGTGTTGCCGTTCGAGGCCGGCACGCGACAGGAAGGCCATGGCGTGACGCTGCATTATTTTGCCCAGCACCAAGCCGAGATCCTGAACCCCGAGCATTCGATCCTGGAGTCCTTGACTGAAGCCGCGCCCCAGGCCGAGACCAATTATTTGCGGAGCACGGCCGGAGTCTTTTTGTTTTCCGGACAGGATCAGAAAAAACCGGTCAAGGCCCTGAGCGGCGGGGAACGCAACCGGGTGGCCCTCGCTCGCATGCTCGTGGAACCGGCGAACACGCTCTTGTTGGACGAGCCCACGAATCACCTGGATCCTTCCTCCGTGGACGTGCTCACCGATGCGCTCATCGACTTTCAAGGGACGATCGTGTTCATCTCCCATGATCCGGTGTTCCTGAGCCGGGTCGCGACCCGGGTCGTGGAAATCGAAGACGGCCGCGTCAAGGATTACCTGGGAGACTATGAATATTATTTGTGGAAACGTTCGCAGGAGCTCGAGGCCTTGAAAGCGCAGGAAGAAACCCGGAAGCGCGCCGGACAAAAAAAACAAAAGGTCAGCCAAGCCTCGCCCACGGCCGAGGCAAGCCCCCAGTCGAAGAAACCCACACGCCGCGACATGACCAAGACGATCAACCGGTTGGAAAAACAGGTGGCCCGGTCGGAAGAGGAAATTACGGCCCTCGAAGACCGGATCAAAGCCCGGACGGAGGAACTGGCCACACCGGAACTCTACCGGGATTTTCCCCGGTGGAACGAATTGCACCTGGAACACGAACGCTGGAAAGAGGAACTGGACGTCCTGACCAACCGGTGGTCAACCCTGTCCACCGAACTCGCGGAACTCAAAGACCAACTGGCGCGGGTGGGCTAGGGCCGGTAATATTTTTTCTTGTCCAGTTCTTTCGGCAAATGGGTCTGTTCGGTTCGCGCCTGCGGGTCATGATGGACGTAGCGATACCCTTTTCCATATCCCAGATCCTTCATCAACGACGTCACGGCGTTCCGTAAATGCAGGGGGACGGGAAGGTTCCCGAAGGCCTTGGCGTCCTTCCGCGCTTCGATCAGCCCGGCGTAGGACGCGTTGCTCTTGGGACAGGACGCCAGATACGTGGCGCCCTGCGCCAGATTGATTTGGGCTTCGGGTAGCCCGATCACTTCCACGGCGTGGAAAATCGAGGTAGCCACGACCACGGCCATGGGCTCGGCGTTGCCCACGTCTTCCGACGCGAAGATGACCATGCGCCGCGCAATGAATTTGGGATCTTCGCCACCTTCCAGCATCCTGGCCAACCAATACAACGCGGCATCGGCGTCCGAGTCCCGCATGCTCTTGATGTAGGCGGAGATCAGGTTGTAATGCTCTTCGCCATCCTTGTCATATCTCACCCGTTGCTGAAGGATTTCCTCCAGTTGTGGAGCGTCAAGGGTGACCGGCTTCCCGGAAGAGGACGCGGCCTGCCGGACCACGTATTCAAGGGCCGTGAGCATTGACCGTGCGTCCCCGTTCCCGTACCGGATCACGTACTGCCGGGCTTCGCCGGTCAGGGTTGCTCCGGATTTCCCCAGCCCGCGTTCGACGTCGTTCACGGCCCGGTCCAGGATCATGCCCATCGCCTTATCCTCCAGGGCATTGAGGGTCACGACCATGGACCGGGACAGGAGCGGGGCAATGACCTCAAAGGAAGGGTTTTGCGTGGTCGCGCCGATGAGAACGATCTCCCCCTTCTCGACGTGGGGCAGAAAGGCGTCCTGCTGCGCTTTGTTGAACCGGTGAATTTCATCCACGAACAGAATCGTGGCCTGGTCATGGATGCGCCGTCGCTGCACGGCTTCCTTGATGATCCCTCGCAGCTCGGGCACGCCGCTGACCACCGCGGAAAAGGCCACGAATGCCGCTTTCGTCTTTTGAGCGATGATGTGGGCCAGCGTGGTTTTCCCCGACCCGGGAGGCCCCCACAGAATCAGCGATGGAACCCGGTCGTGTTCAATGGCCTGCCGGAGTGATTGATGCCCGGCGAGCACGTGGTCCTGGCCGACGAATTCGTCGAACGTTCGGGGACGAAGCCGCTCGGCCAGAGGCGCGGACGTGATTTGCGCCGGTGTGCGTTTTGACTTAGGATTCGACCGTGGAGCGGAAGAGAACAGGTCGGGTGAAGTCTCGTCAGACATTACGTTTTTCCGGAAGCCCACATTGTTGCCATGCTATAACGCCCTGTGAAACCGGTGCAAATGACGTGACGGGCATTCTGTCCGCTCGCGGATTTGCACGATGATCATCGCCCTATCCCACTCGAGCCATCGCTGATGAAAGTGAAAGATTCCATTGCCGCCGAATTCGATCAGTTCTCGGGCAACTATACGGAGGACATGACCAAGTGCGTCCCGCACTACCCCAAATTGCTGACATGCTTTTCCGACTGTCTTCCCGATGAGTTCGCACCGGATGCCATCCTGGATCTGGGATGCGGCAACGGCAACGTGACGGCACTCCTACTGAACAGATTTCCTCATGCCCACTATACGCTACTCGATGCTTCACCGGAAATGCTGGCCCTCTGCAAGCAACGATTTGCCGGAAACAACGTGAGCTGTATCGAACATTATTTTCGTGACTATCACTTTCCCCAACGCCGTTTCGATCTCATTACCGCCAGCTTCAGTCTTCATCATCTCGACAGCGGTGAAAAACAATGGATATTCCCGGTCCTGTTCGATGCCCTGAAGCCGGGAGGGCTTTTCACCTGTTCGGACCTCATGATCGGCAAGCAACACGATCAATATGAAACGCTCCGTGAAGAGTGGAAACGCTTCGTCGATTCCCATTACCCCGATGGAGAAAAATGGAAATGGCTCGAGGAGCACCATCGCATTTATGACCACCCCGACGATTATGAAACACAAAAACGCTGGCTCCTTCGTGCCGGATTCCGTGAAATCGACATCGACTGGCATGACGGGTACTGGATGTATTTCACCGCGAGAAAATAATAACGAAGGAAAAAGCAAAGACTCTGGATCCTCGATCGGAGTCTGTCCTTGACGTTTGTAATCGAGGATCGGGGACAAGCGTCGAGAATGACGGCCTTTTCCCTCCCCTTTGTAAGGGGAGGTTAGGAGGGGTAGAGTCCTATTGGCGGGTTACGTCAAATGCCTCTACCTCCCCTTGCCCCTCCTTACAAAGGAGGGGAATGAAAAGGCAGGAACCGACAGAAGATGAAAGCACGTATCAACGACATCAACCTGGCCTATTCGGATGAGGGGCAGGGGCCGCCGGTTGTTTTTCTCCACGCGTTTCCGCTCAACCGGACGATGTGGGCGCCGCAGGTCGCCGGGCTGGCGGACCGGTATCGCGTCGTCACGATCGACCTGCGCGGGCACGGCGAATCCGATGCGCCGATGTGGCGCTATACCCTGGACCGGTTTGCGGACGACGTCAACGGCCTGCTGGAACACCTGGGCATTGCCGAGGCGACGTTCGTGGGCCTGTCGATGGGCGGGTATATTCTCTTTGCGCTGTATCGAACGCACCCCGAACGTTTTCACGCTCTCGTGCTGGCCGATACCCGGGCGACGGCCGATACGCCCGACGCCAAGGACGCTCGATTTTCCATGGCCCAGATCGCGTACCGCCGGGGCGCGTCGGCCATCGCCGAACTCATGTTGCCCAAATTGTTGAGTCCGGCTGCATGTGAACACCGCGCGGATCTGCGGGAGCACGTGCGTACGATCATCACCGGCAACCAGGTGTCCGGAATCGCGGGCGATCTCATGGCCATGGAAGAGCGACCGGATTCCACGCCGCTGTTGAGCACCATTTCCGTTCCGACGCTGGTGCTGGCCGGTGACGAGGACCTCGCCTCACCACCCGAGGAAGTGGAAAGCATGGCCCATCACGTCCCCGGCTCAACCTTCGTGCGTATCCCCCAGGCCGGGCATCTCTCGAACATGGAAAACCCCGCCGCCTTCAACGAGGCGCTCCTGAGTTTTTTGAAGTCGTTGGAAAATTCGGGTTCGTAGGGGCGGCTCAGACGGAGCGGCCGATGAGCTTCAGGAATTCTTCGCGCGTTTGTTGTTGCTTGCGGAACCCGCCGAGCATGTGACTCGTCACGGCGATGGCATTTTGCTTTTCGACGCCGCGCATCATCATGCACAGGTGCTGCGCTTCGACGACGACCCCCACCCCCAAGGGTTTCAGCGCCGTCTTGAGCGTCTCGGCGATCTCCACCGTCAGACGTTCCTGCACTTGAAGCCGCCGGCTCAGCACTTCGACGATCCTCGGCAGTTTACTCAGGCCGACGACCTGTTTGTTCGGGATGTACCCGATGTGACACTTGCCGAAAAACGGGAGGAGGTGATGTTCGCATAGACTGTAAAAGTCGATGTCCCGCACAATGACCATCTCGTCATATTCGAGCGGGAACAGGGCCCCGTTGATGATCTCTTTGATGTCCTGGTTGTATCCTTTTGTCAAAAACTCGAGGGCCTTGGCGATGCGCTCGGGCGTTTTTTCCAACCCGATACGCTGGGGATCTTCTCCGAGCGCGTTGAGGAGTTGCGTGATCAGCGGCTGTATCGCTTTGCCGGAGCGGGGCTTTCGGGCGGAGCCCGAAAACGTCTTCGTCGCCCGTGCGCGCGGCTTTGTCGGAGTTTTGGGAGATTGGCGCTTATTCATCGGCTATCGAACGATCTCTTCTCAGGTCGCTTGAGGTTCAGGGAACACGGACTCCTGATATTCGAAATAATTGTCACGCGTTTCAATCAGGCCGACTTTTTCCAACCGTCCCATCGGGATGTGGTGCACCAACTCGTCCCAAATGAATTTGACGAGATTCTCACCGGTGGTCACGACCTGTTGAAACGCCGGATCGTCGTTCAAATGACGGTGATCGAAGCGTTCCACGATTTTCCGGTTCACCAGCCGGTCCAAAGCCTCGACGTCCGTCACCTCGCCGGTCTTGGGATCCAATTCGCCGGTGACGGTGATGAACACGGTGTAGTTGTGGCCATGTCCATTGGGGTTGTTGCACTTGTCGTAAATTTTTCGATTGACGTCATCGGGCAAGGCGTTGGTGTGCAACCGATGCGCCGCGCAGAACCGGTATGGACGGGTCACGTTGATGGTTTCGTTCATCGCCGTTCCGCTCCGGCTCACGGGTCAACTCTCGGTCGCAGTCGAGGAGTCCGGCTGATCGGCAGCCGCGGACGCCCATTTTTCTTCGGGCACCTGCACGACGACGTCTCCCCGGATCAAAGCCTGGCAACTCAGGCGATGATAGGGTTCGGTCAACGCTTCACGATCGAGCAGGTCCTGCTCTTCAAAATCGATTTCGGATAAATGCTCCCCGCCCATGATCACCTCGACGCGGCAGGTCGAGCACGAGGCGCTTCCCCCGCAATCGTGATTGAGCGGAAACCCCAACTGCTCGGCGGCGTCGAGCAAGGAGACGTTCTCCGGAACCTCGCCGCTTGTGCCTTCGGGATGGATGAAGGTGACACGTGGCATCAGACGTCACCCCACGGCAACCGCCGATTCCGTGGCGGCAAGTTTGAACGGACACGCCCGTTTGGCCACGTGTTCCTCATATTCGTGCCGGAACAGGCGAAGACTGTTTTGGACCAGGACGGCGGCGCCCGTCACCAACGTGCAATAGCCCGTGCCTTTGACGAACCCGCAAATCTGCAAGAGTTTGTCCAGATCTTCCCGCGTCCCGTTCCCCTCCTCGATTTTCGCCACCAGTTCTTCCAGATGCTCCGTCCCGATCCGGCAGGGCGGACATTGCCCGCAACTCTCTTCCCGAAAGAACGTCGAGAGCTTGAGCGTCTGTGCCACCATGCAGGTGGCATCATCGACGACAATCACCCCGGCCGACCCCAACCCGGTCCCGGCCTGTTTCAAGGCATCGAAATCCATGGACAGATCCAAGGCTTCAGGCCCCATCATGGCAAAAGACGGCCCCCCCGGAAAGATAGCTTTGATCCCCCGGCCATGCGGAACGCCTCCTCCGCATTCTTCGATCAAATGACGCAACGGCGTCCCCAACGGCAATTCATACACACCCGGACGATTCACGGCCCCGCTCAACGAAAACAACATCGTGCCCGGACTTTTCTCCGCACCGACTGCCGTAAACCAGTCCGCCCCGTTGCGTAGCACATGCGGGATGTGGGACAGGGTTTCGACGTTGTTCACCAGGGTCGGTTTTCCGTGAAGCCCGAACTCGGTGGGGTAAAACGGCGGCTTTTCCTTGGGCTGAGCCGGGCGGCCCTGCATGGACTCCAACATCGCGGTCTCCTCGCCGGCGACGTAACTGCCATGCCCATCGAAAATCTCCAACTCCAAGTCAACCCCGGACCCCAGGACGTTTCGACCGAGGAATCCGCGCGAACGGGCTTGCTCCAGGGCCTTTTCCAGACTCGCCCGGGCTGCCAGAAATTCGGCGTTCAAATAAATGTAGGCCTCTCGCGCGCCGATAGTGAAGGCCGCGATCAGACATCCTTCAATCAACTGATGCGGGTGATGCTCGACCAGGTACCGGTCCTTGAAGGTGCCCGGCTCGTGCTCGCCGGCGTTGCAGACGAAATACCGTTCCGTCTCCCGATGATGCACGACCTTATCCCATTTCAAGCCCGTCGGGAACCCGGCTCCGCCCCGGCCCCGCAGACTCGCCCGCTTCAACTCGTCGATCACCCGCTCGGGATCGGCGTCTCGAACCACCCGTTGCCACGCCTCATACCCCCCAGCTTTGACGTAGCCGTCAATATCCCACGGTTCGCCATCGAGCGGCGCCAGTAATCGAAGTGGAAATTTGTCAGTCATACAAAATGCCTCAATTGGGGAAACGCATCTAGTCTGTCATCCTCGTAGGTTTTCAGTTATTCGTTGACAGAATGGTTGGCCTGAGTAGGTCACGGCCGTATTCTTTCCCTCCCCTTTGTAAGGGGAGGCCAGGTGGGGTAGAGTCACCTGCTCACAGGGCAATGTCACCCAACACCACACGCGACCTGCTTCCGATTCCGGCTCTACCTCCCCTTGCCCCTCCTTACAAAGGAGGGGAAGGGAACGAGAGAACTTGTCAACAAATTTTCTGAACACATACAGGAATGACAATTCCAGTGTGGTCAGCCCCGTATCCTACCAATGAATGAGGGAACATTTACAGGCTCTAATCGATTCCGTCAAGCCGTTCTCCTGGGCACGGGAACCAAAACCCTTTGCACGTCAATGAGTTAGACTCCAATGCATAACGCCGATCGGCTTATTTGTTTCCCGTCGAGGAGATCGCTCGTTCTCAACAAGCAGCATCCTCAAGTCAGCGCGATTGATGACACTTCACGCTCGATCTCGCTATTTTCCTCTCTGTCTCGTTTTATGTATTTATATTCTGCTATGTCCTGCTATGCTTAATGCTATATTTTGCTATGCCTTGCTATGCTCAATGCTATGATTTGCTATACAATGCTATGTTTTTGCTATACTTTTGCTATGTCCCGCTTTTCTCGTGTCGCGTGGCCACAGAATGAGATTGTAAATGAAATGACGAGTGAGTACACTCTCATCCGGTTATCGAGGAGTTCTCTTCCACGTCAACGCCCCCATTTCGGTTAAGGAGGAACGCTTGTGGCTTCAGCAAACGAGACGCCGTTAGTCGGCATTATCATGGGTAGCAAAAGCGATTGGGAAGTCATGCGGCTGGGCAGTGAGACGCTGACGCAGCTCGGCATTGCCAATGAATGTCGCGTGATTTCCGCTCACCGGGCCCCCGATGCCTTGTTCGACTACGTGAGCCAGGCCGAGTCACGCGGGCTCCGCGTCATCATCGCGGGCGCCGGCGGCGCAGCCCACCTGCCGGGCGTGATTGCGGCCAAGACGACGCTGCCGGTTCTGGGCGTCCCCATGCAATCCAAAGCGCTGCAAGGCCTCGATTCCCTGCTCTCCATCGTCCAAATGCCCAAAGGCATCCCCGTCGCCACCCTGGCCATCGGCGAAGCCGGCTCAGCCAACGCCGCCCTGTTCGCCGCCGCAATTCTGGCCCTGTCGGATTCGGGGATCAAAGAACGGCTGGTGGAGTACCGCAGAAAACAAACGGAGAAAGTATTATCGGAGAAACTCCAGTAGCAACAGAGCATTTTGCAATTTCTTGATTTTTCTTTTCTCGGCTTTTTGTAACAGACCTTACACCGTTAGCGCCCCCAGCTTGTTCCCTGTACCTTCCTCTCCTTAGGCAGCAGCGTTCTCCTGTTCCCACGTCCTGATCGAAACCAGACCACACGGGACCACGTTTACGGGGGTCCAAGGGACTCAAGAGGAAAAGTGGGTGGGTCTGAAGGCCGGAGGCGGTCGAAAGAGGAGCAGAGATCGGGTGGGAACTTGCTATAGACGGCCTATTATGAGGCCGTCCATGTGAGCAAGACTCAAATCACTCCCAAGGTAAGATTTCCCAAGCCATCCCTCACGTAGGGTTTTGACTATTTTTTATTTCTTTCGATAGGGCATCTAGCACACTTTGTATTTTCCCCTTAATCACGTTTTCTTTTGTAACTCCTTCTGCGCACTCAATTTTTATATCCCCAATGATTTTTTTAACCATGTGAGCAGCGTTTGCCAGGTCGTTTGCTTTTGCCCTTTCCTCAAGGACTTCTGTGGGTTGTTCGTTAAGCCAGCTTCTGATGCATTCTATTCTGTTATTGGCTTCTGACAGAACTGATGACTCAACTTGAAACCCATATTGACCAAGAATTTCTTGAGCTATATTCTTGAAGAAAGGTTTCTGATAGAAATCCTCCACAGTAATAGCCTCACTGCCCAAATCTTCGTATGTGTACCAATAAGGAGGATTTCCCCTCTCTCTCTTCCCGCGTTTTCCGTGTTCATCTGCATCGGAAAGCACAAAATAATTTCGGCTTGCTAGATCAAGGAGGGGGGTGATCGTCTCAAGATTCTTCCCCTTTCCCAAGTAGCATATGCCGAAGTCTTCCCAAACCCCACCTTCCATGAACAAACGAAAAACTCGTTTGTCCGTATATCCTTCCAGCAGGATGTTGTTCTTTTTTAGGTCTTCGTATATTGAATGTCCGATTGCCTGATATATGATCTCGGCAGGCGATGTGCCATCCTCTTTGGCTTCTTTATAGGTGGTGTTTTCTTTATCTTTTGAGACAATTAAATTGTTCGGTATGTTATCCGTATCAATCATTGAGATGGAGTGAGTGGCATAGACTATTGTGGTTTTTTTGCCTAGTTCTATCAGTTTGTATTTCAAATTTTTTGCACTGCTTGGATGCAGTCCCGTTTCGGGTTCATCAATCAAAATCAAAGGGATGTCTGCAAACTCCCCTTTGTCACATTCAGTGCTTATCTTCAACAAGAAGGAAACAAACCTGCGAAACCCGTCGCTGCGTTCCTCAAAGCTAAAAGTACTCTTTGTGTCCTGAATCCCGATTGCAATATCTTCTCCATCCTTCCTTAATTCTATTTCTACATTTTCATATTCTTTCTGATACTCTTTCCAGCTTTCCTTAATGTACTCATTTGTCTTTTCGTTGACATCGTCTAATAGACTCTTAAACCGATTGGGCTCTAGGTTGTATGCTTCCGTAATCTTGCGGCGAATTTCCTTTTCTGGAATATCAGCTAATAGAAACATATTCTTTAATGGAATGCTGCAATCGGGATTGTTGGCAAATGTGTCTCTGCCGATGCTGCGAGGCAAATCATGCTTTTCTGCATTATATCGCCAATGATGAATTGGAAAGGTGTAATCACCCGGCGTGGCTATTCCACTTACTATTCCACGTAGAAATCTGTAGATTTCTTCCAATGTTGTCGGCGATAGATAATTTCTTATCGCTAGTTGGTCCGGTTCATTGAACTGCCTTTTAATATATTCGTCGTTAACATATGATTCGGGAGAGATTTTATCCTGCAAGCCAGAGTTGACAATGTCTTGGCTAACCAAATGCCAAGTGCCTTCAATGTGCAGGTTTTCATCTAGTTTCCAATATGTCCAGTAACCTTTCTCACCACATTCAACCTTATACAAAATATATTTTGAACGTTCTTCAAAGAATGACTTAACCGTAAGATCTTCTGTCAATTTTGCGTCTTCGCCTGGAAGAAACTTTTCAACGAATTTCGTTCTACACTCTTCAATTTCGTTGTTGTCCAACGCAAAGTGAAATCTGACAAATGCATTTCCGTCGTACAATATCTTCCTGTCTTTTTCATCAAATGTTTCGCCAGACAGCAGATGCAAAGCGTTTAATATGTTTGATTTGCCGCTTTCGTTTATACCAACCAGAATTTTGTGTCCGCTTCCGTCGAAAGCAAGTTCCATTGCTTCTATCGATCGAAATCCACGTATCTGGACTCTTTTCAATCTCATAAGTGCCCCCTAATACTTTTAGGGTTGTAGCCTACCCCTGAAAACAAACGGAAAAGGTGCTGGCTGAAAAATTGCAGTAGCGGATTACAAGCCGAGGATTTTATCGACCTCTTGACATAACTCCCGGACGCCCTGGGCCGAGAGTTCGAACGCAGCTTTTTCGTCCGCCGTCAGGTCAAATTCCAGAATTTCTTCGACGCCGGTTTTCCCCAACCGGATCGGCACACCCATATACGTCCCTTTCAGGCCGTACTCGCCGTCGCACAACGCGGCACAGGGCAACACCTTGTGTTCATCCCGGATAATCGCCTCGACCATTTCGACCACGGACGCCGCGGGTGCGTAGTACGCGCTCCCGGTCTTGAGGAGACTGACGATTTCCCCGCCGCCGCCGCGCGTTCGTTTTACCAAGGCGTCAAGCCGCTCTTTCGACATCCATTGATCCACGGGGCGACCGGCTACCGTCGTGTACCGGATCAGCGGCACCATCGCGTCACCATGCCCTCCCAGCACCATGGCATGGACGTTGTGTACCGAGACGTTCAACTCCTGGGCGATGAACGTGCAGAACCGGGCGGAGTCCAGAATCCCGGCCATACCCACGACGCGCTGTTTGGGAAATTCGCTCACCCGAAAGGCCACGTACGTCATGGCGTCCAACGGATTGGCCACGATCACCAAGACGGCCTCGGGCGAACGGGTGGCCACTTCCTGCACCACGGACCGCACGATGTTGGTGTTGGTCTCCAGTAATTCTGACCGGCTCATGCCGGGTTTCCTTGCAATCCCGGACGTCACCACCACCACGTCGGAATCCGTGGTATCGTCATACCTGTTGCTCCCGCGAATCGGCGAGTCATAGCCGCACACCGCGCCGGCCTGCGCCAGGTCCAGGGCCTTGCCTTGGGGCAGACCTTCCACGATGTCCACCAGGACGATATCGTACCCGCTCTTTTCGGCCAGCCTCTGCGCAACGGATCCTCCGACGTTGCCCGCCCCGACGATCGTGATTTTCTGTCGACTCATGACGCACCTGACGTTAGATTGTTGCTTCGGCCAGCCTCCCTAGTCGTCGTCGTGACTGGCCCACCCTCCGACTTTGAAGTTGATGGTGCAGACGAAATTTTCACCGTCGTAAAAATTCACTTTGATTTTTTTTCTGCCGTATTCCCGGGCCAGGAACTCTTCCGGGGTATCCACCAATTCCTGGTAACCGCCGGGCGGATAGGACCCCAATTCCGTGAAACCCACGATCATCCCCTGCTTCACTTCCTGCAATATTTTGGCGGAGGATCGAGGATACACTTCCCAGAATTTTGCATCAATCTCTTCGCGTGACGGCTCGGAACTCATCTCGCCGCGCTTCCGGTCCTTTTTCTCAAACTTGGCCAAGCGCCGGACGTACGGGTACTGGTGGCCGGTAAACAGTTTGTAGAGCCAGGGCGGAACCGTTCGTTCTTGGGATTCGTCGTTCATCAGGTTGCTTTATCCACGACTCGTGTCAATGCTCCGTCGTCCAGCGATAATGTCTGCTGCTTCCATTCCCCTCCTTTGTAAGGAGGGGCGAGGGGAGGTAGAGATTCCTGAGAGCTTCACGTACATCGGACTCTACCCCACCTGGCCTCCCCTTACAAAGGGGAGGGAAAAATGGCAAAGACGCTGGATTCCCGATTAAAAATGTCGGGAATGACAGATTGGTGAGTGCGGGTTACGACCTTCCCGTCAACCGTTGATACACGCGCGGCAACCGTTCAGGCAAGGTCAGGATATCATCCAGGACCAGGTATTGAACGTCGCCGTACATGCGTTTGAGATAGCCGCTTGCCTGTTGATCGATGGTCAGGCAAAAGGGACTGATCCCCTGTTGCCGCGCCTCCCGAAGCGCCATGCGGGTATCTTCCAGGGCATATTCTTCTCCGTACTCTCCGTCAAGGGGACGCCCGTCGCTCAACAGAATGAGCAAACGGTGCCGGGCCGGACAGCGCAACAGCTTTTGGACGGCATGCCGGATCGCGGCCCCGTCACGATTCTGCTGCAACGGCGTCATGGCCGCAATGCGCCGGCCGATCTGATAGCGCCGGGTATCGTTGAAATCCTTCAAGACCATGAAATCCACCTGATGCCGGCCCTGGCCGGAAAATCCGTATAGCGCGTATTGGTCCCCGATGGCTTCCAGAGCCTCGGCGAGCAGCACCAGGCCTTCCTTCTCCACGTCGATCACGCGACGCTGTCCCGTTTCCAATTGCCGGCCCGTGGAGCCGCTCATGTCCACCAAAAACGCCACGGCAACCTGACGTTCCCGTTTGTCCCGCCGGTCATAGATCCGGTCGGAGGGATCGATGCCCGCCCGCCGTTCCGCCACGTGACGAATCGCGGCATCCAAATCCAGGTATTCGCCGTGGTCATAGCCGTGGACCCGCTGCAAGCCCGTGGGCCGCATGGTCTCAAAATAGCGTCGCAGGACGCGGATAGCCGGGGCATGTTGTTCCAGAATCCGTTGTGCAAAATCCTGAGTACCTTCCTCGCCGGGACGCTCCACCACCCGGCACCATTTGAGCCTGTAATCCTGAATCCCGCCGTCCCATTCCGGATACACGTACGCCTGTTCGTGACCGGACCGCACCGGCAACACCCCATCGCCGGCCCCTTTCACGTGGAAATATTCATCCAGGACGGACCGCTGCGACACCGATTCGCCGGCGTCGTCCTGCCGGGCTTCCCGTGTGTCCGGTTCTTCGGTTCGACGTTCTTGAGCGAGAGAAGGCGCGCCCGCATTTTCCAACTCCGGTGCCGGCTGTTCCTCTTCGTCCTCGCCTTCATCCGATTCCGTGGATTCTCCACGGACGTAATCCGGATTCATTTCCCCCCGATAGGCCCAATTCGTAATGCTTCGATAACCGCCTGCTGTTTCTTCCGCGGCACGAGGTCCCGCACCCAACTCCTCCTCATCCTCGGCAGTCGAATCCGCGTCATGCGGGACCTCGACCTCCAGGTGCCCGATCATTTCATCCAACACCTGATAGATCCCGTCGGCCAACTCGATGGACTGCTCGTTCCTCGCGTCAGGGTCCCGAATCGCCTGCGCCACGTTCCAGCATCGATCCACGACTTGTTGAAGGTTGTCCTGAACCGGCGGGTTGTCCGCTCCCTGGGTAAACCGGAGCAGTAACTGATCCAGGACCATCTCCCTGGCCGTCATGCCATGGAGCAAGGACCGGGTCTGCACCGATGCCCGGGCCACGGCGGCCAAACCATCCCGCAATCCCGGATATTCCTGCTGCAACAAGAATTCCACGCGGGCGTCTTCCAGAATGGTCCACAGGTCACGGATCACCCCTTTTTGCGGATAGAGGTCAAAGAAATTCGTCAAGCTGTCGATAGCCGAAACATCGACATCGAGTTGATAGCGCTCGGCCACCCGTTGCGCCAGGGACCAAAGAAACGGCAGATCAATCCGATACGTTCCGAACTCCACGTGTCCGACTTCATGCGCCAGCGTGACCGTATAACCGCGTACGTTCTGATCCTTCGAAGAAAACCGGTTCATGATCGACGGCAGACACACCGTGGGGCCTTCGGCGTTCATCTCCAGACGCGGCCGCTGGGTCGAGTCGGCCAGGGATTCGATCTGCACGGGTTGGCCGCAAATCATGTGGCCCAGCAGTTTCAGCGAGCGCGCCACCTGTCGAAGCGGCACGTTATTGGTCGCCTGTTCGATCGCACTCAGCGCCTTTGAGGTTTCGAGGGCAAAATACGCGCGCGCACCCTCCGCGCTGTAGCCCAACACTTCCATGCCGCCGCGGAACCACGTTTCGAAAGCCTCCTCGCGGCCTTCAGCACCTTCACACAAACGAATCACCTCCGGCGCCCGGCGAACATACTCCATGGTCACGCCGGCATCCCGTTCGGCCAGCAGCCCGCCGTATTGGAGGACTTTCATACGTCGGTCCATCGACGGCAGGAACGCCATCAGACCCGGCGCTTCAGCCAAAAAGGTCAGAGCCGTTTCAGGCGACTGATCCGCCAGGGTCGAGCCCACGCTCACGATGTGCGGGTGCAGGGCCGCATCGGGGATCTCTCCGAGCAGGCCCGGACTCGTCCGGAAGAATTCCAGAATCCCCACGTAATCGGGTTTTCCCAAACTGTTCTGTGTAATCAGTTTCATACCGAAGGCCACCCAAGGCCGCACGTCTTCCAGCGCCAACACTTCCGCCACCCTCGGACATTCCCGGATGAATTCAATCCCCAACACGTCATTCCAATCCGTGAGTTCCCGGCCGATCCCGGCCCATTGGGCCAAGTCGGTTTGCGAATCCGCGAGCAACAGTTCCGGCGCCTTCCGAAAGAATTCAAACGCGCAGTTGGCTGCAAACTCCGAGTCGTTGTCGGCGAGTTCCAGCGTCGTCTCAAGCACGGCCTGACGCAGCGCGACGGAATCCAGGACCCCTAAAAGACGCGGGCTCTCTTTCAGGTATTTCAAGGTAATCGCCCCGGACAACCCGGCCAAGGTCACGGCCGCGTCCAGCCACGAGACGACCGGCTCGGGACCGCACCGTTCCACCATCTCGGGAAGCGCCTCCACGGCCTGTCCCGCGAGTTTCGCGGAACGCTCCTGGAGTTCATCCAACAATTCGGAAACGTGGCCGGCCCCGCCCGCCTCAAAAAGCGCCGTGGCAACTTTGAGCGCACTGTCGGGACCCAGCCGGACGGCCAGTTGCGCTTGAAGAGCTTGTGGAAAGGAAGATTGGTCCATCGGTTCCAAGATTATCCCGCGGTCTGTCCTTCAGGTTGCCAGCGATGTATTCTGCGAATTGTTGTTCCGAGTGCCGCTTTGGCCTTGTCCAGATCGTAAGCCTTTTGAAGGTTTAACCACAGCTCCGGCCCCGTCCCGAAAAACTGACCAAGGCGCAAAGCGGTGTCGGCTGTGATATCACGCTTGCAACGAACGATCTGCGATATACGATTAGGCGGTACGCCAATCTGGCGTGATAACTCAGTCGCCGTCACTTCAATTTCCTGCAACTCATCTGCCAGAAACTCGCCCGGATGGATTGGCTCTCTAGCCATGATCGTCACCTCCGTCCTGCACTTCAGTCATCTAGTGGTAATCTGTGATTTCCACATTATGGGCACCTTCGTCCCACGTAAAACATATGCGCCATTGTCGATTCACGCGTATGCTGTATTGTCCCGCTCTATCACCGGATAACGCCTCAAAGTGATTACTCGGCAGGGCTTGTAAGGCTTTCAGTGTTTCAGAGGCATCCAGTATCCTTAGCCGCTTATCGGCTTGCCTGGAAAAACCGGAGAAAGCAGGAACCCGTTCACCCTTGAACAAGCGCTCTGTTTTCTTACATTTAAAACCCTTTATCATCTTCTATTCTGACATATATTGACGTATGACGTCACGAATCAATATCATATCGACGTCCTACGTTGTCAATTAAAACAAGCCGTCAACAAAAAAGCTTGACAACCTGTCGCCGACTCGATTAGAATGCGTGAAGATGATAACGGAAATCAATATCGCATTCGGTGATTGTCATGTACATCTGTGTTTGTAAAGGCATTAAAGAGTCGGACGTCGAAGACCTCGGTCGAGCTGGCGTGACCTGCCCGAAGCAACTGGCCGCCGCACTGGGAATCGACGACGAAGATGATTCTTGCGGGCGTTGCCTGGACAATATCAGTGACTTGGTCACCATTGCCTCAATCGAACACGCGCGCCACTCCACTCCCGTTCAAGTTTAGCCCTTCACGGCAAGCTTCCCTCTTCCACTTCCTGTTCTTCCCGGTTATTCTGTACGAGTGCCGTCGTTTGTAAAACGGTCGAGGAAAACATTCAGCCATTCGTTGACAGAATGAAAGGCTACAGAAAAGGAACCAGGAAAGCAGGATCAGCTTGTTCCTCCCCTTTGTAAGGGGAGGTCAGGTGGGGTAGAGTCACGTACCAAAGGCCACCGACCACCGCATGCAACCTGCTCGCCTCAGCCTAAGCTCTACCTCCCCTCGCCCCTCCTTACAAAGGAGGGGAAGAAGAAGGTGGAAAATGTCCACGAACCACTGAACACTTGTAAGAGATCCATCATGCCGAATCCGCTCATCGCGCCGTACGGGTCATGGAAATCTCCCCTGACTTCGGACCGGATTGTTTCAGAATCCATCAGGCTCGGACAAATCGCTCTCGATGAGGACCGGGTATTCTGGGTCGAAAGCCGTCCCAAGGAAGGCGGGAGAAATACGATTGTCCAAAGGGACACGGAAGGGAGCCTGCACGCACTGACCCCTGCCCTGTTGAATGTTCGGACTCGCGTCCATGAATACGGAGGCGGGGCGTATTGCGTCGCGGACGGCGTCGTGTATTTTTCCAATTTTTCCGATCAGCGGCTGTATCGACAACGCTCCGGCGAAGTGCCTGAACCCGTCACCGCGGATGCGTCCATGTGCTATGCCGATGGCATCATGGAGCACCGCCGCCGACGGCTCCTGTGTATTCGCGAAGATCACACCCTTTCGGACCAGGAGCCGCAGAACTCTATTGTCGGCATTCCTCTTGACAACGGCTCCGGTCACACGTGCGGCGACATCCTGATTTCAGGCAATGATTTCTATGCCTCGCCACGCCTGAGCCCGGATGGGCAACGGTTGGCCTGGCTGACTTGGAACCATCCCAACATGCCGTGGGACGGCACGGAACTCTGGGTTGCCGATCTCGGGCAGGACGGGGCGATCCGGATGCCGCGATGCGTGGCCGGGGGAACCGGCGTTTCCATTTTTCAACCGGAATGGTCGCCGAACGGCCGCCTGCACTTCATCTCGGACCAATCCGGCTGGTGGAACCTGCACTGCCTGGACAACGAGCACGTGACCGCGCTCTGTCCCATGGAAGCCGAGTTCGGCGAGCCGCAATGGGTGTTCGGCCAACGCCTCTATGCGTTCGAATCCCCTGACCACGTGATCTGCGCCTACACGCAAAACGGTTTCTGGTATCTGGGTCGTTTGAACACGGCACAACGTACGCTGGAACGGTTCGATCTTCCGTATACGACCTTCGACGACGTTCTCGTGCATCGATCCCGAATCGTCTGTACGGCCAGTTCGCCATCCGACCCCCCGGCCATCATTCAGATCGATACGGCGTCGAACACTGTGACCGTCCTTCGCCGCTCGGTGGATTTTTCCCCGGACCCCCGTTATCTGTCCATGCCCTCCGCCGTCACCTATCCGACGGAGGACGGCTCGACCGGGCACGCGTTTTATTACCCCCCGCGCAATGAGGATTATGAAGCCCCCCCTGCAGAACGCCCGCCTCTCCTGGTGAAAAGCCATGGAGGCCCGACCGGCGCCTCTTCTCCCACGTTCAACTTGATGATTCAATATTGGACCAGCCGGGGCTTTGCCGTGCTCGACGTGAACTACGGCGGAAGCACGGGATACGGCCGGGTCTATCGGGAACGGCTCAACGGCCAGTGGGGCATTGTCGACGTGGATGATTGCGTGAGCGCGGTGATGGCGCTCATCGACCGGGATGTCGTGGACCCGAAGCGCGTGACCATCACAGGGGGAAGCGCAGGGGGCTTTACCACGCTCTGCGCCTTGACGTTTCGAGACTGCTTTACGGCGGGGTCCAGTTACTACGGCGTCTCGGACCTCGAAGCGCTCGTTCGGGATACTCATAAGTTCGAGTCGCGCTACCTGGACCGGCTCGTCGGCCCTCTGCCCGAACGGAAGGACCTCTATGACCAGCGATCGCCCATTCATTTCACCGACCGGCTGGCCGCGCCCCTCATTCTCTTTCAGGGATTGGAGGACAAGGTGGTTCCCCCGAACCAGGCGGAGAACATGTTCAACGCGGTGAAAGCGAAAGGACTCCCCGTGGCCTACATTGCCTTTGAAGGCGAGCAGCACGGGTTTCGACAGGCCGAGCACATCAAGCAGGTCCTGGACAACGAACTGTTTTTCTATTCCAGGATTTTCGGTTTTGTCCCCGCCGACCCCGTAGAAGCATTCCCGATTGCGAATCTGCAGGAGTAAGGCCGAAAGCTTCCCAACAAATGGTAGCTCACCCTGCCTGCTCGGAGGGCGAAACCTGTGATGAAGATTCAGGCAACCAGTTCACGGGCCAGGATCGGGATATGCTTTGCGGGTACGACCGAAATCGTTTCATCCAATTCATAGGCGTCATCTCCGGGATATATAATCCAGAGATGCGCCAGTTGAAGGTCATCGATGGCAATGCGCATGGCACGGGTTGTCCCCGGGGCATCGCTGTATTTGCATTCGAACCCGTAACGTTTACCGGCAATGGTGACCAAGAGATCGAGTTCGGCGCCCCCGTGGGTTGCCCAGAAACTGGCACTCCTCGTATCCAAGCTTGAGAGGAGTTGCTAAATCGCAAACCCTTCAAAGGAGGCGCCGAGCTTAGGATGGCCGGATAGCACATCAAAAGAATCGAGTTCCAGTAGTGCGTGCAACAGACCACTATCACGAACGTAGATCTTTGGGGATTTTACCTGGCGTTTCTTCAGGTTTTCGTGCCAGGGCGCCAGCACCCTAAGCACGCAGGCGCCGTTCAGGATGTCGAGATACCGACGCGCGGTCACCTCACTTGTCCCCATGGCACGGGCAAACTCCGCAGTATTCCAAACCTGACCATGATAATGCGCAATCATGGTCCAAAAGCGCCTGAGTGATTCAGCGGGAATGGTGATGCCTAGTTGCGGAATATCCCGTTCCAGAAAAGTGCGGATGAAACTCTCGCGCCATAAGGCGGAAGCGGCGTCATCCGGTGCAAGATAGCTTCGCGGAAAGCCGCCCCTCTGCCACAAGACACGCCAATGGTTCCCCGACACGTCATTCAAGTCAAAGCCGGATAAGTCCACCAGACCCACGCGGCCAGCCAGTGTCTCCGAGGCACCTTTGATCAACGTGGGTGAAGCACTACCCAAAAGCAGGAAACGGGTAGGGCACGCAGGCTTGTCCAGCAACACGCGTAGGGTCTCGAACAGTTGCGGTTGCCGCTGGATTTCATCAATTACAACCAGATCGGTCAGTTGTGATAAGGTCTGTTCCGCCGAAACCAGTTTACGACGGTCAACGGCCCTTTCCAGATCGAAAAAGGAAAAAGCCGGCTCGTTGCCGGCGAACATACGTGCCAAGGTTGTCTTGCCGCATTGACGAGGACCGGTTAATGCAACCGCCGGATGAATACGAAATGCAGATTTGATAGCGGTGATGGCCTTGGGCCGTTCAAGCAACATGGGCCCATAATATTCCTTGAAAATCAAAACATCAAGTAACGATTTTCATGGAAAATGGTGGGGAATTGGAGTAATAGCGGTGGTCCGATAGCCATACATCCTGATCGTTTTGATCCGGCTATCGGTGCCTTGGCAGGTCCATTGAGACACCCGACTCCACCCGTCGAGGATGCCGCCACGACAGCATTCAGGAGTTACGTCATTCCGTGTGGACCCCGGTCTCGTCATCGGGCCCGGCGCGTTCAATTTTCAAGGCTTTGTTGTTCATCAGCACTTTCGCCTTGATGCGATCCCCGTAGCCGAATTCTTCCGTGATCTCGGTCTTGTGCGTGGCTTCGATTTGAATCTCGCCCCGTTCGCCTCGCACGATGTAGAAGTCCCGGTCCACGTCCAGCAAATCGCCCACAATGGTTTTGGATTCCGGTTGCTTGGGCTGCGCCGCCGACGCAGGGGCTTCCCCCTTGGCGGCTTGTTGAGGTTCCGGCGCCTGCGCCGCGGCCGGCACGTTTTCCGTCACGCCCGCCACGTCATCGGGCCCGGCGCGCTCGATCTTCAACGCCTTGTTGTTCATGAGCACCAGGGCCTTGATGCGATCCCCGTAGCCGAATTCTTCCGTGATCTCGGTCTTGTGCGTGGCTTCGATTTGAATCTCGCCCCGCTCGCCCCGCACGATGTAGAAGTCCCGGTCCACGTCCAGCAGATCGCCCACAATGGTTTTGGATTCCGGTTGCTTGGGCTGCGCCGCCGGTGCCGGGGCTTCCCCCTTGGCGGCTTGTTGGGGTTCCGGCGCCTGCGCCGGGGCTGCCACATTTTCCGTCACGCCCGTCACGTCATCGGGTCCGGCGCGCTCGATCTTCAACGCCTTGTTGTTCATGAGCACCAGCGCCTTGATGCGATCCCCGTATCCGAATTCTTCCGTGATCTCGGTTTTATGCGTGGCTTCGATTTGAATCTCGCCGTATTCACCCCGCACGATGTAGAAGTCCCGGTCAACGTCCAGCAGGTCGGCCACGATGGTCTTGGTGGGTTGTGTTGAAGCTCCCTCCTGCGCGAGGAGTAATTGCCCCTGGACCACCAGGAGGACACAAACGACAACCAAAAATTTCCCAACAGCCACAAACCCTTTCATCCCGCCACCACCTTTCCTGCTAAACGCCGTAAGTTGGACGCGCGAGTCCGCCGCACGTCACCGGTTCCGTTCAAATAGTACCATACCCGTTGAACCTCATCCAGACACTTCCCAGCACCAGGACGGCAATCACCGCGAGCGCTGCGAAATCGGCCCCGTGCATTCTCGAAACAAACAAGGGACGTTGAACCTGTCCGGCCCCGAAGCCCTTGGATTCCAGGGCCATGGCCAGCAGATTGGTCTGGCGCAGGGTATGACCGATTAACGGCACGATCAACGGCGGGTACCGGCGGATCTTTCCGAACACGCCCTTTGAGTGCACGTCCAACCCTCTCGACCGCTGGGCCTGAATCACGGCCCCGATCGAGCCGAGCAGCGTGGGCACCCATCGGAAAGCGAGTGACAACGAAAAGCCCAGGGGGCGAGGCACGCCCAATCGATTCGAGGACTCGCCAAGCTCTTCAATGGCCGTGGTCGACAGGAGCACCATTCCGCTGATGAGCATGGCATTAAGCCGCAGGCCCATGCCCATGCCGTACAGCACGCCTTCCTGCATGACGGTCAGCCCGCCCATCGTGAACAGCGGGGTGGTCCCCTCCACGAAGAAGGGCCAGAGCACGACGCTATACACAAACAGCAACACCAGCAGGATCCATATCTTCCTGAGATTGTGAAGACTTTGCGCCCAGAGGACCAGGGCCAGAACGCCGGCGCACAGCCCCAACAGATACACCGGATCTGAAAAGATCAGGCTCAGGGAAAAGAGCCCGAGCAGGCAAAGGATTTTTGTCCGGCCGTCCAGCCGGTGCACCCACGTCCGCGCATCCACGTACAATGACAGGTTCATGACGCGCGCCAAGCCTTCCGCACTTCCTCGATTGTCAGTAGCGTCACGCCCCACCGCTGAGCGAACCGGGTCAGGGTCGGCAACTCCAACGCCGCCGACCGGATGAGTTCGGGGTCCGAGAAAATTTCCCGGGTCGTCCCATCCGCCAATATGGCGCCGTCCCGCATCAGCACGCATCGCGTCGCGTAGTTCGCGACGATCCCCATGTCGTGGGTAATCACGATGACGGTATGGCCCTGTTGGTTCAGGCTGCGCATCATGTTCATCATGCGAGAGGATTCTTCGGCATCAAGCCCGGTGGTGGGCTCATCCACGATCAGGATGCGAGGCTGGGCAGCCAGGATCGACGCGACCGCCACGCGCTGCCGTTCGCCTTTCGTCAGAGAAAACGGGTCGCGCTCTTCGGCCCCGGTCAACCCGACCGCTGAAAGCGCTTCGGCGACCCGGATTTCACAATCGCCAGGTGAACATCCCGCATTCTCCGCGCCGAAGGCGATCTCTTTGCGCACGGTTTCCGCAAAAATCTGATGGTCGGGATTTTGAAAGACGTATCCGACGAGGGACGATAAAACCCCGGTTTGTTGGGTATCGTTCCCGAGGACCAGAACGCGGCCTTCCGACGGCAACAGGAGACCGTTACATAATTTCGCAAGCGTGCTTTTTCCCGAGCCATTCTGTCCGAGAATCGCCACGAATTCCCCGGCCTGAAACGACACGGAAACCCGGGAGAGTGCCGGAACGCCCGGCTGGTACTGAGCCGACACGTTGCTGAGTTCCAACACGGTTGCCGGAGGCTCGGAACGGGCAAAGCCCAGACCCGGCCCGTCAAACTGCGGCGCGACGATGTTCAGGTTGAGCGTATCGGCCAATTGCCAGGCTTCTTCAACCGTCGTTGGTAAGGCCCGAACCCCTTGTCCCTGAAAACATGTGGCCAACGGATATGGGGCCACGCCGTATCGTTCGGCCAGCTCGGGCTGACCGAGCAGTTCGCGAGGGGTGCCCTGCCACACCATCTCTCCTGCATCCAGCACGCACACCCGGTCCGCGTTCATCAGGTCTTCGATCCCGTGCCCGGCGATCATGATGGTGATCCCTTTGGCTTTCAGTTCTTCCAGGAGCCGGCGAAACTGCCGCCTGCCCGCGGGATCGAGATCGGTCAGTGGTTGGTCCATGACGATCACCTGCGGTTCCCGGACCAGGACCGATGCCATGACCAGGCGCTGTCGTTGCCCGCCCGACAAGGAAAAGGGATCACGCCGTTCCAGACCCGATAATCCGACCATATCGAGGAGGCGTCGCACGTGCTCGCGGAAGGACTCTTCGCCGGCGAAATCGTGCGTGCCTCCCTGCGCCTCCAGGGCGCATCGAAGCTCCGCCTCCACGTTGGTCGAGACCAGTTGCGTTTCGAAATCCTGAAACACCATGCCGACGCGGTTCGCCTGTTGCCACACCGGGGATTGAGTCGTGGATTGTCCGTGTACCGTCACCGTACCGGCCCAGTCGCCTTGAATAAACTGCGGCACCAGTCCGTTCAAGGCATAACACAGTGACGATTTCCCTGATCCGCTCCGTCCCATCAGCACGACCAATTCTCCACGCGGGACGACGAGGGACACGTGTTTGAGCACGGGCTGCTCCGCATGAATCGGGCGAAACGTCACGTCCTGAATGGAGACGGCCACGGACTCGGCGATAGCCGACTGTGATGAAGGCGCGGAGACGAGATCATCGCCGGAGCGGTCTTGCCTCTTTCCGGGCACTCCCACGAGAGCCAAGTCACGGTAATACAAGTTCCATTGCTTGACCCGCGGATAGAGAAACAACAGCAGCGGCGGGCCGAGTAACGTCGCCATCACCAGGTTGTTCAAGAAAATAGCCGGAAACAAGAGCCAAAACGGAAGGAGGCCCAACAGTTCCACGCCCCACCCGATCGTGGCGGCACACACCATGGACGCACAGGCGCAAACGAACACAAATTCTGCGCCTTGCCACCAGGAACGCACCATGGGTTCCCGCCCCGACGACAACCACCCCAGATTACCCCACAACAGGTAGGGCACGTACCCATAGAGAAAATTGCCCAGAAACCCGAAGAGACTCGCCGGTCCCAGCGTCCCGAAGCAATCCCCGATCACGTTGCCGATCCCCGCCCCCCACGCCGCGGCCGGACCAAAGAGCAGCGAACTGACGATGGGAATCACATTGGCCGGTCTCAACTCCACAAAGCCCGGGATGATCGGAATCCCCACCTTAAACGGAATGAGCACGGCCGCATAAATCGCCGCAATCTGCGCGGATAAAACCAACAGCCGGGTATCCTGCCAGACGTGCCGGAGTTCCCCGTACCACCGCCGCGGATTCCAGCGTGGAAGAGATTTGTCCATTGGGGGCTTTAAGAAGTGAGCGGAGACTTAAGCGGCCAGTGAATTGTCGGGGACGTTACGCTACGCAAAACCGACCAATTCTGACTTTCTTTTTGTGTAAAATTGTCGATGAATTTGGCATTATACGGCAGATTGAATCCTTGTTCCATGATTCGGCGAAAGAGGCGAGGGCTATTTGGGCGGCCATCACACAACGGGAAACCGGGACACCATGAGCATTCGTTCCAGCGACTATTGGAAGGCCAACCTGCGGCTGATTGCCTTGTGCCTCACGCTGTGGGGTGCGGTGTCTTATGGCTGCGGCATTCTCTTTGTCGAACAACTGAATCGCTTTTCTCTGGGTGGGTACAAGCTGGGCTTCTGGTTTGCGCAACAGGGGGCCATGTATGTCTTTGTCGCCCTGATCTTCTTTTACAATTGGCGAGTCACCAAACTGGATCAACGCTACCGGGCCGAACGTGACACAGGGAACGACGCATGAGTTTGCAGGTTTTGACGACAGTCGTCGTGGGGTTCACGTTTGTGGTGTACATCGGGATTGCGTTTTGGGCCCGGGCCCACAGCACCAGTGAGTTTTACATCGCCGGCAAGCACGTCCCGCCCGTGGCCAACGGCATGGCCACCGCGGCCGACTGGATGTCGGCGGCGTCCTTCATCAGCATGGCGGGCCTGATCGCCTTTCTCGGGTATGAAGGCAGCATGTACCTCATGGGCTGGACCGGCGGGTACGTGTTGCTGGCCATGCTGCTTGCGCCCTATTTGCGAAAATTCGGCAAATTTACCGTGCCGGAGTTTATCGGTGAACGGTATGATTCGGACTTGGCCCGCTTCGTGGCCGCGCTGTGTCTCATCTTCATCTCCTTTACCTACGTGGCCGGACAAATGCGTGGGGTCGGCATCGTGTTTTCCCGCTTTCTCGAGGTGGACATCGACGTGGGCCTGGCCGTCGGGATGGGTATCGTGTTCGTCTACGCCGTACTCGGCGGGATGAAAGGTATTACCTACACCCAAGTGGCGCAATACTGCGTGTTGATCTTCGCCTATACGGTTCCGGCCGTGTTCATCTCCATGCAATTGACCGGCAACCCGGTTCCGCAGTTGGCCCTGGGGTCCGACATGGCGGATGGGTCCGGCGCTCTGCTGCTGAAGCTGGACCGGGTCCTCATGGACCTGGGGTTCACCGCGTATACGCACCCCTTCAACGATAGTTCCATGATCAACGTGCTGGCGATTACGTTTGCGCTGATGGCGGGCACTGCGGGCCTGCCCCACGTGATCGTGCGGTTTTTTACCGTGCCTCACGTGGCTGATGCACGACGGTCCGCGGCCTGGGCTCTGGTCTTTATCGCCCTGCTCTATACCGTGGCCCCGGCCGTCGGCGGCCTGGCGCGGTTGAATCTCATTACGACCGTCAACGGCCCCGACGGTACGGGCACCGCGTATGAGACCATGCCGGGCTGGTTTCGTACGTGGGAAAACTCGGGCCTGATCGCCTGGTACGATCACAACCGCGACGGCCACGTCCAGCACGCGGCCGGCCAAGCCTTCGCCGGCGGCAAACCCGTCTTCGCCGGCGATGCCAGCGGCGAATCGGGGCAACGCCTGGTCACGAATCCGGGTTCCGGCGACGTGGCCGAGGGCGCGCCCTTTGCCAATGAAGTCTACGTGGACCGGGACATCATGGTGTTGGCCAACCCGGAAATTGCCGGCCTGCCCGATTGGGTGATTGCCTTGATTGCCGCCGGTGGCATTGCCGCGGCCCTGTCCACCGCCGCGGGCCTGTTATTGGTCATTTCCGTGGCCGTGTCGCACGACATCCTGAAAAGCACCTTCGCGAAAAACCTGCCGGAAAAAAAGGAATTGACCGCTGGCCGTATCGCCGCGGCCGTGTCCATTGCCATCGCGGGGTATCTCGGGTCCAATCCCCCGGCCTTCGTGGCCCAGGTGGTGGCGTTCGCCTTCGGACTGGCCGCCTCGTCCCTGTTCCCGGTCATCCTGCTGGGCATCTTCAGTACCCGTATGAACAAATGGGGCGCCATTGCCGGGATGCTGACGGGGCTCATCTTTACCATGGGCTACATCCTGTATTTCAAAGGCGTGTTCATCGCGCCCATGGCGGAGAACGTCCCGGCCAACTGGTTTCTCGGCATTTCGCCGGAAGGCATCGGCACGGTCGGCATGATCCTGAACCTGTACGTCGCACTGACAATCTCGCAATGCACCCCGCCCCCGCCTGCCAAGATCAGGGCATTAGTCGAACGCATTCGTCTGCCGGAGTAAAAATGGCGGCCCCGTACATCCGCTTGACAGACCATCTTGTTAGCTATAGCATTAGCTAATAACTATCAAGGAGGCAGCGATGGTCACAGTGAACGTTCATGAAGCGAAAACCAACCTGTCACGTCTGCTTGCGCAAGTCGAGGGTGGCGAGGAAGTGGTCATTGCGCGCAACGGAAAGCCGGTTGCCCAACTCGTGGCCTGCCAGCGCCGTAGCAAGCGCCGACCCGGAACGCTCAAGGGAAAGATCGCTGTCCCCGACAGTTTCTTCGACCCGTTGCCGGAAGATGAGTTAAGGGCATGGGAGGGTGAATATAAGACCAGGGAACGGTGAGTCGCAGTGCTGGCGCTGCTGGACACCCACACGTTTCTCTGGTGGCTTACGGACGACACACGCCTTCCGCAATCCTCTCGGCAGGTCATCGAAAACGAGGACAACAACATCCTCGTCAGCGCGGCGTCCGCTTGGGAGATTGCCACGAAGCACCGTATCGGCAAACTTCCCAGCGCCGACGCGGTCGCGCCCGATATACCCGGAGCCATTGCCGACCAGGGCTTCGGCGAGTTGCCCGTCACCGTGGAGGACGCGGCCCGCGCCGGCGCGTTGCAGGGTCCCCTTCGCGATCCATTCGACCGATTGCTGATAGCCCAGGCCCTGGGGCGCAACCTCGTTCTCATCTCCATTGAGACACTCTTCGATCAATACGGCGTTCGCCGAATCTGGTAAACTCATCAAAGAGACGTTCTCTTTTGGTTCCGTCTAAGGCAAAAAGCGGTCAGGTGTTTTGCACACACCGGAAGCCGGCGTGGGCGTAGGGATAGTCCTGGCGAAACCAATTCCGGAATGAGCGACGTAACAGGCACGAAGCCGTGGTGGGGCCGCCGCCTTTGACGATGAAATGGTCGTCGTCGAAGAAGCGCGCGGAGTATCCGGGATAGGTGGGATAGGGCTCGAAGCCTTCAAAGGGATGAAACCGCGTCGATGTCCATTCCCATCCGTTTCCGACCAACTGGGACACCCTGAAGGCACTGTCACCTTGCGGATTGGCCGTGACGGGGACCGGGTTCCAAAACCGAAAATGAAAATTACCGTGCACGCCGTTGGTGATCTCGTCACCCCAGGGATAGGCGCGCTCTTCGCCGCCCGGCGTCCCGTACGCCGCGCGATGATATTGCGCTTCGGTCGGCAGTGAGAGCCCGGCCCATTGCGCATAGACCTGCGCGTCTCGCAGGGACACGTAGACGGGCCAATGCGGGGGAAGCGGAACGTCTTCGAACATTGTCGACAGGAACCAGCGCTCGCCCCACTTGACCCAAAACGGGGGGACGGGACCGCCTTGTTCGACGAATGCCCGATATTGTTCGTTGGTGATCTTGTACTTGCTGATCGCAAAGGCCGGTACGTCTTGCCGATGTTCATTGAATTCATTATCCCAGCCGAACCCGTCGGAACGGCCGAGCGTCGCCGCGCCCTGCGGAACGTCGATCATAACGTGACCGGGAGACGGACTTGCAGGAGGTGGCGACAATGACGGAGCAGTTTTGCCGTCGTGCGTCACGTGATGCAACAGGTAGGCCGTGGTTTCCGCGTGCATCCACCGGTGCTCGACCGCCATGCGCAGGACTGTTTCCGGAGCGTCTTCCAGCGCTCGATCGACCGATTCCCGCGCTTTGACGTTGTAACGCCGGATTTCTTCGAGCGAAGGCCAGTCCGAAGGCACGTCTGCCTGTGCCGAGCCGACCTCGGGATCAATCCCCGCCTCGAACAGTGAATCGAACGTGTCATGAAAAGAAGACTGCCCCAACGTCCAGCGACAGATCTGGTTCCAATCGAACGCCTCCAGATGGCCGAGGTAAAACACGAGGCGATGGCGTTCCGGAATCGGGCGCTGATAGAGCGTCTCCGGTCGGAACAGGGAAAAGATGTGATCGGTGCACGCCCGCGCCGCGGATAATTCCTTCCGTATTTCAACCAAACGGGGCATAATTCCCGGGGGATCAGACATTGTACATCTGCGAGGCTACGCTGACTGCGTCGCGGGGGAGCCGATAAGCTCTTTCGCTTTGTAATATATCCGTCACCGGTCTTGTCAAGAAAAAATACAAACCTTCTACCTCCCCTATCCCCTCCTTACAAAGGAGGAAAATCAAGAAGCCCCCTCTTCCTCCAAGGGAGAGGGAGTTGGAGGGAACGATGAACCCACCTGTCCTGAGTATCCGCGACGTGAGCAAGGAGTTCGGCCCTGACGTTCGTGTCCTCGAACACATTGATCTCGAAGTGGCTGAAGGAGAAACCCTCGTCCTGATCGGGGAAAGCGGGTCCGGTAAAACCACCCTGCTCCGGTTGTTCAACGGGTTGACCCATCCCAGCTCGGGAGAGGTGTGCATCCATGACGAACCGGTACGAGTCAAAGACCCCATCGATCTCCGTCGCCGCGTCGGGTACGTGCAGCAGGACGCCGGATTGCTGCCGCATTGGACCGTCGAAGAGAACGTCGGCCTAGTGCCGCGTTTACTCGGATGGGAACCCGAACGACGAACAAGCCGGGTGCATGAACTCCTGAACCTTGTTCAGCTTGAGCCGCAACAGTTTCGAACGCGTTATCCCATTGAATTGTCCGGCGGGCAACGACAACGCGTGGCCTTTGCGCGCGCCTTGGCGGCCGATCCCGGGATCGTCCTCCTCGACGAACCCTTCGGCGCCCTCGACGCGATTACCCGTCACGAACTCCAGCGTCAATTTCTGAGTCTGAAACAACGCCTCAACAAAACCATGATCATGGTCACCCATGACGTGGACGAAGCCTTGCAACTCGGCGACCGCATCGCGGTGCTGAAGGAAGGTCGTCTCTTGCAGATCGGAACCCCGGTCGACCTGCTCAATGCTCCGGCCCACGACTACGTGGTGCAATTGCTCCGCCATCAATCCCACGGAGCGCACGCATGACCGGACTGCTTCGTTCTCTGTGTTGCGCGGCGCTGGTCTTCTTCGTCTTGCCGCCCATGCCGGCCTTTCCCCAGGGTGACCGCATTGTCGTCGGCTCGAAAAATTTTATGGAGAACAAACTCCTGGCCGAAATCTTCGCTCAACTCATCGAAGCCCGCACGGACCTTTCCGTGGAACGGCGATTGGGACTGGCGGGCACCCAAGTTTGCTTTGAAGCGCTTCGTACCGGCGCCATCGACCTCTATCCCGAATACACGGGCACCGGGCTGGTCAGCATTCTCCGGCAACCGCCGACCGGAGACCCACGAACGGCGCTCAACGCCGTGCGCGCGGAATTTCTCAAACGTTGGGACGTGTGGTGGCTGAATCCGCTGGGGTTTGACAATTCCTATGCGCTTGCCGTCCCCCGCTCTCTCACGGCCGGCACTCCCTTGCGAACCATTTCGGATCTCGCCGAGATTGCGCCTTCCCTGACCGCCGGACTCGGATATGAATTCATCAACCGGCCCGATGGATTGCCCGGCCTGGAAACCCGATATGGCCTTTCCTTTCAACGCGTGCAGGCCATGCAACAGTCGCTCAAGTACCAGGCGGCCGCTGCCGGCGAGATCGACGTGCTGGACGTGTATACGACCGACGGGCGGCTCGCCGAGTATGACTTCGTGGTGCTCGAAGACGATCTCCACTTTTTCCCGCCCTATGAAGCGTCGGGATTGATTCGAGGCTCCACCCTTGCGCAACACCCCGAGTTGGGAGGGGTCCTGGGTTTGCTGACCAACGCGTTCGACGACAAGACCATGAGGCAACTGAATTATCGATTGCAGGAAGGAGGGGAACCGCTGGAGGTGGTGGCCCGCGATGCCCTGTCGGCCCTTCATCTTTTTACGACAGAAGACACCGGGACACAGCCGGTTTCTCATCAGGAAGGGCTCTTTGCTTATATGTGGTCGAAGCGAACGGATCTTGGGGGGCGAATAATCGAACATCTGACATTGGCCGGACTGGCTTTGGGCTTGGGAATTCTGTTGGCCGTGCCTTTGGGCTTGCTGCTCGAACGTCATCAAGCCATTGCCGAACCCGTCATTCGAGGCATCGGACTGACTCAAACGATCCCGTCTATCGCGTTACTCGCCTTCATGATCCCGGTGTTCGGCATCGGTATGCTGCCGGCCGTGATCGCCTTATGGATTTATTCCCTGTTCCCGATCGTCAGAAATACCTATTCGGGCCTTCGCGATGCCGCACCCCAGGCCGTGGACGCGGCTCGCGCCCTCGGCATGACGGAGTGGCAAATCCTCCATTGGGTACGGCTCCCGTTGGCCGCGCCCGTGATCATGGCCGGCGTCCGCACGGCAGGGGTCATCACCGTGGGCACGACCACGCTGGCCGCGTTCATCGGCGCGGGCGGCCTGGGCGTGCCGATTGTCGCGGGCCTGCAAATGGCCAACACGACCGTGATCCTTTCAGGAGCCTTACCCGCGGCCGCCCTGGCATTAGTGATCGACGGGTTTCTCAGCCGGGTGGAAACGTGGGTCAGACCGCACGGCGTCCAACCCTGAACCTTGCACAAAAAGCGAGCGACCCGTTACAGTACAGTTCCACGATTTCACTCCTCCCAACGACGCTATCCCTCACCCTTTCATCATGATGCGCGTTCATGCTTAAGCAATCCAACATCACGATCGACGTGCACCTGGCCAACCAGGACCCCGATGCCGTCAAGGACGAACTTCGCTCGGGGCTGCTGTCGAAACCGAAGCGATTGCCGACGAAGTATTTTTACGATGATCACGGCTCCGCGCTCTTTGAACGGATCTGCGCCGTGCCCGAATATTACCCGACTCGCACGGAACACCAATTGCTCAAAACCGTGGCCGATGACGTGATCGCGCGAACCGGTGCCGAGGAATTGGTCGAATTGGGCTCCGGAGCAGCCACCAAAACCCGGGTCCTGTTGGATGCTATGGCCCGGACGAACCGGCTCCGGTTTTACGTGCCCTTTGATTTCAGCGAGGGCATCGTGCGACGAGTGGCGCAAGAACTGGTTGAGGAATACGAAGGGTTACACGTGCATGGGGTGGTTGGGGATTTCCTGGCCCATTTGGAACACATTCCGCAGGGCGGACGACGCCTGGTCGTGTTCTTGGGCGGGACCATCGGCAACTTGGGACCTGAAGCGGCCCCGGCCTTTCTGTCGTCGGTCGCTCAGGAAATGGATCCGGATGATTTTTTTCTCCTTGGCGTTCAACTCATCACGGACGTGGAGCACCTGGAAGCCGCGTATAATGATTCGGCCGGGCTCTCGGCCGCGTTCAACAAGAACATCTTGTCCGTGTTGAAGGTCGTGATTGGAGCGGAATTCGATCCTGACAACTTCGACCACGTGGCCCGGTTCAATCATGACGAACAGCAAATTGAAATGCACCTTCGGTCGGTTCGCGATCAAGTGATCCCCATTCCCGAATTGGAGTTGACCCTTCGCCTTGAAGAGGGAGAAGAAATCCTCACGGAAATCAGCAGGAAATATACGCATCGCCACGTGGAAGCCCTGTTGACCGGCGCGGGATTTACCCCCACGGCTTGGTATACCGATCCGGCCGAACTTCACGGACTTGCCCTGGCCCAAAAGCCGTCCGGCTGACACCCATGATCTACCTGAACTACGCGGCCCTGTGTCCGGCTCTTCCAGAAGCTGAAGAGGAGGTCGAACGGACGCTGGCCGAGTTCAAACGCTATTTGTATTCGGAAGCGGGCATCGAGTGGTACCTCAAGAAGGTCAGTGATTGCCGGCAAAAAGTCGGCGCATTGTTACACGTCAACGATTCTTCGAGCATCGCGTTTGCCACCAACGCATCCACGGCACATTATCTCTTGCTTTCTTCTTTGAAGTGGGAACCGGGCGATACCGTTCTCACCACGACACATGAAAACCCTTCGATTACAAAACAGCTTCGTGCGCTGGAACGCGACGGCGTCCACGTTCGTCCGGTCAGGCCAACGTCCATTCACACGTTCCTGCAGACGCTGGAAGAACGATTCGACGAACCCGGCGTCAAGGCTATCGTGCTGAGCCACGTGTCGCACGTTGACGGGCGTGTCTTCCCCGTCCATGAAGTGGCTTCAATGGCCAGGGCACGGCGCTGTCTGGTCATTATCGACGGTGCGCAAGCCGTCGGGCACATCCCCGTCGATCTGAATGCGCTGGATTTCGACGCCTACTTTTTTGCCGGACACAAGTGGTGCGAAGGGCCTCTCGGCACGGGAGCGATGGTGATGCGTGAGAGCTTTTTTGCCCATCCCCGCTACCGCGGGATCGAAGCAGAACAACCCGGTGGGTCGCCGGCCGGCTCATTTGAAATCGGGACGCACAACATCGGGCTCATTGCGGGACTCGCCAAGGCCTGCGAACAACGGTGTCACCAAGGCATTGACACGGAACCACAACGGACCTTCCGGGAAACGGCCAAGGAACTGCTGGGCGGGCGCCGGAATTGTCGTTTCCTGGAATGGCAGGGACCCCATGCTCCCGGCATCTTCACGTTCAAAGGCCCGGACTCGCTGGATCATGGCGCATTCGTCAAGCGGCTGGCATCCGAATCGAGAATCGTCGTGAAACCCTTTGTGGACTATCCGGAAGAAGACGCACCTGCCATACGGCTGTCCTGGTCTTCAACCATGGCGACAGGAGATTTTCAGAAGGGCGTCATGACGATTGCGCGGCGGATCGAGTCATAAGCACGAGGCACGCCGTCAGGATTCACCCTGGCGATCCAGTCGTTCCTCCAAGCGGCGTAAGGCCTTCCGGGTTGAACGAAGGTCGCGCAGGATTTCTTCCCGCGAGACGGGTTGTTCCAGTTCCCGCAGGCGCTCGGCCTTGGCTTCTTCCAGATTGTTGAGCACCACCGCGATGAAGAGATTGATCACGACGAACGTGCCGACCACCACGAAACTGACGAAATACAGCCAGGCCATCGGGTGCAATTCCATGGCGGTATACATAATGTCCGTCCAATCCTCCAGCGTCACGACCCGGAACAACGACAACAGGGAGATACCCAGGTTTCGCCAATGGACGGGATCATGTTCGTGAAACAGTTGGTAGCCCGTAATCGCATAAATGTAAAAGATGATGCTCATCAGGAGCATGACGTGGCCCATACTCGGGATGGAGCGCACGAGCGTCGAGACGATCAGGCGCAGTTCCTGAATCGTGGAAATCAACCGCAAGACCCGCAATAACCGGGCGAGCCGGGCGATCATGGCATACTCGCCGGTCGCGGGAACCAGCGAGAACACGATCACCGAAAAATCGAAGACGTTCCACCCGTCCCGAAAATACCGGTCAACCTGCGGGGCTACAGCGATCATCTTCACCAGGGCTTCGAGAATGAACACCCCCAACACGAGTTGGTTTCCCAGGTGCATCCATTCTCCGTATTGGCTGACCAAGTCGGGAGACGTCTCCATGCCCAACAACGCCCCGTTCCCGACTATGAGCCCGATAATCACGTATTCAAACGCGGGAGCACTGACCAGTCGTTGCGCAAACCGTTTCATTGTCCGTGACCTTTACCTGTCTTTGTGTAATGAAAAGCCGTAGGGACCAGCGATCGCCGGTCCCTACAAACCAGCCCCTAGCCCCAACCCACATTGCCCGAGTCGATGCTCCAGGGTTTGCTCCTGCGTCAAAGCATCAATCTGAAGATCGTGTCCCTCCGTCTGCGCAAGGGCTTCCTGCGGGATCAGCCCTACCAGTTCGCTTTTCGCCACGGCGACGCCTTTGAGAGCCGCTGCCCGTTTCACGGCTTCGAATGCCGCGTGAACGGGTGTTTGACGATAGTCGGTGAGATTCATCGACACCTGTACGCAACCCCGGCTTTTCAGTTCCAGCCCGATGGCCTTGACCGCGGGCAGCCCGCCTCTCGATGCTCGAATGCTCCGGGCGATCTCCCGCGCCAGGGACACATCATGACTCTCCAACCACACGTTGAAGGCGACGAGCGGATTTCTGGCTCCAACCACGATCACGCCGGCCGCCGGGTGCGGATCGACCGGACCGAAATCCGGAGCCCAGTCCCGGTCAATGGCCATCCGCTGCCTCAAGGCTTCCAGGCCGCCTTTCCGGATCTGTTCCAAGCGTTTCCGAAAGGGTCGTTCGCAGGCTTCCTCATACAGAAATACCGGCATGCGTAACTCCCGCCCGATTCGCTCCCCGACCCGATGCGCGAGCCGGACGCATTCCTCCATCGTCGCGCCCGACAGCGGGACGAACGGCAACACGTCACAGGCCCCGAGACGAGGGTGCTGGCCCGCGTGCTGCCGAAGATCGATCAATTCCGAAGCCTTGGCAACCACCGAAAAAGCGGCCTCCTTCATCGACTCGACGGACCCGGCCACGGTCAGGACGCATCGATGGTGGTCCCCGTCCCGGTGCTCGTCCAGCAGGGCAACGCCTGGGACCAAAACGAGGGCGTCCTTGAGCTTTTCGATGACGCCGGAATCGCGGCCTTCGCTGAAATTGGGAATGCTCTCGACCATGCCGGCCATATCCCTGTTTAGGAACCTCTGATTTAGTGCACTATCGGGCGCATGGCGGCGTTGTGTCCTCGCTCAACCCTCCCCTATCTCTCTGATAAGCCTCGGGTTTCGCTCCGGGACGCCTTGCCCTGCATCCCGCTATCACAATAAATCAGAGGTTCCTTTACTGCAATCGTGCTTTGTTGACAACCTCAAAAAGGTGATATACAACTCCTGATAGGTTTTCATGCTTGCGAGCATCGACCCTCTAGCCGATCAAAACAGGTGATCCCATGACCATGACCCAAGTCGAACCAACCGCGGCCCTTGCCGAGCTTCAGGAATCCAAACCGGAACGGGTGACCATCGTGCTCCTGAGCGGAGACATGGATAAAGCCATGGCCGCCTTCATCATCGCCACGGGCGCCGCCGCCATGGGCATGCAGGTGACCATGTTCTTCACCTTCTGGGGGTTGAACGTCATTCGGAAACCCGGCGCGACCAGTGCCGCCAAAGACCTGCTGCGCAAGGCCTTCGGCTGGCTCAACAAAGGAGGCGCCGCAAGCCTGCCCCTTTCAAAGTTCAACTACGGCGGACTGGGCACCACGATGATGAAGAAGGTCATGCGTGAGAATCACATGCCCGGGGTCCCCGAACTGATCGAAACCGCGCAAGACCTGGACGTCAAAATGATCGCGTGCACCACCACGTTGGGCTTGCTGGGCATTTCAAAGGAAACCTTGATCGACGGCGTGGATCAGCTCGCCGGAGTCTCAACCTACCTCGCGGAAGCCAAAGACGGCTCGGTGAATTTGTTTATTTGATCAATAATTCCTCTCCTCTCGAAAAGTCTTACCCTCTCCCCTTGAGGGAGAGGGAAGGGTGAGGGGAAAAAGCCGGAGAGTTTTCACATGATCGAATCCGATATCACGCTCGACACGCTGGGATACTTCTGCCCCATGCCCATTATTCTCACTTCCAAGAAAATCAAGGAACTCACCACGGGTCAGGTCCTCGAAGTCCTCTCCGATGACGAAGGCATCAAGAAAGACATGCCCGCCTGGTGCCAAACCACCGGCCACGAATGGGTCGGCCTCGAAGAAGAAGAGACGAACCCCAAAACCGTGTACAAAGTCTACGTCAAAAAGACCAAGTAGGGTCTTCCCGAATCACTCCCCCCTTGAGGGGAATCCGGTGTAAATAAACTGTTAGAGAAAGTCACGACTCTTTCCTCAAGCGGCTGACGTTGTCATCAATGGCTTGAGCCCATTCGTCGCCGGTGACTTCCACGACTGACACGTTCCCGACGAAAGCACTGCTCATGACAATGTCGGGATTGAGGTCTCGCAGCCGTAACAGGCTTTCGGCAAGCGACGCCTTGCTGCCACCTGCCTGCGGGAATGCCAGGGTCGCCCACTTCCCACCCGACTGAAAGATCGTATCGCCGGTAAAAAGGTAGGACTTCCCAAAAGGCGACTTGTAGAAAAAGCAAATGCTGCCTTCGGTATGACCGGGGGTATGGATGATGTCAATATCGCCCAGGTGATGATCTTCTGCCTGAAAGATTATATCCACCGACGCATCGTTACCGATAATCGGAGCTTCCAGGGCACTACAACACAACCTGGAACCGAACAGGCCTTTGATACGGTTCAACGACAGACCCGATTCATCCCGGTGGCTGAGAAGTTGGAACCGGATACCTCCCAACTCAGCTATTTTCTCGAGATCGCCCTCGTTGCCGGTATTGTAAAAAAGCACGTTCCCCGCCAGTCGCCGGAGGAAGTACGCATGAGTGTTTAACGAGCCCATGCTATGGATCGTGCTTTGCCACAAATCTTCCTGTAACTGTTTCATAGGCGTTATTCTTGTTACTGGGTCTTATTAGTTCTTCTATGCAGAGGGCGCGTGTTTCATCTTCATGTAGACGCCGCCTTTTTCGAGTTCTTCAAGCATCTGGCGCAGCCGTTTTTCTTGTGTCTCCCGGCGCTTGGCACGATTTATCCAACCGACGTAATCATTCTGCTGATACGCCGGACGCTTTTGATAGGCTTCCATCAAGCCACTCTCATCCAGCGCCTGCCTGACAAAATCCGGCATAGCGTATCGCGGTCGCTTCAGTTTGGAAAAGTCCCGACCCATCTTTCTGTCTCGCTCTTCTTCTGCTTTAACACACCTAAACACACGTGACAACGCACCGAGAAGCTACGGACACTTTTCCGCCTTGAAAACGAAGAACAGAGGTTAGCGTTATCCGCCTGCCAGGGAGATCAACACGGCGGGATCCGACGCCGTGGGCGCAGCTATATTGGAGAACATCAGGGTGGTGGCGACGGCCCAGTCGATGAAGGGTTTGGGGTAAATGCCGAGAAGCAGGGTGCCGGCGATGCCGACGAAGATGACGGTTTTCAACGGGGTCGATACCGAGAGCGGCGTGGGGTCGTGGGGTTCGTTGATGTACATCTTTTTGACCACGACCAGGTAGTAGTACATGGAAATCACGATGTTGATCAGCCCGACGATCAACAGCGTATAGAGTTCCTGTTCGATGGCCGCGACGAAGATATAGAGTTTGCCGATGAAGCCGGCGAGCGGCGGCACGCCGGCGAGCGACAACAGAAAGAGCAGCATGGCGGCCGCGAGAAACGGCGACCGGCGATTCAACCCGTTGTAATCTTCAATCTCATCGCTCTTGATCAGGTTGCTCACGCCGATGACTACGGCAAACGCGCCCAGGTTGGCGAACAGGTAGGTGAGCAAGTAAAAGAGGATCGCGTCACTCCCCCGTTTGGTGCCGGCAGCCATGCCGATCATGACGTTGCCGATTTGCGCAATGCCGGAATACGCGAGTAGCCGTTTGATGTTTTTCTGGGCGATGGCCACGATATTGCCGTAGGTCATGGACACGATGGAGGCCACGACGAACAGGAGAGCCCACATGGGTTTGAAGGTCGCCAGCGCGATATAGAACATCCTGATGAGAATGGCTAACGCCGCAACTTTCGGCGCAATCGACAGAAAGGCGGTGACGGGCGTGGGGGCTCCCTGATAGGTATCGGGAATCCAGGAATGAAAGGGCACGGCCCCGATTTTGAAGCCCAGGGCGGCGAAGATCATGACGAAACCGATGGCCAGCCCGATGCTGCCGGGCGTCGACGCCATTTCGGAAAACACCAGCGTTCCCGTTTCGCCATAGACGAGACTGATCCCATACGCCAGCAACCCCGCGGCGAACACGCCCAGGATGAAGAACTTCAGCCCGGCCTCGCTGGACTTCTGGTCTTCCCGCAGATACGCCACCAGCACGTAAAAGCCGAAGGTGGAAAATTCCAACGTGACGAAGACGGAAAGGAGATCCTGCGCCGAGGCCATGAACATCATGCCCAAGGCCGACATCATGACCAGGAAGTAGTATTCACCCCGGAAAAACTTGAACGATTTGACGTAATCGATCGAAGCCAACAGGACCAGCGCCGTTGAGATCAACACCAGAATCTTGATGAAGATCGCCATTCCATCCAGGACAAACATGTCCTTGAACAAGGCACCCTGGACCCCGGTGTAATCGAACCAGATCAGGTTGATGAGCGTGGCAATCACGCCACCCACACTCAGGTAGGCCAGATTTTCGTGGTCGATCCGTTTAAAAGTAAAGTCGACGGCCAACACCACGCACAACCAGATGGTGAGGAAAATCTCCGGCGCCAGAAGAAGGAGGTCTGAGCCCGATAGGGTAAGGTCAAATGTCATCTTCGTTGAGCATCATAATCCCTCCCCTTTGTAAGGGGAGGATAGGCGGGGTAGAGTCCGAATAACGGCGAACAGTTTGCATGAGGTCGCATCCCTTTCGGAGGCCGGAGTCTACCTCCCCTCCGCCCCTCCTTACAAAGGAGGGGAACTGACGTTTACGGCAAGAGTCCCGTGGTATTTTGCGTAACCAGCGGAGCCACTTGATTGATTCGATCCAACATCGGCACGACCGTGGAGCGCACGACGTTATAAAAATGCATGGGGAAGATGCCGAAGAAGATGCTGCAGCCGATCATCAGGAGCAGCGGAAGGCGGTCCACCCAGTGCGACGTGTCACGGGCATGCGCGTATTCAGGCGACATTTGTCCGTAGAACAGGCCGCGCATCATTTTGAACAGATAGGCCATCGTCAAGACGATCCCCAACACGGCCACCACCACCTGGAACGGATATTTCTCCCACGAGCCGACGATAATCATGATTTCGGCGATAAAGTTCACGGTGCCCGGCATCCCGACCGACGCCATGCAGGCGATAATAAAGGCCCCGGCCAGGAACGGCATGTTCTTGACCAGCCCGCCCAGGGATGGAATATCCCGGGTATGGGTTTGGTCGTAGACCCACCCTGCCATGGCGAAGAGCATGCCCGTGGCCAACGCGTGCGCGAACATGTAAATCACCGCGCCGGTCAGGCTGATGTAATCCAGGGCGGCCATGCCCAGGAACACGTAGCCCATGTGACTGGAACTGGAATAGCCGATGACGTACTTCGTGTCCTTGGCGAAATACGCCACGAACCCGCCGTAGATAATGCTGAACACGCACAACACCGCGGCGATGGGCATAAGTTCCCGCGTGGCATCGGGAAGGATTTCATAGGCCACGCGAATAATGGAGAAATGCCCGAGCTTCATCAGCACGCCGGCATGCAGCATACTGGTCGCGGCCGGCGCCGCGGCGTGACCGACGGGCGACCAGGAATGCAACGGCCAAATGGGTGCGATGGACGCAAAACCGAAGAAGACCAACACCCAGATGATCGTCGCCAGCGTGCCGTCGAAATGGGCTACTTCCCGCAACACCAGAATATCGAACGTCTGGACGGGCGAGAAATGGTAAATCAGCAGGATGCCCATCAATGCGAACACCGCTCCCGCCGAGAGAAACAGCGTAAGCTTCATCGCGGCGTATTCCTTGCTGTTCGACCCGAAGTTCAGGATGAACCCGACCGAATCCCTGAGCTTGCGACCCTCCTCATCGGTCATGCTCAAATAGCCCTTGGTATGACTCCCCCACACGCCCAACAGCACGTACATGGGCAACACCGACATTTCATAGAAGAAGTAGAGGAAGAACAGGTCCAACGACATGAACACCCCGATGGTCGCCGCCGCCAGGATCAACAGGAAGATATAAAATTCCTTGGTGCGATCCTTGATGTGCCACGAAATGAAGATGCCCGCGAACAGCAGAATGGCCGATGCAAAAACCAGGGGTGCCCCGATTCCATCCACTCCGATGTGAAAACCTATTCCCAATTCTTCGGACCACGCCCAATTGGTGATGAACTGGAAACCTCCCTTGTCGGGGTCATAGGCCAGAAACACGTAGAGCGAGGCAAGTAGCGACACCCCGGCGGAGGCCGCGGCGACGACACGCACCAGGAACGGCTGACGATTGGGAATGAACAGCAATACGATCGACCCCAGGAACGGGGCAAACAGGGTTGCCAGTAAGGCCAACTGTCCCATCGTTTAGTCCTTCCCTCCGGATTCGGAAACCACGGCATGGGACAACAGTGTTCCATCCTGTTCAATGCTCGCGACCGACCCGCGGTCCAACCGGTCCACCACGGCTTGCACCGAGCCGTTGACCATTCGCAAAAATGGTGAGGGGTAGAGCCCGATCCAGAAAATCATGACACACAGGGACACGGCGATGATCGTTTCGCGTTGGGTCAGGTCCTTGAGCACTTGCGGGACGTGCTCGCCGATGGGGCCGAAAATCGCCCGCTCGTAATACCACAAAAAATAGGCCGCGGCGAAGATCACGCCCGAGACAGCCACGGCCCCGTATACCCAATGCGCTTGAAAGGCGCCGAGCAGGATCAAAAATTCCCCAATGAATCCATTCGTCCCGGGCAATCCGATCGAGGCCATTCCGATGATCAGGAAAAAGGTGGCCAGGAGAGGCATTTTCGAAGCGATTCCTCCGCAATTGTCGAGGAGCGTATTGCCGAGCCGGTCATAGAGAAACCCGGCCAGGAAAAAGAGCCCGGCGGTGGTAAATCCCAAATTGATCATTTGCAGCAAGCTGCCTTGCAGACCCTGGAAATTCAAGGCGAACAGGCCCAACACGACGAACCCCAAGTGGCTGATGCTGCTGAAGACGAGCAGGCGTCGGAAGTCCGCTTGCATGATGGCGATAATGGCCCCCCAGACAATGGCGGCCAGCGCCAGACTCATGACGATCACTACCACCGTGGCATTGGTCGAAGCTTCCGGCAGCAACGGGAAGCTGAATCGCAGGAACCCGTACGTACCCAATTTGACGCCCGCCAAGACCACGGACATCCCGATCGGCCCTTGTACGAGCGCGTCCGGCAACCACGTGTGGAATGGAAAGACCGGAGCTTTGAAGGCTAGCCCCATGAAGATGAACCAGAAGATCAAGAGCTGATCCGAAACCGGAACCGGCACTTTCAACAGGTCCAGCAAATCGAAACTATACGTATTCGTGACATCGTGGTAATTCAAACTCAGCAGGGCGAAACCGACCAGCATGAACACGCTGCCCAACAGGGTGTACAACACGTACTTGAGTGCGGCGTAGTGTTTGTGCTCACCCACGCCCCACAGCTTGATCAGGAAATAGCTGGGCACAAGCATCAGTTCCCAGAACACGAAGAAGAGAATCAGGTCGATGGACACGAAAATCCCCATGATCGTCGTTTCCAACGCCAGGATGCTCATGAAGTACGCTTTGGCCCTGTCCTGCACGGTATCCCAGGAGTAGAGAATGATCAGGACCGTGATGAAGGCCGAAAGGCCGACGAACAGGATGCTGATACCGTCCACGGCCAGGTGATAGGAAATGCCCAGAGCCGGAATCCAGCTCAGCCGTTCGCTGAATTGCATGGCCGCGGATTCCGGGATGAACCGGAGCAATAAGAGTGCGGCCAGCGCCAACTCAAAGAGCGCGACGCCCAGCGCCGTCTTCTTGATCAGCCCGGTATCCCGTAATGCCCACAACCCGATCGCCCCGAGAAGCGGAACAAAGAGCAGCATCGACAAAATCGGGAAGCCGAATTCCAGTTCTTCAAGCATCGCCAATCACTCAACCCTACAAGAGAGAGGTTCCGGTCAACCACACGAGGATAAAATGCGTGATCAGAAATAAACCGATCACGATCACGGCGGCGTAATGGTTGACCAAGCCTGTTTGCAATTTTCGCCATGACCAAGCCGCCAGATGGTTAGCGTACCCGATCACGTTGAGCCCCGCGTAAATCACGTGTTTTTCGGTCCAGGTCACTCCGGCCGCACTCACGTCGGCCCCGCGATCGATCCCTCTGATGAAGCGATCAATGACGTGCTGATCGATCCAATCCCATAGCCGGCCAAGCCGTTTGCAAGGCTCGACGATCACGGCGTCGTACAGTTCATCCACGTAGTATTTGTTCAACAGCGTCCGATAGGCCCCGGCAAACCGTTCCGACCAGGCATCCGCGGTCCCTGGCTTGATCGCGTACAAATAGTGCGCCAATCCCCAACCACCCAACGCGATCCCGATAGCCCCTGCCATCAATCCGATGAGGGTCCCCATGTCGACTTCATGCGTCACCGCGCCCACGGGAGTGGCCACGGATTCCAAAAATCCATGGAACCAGCCATGTTCCGGCGGCACGCCCAGAAACCCGCCCAGCACGGAGAGCCCGGCCAGGATCATGAGCGGCACGGTCATGACCCGAGGCGACTCATGAATATGGTGTTCCACCTTCGGGTCCACCCGGGACTGCCCGTAGAACGTCACGTAGGTGAGACGGAACATGTAAAAGGACGTCAGGAACGCGCCGACCGCGGCAAAGGCATACAACACGTAATGGTGATGGACAAAGGCATGGGCCATGATTTCATCTTTGCTCCAAAAGCCCGCCAAAGGAGGAATGCCGGCAATAGCGAGGGTCCCGATGAGAAACACGGCATGCGTGATGGGAATTTTCTTGGAAAGCCCGCCCATCTTTCGGATGTCCTGCTCCCCTTCGAGCGAATGGATCACCGCCCCGGCAGACAGGAACAGGAGCGCCTTGAAAAAGGCATGGGTGACGAGATGGAAAATGGCGGCAATGTACGCCCCGACCCCGCAGGCCAGAAACATGTAGCCCAACTGGCTGACGGTCGAATAAGCCAGCACGCGCTTGATGTCGTTTTGCACCAGCCCGATCGTGGCGGCAAACAACGCGGTCAGGCCGCCGATGATCCCCACCGTCGCCATGGACACGGGAGCCATGTCGAATAACACGTGATTACGCACAACCATGTACACCCCGGCCGTGACCATCGTTGCGGCGTGGATCAACGCGCTCACCGGGGTCGGGCCTTCCATGGCATCGGGCAACCACGTATACAGGGGGATTTGGGCGGACTTCCCGATCGCGCCCACCAACAGACACAGCGTAATGGCCGTGGCCATTTCAACGGAGAGCCGGTTCGCGTTTTCGAAGACCTTCAAGTAATCCAGGGTCTTGAAATTGACGAAAACCAGAAAGATCGCCAGCAAAAACCCGGCGTCGCCGATCCGGTTGACCACGAACGCCTTGGTCGCGGCCTTGGCCGCGGAGACCTTATTGAAGTAGTACCCGATCAGGAGATAGGAGCAGAGGCCGACCCCTTCCCACCCGATGAAGAGCACCAAAAAATTGTTCCCCATGACCAGCAACAACATGGAGACCATGAACAGGTTCATGTATACGAAAAAGCGGGTAAACCCGTCTTCTCCATGCATGTATCCGACGGAATAGACGTGAATCAGAAATCCGACTCCCGTCACCACCATCAACATCACGGCGGTCAGCGGATCGATCAGAAATCCGAAATTGACGTGCAGGTCGCCGCCGAAAATCCACGAATAGGCAATGACTTCACGGGGCGCGGGGTCGGAGAGTACGCCGGCGACCACCGCAACGGCACATAAAAAAGAGAGGCCGATAGAGCCCACTGCAATGCGGCCGGCCAGGTCGGTGGAATACCGATGGCCGAGCAAGCCGTTCACCAGGACCGCAATCAGCGGGAAGACGGGTATGAGAATGACGAGAAGATCGGACACGTTACCACTTCAACAGGTTAATCTGGTCGACGTTCGTCGCAATTTTTCCACGGAACACCACGATGATGATCGCCAGACCCACGGCGGCCTCCCCCGCGGCGATCGCGATCACGAACAAGGCTGCCATCTGACCTGCCATCGACGACAGGTAATGGGAAAACGCAACAAGGTTGATGTTCGCCGCGTTCAACATGATCTCGACCGACATCAGCACGATAATGAAATTCCGCCGGATCAGGACGCCCAGCAGGCCCGTCATGAACAGGATGAAACTCAACGCCACGTATGCCGAAAGAGGAATCATGACGAGTTACTCGCGTTGGCCTGTCGGCTCCGGAACCGGACCGGTCGGGGTTTTGGCCAGGACGATCGCCCCGATAATGGCGCCCAAAAGAAAGACTCCCACAATCTCGAACAACAACAAGTAGTCGCTGAACATGGTGATGCCCACGGCGTGGCTCGGCCCGGTCTGTAACACGACGTCCGGGGTCGCGGTCCCTTTGACCCCGCCATAGGGGGTTTGAAACACCAGAATGAGCAATTCCGCGAGGATCGCGACGCCGGCGAACAGGAAAAAAGGATATTTCTTATGCAGGTACTGTTCTTCGGTTTTCAGACTCAGCAACATCAGGACGAAGAGATAGAGCACGAGGATCGCCCCGGCGTAGACGATGATCTGCACGGCAAAGAGAAACTCGGCGTTGAGTAACACGAAAAGCCCGGCCACGTGCAGGAGCAACGAGAGCAGGCTCAGGCCGCAATGGACAGGATTTTTCAGAGCGATCGTAAAAATCCCCGACAGGATACTCACGGTCGCAAAGTACCCGAACAATAGATACATCATCATGTAAGACTACGAGTCGGAGGCCTCGGTTTTCTCTATGGGCTGCGGGAAATGATAGCGGTAGGCGCGACTCTCCTCATCATCGTGTTCCTGGTTATGGGCATAGAGATATTTTTTTGCGTCTTCCAAATGTTGCTCACCGATTTCGTAGAGTCGCTCTTTGTCGAACAGGAGAGTCCGTTTGTCATGGGTTGAATACTCGTACATCTTCGTCATGGCCAACGCATTGACCGGACAGGCTTCCACGCAATACCCGCAAAACACGCATTTGGTAATATCGATGTAAAACTCGGTCGCGTACCGTTGCAGCGGCAGGGACTTGTCCTCTTCACTGATGACCTTGATGCACCGTGACGGACAGGCGGCCTCGCAGAGGTCGCATCCGACGCACCGTTCCTGCCCGTTATCGTACCGCAACAGACCCAAGGCCCCGCGATGCGCGTCGGGGATCGTCCGCTTTTCACGCGGATACTGGAAGGTCATCGGGCGGTGGAACATGTGCTTGAACGTGACCTTCATCGCTTTCCAGATTTCGCGGAACAAGACCGCGTCCAACAATCGTGTCGTTTGCTTTTGCGTATCCAAGGGACGCTCCTAAATTTTTTCGATTGTTACCTGAGCCGATTTGAAATAGGGCACGTGCGTGACGGGATCCACGACGACCCGCACCAAATCCTTGACCGGAGGTTCATTGAAATGTTCAGGGAACGCACAGGTGCCCGGGAGCACGTTGACGTCGGCTTGCACGCCCAATTCCAGGCTGCCGTGATCCGAGGTCACGCGAACGCGGCCGCCTTCGGCGAGACCCAACCGTTCACATTCCTCCAGGGACATCCGTAACGCTCCGGTATTCGGCGAAATGTCCATCAACCCGGACGCCTTCGTGGACAATTTCCCCGAATGATAAATGAGCTGGATCAATTTCAATCCATACGGCCGGCTGGATTCTTGTACGCGGCCATCGGCATACCGGGCGCGGACCGAATCCGCATAGCCGTTCCGAAGATACGCGGCGGCATCGGCGACAACGGGCCGGGGTTCGCCCAGATTGTAGTAACCGGGAAGCATCTTCCGAATTTCCGTTTGAATGTCCTGCGTGGTTTCATACGGAAGGGCATGCCCCATGCCGTTTGAGAGCCCCACCATGATATGCCAATCCAACACGCTCTCACCAAGCGGGTCCAAGGCTGGCCTGACGAATTGCACCATCCCCTCCTGGTTCGTGACGGTGCCGTCCTTTTCCGCAAACGTACACGCGGGGAAGACCACGTGCGCATAGTGCGTCGTCTCCGTCAGGAAGGGGTCCTGACAGATCAACAGTTCCAATTGGCTCAAGGCTTCCTCCACGCCGAATGATTTCGGAAGCGTGCCCAACGGATTTTCTCCCACGAGGTAGAGGGCTTTGATCTTGCCGGCGCGACAATCCTCCAAAATTTCGACGAGGGATTTGCCGGATTGCGCATCCGGCAACGTCGCATCCCATGCTTCGGAAAACTTTTGCCGCGCCTCGGCTTGCGCATAGGACACCGGCCCCGGGAGGAATTCCGGCGCGACGCCCATATCCACGGCGCCTTGTTCATTCCCCTCTTCGGTGAACGTGTTGATCCCGCACCCGGGTTTATTCAATTTCCCCGTGACCCACGCCAGGTCGACCAGGGACAACGTATGGTTATACCCGTCGGGCTGGCGCACGATCCCTTCCCCGCACAGGATGACGGAACGCGGGGCTTCCGCAAATATCCTGGCGACCTCCTGAATGGTTTCGACCGGGATTCCCGTTTCAGCGGCGACAACGTCGAGCGAAACCGCCTGGGCCGCGGCTTTCAAGGCGGACAGGGCCTCGGGAGCCTGAGCGGTCGCGTCAGGATCGATAAGATCCTGCGCCAGGACCGATTTGACCAATCCCTTGACGAACGCGCCCTCCGACCCGGGCTTGACCATCACCGGATGCGACGCCAACTTGGCCAGATTGGTTTGCATGGAATCCACCACGATGACCGACGCCTTGTACGTGCCGATCGCGGCTTTCACCCGCAGGCTGGCCACGGGATTCGTTTCCGTGACGTTGGCTCCCACCACCAGGATCGCCTTGGCTTTCGTGAGGTCCGCCGAAGTGTTCATCGTCCGGTTGATCCCGAGGGCATGATGCATCGCCCGCACGAAATTCATATGACCGTACCGCGCGCTGCTGTCGAGGTTGTTCGTCCCGAGCACGGTCCGCATGAATCGTTGGAACACGTAGAGTTCTTCATTCGTGCATCGCGCCGTGATCAAGCCTGCAATGGCTTCGGACCCGTATCGGGTTTTGATATCCGTCAGCCGCTTGGCGGTCGTGTCCAGGGCTTCGATCCACGGCGTCGGGACCAGACCCGTTTCGTTCCTGATGAGCGGCTCCTTGAGTCGTTCTTTACTGTCAATGAACTGGAAGCCGAAGCGCCCCCGCACGCAGATACCTCCGTGACCGTTGACCGTATCGCCCCGGTCGCCCCATTTATTTTTCCAGGACAAGGGAGAGGTCACACGCACGACTTCCGTGTCCTTCGTCTCCACGTACAACTGACAACCGTCCCCGCAGTAATTGCAGGTGGTCGTGGTTTTCCGGAGTTGCCAGGGCTTGTACACGTATTTTGAAAACTTATTGGTAATCGCGCCCACCGGACACACCGCAAGACAATCGCCGCAAAACTCGCAGTCCAGGGCGTGATCCCCCTTGGCTACGACCTGCGTAAACCCGCCCTTCTTCATGAACTGCAACGCGTCGATGCGCTGCACGTCCTTGCAGATATTGATGCATTCCCCGCACGCGATGCAGCGGTTCATGTTGAAGTCGAGCACCAGGCTGCGCGTATCTTCCGGAATATTTTTCTGTTTGGCGTTGGCCAGATCGGTGACTTGGTGCTCGAAGGCCATGTCTTGCAGTTCGCAATGCCCGTCCGCGTCGCAGACCGGACAATCCAGGGGATGCACGGACAGGTGTTTTTCCACGGCTTTCTTTCGCGCCGCAAACAGATCCTCCCCATCCGTCCGGATCTCCATCCCTTCGGTCGCCTTGGCGGTGCAGGACCGCACGGGCGACTTCTTCCCCTCCTGCAGGACCAGACACATGCCGCAGGACCCGAAAGGATCGAACGTATAGTGATAACACATGGCCGGAACGATTTTCCCCATGCTGGAAATCACGTCATACAACGAAACCCCTTCTTTCGCGGTGACGGTTTCGCCGTCGATATTCAGGGAAATCGTCGCGGCTTCAGTATCGGGCGTCGTAACCGGTTTGAGTCCCATTTATTGTTCCCCCCATGCATTCAGGAGTTCTTCAGGATTTCTATCTATTACCCCAACGTTACAGTCTGTTACCTATCGCATTCTCCCATCACGATGTCATACGACCCGAAAATCGTGACCGCATCGGCGATCATGTAGCCCTTGGCCATATAATCGAACGCCCCCATGTGGATAAAGGACGGGGAGCGGATCTTCAGGCGATAGGGTTTCCCGCCGCCCGTGCTCACGATATAGAATCCCAGTTCGCCCTTGTGCGCTTCGGTTCCGCAATAAATCTCCCCGGGCGGGGCATCGAACCCCTGGGAAAACAGTTTGAACTGCTGGATCATGGATTCGAGATTGGTGAACACCCGGTTCTTGGGAGGCAGGGTGACGCTGGGCACGTCGGCCATTACCGGACCCTCCTCCGGCATCTGGTCCATGCACTGTTGAATGATCTTGATGCTCTCGCGCATTTCCTCGATGCGGATCCAATACCGGTCATACGTGTCGCCGTTCTTGCCCACCGGCACGCTGAACTCGCACTTGGGATAGGCGCCGTACGACTCGTATTTGCGCAAGTCGTAATCCACGCCCGACCCCCGCAACGTCGGCCCGCTCAACCCATACCCCAACGCATCCTCCGCGGAGATCACCGCCACACCGACGGTCCGGGCCAGCCAAATCCGGTTTTTTTCCAGGAACACCACGTATTCATCGATCTTGGGAGGAAAGTACGCGAGAAAGTCCCGGATCTTGGTTTCCAGGGAATCGGTAAAGTCGCGTTCCACGCCGCCGATGCGATACCAACTGGTCGTGAGCCGCGCCCCGCAGAGTTCATCGAACCAATCGAGCAGAATCTCGCGGTCACGGAACGTGTAGAAAAACACGGTCATCGCCCCGATATCCAGCGCCTGGGTCCCCAACCAGAACAGATGTCCGATAATCCGTTGGACCTCCGCCACGATGGTGCGCAGATATTCCGCCCGCTCGGGCACGGTGACGTTCAGCAGTTTCTCCACGGCCCGGCAATACGCGAAGTTGTTGTACATCGCGCACACGTAGTCGAGACGGTCCGTATGGGGAATGAATTGATGGTAGGTTCCGTATTCGGCGAGTTTTTCCACGCCCCGATGGAGGAAGCCCATGACGACCGTGGATTTCGTAATCCGCTCGCCTTCGAGGTCGAGGATCACTTTCAGCACACCATGCGTCGCCGGATGCTGCGGCCCCATGTTCAACAACAGTTCCTCGGTCCGCAGGATCGGAAGATCTTTGGTCTCCGGATTGGCCGGGTCGACTTTATAGACGGTTTCGCGTTGGTCTTCCAAATGCGCCATGGTTGCTTCTCAAAGGAGACGGCTCGTCAAGAGGCCGCACCCTCATTCAAAAAATCAAACGTATCGCGCCAGCCTTTTCCTTGCAGCGGGAAATCCTTGCGAAGCGGGTAGCCTTCGGGAAAATCGTCGGGCATCAAGATCCGCCGCATGTCCGGGTGGTTGTTGAACCGGATGCCCATCATGTCGAACACTTCCCGTTCCATGAAATCCGCGCCCGGCCAAATATCCGTCAACGAATCCACGTAGCAGTCGTATTCCGGAACCCGTGTCTTTACGCGAATGCGATGGCGATGACGGATGGAATAGACTTCATACACGACTTCGAAGCGCTCCTCTTCATCAGGCCAATCCACCGAACTCACGAGCACCATGTAATCACAAGCCATGGCCGGATCATCTTTCAGGAAACGGCCGATCGCGTGCAGGGCTTCGCGTTTCACCGTGACAGCCAGGTCACCCCGCCATTCCTGGGCGCTGACGAACCCGTCGGGGAACCGGGCTTGGATAGTTTCGGCAAGTGGATGCATTATCCGATAGCCTTGTCCCGGGGCCTGACCTCTTCGGGCTGTTTGGTAAAAACCCGCTTCTGCATGATCTGATCCTGCAGCTTCAAAATCCCGTCGAACAAGGCTTCGGGAGTCGGCGGGCAGCCGGGCACGTAGATATCGACCGGCACGAAGCGGTCCACGCCCTGGACCACGCTGTAACTGTCATAAATGTTCCCGGAGGTGGCGCAAGACCCCATGGAAATGACGTACTTGGGTTCGGGCATCTGGTCGTAAATTTTGCGAATGACCGGAGCCATCCGCCGGCACACCGTGCCCGCCACGATCATCAGATCGGATTGGCGGGGAGAACCACGGAACACGCCGGCCCCGTACCGATCCACGTCATACCGGGAGGACACCGCGGCGATCATCTCAATCGCGCAACACGCCAACCCGAACGTCATCGGCCACAGCGACCCTTTGCGCGCCCAATTCGCGGCCTTCTCCAAAGACAGCGTGATGACACCGATATCGCCGTCTTTTTCGTGCTTTTTCCCTATTTGGATCAACCCCATGGATTCCTCACTTCACGGCGACAGCCGGAACAAGCCAGCGTCCGGGCCTCAGTCCCACTCCAACGCGCCTTTTCTCCACGCGTACACGTAAGCCACGACAAACAGGCCAATAAAGATCATCATTTCAATGAGCCCGATCACGCCCAGTTGGTCAAAGGTGACGGCCCAGGGATAGAGAAAAATGACTTCGATATCGAAGATAACAAACAGCATCGCGATGACGTAATACCGGACGGGAAACGGCATCCGGGAATCGGAAAACGGCTCGCTGCCGCATTCATACACGCTCAATTTTTCATCTTCCGGATATTTCGGTTGGACAAGATAACTCAGGACAAGCGTGACGATGCCAAATCCCGCTGCCAGGATAATAAACACGACTATGGGCGAATACTTCGCGAGATAGTCCAGAAACAGATCCAGGCCACCGACCATAGGGATTTGACCTCTGAGGAAATTGCCCCCGGTATCCGGCAGCGGGGGTCAAAAACTTCAATCTTTTCGCAGAATTCGGGATCGTAGCACCCCATTTTCCAACGAATCAAGAGAACAAAAGACCTACCATCCCGATAGCAAAAGCCCCAATACCGTAATGCCCTTGGGTCAGGAATCGGCACATCCTCGTGAAACGGGAATATAAAGGGTCGATTTTGTAGAACAACAGAAGAGGGAAAGAGAAAAACGGATTCGCTACTAGTTTCGCATGTCCTGCGGCGGGCGTTTCAAACCTTTGGGAGGCCCCGCTTGTGAATTTTCCCATTCATCCGTCAGGGGAGAGACGGCCTTGGCCTTCTTTCGCCGATGGATCTGCGTTTCAATGCGTTTCGGCGATGTTTCGGCGGCTGGCCTTTCTTTATCCGGCTGAGCGCGATTCATGGAGAAACTGTCAAGACCGGGGGCGTTTCCCGTTTTTCGCCAAGTCCTTGATGGCAAGTTGCAATTCGGATTGAATCATTTCCATCAGCGGCTCACGAAAATTTTTCTTTTTTAAGGCCACCCGTAATTCTTCTTCCGTGACTTCCTGAATCACCGAAGACAGGGTGTTGCGGATCGTAGTCCGAACGCTTTCTCGAATGACGGACTTTATTTGTGTCGTGGAATTTGCCATGGCTCTTTCTCCTTCTATCGCCAGGACACCATCTTAAAAGAATCCGGATGCGGAAGTCCACCGATGGTGATCTCAAGAAAGCCTTCACGGGTTTTCCGAAGCGGCACTACGGAGAAGGCGCGGACCACCGCGGAATACGGGAAGGCTCTTTTTCCAGATGACTGGTATCATACGTCCGTTCATTGCCGGTGATGCCGTCCTCGTCCGGGTCCGACCACATTTCGCCTTTCCCCGTGTCGAATTCTCCATTCCCGTTGCGGTCCAGCCAATAGAACAACGGAGCCCCGACCGTCACGACCACCGGTGTGCCGAATTCATCCAGCCACACCTTGTAGGTCCGCCGGGCGGTCATATAATTCACTACGCCGTCGCCGTTCAAGTCGAATTCCCGGAAAAACAAGTCATTGCGCCAGTCGTAATACGCCTTCACCTCACGGTCGTCGAATTCTTCGGGTTCTTCCGGGATTGGCGAGAAATCCCGCAAATGCGTTTCCCGGGAAGTCGCAGAATTCGGCGGCAAGGTCGAGGGCTCTTCCTGCCCATGTAGCGGTACAGCCGGCATCCCCGCGGTCAAGACAAGAGCCCAGAGCCCCACAAACATACCGGTCCGCGTTCTCTTGGCAATCATGACCTGTACCTCAACCCCTATGGGTTCCATAAGGGAAAAGCCGAGAACCGGATTTCCCTTCGTTGTGAGGTCACCATTCCTTTGGCACAATAGCCCGCATGCCGCCATCTTATGCCGACGTCGTCTTTCCCCCCGCAACCTCTCAAGCATTTACGTATCGTATTCCTGAGTCGTGGCGATCACGGCCCCACATAGGGCAATGGGTCCTGGCCCCGTTCGGGCCGCGCGTCAAGCCGGGGATTATTGTCTCTCTTGCCGGGAACGCGAAGCAACCCCCGGTTGATCCGGGCCGTATTCGCGAACTGTCTCGTATCGCCTCGGCGCACTGGGAGCCGGACCCCAAGCTGGTCGCTCTGGCTGAATGGATGGCCGACTATTACCTGGCTCCGGCGGGAACCTGCCTGGCGCTTGTCCAACCACCGGACGTCCCCTTTCGCAGCAGCACACGTTGGACCATCACCCAGCAAGGGCAACAACGCCTGGAAACCGCCAGGACCGGCACATCCACGCACACACTCCTCGCCGCACTCGCCAAACGTTCCAAAGGCCTGGCGCAATCAACCATTGACCGGCTGCTGGATAACCCTTCCACGGTCTTACAAAGGCTCAAGCGAAACAAGTGGATTCAGGCCCGGCAGGACTGGACCGAACTGCCGGTTCAAAGCAGCCTCAAACCGGCAACTCCTCCACAAGACGTTTGTCAAGCCCCGGAGGAAAGCCCCGGATTGTTCTCTTGGCGGGGCCGTTTTCGGCAACACCTTGCAGCCAAACGAATCGGTGAGTTGCTACTCACCGATTCGGAAGACCCGCAACCGCTGTTGGGCGACGTCATACAAGAAACAATGGCCCAGGGACGGACGGTCCTGGTCATTGCCCCGAATATCAACCGGTCGACACGCCTGGTCTCCTATCTTCGACATTCGGTGGGACAACCGATAGGCGAGTTTCACAGCGGCCATTCAGACAAACAGCGTCTTCAACTTTGGGAAGCCATCAAACAGGGACACTATTCCGTGGTCGTGGGGACCAGATCCGCTTTGTTCCTTCCTCTCCCTGCCCTGGGCTGCGTGTGGATCGAACGCGAAGCGGACAACGCGTACAAGGAAGATCCGAGTCCGCACTATCACGCCCGGGAGGTCGCACGAAAAAAAGCCGAGTTGGACGACGCCGTGCTCGTGCTGCATGCGCCTTACCCTACACTCGAGACCGTGCATCGCTTTGCCGAGGATGCCAGGGCTCCACGGGCTTTCGCCGACAAGAGCACATCAAAGCCCGTTCGGGTAATCAACCTTCAGGACATGGCGTTCGGCATGATGTTCTCCGATGCCCTGCAAAACGGCATGGAGCAGGCCCTAACCCAAGGTGGCGGGGTCGTGATCTACCATAATCGCAAAGGGTTTTCATCGTCCATCACCTGTCGGGATTGCGGAACCGCGCCACAATGCCCACGCTGCCGCATCCCGTTGGGTCTCCGGCAAGCACAACTGCGGTGTCCCTATTGCGGGCAGGCCGAGTCTCTCCCGACCGCATGCCCGGCCTGTTCCGGCATTCGTTTGGAACCGGTCGGGTTCGGCACGGAACGTCTTGAAGAAGAATTGCAACGGCTGTATCCCAACGCCGCCATTGCCCGCTATGACGGCAACACGATACGGAGCGAAGCCGAAGCGAGCCGCATCCGCGAACAATTTTCGCAGGGCCGGGTCCACATGGTCGTCGGGACGGAACTGCTCTTCCAGGCTGCACCGTTCACGCCGGTGAGATGCGTCGGCATCCCCTATGCGGACGCCGGCCTGCACGTGCCGGATTTTCGATCCTCGGAACGCGTGTTTCATCATCTCCAGCAAGCCGTGGATCTGTTGACACCCGGTCTCTTGGGGTCCGCGATCATTCAAACGCGCCTCCCCTCGCACCCGGTGCTGCATGCCATCGGCCAACAACAGCCCGACCTCTTCTATGACCATGAATTGGCCTTTCGCCGGCTGGTGGGGTATCCGCCCTTCGGGCAACTCATCCAATTGCACGTCTCGGGTCAGGACGCAACGAAAACTGAAAATGCCGCAAAAACATGGCGCCGGCATCTCACGGAACAACTTGCCCACATGATCGCGCAAGGCGAAATGCAACAGGACGAACAAAGCGCCATCCTGGGTCCCCTAGCCGCGTATGGAGCCCAGCCGCGAAGGCTCTCCCGCTATCAACTCTTGGTCAAAGTCGCGGACGGGACCGCCGGGCGAACCCTCGTTCGACGCACACTCGAGTTGGTGCCCCAAGGACAAACCAATCGAGGCATCAAATTCGGGGTAAACGTGGACCCTGTGGAACTGTTATAGGAAACGTCGTGAGAGGAATAGCCGTTACCGTTCCTTCTTCCGCTTGGCCTTGGCTTGGTTCGGCGTTAAGGGGGCAGCCGGTTCTTCGGGTGCAGGTTGGGTTCGGCGATACAGTCCGTAGGCGAAAGTCAGCCAAAAAATTCCGGAAAACACGCCGAACAACACCGCGGTAAAGACCTTGCTCATCTCTTCGAGCGGCGGCTCGGGACCGAATTGTTGCAGTTCGCCCAGCATCAGAAACGGCCACGCGAGGCTTTCCAGTCCCAGCAGCAGGGTGGCCCACATCCAGACGTGAGCCACGCCGGGGCAGGTCTTGGCCAAGACCACCATGAGCCCCACCACCACCGTGACCGTCACGGCAAGGGAGAGACCTCCCTGAAGAAACCAGAACCCACCCGTGACGGCCATGGCTCCGAGCACCGCGTTGACTAACAGTTTGGCATCGTTCGGCATGGCCGTCACCTTAGCATATTTGTTCGGATGCCCGCACGACACCATGCACGTCGGCATGGAAAATCATGGAAGAACGGGAGAACAGGAAGCCTTACAGGGAGTCGATAGGGAAAGACGGGTTGTCTTCCGTCTCGGAAGGAGAAGAAGCGGGGCGCATGATGGAAGACAATTCGTTGGGATGGATTAAGGTCACACACTCTTCGGCAACCGGATCTTTATGAAACAACGCATAGATGGAAAACACCTGGGGTGGCTCCTCGGCTTGCGTTGACGGAAACACGACCGGCACCTCCACCCACGGCCCTGACGTTGCCGAACCAGCCATTTTCAGACGCACCGCCAACAACAGATCACGGACGCGCAGGTCCCATTCATGCGGGTCGAGATCCAAAGACTTCGTGATGTTCCGGTCCCACAAGGATTTCGTGATCCCGACCGCCACGTGAAAGCCGATACGTTTGGCCTTCTTGGTCACGTCGACGAGCAAGCCGGCCTCGATGGCTGCCTGACGGGAAGGAACGTGGCGGGCCGTTGCCGGCTCTCCTTCGCCTGGGTTCTCGGACGAAAGCACCGGCCCCATCGCCTCCGTAAACACGGTTTCAGGGGTTTCAAACTCCTTGGCGGCTTCCCGGTTGACGCGACCCGAGTCAAACGCATCCACCGCGTATCCTCGGGCGGTTAGAATGCCGTCATACACGGCCCGGGCGGCCTGCGACCACGAGACATCGAATGGCCGGCCCCGGTAGGCCGCCTCCGCGGCTTTTCTCTCATCATGGGTTAAGGGACGGGAATGCTTCATACTAAAATTGATAACCCGCAATATGGAACAAGTCAAGAGCGCCGAAACTTTCCACTTGACAGAACGAGCCGATAAACCCGCCCCCTGGGCCGTATTGGTCTAAAAACAACACATAGAGGCCGAAGATTTGGGGAACGGGAATAATGAAACGGCCTAAGGTCTGAACAATAACACTGCTGCTCTACCGCAAACGTAAAAAAGTATTTAGTTTCCGCCGATCGACAGGAAGAGCGTCGAGCGTCCTCGTCTGAGGAGCACCAGGACCGCATCGTCTTCGCCGAGTTGACTGGTGATACGATCGAAATCGTCCGCATCCGCGATGGAGATCCGGTTGATTTCCATGATGACGTCGTCTTTCCGTATCCCGGCCCGGGCCGCACGGCTATCGGGCTGGACCTTCATGACGCGCGCCCCTTTGTCACCGGCGGATTGTTCCACCGATTCGACCGTCAAGCCGGAGAGGGCATGATGCTCACCGAGGGTACCCACTTCGCCGGTCCCGGCCATATCCTTGGGCATGAGTCCGATGACGACGGTCAGGCGCTTCTTGTTGCCTTCTCGCAGGATCTCCACGTCTACCTTGGTTTCGGGAGGCGTCTCGGCCACGTAGGTGCGTAACTTGGTTGAATTCTCGACTGCGCGGCCATCGTATTCGCGAATGATGTCGCCCCGTTGAAACCGGGCATTTTCGGCGGGACTCTCTTCGACCACGTCCGTCACCAGGGCGCCTTTGGTCTCCGTGGTTTCAAATTGCTTCGCCAGGTCGGGGGTCAGGTCTTGGATGGACACGCCGAGCCAGCCCCGTACCATTTTGCCGTAGACCTTCAAACTCTGCGCCACCCCTTTGGCCATATTGCTCGGGATGGCAAAGCCGATGCCCATATACCCGCCGCTTCGGCTGAAGATGGCCGTATTGATGCCGATCAGTTCCCCTCGGACGTTCACCAGGGCCCCGCCGGAGTTGCCGGGGTTGATGGCCGCATCCGTTTGGATAAAATCCTCGTAGTCGGCAATGCCCACGTTAGCCCGTCCCACGGCGCTGATAATTCCCATGGTCACGGTTTGGTTCAAACCGAAGGGATTTCCCACGGCCACGACCATCTCTCCCACCTCCAACGTGCCGGAATCACCCCAGGAGAGAAACGGCAACCCTGACGCTTCAATTTTCAATATGGCCAGGTCGGTCTTGGGATCGGTCCCGATCAATTCCGCCTCGAATTTCCGTTGATCGCCCAAGACCACATGGATTTCATCGCCCTCGGCCACCACGTGATTGTTCGTGACGATGTAGCCGTCGGGATTAACGATCACCCCGGACCCCATACCCTGTTGCCGGCGTCTCGGAGCCTGGCGGCGCTCTTCTCTAAACCGCTCTCCAAAAAATTTCCGAAAGAAAGGGTCGTCAAAAAACGGGGAATGCGGAAACGGAGAACTTCTCGGCGCGGTCGTCTTTACGATCGAGATATTGACGACCGCGGGCGTGACCTTCTTTGCAATCGCGATAAGGTGCCGGTTGAACCGGAGGAGGTCTTCGCTCGTGGCGGGAGGGGAATAGGCAGCCGGTTGCGCCATGGGGGCTTGCGCAAGCAGCTCAGGGGGCGCGACCTGCTCTTCCGAAGCCTGGGTGACCGTGGACGGCTGAAAGAACGTCGCACTCGCGCCCAACGCCAGGCACACGCAGATAAAACTCCCGATCGCCAGGACGACGGGGTTTTTCAAGATAACATTCAAGGACCATTGTTCTCGCATCTTACCTTCCTCATTGTTACTTGGAAATCTTCGTACGGACCGACGACGAGATTATACCATACGACCGGCACTGACAAATGTTCCCTCACGCCGGACTCTCCCGGAGGGTGGGAGTTCCATGTCACGAAGAAGGTGTCTTATCCGACCCGTTCCCAGGCGGCGTCGGGAAGATAGCGATGAAACTTCAAGGTGTAAGGATCGATGGCCACCAGATTGAGCCATTGGTTATGGAAGAGTTGCTGGAGGATCGCGTGCTTTTGAACACGATGCCTCAGTGCGTCGTAAGTCTTTTGATAATGTCGGCTCGAAAGAAGTCTTCGTAGGCCTCAAGCCACACCGGACCGTGTTGGTCCGGAGGAAAGGCATCCAGCCATCCCAACACCGTGCGCGCATCGTCCGAAGATAGATCGAGCATCTCGAGCGGCGACATTTCCAACACCTGAGCGAGATGAAACAGCCGCCAGGCATCACGGCAAATGGCCCGTTTTAGGGGGTCCACGGCATGTGCGCCCCCACTCATCCTTTTTGCGTATTCATCCGAACGCTCTTGCCAATAGGCAACCAGCGCCGGCACGGTACCGTGAGTCCTCCATTCCCGCCGGCAGGTCGCCTGCGCCAATTCGGCTTCGTAGAACAACCGCACCGCCAGATACTGGACCGCATCGACCGGATGTTTGCGTTGCGCATGGTACGCGGGATTCGTCTCCAGCCAGCGAATGAACCGGGGCCACCCCGGCAATTGGGACAACTGGCGGGCGAGGTAATCGCTCCAACTCGCCTCGGGCACGCCCAGACGATGCAGGCTCGACGCAATCGCATCCTCGGGCTCAGACGGCAGTTCGCTGATTTTTTGTTGGAATTGTCGAATGCCTTCAAACCGGTGGGACTGATCGTGTTGCGCCAAATCCCGCCAGGCTGCATAGAATCCCCCGTATCTACCCGGCATTTCCCAGCCGGCCAAGCCTTCATCGACAAACGCCGCCAACCATTTGATGAGCTGGTTATTGATCTCCTCGACAAGCGTCGTGCCGGCAAGGACATCCACCCAATCGCTGACGGTGCGCTGGGCCGGCAAGGCCACATCGCTAGGGACATGTGATGCGTCCTGCTCGCCTGGCCGTGCACCGGAGAGCCCCAATGCCGCCAACACGGTTTTCCACAGATTCGTCAGATAGGCTTCCTCGGGGTGATCCCGGCAATGCTCGCATTCCCGGATCGTGCGTTCGATGATCCGTTGTGCGGATTCGTCCGGCAGGTCCTGTCTGAATCGCTTCTTGGCACCATCACCGCTCAGTTCCCATTCCAATAGGGCAGGCTCCAATGCCTCGAACCCATACACCACGTGCAACCGCCACACCTCCTCGGCCGTGATTTCGCGGCCCCCGACCGTGACCGCCCGGATCTGTTCCGATCGCGGACCCACGCGCGCCAGGGCCCGCTTGAGATTGCCGGCGGTGATGCGTCCCGCTCGATAGAACTCCCGGTACTCTTCATTGGCCAGGTACCCGTTACCGCCCAGCAGGTGTTTGCCTTTGCGAACGGCTTCGTCAAAGGAGAGATATTCCAAACCGTGCATGGGATTTTGGGCCACCATGACCTGCATGGGCCAAAACGGTGGGGTCGGTTCGCTGGCTTGGGCGACCGTCTCCCGGACCTTCTCCCGTTCTTCTGGGGAGAGCGCTTGTATCGAGATGGGGCTCATGACGCGGCTTGAACCTGCTTGGAGAGAACAGAAAAAAAAGCCAACCAGAGGCTCCGAACAACTGCAATTCGTACGACGGCGAGACGATTACCTGAAGACTCTTTCTTTCGCGGCCTCGGAAATCGCCAACACAGCCGGATGCTTTAAACGGCGTTCAACCGTAATACCATAGAAGCTTTCGCTGAGACCCGTAATTAGTCCCACTTTTCGGACCTGATTTTGCCGAGCTATTTCCGACTCAACAACCGAAGAGCCGGGAAACAGCCCGTGCCCTTCCTGGGCGAATGCTTGCATCGTGGCCCCATCTTCAAACTCGCCGACGACGAAAGGCTCTATGCCGTGTTTTCGAAACCAATCATCCAAGCCCCGTCTGAGTGTCGAATTGGGCGTCGGCAACAGAAACGGCGCCCCGTCCAATGACCGTGGAAAGTTCCGTTGATAGTGAGGGGCCAGGTGTTCGGGTCCGAAGAGCGTCACTCCCGATTGCCCAAGCAACTGGGTATGGGCTTCGATACTGACGCTGGGCGGGACGGGAGTGTTCGTCAAGACAATGTCCAGTGCATGAAGAGCGAGTTCCCCCAACAACCGCTCCAAGCGACCTTCCCAGCACACGATTTGGATGTGCTCGAACTGTTTGCACGCAACCTTCAGCAGTTTATAGGCCACCATTTTGGGGACGGCTTCCGCGATGCCGACCACCAGCCGAATGGGGCGTTGGGTTCCGTAACCTTTCAACGTGCTGGTTAATTCTCTGCCCAGCGAAAAAATTTCTTCCGCGTAACGGTAGACCACCTTTCCCACGTCCGTCAGAACCAGTTTGCGGCCAACCCGAGAAAATAGTTTTTCCCCTATCGCGTCTTCAAGCGCGCGTAATTGAGCACTCAGCGCGGGCTGCGACAACGACAGCACTTCCCGGGCATTCTTAATGGACCCTTCCCGGGCAATCACCCAGAAATAGAGCAGATGATGGTAGTTGAGCCAGTCCATGACTCCATAGCATACATTTAATAAATAGATGAATCAATTCAATATTATTTATTTGTTAGATTCATTTTTATGGTTATTCTATAGAGTAACAGGTAGTGAACAGAAAACCAAAAGGAGGACGACATGAAAACCTTAACCGCTATGCTACCAACATTCGTGCTGTGTGTGGGACTGACTCTACCCGCATTTGCTGCGGATGGCCCCGTTCCCGGCGGACCTTTCGCGGAAGAGGCCACGGTGCAATCCGTCGAATTTCACAAGACAGCCGTTCAGCAACACCAGGACACAGCGGCCATGCTTGAACAGAGAATCCAACAATTGGAAAACCGGCTGGACATGTTGAAGAACTCCTACCGGGATCCCAAAGGCTTTCGACGCGCCAGTTGGAAAAGAATGGTTGCGACGTGGCGCGGGGAATTAAGGGATATCCAGCAACGCATTGTCTGGCATGAAGAACAACTTGCTCAGTTGAAAACGTGAAAAAAGCGAGGGGGCGATCAGAAGCCCAACCGACGTCATAGAAACATGTTCGGCTGGCTGGATGAGAGGGAGACCGGGACTACGTTCCGGTCTCCCTCTCTCTTTATGGGGCAATTCCGCGACCGGCGACCAGACGCATGGGGCGTTGGGTCCCATGACCTTTCAACGTGCCGGATAATTCTCTGCAAACAAAAGATTTCATTCGCATAACGCCAGACCACTTTTCCGACGCCTATCAGTATCAGCCTGCGGCTCACGCAAGCAGACAATTTCTCACCCCTCGCGTCTTCAGGCACGCGCAATTGGACATTCTGCGCGGGCTGCGACGACGCCGGCACTTGACAGACCCGCCTAATGGATGGATCAATAATGAACCACTAATTCGGCTATGTAAGATATCCAGGCTATTACAAGTACCCCTTGAAGAACACGCTTCCACTTGAGTAAAAAAGAAGACGAATCCTATGACCGTACGTCAGCTTCCCCCTTGTCTGACACGGACAGCAGTCCGAAGAGTCGTGTGACCGAACTGCCCGATTTTCATAGGTAGAGACCTTCATGAGCGTCAGCCTCGTCCGTTTGGAAGGGAGCACGTGATGACGACGACAGCAATCCTTATTCCCCTCCTTCCGTTCGTCGCCGGTTTATTGATCAGTGTGCTCGGGAAACGCTTCGCCCCGTACGTGGCAACCATAGGAATCAGTGCCACAGTGGGAGCCGGCATCCTCTCCATTGTCACGTTGTACTCCGTCAGCTCGGGCGAGCCTTTTCGGGTGACCCTCTGGCCGCTCCAGGACGATGGTTCCTCGTTTTTCACGTTCGGCATGTTGGTTGACCGGCTCACGGCCGTGATGATGGTCCTGATCACCGGCGTCAGCACCGTGATTCACGTGTTTTCCGTTCGTTATCTCCGAGGTGATTCCGGCTATGCCCGATTCTTCGCGTTACTCGGCTTCATAACCTTTGTCATCCTCGCGCTCGTTTCCAGTCCGAACCTCCTGATGCTGTTTGTCTTCTGGCAGTTGTTGAGTTGGGCCCTGTACCTGATTCTTGCGTTTAATTTTTCACACGTGCCGGCCTATCAGAACGCGTTCAAAACGTTCATTGTGCACCGGGTCGGAGACGTCGCGTTCCTCTGCGGCCTTGTCCTGACGTATCACTATTTCGGCACGCTCGAATTTGCCGAGCTCTTCCGGCGAGCCTCCGAACAAGTCCACGTGATTTCACTGCTGCCCGGACATATGCTCGACGTCACGGCACCGTCCGTCATTGCATTGCTCATTTTCATCGGAGCCATGGCCAAATCGGCCCAGTTCCCTCTCCACGTCTGGTTGCCGGATACCATGGACTCTCCAACCCCGGTTTCGGCGCTCATGCATGCTGGTATTGTCAACGCGGGAGGATTCCTTCTTAATCGACTCGCACCGTTGTATGCGCTCTCACCCGACGTCCTGCATATCGTGTTCATTGTCGGCGCCGCCACCGTCCTTTTGGGGGCCTCGATGATGCTCGTCCAAAACGACATCAAGAAAACACTGGGATTTTCCACGATGGGACAAATGGGTTATATGATCATGGAATGCGGCCTCGGGGCTTTTGCCCTGGCCATTTTTCATCTGATTGCGCACGGCCTGTTTAAAGCCTCACTCTTCTTAAGCGCCGGGACCGTGATTCACAGTGCCAGACATGAACCGAAATTCCCTTCTTCGTTAACTCACAAACCCGTCAGGCTTCCCACCCAGGCAAGCTGGGTAACGGGATTGACCATTACCTTACTCATGCCACTGTTTATTTTGATGGTCGCACACGGCCTGTTGGAAGTTCCGCTGCAAGACGCACATGGCGCAGTCATTTTCCTCTTTTTCAGTTGGGTCACCGCCTCCCAAGCCATTTTCAGCTTATCTCGACTGCATGACGTAGCTTCCTGGAAGGTGTCCGGTGCCATGGTCGGCACGTTGTTTCTCATTGGGTTCACGTACCTCTGGGCAGGCGAACAATTCACGCACTTTCTGTATCCCGAACCGGGTGTGGCAGACGAATTCTTCGTGGCCGCGGCTTTCAATCCTGCGGTGTTCGATACAATCATCCTGCTCGCCACCATTTGTATTCTCTTCGGCTGGTTCTACGTCTATACCGATGCGAAAGGACACACGATTATCAACCCGGATAGGATTCTTGCATTGCAACAACGCCTCTATATTCTTCTGATCAACCGGTTGTACGTCGATCTGATCTACGTAAGGTGGAGCAACGCGCTCTTCCACTTGGCGCAAAAATTCGGACACCGGTATTAGAGGAAGGTCGATCCGCAATGGCTTCAGAATTTTCCATAACGTTGCTGGCCGTTCTCATCCCCCTTGTTCTCTGGTTGCTCAACCGCACCGGCCGCATTTCGCATTCGATCTTTCAGGTTTTGGCCATGCTGTGCATCGGGTGGGAAGCCGGAACGATCCTCTACGTGTACGCCGCATTCGAAACCGCTCGAATCGCGACTTATCTGTCAGCGGCCGTCATCTTTTCGACGTTTTGTGTCGTCCTCGGACAATGGGATTCCAAACGTTCTTCAACGCCTCTGGACGAACCCCTGGTGGTGTTGGGACTGTGTCTTGCCGCACTGTGCGGCCCCGCACCCGTCAACAGGTATTTTCTCATCGGCTTGTTCGCTTTTGCCGCCTTTTCTCTCTACCGCTCGAAACTTTCCGCCACACGCAAAACCATTGGCCTTGCGCAGGCGGCTATTGCCATTGTTCTCAGCAGCGTTTTCTTCTGGGGTGGGGACTCCTTTGACGGATCAGCCGGCCTTTTTCTTGCGGTTACGCTCGTGCCACTGCCGCCATTTCACGTTCTCTTCACCTCCCTGGTCGGCTCCGCGCGAGGAATGCTTTCCGGGGTATGGACGGTGGCGTTCTTAGCCCTCGGATTGGCTGAAATCCACAACCTGCAAACTGTGATTCCCATGGTAACGGAAATACACGTGGCCATCGCATTCCTGGCCTTACTGGGCGGGCTGTACGCGTCTCTCAAGTGTTTGGGGCAAAACCAGATCCATGTTTTGCTCACCTATGCCACCATTGTCCATGTTACGCTTTTGTGGGGACTGACCACCGTCTTCTCCTCTTTTTCGGAATGGGGAATCCCGTTCGGGATCACGGTCGGGCTGGTGATGAACGGACTGTTTGTCGCCTATGCCTTTGTCCAACAACGGTATGGGTCGCCCACCATCGGCAATCTCCCCGGGCTGGCGTCTCCCATGCCGCGTCTCGGGACGTTAGTGGGTCTTTTGATCAGCATCGCCGTCCTGCTTCCGATCATTCCCATCTTCGGCGGCATTACGACCATGCCGGCAACGGAAAACCAGGGGGGCTCTTTAGTCATCATTTCGTTGTTGTTTGTCGGTGTCTGGATGTTTGGCAGTTGGCATTTCTCACATGTGCTGCACCACACACTCTTTGGAAAAGCACGATCGGACATCCCCTATACCGATTTGAGGGTTGCCGAAATCTGCTCCCTGGTCCTGATCATTTTCGGCGCAAGTTTTAGTATATTGATCAATTAGGAAGAGCGACCATGGCAAACGTCAAACAATCGGTAGCACCGCAAGATACCCAGCGCATGGAATTGCGTTCGCTTGTCAAACTGGCGAGCGAGACCATTTCCCATTACTGGCCCATGCAAACTTTTATCCACCACAATCCCCTCCATGGCCTGGAACATTTACCCTTCGAAGAAGCCATCGAGGAGGCCAGAAAATTTATCGGCGGGAACGGCTATCTGCCCAATAGCCAATACCGGAAGTATTTTCAACAAGGGCGCATCTCCGCGAGTGCCATTCATGAAACCTTACAGACCAGAGCGCAAGAGCAGCACGTGGTTATTGGAAATCGAACGGTGACTCATCTGGAGGTTTTGAAAACCGTTTTCATCCATGGGACTGGAACCCTCGAGCCTGACGTGGCCTCGGCCGTTTTAGAACGTTCGCTGAGCGAGACCGACCTGACCGTGCTGCGTGAAAAACTCCAAGTCTTCTCCAGGTCGCAGGAACAACGATTTTCACTCAATCTTCACGCCGACCGTGAACAACACGAGCTTGGGTCGGAGTACACTCTTGCCCATTGGTGCGATGCCACGCTCGGGACGGGCATCCAAGACCAGATCAACCAGGAACTCATCAAATGGTGTGGCGGTTTTCTCGACGAAGGCCATGCGCCGTGGCCGATGCCTCGTCGCAACAAGACGTTTTACGATGGGTGGAAAATGTTGGCCCAAGAGGACTGGACCGGCCCGTTGTTCGGTATTCAGGGTTGGAAATCCAAAATCCGAAACCTTCCGGACCTCCCGTCAGATGCCATTGGGGAGAGCTTAGAGACATTGGCCATTCCTCAGGATCTGTGGATCGACTATTTTACCTTGCATCTGGCTCAGTTGCCGGGTTGGACGGGATTCATCAAATGGCGGTCCGAACAATCGAACCACCAATGGCAACAGGCCTTCCCCATCGATTTGGTGAGGTACATCGCCATTCGTCTCTTCTATGAACGAGAACTCGTCGCTCGTACATGCGAAGCGAAGCTCGGCATCCCTGGCACGTTTACTTCGATCCAATCTTTCTTGCGCGACCATCCGAACGGCTACGGGCTCTACAAGGAATGGCGCACGACGGGACTGGCCGAGCAAGTGGTGGCTAACCTTGATCTTTCTCTCTTCATACAGGAACCGCTCCCTATCGATGAGCTGGACCGTCAGGGGGTCGCAACCAGTCACACGTGGCAAACCGTTCGTCAACGGCAGGCAAAAGAGCGCGAAGTCTGTATCCTTGTCCATCTTGCCCGTTGCCTTGATTGCTCGGCGCAGGATCTCATCGAGAGTCCTTCGGAAACCTTGGAAATCCTATTCAATTGGGTTGACCGTTTTCCGGAATCCCATCACGGTCCGTTATGGCTGCACGCGCTTGAACGCAGCTACATCATGGACTTCCTCCAGCACTTCTCCCCAAACATTCAACGACTTCGTCAGAGTGATGAGCCGGTGGAACATCCTTCCGAATCACGTCCGTTGACTCAAGCCATCTTCTGTATCGATGTTCGTTCCGAAGGATTTCGAAGGCATTTTGAAGAAGTGGGAGGCAATGAAACATTCGGGTTTGCGGGATTTTTCGGAGTTCCCTTGTGCTTCGAGAAATTCGGAAGCGAACATGAAACCGACCAATGCCCGGTCCTGCTCAAACCGAAACACATCATCAAAGAAGTGCCTCGCGCGTACCAAGCCAACGCTGCGGACAAATTTCTGGAACGACAACAACTTGCCAAAACCGGACACACCCTTCTGCATGATTTGAAGGAAAACGTCATCACGCCATACGTGATGGTTGAAGCCATAGGATGGTTTTTTGGATTCAGGTTATTCGGTCAAACGTTGGCACCGTTGTGGTATCAACGGCTGACGTCCTGGGTGAAGGAGCATTTTGACATTTCCATCGGCACGACTTTGACCGTTGAAAAGCTGCCAAAGGATGAGGCCGAGGAAATGGTCGCCTCCGAACATCGGGCCATTATCTATCGCATGTTAATCGAACGGTTCGGTCGTCTGGGCAACGCGGTCTCCCACGACCAGGTCGAACGTCTTCGCAAGCAAGCGTTGAATGAGGTTTCGATAGACAACACAGAAGATCAAGAACTCCATCGACTGTTACATTGGACTGAAGCAGACCATGAAAAATTTCTTCAACAACTCATGGGGGAGTATGGCGTCCATAAACGAGCGGTGACGAATCGGATGCACCGAATCACGCAAAGGGGATTTACGACAACCGAACAGGCGCATTATGTCGAAACCGCGCTTCGGATTTTAGGTAACACCAAAACCTTTTCCCGGTTGGTGCTCGCTTGTGGTCATGCCAGCACCTCGGACAACAATCCCTATGAGTCGGCCTTGGACTGTGGGGCCTGCGGGGGAAACCACGGGGTCTCCAACGCCCGGGCCTTTGCCGCCATGGCCAACAAAGGCCAAGTCCGGCAATTACTGGCCAAAAGAGGGATTACTATTCCTGCCGATACGCATTTTCTCCCGGGTCAACACGATACCACGACGGACGAGGTGCAACTGTTTGACCTGGAAGACGTTCCCGCGACACACCGGAAAGACTTGAACAGACTGATTCATGACCTCGAAGAAGCCGGCAGGCGCAACAGCCTTGAACGGCTAAGTCGCTTCCCGGAGGGAAACAATGGGCAATCTCTGAATCATGCCACAGCGCGTACGAAACTACGCAGCGTTGATTGGTCGCAAGTCCGGCCGGAATGGGGACTGTCGCGGCACACGGCTTTTATCGTCGGCCGGCGTGCCTTGACACACGGCCTCAATCTCGAAGGTCGAACCTTTTTGCACTCGTATGATCACCGGCAGGATCCGACGGGAAAATATCTGGAAATCATCATGACCGCCCCCATGATCGTCGCGAATTGGATCAACATGGAACATTATTTTTCCACGGTGGACCCCGTGGTATACGGCAGCGGGAGTAAGGTCTATCACAACGTGGTCGGACGAGTGGGAGTCATGTATGGAACCCAAAGCGATCTCTGTATTGGGCTGCCGGTTCAAACGGTTCTGGACGTTGAAACGCCCTATCACGAACCCATGCGGCTCTTTGTGATTATTGAAGCTCCCATGGAACGAATCAGCGCGATTATAGCCCGACATGACGTTTTGAAGCGACTCGTCGGCAATCAATGGATCAATCTTGTGGCATTGGATCCGGTGACAATGGAATTTTTCCAACAGCATTCTTTAGAGGACTGGCAACGCATTCAGTAATCCAACAGGTTGAGGAGGACTAGACGACCATGAGTGGCATTACGCTTCACCCGATGAAAGAAATCAAGATCATCATCAACGGCGAGCACCTGAGCTTCGTAACGGAAGTGCTGGATCGGATAAAAGCCAGTGGCTACACCATCTTCAGCAGTCTGTCGGGCAAAGGTCACAGCGGCTTTCATGAAGGGCACCTCATGTTTAACGACGAAAGCAGCCTGCAAATGGTCCTGACGGTTGTTCCCGAAGACAAGGTAGAACCTATCCTTTCCGGACTCAAGCCGTTCCTGGAACGCCATTCCGGCAGTCTGTTCGTATCGGACGTCGGTGTTCTCAGAAAAGGTCATTTTGAATCAGCGGAATCCTAAGGCCGGGCTAAATTTCCGAGTATGACTTTCCCGCACTGCCGACTGCTAGGCGATTGCTTCGATACGCCTGACGCCTTTTCGCCGTATCGGTTGGTTCCGTGCAAGAATAATCCAACGTCGCAGGAAACGCTCCTTATCCCAAGATGCCCTTCCCGCCCGATGATGCCTGTTTCGTGGGAACCTGACTTGGCACGCGATTCTTGTCCTCCTTACTGAAAGAACCAGCTTCTTTCAGGCTCTTCGCTCTGATCCCTCCCCGCAAAACAATTTCGCCTTGAACATCGACGTGTAACACTTCCAATACCCTAAGGCTGCTTGCAGTCAGCCCGCAGTTATTCATCTAAAATATAGATGGTTATGCCTAATATTATTTATTTGTTAGATGACCTTTTATGGTTATTTAATAAAATAAGAGTTGATGAACAAAGAACAAGAAAGGAGGACGACATGAAAACCTTAACCGCTGTGATTCCAAGCATCGTACTCTGTGTGGGACTCACCCTACCCGGATTTGCTGCGAAAGGAACCGTTTCCAGCGAACCCTTCGCAGGAGAGGCCATGATGCAATCCGTCGAATTTCACGAGGCAGCCATTCAGCAACACCAGGACAAAGCGGCCGTGCTTGCACAAAAAATCCAACAATTGGAACACCGGCTGGACATGGTCAAGAACTCCTACCGTGATCCCAAAGGATTTAAACGCCAGAGTTGGACAAGAGTCCTTGGGAAGTGGCGAGGAGAGTTACAGGGCCTTCAGGAACACGTGTCCTGGCATGAAGAGCAAATGGCCCAACTGAAAAAAAGCGAGTGACAATCAGAAAACCAACCGACGTCATAGAAACACGTTCGGCTGGCAGGCAGGAGAGGGAGACCGGGACTACGTCCCGGTCTCCCTCTCCTTTTATGGGACAATCCGCAGCACGTCACGCGCTCGCCTAATGCATCCTTCCCGGTCAGCAACCGGAATATTGAACACATGATGGTCGTTGAGCCGGTCTACGGCCATGCAATTATACATCCAAAATGTAGATTGATAAGGTGAAAAGTATTTATTTGTCAAATTCAATTTTCTGGCCGTTAATGAAATTAAGAGCTGATAAACAAAGAACCAGAAAGGAGGACGCCATGAAAACCTTAACCTCTGTGGTTCCAAATGTCGTGCGTTCTGTGGGCCCCCCTCATGGTTTAAAACGTCACGTTGTCGCGTGCATCATTATGGCGGGTCTGCTGGCTGGTTGCGGTGGGGGGGGCAGTGGTTCCGCTATGGTGGTGGACGCTCCTCCCATGGTCGATAACGTTCAAGCGACCATCTCACAAATTGCCGGGTCGGCCGATTCAATATTGGCCAGTGACGTCTTGACCAGCGTTGCCGTTGGCGGACAAATGATGCCGTTTCGCTTTAACACGTCATGTGCGACAGATTCATGTACGGCGTCGTATAACGGGGTGGAACATGTACGTGTGTCCGTATCCGATTTGGATGCCCTTGATCCCAACATTGACTGGCAACGGATCGCCGTGCAGCAAGGCGTCTCCATTGCCGAAGGTGGCGGAGAACTGACAGAACCGGGGATTTCCGTGGACGTGACGTTGTTGGGCGGCTGGTTGGATCACAATTTTTTTGCTGTCCAGCTTGAAGGAGTCACGCACGATACGAGTGACGGCGGCGACGTGGCCGGCCTAGAGGCGGGGTATGCGTACTCAATCGGAAATGCCACGGGCACGAACCCGGCCCTGTCCGGCAATGCCACCTGGAGGGGCGGCATGGTTGGGGGTTCCGTTGGATCCGATAGGAGTCTTGTTCGAGGGGATGCGACGTTGACGCTTGATATGGCTCAAATGGCGATGGATGTGGCCTTTACCAATATCCGTGACGCGGGCACAGGGCAATCACGGGCAGACATGATGTGGGGCGGCTTGGCCGTGACGAACGGAACTTTCGAGACGGACAGCGAGGGAGATTCTATTCAAGGCCAGTTCTACGGCCCGAATCATGAAGAAGTCGGCGGCATTTTCGAGCATGACCGGTTTGTCGGCGCATTTGGCGCCGGCCGATAGTCTTAACCCTGGGCTGGAGGGGCCTTATGCATTGAGCCAGACATGGAGGAAAGATAGTTGAAACAACAATCAATTCGGCCGGGAGAACCCGCGAGCGAAACCACCAAGCCGTGGACCATCCGGATATAGGAGATCAAGGCGGTAAGGCTCACGCGGTGGCGAAGGAGCGATCAAATCATTTCCCCAATGGCAGACGCGATCCAGGCAACTGGTGACGTTGGGCCCTCTTCCTTAGGTCAGTTTGAGGATCGACAGCCAATGCAACGGCCGTAAGAGGGTTGTGGCCTTCGTGCCGTCACGCGACCGGATGACCAGCGGCGCAATCTCCCAGCCATGCAAAGAGTCACGATCACCATAGGCTCCAAAGCGGATCGGATAGCCAAAGAAATCGCGTCGCCACTCGCCGGGATCCTTGATATCCCTTTTACTGGACCATTGGCTTGTGAGGGGCTTGCCGCGCTCCCAGATTTTGGCAATGTCACTGGGACTATACGTTTGACGAGGGCGAGCGGGTCCCGGTTCATGGTCCATACGCTACCTCCTGGGCGAGCGAAACCCGAAAGTACGGGCTTTCCCGTGTTGAAGCGTTGTGGTGAGTTTCGTGGTGGTCCATTTTTTCATGGTGGGTCTCTCCCAGCATGTCGAACAGAGCGTATCACACCACAAAATCTGTTTCATGTTAAATACGGAATTCCTGGCAGGAGGAAGGTTGGCGAAATCCTTCCTCCTGCTCAGAATGACCACGGTCACGTTCGACGTCAGCGAACCATATTGTCGAGGTCGTTTTCGAGGGTGAAGACGATCATCCGCTCGCCGCTGTGCGTTTCGATGTCGGTGAAGAGGCCCGTGACTTCGACTCCGGTGATGGTGGAAATCTGGCCGCAGAGGCGTTCCCGTCCTTGGGAGATGAGGTTCTGCCTCATGCGTTTGACCATGTCCACGCCTTCGGCGTTCTTGGCAAGTTGCCGTTCGGCCGGAGTCAGAACGCCCTTGAGCCGTACCAGGACCATGTCGCGCAGGATGAACGCCTTGACCTCCGTGGGCCCGCGTCCCATGAATTCCTGTTCGAATTTGATGACGGCATTGCGGATAGCCGTCTCAGTCTCGCCTTTCGTTAGTCCGTTCTTCATGGAAGATAGAGCTTTCCACTTGGTAACGACTCTGCAAACTCTAGAGCGGGCCTTAATGAGTCGCCATGGTATAAGCGATCCCCGGAGAGGTCAAGAAGAGTCCGCTACCTGCCGATTTTTACTGGACGGCACGTTGAGGCGGGAGAATCCATTCCGATCTCTTGGCCAAGAAGCCTTTTCAACTCTGGTGTTTAACTAACTACAAAAGGGAAAAATGCTGGACCTGGATTCAGGTCCTTCATAAAAGAAGGCGAGGACAAGCGGTAAGCCCGACAGAAAAGGGCAAGTAAAGACGCTGGATCCCCGATCAGGTCGGGGATGACAGCAAGGGGAGAGAAACGACCGGATTAGAAAATTTTGGCTATCAACGCCCGAAAGGGGCTGAAGATTGATCCCGACTTGGCCCCACTCTTAACTTGTGAAGAGGCGTCGTTTTTTTCGATTTTCTTCGTTCGTTTCTGCTCACAATGTAGGCTTTTGTACAAGATGGAAAATTCACTCATGATTTCCTCCAAAGGTTTAATCAGACACTATCTTTTTAAAAGCAAAGGATATGCCAGTTTCCCTTGGAAACCGGTTGCATGAAACCATTTGAAAATCAATGGGTTATAAAGTTGAATGGGTAGATCGTCTAATCGTGCTGCGGCAATCAGCAAAAACGCACGCGCTCAAATGAGCGAAATCGCACTAAACCCACTAAACCGTCTGATAGAGGAATGTCGGCAAGAATACGACGCCTATTGGCTTCATCAAGCGGGGGCAAGACGATGCAACCTAGTCCCTCGGCTTGATATGCGCCGCGACTACGGAATCGGACATAGGTCGGTGCTGTGCCAGCCCCCTGATGAAGAGGTCGCATCCCCTTTCTTCGAATTCACCGACCCATTCGTTGAGTTTTGACATGACGCTGTGATCGACAATTTGCGTCTCGGCCAGATTCAGGGTGACGGTTTTTCCTTCCTGCAACAACCGGTTCAGGTGTTTGCGCAGGGGGATCCAGGTGCTGAAGATGGCAGACTCCCGGACCACGATAGTCGCCGAGGTATCGTCTTCCTGGGTGATCTCCGCATTCAGTCTGAAAAACGAGAGGAGCGGAGCGCCATTGATGATGTGAAGAACAACCTTGACTCCAATGCCGATCCCGATGCCCATCAAGAGGTCCGTGGCCAGGACGCCGATGACCGTGGACACGAACACGATGAACTGGTATTTCCCCAAATGATACATGTGGACAAATTCCTGGGGGGAAGCCAACCGGAACCCCGTAAACACCAGCAACGCACCCAGGGCCGCCAGAGGGATCTGGTTGATCATCATGGGAATCAAGGCGACGAAGATCAGCAGAAACAGGCCGTGAAACATGTTGGCAAAACGCGTTTCAGCCCCGTTGTCGATGTTGGCTTTGCTGCGTACGATTTCTGAGATCATCGGGAGCCCGCCCACGAAGGCCGAGACGGTATTGCCGACCCCGACGGCCAGCAGGTCCCGGTCCAAGTCCGTCTTTCGTTGCCACGGATCGATCTGGTCGATGGCCTTCGCGCTCAGTAATGATTCCACGCTCCCGATCAAGGCAAACATGATCACGTACCTGATGCCGATGGACGTCGTGAGTCCGGAGAAATCCGGAAATGCGAGCGCGCTGAACATATTCGCCGGCACGTCCACCAGAAACTTTGCTCCCAAGGCATAGGTCTGGTCGTTAAAGGTGTAAGTGCCTTCCTGACCGACGTTCAGGTACAGACCCATCGGCACCGCGACGATCAACACGATCATCGGAGCCGGGATCACTTTAAATGCAGGGTATTTGATGAGCGGATATCCGAATACGATGAGGAGGCTCACGATCCCGATCAAACCGATTTTGGGGTTCATGTTCATGATGAACGTGGGAACGTTGGCGAGCAGGTGCAGGGGGGAGCCTTCGGGGCTGAGTCCCATGACCACCGGAAACTGCTTGGCGATGATGATGACCCCGATCGAGGCCAATAGCCCATGGATCGCGGTCGTGGGGAAAAATTCCCCGAGGATGCCGGCGCGGAAAACTCCGAACAGGATTTGGATGATGCCCGCAGCCACCCCGACGCCCAGCGCCAGCCGGTAGGCTTGATAGTCGGCAGCCGGATCCTTCCCGCCGGTAAACCCGAATTCGGTCACGCAGCCGATGGCGATGACGATAAGCCCCGCGGCCGGACCTTTGATCGTGAGCTCCGAATTGCTGAAGAACGTGGCCAGGATGCCGCCGATAATGGCGGTGAAGATGCCGGCAATGGCGGGATACCCACAGGCCAGGGCAATGCCGAGACACAACGGCAGCGCAATCAGAAACACCAGGAATCCGGACAGCAGGTCGGCTTTCCAGTGCTGCCGAAGCCCGGTAAGCGTTCCTCGTGGCAGGTCTGCTTTTTCAGCGCTCATGCTTTCTCCTCTTTATCCGTTTGGAACACAAAAAAACCGGTTGCCATTCAGAGAGCAGGTTCCTGAATGCTCAACCGGCTTGCACTGTGGCCAGCCTGAGACAGCCGACAGCCAGCTACCCTACATGCCCGACACGTCAGTGAGAAGAACCATTCGCCTGCGTGCAGGCGGAACGTTCTCAATAGCCACGCGGATTCTTCGATTATCCGAATTGCCTCCTCTCCTTGGTGTTTATCAAATTGTAGCCCGCATACATCCCCGAGAGCAATGGGTTTTGCGCCTGTCAGGGCCTACGTCAAAATTGACTCCCATTGATCCACATATGGGCCAGGATGCTCGCCGCATACCCGAGCGCAATGGCCGGGGTCCATCTGAGATGACTGAAAAACGTATACTTGCCGCGCGCCTGTCCCATGAGCGCCACGCCGGCGGCCGATCCGATCGACAGCATGCTCCCACCGACCCCGGCCGTTAAGGTCACCAAGAGCCATTGGCCCAGAGACATGTCGGGATTCATCGTCAGGACGGCAAACATCACCGGAATGTTATCCACGATTGCGGACAAAATCCCGACCATCGTATTCGCGAACGTGGGCCCCCAGTCAATATACATCACTTGGGCCACGACCGCGAGATAGCCGAGAAAGCCCAACCCTCCCACACACAGGACGACACCATAGAAAAACAGCAGGGTATCCCATTCCGCCCTTGCCACGTGCTGATAGATTTCGAATGGGATCATGTCGCCAAGCGTTTCCTGAGCTTTCTTCTCACTCCATGTTCCCGGTGCCGCGTATCGACTGTGCGTCCTCTGCAGGTAAAACCCAAAAAATTTCAGGTAGGCCAGGCCGGTCATCATGCCAACCATGGGGGGAAGATGGAGGAAATTGTGAAAACTCACGGCGGTGCAGATCGTGAGAAAGAACAGCAGCATAATCACGTGGGCGCCCCGCTTCATGTGTACGATTTCGTCTGACGGCACCGGCGAAACCTTCGGTACGGCAAAATGCATGATCGCGGCCGGCACCACGTAGTTGACCACCGAGGGCACGAACAGGAGGAAAAACGTGAAGAAGCCCACGATCCCCTTTTGCCACACCATCAACGTGGTGATGTCGCCAAAGGGGCTGAAGGCCCCGCCCGCGTTGGCCGCCACCACGATATTGATACACGCCAAACTGACGAACCGGGGATTGTCCGCCCCGACAGCCAACACTACCGCGCACATCAGCAAGGCCGTAGTCAGGTTGTCCGCCACCGGAGAAATAAAAAACGCCAGGATTCCCGTGAGCCAGAACAACTGACGGTAGGTAAAGCCCTTGCGCACCAACCAGGACCGCAGGCTTTCGAAAACCAACCGTTCTTCCATGGCGTTGATGTACGTCATGGCGGCCAGCAGAAATAACATCAATTCCGCGTATTCGAGAATATTGTGACGTAGCGCATGCTCGACGGCATGCGGATCGTCGCCGGGATACGACCACGCCACCATTGCCCAAATGATGCCCGCCGCCAATATGACGGGTTTGGATTTCCTGAGGTGCGTAAATTCCTCGGCCATGACCAGGGCATAGGCCAGCACAAAAATGCCCAGCGCGAAATATCCGATGGCTGACTGGGTGAGATCGACGTGAGTGATCGAGTCGTCCGTTCCCCAGCCGAGTTCCGGCAAACCGAGCACCAATGCCACGGCGCTGCAGGACAACATAGTTATTGTGCGCGCTTTGATCATGATCTGTTAGTTGTCTGTCCGAACGGAAGAAATGTAGCAAAGGCCAAAATGAGTCTTCAATGCATCTTGAAGGAAAATGGCCGGATAATCAGCTGAAGCCCCGGCAGCAGAAAAGAAAAAGCCGAGGCGTGGACGAGAACGGACACGGACCTTTTACATCCAAGTAACCTAATCCAACGGCACTTCGATCACCAGCCCGCCCATCACGTCATTGAGTTTGAAATCGCGCTTTGGAGACTCGGTGTGCGCATTGTGACAGGACACGCAGGCCCGACTCACGGCCCGGTCCGGATAGATCGCCTGAAAGTAGCGTTTGTCATTCGACGCGACTTCACCTTCCATGACCTCGCCGAACTCAACGACTTGCTCCAACATCCGCCGTTCGTGATCCGAGGCCGGCGCATTTTGAGGATTCAACGGCCAGAGGCTGACCAACCGGTAGCGAAACGGCGCATCACGGAGACGCAGGCTTCGCGAGGCTTCGCGCAAAAACTGTGCGGGCAGCGGCAAAGTCTTGTCATGGGCCCACTCTTCCGACGCATTCACAATGAGCATGGCTTCCATACGCTCGACGACGTGCTGTGTATAAAACGTCCTGTCAGCCTCAATCACCCCATGGAGGTAATCGGCCGCGGTTCTGGCGGAAATGCCCCGGACGGGCGGTCCTTCCGTGTTAAGCGTCCATCCTGCTCCAAGCCCGAGCACAAAGATCACGACGTATAACGCGAAGGTTCGTTTCTTCATGTTCTCACGTCACTGGATTGAATCCGGATTTCGTCAAGCTATGGCTGCTGCATCATACCTGAAACCGGGTTCGACTCACCAGAGGGCTTTGACGGATACTTCGTCGCCTCTGGGCATCCATCGTCCGGCAATCTTGACCTCCGGTTTGACACCCCCGCGCCTCACCCCTAAGATGACGCACGGAGTTCCGCCATGCGAATTTTTCGACGATTCAACAATCTCCCGATTGAGAAAAAACTCCTTCTGGTCTCGGTCATTCCGATCCTCACGCTTGCCGTTCTCAGCATCATCACCTTTAACAGCGTGCAGACCTTTTCCCAGGATGAAGATCGCCTTAACCAAGTGTATCACGTGCAAACCACTGCCGCCGACTACCTGCGGCTGATTGTCGATTTGGAGACCGGGTTCCGCGGATTCGTCCTGACCCTCCAACCGAAATTTCTGAATCCCTATCATGCCGCGAAACAACGCGTGCTGGAAGTCGGGCGGACCCTCGCCCAGATGGTCGAACATGATCGGGCGCAACATGCTGAAATCCTGAACGTTCAGGCTCTGGTCTACACGTTGCTGGAAGATAAGGACCGGTTGATCGAACAAGCCAAGCTGGGCCATGCGGAGCAAGCGCTCGAGTACATCGAATCCGGGGCCGGACGGAGACTGATGTTGAGTATCCGTGAAGAAATTGCCCGTTTCGATAAGCGGGAAGGCGAGGTCTTACGGCAAACTTTGGAACGCACATCCAGTGACCGGGGCTTTCTGTTGACCGTGATCGTCGGTGGCGGGTCGTTGGCACTCATCCCCATGGTGTTCGTGATCCGCCTGTTGGCGCAATCGATTGCCGGCCCCCTGGTTTCACTGGCCAAATCCGTTGAAAACCGACCGGGCGGGACGGTCCCTGAGGTCCAGGTCCTGGACCGGGGCGATGAAATCGGGGACTTGACCAGGGTGATGCACGAGATGGGTCAACAAATTCGGGAATTCATCGGCCAAATCCAAACGTCGGAAGCCGCGTTGCGTAACCTGAATCTCGATCTGTCGAATTCGGAATCCAAATATCGCGGGATCGTGGACAATGCCCCATTCGGCATTTTTACGGCCAAAGACGGACGCATAATTTTTTGCAATCGCCAGAATTGGCGGCTGGCCGGCCACGATCCGGATCATGCCCTGGATCCGGAACGGATCTGGGAGGCCATTCACGCCGGTGACCGCAACCAGGTATCTGACGCATTCTCCAAGGCAACCACGCAACAGGTTCCCTTTGAAAATGTCTTTCGTTTCGTTCATCCTGACGGCACCACGCATAAGGTCCTGAGCCGCGCTGTCCCCATTCGGGATGGACAAGGCGGCGGGTCGCTCTATCAAGGCTTTAACGTTGACATCACCGCGTTTGAACAGATGAAGGAAAAACTCAGCCGGACGGAACGCCTCGCCACCTTGGGACAGGTGGCTGCCGGCATTGCGCATGAAATCCGGAATCCCCTCGTCGGCATCGGCTCCACGACGTCGTTGCTCATGGAGGATTTTCCACCTGAGGACGCCAAACGGCAGGATCTGAAAACGATCCTCCAGGAAACCCGGAGGCTGGACCGGATCGTGACGCAAATTGTTGAATACGCCCGACCGCGCGATATTGTCCCGGGTTCGTTCGAGATGCCCACGTTGGTGGAAGAAACGCTGGACCTCGTACGTCACTCAGCCGGCCAGAAACGTTTGAACCTGACCGTGTCCTTTCCCCCGGAGCTGCCTGCAGTCGAAGCCGACCGTGACCAGATCAAGCAGGTCGTCCTCAACGCGATTCAAAATTCCATCGAGGCGTTGGGAGAGCACGGAGATATCCGAATCGAAGCCCGCGAGGAATTACGTGACGGACACAGGGGACTGCTCACGACCATTGAGGATAATGGCAAAGGCATCAACCCGGAGGATCTCCCGAAAATCTTTGATCCCTTTTTCACGATGGGCAAGCGACGCGGCACCGGTCTGGGATTGGCCATTTGCCGGAACATCATTGAAGCGCATGGGGGCAACATCCGGGCCGACTCCGAAGTGGGCGTCGGCACAGTGATCTCCATTTGGCTTCCGTTAACCCTTCAACCTCAACCCGCAATGTTGGTCTGATATGCACGCATCGATTTTTGTCACGGATGATGATGAGGTCGTTCGTTCGTCGATTACCCGCCGGCTCACTCGCGGCGGGCACGAGGTGCGAAGCTTTGACTCCGGAGAAGCGCTTCTCGAAGGCTTGGACGACGACGTTCCCGACATCATCCTCCTCGATCTGAAAATGTCGGGCATGACCGGCCTCGAAACCCTCAAACATATCCGGCCTAAAGCCCCGCAAACACTGGTCATCCTGTTGACGGCCTACGGGACCATTGAAGACGCCGTGGAAGCCATGCGCTTGGGGGCGTATGACTTTTTGATTAAAAGCGTGGATTTGTCCGGAGTGGGTCCGGTTGTCGAACGCGCGATCGACTATCTGACACTTCGTCGCCGGATCAGTTTTGAAAGCCAGGGCAGTGCCGGCCGTTATGCGCTCAAGGATCTCATCGCGAACAGCCCCGGCATGCGGGAATTGGTGGCTCAAGTCCGGGAATTGAGTGAAAACGCAAAGACGACCGTTCTGCTTCAAGGTGAAACCGGCACGGGCAAAGAATTCATCGCCCGCGTCCTGCATCACAACGGCCCCCGAGGTGACGCGCCTTTTGTCGGCGTGAATTGCACGGCCATTCCCCAGGAACTCTTTGAAAGCGAACTGTTCGGGTATGAACGCGGGGCCTTTACCGGCGCCGCTCAGCGAAAACCCGGTCTCTGCGAACAGGCGGAAGGCGGCACACTGTTCCTGGATGAAATCGGGGACTTGAATCCTTCCATGCAAGCCAAGCTGCTTCGCGTTCTGCAGGAACGCTCCTTCAAGCGCCTGGGAGGCCAGGACGATATTACCGTGGATTTCAGGCTGATTGCCGCGACCAATCGCGATCTGAAAAAGGAAGTCGACCAGGGCGCGTTTCGGGAAGATTTGTTTTTTCGGCTTAACGTCGTGTCGTTGCAACTCCCGCCCCTGCGACAACGCGTCGACGATATTTATCCGCTGAGCCTTCGCTGCCTGGTTCACCATAGCCGGGAGATCAACAAAGACATCAGCGAGATCGACCCTGAGGCCCGAGCCTTGCTTGAGCGCTACACGTACCCAGGGAACATTCGCGAACTGGAAAACATCATCGAACGAGCCGTGATCTTCTGTCGCGGCAAAACGTTAACGCCCGGGGACTTGCCCCGGGAACTCCGTGAAGAACCCAAGAAAATTGTTTCATCCACCACCCAAACCGACGAATCGATTCTCCGGATGGAGATGGTCCTGGGACGGCAAACGTTGGCGGAAACCGAATTCGCAATTATTGAAGAAGTGATGAAACTCTGCGCACAGAATAAAAGTTTAGCCGCCCAAAAATTGGGGCTCACCAGGTTCGCACTGGACCGGCGACTGAAAAAGATTGCCGACGACTTGGAATAGCCCTGTCCGGCAAACGACTCAATGGTTCACCCCACCCCGGTCGATCACATGGCCTCCCCGTCCAATACCTATCAAATTGCCGGACTCGATGACCTGGGCCGGGGGTTTAATCGACAGGTCGAAATGAAAATCTCGGACGGAACGTTTCAGGCCGTCTTCCGGTATGAACGCTTCCTTCTGGAGACCGAACCGGACGTGACTGAACCGGCTGCCATCAACAGGCTCATCACCCAATTGCAGGACCGAGGCTACACCCAACTGCGCAGCCGGCTGCAATTTCGAAGCGAGACGTATTTGGGAAACCAGGAACTCTGGGAAGAACACCCCGACCCCGAGAGCCGGGGATGTCTCGCCCGGCTCGTACAGACCATCAGACAGGCGTTCCGCCGAAGCTAAGAACGCGACACGGGTTCCCGGTGCTGCGTGCAGAATAGATTCAGGCTTTGCTCAAGCGACTGATGCGGTCCAACACTTTTTTGCGGGTTGCGTGGTAAGCTCTTTTGCCTTCGGTCAGGGTCAGAAACATCCGGTAATGCTTGCCGGCCACCAGCCTGTCTCCCGTCACTTCGAGAGTATACGCCAGATTCAGTTGTACTTCGGGAAGTTCAGGTGCCAATAACTCCGCTTGCCTGAGGGCATCCAATGCTTCACCGAACCGGCCCTGCTGTTGACTCACCAAGGCTCGCTGCACCCACAATTGCGGCACCGTGGCATCCCGCGCAAGCCCGTCTACCAACGACGCCTGGGCCTTCTCCAATTGACCTAACCCCAACTGCGCCGTTCCCAACCAAAACCAGGGTTCCCAGCGTTCAGGAGGCTTCGCAAACAAGGGGGCCAGAATGTTGATAGCCCGCGCGTATTGCAGTTGCTTGATAAAAGATTGTGCGCGGGCGAGTTTGATTTCAAAGGGAGTGGCATTCCGAAGCCGTGGGGAACCCCGGTTTTTTCGTTGACCGGATGAAGCCGAACGGGTATGACGCGTTGGTGGCGGTTTTGTCGTGAACTGACTGCCGGGAGATGGGCCAGGCTTGCGGACGAGTGCATTCCCGGCATCAGGCGAGGTCGGCGGCGGGTCGGGCACTGATGCCGGCTCCGTTGAATCGGAATCCTCACGCTTGTCTGTCGCGGTGACAACAAGAGGTTCTTCCCGTTGTTCTGGTATCGACTCTACGATCCCGGACGGAACGGGTTTTGTGGATTGAGCCGCCTTCACCTTTTCCTGCTCCGGCATCACCTCATCAGGAGCCGCAAGAAAGGGCAGACCCCATAGGTAGGCCGCAATCCCAAGACAGCCCAGCAGGACCATAAGAGAGAGCAGCCGATTGCGAAGAGACCTGTCCGGGAGATGCGGAGAGAAATAATTAAGGTCTTGAAAATCGGCCGCTTCTGCGCTTTCCAGCGGTTCCGAGGCCTGAAACTGCCCTGAACGTGGCGTCTGTTCAGCCTGTAACCGGTTCAACGTATCCGTGATGATACTCATTGTTGGACTCGCGGCTTTGCTTTCCCCGTCGTCATTTGCCTGTGTTCGGTAATTCCCCCCCTCACCCCAACCCTCTCCCACGTCGGGGAGAGGGAGCCGTTTCCTTTTTCGGATAATCGTCTTGACGACTCAGGTCAGACCGATGATTTCCCGTCTGGCGCGCAGGACCATGCGAAGACTGACTTGGAACCGGCGACTGGCATAGGCCGCAAGCAGGGAACGATGACAAAGCTGGTTGATCCGGCGAGGCACGCCTCCGCTCAGGTAGTGCGTGAGTATCATGACTGCGGGAGGAAACTGGAACCGGGTCCGCGGGCCTGCGACCCGCAGGCGATGCCGGATATAGTCCATGGTTTCCCGACAATCGAACGGCTTCAATCGAAATCGAATGCTGATGCGTTGCGACAGGGGGCGAAGCACGCGATGGGACAACGTCCGTTCGAGTTCGGGTTGGCCCACAAACAACAAACACATGAGTTTTTCTTTTTCGGTGTCCAGGTTCGACAACAACCTGAGTCCTTCCAACACTTTCCCGCGCAACCGATGCGCTTCGTCAACCAGGACAGCCACGCGCTCACCCTGCCCGGCTAATTGCAGCAAGACGTAGGACAACCTGCGTTGCAAGGCGCCGATGCCGTGATTTTCGGGAATCTGCCCGGTGAGGTCCTGGTAGATTGAGCCCAACAGTTCCGCGTACGATTGATCGGGATTCAAGAGGTAGGCAAAGCGCACGCCTTTCGGAGGATGCCGCAACAGGTACCGGCACACCAGCGTTTTGCCCACCCCGACTTCGCCGGTCAACATCGTCAACTCGCCACTGGCGATCCCGAATCGCAAATGCGCCAGGGCTCGCAGGTGTTGCGACGATCGAAAAAAATAATCGGTATCCGGCGTGATCCGAAACGGCGCTTCGATGAACCCCAGTTGTTCGTAGCACACGTTCAGGTTGAGCGTATCCATCACGACACCCGCAGAATACGCGGCATGAGGAAGATGACGAGTTCGGTGTTTCGCTCGGCCTGATAGGTGCCGCTGAAGAGCGACCCCAGCACGGGAATATCGCCCAGCAACGGAACCTTGCGTTCGGTCGTTGTACGTTGTTCCTGGATCAGCCCGCCGATGATCACCAACTGTCCGTCACGGATCCGGACCAGCCCGCTGGACTGCTTCACCTCCAAAACAGGCGCGGTGGATCCATTCTCCGATTTGATGATTTCGGTCAACCGGGTGATAATGGGCGACACGTCCATCATGATCCAGCCGTCCCGGGAAATCTGCGGAGTCACCGAGAGGACGAGCCCCGAGGTCACGGTCCGCACCTGTTCCGTAATGATATTCCCGGCTCCTGCCGTCCCTTGCGTCGTCGTCGAGGTAAAAAAGGATTGATCCGTCCCGACCTTGATCAGCGCCGGCTGGTTGTTCAGCGTCAGAATGCGCGGTTGGGACACCACCTGCACGTCGCCCTGTTCCTGTAAGGCCTGAATGACGCCTTCAAAATCACCGTCGTTGAAACTGAAGGCCGCGGTCGCCGCTCGCGCGACAAAGCCGCCGGCAGGCGCGGTGATGACGTTGGCCAGTTTGAAGCTGCCTTTGGGCGTTCTGAGATCGATCCGGCTCCAATCCACGCCTAGGCTGTAATCGTCCCGGAGCGCGACTTCATAAATCCTGGCCTGAATCTCGACTTGGCGATAGAGAGAGTTGCGGACGTTGACCAGGAACGTCGCCACTTCTTCGACCCGCCGGTGCAAATCCGTGACTTGAATGGTGCCGGACAACCGGTTCACCACAAAGCGTCCTTCGGCTGAGAGAAGGGCGCCGATCTGCGTTTCGATTTCTTCCCAAAACTTGATGTGGTCCTGTTGGCTCAGGATTACTTCGCCCGCATCCTGCCCGCCGCTTCTCCCGGACCCGGACGTGACCTGCGCCTTGTTGCGTCCCTCGCCGGAACGTTCCAGGCGAATGTAATCCAGCGTGAAGATGCGTGTTTTCAACCGGCGGACAACGATCGGTTCTCCGTCTTTTTCCCAATAGTACCCCTGCATATCCAGCAGCGCGGACATGGCGTTGTCGAGCGCAAGACCCTGAAAGTCGACCGTGACCACGCCCTCGATCCCCGGCTCCACGACGATATTGAGCGCATTGGCGCGTGAGAACAGCCGTAGGGCGTCGACCAGCGGCATTTCCCGTGCGCGAAAGCTGAACACCCGGGCAGGTTCGCCGTCGTCGAGGGACAGGCCTGAAGAGGTTCCAAGCGCCATCCGGTCTTCGAGAGAAAACGGGATTGGGCTTCGTTCATCGCGTTTGAGAGTATCGACTTCCGCAGAACGAACGTCACGCTGGACAGCCTCCGGCTCGGGGACTGCACGCTGTGGCCTTGTCGATTGGACGGGACCAGACGTACAACTCGCGGCCATGGAAGCCACAAGCACGCTCAGCACGAAAATCCACGGTTGCCATAATCCACCTTCTCCCCGGTCACAATGCCCGCAGGACGATTTTATCGACAAACGAATTGATCGAGTTTGCATGATCGTGAACTTCTATCGACTCGTTACTGCATACTCCGAATAGAATGATGCATTAAACCGCCGGTATTGGACTGATATGTCAAATACACGCCTAATCCGCCTGTTTTGTCAAGGTATTTTCGCTTCCATCGCACTGGACAGGTGTTCAACAAGGTCGCCCGGCAGAAGATGAGAGCCCACGAAGCAGCGTTGGGCAATCAGCCCAACCTGATCCGGTCAGAGAGGATTGCTGCCATCAACCGGCGGGCTCGCTTCAACTATTCTACTGATTGGGAAATTTTGTTAGTGATGATGGGCAGGATTATGAGACCGATATCCCTGCCATCCGGACGCGATGAACTCTTGGCCGGTTAAGGCTCGGGAATCGGCACTGGGGTAGTGGGAAAGAAATGTTTTGAATGGCACCCGAAGCTGCGTTGAAGGATGCCTGGAGTGCCCCATAAATCCCGGGGCATCCAGGCATCCCGCCTCAAGCACTTCAATTCTTACCGTATGAGCGGAACATGCGCTGGTCGACGTCATACATGACGCCGTTCCGGACAGAGCGGTGATTCATGTATCGAAACTTCTGAGCTATTTTACATTCACGCTCATAATGACAAATTCCTTATTCAGTTGCGTACCCTGGTGTGGTTCCACATAGGTCCCATCATAGTAATACCATTTGAGCGGCTCCATCTTCCCCAATTCACTGGGGTGCCGAGGAAGTTTCTTGACATCCAAGCCGTTTTCGATAAACGTGGCGGGATTGATGTAATACACGACATCTTCTTGGGTTTGTTCGGGGGTTTGAGAAAAATGGATCATATTGTGTTTGGTCACCGTCTCCAGCATGCACATTTCCCCGCTGGCCTTGGTGGCATCTATAGGAACCATCTTCGAACCCGGAGCGATCATATTCGCAATCGCGTTAATCTCCTTGCGGGCCTTGCCTTCCAACTTCAACACGGGTGCAAAGGCTTCCTTTATGTCGTCCTGCGAAGCATCGGCCCGAACAACAGACGGGACAGCGACCAATGCCGAGGCGCAGACGCCAAGGATTCCAATCATGAGCGACAACGACTTCCAATGCTTCCTCATACCTGCCGCCCCAGACAGACATTCGTGCTCATTGTTTTTCATGGAAAATGCTCCTCCGTTATAAGTTCATGATTATGCACAACCGAGATGCCGAATTTTGTGCAAATGGAGCTGCCGTTGAGCGGCAACCAAAGAAGTCAGGTCGCTAAGCTAACAAGGCCACGCGGTACGCGTCAATCTTCAATTTGATCAGGTGGGAGAGGGGCGGCTGCCATAACGAAGACTGGCGCCGCCCCTTTTTTTCTATTTCACCAACGCGTTGATGTAGTGAATCAATTGCCAGATCTGATTATCGGGCATATTGGAAAAGGCCATCATGCCGGTACCTTTGGAGCCGTTTTTGATGATCCAGAACATCTGACCGTCGGATATGTCCTTCATGGTTTCCCCACACGTGAAGTTTCGTGGAGGTGGATTCAAAGCAGCCCCCATGGGTCCTTGACCGTCGCCTTTGGTTCCATGACAGTTGAAGCACGCCAAGGGTTGAGCCGTTTTTTGGTATAGCGTTTCGCCGGCCTTGATGTTGGCCGCATTGACAGGTAAGGGATTCGTCATATTCCGAAACTTTCCCGGAGCGCGTTTGGTCTTACGCGGCTGCGGGCACACCCCGGACGGACCCGTCCCCGTTGCGGCAGCCGTGGTTTCGGGCACGCCCTTAAACGTCGCTTTCAGATACGCCATGACATCCGCCACCCCCTGTTGGCCGATCGTGAGATCCCAGTACGGCATGGTGGGCGACTTTCCCACGCTTCGCCCGCCATGATTGATCACGTTGTAGAGGTATTCCGCCGGCAGCTTGTCAAAGGCCATCTTCGCATGAACCGCGGGTTTGGGACTCAAGCCTGACGCGGCCGGACCATCCCCTTCTCCGGTCGTACCATGACATTGCGAACAGTATTCCTTGTACACCACCTTTCCCCGTTCCACGCTTGCCTGTGCAAACTCCGGGCCGGTCCATGGCTCGTGGTATTTGAAATCCGGAACGCCCAGGGTCATGAGATACCCGACAATCGCCCGTACGCCGAAATCCGTGGCGTCAGCCAGGAATTCTCCGCTGTGAGGCGTGAAATCCTGCGGATTAAGCGCAAACCGGTAGAGCCAATCAGGATTATAGCGCCTGCCGGACTCCGCCAAGTCGACACTTTGCGGGCCGCCGACCAATTGCCCGTTTTCCTCAATGGTATGGCATCCGATGCAGGCATGCTCCTTGTACGCGACGGCGCCGAATTCCGCTTCTTTTTTGGTCACCTGCGAAACGTCGAACGCGCCGACTTCCACGCGTGGGTCAACGTACTGTTTTTCCAAGTAGGTCGCGAGCGCCTCGGCTTGCTCCTCCGGAAGGGCCGCGTGTGCGTCCGGTTCCCACCCCTGATCCCATCGATAGCTTTTGGCGTATAACCGTTTTTCCTTTCCGGAGAGAAACCCGACCAACCAGGCGTGCCGGTACTTGCTCCCGGCCCACATCAAATCCGGAGCTTTCAAATTGAACCGGCTTTCCGGCTCACCTTCAAATTTGTGGCAGGTCGAGCAGACGGTCTTCACCGTCACTTCAGCCTGCCGCTCATCGGCAGCCCAAAGCGGTGAGAAGGCCAACAGGCTCACACAGGCCACGACGAGCACACCCGCGGACGCCGTTCCCACCACGTTCCATAAAGACCGGATCTTCTGTTTCATGTCTCTCCTCTCCCTCTACGACTATTCATGCCAACGGCTTACGTTCCGCCAAAGGCGCGCACGTACAGGAGAACGTGCCACGCCTCTTCTTCCGTCAACACGAGCGGAATGAACGAGGCCATATCCGTACCCGGGCTGCCGTTTTTCAAAATCCAAAACAGTTCCCCATCGGTCCGCGCGGCCTGCCACTGGGTGTCCGTGAAATTTCTCGGGAGTTTTCCTCGAAGACCGGGAATGTTACCCAATCCCTTCCCGTCACGCCCATGACACGTCACACAAAAGCCTTTCCCATGGAAGATCTCTTTTCCTCGTTCGAGACGTTCAGGTGTCACGGAAAATGGATTCCGCCACGTTCTGGCTTCTTCGATCTGATCCGGCGGCACGCGCGGATCGAGAACCGCAGGGTCTCCTCCCCAGACGACCGACCCTCCCACCAAGAGCGCGATAAGGACGCAACTCACCGCTTGTCTGTCCGCAATCCGCATCAGACGTTTCCTTCTGTGAAAAATGTTGGCGGGCAAAGCCGGCGCGGGAAAGGAATCGTTCCCGCACCGGCACTATGTGTTACTACTCGGTACGGAATTTGTGGCCGACTGAATTCGGAATCGTCACGGTTCCATCCGGCACCTTTTGACCGGGTTGCCAGAGATGGTAAATCACGCCGTCGGTTTGCGAGGCAGCGGCTGCAATTTCCGCGACCTTGTTTTTATCCTCAATGTCCAGAATCAGCACACGACCGGTGGCGATTTCCACTTCATGGTCGTGGAAGTTTCTGTTCCACGTGATGAGCGGAACTTCCTTGCGGGCCAGATCCTTGGCCACGAAATATTCCACCCCGACCAAAGGAGCCTTGGGGTCGGTAGACGGAAAGAGCAGGCACTGGATGATTTCGTTGGAAATGCCTTTGCAATAGTGATGGAAGGGACCACCGATTTGTCCGTCGGCCATCATATGAGGGGCTTGAACGTGCAGCCCGAAGCCGTCCGCCGGACCGCCGTCGCTCAAGGCTGGGGTGATCATCAAACTAAGAAAGAAGACGCTGAACAGCACGGTGAAACTCATCGCACGAATCGAACCGAACATGACCCACCTCCTTGTGGTTAATGAATAAATCGTCCTTTTCTAAAAACTACGAGCGATCTTTCCTTGCAACGTTTTTTCATACACACTTCATTCTCAAAGCAAAGCCTATGCCACTTTTCAAATCGGCACAACAAAAAAAGTTACCCTTTAATTTTAAGGGGTTGCAATGTGAACCCTTTGAGAATGTTTAAGGAGGGGAGGTCATGTTAACGATATAACGTTAACTCGTTAACTTAGCATGTTAACGAACTTGAGAGGAAGTTCCTTGAATGCCGAACTGTTGCAGTTTTTTCCACAACGTCACTCGACTGTATCCCAATAATTTGGCCGCTTTGGTTTTGTTGCCCCGTGTCTGTCGCAGAGCTTCAATTATCTGATCGCCCTCAGCCTGTTGCTCAGGGGTCAGAGGCTCTTTGATTGACGCATTGGAGATAGAGGACGTGGACATACGAATATCCGGAGGGAGATCGATTACGGTCAAACAGCCCCCTTCCGCCGTTACGAAGGCATGTTCGATGGCATTTCGCAATTCCCGAACGTTTCCCGGCCATGTATGCTTCAGCATCTGCTGCATCGCATCCTGCGCAATATCGTTAATGGCACGGGGATACACTTTTGACCCTTCGGCCACAAAGTGACTGACTAACCCGGGTAGGTCTTCACGCCGTTCTCTCAGGGCCGGCAGGGAAATTTCAAAGACCCGAATGCGATAATAGAAGTCTTCCCGTATGGCCCCTGCGGTCAACAAGTCCCTGAGTTTTTTGTTCGTCGCCGTAATGAAGCGCACGTCGACCTTTATGCTTTTTTCATCACCGACGCGCCGGATCTCGCTCTCCTGCAACACGCGAAGAAGTTTGAGTTGAAGCAACGGACTCGTATCGCCGATTTCATCCAGAAACAGGGTGCCCCCCTCGGCCGCCTGGAACACACCGACTTTATCGCGGATTGCCCCCGTAAAAGCCCCTTTCACGTGACCGAACAACTCGCTTTCGATCAAGGTCTCCGGAATGGCCGAACAATTGATGGCAAAAAACGGCTTATCCTTTCTGCCACTGAGGGCATGGATGGCCCGTGCCGCCAATTCCTTTCCCGTGCCCGACTCCCCGGTCAGCAGGACAGGCACGTCGCCTTGCGCGGCCAAGCGCACGCGTCGAAAGACTTCCTGCATGACACCGCTACGCCCGATCATCTGCTGAAAGGAATCTCGGGACCGAGCCTGTTCTTCTAAAACCTGAATTTTTTCTTTGGCTAAAATAAAGGAGGTGAGATCCATGAACGTTCCCACGGCACCGGCTACAGCGCCGCGTTCATCGCGAAGGACGAATACGTTTCCATAGAGATACAATTCTCTTCCATCCTTCGATAAAACCTTACATTCCTGATTGCAGATTCCCCACGGATAGGGCGTCGGGTTCTCCAAAAACTCGGTAAGTTTGTAAAACCCTTTACAGTTTTGCCCTTCAAGAATGTGGCAGGACTTGCCGATGACTTCATCGCTGGAATAGCCGGTAATCCGCGCCGCGCCCGCACTCCACGCGACAATATGGCCCTGGGGATTCACGGTAAAGACGCCGTCGCCCATGGCGTCGACCATGGCGCCGAGGACGTCCGGATTTTTGCGAAAGTCAAGTTGGAAGTCTTCTTCTGGAATGGACAAGGTCGGAACCCGTCAAACCGTTCCCGTGTGTCAGGGCTGTCTTTGCCGCCTTGCGCGACCGGCAATTCCGTCCGGGTCGAGACTGCGCGCCGGTCCGTCCGGTCCCGAGGCGGCCACAAAAAACGAACGGAAACAGCCGTCAGCGGACAAGGCATCGTGAGGCGAGGCTGTTCGGCACCAGGCGAGAACCAGCCCGCTTCACCAAGATGAATGGCTGAATTCTCGCCCGGACGTGCTCGTTTAAGAAGTCGCCGTCATCAACGAATGAAACTTCGGATCCGTGTCCACGAACCCCTTCAAGGTATCGTTTTGCAGGAGAAAGGCCCAGGACTGGGCCGTGGTTCCCGGAACCTGCAGATACCAGCGTCGCGCTTCCTGCAAAAGTGTGAACATCGCCTCATCGTCACGCTTGGGGCGAAAGACCAAACTGTACGCCTTGGCATACGCCGCGGAGAACTTGATCAGGGGATCAGAGGACAACGCAAAGGCCTCATCGGCTTCTTTGTAACCTTGGACAATATCCGGGTCGTCAAAGAACCGATTCCACGCGACCTTGCTGATTCGTGACCAGGCAATGGCCATCAACACCCTGGCGCGCATGTTCGGTTGATCCGTCGGCAGTTCCGAAAGCAACTGCTGGGGGGTCATGATGGCGGACACCTGATCGTTCGTCCATCGATAGGCCATCGTCAGTTTCAAGAGCGTTTCAAAATCTCCGGGTTGTAAATCCACCAGGGTTTCCATCGCGGGAATCAAGCGATACAAATAATCGGCCGGGGTCGGCTCGGTTTTGCCGCCCATTTCCATCTCAAGGGAAATGTCCATCCGGTCAGTTGACGACTGGATCGTCCAATAGAGGGTGTTAAACGCCTGATACAGCGGCTCGCTCTCTAACTGAACGCCATGCGTCCGTGCACCGAAATCCAACAAGCCGGCATACAATTCGGCGGTAATCGCTTTGAGCCCCTCCAGGTGTGAGGGGTTCACGACTAGAATCCTGTTGAGCATGGAGATCCGCTCCCGGCGCGTCGGTAACGTTTTCGCCCGCTCCAACCCGGCGGTCAATGCCGCTTGCGCCTCCTTCGCATCCCAATATTCCGTGGTTTTCTGCTCAAACCCGCCCGGGTCCACGACGAACGGAATCGGCGTCCCCATGGAAGAGGTCATCGGCATATTGAGCACGGCGGTATCCACGGGAAACCCGTGCTGATGCAGCCCCGACAACACCACCCACTTCACGGTCACGGCTTTGACCGGATGAATCGGTTTCTTATACGGCACGACCCAATCCTGCTGACCCGGGCCGTTCGCGGCCGGTGACGTCATCGGATCCGGATAGGCAACGCGGACCCGGACCATGGTCGTGGGCACGGCCACCATGTGGTCGGAGCCCGGAACCTGAAAGGACGCATGGGGAAGCGGGCCGGTCCCAACCACCTCCAGGGTGAAACCGGGGGCCCCGGACATGTCGCCGATTTCAGGCATGACAAAAAAGGACGGGACCCGCTGACGCGCTTGGGTTTCCGCGATCTCGAAACGCTTGAAATCCCGATAATTCACCAACTTGCCGACACCCGGCCACAACTCATCCAGCGCCAGGTCACGGCTCTGGATCACTTCCGCATGCGCTTGAACGAGCCGGTCCCAACACCAGGAATAGACCGGGTCGGATTCAGGCAAAAACTGCCCTTTCCCCGTGGCCCCGGCTTCCACCATCTTCAACAGACAGACAAAATCGTTTTGGGCCACCCGAGTCGAATCCCGACCGGCCACCGCCTGGGCGTACGTCCGGACGGCCTCTACGGCCGCCTCGCCCTGCGCAGACGGAACAGGCTCCGCGGCCCAAGACGGATGAGCAACACTGAATCCAACCACCATCATCAGGACCCCAAGGCCAAGACCGCATCGTTTCAATGCTCGCGATTGGTTTCGGCCAAACGTGGAGGTCCGTCCACCATATAAGCAATCAACCATCTGATACCTCATGAGCCCTTCTCCTCTTCAAAATCATAGTGGGACACGAAAATAAACATCTGACACCAGCATATTTATCCATCTAACCGTCAACCACGATCATCCCGTTCATGATATGTCCCGGCAAATCACAGTAGAACGGAAATGAGCCGGCTTCCTTCGACGTGAACACCAATTCGACTTGGCCGCCGGAAGGAATCAACACGCGGCGAAACCCCTCCTTGCCGAACTGCGGCGCCCCGTCGCCACTGACTTGGACGTTTGTCCGAACCAGGAGATTCGCGGGAACAAACGCGTGCAGTTCAACGTCTTCGTTCTTGAAGATAAGGCGGACCCGTTGCCCGACGCGCAAGTTCACCACGTGCGGAACAAACCGGCGATTCTCGATGTGAACGGTCACGGCAACGTCTTCCTGACCCAACGCCGCGGCGGGCACGACTGCACCAAAGCCGGAGCCGGGGCTCCACATACCGCACATCAAGGTCACGACAACGCCAGCCAGTTTGATTCTCTTCATCAGTCCTATGGAGCGTTTTCTCACAATCACTGCCGTATTCAGTGTACCAAAGTCCCGGAAACCCGCACAAATCGACGGTTCAGGCCTTACCCCCCGACAACCGCACAATGATCTTCCATTCGCTTTCCCTGACCGGTTGAACCGAGAGACGCGAACCCTTGCGGAGCAGTTCCATTTTTTCCAGACCTTTGACTCCCCTGAGGCTTTCCAACGAAAGCGGCGTGCGCAGCACCTTGTTCAACCGGACGTCGACCATCACCCATCGTGGATTCTGTTCCGAACTTTTTTCGTCGAAATACCGGCTCTCGGGTTGCCACGCATAAGAATCGGGATATGCGGCCTTGACGACATCGACAATGCCCACAATCGCCGGCGGATCGGCATTGCTATGATAAAAGAAGGCCAGATCGCCGACGGCCATGGATCGCAGAAAATTGCGGGCCTGATAATTTCTCACGCCTTCCCAGCACGTCGTCCGTTTGGGCGAACGCGCCAGATCCTCAATGGAAAACGTCGAAGGTTCCGATTTGAGTAACCAGTAAGCGGGCATCCGCTGAGCCTCCGCTCCTCGATAAATGGAACAGCATCCTATCCTGTTCGTCAACGCCCCTTCAACGGGCTTCCGGCGACGAATCCGCTTCCGAACGTTCTGCGATGCTTGTCGAATCGCCGAGAACGTGTTATTTCCCCTTGCGACACACAGAGCTCGCCCGATGAACACCATTTTGACAGTCTATGACGAACTGACCGCCTTGGTTCCCCCTGAGGCCCTGATTGCCATCACCATCGTCTCGGTCGTGATGTTTTTCGGGACCATCGTGCTCATTCCCGTCATTATCATCCGCCTGCCCGTGGATTACTTTTTGCACGATAAGGAACACGTGTGGCTGGAAGACTACCACCCGGTCCTGCGCTACGCGGGATTGTTCATCAAAAATACGGTCGGCCTGGTGTTTCTCCTGGCGGGAATTGCCATGCTGGTCCTTCCGGGCCAAGGTTTACTCACCATGGTCATTGGAGTATCCTTACTCGATTTTCCGGGCAAACGCGCGATAGAACATCGACTGCTCACGAAACCCATGGTTTTCAACGCCATGAACGCCATTCGACACAAGTTCGACAAACCCCCATTTTCACAACCTGTATGATCGACGGACTCCGTGCCGGGGAAAAAGCATCGTTTCGCCGCACCCGGTCCACATAAATCGTTCGCTCCACGTTTTGAAGCACCATGAAGGCCCTGAAGACGACCGCGTGGATTCTCGTTTCCCTCCTGTGCGCCGTGTCCTTCGGCTTTGTCACCGGCTTGCTGAACCCTGACGAAAAGGTCAACGGACTCTGGCTGGTGACTGCAGCCGGGTGCTTTTACGTGCTGGCCTATCGGTTTTACGGAGGATTCTTAGGCCGGCGCGTCATGCAACTCGACGATGAACGCAGCACCCCGGCTTTTCGACTGGAAGACGGCACCAATTACTATCCCGCGAACAAATACGTGCTCTTCGGACACCATTTCGCGGCCATTGCCGGAGCCGGCCCGTTGTTGGGTCCGGTCCTGGCGGCCCAATTCGGCTTTCTCCCGGGGTTTCTCTGGATCGTGATCGGGGCCGTGGTGGCCGGCGCGGTCCAGGATTTCGTCATCCTGGTCGGATCCCTGCGCCGCAACGGCCGCTCCCTGCCGGAGATTGCACGCGCGGAAATCGGATGGATCACCGGCACGGCCACGGCCGTAGCCGTTCTGTTCATCGTGATCGTGGCCCTGGCCGGTTTGGGGCTCGCCGTGGTCAACGCGCTCGTGGCCAACCCCTGGGGCACGTTTACGATTGCCATGACCATCCCCATCGCCTTTCTCATGGGCTGGTACCACCACCGCATGCGACCCGGGCGCGTCGGAGAAATGTCCGTCATGGGCATCGTGCTTCTCGTGCTGTCCGTGGCCCTGGGCAAAGTGGTGGCGCAATCGGATATGGCGACGTGGTTTACCCACGACCGGACCACCTTGGTTTGGCTGTTGGCCGGATACGGATTTCTGGCTTCGGTCCTCCCGATGTGGATGCTCCTGGTCCCGCGGGACTACCTCTCGACGTTCATGAAGCTCGGGGTCATCGGGCTGCTGGCGATCGGCGTGATCATTCTGGCGCCCGACCTGCACATGCCGAAGGTCACCGGGTTCATCGCCGGAGGCGGCCCGATCATTCCCGGCCCCCTGTTTCCATTCTTGTTCATCACCATCGCCTGCGGGGCCATCTCGGGTTTCCATTCGCTCGTATCGTCGGGCACCACGCCGAAAATGATCGCCCGCGAATCGCAGGCCATGGTGGGCTATGGCGCCATGTTGCTGGAGAGTTTCGTCGGAGTGGTCGCGCTGATCTCGGCGTCCCTCCTTATCCCGGGCGATTATTTTGCGATCAACACGCGCCTCCCGGCCGAGGCTTTGGCCGCGATGGGATACCCCGTTGAAAACATTCACACGCTCTCGCAACTCGTCGAAGTGGACGTCTCGGGACGGCCCGGAGGCGCGGTATCGTTGGCCGTGGGTATGGCCTGGATTTTTTCCGCGCTGCCGGGGATGGCCGGGCTCATGGCCTACTGGTATCAGTTTGCGCTGCTGTTCGAAGCCCTGTTTATCCTGACGACCATCGACGCAGGCACGCGCGTCGCGCGCTACCTGATCCAGGAAATGGGCGGATACGTGTATGCCCCGCTTCGCCGGATCAATTGGTGGCCCGGCGTCATCCTGTCAAGCGCCTTGGTCGTCGGGGCATGGGGATGGCTTATCGCCACGGGCACAATCTCCACGGTCTGGCCCATGTTCGGAGCCGCCAACCAGTTGTTGGGCACCCTGGCGCTTTGTATCGGCACGACCCTGTTCATCAAAATGGACAAGGCCCGCTACCTGTGGGTGACGGCCGTCCCCATGGTGTTCGTGGGCATCATCACCTTGACGGGCTGTCATGACCTGTGGTGGATTTTTCTGGACCGGGCAGGGACCGCTACGGACCCGGTGGCGCGCATCACCATGGCGCTCAACGCGGCGCTGGTCGCGCTGGTCGCGGTCCTGGCACTGATCGTCCTCGCCGAGAGTGCAATGAAATGGTACCAATACCTGGTCCTGAAACAGCCCTATACCACGACGGAGATAATCGACGGCGAAGGCATCCGGATCCCGGAAGGAAAATGCTGTTAGGTCAAAGATCTCCTTCTGTCATCCCCGACTCGATCGGGGATCCAGCGTCTTTGTTGTTTTCTGTTTGTGAAAATAAAGACTCCGGATTCCTGCTTTCGCAGGAATGACCGGTCCAGGTGTTTTCATATGGCAGCAATTGCTTGACCATAGCTTTTCTGCAGGCTTTTGTAGAAATAGGAGACAATGTTATGGCGGAGACGTTTTCGTTTGACGTGACATCCACGGTGGACATGCAGGAAGTGAAGAACGCGGTTGATCAAACCATGAAAGAAATCGGGCAACGATTCGATTTCAAGGGCTCACAATCGAACGTCACGCTCAAGGAAAAAGAGCACGTCCTGGAGATCGTGGCGGACGACGATTACAAACTCAAGGCGGTCATCGACATCCTCAAAGGAAAGTGCGTCAAACGCAGCGTGTCATTGAAAGCCCTCGTTTACGGCAAGGTGGAGCAGGCCCTGGGAGGGACAGTACGGCAACACGTCACGGTGCAGAGCGGGATCGTCGAAGACAAAGCCAAGGCCATCACGAAGAGTCTGAAGGAGAACAAGTTCAAGGCGCAGGCGCAGATTCAAGGCGACCAGGTCCGTGTGCAGAGCAAGAGCAAAGACGAACTGCAAACCGTCATCAATTTTCTGAAACAGCAAGACTTCGGCATTGATTTGCAATTCGTCAATTATCGCTAGTCGCCGGGACAGTTCGAGATCCGCCCCAGGCCTCTTTCAAATGCAACACGGCCTGATTCACGGCATCGCCGGCGGCGACCGCTCGCATGACGTCATGCGCATCTTCTTCCTTTTCGGGGTAAATGGGCGGATCTTCCAGGTTCCGTCGAACGACAGGGTACTCGTTGGACTCGATGGGCGGGTCCAGCCGGTCCAGGGAAGCCCAGGCATTTCCCTCGACCCGTGCCAATACGTGACCGGTACTCACGTCGACCAACGCCAATTCGGCAAGCGCCAGGTTTTCCGCCCGATACCCGAACTGCAACCCGCGCGCGATGGCTCCCAGGCTGGACCCTCGCCAGGGGAATCGTTCCGGCACCTCGATTTCGGAACTCGAGAGAACGGTGATCACGAGGTAATCGACGTGCTCGTCTTTTGCCCATTGCAGCACCGACGGAAACTTCGGAGGCGAGGCTCCCGGATCCGGGGAATGGACAATGCGCACCACCTCGAGCGGAACGTCATGGACCAATTGCTTCCGCACGTGTTCGGTCAGGGATGTCAGAGAGGCTTCGGAGAGTTCGGGAGCCGAATCCGGAGCGGTCGTATCGTTGAAAAGCACAAGCCCGGCTTGTACCGGGACCGGCAAACCCGCAAACCGTGAGAGATCCTGTATCGGCTGCTGCCCGAGGTACGCATCGAGACGGGCTTGCGGCCATTCGCCGCATCCTGCGAAGACGAGAGACACCAGACCGGTGGCCAGGATGATGGGAAGAAAACTCCTGCTTCGGCTACGGCTGACTATGATCATGCTGTCTTCTCTTGTCTGTCATTCCCGACATCTTTAATCGGGAATCCAGGGTCTTTGTTTTTGTATTCGTAGCTGCGCCATCACCCGCAGTCCCACCCTGATTTATTCTCACCGGTAAGGCCGGGACGGGTCAAGCAACGGCCCTCGAACAAGAGCAGGAAGGTTGCAATCCCTCGAAGGCATCGGGTAGGTTACACGCCATGTCTCTCAAAACGTGTACCCTCACGAGACTTCTCCTTTTCGTTTCGATCCTCCAGTTTTCAGGCTGCTCATATCTCCCGGACGTGAGCATGCCGGACATCGACTTTCCGGACATCAGCATGCCCAGCTTCGGATTCGGCGAAGACGAAAAACCCAAAGAACCGGCCATCCCCATCTCGGTGGCGTATGCCTTTGATCCGAGCGTCACGGACGCCACACTCGAAATTCGGGCGTGCGACCTTCCGTATACACTGAACACGGGAGAGGCGATCGTCCAGAATTTTCTCACCCTGGCACAGGAAACCTTTCAATCCGTCACGGCCTATTCGGGAACCGGAGAAGCCGTCCGGGTCACCAAACCGAGCGACCTGATTATCCAAATCAGCATGGTCAACCAAGCGTTCCAGGAAGTCGACCGTATGGCGGAGGAAGACAATTATCTCGCTAACCTCGACTTCAAGCTGCAAGCGGTGTTCATCGATAGAGGCGGAGCCGCGTTGGGACAAATCCCTTTGCATTACGGCGGCCAGGTCAGGGTTTGGGCTCCGACCATTACCGGCCAATCCGTAACCTGCACCACAGGCCAATACGATGCCAAAATCAACGGCGCGGCGGCGGAACTGGCCGAACAACTCGTGGCGGTGGTTCCACAGGTGCTTCAGGACGGCGGCACGCAAACGCTGATGACGCAACAGGGCCGGCAACCGGCATTCACCCCGTCCACGCCGCGGGCCGCACCGCAAGCCGCGCCCCGGTTCTCGGCTCAGGCTCCCGCCGGAGCGGGAAACCGGCCGTTCTTTACCTTTCGCACGATGCTGAAGGATGGCAACGATAATCTGATTCTCGAAGGAGGGGAAGCCATTGTGCTGATGATCGAGGCCACCAACCTCGGAAGCACCGCCATCAACACAGCCAATGCCAACGTGTCGGGGCATGAGACGCTGGTCGAAGCCTTTTCTCAAATGACGTCCCTTCCCATCTCCCTGGGCACGTTCCAGCCCGGAGAAACCAGGACGACGGAAATTCGCGGCCGCATGCCGGTCAACGTGACCGCACAAAAAGCGGAGTTGGTGATCGCGCTGCAACTCGAGGATGGCACGCCCATAGGGTCGCACCGCATTGTCGCGCCGCTCCAACCCAGCGCTTCCGGATCAGGGCCGCAATCCAGCAGATCCAAGATGCAGGATAAGGCGCCTGACCGGAATGCATACGTGGCCATGCTCGTCGGGATGGATGCCTATCGGGACGCCTGGCCTGAGGCTTATCGTACACCAGACGGTCTCCTGATGACCGTGCGGGAGACCTTGCGAAGCACCGGTTTGTTCCCCAACCGGAATATCCGCGTCCTCCAGGGGAACAATGCCGCAAAAGCAGACATTGCAAAAACACTCCTCACGTGGGTCCGTCAGAGAATCGGAAAGGAATCCGTGCTGGTCGTCTATTATTCCGGTCAGGCCGTTCACGACCAGGGAAACGGCGAGGTCTATTTGATCCCCTATGAAGGGTCCCCCGAGGCATCGAGCAAACAGTTAATCTCCCTCAGGACGCTTCAGCGCCTCTTGGGAAAACTTCAAAACCGGCTGACCCTGCTGATACTCGACACGCCGATTGCGAAGCAGACCGGAAAAGGCATCTCTTCGGATGGTTCCTCTCGGATACGCTGGATCAGCGGTCTCTCACGTGAAGACAAAACCCCCGTCATCCAACTCCGCAGACGTCCCGGGCAGGCGACAGGCAAACCCGCAGACATCCTGGCCGCGCTGTCAGGCAGTGCGGATGTCAACAAGAACGGAACCATCACCGTGGGAGAATTTCTCGATTCCGCGTCCGAATCAATCAGGATCACCCGTCTCCTGCCGGACTCCTCTCCCCTCTTGGCTCTGCCGCTGGCACAGTAATTTTCTCAACGGCAAAAGATCCATGTCAGTAACCCTCTACGGTCATTCCCGACGTTTGTAATCGGGAATCCAGTGTCTTTGTTGTTCTATTTGTAGCCGCGCCATCTCATGGCGCCTTCTTCATCACTCCCCCCTTGAGGGGGAATCGGAGAGCCAAGAGCCTGCCCTGAGCTTGTCGAAGGGGCGCCAGCCCGCAGGCGAGCCGGTGGGGGGCATGCGGCATTCCCGGACTGTGACCCGGCATGTCGTCCTACACGTTATCGGGTGGCTTGGATCTGGATATTCGCTGAATAGCCTAATCGCCGGAGCAGGTGTTCGCAGTCTTCCCAAGTCGGCCGAACGCTCGGACGTCGGCGACCCCCACCCGAGCCACGACGTCTCGAATGTCTCCGAAATGCTTGCCGTCAAATTCACCATCCATGAGAGCGGTTTCCGCCCACGCGACGAGGCCGGACAATGACAGCTCATGGTGCAAATAGGCGGCAAGCTTATCGACGACTGTCTGGCGAGTAATCACGTCCTTCATTCTTCGACCTTTTGATGGCCATAAACAGCGCGACGCCTAGAAGCGAAGCCGCGCGATCAATAAGCGCCTGACGGGCGTCTGTCATTCGGAGGTTCGCTTCCCCGATGTAACCTTCCGCCTTTTACGCTCAGACGAATCGATTGTGAAATTCTCATCGCATACCGCTTCTATGGATCTATTTATCTATCATCAATCTGTCGAATCTCAACCGGATAGACAATGATGCGTGATGTTACATGTTGTACAAAATGTACATATTGTACAAAACTTTACGAAATGTACACCATCCAGGAAATTGCAAAAAAGTGGAATTATACTGGTAAGTTGGCAGAACGCTCAACGTATGCATGGATACTGAAGATTCTCAGATGGCTCATTGGGCTCTGGTCACAAAACTGATGAACGCGGTGTGTGAGCTCATCGGCGATGACTTGGGGATGCGGGTCCCTCCTCAAGGTCTTTTTGCAGAGATTGATGCGCGTCATGCGGTGCTCCTATGCTTGGCGGCGAGCAGAGCAATCTTTTTTGATGTCTGCGACGAAGTCCACGACCTCACATGAGGGATATCGAAAGGTCAAGGCCGCCTGATTTTTATAGTTGGTCAGGCAGGAATCGCCACGTCCAATAATATCCATGCCAATAAGCATGTCACTCCTTGTGAATTTATCGCGGTGCACGACTTGAAGGCTCGGGAAATAAATGCTGCCTGGAAGCCAGACATCCACAAAGTAGGAATCGGCATCTTCCTCGGCCCTCCCCTCGACCGTGACGACTCCCACGGTGTCGATGACGTCAATGAGGTTCAGACGCTGCACCACACCCGTACTGATGATGCTCATGGTGGTGCCAGTATCCCAAATCGCGTGAAATTCTACGGCCTGCCCGACGGAATCGCCGGGGATACCGACTTTAACAGGAAACCGAATGACTTGCGGGGTGGTTTTTTGCTGAATGGGGACGGTAAAGGCAATCGGGCCGTGGTTGACCATCGTGGAGTTACAGCACGCGTGAATGAAAGACGACTTTCTTTTCCTCGTCAGGACGGAGGCATTGACGGATTAAGAACGCCCCGCTTTTGAAGCGCCCCTGCTTGGCCACGCGATACGCCCCGCCCCCCGTGTCATAAAACCCGTGGGCCGAGTCTTGGTAAATGAGGACATACTTGCCGTAGTGATCCTTGATGTATTCCTGCTGATGTCTGTGAAAAAAGGCGATTTCGTTCTTGAGGCGAGATGCGTTTTGCATGGCGTGCCCTCCCTGTGGTAGTCACCCTATCGGGAAACACGACCAGTAGTACTTCCTAGCAGAACGCTTGATCTGTGTCAAGATAAAAATTGGCCAAAAGTGAGACAGAAACGCCACAACAAAAAGAAAATTCTGTGAATAATGGGAACAGCGTGGACAACAACCACGTGGTGAGGCAAAAAGCCTCAAACGGGATGGCCAAATAATCGACACCTCACCGCCACCCAGTCCCGTTCCTGGGCCGTGGCATACGCCCAACAGACCCCGAGCTGCCAGGCGCACAACGTCAAGGACGCCTCATGCGTGAATGGATCACCGTTTTTTTGTTGGAATAGATGTTCAGCGGATTCCCATCCGACACCACGATCGCCGTGGGGGATGGTCGTGCCCAAATCGACACCGCACGGCTTACCACAGACACCCACGTAGCTCATTCTGCCTTGTCTCCATTTTCTACGCGCAGCTAGAAATCCAAAAAACAAAGACGCTGGATCCCCGATCAGGTCGGGGATGACAGAAGGGAAGAAGCAGATTCTTCACTTCGCTCAGAATGACAGCTTCGGTGGGAGAAGAGGACACGGCACCCGGGCAGGCGTCATGAGATGACGCGGCAACAAATACGGAGGACAAAAAAATCCCCGCTGAGGGATGAGCCTCAGCGGGGATTGAGCTAACAGGATTGCTTCGTCTTAGAAGTTCACCCAGAGTTGGGTATAGCCCCAGCTTTGTTCGCCGGCATTCCCACCACGACTGTCATCGAGAAACTGACCCGGGAGGAACACCCCGCCGCCGATTTGCCAAGCCACGTGGTTGCCGGGGGTAAAGAAGTGGGTGTAGACCACGTCGACCTCTTCCCCAACATCGGTCGCGGTGCTGCCATTAGCATTAGCAACAGTTAAAAATTGAGCTTGACCGGCATGATACACGCCATCGGTTTCCTCCTGGCGATTGAATATGTGCCCGGTCACTTCGAAATGGCTGTCCGCGTTGGGCCGCATTTGAAGGCCGAACGCCAGATGGTTCATGTTCTTCCAGGACATGCGGTCCATGTACCCAAAGTGAATGTGGTTCGTCGGATACAATTGATCGAAGCTTCCCCATTTGCCGTTGTTTTTGTTACCGGAGGCCATGTTGAATTCGGCGCTCAGGCGGGGCTGCATGGGAACCGGAAGAGTCACGCCACCATCGATATGGAAGGCATACGCCTCGATATCCATGGTCTGGGCGCCGCTGGCATTCGCGCCCGGGCCTATGTCCCCGAATTGATAGTAACCTTCAAGCGTCAAGTCAACGCGGGCGCCTCCCGCACCGAACTTCTTGACGGCCCGGCCGCCAAGGGTATGCCTGGATTGGTTCGCAGGACGAGGGGCACCCATTCCACCCGTTCCGCCGTCATGCCAGATGTAGGTGGGTTCCAGAACCACGCCCGCGACCTTCATAGGCGCGCGGACAAAGACCACATTGCCATCGTCCGTCGCATCTGAGAAGGGAGTACCAGCCCCGCCGGGCCGGACATTGCCAATACAGTTGCCTGAAGTCGGAGTCGGACAGTTTCTCTCAGACGTCCGCAACCAGCCCACTTGCAGGTTGGTGCTCTTGCTGAGCTTGTAGTTCATGGTCAACCCGTCGTGGGACCATCCCACGTTGTTCCAGTCGAAATGCCCGAACATGCGATGGTTGCCCCAGACCACCAGTTGCCTTCCGGCTTTGATGGTCAGGTTCGGCACCAGGAAGTTCCGCACCAGCATGAACGCCTGCCGGGCGAAGAGGGTACCATTGGTACCATTCGCGTCGGTTCCCGCTCCGAATGGTGCATTAACCCCCCAGTTCTTGGAATGTTGCCCCTGCAAGAAGAACGTCACGTCCGGCGAGATGGAGTAGTTGAAACCCAAACGCGCCCATTGCTGCACCACAAAGGTGTTGTTCTTTGCTCCAGTATTTCCGGCAAAGCCGGTGTTCGTCCGGAATTCCGGACGGACACGCAGGTCGCCGGAAATCGTGAGCTTGCTGATGTCGAACAGCTTGCTCTTGGGCGGATCGAATTTGTGATACGGCAACAGATCCGGAATCGCGCGCGGCACCGCCGGCACGGCCGAGTTCTTACCTGTGGCCGGCGTGGTCTTCTCGGCAAAAGCCGGAACAGCCGTGATCCCCGCAAGCAGGACCGCGACCATTGTCCATTTGATACCGTCATTCAATCGTTTCATTGTGACTCCTCCTGTAAGTTGATTCCCCCTACGGGCGGTGCGTAACTCTTGCCGGCCCAGTATGATGACTTCTCTTTTTACTTCCCTTTTTATCATGAGTACGACTTGTTTCATTAATCCGAGCCTTACATGATGCAGATACTTAGGGCTCAAGACTCCAGAATTCTATTGGAACAAGCATTCCATTTTCTTTGCCTTTTCCTCCACCTCCTTTGCTCAGTGAGTGACGCAAACGGGTTGCCTGTTTGTCACACTATTGCAGTCGTCTTAAAATTAGCTGCTAAATATAGGCTAATTTCCATTTTATTGCAAGAGGTTGATGGAATATTTGTTTTGTTTTTTTTCTGGGGCAGCGGCAATCTTCTCTACCTCCCCTCACCCCTCCTTACAAAGGAGGGGGATCGGTCGTCACACGGGTTTGTTTCCTTCGTTGATGCCGGCGGATGCCGCATCCCCGGCACCCTTGATCGTGTCTTCCGCTTCCTTCATGGATGATTGCAGGTCTTGCTCCACCATTTTGACTTCTTGCTGAATCATATTGATTTCCGGCTCGACGGACTGCCGCAAATCATCAGCAGTTTCCTTAAACCCCTTGACGGCTTTCCCGACCTGTTTTCCAATTTCCGGTAATTCCTTGGGACCAAACAACAGAAAGGCAATGACCAGAATAATCAGGATTTCCATTGCCCCCAGGCCGAACATTGCTCCCCCCCGTCGGTCACGATCGGATCGCGCCGCTATACCTGCCTGGTTTCCTGTACTTGCGCTTCAGGCTGCGGTGCCGGTGCCGCCTGTGGGACCGGCTCTCCGGCCGGCGGAACTGCAGTGGATTGCGCGATAACCGGCTCCGTGATCTGACCCGGTTGCGGGGCCGCCGTCGCGCCCATATCGGCTTCATCCGGCGGCGTCACGTCCATGGCCTCCGGTTCATTGATCGACTTCTTAAACCCTTTGATGGCTTTCCCCAATCCTTCTCCCAATTGCGGAATTTTCCCGGCCCCGAAAATAATGAGGACGATGAACAGGATGAGTAATAATTCCATCCACCCAAAGGAACCAATCATGTTTCAACCTCTCGATGTGACTTCATTCCGACACACTATCCGACTCTTACGGGTCTGTACGTGCGAGCAGTATACTCGTACACCATGAAGAAGTCCACAAAAAATTTAGGGTCAAGTCGCTTTTTCGGAACGGGCATTCCGGCAAGTCCCAAACGACCGTTCCGAAACACGGCGAAGGGCAGGCACACCGGCCTGCCCCTACCAGAATGACCCATGATGCCGTAGGTGATTAACCCTATGGCATCATCCTTCTCCCGGTCCCATACGGAAATGGAAATAATCGACGGGTTGCGGCGGGGCCATGAGCGCGGCCCGAAGGGTGTCCCGGTCGTAGCCCAACTCTTCCAATTGACCCGCCGCCTTCATGACCTCTTCTTCCGCGAGGTAGGCCACGGTATCCGGAACGCCTTGTTTTGCCTGTTGCGCCAACAGTTGCTCCAACTCCCGGCGCGTCTTCTCAGGGGCTTCGGGCGACAGGGGCAAGTCGATGGTTCGCTCATACGGACTCACATATCCGGCATTCACGGCATCGACGGTCTTCAGGATCAACCCGTCTATTTGCCACGGTGCGTCCTGCGGCAGGTTGGGATGAGAGGCCAATACGTCCATGAGACTCATCACGTTGACCCCGAGACTTCTTCCGACAAATTCTTTTTGCGGTTCGATCGTGATCTGCCCGCCGCCGACCTGTTTGGCCACGTCTTCCAACAGCGCCAGGTTGACCATAAAACTGAATTGCCCGCCCACCAGGTTGTAGCAGGGTTTCTCCGGATCATTGAGCACGGCCTCGTCCGCGGTGCCGGCATCGAAGCTGCTGAACCCGAGCGCGTTCGGGGCCAGCAACCGGTGCGCTTCCTTGAGGGAGGCGGCCGCGCCGACGTTCACGGGTATCAGGAGTTCTTCATCGAAGAGTTTGAGGAAATCCGTGATCAGGCGACGGAACGGTACGTCCTTGGCCTCGATTTTGTGGTACTCGCGTTCCCACAGGATATCTTCCAGAAAAGCCGGGAGCGGTTTAAGCCCGGCGATGTCGGCTTGGTCGAACGCCTGCACCAATCCCGGCCAATCGGGAAAGTCAGGGAGCCGGGTTTCTTTCAGATTGGGCCGGATGTGTTCTTCCATGACGTCCCCGGCCTTGCGCAACAGGAGTTTGGTCGGCAACTCGCTCCAAAGTTCGTTGCAGAAAATCCGGTCGATTGACCCGTCGGCAAACGATGGCAGGTCCGGCACCGTCGCCTGCACGAATTGCACGCGGTCCCCGTGTTTGGCCAACTCCGCATTCGCTCTCGCGCCGTCAAGCACCGTCTCCGAGGCATCGATGAGCACGTACTGCATGCGCGGGTACAGCACGGCGTCCCGGTCCAGGGCCTTGACGTGATCCAGAAAGCACGCGGCCAAATTGCCGTTGCCGCAGCCCCACTCCATGACCGTGAGCGTCCCGGTTCCTTTCTCGGGATCGGCCCTTCGGCGTTGCGTGGCCCGTTGCACGTAATCCGCGGCCAAGGCATACCCCAGGCGGTAATCCGCCGCGGCAAAGGTCTGATAGAATTCCCTCACGCGTTCGCCCCGCAGGCCGTAGAACACGGCATTCATGTGCCGTTGCCAGACGTCGATCGGCGCGAAATCCCCCAATAACTGCGGTAACGCTTCTTCGTTTTCAGCGACGTGCTCAGCCACTTGATCACCCAACTTCAATTGTTCAAGAATCAGGACCTTCCGAAAGGAAAGCGATTCTAACAAAGGCGTTTTTCGCCTCGCAAGGCAATGCCTTGGCCTGCTATAGTAGGGAACAACGATCGTTGTTCCCTACAGTCTGCCGCATGCGTATCTCCCATCTCGTCTTCATCCTGTTTTTCCTGTGCTGTTCGAGCCCGGGTTGGGCGCAGGACACAGTACCGGCGCCTTTCAGCCCCGACGATCTTCAACACGGCTTTTCCCAGTTCGACACCATGCCCACTGCTCCGGAGGACATGACTTCCGAGCCGATGGACTACTACAAAAACCCCACCTTAGACCTGTCCGATTTTACCGACGCGGCTCCGGGCGGATTGTTACGTCACATCACCCTGGCGGAAAGCTTTGAAGAAGACCTGGATCTCCGTCGAGGCCACCGCTATTATCCCATCCGTCCTACCAAAGAATTTTCAGCCGATGCGCTGGCGATCCACGTCGTGTTTCGCGTGTTCAAACACTACAGCGCGTATGAAATCATCGGACGCCTGTTTCCGGAAAACGTCCCGGGATCGTCCGGAAAAACTTTCTCCGACGAAGAAAGCGCCTACCTGGCCTTGGAGGATGAAAGCGGGTATCTCAAGTTTTTCCCACCGTCGCAGGCCGGCTGGACTCCGGGGCAGTACCGCATTGACATCTTCGTGGGGCACGAGGCCAATGAAATCACGCGCATGGGCACCCTGCGTTTCACGGTAACGCCGAAAGCCTGAGGGGGGGATTCGTGGAATGGCGCGCGTACAAAGAGGGCGTGGATGGGAATAGTGGTACAGGGTTGGAGTCTGTTTCATATGTACTGAACGAGTACATTGGTTTGACCCGTTTACGGGCGATGCGTAGAATAACCGCCGAACCTCGTGAACGACGTCCCTCCCATTTTGCCTCCCGTTGATGCCCCGCACGTGAACCTCCGCGCATGACGCACCCTCCACCACCCTGGCTCTCCATGGTGATCCCCATCAAGGATGAGCGGGACAACCTTCAGCCGTTGACCGCTCAATTGACGAAAGTCCTCGGCAGTCTGGAACAGTCGCATGAAGCGCCGTTCGAAATCGTGTACGTGGATGACGGCAGCACGGACGGCAGTTCCGCTTTGCTGGATGAGATCGGCAAACAGACCCCTGAAGTCCGGGTCCTCCATTTTGACCGGAACCACGGGCAAACCGCGGCCTTCGCCGCGGGCTTTCGCCATGCCCGCGGGGAATTGATTGCCACGCTGGACGGCGACCTGCAATATGATCCCGCGGATATCGCCCTTCTGCTGCCGTTGATCACGGAGTACGACCTCGTGTGCGGACGTCGCCGGCAGCGGCTCGACACGTTGGTCCGGCGTCTCTCGTCGCGACTGGCGTACCTGATCCGCAACACCGTCCTCCGCGACGGCATTCACGATTCCGGCTGTTCCTTGAAAATCTTCCGGCGCACGGTCGTCGAACGCATTCCCCTGTTCCGCAACATGCACCGGTTTTTCCCCGCGCTCGCCAAGATGCACGGGTTCTCCGTGACCGAAGTGCCCGTTCAACATTTCCCGCGAGCCCATGGGCGTTCCAAATACGGAGTCGGGAATCGCCTCTTCGCCGGCCTGTACGATCTCGTGGCCGTCCGATGGATGCAAAAGCGCTGTTTTCACTACACCGTCGTCAATGAACCGGTCGATTCTTCCGACGCGCCGGCGCAGCATCAGAAATAACCTTCTCTTCTCCGAGCATTGGGGTCTTCGGAAAGAAACGGCAGCTTGCATTACCTATGGCGACCTATTACACTATCTTGGATAGTGTGATAGACACCAAACTTGCTGCATGATTGTCGGTTTTCAAGGGAAGATTGCCAAAGACATTTGGCAAACCAATGAATCCAAAAGCATTCCCAGAGATCTTTGGGTGCGGGCAAAGGCCCTTCTGACTATCATGCACGCAACGTCAACGCTTGACGATTTACGTATTGAAGGTGAACCACCCAATATCAGGTTGCACAAGTTATCAGGCGACATGAGAGGATACTGGAGCATCACCATCAAATTGCCATGGTGCATTACATTCAAGTTTAAAGACGGCGAATTTTCGGAAGTAAAGATCAACAACTACCATCGGTGATCATGGTGATTTCCAATCCACTGCCGCTCCATCCCGGCAAGGTGCTGGCTGAAATATATATGGCAGAAATGGGCCTCAACCAGACCCGTCTGGCCAAACGCTGTGGGTGCTCACCCGGAAAGATCAACGAGATCGTAAACGGCAGGCGAGGCATTTCTCCTACCTTTGCCATAGCCCTTGAGTCCGCACTCGGCACCAGTGCGGAGATGTGGGTCCGTATGCAGGCGGAATATGATTTGTGGGAAGCGCGCGTGAAGGTGGCTTGATCCGCCGGACTACATCAAGATCGCAATACTGAATTGACCCCTTCCAACCCGTCATTCCATTCGACAACACGCGGACGAATGCAGGAAACGAACGCCTCGCATCCTTTCACCCCTTGTCTTGATCGATGAGCGGACTTCTTTCCGAAATCAGCGCCTACTTCGCCAACCTGACAACCGTGGAAGGCATCTGGCTGGGCATCGGGTTCTTCGGGCAGGCCCTGTTCTTTTCCCGTTGGCTGGTCCAGTGGATCGCGTCGGAACGCAAAGCGGAGAGCCAAATTCCGGTGGCGTTTTGGTACATGAGCCTGTCCGGCAGCCTGATCGTCCTGTCGTATGCCATCCATCGCCACGACCCGGTGTTCATTATCGGACAGGGAACCGGCACGTTGGTCTACTTGCGGAATCTGATGCTGATCCATAAGCAGCGAAAGCGCGCGACCCGTGACTGATCCCGCCGCGGTGGAGCCACAGCCGTTTTCCACGCGCACCCTTCACCTGGCGTTTCTGCTCATCTGCGGGTGCCTGCTGCTCCTGCTCGGACTGGGAGACGTAGGACTGACAGATCGCGACGAAGGCAGCAATGCCGGCGCCGCTCGTGAAATGCTCGAAACCGGGGATTGGATTTCTCCCACGCTCAACTATGAACCGCGGTACGCCAAACCCGCGGGAACGTATTGGCTCACCGCCGGCATCTATACCCTGTTCGGCGTAAACGACTTCACGGCCCGGCTGCAGTCCGCGGCATTCGGACTTGCGCTACTCGTTTTGCAGTACCTCTTTCTGCATCGCCTCTTGGGACCGGCGCTCGCGTTTTGCGGTTCGCTCGTTCTCCTGCTGAACGTGGAATTCGTGGGCATTCACCGTATGGTCCTGACCGACCCGGCCCTGGTGTTCTTCACCACGCTGGCCGCCTACGGCTTCTGGTTGGGCTTTTGCGATTCGAACCGAAACCCGCGGTTCCTGTGGGTGTTCTATCTTGGCATGGCGCTGGGCACGCTGGCCAAAGGACCGGTGGGCATTCTCATCCCCTTGTTGGGCGTCGTCCCGTACCTGACGCTCACCCGGCAATGGAAACGCTATTTCGCGGAAGGCAGGCCGCTGCTCGGCTGGACCCTCTGCGTACTCATTGCCGCACCCTGGTATCTCGCCATGCTTTCCATCCACGGCGCGGACTATGCCGCCGCGGCCCAAGCCAATACCACCGGACGGTTCGCGAATCCCATGGAGGGGCACGGCGGCACGCTTCTGTTTTATGTCCCCGTTCTCCTGCTCGGATTTTTCCCGTGGAGCGGGTTGCTCCCGGCCGCCCTCTGGCAATCGTTGAAAGAGTGGAAGTCGTTTCGGACGGGCACGACGGACCCGCGAGGAGAAGAAGGCCTGTTGCTGTTCTGCGCCCTGTGGGTTTCCGGGATTTTTCTCTTTTTCACCATCTCCGCGACCCGGCTTCCCCACTACGTCCTGCCCTTGTATCCGCCGGCTGCCCTGCTGGTGGCCGTGCTTTGGTCCCGTTTCCTGAAAAACGCTTGGCCCGCCGGCCTCATTGTCTCGAGGCGCATTGTCCTCGTGACCGGGTACGTGTTCAGCATCGCGCTGGGTTCCATGCCGCTCATCTATGCCAACGTGAGAGACCGGATCGCCGTAGACTTTCCGGCCGCTGCAAAGATCGGCGTGGGCGTCGCGCCTATCGTGTTGGGCGTCCTCGTCTTCTTGGGAGTGGCGATCTTTCGTCACCTGGTTCGTGAGGAAGCCCGCCGGCCGCAGGCGTTTTGGGTGTTGTCGGGGATGATGGGACTGTTTCTTCTTGTCGTGATCCTGTTTGCCTTGCCGCGCTTTGGGAAATACTTCGTGAACCCGCCCCAGGAATTGGCAACGATCGCCGGATTCAACCTCGGTCCTGAAGACACGCTCATTCACTACGGACGCAAGCTGCCGTCGCTAACGTTCTATGCCAGACACAAAGTGCAGTTCATCAATCCCGGCGAGCATAAGAAGTTTTTTCCGCATCTGAAAAAGGACGGCCGGGTCATGGTCATCCTGCCGGCCAACCTTCGTGAGAACCTGCCTCACCCCGTCGACTCTTTTACGCCGATTCTCCAGCGATTCGGTTTTCTGCTCCTGTCTCGTGACCCGATGGTAGGAGGCGCTCCGAAATCGTAAACATTCACTCATTCGTTGATGGCATTTGAGGCTGGCCACCATAGCCTGGAACCAGTAAAGATGGGTTATCTTGTTCCTCCCCTTTGTAAGGGGAGGATTGGAGGGGTAGAGCCAACCGTCCATGGAGCACGATGGGATGCCGCCCTGGTCATAGCCTCTACCTCCCCTTCGCCCCTCCTTACAAAGGAGGGGAAAGGAAAGCCTGGAGGGACGGCACAGGGGCCGTCGCCTACGGCACCAAGCCATGGAGACCCTGTAACGTTACCAGGACGATGACCAACGCGCTCGTGAGGCATGCCTCGCGCAGGAAACATTGGGGCGCCCCTGATTCCGGTTGATGGTTCAACCACCAGGCGATACAGGCCAACAGGGCCACGACGATGACCCACGACGCTTGGGTGCCAGCCGCCAGGCCCAGCGCGATCATGACGTTGGCGCCTAACGTTCGCCGGGCGTTCCCATCACCCTGCCAGGCCACGATCCACCGGACGCCGAGTCCCGCGATCAACAACAGCAGCCCGGTCCAGAACAGGGCATCCGTCAATCCACCGGAGGCAGGCTGACTGAAGGTAACCCAGAACATCGCGCACCCGCCGATCATCAACGGGAGAGTCTTCTGCAGCGCTTGCACCGCGTTCTCTCGCCAGTCCTTGAGCGCACGCGCCCACACGTAGCCGATGAGAAACCCCAGCACCGCCCCGCCCAGCACGTCGGTGGGGAAGTGGGAACCGCCCGCCACCCGGGCCATCCCGACGAAGAAGGCGCCGCCGTACCATAACCCCCTCCACTCAGGGAAATAGCGCGCCAACACCGCTGCCACGGAAAAGGACGCCGCGGCATGGCCGGAGGGAAATGCATCAAGTCCTCCCTGCCAAGACGGGCCATATTCAAAGGCATCCTGATGCGTCCACCGCGGGCGGGGCCGTCCGACGAGGTGCTTGAGAATTTGGACGGCGAGTCCGGCCAGGGCATGCGCGACGAGCCCGTCGATCCCGGCCTGTTGCCACGCCTTGGTCTTCCGAAGATAGCCGATGCCCCACAGCCCGAGGCACAGGAGCACCAACGTCAGGCCGTCTCCCAGCCGGTTGCCGAGGTATGCCAAGCGTGACACGAACGGGTCGTGCAGGGACCGGACCAGTAAAACGGTCTGAAAATCCAATTCGGAAACCTGGTACAAACAGAAGAGAATGATGCCGCCGGAGAGGGCAACCACGCTGAGGGCTTTGATTCGGGACACGAGATCGCTCGCTGCTTGTTGAACACGCCGTTGTGTCGAATGGTATCACAAAATGAGTGTATTCGCGGGGGTTCTTCCTCACAACGAAGGGAGCAATGCGGGGTTTCGGCCCCGCACGACGAGGTTCCTTCGCTCTGCTTCCTTCGACTTCGCTCCGCTACGCTCAGGACAGGCTCTTTTGTTTCGGCAAAAGGACCCAAAACCATTGGCGCCGGGAAATGGCACCATGAGACGGCGCGGGTGCAACTACAAAAAGCAAAGACACTGGATCCATAATTACACTGGATCCCCGATCAAAGCCTGTCCTTGACGTTTGTAATCGAGGATCGGGGACAAGCGTCGAGGACGACAGAAATGGCAATCAGGGAACCCAGTCGGCGAGGAACACGTTGTATTCGCCTTTTGCTTTGGCGTTGCGATCCGAGGCCCACACCAGGAGTTTGCCGTCGGGCGAGAACATGGGGAAGCTGTTGAAGTGGCCTTCAAAGGTGATTTGTTCCAAGCCCGTGCCGTCGTCGTTGACCAAGTAGAGGTGAAACGATGGCCGGCCCTTCGACAAGCTCAGGGCAGGCTCTTTTGTCTGGGCGGCGGGACGCCCGCTCGACGCAAACATGATCCGGTGACCGTCGGGATGGAAATACGGCGCGAAGTTGGAGGCGCCGTTACCGGTCACCTGTTGTTTGCCCGACCCGTCGGCGTTCATGACGAACAGTTCCAAGTTCCCGGGCTCCACCAGGTTCCGGCCCAGTAACTCCTGATAGGCTTCACGTTCCTCCGGCGTTTTGGGATGCTGCGCCCGGTACACGATCCGCTTGCTGTCCGGGGAGTAGAACGCCCCGCCGTCGTAGCCCACGTCGTCGGTAAGCCGCCTCAGACCGGTTCCGTCGATGTTCATCGAATACAGGTCGATATCGCCTTCCCTCACCGACGTGAACACGATGTTCTTGCCATTGGGCGAGACGGTCGCTTCCGCATCGTATCCGGGCGAGAACGTGAGACGATGGAGTTCACGGCCATCCAGACGCACGGAATAGATTTCATAATCCTCCAGGGCCCACCGATATTTGGGGCCCCGCTTGGGCTTGGGCGGGCATTGCAAGCCAGCCATATGCGTCGAGGAATAGAGAACCCGCCGGCCGCCGGGGAAAAAGTAGCCGCAGGTTACGGCGCCGTATCCCGTACTCACCCGGTGAACGTTTCCGCCGTCCAAATCCATCACGTACATCTGATAGCAGTCCCCGAGCGTTTGGCTGGCCGGATCTTTGGTGGATTGAAAAATCAAGCGCGACCCGTCAAAGGAAAAATAGGCTTCGGCATTTTTGCCGCCCGTGGTCAGTTGCCGGACGTTGCGCAGATGCCGTTCTTTTGTCCCTGCACCGGCCGCTTCGTCGGCCCAAGTTGTGGCCACCGCTGCCAGGGACAGACCGGATAGTACTGCTACGCCCATCACCAGCCATGAAATGAAAGAAAAGACACTGGATCCCCGATCGGGTCGGGGATGACAGAAGGAGGGGAAGCGGTTTCCTCGCTTCCCTCGGGATGACAAATTTAGGATGTTGTAGACTCTTTTCATGCCAATCACAAGAAACTATTCGTGGGCTCGGAACACGACGGTCAGGTCATCCATGGGTGGATCGAACATGCCGCGCGCCGTGACCTTTCCGTTTTCGAACACAAGATAACTATCCCATCCATAAAAAAACAACAACCGGGAAAGCCCGTGCACGGCTTTCGGCGAAAAGCCGAAGAAAACCGTACCCACGTGTCCGGGATGGTCGGGGTTGGCGCAATTGATTAACACGGCCACGTGGTCCCCCGAATAGACCGTCCCCTGAATCGTCATACCCTGTTCCTGCAACTTGACCTGCGGACCGCACCACCCGAGGATTTTGCCGGCCCATGGATTCGTTCGAGGGTGCCCCATGGCCAACACCGATTGCGGTCCGATCGAGACGGTCCGTTCATCCAACCAGACCGTGTCGTCGTTTCGCGAGCGGATCCGGTCAAGCGCCGGCTTCAATCCCTCTTGCTCGACTTCGGACGTGGTCGAGGCCAACAGGACGGCCCGACGGACGTCCGTGACCCAGCTATTGAGCATCGGGCTCATGACTTGACGGTCAAGCCCACGAAAGGTCTCATACTCGGGATCGAGTTGCACCATGACGGGCTTGCCCGGAACCCACAGGGCCATCGTTTGTTCATTTCTCTGAATGTCCAACGAGGTGCGATACTCTTTCCCTTGTTCCAACTGCACCACCACGGGAACGCACAGGCTATAGGCCGTCCCCTCTTGCGTGACCGTCAGGGAGACCCAGTAGCCCGTTCGGGCATCGGGTTTGAAACTCGTTCGAACAACCCGGAGGTGCGGCGTTCCTTTGCCTTGTACCCACGGCATTAAGAACCAAGACAACTGTTTCCCCGACGTGTCTTCGAACACCTGCCGCAGTTGAGGCCAATCCGCGTATTCACCGGAATAGTCCGCGATCAACGCACGAATCGCCCGAAAAAAATCCTGGTCCCCGAGCTCGCGCCGCAACATATGAAACATCATCGCGGTCTTCTGGTATCCGATCGCATTATCCACGCGGTTCTCCTTGTGATGAAAATTCACCACCGGATAGTCGTCGGCCGGCCGCACGTACAAGTTGTATTCCATGATCATGCGTTTGCGATGCGCGCGCGCCTTGTCCTCGCCCGCCATCCGTTCGTCGTAATAATAGTTCGCGAGATAGGTTGTCAGCCCCTCCACCCAATTGCCCGTTTCGAAATGATTGTGCACCGAGTTCCCCAACCAGGAATGCACGACTTCATGCCCCAAGGAATAGGGTTGGGTGTACCCTCGCTTCATCACCCGGCTGCCCAACAACGTGAAGGACGGCAGGCCGATACCGCTGGGGAAAAAATTTTCCACGACCGCGAACTTGGGAAAGGGATAGGGTCCGAGCAGTTTCGTGTACCACTCGAGATAGCGCGTCGTGGCGTCCACGTACTGCTCCGCGACGTGCGCGTCCTCGGGAAAGACGTACACGGCGATTTCGATATCGTTCCACGTGGACGCCCGCTTCACGAACCGATTCGCCGCCAGCGTCAGGGCTTCGGTTCGGGCACGCACGTTCCATTCGGACGTTGCCGTGGTTTCTCCCTCCGTAAACGACACTTCCTGCCCATGCGTGACCGCTCGCCAGCCGACCGGCACGGTGGCCGTGACGCGAAACGTAGCGAGCGACCCGCGGACATGAGGATACCAGGAGGTTTCCGAGGTCAAATAGACGCCCTCTTCACCGATGTATCCCATGGTTCTGTCCGGACGCACGAACCGCAGGCCCGGCGAGGCCGTGGGCGCATCCTGGATGCGCCCGCGATACGCGATGGACACGCTGGTTTCGGCTGATGGGGAAGACGGCTCCGGGAGATGAATGTCGATGGTGCGCGTCCATCCGGAGGCATCCTGTTTGTTGCTGGCTGAAGGCAAGTCCTCTTCCCAAAACGGTAACGGGCCGTTCGACAAGACAATTTCGTCGATTTCCAAATCCGGGTTCAATCGCACGTGGATGACTTGGCCTGCAGCCGCATGACCGGTCAAGCGGAGCGTGTCGCGGGCGATGATCATGTGTGTCTCGGGCTGAAGTTCGACCTGCAAATCGTGATGCCGAACGGTAACCCCCGCGGCCTGCACGGGCAGGCTCATGAGCAGACTGATACCCCACGCGCCTGCAATCGTCACCCTTCGCCTCATGAGGGGTGAACCTCCAAGAGGGCCTCGGCAAAGGCGTGCGCGTGGAAGTCCTGCAAGTCTTCTTCCTGTTCGCCGATGCCGATCAAACGAACCGGAATGGCCAATTCCTCGGCAATCGCCACCACGACCCCGCCCTTGGCCGTCCCGTCCAGCTTCGTGAGTACCAAACCCGTGACGCCGATGGCTTCGTGAAATTGCTTGGCCTGGGCCACGGCATTCTGACCGATCGTGCCGTCGAGCGTCAGCAACACTTCATGCGGGGCCCCGGGATATTCACGATCCAGCACCCGTTTCATTTTTTTTAGTTCGTCCATCAAATTGACTTTCGTATGCAACCGGCCGGCCGTGTCGATCAGCATGGCGTCCACGCCCCTGGCTTTCGCAGCCGCAAGCCCGTCGAAGACCACGGCCGACGGGTCCGCTCCTTGCCGGTGCTTGATCACGTCGGCCCCGATTCGCTTGCCCCACACTTCCAACTGTTCGATGGCCGCGGCCCGGAAGGTATCCGCCGCCACGAGCAACGGGGTCAACCCCTGCTTGCGCAGCCGGCCGGCCAGTTTCGCCATGCTCGTGGTTTTCCCCACGCCATTCACGCCCACCGCCAAAATCACGAAAGGTTTGGGACCCGTGCGGATGAGTTCCTCCATAGGCTTCGATTCCACGGACGCCAAAATGTCCGCCATCGCCCGTTGCAATTCCTGAATGGATTCCCGGGGATCTCCTCCAGCCGTTTCCCGAAGCCGCTCGACCAACCGGTCCGTCGTTCGAACGCCGACGTCCGCTCCCAACAACGAGGCTTCGACTTCCTCCAACACCTCGGGGTCGAGGCCGCGCCCCATCAATTGCATCAACGAACGCTCGACGCCCTTTCGCGTTTTCCCCAGTCCTTCCTTCAGTCGATCCAGCCAGCCCATGAGTTTCGTGATCCCTGTTTGTGTTCTTTGCTCGGTTAACGATGCTTCGGCTCACCCCAACCCTCTCCCTCACCGGGGAGGGGGAGAGAGATCAGGGCTCAACCACCAACGACGGCAAGGGGGTGAATGTATCAAGAAGCTCCGTTTCTTTTCGTTCCATACGCCGGGCCTGCTGCCTGCTCCGCTCATGGTCGTAACCGACCAAGTGCAGCACGCCGTGAATCAGTAACCGCAGGACTTCTTCATCCAGGGAATGGCTGAAGGCTTTGGCCTGACGCCTTGCCGTGGGGATCGAAATCACGACGTCCCCGAGCAGGGGAGCGACATCGGATCCGACTTCCCGATAGGCAAACGCCAGGACGTCCGTGCTTCGATCCTTGTTCCGGTACGTCCGGTTCAACCGTCGCATCTTCGTATCGCCGACCAACGCGATGCAGACTTCGGCTTCACCCTCGTCAAGAAGCCGCAAGAGTTTCGCGGTGACGCGGCGTAACGTCCCTTCACGAACCGACACGCTTTTCAAGCGACATTGAATGCTGACGGACACGAATCACTAATCATTAGGGGGAAAGACGATGTGTCCGGGTTACGAGGGGCGAGCCCGTTCATTCGTCGGCTTGTGCCGACGTCCCACCCGTTCCGTTTCCATGTTGGTTGTAGGCCTTGATGATCTCCTGCACCAAGCGATGCCGGACCACGTCGCGGTCCTGGAAGTACACGAATTTGATCCCGTCCACGTGTTGTAAAATTTCGGAAATCTGAATCAACCCCGAGGGGCGGTCGGGCGGCAAATCGACCTGCGTAATATCTCCGGTCACGACGGCTTTGGAATTGAAGCCCAGCCGCGTGAGAAACATTTTCATCTGTTCGGCCGTGGCATTCTGGGCTTCATCCAGAATGACAAAGGCATCGTTCAGGGTACGCCCCCGCATGAACGCCAAGGGCGCCATTTCGATATCTCCGCGCTCGATCAGGCGATTCGCTCGCTCCATATCCATCATGGCATACAAGGCATCGTACAAAGGACGCAGGTACGGGTGTACCTTGGCGAACATGTCGCCCGGGAGAAAACCCAATCGCTCACCGGCCTCCACGGCCGGGCGCGCCAGGACGATCCGCTGCACTTCCTTTTTCGTCAGCGCCGCCAGTGCCATGGCCATGGCCATATACGTCTTGCCCGTTCCGGCCGGCCCGATGCCGATCACCAGGTCATGCTGCTGAATGGCCTGGAGATACATCTGCTGCGAGGGAGTCTTGGGAACGACCCACCCTTTGGGCGTAAGAATGTGAGCCGTTTCCGGGAAGGACGACTTTTCGGGTTGGTCGGATTCGGCAGCCTTGAGCGCCAGGGTCACGTCTTCCGATCGTAGCTCGCGCCGGCCGATCGTGCGTTCGGCCAATTCACACAGCAGTCCTTCGGCTCTGCCCACCGCTTCGGGCGGCCCTTCCAGGGTCACCTCATTGCCGCGGGCCGACACGCGCACGTGCAGGCCGTCTTCGATCAACCGGAGATGTAAGTCTCTCGGGCCAAACAGGTTGGGAAGATCGACTCCTTCACGAAGTGTGACTTTTTTCACGAAAGCGTTTTGGTCCAAGGAAGATACAAGTTGCGTGTGTGTATTCTAGCAAAGGGTCCACAGGCCGACAAGAAAAAGATGGGTCACAAGCATAGGACGAGGCGCCGAAATCGCGCGGGGTTTACATCGTGCGCTTACCTTTTCTGGCAGGTTGCGCACACAAACGACGAGCGTTCATCCATGAGAGTTCGAATCCTGGTCCCACACCCATTCGGACAGGGAGAGCCTGTCTTTTGATACACCAGGTGCCGGCGCTGAAATTGTCCAGGTGTGCCATCCGGTGCGACGAAACTGCGAATCGACGACCCCCCCATGGCAATCGCTTCCTCCAGCACGCGCTGCATCGTTTCAAACAACGTGCGGATTCTTCTCTTCGATAATCGACACCCACGAGCGTACGGATGGATACCCGATCGGAACAGCGCTTCATTGGCGTAGATGTTCCCGATGCCGGCGATCCGGTGTTGATTCAACAACGCGGCCTTGATCCGGCCGCGGCAGGATCGAATCAGGTGTACAAATTCGTCGCCGGTCATCGTGAACGGATCGCGGCCGAAGCGGCGTTGGCGATAGTCCTTCCAGGCTTCCTGATCCAGGAGATACAGCCGGCCGAATCGACGGGCGTTCCAATACCACAACTCCGGCTGCGGCCCGTTTGCCAAGCTCATGATCATATGCACGTGTTTCGCACTCGGAATGGCTTCACGCGTGAAGAGCAACAGGCCCGTCATTCCGAGTTCCGCCACCACGACACGTTTCTCGGCGCCTCGCTCGCAGACCAGGACGACGCTCTTCCCATGGCGCTGCACCGCCGTGATATGAGAGACGGAATACCAGGCAAGCGACTCGACGCCTTGCCGGACGATGTCTTCCCGGCCGACCCGAATGTGGTTGATCGTGGCCCCGACCATTGCTGCGTGTAATTGGCGTCGAACCACTTCGGCTTCGGGAAGTTCCGGCATTGAAGTCCTACAGGCGTCTCCGGCAACTACGAGATTCTTCATCCACTCTGTCATCCTCGACATCTTTAATCGAGGATCCAGCGTCTTTGCTTTTTTCTTCGTCCGTGAAGACAAAAGACACTGGATTCCCGATTACTAACGTCGGGAATGACAGAAGGGGCTATTTGCATTCCAATGACAGCTATGGTGGGAAACTGTTCCTGATCCTGTCAACGAAATCGTGCATGCCTTCACCTCCCTGGCGGTTGCGCGATCCCGCCACGGCTTCTATACTGTTCTATGCTGTTGAGACAACTATTCACGCCCCTTCATCCTGAAAGCAAGTAACGATGTCCAGCCTCGACGTCCAATACGTACAGGAACGACTCACCCAAGCGAAATGTGCGGTGTGCAAGAAGAGCCGGTTCGGCATCGACAGCCGTTCCATGAAGGAAGACGGGGAATGGAAGGGGATCTGCCTGGACTGTTACTACAACTTTCCGGTCTACACGGACATGGAGTTTTATCTCCGCATCCAACCCGACGTGCAGTATTGGCTCAAAGAAATTACCTGTCCCTTGTGCAGCAATCGTGGCGTGACGCTCGAATTTCGCATCGTGATGTCCGTGCGGGAATCACGCTATTTCGTGACCTGCGAGCATTGCCGTCATTCATTCACCGAACTGTCGTATTTGGAGGTCTTTGAATAACGCTCATGGACGACTCCGAGCCCTCAGCCCCCCAACCGGCTCCCGACAAGGACGAGACCAAAGCCAAGAAGGAAATTCACGTGGTCTCGGTTCCTCACGAAGATGACATGATTGCCCAGGAAATGGCTGAACTCTTCGAAGAAGACGAAGTGACCCACCAACACGGAAGCACCGAGCCCGAAGGCGACTAGCCACCCCGCCTCAAAAGCCGCATCAGGAATGTCAGTCCTTGGGGAACCAGGGGATGAACGCATTGGTTGTGCGTTGATATTCCCGGTAGTCCTCGCCCCGGTGGGCCAAGGCCTGGGCTTCGGCCAGGGGGATACCCGTCACCTTGAGCAAGGCGCCGGTCATGACGACCGGGCCCACAAACGTCAGCCACCAGCCGGGCAAGCCGATACTCATCACCACGTACGCGCACCAGTGCACGCCTTCGAAAAAGTAATTGGGGTGCCGGGAATATCGCCACAGGCCTTGCCGGCAGGTCTTGCCCCGATTGCCGGGGGCTCGCCGGAATCGATTCAACTGACTATCCGCCACGGCTTCTCCGACTACCCCGATGACCCAGATGACCAGCCCCAGGACTTCCCATGTCTGCCACGTGGGGTCGGGATTCGACATCAGGACCGCCAAGGGGATCGAAAAGACGGCGACGGCGACGGCCTGTCCGGCAAAATAGACAAAGAACCAGAACTCGGCCCGTTCGCCCCATTGTTCACGAAGCAACTGATACCGTTGATCCTCGACAACGCCACGGATTCGATTGGCGACAAGATACGAGGCAAGCCGAATTGCGTACACCGACGCCAAGGCGGCTACGGCCCAGCGGTGACTCTCGTCGCCCGTGGTCGTCAGAGCGAAGCCGACGGTCACCAGGCCGAAGCCCGCGCAAAACCCCACGTCCGCCAACGATGCGTTCCGATGGACCCATCGGTATGCCAGCCAGAACCCCACCATCAATGGCATGGTCAGCAGAAAGGCCCATATGGGAAGTTGCCAGTTCATGGTCCCGGTGCTCTCTTCTCCAGCCATGCGAATCGTCGCGGTTTGTCGACCGAACCTGTCCTGCCGGATATTGACCCCCGACGGAGCCTTGTGTATGGTGAGCCGCTACATTTGGGAGGTACGCTCATGGATGATCAGCTCATGCAGGCCTACTTGGACGTTGAACGTTCCATGCAACACTACAATGAAGTCCTCAATCAATATCTGATTTCGCTTCAATCCACGGAGGGGGCGGATGCCAAAAAACTCGAACGCATGACCGCCGGGACAAAGGCCATGAAAGACAGCAGCGGCATTTATCTGTCCTATGCGAAATTTGTGGCCTATGGCATGCCGGAGAGCGAAGATCTCATTGAAGAAGAGGACGATCTTCAAGCCTGATACGTGTGACGAGAGAGGAAAAGCAACGGTCATGGTCGGGGCGAGCCGATTTGAACGGCCGACCTCTCGCACCCCAAGCGAGTGCGCTACCGGGCTGCGCCACGCCCCGACAATGATTCCCTGACTGCAGAAAAGCCGGACCGCTTAATGAGCGGAGGTCCCGGTCTTCTGGTGACTCGATACATTCAAGATATCCAGGATTCCCTGGAGTTCTTCCCTGATTTGCTGCACTTGTCCCGCCGGAAGCGACGTATCCTCCCGGCCTCGGCCTCGCCGGCGACGCCAGTGCCGTTTGAGGCCCATGATGGTGTAGCCTTCTTCATAGAGCATCCGCTTGATTTCCAGAACGACTTCGATCGTCTGTTTGTCATAAACCCGGTGCCGCCCCTGACTCTTTCTGGGACGAAGGAAGCTGAACTCGGATTCCCAAAAGCGAAGCACGGAAGCCGGTAATTTCGTGATCGTGCTGACTTCACCAATCTTGTAGAACGCCTTATCCGGGAACTTACTCGCCATGGGTACGACGGCCTCCGTGGGCCGATGCACGAGGTTGGCCCTACGAATTCACATCTCTTTTGAAGATTTGACTCGCTCGAAAGGTGACCACCCTTCGAGGGGTGATGGCAATTTCTTCGCCGGTTCGAGGGTTTCGACCTTTACGCTCTCCTTTGCTTCGCACCATAAAATTTCCGAATCCCGCAATTTTTACCGATTCTCCTTTGCGCAGCACGTCCTTCATGCATTGCAGGACGTACTCCACCAAATCCATAGCCTCGGTTTTGGAAACGCCTACTTGTTCACAGATGTGATTGGCAATGTCGGCTTTACGCATGGTCGCTCCGGAGGATCACTCTTTTTTTCGCGAGGAGATTCCAGCTTTGCAACGTATCCAGCAGGCGCCGGATTGTCAATAGCCTGTTCCCGACTTTATTGTCTCCTCGCGCTCGCTCTTCAGCAGCTTATACTCGATGCTATCGGCCAGAGCCTGCCAACTCGCATCGATAATATTTTCCGACACGCCCACCGTGCCCCACGTGCTTTTGTGGTCGCCGGATTCAATCAGCACTCGGACCTTCGACCCGGTCCCGTGGCTGCCCGCCAGCACCCGCACTTTGTAGTCCAACAACTGGACTTCGCGGAGTTCGGGGTAGAATTTTTCCAAGGCTTTCCGTAAGGCGTTATCCAGCGCATTGACGGGTCCGTCGCCTTCCGCAGCGGTCTGTTCCACGGTCTGATCGACCTTCACTTTGACCGTGGCTTCCGTAATCGGCACCTCGTCGGCCTGCCGCTTCTCGACGATGACCCGCAAGCCCAACAGTTCAAACGAGGGACGATGCGTGCCCATCGCTTCCCGCACGAGTAACTCGAATGATCCTTCGGCGCCTTCGTACTGGTATCCGTCCCGTTCCAGATTTTTGAGCTGGGCCAACAACGCCTGAAGATGCGGATGGTCTTTGGAGAGGCTGAATCCCAGACTTTCCACTTTCTGGACGACGCCGCTCCGGCCGGTATTATCCGAAATCAACACGCGTTGCCTGTTGCCCACCGATTCCGGCTCAATATGTTCATACGTTTGGGCGTTTTTCTGGACGGCATGGATATGGACGCCGCCCTTATGGGCGAACGCCGCATCCCCGACGTAGGGTTGCCGCTTGTTCGGCAGCAGGTTCGCAATTTCCGAAACGAAATTGGACACGTTCCGGAGCTGCCGGATCCGGTCACCGCCCAATACTTCCGTCTGCATCTTCAATTCAAGATTGGCCAACACGGAACAAAGATTGACGTTTCCGCATCGCTCGCCGATCCCATTGATGGTCCCCTGAACCTGCCGGGCTCCCTGCTGCACGGCGACCAGGGTATTCGCCACGGCCATTTCCGCGTCGTTGTGCGCGTGCATACCCAAGGGTACGCGACAGGCCTGCTTCACCTGCTCCCAGATGGATTGGACTTCCCACGGCATAGTGCCGCCGTTGGTGTCACAGAGAATGATCCGTTCGGCGCCGCCCTCGACTGCCGCTTGTATCGTCTGCATCGCATAGGCGGGATCGGCCTTGAACCCGTCGAAGAAATGTTCGGCATCATAAAAGACCTGCTTGCCATGGGCGCGCAGGTAGGCGACGGAATCCCTGATCAGTTCGAGATTGGTTTCCAGGGCCGTGCCCAACGCGTCCGTGACGTGCAAGGTCCAGCTTTTCCCGAAAATCGTGATGACGCTGGTTTCCGCAGCCAGAAGCGCTTGGAGATTGGCGTCGGCCTCGGCGGCCTGATTGGCCTTTCGGGTCGAGCCGAAAGCCACGATTTTCGCATGTTGCAGCGGAATCGCCCGGATAGTCTGAAAAAACTCGATATCCCGGGGATTGGCGCCGGGCCAGCCGCCTTCGATAAAATGGACGCCCAACTCATCGAGTTTCTGCGCAATACGGACCTTGTCCTCGACCGAAAAACTGACGTCTTCGGCCTGGGCGCCGTCCCGCAACGTGGTATCGTAGATTTCCAAATGATCCGTCATCAGATTTCCGTTCCCTGCCGGCTCTCCATCGCCTGTACCAAGCAGAGGTTCCTTACGTACATACGCGAATCACGTTTTCTTTTTCAAGGCCTCGTCAGGCTGGTTCGGAGTGGTCGGGTCCCTTGTCCAGTCCGAATTCCTCGTGAAGGGCCCGGACGGCCTTATCCACGTCACGTTCATCCAGGACACAGGAAATCTTGATCTCGGACGTGCTGATCATCATGATGTTGACTTTTTCGCGCGCGAGCGTTTGGAACATGCGCGACGCGACGCCCGAGTGGGACCGCATGCCGACTCCCACCAACGACACCTTGGCAATTTCCTCCTTGACTTCCACGGCTCCTGCGCCGATTTCCGCGGCCGTTTGATTGACCAGGTCCATCGCACGCGCCAAATCGCTCCGCGGAACCGTAAAGGAAATATCCGTCAAGGCATCCTGATGACTCACGTTCTGAATAATCATATCCACCACAATGGAGCGCTCCGCCACGACGCCGAACAGGTTCGCCGCAATGCCCGGCCGATCCGGAACGCCCACCACGGTGATCTTGGCCTGGTTCCGGTCGCCCGTGACTCCGGACACCATGGCCTGTTCCATATCCACGTCTTCATGCGTCACGAGGGTGCCTTCTCCTTCCTGAAAACTCGATTTTACTTGTACCGGAACCCCGTATTTTGCTGCAAATTCCACGGAACGCGCCTGGAGCACTTTCGCCCCCAGACTTGCCAGTTCCAGCATTTCCTCATAAGACAATTTCGGGATCCGCCTGGCCGCGGACACCACGTTGGGATCGGTGGTATACACGCCGTCCACGTCGGTAAAGATGACGCACCGGTCCGCCTTCAACGTCGCGGCCAGCGCCACGGCCGTCAGATCCGAGCCGCCTCGTCCGAGCGTGGTCACCTCCGAGCGTTCATTCACGCCTTGAAACCCCGCCACAATGGGCAGGATCCCTTGATCAAGGGCCTGCTTGACGGGATCGGCCGTCACCTTCGCAATCCGGGCCCGCGTGTGCGAACTGTTGGTCACGATCCCCACCTGGCGCCCGGTAAACGAACGCGCATTGATGCCGCGGCTCCGCAGCTTCATCGCCAGCAGGGCAATGGTGACACGCTCTCCGCAGGATAACAACATGTCGAGTTCCCGGTCATCCGGCTGCGGAGTGATTTCATGGGCCAGCCGCAACAATCGATCCGTCTCCCCGCTCATGGCGGACACGACCACGACGACCTGGTTGCCCGCTCGATAGGTTTGTTCTATCAGTTCGGCAATCCGATGGATTCGTTCAATGGTCCCGACGGACGTCCCGCCGAACTTTTTGACTAACAGTGCCATCAGTGGCGCCTTTTTCTGTTTCTTTTGTAGCCGCGGGATCTCATCCCGTTTTCTTCATGGCGGCATAAGATGCCGCCCTACAAATTCAGGAAACTTCGCTACACCCCTTTCAGTTTATCCTATTCAAAATGCAAGGGTAACCGGAAAGGCGGGGAACGCGAGTCGTCGCCTTGCGCTCACGACCGGAGCAACGCAAGAACGTCTTCCCGTGTGGCTTTGACCGTCAGGGTCTTGGGCGAGATTTCCACGGCGATATCAGGGTCTTTCAGTCCGTGGCCGGTTAACGTGCAGACGACCGTAGCGCCTTCGGGGAACAACCCGGCTTGGCTGCACTTGGTCAAGCCGGCCACCGAGGCGGCGGAAGCGGGCTCGCAAAAAACGCCTTCTTCTTTGGCGAGCGCCTGGTACGCGTCAAGAATTTCTTCATCCGTCACCATCCGGATCGCGCCGGAAGATTCCTCCACGGCCTGCACCGCCAGTTTCCAACTCGCGGGGTTGCCGATGCGAATGGCCGTCGCCACGGTCTGGGGTTGTTCAACCACGTGGCCGCGAACGATCGGCGCCGCCCCTTGAGCCTGGAAGCCCAGCATTTTCGGACATTCTGCAATCTGCCCCGCAGTCCGGTATTCCTTGTACCCTTTCCAATAGGCCGAGATGTTGCCCGCGTTGCCCACCGGCAGGCAATGGTACGAGGGCGCGCGACCCAACTGGTCACAGACTTCCAAAGCCGCGGTTTTTTGTCCTTCCAGACGAAAGGGGTTCAACGAATTGACGAGTTCGAATTCCTCATTCGCACACAGATCCTTGACGATTGACAGCGCCTGATCGAAATTGCCTTCAATTTGAATCACGATGGCCCCGTGCGCCATGGCCTGGGCCAGTTTTCCCAACGCTACTTTTCCGGCCGGCACCAGCACGTACACCGGCAGTCCCGCCCGCCCGCCATAGGCCGCGGCCGCGGCCGACGTATTGCCGGTGGACGCGCACATCACCGCGCGAGCCTGTTTTTCCAATGCCTTGGAGACCGCCAACGTCATCCCGCGATCCTTGAACGACCCGGTGGGGTTGGCCCCTTCGACTTTGAGATACAGTTCGACGTGCGGGCAGATTCGTTTGGCCAGCCGGTTGGCTCGAATCAAAGGCGTATTGCCTTCGTTCAGGGTGACCACCGGCGTCTGAGCCGTGACCGGAAGAAATTTCCTGAACTCTTCTATGACTCCACGCCAGGGCATCATCGCGTTCTCGCACCGAAAGAGGAGCGCCACGTGGCGCGGCCCATACCCGTCATGATTCCTGATCCTCCACCCTGATCACCGTGACCGGTTCCGAAACCAGCGAGGGGAGATGATTGATTTCCCTGATCGCGGTTTGCACCGAGCGTTCCGACGCGCGATGCGTCATGATCACGACCGGCACCGTTTGACCTTCCTGCCGGCCCTGCTGCAACACGGAGGCAATACTGATAGTATGATTCCCGAGGACGCCCGCAATCCTGGACAGGACCCCGGGTTGATCCGGCACCATGCAGCGCAGGTAATAGCGGGTGGTCAATTCCTCCATCGGGCGAATCCGGACCGGCGCCCTCCCGTCCATTTGAAACGAAGTCGGCGGCACGCGACCGCAGGCATCCCTGCGCACGTTGCGGGCGATGTCGATTACGTCGCTCACGACCGCGCTCCCCGTGGGCGCCGACCCGGCTCCTTGCCCGTAAAACATGACGTCCCCCACGGCGTCGCCCACGACGTGTATGGCGTTATAAACGCCATGCACCTGGGCCAACGGCGCCGTATTGTCGATCATCGTGGGATGCACGCGCGCTTCGATTCCATCCTCACCCCATTTCGCCACCCCCAGCAATTTCACGGTCATCCCCAACTCCGACGCGTAGCGAATGTCCAGAGCCGTCAGACGTTGAATGCCTTCGGTATAAATTTCCTTGACGTTGACGGGCGTTCCATAGGCCAGGCTCACCATGATGGCCAACTTGTGCGCGGAATCGACGCCTTCGATGTCGAACGTCGGATCCGCCTCCGCGTAGCCTGCGGCTTGCGCCTGCGTCAGGGCGTCCTGAAATTCCCGTCCCTCGCGTTTCATCTGGGTCAAAATATAGTTGGAGGTGCCGTTCATGATGCCGGCCAGGGACGAGCAATGATTGGCCGCCAAGCCTTCGGTCAAGGCCCGGAGAATCGGAATCCCTCCCCCTACGCTGGCCTCGAAGCCCACGTCCACCCCCGCGCGATGGGCTGCGGCAAACACGTCCTCGCCATGCACCGCCAACAAGGCCTTATTGGCGGTCACAACGTGTTTGCCATTGCCGATGGCTTCAAGCATGACGCGCTTGGCAAAATCATAGCCGCCGACGGTTTCAATCACGATGTGGATGGACGTATCATTCAGGAGTCCGTTGAGATCCGTACTGAGGACGCCTTCGGGCAGCGTCAAGCCGCGATCCGTGGTCACGTCGAGATCCACGATGCGTTTCAAGCGCAGGGGCGCTCCCACCCGTCGCGCGATCAACTCGGCCTGGTTGATAAGAATTTTCGCGGCCCCGGACCCGACGGTGCCGAATCCGATCAGGCCTATTCCGATTTCGTTGATCATGATTGCGTGTCCAGTTTCAACGCGGTCTTGATGCCACGAATGGCCTGATGGGTTCGATGTTCGTTTTCGACCAACGCGAATCGCACGTATTCGTCCCCGCCTTCTCCGAATCCGATCCCGGGAGATACCGCCACCTTCCCTTCACGGAGCAGAAACTTCGAAAACTCCAGCGAACCCATTCCCGCGTAAGCCGCGGGAATGCGAGCCCAGACGAACATCGTGGCTCGCGGATAGTCGACCCGCCAGCCGATTCGATTCAGGCCCGAAACCAACGCGTTCCGCCGGCTTTCATATTGCTTCACGATTGACGACACGCAATCCTGCGGTCCATTCAGCGCGATGATGCTGGCAATTTGGATCGGCTGGAACATCCCGTAATCCAAATAGCTCTTGATCTTGGTCAAGGCCCCGATGATCTCCCTGTTGCCGACGCAGAATCCGACCCGCCAGCCCGGCATATTGTAGCTCTTGGATAACGAGTAGAATTCCACACCGATTTCTTTCGCTTCCGGCACCTGTAGCAGGCTCGGCGCCCGATAGCCGTCGAAGACGATGTCCGCATAGGCCAGGTCGTGAATGACGTAAAGATCGTGTTCGCGCGCAAACGCCACCACCTTTTTGAAAAACTCCAAATCCACCACGCTCGTGGTCGGATTGTGGGGGAAACTCATGACCAAGGCTTTCGGCCTGGGTTGGCTTTGACGATAGGCACGCGTGAGGTTTTCAAAGAAATCTTCGGTGGGACCCAGATCGACGCCGCGGACTTCTCCGCCCGCAATGATCACGCTGTACATGTGAATGGGATACGTCGGCGTGGGCGTCAGCACCACGTCGCCTGGTCCCAACATCGCGAGCACCAGATGCGACAGTCCCTCTTTGACGCCCAGCGTCACGATGGCTTCGGTCTCGGGATCGATGTCCACGTTGTAATGCCGGCCGTACCACGCACTGATGGCGTGACGTAACCTCGTAATGCCGCGAGACGCCGAATATCGATGATTTTTCCCTTTCCCCGCCGCTTCGACCAATTTCTCGACAATGTGGGGAGGGGTCGCCTGATCGGGATTGCCCATCCCGAAGTCGATGATATCCTCGCCACGCTGCCGCGCCTGGATCTTGAGATCCTGGACCTGGCTGAAGACGTAAGGTGGAAGGCGTTGAATGCGAAAGAAATTTTGCATGGGTCAGCAGAATAAAGCTTACGTGCAGGGAAAAAACTCGTGACGACGCGTCATAATGATAACCAGTTATTGTAGTAGAGGTCGAACGGCCAGTCAACGAAACGCTTTGTTTTTTCAGCTTTTTCTTCGACGTTCGGGAAGACGTTCAGGAACCCGCCTTCTTCGAGGGCATCGATCATGGTTCATTGCGACCCCTTGCCCGTTTTGCCATAATGAAACGCCGGAGGTTCTCGCTTCCCACCTGATATGATAGGTTGTCATGGCCAAACTCGGTGTCAACATCGACCACGTCGCTACTCTCAGGCAGGCCCGGGGCGGGCATGAGCCGGACCCCATTGCCGCAGCGGTACTCGCGGACCTGGGCGGTGCGGACGGCCTGGTCGTGCATCTCCGTGAAGATCGCCGGCACATCCAGGAACGGGACCTGAACCTGCTTCGGGACATCGTCCCTTCCGCTTTAAATTTGGAAATGGCCGCAGATGACGCAACCGCGAAGATTGCGTTGCACGTCCGGCCCGATAAAGTCACGCTGGTCCCCGAACGGCGACAGGAATTGACCACCGAAGGCGGGCTCGCGGTGACGGACCACCGGAAACGGCTCACCACCTTCATCCGCCTGTTCCACGACGCGCAGATACCGGTCAGCCTGTTCATCGACCCGGACCGTCGTCAAATCCGCGCCGCGCACAAAGTGGGCGCCGATGCCGTCGAGCTGCACACCGGACCCTATGCCAACAGTCACCAGCCCCAGGAGATCCGGAAAGAGGTCGAAGCCCTTCGGCAGGGCGCGCGCCTCGCGCGGCAATTGGGACTGGAGGTGAATGCCGGTCACGGGTTGACGTATCACAATATCCAGCACCTGACGGGCATAACCGAAATTGTGGAATTCAACATCGGGCACAGCATTATTTCGCGCGCGGTCCTGGTCGGTCTCGAACGGGCCGTCAGGGAAATGCGGGCCTTAATCCCCTCATCGCTTCACGATTAGATGCCCGGCGCATCCGTGCTTGGTTCGTCATGAAAATCGTCACCGCCCACCAGATGCGAGAACTCGATCGTCGCACGATCCACGAGGCCGGCGTGCCCGGCAAGACGCTGATGGAACGGGCAGGAGCCGGCGTGGCGTCGGCCATGGAAGACACCTTCGGCCCCCTGAAGGGAAAAACCGTGACGATCTTCTGCGGGAAAGGCAACAACGGCGGGGACGGGTTCGTCGTCGCCAGACTCTTGCGTCAAAAACGGATCGCCGTTCAGGTCTGCCTGCTTGCGCATGCCAGGGATCTCAAGGGAGACGCCAAACTCATGTATCAACGGTTCGTCAGAGGCGCCGGCCGGTCAAAGGTCTTGAGCAGCCCCTCGCCGGACCGCGTGCACCGGTTGGTCCGGGACAGCCACGTGCTGGTCGACGCGCTCCTGGGAACCGGCACGTCTTCACCGGTCACCGGCCCGTACCAGGAAACCATTCAGGCCATGAATGCCTCGGAGGCGCTTGTTGTTTCCGTGGATCTTCCTTCCGGCATCGATGCGGATACCGGCGACACGTTAGGGACCGCGGTGCAAGCCGACCTGACGGTCACGTTCGGAAACCCCAAGCTCGGGCTTTTTCTGGGAGCGGGCATTGATCACGCCGGCCGCGTTCATTGCGTCGATATCGGCATTCCGAGCCAATACGTCGAAGACCTGCGTCTTTCCATCGAGATGTTGACTCCCGCCACGATTCGACCGTGGCTGCCCAAGCGCCAGGCTTCGTCGCACAAAGGCACGTTCGGTCACGCCGGGATCATTGCCGGCTCATCCGGAAAGAGCGGAGCCGCGGCCCTGGCAGCCAAAGCGGCCCTTCGGTCAGGAGCCGGGCTCGTTACCGTGGCCACGCCGGCTGGGGTGCAAGCCAGTGTCGCCTCGGGCGTTCCTGAAGTCATGACTTTACCGCTGCCGGAAACCGCAGAGCAGACGCTGTCGCGAGAAGCGCTGCCCCTGTTGCAGACGTTTCTGCAATCGCGCAGTGCGACCGGCATGGGGCCCGGGCTTTCGACGCAGCCCGAAACCGCCGACGTGGTTCGCATGCTGATCGACCAATGCGACCGGCCACTGGTCATCGATGCCGACGCGCTGAACGCCTTGGCAGGCCATACGAGTCTCCTCCGGTCACGCCCGATCTCCCCGATCCTGACGCCTCATCCCGGAGAAATGGCCCGGCTGCTCGGCGAATCGACCACGGCAACCGTCAACGCCAATCTTTTGGGGATCGCCCGGGATTTTGCCCGTACCCATTCAAGCGTCGTGGTGCTGAAGGGAGCACGCACGATTGTGGCCCATCCTCAAGGAGCGACGTCCATTTCACCGACCGGAAACCCCGGCATGGCCACCGCGGGCACCGGAGACGTGCTGACCGGGATCCTGACCGGATTGCTGGCGCAAGGGGTCTCACCGTGGGACGCGGCTCAAATCGGCGTCTTTCTTCACGGCCTGGCGGGCGACCTCGCGGCCCAGGCGTACGGGTATCCCAGCTTGATGGCCGGCGACCTTTTGGCCTACCTGCCGCAAGCCATCACCCGGGTGCTCCACGCCGGGGCCGCTCGACCGTAAAGTTTTTTGACCACATGACCACCGCACAGACAAAGCCCTGGACCCTGGCCCTGCGGTCACCGTCACACACCGAGCAATTCGGCTCGACCGTCGGCCGTCGTCTACAGAGGGGCGACGTCATTGCGCTCGTCGGTGAGTTGGGAGCAGGGAAAACGACGTTCGTGCGCGGGGTCGCCTCGGGTACGGGTCTCGAACCCCACGTCGTCAGCAGTCCGACGTTCACCTTTATCCAGGAATACGCCGGCCCCCTGACGCTTGCCCACGTGGACTTGTATCGGCTTGAACAGTCGCGGGAGTTGGCTGACACGGGATTGGCCGAGTATTTGAACGGAGACTTCGTCGTCCTGATTGAATGGGCCGACCGGCTGCCTGCTTCGTGGATGCCCGATGACTATCTTTCCGTTCAATTTTCCCATGCGGGGAAAACCGCCCGTCGCGTGAACGTTCAGGCTTACGGGCCGCGAAGCTCCAGTCTCCTTCACGTGCTCACGTCTGACGCAAGGTAGCTGACTCATGGGTCAATCCGAACTGAAACCCCTGCTGAAACAATATTGGGACGTCAAACGACAGTACCCGGAGACGATCGTGTTCTTTCGCGTGGGCGACTTCTATGAAATGTTTGAAGAAGACGCGAAAGAAGCCGCCGCCCTGCTCAACATCGCCCTGACGACCAGGGACAAGAACAGCGCCAATCCCGTTCCTCTCTGCGGAGTGCCGTATCATGCGGCCACGAGCTATCTGGCCAAATTGCTGAAAGCCGGGAAAACCGTGGCGCTCTGCGAGCAGGTCGAAGACCCCAAAACAGCCAAGGGTCTGGTCAAACGAGAGGTCGTCCGACTCTACACCCCCGGTACGATTTTTGACGATGAGTTGCTGGACGCCAAAGAGGCTAATTTCCTGGCGGCCTTGTCCGTTCAACGCAACCCGGTCCATTCACGTCATAGTTTTGGGCTCGCCTCGATCGATCTGTCAACCGGACAATTTCTCATTGCGGAATTTTCCGGGGAACACGGCCAGGACTCGATGCTGGATGAACTCATCCGCCTTGGCCCGCAAGAAGTCCTTATCCCGGACGAAACGGACGTGATAGCCCTCGACAGACTCCTGGAACCCCTGCGGTTACCTCGCGTGACGGAACAACCGGCCGCGTGTTTCGAATCGGATGCTTCGCAGGAGATTCTCCGGGCTCATTTCGAGGTTGACCGCGTGGACGTGCTTGGCCTCTCTCCCGCAGGACCCGGGGTTCAAGCCGGTGGGTGCATCCTGCGTTATCTGAAGCAGACCCAACCCACCCTGGAGCACCACCACATCCAGAAGCCGGAACTCCTGGAACCCACGCGGGAAATGCACCTGGACGCCATGACCATGCGCAACCTGGAACTGATCCAGCCCCTGCATCCGGATCAACGGCACGCCACCTTGCTGTCGGTTCTCGATCATACGGTCACGGCCATGGGATGCCGGCTGTTGCGGCAATGGATCGTTCGGCCCCTGATTGACAACCAAGCCATTCAACGCCGGCTCAATGCGGTCTCCGTTTTCCTGGACAACCTGAAACTTCGCCTGCACGTTCGTTCGTTCCTCAAGGACCTGCATGACCTCGAACGCTTGAGCAGCCGCGTGGTCATGGGAACGGCGACTCCGCGGGACGTTCTTCGCTTGAAAGAATCCCTGACCATTCTGCCCCGGCTCTTTCAGCTTTTCGACGGTGTTGCCGATCCTTTGCTCGATTCCGTTTTGCAGCGCTGGGATTCGCTTGCTGACGTCAACGCGCTGATCGAAGACTCCATTGATCCCAATGCGCCGGGTTCCGTCAAGGAGGGGCCGATTTTTCAGGACGGCGTCGATCCCGTTATCGATGAGCTGCGAATGATGAGCCGGGACGGCGTGCAATGGTTGACCGATCTGGAGCAACGCGAACGGGAACACAGCGGCATCGACTCGCTCAAGATCAAATACAATCAAGTGTACGGTTACTATTTCGAGGTGACGAAAGCGAACCTGTCGCGTGTGCCGGAATATTTTCGACGGAAGCAAACGCTGGTCAATGCCGAGCGGTATACGACCGAAGACCTCGAACGGATTGAAGCCCAACTGGCCGGGGCCAATGAAAAGTTACGTCGCGCCGAACAGGAACGGTTTCAGGCGATGCTGCAAACCCTGTCCGGCCACGTGTTCCGGATTCAAAAAATGGCCAAACACGTGGCCCTGCTCGACGTGCTCTCGAATTTCGCAGAGATCGCCTCCCGGAATCGCTACGTCAAGCCGGAGATGCACGACGGCGGGATCATCTTTATCAAGAATGGACGGCATCCGGTCGTGGAACAATTCGACTTGCCCGACGGATTCATCCCCAACGACTCCTACCTGGACTTGGACGCCCATCGAGTATTGTTGCTGACCGGACCCAATATGGCGGGAAAGAGTACGTTCTTGCGGCAAACCGGGTTGATCGTCCTCATGGCGCACGTGGGCTGCCCTGTGCCTGCCTCCGAGGCGAAAATCGGGGTCATCGATCGTTTGTTCACCCGGGTGGGAGCCTCCGATAATCTGGCATTCGGGTTAAGCACCTTTATGGTGGAAATGCTGGAAACCGCAAAAATTTTGCATGGGGCCACGTCGCGCAGTCTCATCCTGCTGGATGAAATAGGGCGGGGCACCAGTACCTACGATGGGTTGAGCCTGGCTTGGGCCATCGCCGAACATATCCAGGACCGGCGTGTCCTGGGGGCCAGGACTCTTTTTGCCACCCACTATCATGAAATGACGGATTTGGAAAAGTTTCGCGAGGGCGTGAAAAATCTCACCGTCGCGGTGAAAGAGGACAAAGACGACGTCATCTTTTTGCGAAAAATCACGCCGGGGAAAGCCGCTCGCAGTTACGGGATCCACGTGGGCAAACTGGCCGGTTTGCCCTCATCTCTGATCTCGCGCGCTGAAGAAGTCCTGGCGCAACTGGAACAGGAGTCGTCTTCAGAGACTATAGGCGATCGGATTCAGGAAGAGAGCCCTGACGACATGCCGTCCTCAACTCCCCAACCCCATCCTCTGATTGAAGAAATCAAACAGTTGGAATTGTTTTCCATGACGCCCCTGGAAGCATTGAACCGCTTGGCGGATCTCCAAAAGCGTCTCGATGCCAAATAAAAAAAAAGGACAGGACCTGAGTAAGGTCCTGCCCTTTTCGTTTTTGCGAAAGACGCTTGTTATTGCAATGACGCCCCGAATTTACCTTCCTTTGTCCCCTTGGAGGTATGGGGGGCCTGGTTGGAATACGGAATGAATCCGGAAATCGGACCCACGCCAGGGACCATCACGTCATATTGCATCTTCTTGTTTTGAGCCCAGCTATTGTTGTCGATGGAATCGACGACGCTGATCGCCCGCAGGCTATGAATGCTTCTGGGCTTGTCCGGCGAACCGGCCACATCAGGAACTTCCTTAACCGAGGACACCACGCGATGGTTCTGCTCGGTTTCCTGAATCACGAGTTCGACCATGGTATACTTGGAAGCCTCGGTCCCGCTCATGACTGCTTGGCTGTGCGACCCTTTGCCCAAGGCCACGAGTTTTTGCCACACGCCGTCATCTTTCGGGTAGACTTTCAAATTCTTCCCTGGGAAATACTTCTGCCAGTAGTATCCACTTTCGGCATTGCCCCCAAACACGGCGATGTTGACCCAGGCGGCTTTGTCGTACGGATCGGTAACCGCAACCCGCCCATGCACGGTGGTCGGCTTGCTGAGATCGCCCCACTCAAACCGTTCTTGGAACGCTTCGATGGCAAGCGCACTGGAGGCCATGCAACCCACCACGATCAAGGCAGTCAAAACTGCTAACCCTGATTTCCCAATTTTCATGATTCCTTCCTCCTCAATTAAGCGCTAAAAAATTTTTGAATGAATCCTTTTCTATATCGCAAGCGTCAAATTCGTCAGTTTACTCGGCAGCAAGGACTTTGAATCCCGTGACCGTGTTGCCGTCGAGCTGCACTTCCATGGCGACCAGATTTTGGGACGCGTCGGTCAGCTGCTTCATCAGAGCGGAATCTTTCACCCGTAACCGCACCGTCGTTTGCGGATTGTACCAGCCGGCATAGGGATTGTTGCGATCTTCGCCGCCTTGATACCCCCACGCACAGCACGCGAACAGCGGATCAGGAATGGCCACGTTCCGGTCATCGGAAGCCCGACCAAGGGGATCACCGGTTTCGCCGGGGTTGCTGGTGTTCCAATATTGAATGCCAAAAAGAATCTCGCCGGCCGGATTGTCGGCCCAATGGGCATACACGCGACCCTTCAAGCTGGCAGGTGCGGTCCCTTTGAGGACCATCCCGGCACCCTGCGCTCCGACAGTCGCTACCTCTTCCGGATTACCGCTACATTTCTTGTTGCTGGAACAGGGGCCCTTTTGGGCATCGGCCAGACCGATGAAGCCAACGAGCATCAGACCTGCAGCCACCATTCCCACAACGCCCCCACGGAAAAATGACTTCTTCATTTCCCCCTCCTTTACTTAGGATGACATAATAAAAATAACGACTCGTACTTTTTAACCAAAAACCGTTTCAATTGCAACGAAAAAGCATTGCCCCTTTTTCCCATTACTCAAGGGGCCATTCGACCCTCACAACCTTCTCGCTTTTAATCAGAGTGGCCCATGCTACTCATCCTGTTACAAGATGTCAAGAGTCTTTCCAGAGAAAAATTTCGGGTTTTCACGCCTGCGCAAAAAATTTTTCTTGCAGGGGCTCCGGGGACACGGGCCCCAATGCCGTCACGGACATGCAACCAAAATCCAAAAGCTCCCGGCTCATGGCCTGAACATCCTGCACGGAAACGCGATCGATGGCGGACACGAGTTCCCGGAGGGACACGTACCGGCCTTGCGCGAGTTCATCCTTGGCCAACTTATTCATGCGCCCATAGGTCCCTTCCAACCCCAGCATCAAGGTCCCTTTTAATTGGTTTTTAGTTCGTTCCAATTCTTGGGGGGCGGGCCCGCGTTTCTGCAATTTTTTGATTTCCCGGCAAACGACGTCCACCACCGAGGGCGCCTCTTTGGCCCCGCTCGCCGCATAAATGGTCAACACCCCTCCGTCCGAAAAGCTCGACAATTGGGAATAGATGGTATACGCCAGACCGCGTTTTTCCCGAATTTCCTGGAAGAGCCGGGAACTCATCCCTCCCCCAAGCAGGGCATTTAACGTGTGGGCCGCGTATCGGGCCGGATGGGCCACGGGCAATCCTTTGAATCCCAGGCAGAGATGGACCTGCTCCAATTGTTTGTGATGGACCATGAGCCCTCCCCGAACGCGGGGCGGTTTCTGCGGTTGTCCGCCATTCCCTTCACGACCGGCGGGTTTCCACGCTCCAAACGCGGCCCGGATCAGAGCCTCGACTCTCTTCACTTCGAAATTCCCCGCCACCGCAATCACGGTTTTCTCCGGACGATAGTGTTCCTCCAGATACTGAAGCAGGTCACGGCGCTGCATGTGCTTCATTGTGGCCTGATCACCCAGAATCGACCGCCCCAGGGGATGCCCTTTCAACACCTGCTTGGCATGCAGTTCCTGCACGAAATCTTCGGGGTCGTCCTGAATCATTCGGATCTCCTCCAACACGACCAGTTTTTCCCGTTCGATTTCCTTGCGGTCAAAACGGGAGTGATAGAAGACATCGGCCAGCAAGTCGATCGCCTGCCCGATTTGTTGGTCCAACACTTTGATGTACAGCGTGGTGGTTTCATGGGTGGTAAAGGCATTCATCTCTCCACCCAGGCTGTCGATTTCGTGCGAAATCCGCGTAGCAGACCGACGGCGCGTGCCCTTGAACATCATGTGTTCAAGGAAGTGGGCAAACCCCTTCTGCCGAGGCCCTTCATCTCTAGTGCCGACGTTTTCCCAAACACTGATGGCAACGGACTTGAGCGACGGCATCCGTTCCATCACCACACGAACGCCGTTGTCGAGGACGAGCTTGCGCGTCCAGGTCATGGTTTCACGTCCCAGAGTTGAAGTGGTAAAAGTGGCAAACAACAGTCAGTCGGGACTTCCGTCACAGGCCGGTCAAACAGCCCTTCCCGCTAGGACGAGGCCGGAGGCTGTTCCGCTTCCGCTAACGCCTCTTTGCGGCTCAACCGAATCTTGCCCTGCTTGTCGATTTCCAGGACCTTGACCAGCACTTGTTCCCCTTCCGTGAGTTCATCAGACACGGATTGGACTCGATGTTCGGCCAATTGGGAAATATGTACCAGGCCATCCATGTTGGGTAAGATCTCGACGAAGGCACCAAAATCGACGATCTTCCGGACAGTCCCCAGGTAGGTCTTTCCCACGACCGCTTCCTCCGTCAACCGGTTGACCATGTCAATGGCCTGCTGGGCCGACGATTCGTCCGCCGACGCAATCGTCACCAGGCCCGTATCGTCGACGTTGACCTTGACCCCACATTCCGCGATGATGCCGCGGATGACTTTCCCGCCCGGTCCGATGACGTCCCGAATCTTGTCGGGTTTGATCTGAATCGTATAAATGCGAGGAGCATGGGGCGCCAGGGACTCCCGAGGCGATGAGAGCGATTCCTGCATTTTTTCCAGGATGTGGAGCCGGCCGGCCCGGGCCTGTTCAAGAGCCTGCCGCATCAACTCGATCGTGATCCCCCCGATTTTGATATCCATCTGAAGCGCAGTGACGCCCGTTCGAGTCCCCGTCACTTTAAAATCCATGTCGCCCAGATGATCTTCGAGTCCGAGAATATCCGATAAAATCAGGACCCGGTCTCCGTCTTTGATGAGCCCCATGGCAATACCCGCCACGGGTTCCTTGATGGGCACGCCGGCATCCATCATGGCTAAGGTGCCTCCGCACACCGTGGCCATGGACGAGGAACCATTGGATTCCAAAATATCCGACACGATGCGAATGGTATAGGGAAAGGCCTCCTTGTCCGGCAGAACCGACTTTAAGGCACGTTCCGCAAGTTTCCCATGCCCGACTTCGCGTCGACCGGGCGACCGCAACGGCCGGGCTTCCCCCACGCTGAACGGGGGAAAATTGTAGTGGAGCATAAAGTTGCGGAAATACTCCCCTTCGAGCGCATCGATACGTTGCTCATCGTCCGAGGTGCCCAGCGTGACCACAGCCAGGCTTTGGGTTTCCCCTCTGGTGAACAGGGCCGAGCCGTGCGTGCGCGGCAACAGACTCGTTTCGCACGTAATGGGCCGGATATCGGCAGGACCCCGGCCATCGGCGCGGACTTTCTTTTCCAGAATCATGTCCCGGACTTCATGATATTCCAAATCATGATAGACCCCTTTGACTTGCCGGCAACGCACCGGATCCTCTTCGCCCAGCTTGTCAACCGCGTCGGCCAGAACCTGGTCCAACCGTTCTTGCCGGTCGTTCTTGTTCGCGATGAGCACGGCCTCTCGAATCGGGCCGGCCACCAATTCGCGCACCTGTCCTTCCAACTCTTCACTGACCGGTTCAACCGGCACGACCCGCTTGGCCCGCCCCACCAGCGCTTGCAACTCGACGATTTTCGCCACGATCTTCTTGATTTCCGAATGGGCTAACGCCAGCGCATCCAGTAATATGGATTCGGACAACCCATTCGCCCCGGATTCCACCATCATGATCGCGTCCGCAGTACCGGCGACAACCAAATCAAGTTCACCGTTCTGAATTTCCTGCATATTGGGGTTGACCACGAATTGGCCGTTTATGTGTCCGATTCTGACTCCGGCTAATGGGCCTCCAAAGGGAATATCCGAGATCGCGAGCGCGGCTGATGCCACAGTGATCCCGACGACTTCCGAGGTCATCGATTGATCGACCGAGAGCACCGACGCGATGACTTGCGTCTCATAGGCAAACCCCTTCGGAATCAAGGGGCGAATAGGCCGGTCGATGAGCCTGCTCGTCAGGGTTTCTTTTTCGGACGGAGCGCCTTCCCGCTTGAAATACCCCCCCGGAATTTTTCCGGCCGAATAGGCCTTTTCCTGATAATTCACCGTGAGTGGCAAGAAATCTATATCCGGCTTCAATGTTTTGGACGCCACTGCCGTCGCCAAAACCATGGTATCACCATACGAGGCCAACACGGCCCCATCGGCCAGCTTGGCCATCCGACCCGTCTCCAATCGCAGCTTGCGTCCTGCTATCTCCAGTTCAACTGCTTGCACCATGTACTTCTCTCCTTTTTGCCTTCTTGTCTTCTGGAACCTCTGCTTTATTGCACTATCGGGCGTATGGCTGCGTTGTGTCCTCGCTCAACCCTCACTTATCTCTCTGATAAGCCTCGGGTTTCGCTCCGGGACGCCTTGCCCTCCATCCCGCTATCACAATAAATCAGAGGTTCCTTCTTTCCTTCCAGCCTTCGTGACACCCCATTGAAACGGGTGACTATTTCCGCAGCCCTAATTTACCGAGCAGGGCGCGATAGCGACCGACGTCTTTTCGATGCAGATAATCCAACAAACGCCGGCGCAGGCTCACCATTTTCAGCAACCCGTGTCGCGAATGATGATCCTTTTTATGCGTGCGCAAATGGTCGGTCAAATAGGTAATGCGATTCGTCAACAAAGCAACCTGCACCTCCGACGAACCCGTATCCCGTTCATGCGCGCGATGTTGCTGCACGATATCCGATTTTGCTTGCTTGACCGCTGCCATACCAGCCTCCTTTTTCCTTCTTTCAGTGTTTTCGTTTCATGAAACGGGAGTTACGACTCCGCAAACACTTTGACCATCCGTAATTGATGTTTTGGTCCATCAGACGTCGATGGGGCCCATTTGCCCAGGGCCAGTAATCGCCCCATATCGTCTTTCACCCGAATCAACGTCTCCACGGACTTCTCCGGATGATCCTCCGACCATAGGGCCGCGTCCGAAACGGGCGCGCCATTCAAGACTTTTTCGACCATCCCGGGCTGAACGACCACGGCCGGAAGGTCGGCCAACGCTTCGTCGAGACTCAAGAACACTCCCGGGCGCTCGAACAGGTCATCGACACGTCCGATGTCATCAAGCGGCCATGCCTGGTCGAGGTGAAACGGTCCCACTCGAGTGCGCGTCAGTTGACTCAGATGCCCCCCCACACCCAGTACCCGGCCGATATCCGCGCATAATGTGCGAATGTACGTGCCCTTGGAACAGCAAACGCGCAGTGTGACGTAAGGCAAGGACAACGTCCGGACTTCAATGTGATAAATGGTCACGGGGCGTGCCTGACGCTCAACGGTCTTGCCTGCACGAGCCGCTTTATACAGCGGCTGTCCTCCGATTTTGACCGCCGAATACATAGGCGGTACCTGCTGCTGTTCACCGCAAAATTGCGCAACAGCCTCATGAACGGTCTCGGGACGCAACTCTGGGACGGGACACTCGCGCACGACAGCGCCCGCGGCGTCTTGAGTCGTGGTCTCCTGCCCCAGACGCAAGACGGCCTCGTATTCCTTGTCCCAATGCAGCAGAAAGGCCGAGAGTCTCGTCCCTTTCCCCAGCAGAACTGGAAGTACGCCAACGGCTTCGGGATCCAAGGTCCCCGCGTGCCCGACCTTTCGGACCTGGAGAAGGCGGCGAACTTTGGCCACGACGTCGTGCGACGTCCACCCGGCGGGCTTCGACACGTTCAGGACGCCGTGCGGCACAACCGATACCACCCTGTCTGAAGGACGGCTATCGAGGCATTCCGCCATCATGCCCGGCCCTTGTCACCGGATTCGCCCCAACCGGTTCCCGTGCGCCCCGATTCATCCTCAGGAAGTACGGTATCAAGAAGCCGGTCGATCTTGTCCGCTCGTGAGCCGCTCGAGTCGAACCAAAATGAGACTTCCGGCGTATAGCGCAACTCCAAGCGCCGGCCCAATTCCAACCGAACGAAACCGGACGCATTGTCGAGAATCCTACCGACGGTGTCCGTTTCGACGTCGTTCCCCAGCAAGGATACGTAGACGTAGGCTTTCCGCAGATCGTTGTTCATCTCCACGTCGGTGACCGTCACGAACCGGAGCCGGGGATCCTTGCATTTTCTGGCAAGAATGTCCGCGACCTCCATTCTGATTTGATCAGCCACCCTGACTGATCGCTTATACGCCGGTTTCGACACGACACTCGCGCTTCTTCCCGCCCTACAAGAGTTCGATGCGAAAATCGAGCAATTCCAACGTCGGAGTGGCTCGAATCATATTCATCGCCTGATCGAGAACCCGATTCACGTGACTCGATTCATTTGCAATACAGGCAATGCCCAACACGGACCGTTGCCACAGATCATGATCGCCAAGTTCGGCCACCGACACTTTGAACGTCCGGCACAGACGGGCTTTGAGGCTGGACAGAATCTGACGTTTCGATTTCAGCGAATGCCCTTCGGGAAAATGCAATTCTATCCGACAAACTCCAACCACCATCAGTTTTCAGCACGGCTCGCGACATCCATGACACGGGCCGGCCATGCCGCAGGATTACAATTTAGCCGTCTCTTTATCAAAGACGTACGCTTCAATCACGTCGCCGGCTTTAACATCATTGAAGTTTTCGATGCCGATCCCGCATTCATACCCTTGCTGCACTTCCCGGACGTCGTCTTTAAAGCGCCGCAGCGAGCCCAATTTCCCTTCATAGACGACCACGCTGTCACGCAACAAGCGAACGCCCTCACTCGCGCGGGCAATATGCCCGTTCGTCACGTAACAGCCGGCGATCGAGCCGACTTTGGGGATCGAAAAGACCTGTCGAACCTCCGCCCGTCCCAACACGCGTTCCGTGAAGGTCGGGTCCAGCAAACCCTCGGCCGCGGCTTTGACGTCGGCGATCGCATTGTAAATGACGGTATGGAGCCGGACTTCCACGCCCTCGCGTTCGGCGAGCGCCGTGGCTTTCGGGTCCGGACGAATGTGAAATCCAACCACCAGCGCCTTCGACGCGGACGCCAGCAACACGTCCGATTCGGTGATGCCTCCCACGCCCCGATGAATAATCTGCACCTTGACGGTTTCGGAAGAAATCTTGGCGATAGATTCGCATAAGGCTCCGACTGATCCTTGGGCATCCGCTTTCACCAATACCGCCAGTTCTTTCCTGTCCAACTCCTGACCTTGGGCAAACAAGGCGTCCAACGTGAGCCGGCCGGGGCCGGTCCCAAGCTCCGCCGTCCGCCGCTTTTGGTGCCGGGACTCGGCGATCTCCCGGGCCACCCGCTCATCTTTCACGACGACCAATTGATCGCCTGCCGCCGGCAACCCCAATAAACCAATCACCTCCACGGGGGTCGAGGCTCCGGCCTCACGGATTTTCTTCCCGTCATGCGACACCAGTGCGCGGACACGGCCGCTGGTCGCCCCCACCACGTACGCAGCTCCGATTGCCAGTGTTCCGCTTTCGACAAGGACGGTAGCCACGGGACCACGACCTCGATCCAACTTGGCTTCCAACACAACCCCCTTCGTGGGTTGGGTCATATCCGTCTTCAACTCCATGACCTCGGCTTGCAGCAATAACATATCCAATAACGTGTCCAACCCCAGTTTTTCTTTCGCCGACACTTCCACGTAGATCGTCTGTCCGCCCCAGGATTCGGGAACGAGGCCCTGTTCCGACAGGCTCTGCTTGATTCGATCCGGATTGGCTCCGGGTTTATCGATCTTGTTGACGGCCACCACGATCGGAACACCGGCGGCCTGCGCATGATTCGCGGCCTCGAGGGTTTGCGGCATGACACCGTCATCCGCGGCCACCACCAAGACCACGATATCGGTGACTTGTGCCCCGCGTGCTCTCATGGCCGTAAACGCTTCGTGGCCGGGGGTATCCAGGAAGGTGACGCTTTTTTCCCCTACCTGCACAGAGTAGGCGCCGATATGTTGCGTGATGCCCCCGGCTTCCTGTTGCGTGACCTTCGTCTGACGGATTGCATCGAGCAACGACGTTTTCCCATGATCCACGTGTCCCATAATGGTCACCACCGGAGCCCGAGGCGTAAATTGTGACTCGGTCGTCGGCTCAAGCATTTCTTCCAACAATGCTTCGCCTTCTTTTTCCGTCTGAATCTCAACCTGAATCCCGAGTCCTTCGGCAATCAGCGCACCGGCATCCAGATCCATGGGCTGATTCAGCGTCAGACCGACACCCACTTCCATTAACCTGCGAATCACGTCAGCCGCCCGGATGCCCAAATGTTCGGCAAACTCCTTCACCGTGATACCCGACGACAGCTTGACGGTCTTTCGTCTGGGTTTCGTGATTTCGGTCGGCGTGGCCGAAGGGACGTGACGAGTACGTTCTTCCCGTCTGAGGGTAGGCAGGGGACGAAGATCCTGCCAGCGAGCCGCATCTTCATAGATCTCGGCAAAGAGGTCCGCATCACGCGGTTTCCCGGCCTTCCGACTCTTTTTCGGTTTCTCCTCTTCCTTGATTTTCTTGGGCTCGTCAACCGTTTGTTCAGGTTGCAGTGTGGCCGGCTCACCGACAGCCACGGGCGAGGCTTTGTCTTCGCTCGACGGTCCGACGTCGGGAAGCGTCGCTTCTGGAGCCAAGGCCTGATTAACGGCTGCAACTTCCGGGGGCTCATCGGTCACGGGCACCGGGTCCACGGGTTCGCTCTTGGCGATCACGGAGCTGATGCCGTCTCCCGGAGACGCTTCTTCTGCCACGGTCTCGGGGTCGGAAGGAGGAATAACTTCTACTTTTCGTCGCTTGATTAAAATGTGTTTCTTCTCGGGTTTACGAACTTCCTCTTCCGCAGCCTTTTCCTTTTCCCGAGCGGCTTGGCTACGTGCCTTGGCGGGCGAAGCCGACGGTTTTTTCGCGGTTTTGCCGGGTTTGTACGATCCGGTTGCCTTCTTCCGCACCGGTGTCGGCGGGGCCGCCTTGCCCGAAAGCGCTTTCAAGGCTTTCTGGAGGTCCTCCTCACTCAAGGTATTGCTGTGGGAGGAAACCGCAATGCCCAATTTGCTCAGTTCGGCAATCAGGACCTTGCTTTCCTTCTCCAGCTTTTTGGCTAATTCGTAAACTCGCATCGTGATTCGTTACGCGGACGCCTCCCCGGATTCAACCGTCTCTCCGGACGCCACCTTGAGCGGTTCATCCGTCTCCCCGTCACCCGCCGTAGTCGACGACGGCTTTTCGGTGCCGGTCTCCTGTTCCAGTTGCGCCGCGGTTTCCTCGGCCAAGGCGGCCTTGATTTCCCGTTCCCGCTCGAGTTTTTCTTTTTCATACTCACTGACGCTGATGATGTCGATTTTCCATCCCGTCAATTTGGCGGCAAGTCGGACGTTTTGCCCGTTTTTCCCGATGGCCAGCGACAATTGCGAATCCGCCACCACCACCAGGGCTGCCTTTTTCTCCTCGTCGATGCCGACTTTCTCGATGGAGGCCGGGTTCAACGCTTCGCCGATAAACACGCGGGGGTCCGTGGTCCACGGGATGATGTCGATCTTTTCTCCCTTGAGTTCCCGCACGATGGCCTGGACACGGGAACCCTTAATCCCCACGCAGGCGCCGACCGGATCCACGGCTTTATCCTTGGAGAACACCGCGATCTTGGTCCGATCCCCGGGTTCACGCACGACCCCTTTAATTTCCAGAATTTTTTCCGTGACCTCCGGCACCTCCAATTGAAAGAGCCGGACCACGAACTGCGGGTGGGCTCGGGACAGAATCACCTGGACGTCTTTCGGGGTCCGGCGCACTTCCAGCAACAACGCCCGAACGCGGTCCCCTCGACGGTGAACCTCACGGGGAATTTGTTCGTGAACGGGTAAGACGGCTTCGGTCTTTCCGATTTCCACCAGGTAGTTCCGACGTTCCTGCCCAAGGATGATGCCATGCACCAATTCTCCCTCGCGCTTGGAGTATTCCCTTTCGACCGCCTCCCACGTGGCTTCCCTGACTTTTTGACAGATCACCTGTTTCGCCGCCTGCGCCGCGATCCGCCCGAATTCCTCGACCTCGATGAGCGAGCCGATTTCATCGCCCAATTCAGCTTCGCCATCAATGGACCGCGCTTCCTCCAGAGAAATCTGGGCATTGGTATCGGTGATCTGATCCGCAATGGTCTTCAAGGACACGATGGAAATTTCCCCGGTTTCCGGATCGATTTGGACCTGAATATTCTCGTTGTTGCCATACCGTTTCTTCGCCGCGGTCAGCAGCGCAGATTCCACGGCCGCAAGCACCCGATGTTTATCAATACCTTTTTCGCGCCCCACTTGTTCGATGACTGCCATCAGTTCACGCTTCATAACCGCCCCTCTTCGTGCTGATCCGTAATCGGCTCAGACTCGACTGCTTCACCCTCTTTCAAGCCCTCCGTTACCATTCGATTTCGCGTTTAGCCTGGGCGACGGCATCCCATTCAAGAACCACCTGTCGCGACATCCTCGATTTTCGCACCGGTACCTGCAGAGTAATGCCTCGGTCATCGACCTCGGTCAACTGACCGATCACCGTTCCCTTCCCCTGAACGGGGGCATGGACCTTGACTCGAATGTTCAGTCCGACCGCCTGATCATAGTCCTTTCGCTGTTTCAGCGGGCGATCGAGACCCGGAGATGACACCTCGAGACGATAGGCGTGCGGAACCGGATCGGCCACGTCAAGCGCTCGCCCGAGCGAATGGTGAAGCTGTTCACAATCCTGAATCCCGATGCCTCCCTCTTTCTCCACGAACACCCGCACGATGGTTTTGGCTCCCTTGCCGTGACACTCGATGTCGACAATGTCAAGGCGAAGGGCCTTGGCAATCGGCTCGGCGATACGCTGGACTTGGCTCTCCAGCCCGTTCATTTCCGAAATTCCACGCCTTCCGGGATGCTTTTCGGGAGAACAGCAACGCAAAAAAAAGTGGGCTTCCGCCCACTTTACTGTCAAGACCTTAGCATTTCTCCCTGACCGAAGGCAAGATAGGCATCCTTCCGCCAGTCTCAGGTTTCTGCCGACACCACTCATCCTCCGTCGGGCATCCACATTGGGGAAGGATGGAATTCCGGTACGGCAGAAGACTCGTCGCTTCGTCAAAAATGGTGAGCCGCCTCGGGCTCGAACCGAGGGCCCTCGCCTTAAAAGGGCGATGCTCTGCCAACTGAGCTAGCGGCTCACCAGCACCGGATGCTAACAACCGCTCCCGGGGTTGTCAAACGCCGGAGCCCCGCAGGCTCAACCGTAGGGCCATGCTTGTGTCAGGCGCTGACTTGGGAAAGTTTGCGCCGATGCGTCATGGGGTTCTTCAGCATGATCGTATGTTCCCGATGAGAGCCCGTTGAGACGATGTCGATCGGGCAGGACGTGAGAGCCTTGATGCGCCTCAAATACCGCTTGGCTTCAACCGGCAACGTCTTATAGGACGTCGCGCCGGTCGTCGTCCCTCTCCATCCCGGGAGCACTTCATATACGGGTTCGCACTGCGCGAGGATACGCGAATCGACGGGCATTTCACGATGCAGTTTGCCATGATGACGATACCCGACCGCAATTTTGAGTTCCGGCGCCCCATCCAACACGTCCAGTTTCGTCACCGCCAGCGACGTGCAGCCGTTCACCCGGACCGCGTAGCGCAACAGCACCGCATCCAACCATCCACACCGACGGGCCCGGCCCGTGGTCGCACCGAATTCCTGCCCGCGCTCCTGCAGCCCGCTACCCACGTCATCGGACAACTCCGTGGGAAACGGCCCGCTGCCCACGCGCGTGGTATAGGCTTTGGTGACGCCCAGCACCGCGTCGATTCTCGTCGGGCCCACCCCTCCTCCGGTACATGCGCCCCCGGCACAGGCATTGGAGGACGTCACAAAAGGATACGTCCCCAGATCCACGTCCAGGTGCGTCCCCTGGGCCCCTTCAAAAAGCACGCGCCGCCCGCTTTCCATGGCCTTGTGGATCAGCAAGGAATCATCCGTCATGTACGGAGCCAGGCGTCGGGCATAGGCCAGATATTCTTCGCAAATCCGGTCGGCCTGAAACACGCGCACGCCGTAGACGTGCCGGAGAAAAATGTTGATTTCGGCCAAACTCCGTTCCACTTTGTCCCGAAACCCTTCGGGATCGAGCAGGTCGCCCATCCGAATCCCGATACGCGCCATTTTATCCACGTAGGCCGGGCCGATTCCCTTGCCGGTGGTCCCGATCCGGCGAGCGCCCTTGGCCTTTTCCGCGGCTTTGTCGATGGCCTTATGATACGGCATGATCAAATGCGCGCGCTGGCTGATGGCAAAATTCCGCCCCACCTTGATGCCCTGGGCCGCCAGTTGGTCCAGTTCTTCGATCAAGGCCCCCGGGTCGACCACCACGCCGTTGCTCAAGACACACTGTTTTCCCCTGGACAGGATTCCGGAGGGAATCAAGTGAAAGACGAACGTGCCTTTCTTCGTGACGACCGTATGCCCGGCATTGGAGCCGCCCTGGAAGCGCACGATCAGATCCGCCTCCCGAGCCAGGATATCGACGATTTTTCCCTTGCCTTCATCTCCCCACTGGGAGCCAATAACCACCAAATTTCCCATGGATCCAGCCTTTTCCGGAAAATAGTCACAAAAAAGGCCCCGGCCAACCTGATGCCAGAGCCCATCGAACGATCCTAGGGCCCCCTTCAGTATTTGTCAATAGCGTGGATGGGCATTGGTGGGCCACGCAGACTCGTGCGCACATGACCGCATGAGGCACTCGCAGGCCGCGCACCGACCGACCACAAACTGTTTAATTGAATCTACTGATAGCTTTCCTGATCGGTGGGAAACTTCCGGCACTCCACCTCTTCCTTGAAACGCCGGAGGGCCTGGAGGGCGTCGGCTTTGAGGTGGGCGTAAGGCTTGACGAATTTCGGCACGAACTCGTCGAAGAGACCGAGCAGGTCATACAGGACCAACACCTGGCCGTCGCAGTGGGGGCCCGCGCCGATCCCGATGGTAGGGATGGAGACCGCTTGGGTGACGGTTTGCGCCACGGTAGCCGGCACCGCCTCCAGGACCAAGGCAAACGCCCCGGCGGCTTCCAGCGCCCTGGCATCGTTGAGCAACGCGTCGGCTTGGGTGGCTTCCCTGCCTTGCACTTTGTAGCCGCCGTAGCGGTTCACGGATTGCGGCGTCATGCCGAGATGACCCATCACCGGGATGCCCACGGTGGTTAGGGCGCGGACCCGGTCCACCATGGCGCCGCCTCCCTCCAATTTAACGGCCAAGGCTCCCGCCTGGATCAAGCGACCCGCATTGTGAATCGCCCGTTCCTCGCTGACCTGGTAACTCATGAACGGCATATCCGCGATGACCATGGCCTGCTGACGGCTTTGCGCCACCAGCCGGGTGTGATACACCATGTCGTCCATGGTGACCGACAACGTGTCCGGTTTTCCCTGGACCACGACACCCAGCGAATCGCCGACCAGAATGACGTCGATGCCGGCCTGTTCGATGATGCGCGTGAACAGGGCATCGTAGGCCGTCACGACCACCAGTTTTTTCTTTCCCTTTTGGCTTTGAAATTCGGGGACCGTCATCAGTTCAACTCGGCCTTTCGGATAATCTCGGGCAGGCGATGCGCCAACCGGCCGGCCATGAGGTGCACGCCGTCACAGAATGGACGAACGGCTCGAATGGTTCGCACCGCAATTTCAAGCCCGGCTTCGGATACATGCGTGTCTCCGGCGTTCCGCAGTTCCTGCAGGATCTCGTCGGGCACGTCGATACCCGGCACGTGCTCGTTCACGTATTCTGCCATTTTTACCGACCGGAGTACCAGGACCCCGGCTAACACCTTGCGGGAATAGGGACCTACTGCCTCCATGAAAGGTTGGATCACCTTCGCCGAAAAGACGGGTTGCGTCTGAAAAAAATTCGCGCCGGCGTTGACCTTGGCCTCAAATTTTTTGTGCAGGAGTTCGGCGGGTTCGGCGCCGGGAGCCGCGGCTCCACCGATAAAGAACGCGGTCCGTCCTTCCAACGCGTTGCCGGCCAGATCCCGTCCCTGATTGAGTTCGCTCACCGCGTGCATGAGTTGCACGGTATCCAGGTCGAATACCGGCTTGGCATCCTTGTGATCGCCGGCGCCCGGGCTGTCGCCGGTCAGGCACAGCACGTTCCGGATCCCGAGCACGTGCGCGCCCAGGAGATCCGATTGCAGGCCGAGCCGGTTCCGATCCCTACAGGTGAGTTGGAGCACGGGGTCGTGCCCCTGTTCATACAGGAGACGGGCCACGGCCACCGGACTCGCGCGCATGACCGCGGCGGCATTATCGGGCACGTTGATCCCATGCACGTGGCCGCTCAAGGACTTGGCGGTCTCAAGCAGTTCCGACACGTCCGTCCCCTTCGGGGGGTTCAACTCGACGGTCACGGCAAACCGGCCTTGGGCCAACGTGTGTTGCAGCGTGCTGGGCGTCATGGCATGGATCAAAACGGCTCCCTTCAAGCAGCCGTTCGCCTGGCTCCTTCCAACGTGTTCGCCAATAACATGGCAATGGTCATGGGGCCCACGCCTCCAGGCACGGGGGAAATCCATCCGGCGCGTTCACGCACCGGCTCGAAATCCACGTCGCCGACCAACCGGCCGTCATCGAGTCGATTGATGCCCACGTCGAGGACGATGGCCCCCTCCTTCACCATGTCGCGTGTGACGAACCGGGGTTTGCCGATCGCTGCCACCAGAATGTCTGCTTCCCGGCAGACCGCGGGCAGGTCCTTGGTCCGGGAATGACACATGGTCACGGTGGCATGCTGATGCAGGAGAAGCATGGCCACGGGCTTGCCCACGATGTTGCTGCGGCCGACCACGACGGCCTTCTTCCCGGCGATGGGTTCGCCGGTGGATTCGATCATGCGGACTACCCCTTTGGGCGTGCAGGGGACAAACACGGGCTCCCCCGCGACCAACCGGCCGATGTTGTATGGATGAAAGCCATCGACGTCCTTGTCGGGAGCGATGGCATTGAGCACGGCCTCCCCCTCAATATGCGCCGGCAAGGGAAGCTGCACCAGAATTCCGTGGATCTTGGGGTCCGCGTTCAACCGGTCAACGAGGGTCAACAACTCTGCTTGGCTGGTCTCCGCGGACAAATGATGGTCGGTCACGTACAGGCCGGCGGTGTCGCAGGCCTTCTTTTTATTGCGAACGTAGACCGCGGAGGCCGGATCCTCGCCGACCAACACCACGGCCAAACCCGGGCGAACGCCGGTTTGAGCTTCAAGCGCCTGCACGTCCCGGCCAATGCCGTCCCGAATGTCCTGTGCCAAACTTTTCCCATCAATGAGTTGAGCCGCCACATCGTCCTCCTTAACGTGGAAGGGAACCATTTACGCGTCACGCTACGATAACAGGGCTGAAAAATTCCCGTCAATCAAGGAGAAAAGAAGGGAAACGCGCTGCCTTGACACCTCCCGAAAGGGTTCCGTAGCATGCCGTTGTGAGACACCGTTTTACCCTCCAATCTGTTTTATTCCCGTCCTTCTATTCCCAGCCAGCCTTGTTTCGGACGACGCTCCGCGCCATCGCCGTGCTTCTGCTTCTTGGTTGGTGGCCGTTACCGGCGTTGGGCAATCCCATCAGCCAGTTGAACAGCCCCCAATCCTTTATCGCTCATCCTTCGGGTGAGGGCTATTTCATCGCCAATGCCAATGGCGAACCCGGCACGGCCGACAATAACGGATACATCTCGAAACTCGATCAGGACGGCAACCTGCTGGACCGGCATTTCATTCAAGGCGGCCGAGGCGACGTGATCCTGCATTCCCCCCATGGCATGGGGATCGCCGGGGACACTCTCTACGTGGCCGATATCACCGTGATCCGTGGATTTCACGCGCAATCCGGCAAACCCACGGTGACCGTTCCCCTGCACCCGTTTCACGTCGAGGCGTTGACGGATCTGATTGCCGACGGCAGCGGACAACTCTACGTCCTGGACACGGCCGGGAACGCCGTGTACCGGATCGACCCGCAACGCGATTTCGAAGTGTCTCTCTATCTCCAACACGAGGATTTGGCGTCGCCGCGGGGATTGGCCGTGCACCCGAGGTCGGGCCGGCTCTGGATCGCCAGCCTCGACAACGGGACCGTGATGGAAATTGCGGAAGACCGCACTTTGACCGAGGTCATTTCCAATTCGTTCTTTACCGGCAAGTTCCGGAATTTAAGCGGGATTGACTTCGATCGATACGGCAGCCTGTACCTGTCCGACATGACAGCGGGAAAAATCTGGCGGGTTCAGCCGGACCATTCCATGCAGGTCATTGCCGAGTTCCTGATCTCGCCGTCTTGCGTCAAGATCGACCGCCGCAACCACATGATCCTGGTCCCTTATCTGTACGCCGACGGGGCTGAGATCAACGGCCTGGAGCAGCCGACCAATACCGGCCAACGGAAACGCAAGCGGACGCTCTCCGATTACGGGCTGGGGTGGCTGGAAGGAGACGAGAAACAGTGAGCAAATGCATCTACTGCCGGGAACGAAAAGGCAAGCGTCCCTGCCCGGCGTTGAGCGGCGCCATTTGCAGCCAATGCTGTGGGACGCACCGCATCGTCAGTATTGCGTGCCATTCCGATTGCGTGTACCTGGATACGAACGTGGAATATCAACAAAAACGCGTCGGGGACCAGTTTGAACAGGAACGCCGCACGTTCTATAGGGACCTGCTTGACCAATCCGGAGACAAGGCCGCCGAGATGTTTTACTTTCTCGAAGCCGTGACGTTCAAACATTTTCATGCGAAGAGCGACGCGCAGGATGGAGAGGCCATCGCGGCCATCCAGGCGTTGCGTCGCTCCTTCAGCCCGATCCACGTGCCTGAGGGGATGGCCCCTCCTTTTACCGAAGCCCTCAAGAAAGAATACGACGCCTTCATGGAGGGAGAAAAGCCCGACGCCCAACTCGTGAGTGAGGTGCTGGATCGCGGTCTGACGTTTATTTCCGAATTTTCGGGGACCGGGCTTCGGTCCAATCGCTTTCTCAGCGGACTGATCGGGTTCCTCAAAAGCCGTCACCCCGACGTGGCCGAAAAGCTGACCAAACTCGGCACGACCGCCGGACGCATCATCCTTCCGGGCAGCGCCCCCATGAAAGATCAGCCAAGTACTCTCGGCTAAGCACCAGCCCGCTGCTCGCCTTATTTCACCTCGACGGTTATTTCAATCCGTTCCAAGGGATTGTCTTTCGAATCCCGAGGTTGACTGACAATTTTGTCTGCCACCTCCATGCCACTCACCACCTCGCCAAATACCGTATACTGGCCGTCCAGAAACGAGGCTTTGTCTACCACGATGAAAAATTGTGAGCCGGCGCTATTGGGATCCGCCGACCGGGCCGCGGACAGGATGCCCCGCTCATGCGAAATCCGGTTGAACTCGGCCGGCACGGTATAGCCGGGGCCTCCCATGCCGTAGAGATGTCGCTTGCTTGGATCTTTGGTGTTGGGATCGCCACCTTGAATCATGAAGCCGGGAATCACCCGGTGAAAGATCGTCCCGTTATAAAATCCTTTTTTCGCCAAATTCAAAAAGCTCTCCACGTGCTTGGGCGCCAACTCCGGAAAAAACACCAATTCCATTTGGCCAAACTTGGTGGTGATGATCGCCCGAGGCGCCTTGCCCTCCGCGACCGGCAGTATCTGCGGATTCCCGGCCAGGACACGTTCCCCGGTGACTCCCGCCAGGAAAACCACGACTCCCATGACCCACAGGATTTTTCTTACCGCACGTAATCCGATCATTCCTTCATCCTCCCGATTGTGTTTTGTTCTCAGATGCGATCCGTGAAACCCTGACCCTCGTCACTCGCAGCCTGAAGTTGTTCGAGTGCCTGCTTAGCCGCTTGCTGTTCCGCCACTTTCTTGCTATGCCCCTTCCCGCTTCCATGACATTGTTGTTCAATCGCCACCGTGACCTCAAATGTTTTTTGATGATCAGGCCCCGATTCTTCGGTCACGGCATACACGGGCAGCACATGTAGGTGGCGTTGACACCATTCCTGCAATTGACTTTTATAGTCCCGCCCGAACCCCGCAAGATCCTCCTGATGCAAGGCTTTGAGTTGCGCGTCCAGGACCTGCAACGTAAACGTCCTGGCCGCGGTCAGTCCGCCATCCATATACACGGCCCCGATTACGGCCTCCAACGCGTTGGCCAAAAGGGACGCCTTGTCTCTGCCCTTGGTGCGTTCTTCTCCGCGACCCAGACGGAGCATGTCGCCGAGCCGCAAGCTCCGCGCGGCTTCCGCCAGCGCGGGCCGTCCTACAAGCCGGGCCCGGATTTGTGACAAATCCCCTTCAGCCAACTCGGGAAAGGTTTCCGCCACGTACTCACTCACGATCAACCCCAATACCGCATCGCCTAAAAACTCGAGGCGTTCATTCTGTTTGTCCTCCGAAGCGGGTTTCTCTTGAAGGTGGGAACGATGCGTCAACGCCTCTTTCAATAACGCGAGGTCGCGAAACTCATACGGCAGTCGTTGATGCGCCTCCTCAATCATAGCCCTGTTCTGTTCCCACCTTCACTTGGACCTTACCCTCCTTTGTAAGGAGGGGTAAGGGGAGGTAGAGTCTGTAGTCGGGACGGCGAAACCTCGTGCGTCATGGACGGTCGGCTCTACCCCACCTACCCTCCCCTTACAAAGGGGAGGAAATAACTGGAGCCTTGATGACCAGGCAGGCATTCACTCCGCCAAAGCCAAAGGCATTCGACAGCGCGGCGTCGATGGGAACCTGACGGGCCTGCCCGGGTATATAATCGAGATCACACTCGGGATCAGGATTCTCCAGGTTGATCGTCGGCGGCAACAGACCATGATGCAGCGCCAGGGTGGTCACCACGGCTTCAACCCCCCCGGCCGCTCCCAACAAATGGCCGAGCATGGATTTCGTGGAACTCACCGGCAATGTGGCGGCGCGGTCCCCGAAGACGGTCTTGATCGCCTGCGTTTCGACTTTATCCGCAAAGGTCGAGGTCGCATGTGCGTTCACGTATCCAATCGAGGTCTTTGGGATCCCCGCGTCACGAATGGCTTTCTCGATGCAATCCACGGCGCCGGCGCCGTCATCCGGAGGCGCGGTGATGTGAAAGGCGTCGCTGGTCATGGCGTAGCCGGCCAGTTCTCCGTAGATTTTGGCGCCGCGGCGTTGCGCGTGCTCCAGTTCTTCCAACACCAGCACGCCGGCGCCTTCTCCGATGACGAATCCGTCCCGGTCACGATCAAACGGACGACTCGCCCGTTGCGGGTCGTCGTTGCGACGCGATAACGCTTTGGCCGCGGCGAACCCCGCAAGGGCCAACGGGCAAATCGTGGATTCGGTCCCGCCGGCCAACATGACGTCCGCTTCCCCGCGTTGAATAATCCGGTAGGCGTCTCCGATGCAGTGATTCCCCGTGGCACAAGCCGTCACGGCGCACGAATTGGGGCCCTTGGCTCCAAACCGGATCGCCACCTGACCCGAGGCCAAATTGACGATGACCATCGGGATGAAGAACGGGCTGACGCGCCCAGGCCCCTTGTCCTGGAGTACCTTGTGATACTGCTCAATGGCCGGCAGTCCGCCGATGCCCGCCCCGATATAGACCCCGACCCGTTCAGCCACGTCGGGGGTGATCGTGAGTCCCGCGTCATCCACCGCCTCCCGGCTCGCGGCCATGGCGTACTGGATGAACGTATCCATTTTCTTGATTTCTTTTTTTTCGATGTGATCGGCCGGGTCGAAGTCCTTCACCTCGGCCGCAATCCGGCAGGGATAACCGGACGCATCAAAGCGCGTGATGGGGCCGATTCCCGACTGCCCGGCACACACCGCGTGCCAGGTTTTGTCGACACCGACTCCCAAGGGCGTCACGGCTCCCAGGCCGGTGATCACCACGCGCCGACGGGGGGGATACTCGGTCATGGGCGCCGTGGATCAGGTTTTCTCTTTGATATACTCGATGGCTTGGGAAACTTTTTGAATTTTTTCCGCGTCTTCATCGGGAATTTCCACGTCGAATTCTTCCTCAAGCGCCATCACCAGTTCAACCGTGTCCAAGGAGTCGGCCCCCAAGTCCTCGACAAAGGACGCGTCGGGCACGACGTCCTCCTCTTCCACGCCCAATTGTTCTGCAATGATCTTTCGAATACGTTCTTCAGCGGCCATCGACCTTCGCACCTCCTGTTAAAAATATCAGTCACTCATCATGTTACGCCATGTGCATTCCGCCATTCACGTGCACTACCTGTCCGGTGATATACCCCGCGGCGTCCGATGCCAGGAAACGGACGGCTTCCGCCACCTCGGCGGGTTGCCCCAATCGACCCAGAGGAATCTGTTGCAACAACGTGTCCCTGACCTCCTGGTTCAAGGCCCGGGTCATTGCCGTGTCGATAAACCCCGGAGCCACTGCGTTCACCGTGACGTTCCGGCTCGCGTATTCGCGAGCCACGGATTTGGTGAACCCGATCACCGCGGCTTTCGACGCGGCGTAGTTCGCCTGCCCCGCGTTTCCGATCGCCCCGACGATCGAGGCCATGTTGATGATCCGGCCTGATCGCTGTTTGGTCATGGGACCCAGAATCGCCTTGGTACAATAAAACGTCCCGGTGAGGTTGACCTGGAGGACGGCATTCCAGTCCTCTTCTTTCATACGCATGATCAACCCGTCACGGGTAATACCCGCATTATTGACCAACACGTCCACGCGTCCCCATTCCTTCATCACGTGATCGACCATCCCCTTGACGGCTTCCCACCGGGCCACGTTGGCCGACAGCGCCAGCCCTCGAACGTGCCGGGATTCCACCAATTGCAGCGTATCGGCGCATCGGTCGGCTTCGAGGTCCACCACGGCCACGTCGGCTCCGGCTTTCGCCAAGCATTCCGCCACGGCTTGCCCGATGCCTTGCGCCGCGCCCGTGACAATGGCTTTTTTCCCTTCCAGCACGCTTCCCTCGTTCTCCTGTTGCGGAACTGCGTCTTACCGTCAATGACGTAGGGTCGTCAAGGTCTTTTCCAGGGATTCCGGGTCCTGAATGTGATGTAATTCCGCCTCCGGCACAATACGCTTGGCGACCCGGGTCAACACCATCCCCGGCCCGATCTCGATATACGTCCGAATGCCCTGCTCCCACATCGCGCGAATGGTGTGCTCCCATAACACGGAGGAGGGTAACTGGCGAATCAGGGAACGGCGCACTTCGTCGGCGCGGACCAACGGACGCGCCTCGACGTTGTTATAGAGCGGCACGGTCAAATCGGAAATTTGCACCTCTTGCACGTGCGGAGCCAGCCGGTCCGCAGCCGGCTGCATCAAGGCCGTATGCACCGGCACGCTCACGGGCAACGGAATGGATTTCCGGCACCCTTGCACTTTGGCCAACTCGATCGCCCGTTCCACCGCGGCTTTCTCACCCGCGATTACCACTTGTCCCGGAGAGTTGAAATTGGCCGCGGTCACGACGCCCACGGATTGCGCCTCCCGGCAAATGTCCTTGACCACCTCCCCCGCCAACCCGAGTAACGCCACGACCAGCCCGCTCCCCGGAGGGACCGCCTCTTCCATGTACCGCGCCCGCTTGTGCACCAACGCCACGGCGTCTGGAAACGACAGCCCGCCCGCAGCTACGAGGGCCGAATATTCGCCCAAACTGTGCCCCGCCACGGCGGAAGGCTGGAGACGCGCATCCAAGGCCCGCCAAGCAATCAGGCTGGTCACCAGCAACGCGGGCTGGGTATATTCCGTGCGATTGAGTTGTTCCGCCGGCCCTTCAAAACACAGGGCCTGCAGGTCGTATCCCAGGATCGCGTTGGCTTCTTCAAACAAGGCCATGAGTTGCGGATACGCCTCACGCCACGCTTGTCCCATCCCGACGGCCTGCGAACCTTGACCGGGAAACAGGAATGCGATTGGGTCGGACATAGGCAGTTAAGGTATGAGTGAAACCGCCGGGAAAGTCAACGGATAAAAACGCCGGGGGCCGGAACCGAGCCCGGGCGGTCAGTCTACGATGAACTCGCCGCCATCCACACAGATGACGTTGCCGGTCATCCAATGCGACTTGGGATGACTTAACAAACCGATCGCTTCCGCCACGTCCTGCGGCGTGGTCAAGCGGCCCGAGGGATTCTTCCGTTGGGCCATGGCGATCATGTCGTCCGACCCCGGAATTTTCCGCAAGGCCGGGGTATCGGTGACGCCGGCCATGATCGCGTTCGCCGTAATCCCCTTGGGGGCCAATTCCAGCGAGAGCTGGCGCACGTGGGACTCCAGGGCCGCCTTTGCCGCGGAGACCGCACCATAGGTGGACCACACCCGGGCGCCGCCCGCACTGGTCATCGCAAAAATTCGTCCGCCGTGACCCATGAGTCCCCGCGCGAGCAACTCCTGCACCCAATACACCAGACTGTTGGCCATGACGTCCAGCGTCATATCGACCTGGGCTTTACTCACGGCATCGGTACGCGTTTCGGTGACGAACCGTCTCAGCGTGCCGAAGGCCAGGGAATGAAGGAACACGCGGATCGTCGCCGGCTCGCCATGCGCCCGGAATCTGGCTTCAACGGCGTCCACGACTTCACGGCGCTTCTCCGCGTCCGCGGCATTGACATTGAAAAAGAGGGTTTCTCGCCCGAGGGCATGGAGATCCGCCACGAGACGATCCACGTCCGGGAGCGTGGATTTCCGGTCCAAATGCACCCCCACGATATTCATGCCGAGCGCCGCCAGCTCCAGTGCCACGGCCCTGCCGAACCCGCTCGAGGCGCCCAAGACTAACGCCCATTCTCCCGGTCTTTCATCCGTAGCCATGATTCATCCTTTCTACCATCGCATTACCCCGGAGGCCCACGTGAGACCCGCCCCGAACGCCGCCATGACGACCAGACTTCCTTCCCGGATCGTTCCGTTTTTGGCGGCTTCGTCCAAGGCCAACGGGATCGACGCGGCCGAGGTGTTGCCGTACCGGTCGACGTTGATCATGATCCGGTCAGGAGACAACCCGATGCGTTGCCCGACGGCCCGTAAAATGCGGATGTTGGCCTGGTGGGGAACCAGGCAATCAATGTCGTCAATGCCGAGCCCCTGCGCCGCAACGGCCTCCCGTATGGCCTCTTCCATGGTTTTGACGGCAATCTTGAAGGTTTCATTGCCGCGCATTTTGACGCAATGCAGGCGTTCGGCCAACACGCGTTCCGACGGAGGGAGACTCGACCCGCCGCCCGGCACGCAAATCAAATCGGACAACCGCCCATCCGCGTGTAAGTGAACGGAGAGGATGCCCCGGTCGTCGTCCGTCGGGCCCAGCACAACGGCGCCCGCTCCATCCCCGAAGAGGACACAGGTATTCCGGTCCGTCCAATCCGTGATCGACGACATCACTTCAGACCCGATGACCAGCACGTACTTGTGCCCCGTCCGCACAAAGGCGTCGGCCACCGACAGGCCGTACACGAACCCGCAGCACGCTGCGGAAATATCGCAGGCCGCGGCTTTATCGGCGCCAAGCCGGTGTTGAATCAAGGACGCGGTGGACGGGAGAGGGGAATCCCCGGTACAGGTGGCCACCAGGATCAGATCGAGTTGGGCTGCCTGCACGTCGGCGTCCGCCAAGGCCTGCTGCGCCGCCAGCACGCCGAGGTCCGAACAGGCTTCATCGGGAGCGGCCAGGCGTCGCTCGCGAATGCCCGTGCGTTCTACGATCCAGGAATCCGACGTCTCCACCATGGCTTCGAGGTCGGCATTCGTCAGCACCTGTTTGGGAGCATAGGACCCCGTCCCGAGTATCCGGCTTCTCATTCACAGGCCATTTGCGGGCTGGGCGTCATCGGGGAGGTCAGACTTTCGGCAATGTCTCGTTGGATCAGGTCGATCAACCGGCCTTGAGCCAGGGCGTCAGCCCGCCTGATGGCGTTTTTTATGGCCTTGGCCGAGGAGCGGCCATGACAAATCATGCACACCCCATTCACACCCAGGAGCGGGGCGCCGCCGAATTCGGCGTAATCCGTCCGTCGTTTCAATCGCATGAGAGGACCCGTCATAAAGGCCAACGACAAGCGCCCCAGGGTCGAATTCATCACCTCACTCATGAGGATTTTTTTCATGGCCTCTGCCAAGCCTTCGGAGATTTTCAACGACACGTTGCCCAGAAACCCGTCACAGACGATCACGTCGGCCGTCCCGCTGTACACGTCCCGGCCTTCGACGTTCCCGATAAAGTTCAAGGAACTTTCCTTGAGCAGGCGAAAGGCCTCTTTCGTCACTTCATTGCCTTTGGTCGCTTCTTCTCCGATACTGAGGAGTCCCACCCGAGGCTGCGCGATGTCCATGAGGTGCTTGGCATACTCATGGCCCATAATGGCGAACTGATGCAACTGCCGGGCGGAACAATCGACCGTCGCCCCGACGTCCAGCATGATGGCCGTCCCCCGTATGGTCGGTAAGGTTGCCGCAATGGCCGGTCGCTCAACACCCTTGATGGTGCCAAGCAGAAAAAAGGCCGACACCATGGCGGCGCCCGTGTTGCCGGCACTCACCACCGCCTGGGCTTCGCCGGTCTTGACCAGATCGGTCGCCACCCAAATCGACGAATCGCGTTTTTTCCTGGCCACTTGCGCAGGGGATTCATGCATGTCAACTGTTTGGGAGGCGTGGCGGACCGTGACGCGGGGATCCGTGCATTGGACGCGATCCAATTCCGCTCGGAGTTGGTCTTCGTGACCCACGAGGATGAATTCGACGTCAAGCTCTTCGAGGGCTTGGAGTGCGCCTTCGACGACGGGAGTCAGACCGTGGTCCCCGCCCATGGCATCAAGAGCAATCTTCATGGATCGTGCGCGGGCCTCCAATCGGGAGGGTAGACCGAAAACGTCTGAGGAAACCTCCGATCACCGATCAGCGGTTCCTTAGCTTTCTTGAATCGCGATGATCGCTATCCGTTTGTAGTAACCGCACGACAGGCAGGTCCGATGAGGTAACATTCGTTCGTGACATTGAGGGCAGATGGAAAAACTCGGCATGCCGAGTTTTTTGTGCGTGCGCCGTTTATCCCGCCTGGACTTGGAATGTCGATGTTTGGGGTTTGCCATTATTTTCTCCTCACGTCACGGAAACGACCCGCGTTCGTCTGTCATACACGTGACTTACGCTAACGGTTTCTGTGACAATTTGGCTTCTTGCAGGATCGCAAAGGGAGACTCCGTTTTGACCTCCTTGCACCCGCACCGCTGCACGTTCAGGTTTTGCCCGCACACCTGACATAGGCCTTGACACCCCTCCGAACAGAGGGGTTGCATCGGGATGGACAAAATGAGTTGTTCACGAAGCATCTCTTGCAATTCAATCCGTTGTTCAACCACGGAACGGCAGTCCGTTTCTTCACGCTCCGAATCTCCGGGAACGGCTTCCGGTTCTTTCGAGCGCCGCTGACTCCGATCCTTGTACACGGCCTGAAACGACAGGTCCGCAGGCGTGGCAAACGATTCAAGACAACGGACACATTCATGGAGCAGCAGGCCGTTCAGTTCGCCCTCCACCAGAAAATTCGTCTCGTCGGCATGAATCGTTGCCGTCAACGCGAGCACGTCTTGTATGCCGGGATCGTGCTCGTCTAACTGCAAGTCTTCTTTCCCGACGACGCAGGCGATACGCGTGCCTTCCGGAGGAACGTCTTTCACGCTGAAGCTGAGCGAGGCCATGTTGCCCGGACCTCCCTTAACCCGGAGAGACAGACGGGAACCGCACCGTCACGACGGCCGCCCCTACCGCTCTTCGGCAAACGCTAACAGGGCAATACTGCGGGCACGTTTGATCGCGATCGTGAGCTTTCGCTGGTGCCGCATACAGTTCCCCGAGATCCGTCTCGGGATAATGCGTCCACGTTCCGTCAAAAAATTACGCAACAGGTTCAGATCCTTATAATCCAAGGGCGTGGTTTCGTGACAAAACCGGCAAACGCGCCGTCGCTGAAAAAGCCTCCCTCGTTCCACGTGCGTGTTCTCCTCGTATGCGAAATTTAGGAACCTCTGATTTAATGCACTATCGGGCGCATGGCTGCGTTGTGTCCTCGCTCAACCCTCACCTATCTCTCTGATAAGCCTCAGGTTTCGCTCCGGGACGTCTTGCCCTGCATCCCGCTATCACAATAAATCAGAAGTTCCTTTATGCGTACTCTTCAGACTCGTATGAATGATCGTGCGGGTACTCTTCTTCTCCGCCTCCGGGCTCAGCCGCGTGACTTTGTTTCTTCGGGCCGAACGTGACCGATTGCGCCACCACTTCATGTTTGCTTCGGCGTTGTCCGTCTTCCGTTTCCCACCGTCGCTGCTGGAGCCGACCGTCGATAATGGCGACGTCCCCCTTGCTCAGGTATTGGCCGCAATGCTCGGCTTGCTTGCCGAAGACCACGATATCAACGAAACACACTTCCTCTTTTTGATCATCGGCCTGTCGAAACCGTCGGTTCACGGCCAGCCCGAAATTGGCGACGGGAGTCCCGCTGGGCGTGTAACGAAGTTCAGGGTTTCGCGTCAGATTCCCGATGAGAATGATCTTATTGAACCCCACCACTTTCGGACTCTCCCTGTTCTTCAGCCGCCACCGCCTGCAATGCTTCCTCTTCCACCCGCACGGTCAAGAATTTGATGACCGAATCTTCCAGTCGATAGAGCCGTTCCAGCTCACTCACCACGTTCTCTTGCGTCGCTTCAAACTGAAGAAGAATATAGGTGCCGCGCCGGTCGTGCTTGATTTCATAGGCGAGCTTCTTTTTTCCCCAATTCTCGGCTTTCACGATCGTCGCCCCGTGTTTCGTCAACACGGTTTTCATCTTTTCGATCACCGCCTCGGCTTCATCATCGGCCAACGACGAGCGAAGAATAAATATCGATTCATAACATGCCATACCGCACCCTACCCTCTCTCCGAAGAATCCTGATTGATCGCCCTTCACCAGCTTGGTGACAAGGGAAAGGACGGTACCACAGGGGAAAATGTACTGTCAAACCGCGTCTCTTCGCGAATTCCGCTCTCTTGACGTCTCATGGCTTACGCCGACACACGGCGATTAAAACGATTCATCGCTTCCTGCACGTCGTGCGTCACGAGACAGGCCAACCCTTCAACCGCCCGGGTCAGAACGGGTTGCAGGTCTACCGTCTCCGCGGGCGTAAACGGGGCCAACACAAAATCGGCGGGGTCCACCTCCGGGGCCGGACGGCCTATCCCGATTTTCAGACGAACGAAGGCTTCGGTTCCCAGGGCCATCACGATGGATTGTAAGCCCCTATGCCCTCCCGTTCCCCCTCCGGGCCTGATCCGCAGACACCCGGTGGGCAAGTCCAAATCATCATGGACCACGATCACGTCCTGCGCTTGGACGTCATGCGCCGTGACGAGTTCCTCCACGGCCTCACCGGACAAATTCATAAACGTCACAGGCAATGCCAGCACGACGGAATGACCGTGGAGTCGACCGGCACCCCGTTGCGCGAGGCCGTTGAATTGTAACGGAATCGACCACTTGACCGCTGCTTGAGCCACGACCCGTTGTCCGACGTTGTGACGAGTTATCGCATACTCAACGCCGGGATTCCCGAGTCCGACAATAACACGCGGGTTATTTGGAGGGTTCACTGGGTGTGGCTGGGGCCGCAGGTGCTTCGGCAGCACGCTCGGGTTCCGGAGCCTCGACAGCCGGCGCCGCTTCCGACGTCAGCATGGCGGACAATTTCTCCTCGGAAATCGGCACGGCCACGTTGACGACCATGCCCTCGGGATCGTCCAGAATCCTGATGCCCTCGTCGGCCTGCAGATCACGGACGTGAATACCCTGATTGATTTCCAAGGCCGATGCATCCACGTCGATTTGGTCCGGAATGACGTTGGGCAGGCATTCGATATGCAATTCTCTCATCGATTGATGCATGACGCCCTTGTCACGCTTGACCCCAATGGGCACAGCCCCCGTGATGTGGACCGGGACTTTCACGCGAACCGGCTTATCCATCGACACTTCCAATAAATCGACGTGCAAGAGCGATCCATCCAGAGGGTCCCGTTGCACGTCTTGAATGACGGCGGTCCGTTGTGGCGCCTGCTCGTCCCCCTGAATCGACAAAGAGATGAGCCCCGTACTCCCGGCCTGGGTCACCAGGATGTGCTGAATCGACTTGGGGTCCAGTTGGATCAACCGTGACGTCCCTTGCCCGTACACCACGGCGGGGATCTGTCCGTTCCGGCGGATTTGACGGGCCGCCCCTTTTCCGGATTGCGTTCTGATGGTGGCTTCAGCGACGAACTCCATAATGCTCCTTTATGTCTTCTTCCCGGTTTCAGCGCGGGTGTTCCTCGCCGACAACCGGGCCATCCGGGACTCCCCCGATGGCTTCAGGCTGCTATTGAACAAGCCTATTCATCAAATAATCAGTCGAACAACGAGGTGACTGATTGCTCCTTGTGGATTCGCTTGATGGCTTCCCCCAGAAGGGGAGCGACCGACAGAATCCGAACTTTTGAACATACCTGATCTTTGCCCTGTAGGGCAATCGAATTCGTGGCCACCACTTGTGCCAACGTGGATTGTTCAATTCGTTCGATCGCGGGACCGGACAGCACCGGATGGGTACACACGCCCCAAACCATCGAGGCTCCTTTCTCGATGCAGGCATTGGCAGTTTCCACGATCGTACCGGCCGTATCGATCATGTCGTCCAGCAATAAGACGTGTCGATCCCGCACGTCTCCGATAATATTCATCACCTGGGCCTGATTGGGCCCCTCCCGGCGCTTATCGACGATCGCGAGGTTCGCTTCCAACCGTTTGGCAAACGCCCGGGCGCGTTCGACCCCGCCGGCATCAGGCGACACCACGACCACGTCCTGCAAGTGACTTTTCTTGACGTAATCCAACAGGACCGGCCGGGCATAGAGATGGTCGACCGGAATATTGAAAAACCCTTGAATGGGCCCGGCGTGCAAATCCATGGTCAGCACTCGATGCGCCCCCGCCGTAGTAATCAGATCAGCCATCAGCTTGGCGCTGATCGGTACGCGTGGTTGGTCTTTTCGATCCTGACGTGCATAGCCGAAATACGGAATCACGGCCGTAATCCGGTAGGCGGACGACCGTTTCAACGCATCCAGCATGATCAACAGTTCCATGACGGACGTATTGACCGGGTGACAGCAGGACTGCATGACGAACACGTCCGCGCCTCGCACGTTTTCTTCGACTTTGACGCGGATTTCGCCGTCGCTGAAAGTCGAAACCACCGCCCGAGACAACGGCACGCCCATATAGTCGCTGATCTCGTTGGTCAGAAGCGGGTTCGAGTTTCCGGCAAACAGTTTCAGATTTTCAGCCATGGGCGTTATTCCAAGGTGTGAAGCGTGTCCCCGCAGTTTTGATCGGAGATCCAATATTCAGGAGAAGACGGGAGAAAGTCCCGGACCACTATTATTTAGGACATCCTCATATGGTTGTCAACAACCCGTCTGTTTCGCCCCGGTCTTGCCGGCCGCGTCCCGAGACGGCGCACCGGCGTTCGAGGTCCGCTCCAATACACCACCCTGAAGAGAGGGTCCGACGGCAACCCGATACTCCGGGGTCCCGGCAAATGCCTCTTTGGCACGGATGGCCTCGGCCTTCTCTTGAAACACACCGAACACGGTGGCTCCGCTGCCCGACAAGAGCGCCCCTTCCGCGCCCATGGTCAACAAGGTGCTCTTGATGCCGGCCAAGACGGGATAGTCATCGAACAGGACCGCCTCGAAATCATTCTCCATCCGGGCCAGGATCCCGCTCCAGGATACGGAAGGCGCACGTTCAACCGATTCCAGGGCTTCGGGCAGGGCAGGGATCGTCTGCCGCACCTCATCGAGGCGCCTGAAGGCCTGAGCCGTGTTAATGGGAAACCCCGGATTCACCAGCACAATCCACCGGACACCGTCCAGGGTTTTCGGAATCATCCGCTGGCCCCAGCCATGCACCACGGCCGTCGGCGCCTCCATGAAAAAGGGCACGTCGCTGCCCAGGGTCTCGCCCAAGAGGGCCATGTCGCCGTTGCTCCAGCCGAGATTCAACAGCCGATTGAGGCCCATGATCGTCGCCGCGGCGTCACTGCTCCCGCCGCCAAGACCCGCCTCCACCGGAATCCCCTTGACCAATTTCAAGGCCACCCCCTTGGAAACGCCCGCCCGTTCCAGCACCAGTTCGGCGGCGCGATACGCCAGGTTGTCGCTCGGCGCCGACAGGGTCTCATCCGAACATTTAAGGCGAACCCCTTCAAACGCGTCCGTGACCCGAATCGTCAATTCATCAGTCACCCCGACCGTTTGCATGAACGACCACAGGGCATGATACCCATTGGACAGTCGATCGAAAATCTTGAGGATGAGGTTGACCTTGGCCGGCGGATGCACCAGCAGGGATCGATCCACGTTACTCATGGGACACTCTTAGCAACACGCCCGGCTCAGCCTCATCATCGAGCGGTCAGTCAAACATAGAGGGCATCGAGAAAATCGGCAGGTACATGGCCACCACAATAAATCCGATGCCGACACCCAACACGACGATAATCAGCGGCTCCAGGACCGCGGTGAACGCGGCGACGTCGCGGTCCACTTCGCGCTCGTAGAGGTCTGCGACGTTGCCCAAGGCCGTATCGAGACTGCCCGTGGCTTCGCCGACCCCGACCATGTTGGCGACCAGGCGGGGAAACATCCCGGACCGTTCCAGCGGGTCGGCCAGGGTGTGTCCCTCGCGAATACTCGATCGCGCTTCCTCCAATGCCCGTACCATGCACTGCAACCCGGACACCTTTTGGGCGATTTCCAGGCTGCGCGAAATCGGCACGCCGCTGCCCAGGAGCACACTGAGCGTCCGCGCGACGTGAACCACAGCCACGTTTCGCCACAATTTCCCCAGCAACGGCACGCGAAGCACGACGTCTTCGATCACCCGTTGCCCGGACCGGGTCTTCGCCCACAGGCGTCCTCCTATCCCCAAACCGATGACACCGAGGAGTACCGACACCCATTGTTCCCGGAGCCATCGACTCACCGCCAGCACCACGGCCGTGGGCCAAGGCAGCGCGTCGCCCCAATCGGCAAACATCGTGGCAAACATGGGGATCACCCAAATGAGCAACACCCAGAGCACGAGCAAGGCCACGATGACCACCAACAGGGGATACGCCAACGCCAGCTTCACCTGTTGCCTGAGCCGCACCACCTTGTCCAGATGCCGGGCCAACCGGCCGAACGTCTGGTCCAAGGTTCCGCTTTCCTCCCCGGCTTGGACCATACTGACGTACCAGGGCGTGAACACCGCGGGGTGCCCCTGAAACGCATCGGCCAGGGATGATCCCGACTCGACTTTCTGCTTGACGGCACGGAGTACGGCTTGCAACGTCGAAGACGAGGCTTGTGTCGCCAGCATGTCGAGACTCTGCGCAAGAGGCACTCCGGCCTTGATCAACGCTTCCAGTTGATAGGTAAACACCAGCAAGTCGTTTTGAGAGACGCGGGCCGTCCCCGGAAAGGACCATCCTTCGGCAGAGAGACCGGGCTTTTCCCGTATGCGGGTCACAAAGAGATCCTGCCGGCGAAGAACTCGCAGTGCGGCGCCTTGATCCACGGCCTCCAACTCTCCCCGCCGGACTCCTCCCTTCCGGGTCTTCACGCGATACACGAACGTCGGCATGATCTGGTGTGGCTCAAGAAACGGGAATTCCTCTCCCGGGTTCAATCCTCGGTGGACACGCTCACCACCTCTTCCATCGTGGTCAGCCCTTGCTTGATTTTATCCAAACCGCTTCGTCGAATGGTTTTCAAGCCATCCGCCAAGGCTTGCTGCTTGAGTCGCTCCGCGGTCTGGCGTTCGAGGATCCGGGATCGAAACCGGTCGGAGACCGGCAAGACCTCAAACAGACCGATACGCCCTTTATAACCTGTCCCATGGCATGCGACACAGCCTTGGCCACGCAGCGGGGCGATGGACGTCGCCTCCGCATCGGTGAACCCTGCCTCGCGAAGCTGTTGTGTCGAAAACCGGTCATCAGGCCTTTGACAGTCAGGGCAGATTCGACGCACGAGTCGCTGCGCCACGATGACACTGACCGACGACGCCACCATAAAAGGTTCAACGCCCATATCGAGTAACCGCGTCACCGCCCGAACCGCATCATGGGTGTGCAACGTGGACAGCACCCGATGCCCGGTCAGCGCAGCCCGGATCGCTATTTGCGCGGTGTCCAGATCCCGGATTTCGCCGACCATCATGATATCCGGGTCCTGCCTCAGAAAGGCCCGCAAGATCCGGGCAAACCCCAGACCGATCTCTTCCTTGATCTGGACCTGCGTGATGCCGGTGAAATGATATTCCACCGGATCTTCAACCGTGACGATATTCACGTCGGGCGTGTTCAATACTTGCAGGGCCGCGTACAGCGTCGTGGTCTTTCCACTCCCCGTCGGACCGGTCACCAGGATCATTCCATGCGGGCGTTCCAACGCCGTGAGGAAAGTGTCGGTGTCGGTCGCATCCAACCCCAAAGCCGGCAGTTCGACCAGTTGCCCCGCCCTGTTCAGCAACCGAAGCACGGCTTTTTCTCCATGCAGGGAGGGCAAAACCGAAAGACGCACGTCGACGGTCCGCTGTCCTCCCAACTCCAACGTCATACGCCCATCCTGCGGCAGGCGGCGTTCGGCAATATCCAGATGCGAAAGGATTTTGAGTCGGGAGATCACGGCGTTCCGCAGTCCCAAGGAATAGGTCATCGCCGTGTGTAAGACGCCGTCCAGCCGGAACCGCACGCGCACGCCGCTCTCATCGGGTTCCAAATGCACGTCGCTCACCCCCGTACCGGCCGCGCGTTCAAGAATCGTCTGCACCAACCGGGCAACCGGAGACTCTTCTTCCACCACGGCCTCGGTTCCGGCTTCCGGCTGTGCGTACCGCAGGCTCGACGACGCCTTGTCCAAAAGCGACGCCATTTCTTCGGATTGCAGGATTGAATCGACGGTGTGCACGTGGAAATCGCCTTCGTTGGAATGGGAGGCATCGCGGGCATAGGCAGCGGCGTCATATGTGTTCGCCGGTGCGGATGAGCCGTCGTGTCGACTGCCATCCTGCCCCTGGTACAATGACTGCATGCAGTGGCGAATGTCGGATTCCAGCGCGACCACCGGAATCACCTGCAATCCGGTCCGAAACCGTACTTCATCCAACACGTGCAGGTTGGCCGGATCAGCCAGGGCGACCGTCAACCGGCGGCCGACTTGATTCACCGGTACGGCCACGTGTTGCCGGGCCCAGGCCTGGGGAACGCAATTCGCAAGCTGCGGAGCCACGTCGGTGGGAAAGGGATACGCCGTGGCCAATCCATACTGCTGGCCCAGAAACTTCAGCAACGTTTCTTCTGAAATGACCTGCCGTTCACAGAGGATTTGGCCGAGGGGTTGGCGAGTCTCCTGCTGTCGAGCCAACGCTTCTCGCAATTGAGCAGCGGTCACACATCCGGCGTCAAGCAGTAATTGACCCAGCCGGGTGTGCAGCATAAGACCCCGCCACGAAACGTGGCATTCCTTACGAATCCTCCGCGTTGTTCAACTGACTCACACCGCGGAAAATATAATGCATGCCGGAAAGAACCGTCAGCAGACTCATCGTCAACAACAGGGGAAACAGCAGAGCGGTGTCCAGATTTTGAGCGGTAAAGGCAAGGACCAGGATCATGTAACCCGCCTGAAACAGGGTCGTGGCTTTACCCAATACCGTGGGCGAGGCATCGATGGCCGTACTGGTGAGATGGGCCAGCAGCGTGCCGGTGAGTAAAATCGCATCGCGACTCACCACCAGGATGACGCTCCACACCGGCACCATGTCCAACAGCGAAAACGTCACGAACGTCGTCATGAGTAACAGCTTATCCGCCAGCGGATCGAGGTAGGCCCCAAACCGCGTTTTCTGATTCGCCATACGGGCGATCGTGCCGTCCAGGGCGTCGGTCAACGCCGCGACAATCAACGTCACCAGGGCGTATTCCACGTGCTCGTAGATCAATAACCCGACAATGAGCGGAATCAACAAGATCCGGAGTATGGTCAGACTATTCGGGATGTTCAGCGGAACCACGCCGCCAATGGAGAAACGTGCATCCATGACATCCGTACCTGGCCCTTGTTTGGAAACCACGGGTAACCTCCTTAGTGAAACAAGACTAAGGGTGAGACGTGAGTAAGTCAACCGAAATGCAACCATTTTTCTCAAGCCTGCGGCTTTGAGCCCAAACCCGATCGAACGGCATGGTTGAAGCTTCCGGCTCTCCTCCCTATAATCATGGCCTATGAAAATGAATGGAAAGGATCAATCCCCATGAGTACCTTGCCGTTGTCATTCCGGTTACGAAACGCCGTCATCGAGAAGCACCAGTTGGAAGGCACCGATCCCAGCGATCGCTACTTCAACCGCCTCGTGCCGATCAAACACGTGAATCGCGGCTACACGGCCACGATGACCTACGAAGCCTTAGTCACGGAAAGCGGCGTTCACCAGACCGTGGGAGGCGCCATCACGGACATCGTGGATAAACTTCGTCATCTGGGCTTTACACACATGCGGACACGGTTGAATTTCAAGGGTCAAAAATATCTCGCTGAAAAAGAAACCTGGGTTGAGTATCCCGACTGACCCGTTTCCTTCTCGAACGGAGTGCGCGCGGCATTCCCCGGCCTTTACCTCCCACCCCATTCCTGATAGATCGCATCGTGAATCCGCGGACGGAACGCCTTGATGGCCGTATTCGTCCGGGTCGGATGCACTCGATTGGACAGTATAATCACCTCAAGGTCACAGGACGGATCGATCCAGAGAGACGTGCCCGTAAACCCCACGTGCCCGAATGCCCGTGACGAAAACCGCGTACCCGAGGATGAGGGCGCAGAAGGGGTATCCCAGCCCAGCCCCCAAGAAGACAGATCGGATTGGCGACGAGTAAACTGTTTCGCAAGGGCGGCACTCAATACGCCCTCACGGCCTTGGACCGCCTGAAGCCATGCAGCAGAAAGTTGGCCGACGGCGTGAGCCGTTCCGAACAGCCCGGCGTGACCGGCGCAGCCTCCCAACGCGTACGCGTTTTCATCATGCACTTCTCCGCACAGCAAACGATTTCTCCAACGTTCCCGTTCCGTGGGGACGATGCGCGTCGGATCCTCCGTGATCGCTTCCTCGCGACCGAGAAACGCCAAGGACGAAATGCCCAGGGGCTCATAGATTCTCCGCCGGCAATAGGCTGCCAAGGACGTCCCTGCACACCGTTCGACGATCTCGCCCAGCACCATAAACCCCAGGTCGCTGTACAGGCTTTGACTCCCCGGCCGGTATTCGATTGGTTCGGACGCAATGGCGTTCAGCAACGCGTGCACGCGTTGTCGTCGTTCTTCTTCATTCCGGGGCGGTAACCCCGAGGGCGCCAATTGTTCATAATAAGGTCGCCACGCCGGCAACCCCGCTCGATGCGAGAGCAGTTGCCGGAGATCGACGCCGGCAAACGGGCTCTCCCGCAACTCGTCCGCCCATCGAGACACGGACTGGTCCAGGCGCAGGTGCCCATCCTGGACCAAACACAACAGGGCCGTGCTCGTGGCCAGTGGCTTGGTCAAGGAGGCTAAATCATAGACCGAGTCCGGGCGGACCGGCTGGTCGTCGGGTGGAGCCCCGCGGGTGCCCACGGCCTCGTAAAACACGACGCTTCCGCGAGACCGCACCAGGGCCGCCGCACCCGGGAAGACCGCTTCATCGACGGCCCGTTGAAAGGCCTGGAGGATGGAACCCATGAGCGCAACCTACTCCATGGCGCCTGCTGACTCATTGCAATCGGAAACCGATGTCCCGAATGGTTTGCACCACGGCGTATTGCAGGAACATGATCAGTAAAATCGCCAGGATGGGCGAGACGTCGATGCCGCCGAGTATACCCACCCTGCGCCGGATCACGATCAGGACAGGGTCGGTCGCCCTGGCGAGAAACTGAACGATCGGATTCCACGGATCGGGATTCACCCACGAAATCAAAGCCCGGATGATAATCAGCCACATATACAGGAACAGGACCGTATCCAGGACATAGGCCAGTCCCTGTAAAATATTACCTGCGATGAACATGGTCCTTTCTCCTCATAAGGTACATCGCGTAGCGCAACTCCAGGCATGTGCCAACCTGCACTTCACCCGTCTCTACCTCCCCTTCACCCCTCTTTACTCTTTACAAAGGAGGGGAACACCTGGAATCCGTCCTGCGTTCACGATTCAGCCATCACGGGCTCCCGTCGAGGTCCGAAAAGCGCGGTGCCGACGCGCACCAACGTCGCGCCTTCTTCCACCGCGATTTCAAAATCATTGGACATACCCATGGAGATTTCGCGCATATGGACACGCTGTAGCGGCAGACTGCTGATCAGTTCGGCCAACTGTTTGAGTCGTTGAAAATACGGCCGCATCAGTTCGGGATCCGGATGCCACGGAGGAACCGTCATGAGCCCTTGCACGCACACGGAGGGGAAGGCGTCGATTTGCGAGACGGCCGACGGCAACGCGTCGGGCGAAAACCCGCCCTTGGATTCTTCGCCCCCAACATTGACTTCCAGCAGGATGGCTTGAGACGTGTGTCGTTCATGGGCCCGTCGTTGAATTTCCTCAGCCTGCTCCACGGATTCCACGGAATGAATGAGGGTGAATCGGCCTACCAGCCACTTGAGTTTTCGTCGCTGAAGCCGGCCGATGAAGTGCCACTCGATGTCCCCACGTTCACCCACCGCTTGCATCTTGGCCTGTGCTTCCTGCCAGCGGTTTTCTCCACAGATGGTCAGACCGGCCCGGACGGCATCGAGAACCCGGGGCGCTTCGACGTATTTGGTCGCCGCAACCAATCGCACGTCAGACGGGTCCCTCCCTGCGCGTTCGGCGGCGCGGCGAATTCGATCTCGTGTCGTCCGGATCTTCGTCGAGAGGTCATCCAACGGTGCGTCCTTGAAAGAAGGGTGCCGGCCTCGGGGAACCTACCTCAACATGATTCCGCTGACCATGCTCCCATGCACTGCTCCCTCCCGACGATGGGAGAAAAACAAATCCGGTCGACAGATCGTGCAGAGATCCATGGCATGGATATGGTCTTCGGCAAGACCGAGAGACGCGGCCTGCCATCGAATGAGTTTTTTTAAATCCAACATACCGGTCCCGGGACCGGTATGTCTGAGGATGGTCGAGTCCTCGAGTGCATCCGGCGGCAACCGGTCTATCACCGGCGTATCGACTTCATAACAGCATGGCCCGGCCGACGGCCCGATCGCCACGTGAAGCGAGGCCAAGCCGGCGTCGAACCGTTCCATCATGTTCCGCACGCTTTTCGCCACAATGCCATTCACCGTCCCGCGCCAGCCCGCATGCACGGCCCCGATCACGCCGCGTGAGGAATCCATCAGCAACACGGGAACACAATCGGCGGTGTGGACGGTCAATAACGTGTCGGCTTGATTGGTGAGCACGACGTCATGGCCGCCGAAAAACGTTTGGCCCGCCTGCAAAGGACGATCAAGGCTCAACACGTCCGTCCCGTGTACCTGGCGGATGGCGACCACCAACGGATAGTCGGGATCTCCGGCCTTCACCGTCCCCTGTTCTCCGTTCATCCGTCCATACTCCGGCCCATACCGCGTCCCGAAGAAATGCATGGTGCGTTGACTCATCCGCCCGAAAGACCAACTTGTGAAGGGAAGCATCAGTTGACGTGTCCGAGGTTCCGCAACCAGGACCATTCCGCCTGTCCTCCTTTCTGACGACCCGTTAATTGGCTCTCCTGCGCAAAAACGTGGGGACATCCCAATCCGCGTCTACCAACAAATCACCCTGTTCGACTCTCGAATCCGATTCCCCCCGCCGCATAAACGCCGGACGATCCAGGTCGTCGGTCGAGCCCTCCTTTGAAGCCTTCCCGGCCATGGTCAAGACCGGTTGGGGGACCGGAGAGAGAGGGAGACGAGCCCGTTCTTGTACGCCCGGATTCGCGACCGGCATTGTTCGGAGGGAGTCTTGCTGTTGTTCAAATCCGGTTGCGATCACGGTGATGATGACCTCGTCTGCCAAGCCCGGATCGATCACGTGTCCGACGATAATATTGGCTTGAGGATCCGCAGCTTCTTTCGCAACGGTTGATGCTTCGTCGAGCTCATGCAGGGACAGATCCGTGCCGCCCGTGATGTTGAACAACAACCCTTTGGCGCCCTCGATTCCACTTTCTTCCAACAGCGGACTGGTAATCGCTTGCTGAACGGCTTCCATGGCGCGATTCGCTCCCCTGGCAACGCCCATCCCCATCACCGCTCTTCCCCTGTAGGACATGACCGTTTTGACGTCGGCAAAGTCCACGTTGACCAAGCCGGGGGTCGTGATCACGTCGGTGATGCCTTTAATGGCCTGACGCAGGACGTCATCCGCCACTTTGAACGCCTCCAGCACCGGCGTGCTCTTATCCACCAAAGTCAGCAGTTTCTGATTGGGGATCACAAGCAACGAATCCACGTGCCGCCTGAGTTCCCGCAATCCCTCTTCAGCATACCCCATCCGGCGCTGCCCTTCATGCTGGAAGGGTTTCGTCACCACGCCGACGGTCAAAATACCCATGTCTCTGGCCAGTCTGGCCGCGACGGGCGCGCCGCCCGTTCCGGTCCCACCGCCCATGCCCGCCGTGACGAAGACCATATCCGCATCTTCCAGGGCCGCCCGGATGTCGTCTTCACTCTCCAGAGCGGATTCCTTGCCCACTTCGGGGTTCGCGCCGGCTCCGAGTCCCTTGGTTCGCTCCGGGCCCAATTGAATGCGGTACTGGGTCGAGGATTTGCTCAATGATTGAAGATCGGTGTTCGCCACCACGAACTCCACTCGAGTCAGACCGGCGGCAATCATGGTATTGACTGCGTTGCATCCTCCTCCACCAAGCCCGATGACCTTAATTCGAATCGGAGTCATTTCTTCCTCTTGAAATGCAAACATGGAACGCCTCCTTTTTATGATACCCGAACTCCACGCCCAACGGGATCAATCATCATTGATCCGCCGCAACCGTGGCGTCTGAACATTGTATTCGTCACCTCTCAGAAGAGGTTGAGGACCCAGCTTTTCATACGACCCAACACTCCCCCCACCCCATTGCCGTTTTTTCTGCCGCCACCGGCAAACTCGAACTCCTGGTCCGTTCGATGCGCATGCAAGATCAGACCGACCCCCGTGGAAAACATGGGATTGCTCACGATATCGCGCAAGCCACCCACACCGGACGGGACACCGCGTCTGCCCGGCAGATCCAGGACGAGTTCGGCCGCGTCCGGCATCCCTTCCAACATCGACGTCCCTCCGGTGATCACCACTCCCGCGGCCAATTTGCCTTCATAGCCCGATCGAGAAATTTCCCGCAGGACCAATTCGAAGATTTCCTCCACCCGAGGTTGAATGATTTCGGCGATTTCCCGTCTGCTCATGGAGTGTGGTGGACGGCCGCCGACGCTCGGGACCTCGACGACTTCCGTCTCTTTCACCATGCCGACAAGGGCCGATCCGTAACGGACCTTGATTTTTTCCGCGTCGGCAAGCGAGGTGCGCAACCCGATTTGCAGGTCGGTCGTAATATGCTGACCGCCGACCGGCAACACCGCCGAGTGGCAAATCGTCCCATCCGAGAAAATGGCCAAATCGGTCGTCCCTCCTCCGAGATCGACCATGGCAATCCCCAACCCTTTCTCTTCATCCGAGAGCACGGCTTCGCTTGAGGCCAGCGGCTGCAACACGATGTCGACCACGTCGAGCTTGGCGCGGTTGACGCATTTCATGAGATTCTTGGCCGGCGGGATCGCCCCGGTGACGATGTGCACGTCGACTTCCAACCTCGTCCCGGAAATGCCGACCGGCTCTTGGATCCCTTCCTGGTCGTCCACGATAAACTCGCGTGGCAGCACGTGCAGCACCCGCCGATCCGGCGGCACGACGGCGGCAGCCTTGGCCGTCTCAATAGCTCGAGTCACGTCGGCGGGGAACACCTCATTTCGCTTGAGCGCCACCACGCCCTTCGCCGTCTCACTCATAATGTGGCTGCCGGCGATGCCGATATAGACCGAGTTGATTTGGACGGCCGCCATCAATTCGGCTTCTTCAACCGCCTTCTTGATCGACTCCACGGTGCTGTCGATATTGACGACGACGCCTTTGCGAAGCCCTCGGGACGGACTTGAGCCGACGCCGATGATGTTGACCCCTTCACCCGGAGTCACCTGTGCCACGATAGCGCATATTTTGGTTGTTCCAATATCAAGCCCGACAATAATATGTTCTTTTTTCGCCATGAGCTTGCTCACCCTTTCTTGCGAACGATCACCTTGCCGGCGAACCGCAAGTCGATTTCATACGGTCCCTGACGGAAGCGTTCTCGAAGTGACGGCTCCACTTCGAGATACGGCTGCCACATGTCTTCGAATTCGTTCTTGACCTGAAAAACCAGCCCGTCGGTTGTTCCGGCCATGAACCGCGTATCACTCAAATCGACACTCACGGCAGGACCAACGTGGCGCTGCAGGTGTTTGGCGAAACGGAGCCCTTGCCGAGCCTGAGCCTGTATCGCGGGGTCTCCGCCCAAAATCTTCACCGCTGAGAGTCCGACCAGTTCAGGCAACGTCCCCGCCGGCCTGTCCGGCGCAAGGGACAACACCACTCCTTCTTTATCCAAAAACAACGTGCCTCCCGCGTGTTGAAACAACGCGGCCGGTTTTCGCTCGACCACGATCACCGTCAAGGTGTCAGGCAGGACTCGCCCGACGGACGCGGACGCCACCGCAGGATGCGCCTCGACTTTCTGTTCCAACCTTGAGAGATCCACCGACAGCAGCGAACGGTCATCGGGCAAGTCCAACAGCGACAGCACCACGCGCCGGTCAAGCCGGTCGGTACCGGTAATGGAAACACGCTCAATGGACAACAAACCGGCCACGGCCGACGGAATCCATTGATAACCCATCATGCCGAAGGTCGCCAGGATGCCGAGTAAACCGCCTTGAATCACGCGGGTCCACCACCTTCCCGACGAGGCCGGCCGGAGTGATCGATTTCCACGACTCATGCCCGTGCGTTCCTCCCCTTCATGGTCCTCCAATTCGATTCCCGCGCCAGACCGGACTTCAAAATCCGTTCCGTCAGCGAATCGTAATCCAGACCGGCCTGGGCCGCAGACATCGGCAACAAGCTCCTCCGGGTCATCCCGGGGATCGTATTGATTTCCAAGAAAACGGGACGGCCGTACCGGTTGAGCCGGAAGTCGACTCTGGCTGCGCCCGCACAGCCCAACACCCGGTAGGCCTGCACCGCCAAGGCTTTCACCCGTTGCTCCTGACCCGGGGTGACGGGGGCCGGACACAGGTACCGTGTTTCGGCTTTCTCATATTTGGCGGCATAATCATAGAATGCATTGGGTGCGACGATCTCGACCGGCGGCAAGGCTTCGCCGTCCAACACGGACACGGCCAGTTCACGACCGTCGATAAACAATTCCACGAGCACTTCATCATCGCGTTCAAAAGCCTGTCTCAGGGCGCCTTTCCACTGCGAAGACTTTCGCACCACCGACACGCCTACCGTCGAACCCTCGTTCGCGGGTTTGACGATCACGGGCCGCGACAGATGCGCCGGCATGGCCCTGTTTCCGGTCCGCTGCATGACGACTCCGGGTGCGACGGGAACCCCGTGCATCCGCACGAAGGCCTTGGTCACGGCTTTATCCATGCCCATGGCGCTGGCTTGGACTCCCGAACCGGTATACGGAATACCCATGACCTCCAACAGGCCCTGCACCGTACCGTCCTCTCCACCCCGACCATGCAGGGCGAGAAAGGCCAGTTGGACCTTGCGCGCCCGTAGCTTGCGCGGCAGGGAGACGTCCACGTCGATGCGGGAGACGGCATACCCTTTGCGTACCAACGCGGCATAGACCTCCTGTCCGGTCTTCAAGGAAATTTCTCGTTCAGCCGATTGCCCTCCCATGAGGACTCCTATACGGGCTGAGGTTAATGGCATCGGTCCACTCGCATCCTACCGTTCGCCCACCACTTTCCATTCCAATTCCAGCATGGTGCCTGTTCGCTGGAACACGGCCTGTTGGACCGTTTCGATCAGCCGAAGCACGTCTGTGGAACGTGCCTGTCCGAGATTGACGATAAAATTGGCATGTTTGGTCGACACTTCCGCATCCCCCACCCGATGCCCTTTCAGGCCGGCCTCCTCAATCAGCCGGCCGGCCGTGGTCCCCTGGGGATTCTTAAACACCGACCCGGCATTGGGTTGCGAAAGGGGTTGCGACTGCTTTCGGTACTGCAAATACGACTTCGTGCGAGATTCAATGGTTTCTCTGGAGGCCGGAGTGAGACGAAGCCACGCGCCTACCACCACGCCTTCGGGCAGGCTCACGGAACGATAGGCAAACGCGACGTCCGCTGCAGCATAGGTCACCAACCGGCCTTCGGGATCGACCATTTGAATGGCGTCCAAACAGTCCTGCATGACTCCCAGCTTCGTGCCGGCATTCATGACAACCGCGCCCCCAACGGTCCCGGGTATGCCGGCCGCCCACTCGAGACCCGATAACCCGTGATGCACGGCGAAGCCGAGCAGAACCGGCATCCGTACACCGGCTTCGGCAAACACGAGCCGGGTCTCCTCTCTTTCAATGGCTGCCAAATGGCCCAGACTCAAGACGATGCCTCGAATGCCGCCGTCCTGCACCAACAGGTTCGTGCCCCCCAACGCCATGACGGGAATCCGGGCCATCTGTGCTTGACGAACGATCCGGCACACGTCGTGCACGTCTGCCGGGCTCACCAACGCGTCGGCCGGCCCCCCGATGCCCAGCGACGTCAACGCGGCCAACGACGCGTCAAACGTGACTTCTCCGCGGATCCCCGACAGAGCCGTTTTCAAATCAAGATGGGTCGACACGGTCAACACGTCTCCCGCTCCCCGGCAGTCCGTTCCATAAGCTCACACTGACTCCAACAACTCGACTCCCACCTTCCACACGTCTCCGGCGCCCAACGTGAGGACCGTATCACCGGATCGAAGTTCCGAAACCAGTCGACCGACCAACTCGTCCCGTTTCTCCACCCAATGGACGGCGGGATGTCCTATGGCGCGGATTCGTTCGGCCAGGATTTCCCCGGACACGCCGTCGATCGACGTTTCGCCTGCCGCATAAATCGGCATCACGTACAGGACGTCGGCTTGCTCAAAGGCTTTCGCAAATTCATCCAACAGATCGTGCGTCCGGCTGTACCGATGAGGTTGAAAGATCACCACCAACCGCCCCGACCAGACGGCTCTGGCCGCCTCCAGAGTCACCAGGATTTCCGTCGGGTGATGGCCATAATCGTCCACGACCACGATGCCCTGTTTCTCTCCACGGATATGAAATCGCCGTTCGACGCCGCAGAACGAGGCCACGCCGGCGCGAATCAAGTCCAGCGAGACGTCCAGTTCCAAACCCACCGCGATCGCAGCCAGCGCGTTGGACACGTTGTGGACGCCCGGAATCATGAGTCGAAACGGCCCCAATTTCTGTTCGTGAAACTGAACGCGAAAATTCGTGGCCTGTCCCTTGATTTCGATATCCGTGGCATACAAATCCGGCGTGGAGGAACCTGACGACTCCCGGCCATAGGTCACGTATCGCTTCTGGACATGAGGCAGCATCTCCCGCAGAAACGCGTCATCCGCGCACAAAATGGCGACGCCGTAAAACGGCACCTTATTGACGAATTCCAAAAAGGCCGATTTCAGTCGCTCCATGGATCCATAGTGGTCAAGATGCTCCCGATCGATATTCGTCACCACCGCAATGGCGGGAGACAGTCGCAGGAACGACCCGTCGCTTTCATCGGCTTCGGTAATGAGGAGGTCACTTCGCCCCAACCTGGCGTGAGTGCCCATGGCATTCACCTTCCCTCCCACGACGAAGGTCGGATCGAGGCCCGCATGGGCCAACACCGACGCGACAATGGACGTCGTCGTGGTTTTCCCGTGAGCCCCGGCTATCGCGACGCCGAATTTGAGTCGCATGAGTTCCGCCAACATTTCGGCCCTTGGAATCACCGGCACGACTCGCTGTTTCGCAGCCACCACTTCCGGGTTCGACGCCTGAACGGCTGAAGAGATCACCACCACTTGCGCTCCTTCCACGTGGGAAGCGTCATGCCCGATGGCGATGTGTCCTCCAAGGGTTTCCAACCGACGCGTATTCTCCGACGGAGCCACGTCGGACCCCGTGACGTGATAGCCCAGGGTCAACAGCACTTCCGCGATGCCGCTCATCCCACTGCCACCGATCCCCACGAGGTGAATATGCCGAATCTTCCTAAACACCGTCCGTCATCGTACTTTCAGGGGAACGTTGCCCCAACAACCGAAAACACTCGTGGACCATGGTTTCGGCCGAACCGGTGTTTCGCAACCGCAGGCTCTGTTCCGCCATACTTCGAACGCGGTCCGGGTGGTCCAGCAAGCCTTCAATCTCTTCTGCCAACTTCGCACCGGTCAGCGCGGGCTCCAGCAGCACGATGCCCGCCCCTGCCTGTTCCATGACCCGGGCGTTGGATTCCTGGTGATTGTGCGTCGCCTGCGGAAACGGAATGAGGATGGAAGGCTTGGCACAGGCGGCGAGTTCCGATAACGTCAGCGCCCCGCACCGACAGATCACCAGATCCGCCCGGCGAAGCGTCCCGGGCATATCCGCAACATACGGCACCACCTCCGCGTTCACGTTCATGCGGCGATAGGCTTCAGCCACACGGTCGAAGTCGTTCGATCCCGACTGATGAATCACCGTGAGCCGGCTTCGAATCCGGGAAGAGACCTGAACCGCTTCGAGCACAATAGAGTTCATGGTCCGGGCGCCTTGACTGCCGCCACAGATCAATAGCGTGTCGATCCGGCCCGATCCGGGGCTCGGAGGCGGAGCGGCAAACGCCCGTCGCAACGGGGTTCCCACCACGATGACCTTATCGGCGCGAAAATAGGGTCTGGCACGTTCGAACGAAACAAAAATTCGATCGGCCAGCGGTCCCAGGACGCGGTTGGCTATCCCCGGGATCGCGTTCAGTTCCACGATGGCTCGCGGGATTCTCAACAGCCAGGCCGCGAAGACGACCGGCGGGCTTGTATAACCACCGGTACTCACCACGAGCTTTGCTTTGGACGCGCGCAACAAGCGAAGGCAGTGCCACACCGCACCGGGGATCAGCAGCAGCGCCTTGATGGAAGACCAGATCCCTCGACCTACCACTCCCTGTACTCGCAGGGTTTCCATCCGCCACGACGTACCGGTCATCATCGTCCGCTCGAGGGCTCGACCCGTCCCTACCAACGTCACGGAGGTAGAGGCGGCCTGACGACAAAACTCTTCGGCCAACGCCAACGCCGGGTACACATGTCCTCCGGTACCACCTGCTGCAATCACCACGTTCATCCCATCCCGAACGAAGAAAGGGGCCGGTCCGGTGGACCAGCCCGGGAAATACTCAAGAGAATGCCCATCGCCACCAGACTCACGATCAACGAAGAGCCCCCGTAACTCACGAACGGCAACGTCAATCCTTTCGTCGGCAGCAGACCTGACACCACGCTCATGTTGATCAGCACCTGTATCCCGACCAGCAGGGTGATCCCGCAGGCCAAATGACGGCCAAACGCATCGGGAGCCTGTCCCGCGATTTTGAACCCCTTGACGATCAGGATCGCGAATAAGGCGATCAATAACCCCGTCCCGAGAAACCCGAGTTCTTCCCCGACCAGAGCCAGCACAAAATCCGTGTGCGCTTCAGGTAGAAAAAACAATTTTTGTCGCCCCTCACCCAAGCCCACGCCGAACCACCCGCCGTTGCCCAACGCGACAAACGATTGCGTCAGTTGAAAGCCGGTATCGGCCGAATCCTTCCAAGGATCCAAGAAATTCAACAACCGGCGACGGCGATAATCGGACTGCATGATCAACATATAGGCCAAGGCGAGCAGGACCAGGCCCAGGAGAAGGAGATGGGGAAGCCTGGCCCCGCCCAGAAACAGCAGACCGAACAACAACAGCGTCAGGACCACGGCCGTGCCCATATCGGGTTCGAGCAGGAGTAACCCTGCAAACAACCCGACGACCGCCATGGGAGCCAGCACGCCGCGAGTCAACGTCATGAGATCCTGCTCTTTCCTGACGAGAAACGACGCCAGGTACAACACGATGGCCAGTTTGGCAATTTCTCCCGGTTGAATGGAAAACCCTGCCAGACGAAACCACCGACGGGCGCCATTCACTTGCGTGCCCATGAAAGGGAGCAGGACCAGAACCAAAAGCAAGAACGTCAAGAACAAGCCATACGGTGTAAGCGTTTTCCACACGCCGTAATCCCGTTGGGCCACCCAATGCAGGGCCACGAGCCCGGTCAGCAGCCAGAGGCTCTGCCGTTTCAAGAAAAACGTCGAATCTCCGTAACGCGTTTCCGCCATCACGCCGCTCGCACTGAACATGATAATCAACCCGATGAGGGTCAACAGATACGTCACGATCAGGACGGTCCGATCCATGGGACGCGAAGCCTGCTTGTCGGTGACGACATTCCACGTCAAGGGGAGCTGAATCTTGTTGCCGCGAACGCGGGGCATCGTTGTTCACCTCATCCATCAATCGGCCAAGGCATTCACCAGATCGCGAAATTGTTGACCTCGATCGCGATAATCCCGGAACATGTCGAAACTGGCGCAGGCCGGAGAAAGCAGCACGGCGTCACCCGGTCCCGCGAGATCCGCGGCCAGGGCGACACCCGCGGCCAGGGAAGAGACGCGGCTGATCGCCCCCACACCGGCAATGGCCCTGACAATGGTTTCCGTCGATTCTCCCAGCACGATGCAGTGTTTGGCGCCCGGCTCGAGTGCGGCTTTCAAGCGACCGAACTCACTCTTTCCTTTTTCTTGGCCACCCAGGATAATGATGAAAGGCTGCCGAAGACTGTCGATGGCTTTCAGTGTGGCATCGACGTTCGTGCCTTTGGAATCGTTGATAAACGTCACGCCGCGTCGCTCGCGCACGACTTCACAGACGTGGGGCAGCCCCTGAAACGATCGGACCGCCCGGCGCATGCTTTCCCGGGGACACCCTCTGACCAAACCGACGGCGACCGCGGCGAGCACGTTGGAAACGTTGTGAGTCCCCGGAAGAGGGATCTCGCAAACCGGCATCAGTTCGTCCCGTTGCCCGTTCCATCGAGTCATGATCGTGTCGCCGGCCACCCACACGCCACGGGGCACTTCCTTGAACACGCTGAATTCGACGAGTTGCCCGCGTAACGAATCTCGAACGGACAGGACTTCCGCCTCGTCGGCATTCAGCACGGCAAAGTCCTCCGCGGTCTGATTGCGAAAGATGTTGGCTTTGGCCTTGGCGTAATCGGCAAAGCTCGGATGACGATCCAGGTGATCCGGGGTGATATTGAGCAACACCGCCACGTGTGGATGAAACCGGTCAATCGTCTCCAATTGAAAACTCGACAGTTCGGCGACGATTTCCTGAAAGGGAGCCGGCGCTTCCGGGTCCATGCTTGCGCGTTGGCGTATGGCCAAAGCGGCGTCCGTCAACGGTGTCCCGAGGTTTCCGCCGACAAACGGCGTGGACCCGCATTCCTGCAGAAGCGTTCCGATCAGCGACACGACCGTGCTCTTGCCATTCGTTCCGGTGACTCCGATGATGGGGATGGACAAGAACCACGAGGCCAATTCGACCTCGGCGATTATGGGAACACCTTGCCGCCGGACGGCGTCGAACACATCCAGGACCGGGGGCACGCCCGGACTCACGACGACCAGGCCGACGGCTTCCAGCCCCTGCGCGAAACGTTCCCCGCCGAACGGGTGGACCCCCTGGATGTCGGATGCCCCCATGCCCCATTCCGTTTCAGGCTTGTGATCGACCAGCGCCACCTCGGCTCCAAGCGCAACCAGCAACCGCGCCGCGGCCACCCCGCTCTTGCCCGCCCCGACCACAGCCACTGACTGCCCGGCAAGCTCGGAGACCCGGGGCCGTGGATTCGTGCGGTGCGTCCGTCGAGACATTTTCTCCATGGTCACCGGCATAGGGTTAACGCAGTTTTAAGGTACTGAGACTCAACAGGCTCAGGAGAATCGCTACGATCCATAAACGAACCACGACCTTGGGCTCCTCCCATCCTTTCATCTCAAAATGATGATGAATGGGGGCCATCAGAAAAATGCGTTTCCTGCGGGACTTATAGAACAGCACTTGAAAGATGACCGACGCCGCTTCCATGACGAACACGCCGCCGACCAGGATCAGCAGCAACTCGTGTTTGCTGACCACGGCGACCGTTCCCAGCGCCGCACCGAGAGGCAGGGACCCCACGTCCCCCATGAAGACTGACGCCGGATACGTGTTGAACCACAGGAACCCGAGGCTGGACCCGAAGACGGCCGCCATCAGCACGGCCAATTCCCCGGCACCCTCGATGTACGGGATCAGCAAATACTCCGAAATCACTTTGTTCCCGGCGGCATAGGCCACCACGGCGTACGCCATCGACGCCACCATGACCGGGCCGATCGCCAACCCGTCCAATCCGTCCGTCAAATTCACGGCATTGGAGCAGCCCACGATCACCAGAATGGCGAACGGTATGTAGAGTGTCCCGAGGTCGGGTGTAAACGCTTTGAAAAACGGAACACTGAGTTCCGTGGAATACCCGGGCGAAGTATAGAAAAACAGGCCGATGCCCAAGGCAATGCCGATCTGCGCCGCGAACTTTTGAAGCACGCTCAGGCCTTCCGAACGCTCCCGGGAAATCTTGATGTAATCGTCGATGAACCCGACGAGCCCGAACCCCACGATAGACAACAAAACGATCCACACGTAAAGATTGCGCACGTCCGCCCACAGCAACGTCGAGAGCAACACGGCGAAAATGATGAGAATGCCTCCCATGGTGGGAGTTCCTTGTTTGGCTTGGTGATGGCGCGGCCCCTCTTCCCGGATCCGTTGTCCCAACCGGAGCGCCTGCAATTTTTTTATCACCGGCGGCGCCAGGACAAACGCGAGGACAAACGCGGTCAGCGCCGCGTAGATGATCCGAAAGCTCAAATACCGGAACACGTTGAAAATTGCGACGTCTGTGTGCAGCGGGTACAGCCACCAGTACAACATATGTTTTATCCTGTCCTCATGCGTGTGCCGGGCTGCGGTCGAAGCGCGTCCGCCAGGCACTCGAACCGCATGGCCCTCGAGGCTTTCAGCAAAACGACGTCTCCGGGTTCAACCAACTTCTTGAGGATGCGCGCTGCGTCGCCCACGCGCCGGGCTTCGAAAATCAGCGACGCGGCCATGCCCTCCGCAGAGGCCCCGCGAGCCACTTCCCTGCCCAACTCCCCACAAGCCACCAACAATGAAACGCGGCCGGCGGCGACAAAAGCGCCGACCTCCCTGTGCAGGGTCTTCGTCTCCGATCCCAACTCCAGCATGTCTCCCAGCACGGCCACGGTCCGGCGGCCGGCGCCCAATTCCCGTAACAGGGTCACAGCCGCCTTCATGGAATCGGGGTTCGCGTTATAGTAGTCCTGAATCACGGTGATCCCCTGCCAGGAGGAAACCTGGGACCGCATGGCCACGGGACGAAATCGACTCAAGCCGGTTGCCATGCTCGTGACCGACAGCCCCAGGACGTGACCGACCGCAATCGCGGCCAGGGCATTCGACACGTTATGCGTTCCATGCACGTGGAGCGACAGTCGATGCGACCGTCGACGTCCGGCCACGTGGCAACGAAATTCGGTCCGCGCGTCTAGCCGCTGAACGTGACTCCCGCGAACGTCCGCTTGCTCCCCGAACCCGAACGAAACCACCGCACAACGGGCGCGGCGTCGGAAAAACTCGAAATACGGGTCATCCGCATTCAACACGACGGCGCCGTCTCGAGGAAGACGGGCCAACAATTCGGCCTTAGCCCGGGCGGACCCTTTGACGCTGCCGAAGAATTCCAAATGGTCGTTACCGACGTTCGTGATGAGACCGACGGTCGGCCGGGCGATTTCCGCCAACCGGGTGGTTTGCCCTTCGGCATCCACGCCCAATTCCAATACCGCCGCCCGGTGGACCGCGGTCAACCCGAGCACCGTCTGCGGCAAGCCGATGCGATTATTCAAATTGCCCGCCGTTTTCTTGAGGCGCCAGCGCTGCGACAGTGTTTTCGCAACCATCTCCTTCGTGGTGGTTTTGCCGTTGCTTCCCGTCACCGCCACAACGGGAATGTCGAAACGGGCTCGATGAAAGGTCGCCAGGTCCTGGTACGCTTTCAAGGAATCCGCAACCTTGACGACGAACGGAACCGACCTCGCCGGGACGGGCTTGGCGACCTTGACCCGGCGCGGGAACGCTTCAACCACGACCCCATAGGCTCCACGGGTGAAGACCTCATCAATAAAGCGGTGCCCGTCAAACCGCGCGCCTTTCAACGCGACGAACAAATCGCCTTTGCGTACCTTCCGGGAATCGGTGCACACACGCTGAACCAGACGACCCGTCGTGCCCTTCAGTAACGTTCCACCGGTTGCAGCCAGCACTTCGTCCCCCGTAAACAGCGCCATTGCCGGAGAGCCTATTTCCCGTCCGGCAGTCCGGCCAACAGTTCACGCACCACTTCCCGGTCATCAAAACGATACCGCGTCGTGCCGATGATCTGATAATCTTCATGCCCTTTGCCGGCAATCAACACCAGGTCGCCCGGACGGGCTTCAAGGAGCGCCGCCCGAATGGCCCCTCGACGGTCAGGGATCACGTACGACGCGGCCCGTTCCGACGCCGCAAGACCCTGCACGCCTTGTTCAATATCGCGCAGGATCGCTTCGGGATCTTCGGTGCGAGGATTGTCCGAGGTCAGGAACACCACGTCACTGCGCTGAGCCGCGATTCGTCCCATGTTCGGTCGTTTCCCCGCGTCACGATCGCCACCGCATCCGAAGACCGTGATGATCCGTTCCCGTTGCAGTTGCCGGGCGGCATCCAGGAGCCGGGCCAGTGCATCTTCCGTATGGGCGTAATCCACGATCACGGAGAAAGCCTGCCCCGCGTCCACCCGTTCGAACCGGCCCGGCACCGTACGGAATGCCCGGATAGCTTCCCGGACGTCTTCGAGTGACAGGCCCCTGGCCAGACCGACGCCGATACTCGCCAACAAGTTCGAGACATTGTGTTCCCCGACCAAGGCACTTTCGATGTCCAAGGAGCCATAGGGTGTATGGGCGGTAAACCGGGTGCCCTCCATCGAGAGACTTACGTTCGTCGCGTGGAGATCCGCTCTCTGATGCAGAGCATACGTCCAGACCGGCACCGGGGTCTCGGCGTGCAACCGGACGCCCCATGCATCGTCAATATTGATGACTGCCCGTTTAGGCCCCGTCTTGGCCGCGGGGACGACGAATTCCCGGAACAGACGGGATTTCGCGTGATAATAGGACTCCATCGTCTCGTGGAAATCCAAATGGTCCTGGGTCAGATTCGTGAAGACCGCCACGTCGAATTCACAGCCTTCGACCCGGTCCAGGGCCAAGGCGTGCGAGGAAACTTCCAAAACCGCGGTATCCAGACCCGCGCCCACCATACGATGCAAAAACGCCTGCAACGGAATCGCACCCGGCGTCGTATGACTGGCGGCCTGGGACTCGGCGCCGACGTGATAGCCCACCGTGCCCATGAGACCCGTCCGAAGGCCGCCATGCTCCAGGATCGCCTGACTCGCGTGTGCCACCGTGGTTTTACCGTTCGTTCCCGTTACCCCGACCATAGATAAGGCTTGGGAGGGATGCTGAAAGAACTTCGCGGCCAACTGACCGAGCGCTTTCCTGGAATCTTCGACTTCGATCCAGGCTGGTCCGCCTTGTTTCCTGACGTGGGATGGAGCTTGAAACGGTGCTTGAACCACGACGCCCCCTATCTGTTGCCGATATACCTGATCGATAAACGCATGACCATCGACCTGCTGCCCTTTGACAGCGACAAACAAACTGCCTGGTGTGACTTCCCGTGAATCATCCGTGATCCCGGACAGTTCCACGTCAAGATTGCCCGTCGTGCTGACCACGTCGATGGGCAGCAATAACGTCGCTAACGTCATCCTGTACGTACTCGGTCATTCGTTGACAATTTCCCCCTCACCCCAGCCCTCTCCCTCGTGGGGGAGAGGGGGCACTCCTTCATTCCCCTCCTTTGTAAGGAGGGGTAAGGGGAGGTAGAGGCTATGATGAAGACCGGGACGCCACCATCCGGGATTCATCGCCGGGAGCCACGCTCAAATATCTGAGCGCCTGCTCCGCCACTTTCCGAAATACCGGCGCCGCCACCACCCCTCCCCAAGCCGGGCCTTGCGGTTCGTCGATCACCACTAATATGGCGAGCTGAGGGTCATCCGCAGGGACGAATCCGACGAACGATCCCACGAATTTAGTGGACGAATACGTGCCCGTTTCAGAATCGACCTTCTGCGCCGTTCCGGTCTTGCCGGCCACCCGGTAGCCCGGGACGGCCGCGCGTTTCCCCGTCCCTCGCTCCACCACGTTGACCAGGAGATCCGTGACGGTTTTAGCGGTCTCGGCGCTAATGGGCCGGCGGCGAATATGGGGAACGTGCTCCCAGACGCTCCTTCCTTGTTGATCGGAAATTTCCCGAACCAGAAACGGCTTCATCAGCCAACCCTCGTTGGCAATGGCCGACACGGCCGTCAGGAGCTGCAACGGCGTCACGGCAATTTCCTGCCCGATGGCTAGTGACGGGAGCGTCCGCAGACTCCACTGGTCCGGACGTCTCAGGATGCCGATGGATTCTCCCGGAAGATCGATTCCCGTTTTTTCACCAAAGCCGAACGTGCGCAAGAACTGATAGACTTGTTCTTTCCCCAAATCCCACGACATCTTCACGAAGGCCACGTTGCTGGATCGCTGGACGGCTTCACGAAACGTCAACCACCCGGCTTTTTCATGGTCATGGATCACGGTCCCACTGATCGGAACCTCACCATCACCCGCATACAGCAAGGTATCGGGGGTAATGCTATTCGTTTCCAGGGCGGCGGCGGCCAGAATGACCTTGAGGGTCGAGCCCGGTTCGTAGGGATCCGTCACGCCGCGGTTCCTCCACTGTTCGGGTGACGCCTGGGGGATATGATTCGGGTCAAACGTGGGACGAAGGGCCCAAGCCAACATCTGGCCGGTTTTGGGGACCATGACCAGAACGGCCCCGCCCCGCGCCTTGGTGGCTTGGACGGCTTGGTCCAAAGCTTCCTCCGCCATATACTGAATGACTTCATCGATGGTCAGGGAGATCGCATGGCCGGACAGAGGCTGAGGTTTCCGCCGGTTTTCGGGAATGATGATTCGTCCCAGCGCGTCCTGCTGCAACACCACTTGGCGCACCTGGCCGCGAAGGTGCTTGTCATATCCGTTTTCGAGCCCTTCAAGGCCTTGACTGTCGATTCCCGCGAATCCCAGGACATGGGCCAATAACGTCCCCTTGGGATAAAAGCGACGCGATTCCACCACGACGTCAATCCCGGGAAGGTCCAGATCGTTCAGCCGTTTGACCTGCGCATCCTCAATTTTTCGCTGAACCCACACGAAATCCCGTTCGGCCCGCAAGCGCTTTTCCAGAGGCTCTCGTGGAACGCCCAGCACCTGTGTGAGTTGGTGCGCAACCCCGGCAGGGTCGTCAATGGAGGACGGCGTGGCATAGACGGACGACACGTCCAGATTCAAGGCCAGCGGTTTCCCTTGCCGGTCCACAATGGCGCCACGGTTGGAAGCCAAGGTGATAGGCTTCTCGTGCTGCTGACGGGCTTTCAGTTTCATCGTTTCCGCTTGAAGGACCTGCAGGTAGCCAAAACGCAGGAACAGAATGATGAACCCGAACAGGAAACACAGACCAATGAAAGCCCGTCGTCCGGTCCCCTCTCCGGCTGCTTTGACTTCCTCTTTCGTGAATGACCGGTTCATCGTCATTCTCCCGTTTGCCGAGCCAAGCGAAGCGGCGGCTCGGGTCCATCGCTCGGCGTTCCGTCCTCCGGGTGGCTCGGGACCAACACCACTTGCCGGGCGCCCGGAGGTTTCATCCCCAGTTTATCGCCGGCCTCCAAGGCAATTCGCTCGGGTGCCGTCAACTGAGACAACCGGGCCTGCAATCGTTCGTGCTCCTGCGTCAAGGCGGCTTTTTTCTTCAGCAAGGCGTCCAGTTCATACCCGACTCGTACGACGTCGACCTTTCCCCACACGTAAAACAGGAGCACTCCGCTCACGCTCACTACCAACAAGGACCAGAGAACCCACCTCATGCGTGACCTCGTTGTTCGTCTCCCCACCCGGGCTTTCGTTCAAGAACTCGCAACTTCGCGCTACGCGCGCGGGGATTGGCACGACGCTCTTGCAGGGAAGGGGAAACGGGTTTCTTCGTCAGGATGGTCCATTGATCCGGAGCCTCGAGAGCCAAGCGACGAAACGTCTGTTTCACCACACGATCTTCCAGCGAGTGAAACGAAATCACACACAGTCGACCTCCCGGGGCCAGAACGTCGATCACCTCGTCGAGCCCGGTTTGCAGCGAGCCCAATTCATCATTGACTGCCATCCGAAACGCTTGAAAGGTCCGGGTCGCAGGATGAAGGCGTCCGGACCGGTAAGACCGGGGGACGGATTCTCTGATCACCCGAGACAAATCCATCGTGCCCCGTAAAGGGGATTGACGGCGAACCCGCACGATGGCCCGCGCAATCCGCCGGGAATAGCGTTCTTCCCCCAACTCATGGATGATCCGAGCCAACTGCGTTTCAGGCAGTGTGTTGACGAGGTCTTCAGCCGTGTGACCGCAAGTGGGATTCATCCGCATATCCAAGGGACCGTCCTGTTGAAAACTCAGCCCTCGCTCCGGCTGATCCAATTGCGCCGACGACACACCCAAATCGAACAGAATACCGTCTGCGCGTTCCCTGTTGGCTAGGTTCATGACCGATTTCACACGTTGAAAATTTTCACAAAACAACTGGATCCTGGACCCGTAGGCTTCAAACCTTGTCTGTGCATGGGCAATCGCCTGAGGGTCCCGGTCGATCCCGATGAGGATGCCGTCGGGTTCGCTCACCTTCAGGATCTGCTCTGCCGTCCCTCCCATGCCTATAGTGCAATCCAAGTAACACCCTTGTTTACGCGGTCGTAACCAGGTCAAAACCTCCTCTAATAACACCGGAACATGAATCAGATTATCCAATTATTCCTACATTACCCCTGTTTAATTCCACTTTCCTCCACTTTTTTCCACTTTATGGGTGAAATATACTCGTATTCACAATTTTGTCAAGCAAAATCAACTAGTTATTGAAATTGACGAAACCCTGCTCAGAAAGGGTCTCCTGTCCTGATTTTCTACGTTGGGTTAACGCAGCAGACTTCCGGCAGATGTCAGGAAAGAACATCCCGGTTAACAGCCAGGAATGGGGCTCATCCGGCCTAGGGGTACAGGCGGTACAGCATGCGCGGGAAGGGAATGGTTTCACGCACGTGCGGAAGGCCGCACATCCAGGCCACGGCGCGTTCGATGCCCATGCCGAACCCGGCATGGGGGACGGACCCGTAGCGCCGCAGGTCCAGGTACCACCGGAAGGCTTCCACCACCAGTTGGTGGTCCTGGAGGCGTGCGGCTAACGTCCCGTAATCATGAATGCGTTGCCCGCCCCCGATGATTTCGCCGTACCCTTCCGGAGCCAACATGTCCATACACAGCGCCCGGTCGGGATTGTCCGGGTCGGGTTGCATATAAAAGGCCTTGATCTTGGCGGGATACCGGTGCACCAGGACGGGTTTGTCGAACTGCTTGGACAGGACGGTTTCATCCTCCGCCCCGAAATCCTCGCCTTCCTCGATCGACGAACCGAGGTTCTGCAAGCGCAGGATCGCTTCATCATAGGTCAGTCGCGGAAAAGGCGGGACAACCGCTTCCAATTTGGATACGTCGCGTTCCAGCACCTCCAATTCGTTCCGGCAGTTCTCCAGCACCCGTTCCACCACCATCGCTACGAACGCCTCCGCCAGGTCCATCGCGTCGGGTAATTCCGCAAAGGCCACTTCAGGCTCCACCATCCAGAACTCCATCAAGTGCCGGCGGGTCTTGGATTGCTCAGCCCGAAACGTCGGCCCGAAGCAATACACTTTTCCGAAAGCCGCTGCGGCCGCTTCCCCGTATAATTGCCCGCTTTGCGTCAAGTAAGCCGTGTCCTCAAAGTATTGCGTTTGAAAAAGCGTGGTCGTGCCTTCGCACGCGTTCGGCGTAAATATGGGTGCGTCGATCAGGACAAATTCCCGTTCGTCGAAAAAGTCCCTGCAGGCTTTGATGATCGCGTGCCGAATTTTGAGGATCGCCTGTTGCCGGGTCGAACGAAGCCAGAGATGGCGGTGATCCATCAGAAATCCGACGCCATGCTCTTTGGGTTGTACGGGAAACGGTTCGGCGAGGTGAATGATCTCAAGTGCGGTCACCTCTATTTCGTACCCCCCCGGAGCCCGGGACTCCGCACGAGGGACGCCGGTGACCGTCAAGGAGGATTCCTGCGTCAGGTGAGCCGCGAGACTGAATTGTTCATCTCCCAGGGTCCCCTTGCTCAAAATGGCCTGTAGCTCCCCGGCCCCGTCCCGAAGCGTCAGAAACTGGAGTTTGCCGCTCGATCGATGATGCCGAACCCATCCCCGGAGACGGACTTCCTTCCCGACCATTTCAGCAATACGAGAGATAGATACGATTGGGATACTCATACCAGTGTCCAAGTCTTTGTCCGGCGATGGAACGACTCGATCATCTCGATGCCCATTTCCCCCTCACCCCAGCCCTCTCTCTCGTGGGGGAGAGGGGGCAGCCCGCGAATTGACACCGACTCACTGCCAAGACTATCATATTTTTTTAAAGGAGGTCCGCAGATGAGTTATACCATTACCGTGCAAGAACTGAAGGGTCGCTTGGATAAAGGGGACAAAGTGTTCTTATTGGATGTCCGGGAACCGCATGAATTTTCCATGGCCAAGATTGAAGGGTCCACCCTCATTCCCTTGGGTACGTTACCCCAATCGCTCAATCAACTCGACCCGGCCGATGAAATCGTGGCCTTGTGTCATAAAGGCATGCGTAGCGCCGATGCCGTGGGATTCCTGCTCCAGCAAGGGTTCTCCAACGTGAAAAACCTGATCGGGGGCATTGACGCCTGGTCCGTTGAAATCGACCACTCGGTTCCGCGCTATTGATCATCACTGAAGCGTCAACGCTTCTGCTGCTGAAAAAATTTCACCGTTTCATCCAAGCCTTCCGAGAGGGACACGGCGTGCGCCCACGCCGTCTCTTTCTCCAGTTTGCTCGCATCGAGCACACTGCGCAGTTGCTCGCCTTTTTTCGCGGGACCGTGGATTTCCTGACATGGCGAGTTCGTCAATTCCTTCAGCCTGGCGAAGATCTCATTGACCGTCGTCTCGGTCCCGGTTCCGACGTTGAAGATGCCTTCTACCGGTTGAAGGAATACTTCCCGCACCGCTTCCACCACGTCTCCAACGTAGACGTAATCCCGCGTTTGAAAGCCATTCCCGTGTATCCGGGGTTGTTCACCCCTCAACATGTTTTGCGTGAAAATCGCGATCACGCCGGCTTCGCCGTCGGCATTTTGTCGCGGGCCATACACGTTGGCTAACCGCAGGGCAACGTATTGCAGCCCGGCAACGCGGCGATAGTACTCAAGGTAGTGTTCGCAGGTGAGTTTACTGACCCCGTATGGGGACAACGGGCGCGTCGGATGAGCTTCTGAAACCGGGAACACCTCCTGTTCTCCGTAGACCGTGCCCCCGGAAGAAGCAAACAGTATTTTTCTGGCGCCGTGCCGGACGGCCAACTTCAGAAGTTGAAGCGTGCCGATGATATTCACTTCCGCATCGAATACGGGATCCTCCGTAGACTTCCGGACGTTCATTTGAGCGGCCATGTGCACGATCACCACGGGACGTTCCTTGAGAAACACCTTTTCTATTCGTGGATCGCACACGTTCCCTTTATAGAAGACGGCATTGCGGTGAACCTGCTTGCGTTTCCCCGTAGAGAGATCATCGATCACGGAGACACGATGTCCTTCCCCCACAAACTGATCCACAATATGAGACCCGATAAATCCCGCACCGCCCGTCACCAAGATGTTCATGGCCTGTCCTCAGGTTGCGGGCACGCACTCGCCGAATCCGCGACGGTCCATCGCAGACCCAGAAAAATTTCGCGATTCCCTTTTTTCCCTTGCACGGGGGAATCGAAAAGGCCGAGACACTCAAATCCCAATTGTTGCGCCATCTCCCGGATACGCCGCGCCACGTCCTGCCGGACCCCGTCGTCCCGGACCACGCCACCCCGTCCCACCTGTTTGATGCCGGCTTCAAACTGTGGCTTGACCAGGGCAACGACCGCCGCACCGGGTGCCAAAAATTTCACCACACAAGGCAACACCAAGCGGAGCGAAATAAAGGAGACGTCAATGACGGCCAGTTGAATGGGCTCGGGCACGGAAGCGCGGTCGAGATGCCGAATGTTCCGTCGCTCGAGAACAACGACGCGTGGATCGTTTCTGAGATTCCAATCCAATTGCCCGTACCCCACGTCTACGGCATAAACCCGGCCAGCCCCGTGCCGGAGAAGACAATCCGTGAAACCGCCGGTCGACGCTCCGACGTCCAGGACGATCCGGTCCACGACGTGCACGGAAAAGGCGTCCAACGCGGGCGCAAGTTTTTCACCGCCCCGGCTGACAAAAGGACTCGCGGGCCCTTCCACGGCAATGGCCGCTTGTCCCGACACGAGTGTCGCCCGCTTTTCCACGCGGGTCCCATCGACGGTGACCAATCCCGCCAGGATCATTCGTTGCGCTTGCTCCCGGCTTCCGGCCAACTGACGCTTGACCAGCACTTCGTCAAGTCGTTGTTTGGAATTTTTGGAGAGCATCAAAGTGGGGATGACGTCTCCGGCAGTATCGGGAAAGAGCGCCGGGTTTCAGCTTGTTCCTTCTTCCTCGATGGAAAACGCTTCCACTCGCTTTTTCCCGTCCTTGTCCTGGACCATGATCTCGACTTTCCGTTCGGCATCATCCAGCATCTTGAGACAGGTTTTCGAAAGCTTGATTCCTTCTTCAAACATCTTCAAGGAATCATTCAGCGGGAGGTCGCCTTTTTCCAGCTCGGTGACGATCGTCTCCAGCCTGGCTAAGGCATCTTCGAATTTTAAGGCTGCCATATCTACCCGTGGACGTCGATATCAGGTCAACGCTTGCCGTCACGCGGCTCTTGGGGCGTCGATCCTTCGCTCGGCATGAAAATGCCCCCTCTCAGGCCGCCTCTCCTGTTCCCCTCCTTTGTAAGGAGGGGCGAGGGGAGGTAGACTCGCCGTCCGGGAGCGCGCGCGCCGTGATCCATGGGTGTCCACTCTACCCCACCTGACCTCCCCTTACAAAGGGGAGGAAAAAACTGAGGGTGCAGGCAGCAAGCTGGCATGGAGAATTCTTTTGCATACGGTCGAAATTCTGCCCGCCATCAACGACGCGAAGAACCGCATTATACGCGGTGTTCACGGGACGTCAAGATTGCCGCTCCGTTTGTTCAACGAGACAGGACAGTCGTCCTTCGGCCAGTCTGGCGCGAATCCGGTCACCGGCTTGGACGGCTTGCGCATCCTTCACAATTGTTCCCCCGGGAACGGTCTCAATGATGCTGTACCCGCGAGATAAAATCGCCAGCGGGCTCAACGTGTCGAGGGTGCCGGCCACGGTTCGTAATTGCTGTTTTTTCCCGTTAAGCGCCCACGGCATGGCCCGGGAGAGTCGTTGACGAAGCTGGGGCAGCATCAGGCTTCCCCGTTGCCACGATTGACCCGGGCCGATTCGTTGCAGGCCGGCGGTGAATGCATCCAATCTCGGGCGTACCACGGCAAGCATGGACCGAATCCCGCTGCCGAGACGGAAACTGAGTTCATCCACCCGCTGCACCTGACGTTGGAGGATCTGCGAAGGAACGGGAAGCGCGTGCAAGGCCAATTCCACCTGATGCCTGTGAAACCTGAATGTGCCGCGCATAGCCCGTGCAAGCCTTGCGTGCTTGTTCCGTATGTCTTCGATCAAGTCGACCAAGACGGGCGAAACCGATTCCGCCGCGGCCGAAGGCGTCGGCGCTCGATAATCGGCGGCAAAATCCGACAAGGTGAAATCGATTTCATGGCCCACCGCTGAAATCACCGGAACGCGAGAGCCCGCAATGGCCCGAACCACAACCTCTTCATTAAAGCTCCAGAGATCTTCCCAGGACCCTCCCCCTCTCCCCACGATAAGTACGTCGAGATCCGTGTGCTGATTGGCCTGTTGCACGGCGTCCGCGATTTGTTGCGCGGCCCCGGGTCCCTGCACGGCCACGGGAAAGACTCGCAGGCGGGTCACCGGGCAGCGGCGGTGGACAACCGTGACAATATCGTGCAGCGCGGCTCCCGTCCCGGAGGTGATCACCCCGACGCGGCGAGGAAAACCCGGAAGCGGACGTTTACGCCCGGGGTCAAACAGTCCTTCCTGATCGAAACGTTTCTTGAGTTGTTCAAAGGCAACCTGCAGCGCGCCGATGCCCTTGGGTTCGAGATACTCCAGGATGAGCTGATAGTCGCCTCTCGGTTCGTACACGCTGACGCGGCCTTTTACCAAGACCGTGAGACCGTTTTCCACGTGAAACGGGAGCGCCGCGGCGACCCGGCGAAAGAGAACCGCGCGGATTTGGCTGTCCTGATCGTTCAGGGAAAAATAGACGTGCCCGGAAGAAGGGATGCGCAGGTTCGAGATTTCCCCTTCGACCCACACTTCCGAAAAAGCGTGTTCCAGGGTCGCGCGAATATTCGCCGTCAGTTGGGTAACCGTATAAACAGTCGGAGGAGCGGCAGACACGAGTCGGAAGCGTTACGTTACGCGATTTCTCGCACACGTTGGATGCCGATGGCTTTTCCGGTTGCGGGGTCCAGTTCGATCACCGCGGCGCCCAGCACCGCCGGGCCGGAGGCGACTTCAAACCGTCGGGGCATCTGCGTGAGAAATTTGTCGATCACCAGTTCTTTTTTCATGCCGATCACGGAATTGACGGGACCGGTCATCCCGATATCCGTCAAGTAGGCCGTACCCTTGGGAAGGATTTGCTCATCCGCGGTTTGCACGTGCGTATGCGTGCCCACGACAGCCGTCACCTGGCCGTCCAAAAAATATCCCATCGCCATCTTCTCGGCCGTGGTTTCCGCGTGCATATCCACAATAATGCAGGGGGTCTGAGCTTGCAGCTTTTTGACTTCGCGCTTGACTACCTGAAAGGGACAATCCAGCGCCGGCATGAACGCCCGGCCCATGACCTGAATCAGCCCGATCTTCCGGCCGTTCGGCCGGTCAATGATGAACGACCCTTGCCCCGGCGTGCCGTCGGGATAATTCGCCGGTCGCAGGATCCTGGGTTCCTTGCGAATATACTCCACCATTTCCTTTTTGTCCCAGACGTGATTCCCCGTCGTGAGCGCCGAAAACCCCAAGTCAAACAAATCATTCGCCAAGTCGGCCGTCAAGCCGAACCCGCCGGCCACGTTCTCGGCGTTCCCGATCACAATATCGACGCGATACTGTTCGCTCACCCGATGGATGTTATTGGTGATGCTCCGCCGTCCGGGCTCACCGACAATATCACCGATAAACAACACAACCACAAAGACTACCGTTTCCCGTTCTCGACTCGGTTATTTGGCAAATTCGACGAATCGACTTTCCCGGATCACCGTCACTTTAATCTGGCCGGGGTAGGTCATTTCCTGCTCGATTTTCTTGGACAGGTCGCGGGACAAAACAAGCGCTTCATTGTCGGACAATTTTTCCTGTCGAACGATCACGCGCACTTCCCGCCCGGCCTGAATGGCATAGGCCTTATCCACCCCGTCATAGCCCACGGCCAAGCCTTCCAGTTTCTCCAACCGTTTCACGTAGGCTTCCAGGGTCTCGCGTCGCGCACCGGGCCGCGCCGCGGATAACGCTTCCGCCGCGGCCACCAGCACGGATTCCGGGCAAATCGGATCAACCTGTTCATGGTGTGCGGCAATGGCATTCACGATTTTCTCGGACTCGCCGTATTTCTTCGCGATTTCGGCGCCCAACATCGCATGCGTGCCCTCTTCCTCGTGGCTGACCACTTTCCCGATGTCGTGCAACAGCGCCCCGCGTTTGGCCAACTTGATGTCCAAGCCCAATTCCGCGGCCATGATGCCGCAGATATACGACGCTTCGCGGGCATGGTACAAATTGTTTTGTCCGTAGCTGGTTCGGTAGCGTAACCGGCCCAGTAGTTTCACGATCTCGGGATGAAAATCCGACAGGCCGACCTCGAAGATCACCTTTTCGGCTTCTTCCCGCATCACCTTTTCCAGATCCCCCTTGACTTTTTCCACGACCTCTTCAATCCGCGTGGGATGAATGCGCCCATCCTGCATCAGCCGTTCCAGCGAGATTTTGGCAATCTCGCGTCGCAAGGGATCGAACCCGGAGACGATCACGGCTTCCGGTGTTTCATCGACGATCAAATCCACGCCCGTTGCCGCTTCCAGGGCTCGAATGTTCCGGCCTTCCCGTCCGATGATTCGTCCCTTCATCCCGTCACTGGCCAGGGACACCACCGAGATGGTGGCTTCATTGACGTAATCACGCGTGATCCGCTGAATGGCGTTGGTCACGATTTGCTGGGCTTCCCGGTCCGCATGTTCCTTGGCTTCGTCAAGGATCCGTTTCGTCAGACCCGTGGCTTCCAACCGAACCTCACTTTCAATCCCGGCCAACAATTGACGCTTGCCTTCTTCCGTGGTCAATCCGGCCACCCGCTCCAGGGCCTCACGATGTTCCCGGATCGTCTGCTCACAGACTCGTTCCTGTTTCGCCAATGAGCTTTCCCGGTCCGAGACGGCCCGTTCTCTCTTGCGAAATTCCTCCTCGCGACGATCGAAATTGGCGATTTTCCTTTCCAGCCCTTCTTCGCGTTGCCCCACGCGCTTTTCCAGCGACTGCAATTCGCTTCGTTTCTCTTTTTCCGTCTTTTCCAATTGAGCTCTGGCTTGAAACACCAGATCCTTGGCTTCAATGTTCGCTTCCTTGACAAGATGTTCGGCTTCGCGTTCCGCGGATTGCCTTAAGTGAAGCAGTTCGTCTTCGGCTTGACGACGTTGCGTGGTGAAACGCGAGCGTTGAATCACTCCATTCAACACAAACCCCACACCAAGGCCGACGGCTCCGACGACTGCCATGATGATGATATCCGTCAAAATGGTCGTCACCCCCTTCTCTCACCAGTCACGCAAAGGCGCCCAAGTCAGCCTTTGGAATGATTGACAATGTCCGTGTTCCCACGGGCATAGAAGATCAACTCACCGTTGATCCTTTGCTCACATGGACTCGTGCGACAGGAAGCGTGCAGAACGAAGAAGAACAGGCAGGGAATGACGAGAAACGGATACTACTCGATAGTAGAGTGTGTGAAGAACATCGCAAAAGGTGGATATTGGCTGACGCCCAGATTTCTACATTGATCTAAAATTTTATCCGCCATTTGCTTGAATCCATTAAGTTCAGGCCTCTTTTATGAACGATCTGCCCGGATGACTCTTTCTGCCTTATGGCTACCTTCTCAGCCCGACAGGGTGAGCCATCCTTTAACTCAAATCTCATGGCCCATCGGTTATTCACACACTCGATTCTATAACGCTCGATTCATTCCATGTCAGATGCACTCGTTCTTCCTAATCGACGAATGTATCCTTCTCTCAAAGGTTAGATATGTAAATCACGTTTCCCACACGTTATCAGAGCGGCACGTTTCATGCAAGAACATCGAGTGTTCAGGAACGGTCCGCCTCCAAATGCAAGTCGATACACTCCAGGAGCCCCTCGGCTCGACGCTCGACTTCAGCTTCGCCGGCCTGCCGACGACTTTCTTGCCGAAACAATTGATCCGCAATGTTCATCGCGGCCAGAATGGCAACTTTCAGGGGCGTGGTTGTGGTCGCCCCCTGTGCGATGGTCTGCATTTGTCCTTCCACGTATCGGGCGAGTTCGTGCGCATAGCTTTCATCTTCGATCGGCCGCAAGGCCAATTTCTGCCCGTATACTTCAACGTCGATGCTATTAGTCATGGACCGCCTCTTGCAGGCCGGCCTCGGACGCCTCCATGCTATCCAGTTGCTCCAGGACCTTTTCAATGCGCAACTTGATATTCCCACGCTCTTCTTCCAACTCGCGTCCATAGTCCTCCCGCCGTGACAACTCCTCTTGAACCAGCGCCAACTGCTCTTGAAGCGATGCATTGGCATCCTTTAACTCTTGGACTAACTCCACTAACCCCCGCACGCGAACTTCCAATGTTTCCAACTTTTCAAGGCTCATGGCGATAGACTCCTTAGTGACAATCCAGAATAATAAAATATGGCTAAGATAAAATCTTTAGCAGGCCCTGTCAAGAGGAATAGCACTACATGTTGTGGAATAGAGGGCCCGATAGATACGATAACTTGTAAGAACACGCTTCACGTACCGACGGGTTTCTCTATAGGAAATCAGCTCCACGAATTCGTCCGGATCGCGGTTGCCGAACTTGGCAATCCATCGTTTCACGGCAGCGGGGCCGGCATTATACGCGGCGACGGCACGTATGAGATTCCCCTGATAATCACGTAACAATTGCCCCACGTAGTCCACCCCCAACCGCACGTTCACATCGCCTTGCAACAAATCCTGCCGGTCCACGAGGGCAAGGCCCAAGCGGCGTGCGATACGGTTCGCGGTTTCCGGCATCAATTGCATCAGCCCCATGGCACCGACGGATGACAAGGCCTCGGGATTATACAAACTTTCCTCACGGATGATCCCCGCCACCAACAAGGGAGGCACGTGCGGAGCCGCATAGCGTCGAATCTGCGGCATGTATCCCGTCGGATACGCCATGCGCCATAACGGGGAATCAAGCGAAATCCCGCGACGCGCCAACGGTTCCCGAAAGTACCGTTTGGCGATGACGATCGGTGCTTTAAAATCTCCGAGTTCAAGCATATGCCGCGCCAGGGCATACAAGGTTTGCGGCTGATCGCGATATTGCTCCTTCACCACCATCAATTCTTTTAGTGCTTCCCGGCGAAATCCCAACTTCGACAGTTCCGTGGCCTTTTGGAAATGCGTGTTGATACGGAACGCGGATGATGCGGGACCGTTCATCACCGGACTCGTCCGGTTCTCACGCGGTTGGCGTCCCGTGGGACGCGGATGTCGCAGGCGCGACTCGGACAGTTGCCCATAATAGGTCATTGGCCACTCGGCAGCCACCAGCCCAAACACCGTTTGCGCCTCATCGACCCGGCCCATGCGTTCAAGCGACCGTGCTTTCCAATAGTGCGCCCGGTTTTGCCAATGCCGGCCGGGACCGATCTCCGAGAGCGAGTCAAAGGCTTCAACCGCGTTTTCCCAAACGCCTTGTTGATAGTGGAGCCATCCCAACCGCCACAACGCGTCTCTCTTGATTCCGGAACGATCCGCCGTACGATAGGCCTCCTCATAAGCCCGCTCGGCTTGCTGAATCGCACGTTCCCCTTCGGCCCACACGCCGCTCAGCCAGTGGATCTTGGCCTGTTCATCCAGGCTTAGGCCGGAAGGGGCCGAATCGCGAAACTTCAGAAGACGCCCGCCCTGGTCCCGTCGCAAATACACCTTGGCCAACCACACGGCGGCTTTCCCGGTATAGTCGGAAGGGTTCTCCAACAACCGGCGGAACACTTGCGCGGCTTGGGGATACTGCTTCAACCGCACGTGGGCCATCCCCAACCGAAAGAGTCCCTGCTCGTAATTTAAATCGTCCGGTCGGCCCGCCAAGAACTTCTGCAAATCCCGAATCGCGGCTTCAAAACGTGCCGAGGCATACCACGTCTGGCCTCGTTCATAATAATCTTCCAAAGAGGGGTCCCAAGGCCGTGAATCCGGCTGACCGGACTGCGCGGCTCGCTCCATGGCTTGGGCTTCGGGAGATTCGGGATGCCTTCGCCAAAGCTCGCCCAGCGCGTGCTGCGCCAAGTTCACTTGCTGCAAACGACCGGCGCAATCGGCAAGAAGGGACAACGCTCGGGGAGCGGACGGAGAATCCGGATCACGGGCAGTGGCTTGCTCAAGATGCGCGATGGCAGGCCGGCATTGCCCGGTCTCGAACCAGGCAAACCCCGCCTCATATGACATTTTGTCGCGCAAGGCCGAAGAAACGGACGATTCCAACGCCGCTTCAAACGCCAGGGCGGATTCACGCAAGGAACCCACACGCCCCAAGGCCTGACCGAGTTTCAACAAGACGTAATCTTCGATGACCGGGAAATCCTTGCGAGCCTCATGGAGGTACTCAATAGCCCGGCCCGGTTCACGTTCGAGCAGAGCCCATCCTATGCGAAACCCGGCACGCCGGGCCCAGAGGGTTCCCGGATACGCCTCCTGCACGTGGCGAAACCGTTCGACCAGCAAACCCACTTGATCGGGCTGCTCATCGGCAAACGACGCGGCGCGTTGAAAACAGGCTTCCGCCGATTTGCAGTCCACCTCCCGGGTCTCGGCCTCTGACAATGAACAGACACCCGTCAAGAGAACAACAAAAAGGAGGGTCCCAAGACGAACCCATGAACGAGACAGTCTCACGGCTGACCAACTTTTCGGTTCACACCACCACATTGCAGAGGAACAATGCTCAACCTCGCAATCCCGGGCAACATGAAAAACTGGCCTTTTCCCGGATTTCCGGTTCCTGATTCCGTCCATTACCAAGAACCACTGCGGTTGTTATTGCAATGGAAAGAGCTTATGAAATTTACTGTTCTGCTCAAAAAGGTAAATTTCTTGAAATACCTTTTCATTTAGGTCATGAAAATCCTGACCGCTCGTGCGAAATTTCTCTAAAGTGAATTCGAGGTCTATAGACGAATCAAACAGTGGGTCTCTTTCGCAGCAGATTAGAACACCAGGCCCGTAAGTGTCTTTCAGTCGAGCATATCCTATCTTCTGCATTTTCTTTTTTACTTCCTCAAAAACCCTCTGAGCCATAAAATCTATAGGGTCTCTGGAAAAGCATGGTTGAGGTGTATGATAATACCGCTTTTCACCGGGTGTAACCGCTGATCGTTCTTCATGAGCTTCGTCAGAATTGTGGTAAACATCCACTACTTCGAGCCATAGGTGTTTATCATTTCTTTTTAAGAGTCCATCAGGCGGGTCCTCGTGGTCTTGTACAATATGCCAGTTCTCAGCCCGCGACTGAAGACGGAATTGAGCAAACTGTTGCACGACGGCCTTTTCGTATGCTTTCTGAATTTGCTTGCGACCACCCACAAGATCTTTCCTTTCCAGTCAACCGTTGCCTGGCCAGATCAATCAAGAACTATTCGTAATATGAAACAAGCCTTTCCTGTTTATGAGGAAAATTTGCCATTACTGGAGGATGAAACATGAAGATGTTCAATGACTTAGGTGCTCTTGTCTTATGGGGTCTTACCCTGCTCATGGCTTCCACCTTAAATCTCCCCGTGGTGTGGGCCGAAGAGGAGAAGCCTACCCGTGAAGGTCTTAAGGCATTTTCCGATGAAGACCTTAAAGAAACCTTTGAGGAAAATCTTTCCGAAAAATCAATTAAATTCCTTGGAGAGCACTTGAACAAAATAAGGTCTATGACACCTGAAGAACGTGACCAGTTTGGCATAGACTATTTCGAGCTCTATCTGAATTGTGAGCCTGTTGCCATTATTGTTGAGGAACTTTCCCATGATGCGAACCGAATTGGGCTGACCAAACAATCCATTTTGGCTGCCGTCGAGTCGCGATTGCGGGCCGCTCGAATCTATACCGATAAAAGCTTTGCCCCATTTTTGCATGTTGTTGTGACAGTTGCCGGGAATGCATTTTCTATAAAGGTTGCACTCAACAAAAGACTTTTTGACGATACCATCTCTATGCGCCATGGGACGGCTACAACTTGGCAAAGATCGTTAACAGGAACCCATACCAATAACGCATTTATTTTGACTGGCGTGTCACAGTTGATGGATTTATTTATTGCCGACTATCTTCGGGTCAATGAAATTGCCTGTAAATACAAAGAAAAATGATCCCCTTATCCAGGAAATTTCGTCTTCTTTAACCGTCCATTCTCATACTTCAATTCCCGCAACCAGCGCACGTCTTCCACCTCTAGCCCCGTAGCGCTTACGCCACGCGTAGACCGGTTGCGCACTTACCCCATGAAGCTTGGCCACCGTCAACAGCTTATGTTCAGAATGAAAAAGAGAGACAGAGTGGTAGAACCAAAGAGGTAAATGCTTTAAGCTTCGACGACCACTTCGGACATATGCTTTGCGGCTTTCAAGGTGCGGGCTAAAATAAATTTATCCCGTAGCGTTAAATTACAAAAAGAAAGAGGCAGTTGTCCGTCCTTGCCAGTAAATTCTTGCAAAAGGTTAACGATGGCTCCATTGAAAAACGAAGAAGAAGTTAATTCAATCCCGTCAAAGTCTAACTCGACTTGTTGGGAATCTTTGAGGAGACCATAGAGCACACGATACAGTTTGGCTCCATCCTCATACGTCCCACAATAGGGACCAACAACGTCTTTGACGATTAACTTTTTCATCATAATGAAATATTCATAATTTTTTGATTATCAAATTCAATGTTAATGCAGGAGCCGGGAAAGGAAAAGGGAATTGTATCAGTTGACGAGGTTCCATCAGGATTCTGACGCCATACACCATCAATAGAAATGATTTCTAAGTGCCCGGAACAATGTTTGAGAAAATCGCAAAGAATATCAAGGCCAGCCCCGGCATTTCCACCCCTGGACTTCGATGATACCCCTGATTGTACTGCCAATGCAATTGCCTCTTCATTTTTACTCAAATCGTTATATTCAGGACGAAGAGTTTCAAGAAACCCTACCCCAAGATCGGCAACTGAGAATATTAATCGGTTCTCATTAGGATACGCTTGAGCACTGATATAGCAACCTATAGAGGATCGGCTATGATCTATTACATTGTTGATGATCTCTGAAAGCGTAATTTTGACGGCATCTTTAATGACCTGATCCGGCAACAACGAATTTCGATTTAACCACTCAGCAATCTCTTCGAGATACAAGGGTTCAAACGATTCGATTCTGCGAAGTCCCACGCTAGTGCTTCGAGGGACGGCCTTGATGACATTATCTTGAATGCGAAATTCTTTGTAAAAACCTTGATCCTCGAAATATTTCCTGCAGGCACGATCACTGGGATGTGTAAAGAAGATCTTTCTTGAAGTCTGTTGCAACAAACTTCGGATTAAAAGAGCAAGGATATTAACTCCCAAGGGTCGAATAAAATCGATTTCCCTACAATCGAAAAGGACATCCTGGTCTGTCATGGCAATCGATTTACGGTAGTCGTTAATAACCCTTCTATAACATTGGATGTCATTTCCACATTGCTGTGGGAATTTTAAACCGATCCGCGATGACTGGCTCATCATAGTCTCTTCAAGGATTATTTAACGGTATCGAGGGGTTAACCTGGACTTTTGCAAATCCAGAGACATAGACAGGATCGGAGGAGGTTCAGACTTCTCACGCACTGGACTGGTTTAATAGAGTGGGGTGAGTGACGGGAATTGAACCCGCGACCTCCGGATCCACAATCCGGCGCTCTAACCAACTGAGCTACACCCACCATCCAACGAGTAAAGGAACCTCTGCTTTATTGCACTATCGGGCGTATGGCTGCGTTGTGTCCTCGCTCAACCCTCACCTATCTCTATCTATGATAAGCCTCGGGTTTCGCTCTGGGACGCCTTGCCCTCCATCCCGCTATCACAAGAAATCAGAGGTTCCTAAAATCATTTCCCGCGTGTAGAGAGATCTTACTGAAAAGGCCCGACACGACGCAAGACAGAGGCCCTTGGTTCACCTGCGGGACGGCACACAGGCCGTCCCCTACAGGGTTCTCCGACTCTCCCTCAAGGGGAGAGTGATTGCTGATCAAAGGCTGCTTGCATTTCCGACACGATCGCCTGCGCCGCGGCACGGGGATCGGGCGCATCTCGAATCGGCCGGCCCACCACCAGATAATCCGCTCCTGCGTGAATGGCTTGTCGCGGCGTCGTGGCGCGAGCATGCTCATCCTCTCCCTGCCCCGCAGGCCGGACGCCGGGCGTGACGATCAACAACGGCGCGTCGATCGCCGAACGAATGGCCGCGGGTTCCCGGCCCGAGGCAATCACCCCGTCACACCCCGCCTCGGCGGCCAGCCTTGCACGAGCCACGACGGCGTGTTCCACGGTCCCGTCGAATCCGCATTCCCGAAGATCCGCTTGCGCGACGTTCGTCAACACCGTCACCGCCAGAATGTACAGTGCCGGGTTGCCTGCCCGGCCCTGCACCGCGGCGGCCAACGCCTTGCGATCGGCATGCACCGTCAGGAAGGAAACGCCCATGTCCGCGACCCGCGCGACGGTCCGTTGCACCGTCTCTGCAATATCCAACACCTTCAAGTCGAGAAACACGGGTTTGCCGTATCTCTGCACCATCCGAACGACTGCAGGGCCTTCGCTCGTAAAGAGTTCCAACCCGATCTTGATCACCCCCACGGTCTCCTGCACGCAATCCAACATTGCTTCGGCGGCCTTTGCCGTCGGCACGTCCAGGGCGAACACGAGTCGCTCTTTGGCTTGAATCTCCGATCCTTTGATGTTCCGCTCCATACTTATCTCTTTCCCGTTGACCATCGAGACGGGGCTATGTTAATAGTCTTTTCTTTGAACCTCTTGATGGAGAAAAAAGATGCCGGTTGTTCATAAATCAACGATTAAACGTGCCCGTCAATCCGAGAAGCGTCACGCGCGGAACCATGCGATCCTGCATCGCACCAAGACGGTGGTGAAGAAGTTTAAAACCGCTCTCCAGGAAAAGGATGCGGATGCGGCTCAACCCCTTCTCCGGGAAGCCACCTCGGCCCTTCACAAGGCCGTGACCAAAGGCGCCCTCCATCGGAATACCGCTTCGCGCCGTATTTCTCAACTCTCGACCCAGTTCAACGCGTTCAAAGCACAATAAAGCCCCCCTCACCCTGCCCTCTCCCGCCAGGGGAGAGGGTCTTATATGGCCAGACCGGCCATTATCTCATATGTTCACGCGGCATCTGCAGCCGGGACGGAGTTTTCGCAGACCGGCACAAGTCCATGATCAAGGCATGCATGATCCGGTGCGGGGACCCGGCCGCCGCACCCTTCAGCGCACGGTCCGTAGCTGAAAAGGCCCGAAACGCCGCTGGAAAATGCGCCGGGGGAACGCGTTTGACCATGGAAAAAAACTCGCCCTGCCGGTAAGGTGTGATCCCCAGGGACTTTGCGACCGCTGCCTCATTGACCCGGCGACTCAGCCCGTCTTTGGCTTTCCACAGACGCCGGTATTGCCATAGCAACGCGCCGAGAATCCGGAGCGGAGCCTCGCCAGCCTCCAGAGTTTTCTCCAAAATGAAGAGAGCTTGCGACACCCTGCCTTGGATAATGGCTCCCGACAGGTCAAACACCGACGCGCCGGGTTCTGCGCCCTGGACGGCGACCACGTCATGAGCGGTGACCGGTCCTTTCGTCGAGACGTAGAGCGCCAACTTCTCCAATTCCCGCCGGACTACGGACAACCCTTCGCCCGCCAGTTCTTTCAGTAACCCCGAGGCTTCGGCATCCAGCCGAATCCCCAACCGCGCGGCCTCCTGGCGGATCCACCCCAATCGTTGATTGTCGTACAAGGGCGCACAGTTCACCACCACCGCCTGTTTTTTCAAGGCCTGGACCCATTTCAGCCGGCCATCCAGTTTCCCCGCGGAAACGATCATGGTAGTCGAATCGGACGGTGCGGAAAAATAGGGGAGCAGAGCTTCCCCTTCTTTGGCGGAAAGTTTGTCTGCCCATTTCAGAAGAACCACCTGGTGGGTTGAAAAGAAGGGCACTTCCTGGACACGGGCTAAAATTTCCTGGGCATTCGTCTCATCGCCGTACAGGACGTCGCAGGAAAAATCGCCGGCGTCGCTCCTGACGTCGCCCGCATGTTCGTCCCGGGCACGCGAGGCGCGATGGGTGCGAATCGTCTCGATGGCCTGATCGCGCAGGCAGTCTTCTTCTCCAAGGACCAGAAACAGCCGCGTCTCTTTCAGAGCCGGACCGAGTTCGGCAGGTTTGATCACCGGGTCTTCACGCCCCCTCACCCCAACCCTCTCCCTCGTGGGGGAGAGGGAGCAATTTGCCGGTTGAGGAAGAAGAGGATGGGGCGCGAGACTCGGAAAAAATCCCTTGGTCCCTCGCGGCCCAGAACGCGGCGGCCAACATTTCCGCGGCCGCCTGGCCGGCCTGCTCCAAGGCCCGGTCTTGCAGGACCCGGTTAAACTGGATCTGATCCTGACGCGCTTCGACCTCGGGCGCACGATTGACAAAAAACTCTCCGGTGCCCGTGGCGGTTTCCGTCCAGAGACTTTCTCCCGTTGTTCGATGGGCCACCGTGACGCGCACGACCACGTTCACGCGACGTTCCCGGGTTTGGCCGGACGAAAACGTGAGCGACGGGATCGTCACCGAGACGATCTCGCCCGTCATGACGTAATCGGCTTGCGCGTCCTCCGCCACGACTTGCGCCCCGCTGCTGACGGCAAACTGCTCACGCATGTACCGGGTATACGCAAATTCCAAATTGCTCTGAAAGGTGCTGTTGCGCAAATCCCGAATGACCAACCGTACCGGCGGTCCTTCCTGTTCGGAAACAGACCCTCCTCCGATCCGCGGGCCCGGCCCTTCCACGGAAAACCGGTAACCGCAACCCGGGAGAACGATGAGCAACAGCAGAACGCAAACTAGGGCCTTCATCGGAAGGGTTTCCTTTCAGACCACGAAATTGACCAACTTCTTTTCGACGTAAATCACTTTTCGGGGCGTGCTCCCCTGCAACCATTCACCCAATTTCTTGTCCGCGTGCGCCAGTTCGAGAATCTCGTCTTTCTGCGCGTCGGCCCGCACCTGAATCTTGCTGCGCAACTTGCCGTTGACCTGAAGAGGGATGGTCAATTCCTCGTGCGCCACCAGCGCGAGATCGAACGCCGGCCAAGCCTGGTGCGCGAGACTCGGCGCATGCCCCAAATCTTCCCATAATTCCTCGGCCAAATGCGGGGCGAACGGCGACAGCAACAGGACAAAGGATTCCGCCGACGCACGCGGCAGGGGGCCGTCTTTGGTAATATCCCGCACAAAGACCATCAGTTTCGAAATGGCCGTATTGAAACTCATCTCCTCGAGGTCCTGCGTCACCCCCTGAATCGTCCTGGCCGTAAGCCTCGCCTGCTCGGGCGTTCCATTGCCTTCGACGATTTCGTCTTCACCCGCCACGAGACGATAGGCTCGCTGCAGGAGCCGCGCCACGCCCGGGATGGACTCGGACGACCAGGGTGCGCCCTTTTCCAACGGCCCCATGAACATTTCATACAGCCGCAACGCATCGGTCCCGTACTCGGCAATAATCTCGTCCGGATTCACCACGTTGCCGCGGCTCTTCGACATCTTCTCCGTGACTTCTTCCAACACCAACCCGTCCAGCGTCGGATGCAACGGCGCCCCCCCTTCCCACCGCACGTCCTGGGAAGCCACCCACCGGGCTTTGACTTCCTCCCCCGTCTTTTCGTGGACCGGGGTTTCATGGTCGAAACGCACCTCCGACGCGGGATACGCATGCGTCGCGAAGGCGGGATCATCGGAAAGATTGTTGTCGAAGTAGCGATAGCTGTGTCCCAGGATCATGCCCGGGTTGAGCAATTTCTGAAACGGTTCGGGCGTGTGCACCAGCCCGAGGTCATATAGCACCTTATGCCAAAACCGTGAATAGAGCAGGTGCAGGACCGCGTGCTCGGCTCCGCCCACGTACAAGTCCACCGGCATCCAATACTGTTCGGCGTCTTTGGACCACGGTTCCCGGTCGTTCCGGGGATCGCAAAAACGGAGGTAATACCAACAACTGCCGGCCCACTGCGGCATGGTGTTGGTGTCACGCAGGGCTTTCCGCCGGGTCTCGGGATCCGTCACTTCCACCCAATCGCGCACACGAGCCAGGGGGGAGGTAAACCACGACCGCAACGGCTGATCCACTGGATCATTCACATTCCAATCATGGACCTGCTGGGGAGTTTCAAACTCCCCGCTCGGGCGAAAATCCTCCAACTCGGGCAGCAGTACCGGCAACTCCGATTCCGGGATGAGTTTCGACGTACCGTCTTCAAGGTGCAGCACGGGAAACGGTTCTCCCCAATACCGCTGCCGGCTGAAGAGCCAATCGCGCAGTTTGTAGTTCACGGTCTTCTCGCCCTTGCCGTGTTGCGCCAGCCAGTCGCACATGCGGGTCTTGGCTTCGGGAGTGGCCAAACCGTCCAGGAATTCGGAATTCACGTTCGTGCCGTCGCCCGTATACGCATCGGCGGAAACATCGCCGCCGGAGACGACTTCGACAATCGGCAAGTGAAACTGTTTTGCAAAGGCATAGTCCCGCGTATCATGCCCCGGAACCGCCATGATCGCGCCGGTTCCGTAAGTCGCCAACACGTAATCCGCTATCCAGACCGGAATGGGCTTGCCCGTGACCGGATGCACGGTAAACGCTCCGGTGAAGACTCCGGTCTTCTCACCCAGTTCGGCCACGCGCGCCCGTTCGCTCCGGCGTGACGCTTCTGCAACGTAGGCCTCCACCGCCGGACGTTGCTCGGGTGTCGTGATGGCCGTGACCAATGAATGTTCAGGGGCAAGGACCATGTAGGTGGCTCCGAACAGGGTGTCGGGACGGGTGGTGAACACCTCGATGGATCGTGGCGCATGTCCCGCGACCTCGAAGAAAATCTTCGCGCCTTCCGAACGACCGACCCACTCCCGCTGCATCCGCTTGATGGACTCCGGCCAATCTACCAACTCCAGGTCGTCGATCAACCGCTCGGCATAGGCCGTGATGCGCAGCATCCACTGCCGCATGGGCACCCGCTTCACCGGATGCCCGCCTATCTCGCTTTTGCCGTCGATCACTTCCTCGTTGGCCAGCACGGTGCCCAGGGCCGGGCACCAATTCACCGGAACCTCCGCCAGATAGGCCAACCCCTTTTCATAGAGTTTCCGAAAGATCCATTGCGTCCATCGCACGTATCGGGGGTCCGTGGTATTGATTTCCCGTGACCAGTCGTAATCCATGCCCAAGGCCTGAAATTGGCGCTTGAAGTTTTCGATGTTCCGTTTGGTGGTCTCGCGCGGATGGGTCCCGGTCTTAATCGCGTATTGTTCCGCGGGCAGGCCGAAGGCGTCCCATCCCATGGGATGCAGTACGTTCCAGCCCCGCATCCGCTTGTAGCGGGCAATGATATCGGTCGCGATATAGCCCTTGGGATGACCCACGTGGAGTCCGGCTCCCGACGGATACGGGAACATATCGAGAACATAAAACTTGGGCTTGGCCGGGTCGATCTCAGAACGAAAAGGCTGGTGCTCGCGCCAGTAAGCCTGCCATTTCTGTTCGATGGCCTGGTGATCGTAGAATTTGGACATGGGCCGGATAAACGCGGTCAGGCGAGGTTCGCCCCGCGCCTAAATGAAGAAAAAATGTACCACAGCGACAGACAGGCGACAAGATAAGCGTTGCCCGCAACCGTAGAGGTCATCGGCCCTTGGTATATTGGGGACTCTGTTATGTTCACCTTTTGAGATAAACGGGCGCAATTGGCGGTGTCGGCCAAGCTGCTTGATGGTACAGGTGAGCCCTATTCAAGCGATGGGTATCGTCTTCACATGGGCTTCAACGGCCTGAACGACTTCGGCAGCGAACGGCAGGTTTGCCTTCTCAGCGTGCCAGTGCTGGTGAAACAGCGCGACGGTTTCACGGGCGGTATCGAGAACGAGTCTTTCCGGTAGTCGCGCCTTGGCGGCAAGATGGGATAGCTCGTCTTCTGAATATTCGGTGAAACGCCGGGTCCGGCTGAAATTCAAGGCGGACTTGTCATCCGTGATGTAGGCAATCGTGGAAACAAAGTCATAGGCCGGCGCCAGGGCGGCATGTCGCCGGTCGGGATAGATCAGCGACCAGTTTTTCAAATGCATATCGGCATTGCCGATCAGCACGTTGAAGGTCAGCCGTCGAATAAATTCAGCAACGTCCGCTTCGCTGCCCTCGGCGCCGATAACCCTGCCAATGCTGCGCGCGCTGGCGTTCTCGTATTTTTCCTCGGGATAGATATCAAATATTTGCGCGAAATCCTCCATGTGAACGGCACCGCCGTCCGGTAACCGGTCGAAACGCTCGATCGCAAGCGCCTGCCCTTTGAGAGTCCCGATACCGTCCGGTAGATTCCGGATGGCATCGACGTTGACAAGCCGCATCATGGGCACGTCCATACCAATCAACCGGGCCAAGGTCATCATCGAGAATTCGTTTTCGGGGACACCAGCAAATTCGCGCGAGGGCAGCTTGACAATCCACGAGCCGCCGATGCCCTTGGCCGGGATGGTCAACCCGCTGCTGATCTCGTCAATGGCCGAGAATTTGAGTTGCACACCGGCCAAAGAAAAACGCAAGGCGTTACTGCGGCAATCATCATAATCCCCATCTTCGGCGGTGCCACGCTCATTAGGCGGCCACGCTTCGCCATCTGCTGGTCTGACTGTGATAGCGCCCGGCAGATCCATGCCGAGTACCCAGAGCAGAAAAAACTCCCGTACGGGCTTCACTCCCGCGCGTTCAGCAAGATAAGCGCGCATATGCCCTTCGGGCAGCAGATTCGAGAAGAACGGCATGAGCCGTGTCCGGGTAGGCCTAAAAGCGGTGATCAGTTCGCCGAGCTGGTCCTTGAACGCCAAGCCGAGCGCAGGCCGATCCTTATCCGCGACATAGGCATCCTTGAACGCAAAGAGAATCCGATCGTCGTCAACGCGAATGAGCGTGCCGATGGGCTTGTCATGAAGCAGGACGTCGAGAACGTTGACATCAGCCATGATCGTCCTCGTCTAGGCTGTAGGCCGGACGCACGGACTCGGTTTCATCGCTTGCGATTCGGCCATGAGCCAGCGCGTTTCGCAGATCTCGAAGCCGGAGTAAGGATTGACGGATAGCATTCGGATCATGGGTGCTGTGGCCAAACGCCTTGATCGCCCGATTGGCATCCCGGATGGTCCGGACTTCAAGTAGGGAGGGTCGAAAGTACGAAAGCCCGCGTACGTGGCGCTGAAACCATTCCAGTTCGCCTTCGGGGAAAAAGTCGGTCGGGAGATTGTGAATCGCATTTTGCAGACGTACCAATTCCCTTAGTGCCCGCCGGGCAGCTTTGCCTTCCTGCAGAGCACTGGCTGGGGCGCTGCTTGCCATCGACTGAACCGCCGGAACAGACTTGTGGGGCACCAGCATCGGCTCAAGATCAAGGGCACGGGCGAGCGCAACCAGACTCGAAACCCTGAGATCGACAGCACCGTTCTCAATCTTCGAGATATGGCCCTGCGGCACCCCTGATGTGACGCTCAACTCACGCTGGCTGAGGCCTCTGGCCTCACGGGCGATACGCAACGTGCCGGCTAGATGTTCCGTTTCGTAATTCATGAGATTATTTATTCTATATCAAAATAATATTTCAATATGTTTTTATATATCATTTAAGATACATAAATACAATGGAAGAATACAAATCAGACGCTACAGTCTATAGCTGGGCAATAAATCGTTTTGTCTACGAACGGGGCGGGGTGATAACGGAGGCGAAAGTCGGCACCATGTCGATTGGGGTGAAACGAAAAGGACGATGGCAATGAGTACTACGCGTTGGCAGAGAACAAGTGATTTACGCCACCCGTCTTGCCTCGACAGCCTTGGCCAAATCAAACGTCGCCTGCAAGTTCAGCCAAAGCTTCGGTGAGGTCCCCAGGGTCTCGGCCAGATCAAGCGCCGCCTCGGCGGTGACGCCTCGCTTGCCTCGTATCACCTCATTCAGACGCGCTCGGCTCCAGCCGATCTTTTGTGCAAAAGCCGCCTGGCTCATTCCCATGGGCTCAAGAAATTCTTCCAGCAGCATCTCGCCCGGATGAAAAGGATTTTTCGGTTGTTTGTCCACGGATTTTTAGTTCTTTCACCTGCGGACTTTGCCCGATTTCGACTGCGGCATGACGAAGGCCTGGCCGCGGAGTTTTCGATGGTAGGCGATGGCGAAGCGATGGGCTTCGTCACGGATGCGCTGGACCAAACGGGAGACGTGCGACGTGGGAGACAGGATGACCGGATCGCGACGACCGGGTGCGTAGATCCGTTCTTCTTTCTCGCCTTTGGCCTTGGCTAATCCGACGATGGGGAGGTGACCGAGACCGACAGCGCGCAAGGCGTCCATCGCGGCGCCCAATTGCCCGACTCCCCCGTCGATCAGGATGAGGTCGGGAAGAGGCAACGCCTTATTGGCTTTGGCGCCGAGGGTCCCGCCGTACCGGCGCGTCACGACTTCTTCCATGCTCGCAAAGTCGTTCGCCCCCTCGACGGTCCTGATGCGGAATCGCCGGTAATCCGACTTTTTCATTTTGCCGTCTTCCCACACCACCATCGAGGCTACGGAGTCGGTGCCCATGGTGTTGGAAATGTCAAACCCTTCCACCCGGCCCGGCGTCTTGGGCAACCCGAGGAGTCGCTGCAACTCCTCGGCCTCCTTGTGTTCCACCGCGGTGTTACGCAAGTGCTCCGCGATGGCCGCGGCGGCATTTTCTTCGGCCAGTTGGAGGAGTTGACGTTTCGTTCCTCGCTCGGGCGTCAAGATCCGCACCCGCCGGCCTTTCTTTTGACTCAACCAGCGTTGAAGCAATTCGCGGTCGGACAGCGCTTCGGAGACCAACAATTCCTTGGGGGGCAAGGTGTCCTTATTGTAGAACTGCTCGATGGCCGAGCGGATCAACTCCTCATCGGCCGCCTCTCTCGTATCCGCCCAGAAAAAGTCCTTGCGGCCGATCAACAGGCCGCCGCGCACGAACAACAGTTGCAGGTCCGCGGCCGGCCCCATCCTGGCCAAGCCGATGATATCCTGATCCATGGGTCCGATTTGCGCCACGCGCTGTTTTTCCAACGTTCTGGAAATGCTCGTCATACGATCCCGCAGCCGGGCCGCTTCTTCAAATTCTTCGCCATCGGCGGCCGCTTCCATCTCCTTGCGCAACCCGTCCAGCAATTCCCTGTCCCGCCCTTCCAGAAAACAGCGGACCTGGTCGACGATGCGATGATAGTCTTCCTGCGACTGGTTGCCGGTACAGGGCGCCATGCAGCGTTTGATTTCAAATTCCAGACAGGCGCGCTCGGCTGTCCCGTCGATGTCGATCTTGCACGTGGCCAGCGGGAACACCTTCTTGATGATCTTCAGGGTTTCCCGTAGCGCGCCCGCGGGCACGTAGGGTCCGAAATACAGCGCCCCGTCGTTCTTCACGCGACGCACGATCGAGAGACGGGGAAAATTTTCCTTCACCGGCAGGCGGAGGAACGGATAGTGCTTGTCATCGCGGAGCACGACGTTGAACCGGGGACGATGGCGCTTGACCAGGTTGCTTTCAAGTAAGAGGGCTTCCAATTCGGAGCGCGTGACGATCGTTTCGATGTCCCGAACGAGCGACGTCAACACGCGGGTCTTGGGGCTCGGGTCGTGACCTTTCTGAAAATACGAACGCACCCGGTCCGCCAGCACCCGGGCTTTCCCGATGTAAAGGATTTCGCCGCCTTTGCCTTTGAAGAGGTACACGCCGGGCTGGTTGGGCAGGTGTAACAGAATCGAATCGAGAGCCCTTCGACTCCGCTTCGCTACGCTCAGGATGCTCGGGTGGGGGTTGGTCACGGATGCAGCCCGTTACACGATCGCCGTGCCCGGCGGTCGTTCGATCAACTCCACTTCATAGCCATCCGGGGCATCGATGAAAATAAACCGGCTCCCCGACGCCGTGCGAGTCGGACCGTCCGTGATGGGCACGTGCTTGGCCTTCAACTGATCCATCGTCCGATCCAGGTTCTCGACCTCGAACGCGAGATGGACCAGATCTTCCTGCACCTTGACGGGCCCGCTCGCCGGGAAACTGCACAGTTCAATGAGTTCCTCGCTGTTGGGAACCGCGAGAAAAGCCAAATGCGAACCGCGCGGCGACACCTTGCGTTCCAGCACTTCCAACCCCAACACGTCCGTGTAGAACGCGATGGCGGCATCCATGTCACTCACGCGCATGCGTGTGTGGAGTAATTTCTTGACGATCATCGTCTGTCTTGCTCCGACCAGAGACCTTGCCCTTTTCCTCCCCTTTTCTACCTCCCCTTAGCCCCTCCTTACAAAGGAGGGGAATGAAGGTTGCCACCTCTACAACGGTATTGTACTGAACCTCACGGCGCCCAACAATATTGTCTTTTCTTTTCCAGCGACGCAAAGTAAAATAGATCGAACGATACAATAACCTGCAGAAGCGAACCGCACTCCGCTGTTTCCCATGATTCAGCACACCGACCATTCCCGCTTTTCTTTTTTCGTCCCTCTTCTTGGAGCCTTGTTGACACTCGTCATGGCGGCAAGCTTTTCTCGCCCGGCCTTTGGCGAAGGCTTCCGAATCCTGGACCAAAGCGCGGCAGCCACGGCTCAGGGCGGAGCGTTCGCCGCTCAGGCCGATGACCCGTCGGCCGTGCATTACAATCCGGCTGCCATCACGGATCTGCCGGGCCTGCAAATGACGGCGGGAACGCTGCTCGTGAACGGAGACATTGATTTCAGACCATCCTCCGGACCGGCCATTGAAGGGGATTTCGGCGGCACGTTTGCCAATCCTCCGCCAAGCAGTTTCTTCGTGAGCGCCAGGCTGGGCGATTTGCTGTCTCCTTCGTTCGAGCCTTGGACATTGGGGCTGGGAGTCTACGCGCCCTTCGGCAACATGACGCGCTATCCCCAATCTTCCGGCATCGCCCCTATCCTCACAAGAGCGGCTTCTCCGATTCTGGACATAACCCCGACCGTCGCGTTCAGGACAAATTCCATGTTGGCGCTCGGCGCCGGGTTGGACATTTATACGTTTTCCGACCTGTTCGGGGAGGGCCACGTTGAGATTCAGCAAACCGCCGCGGACCTGGCGCGCGCCGGGTTCCCCTTTGCCCCCGATGACGGCATCGAACTGAACGGCAGGGACACGGCCCTCGGGTATCATGCCGGGTTGCTCTTTACGCCTCTGCGCAATGAGCAGGGACAACCGTTGGTCAATGTCGCGTTGGTCTATCGCAGCCGTGCGACGTTGAACTTGAAGGGACAGTTCTTGAACAGGAATCGAGGGTTTGCGTTGGGAGCCAAGGCTGATCTGAACCTGCCCCAAGTCGTCACGGCCGGCCTCGCGGTGTGGCCCGTAAGGGATACCCGGCGCGAGTGGAAGCTGGAAGTCGACGTGGATTACGCGGATTGGGCATCGTTCGATCACCTGGACGTGACCCTATCCAATGGCGCGGTGCTTCCCAACCCGCGAAACTGGCAAGACTCGTACGTCGTGATGGCCGGCACAGAATACAAATTCATCAGCCCGGCGCTGTTGCCGTTCTGGGACATCGCCATTCGGGGCGGGTACGTGTTTGCCGACAGCCCGGTGCCGGAACGGACGTTCAAACCCGACGTTCCGGATGCCGATTCTCATTCATACTCGGCCGGCATCGGCTTTCTATGCCGGCGCGGCGGGACCTTTCTCGGCGTGATTCCTTGCGGCACCGGTCAGGAAGGCTTCGGTCTGGCCGCCCTGGGATTCGACTTGGCCTATAAGGGCATTTTCTACCAATCACGGGGCATTTCAAACAATCAGGATCCTCGGGTCCACGGAGTATGGGACACCACCATCCACGTGGCTTCATTGACTCTCCGCGCGAATTTCGACGCACCCCGGTCGTTCTGACCCTTCGACAGACTCAGGGCAGGCTTCCTGTCTCGGTTCGTCCCGTCCGTTGAGTTCGGGACAGCCATTATGTGATAACTACACACCCCGTGGCAGGAGACACGTCCCAGCCTCTGATCAGAGACATTGCCTTTTTCCTCCCCTTTGTAAGGGGAGGCGAAGGTGGGGTAGAGTCCTACGGGTACTTCCGGGCACAGAAGAATCAACCCTGCGCGGTTCAGCCTTCCGGGCGACCTCTCTACCTCCCCTTACCCCTCCTTACAAAGGAGGGGAACAGGCGGCAGTCGGCCTGTCCTTGGCCGGAACGCGGGCAGGCGAAACATGTAGGAGCCTTGATGGAAATCAATACCGACACGCAATTGTGCGGCGTTCTCGGCCATCCGGTGAAGCACTCTCTGTCCCCGGCCATTCACAATGCCGCGTTTCAGCACCTGGGGCTGAATTACGTCTACCTCGCGTTTCCGGTTGAGGACGTGCCTCATGCCCTTGACGGAATCCGCGCGTTGGGCAACCTCAGGGGGTTCAGCGTCACGATCCCGCATAAAGTGTCGGTCATGGCCCACCTGGATACGATCGAGCCCACGGCCCGGCACATCGGGGCCGTCAATACCATCGTGAAAGAGGACCGGACCCTGTCCGGCTACAATACGGACGCCTCCGGCGCCCTCCTGGCTCTACGACACGCGGGCGTCGAGCTCGCCGGCAAACACGTGGTCATGATCGGATCGGGCGGAGCCGCACGGGCCATTGCCTTCGGGCTCGCGCTGGAAACCTCCGCCGGCCGGCTCACGATCCTGGGCATCGAAGAAGAAGAACGCCGGACCCTGGCCCGCAACCTTCGCGAAGGCACGACGCTTCACGTCGAGGACCACACGCTCAACGCGGACACCCTGGAACCGGCCCTGGACCAGGCGCAGGTCTTGATTCACTGCACCCCCGTGGGGATGGATCCCCACGTCGACCAGACCTGCGTGCCTCAACAATTTTTCCATCCCGACCTGACGGTCATGGACATCGTCTACAACCCCCTGGATACGCGATTGCTGAAGGAAGCGCGGAACGCCGGAGCCCCCACGATCCGGGGCCTGGAAATGTTCCTGCATCAAGCCGTCGCCCAATTCGAGTTGTGGACGGGCCAACCCGCACCGGTCCCCGTCATGCGTCAGGTCCTGGAGTCCCACTTTTCATGAATCTGGTGCTCATCGGTTACCGGGGCACGGGGAAAAGCACCGTGGCGGAACTCCTCGCGACAAAGCTCGGATGGGAGGCAATTTCCACGGACGCGCAGATTGTCGAACAGGCGCAACGCCCGATTCCCGACATTGTGGCGAGCGACGGATGGGAACACTTTCGTAGTCTCGAAACGGAGGTATGCCTCGCGCTCAAAGACCGGGACCGGTTGGTCATCGATACCGGCGGGGGACTGATCCTGCGACCGGAGAACGTGGAAGCGTTAAAGCCCAATAGCCTGATCTTCTGGCTGACTGCCACGGTCCCGACGATTACCCGAAGGATCGCGGATGACACGCAACGCCCGGCGCTCACCGCGGGGAAGACGTTCGTCGAGGAAATCCGGGAAGTCCTGACCGAACGGACGCCGAAATATCAGGCGGCGGCGGATCATACCATTGCGACCGACGACCTCTCACCGGAGGAGATTGCCTCCCGGATTCTGACCATTGCCCGCAGCCACGGTCTCGATTGATCGTGCTAGCCGCATCGGTGATTCCGCATTGACAGGACGATGAACACGGAGTCCCCAGAGCATCTGCCGCCCATGGACCTCACCTGGATCAGGTGGCTGTTGGACAGCTATGCGTTCTGGTTGAAGCGCGAACTCATCGACCGGACGGGCACGCTGGAGGAACAAAGCGAACGGCTCTTTGTTTCGCCGTTTGTGGTGGCCTCCCACACCGGGGCGGAAGATCCCATCCTGAATTACGGGAATCGACAGGCCCTTGAATTATGGGAAGGGACCTGGGAGGAATTTACCGGAATCCCTTCCCGATTAACCGCAGAACCCGTGAATCAACCCGAGCGGGCCCGGATGCTCGGGCAGGTGGCGACACACGGATTCATTACCGATTACCAGGGGATCCGCATTTCACGAACGGGCCGGCGGTTTCTCGTCAAACAGGCCACGGTCTGGAACATCCTCGACGACCACGGGACCGTCCAGGGGCAGGCCGCAACGTTTTCACACTGGCACCCACTCCCTGAAAAATAAGAAAAGTGGCCCCACCCGGCACTCGTTGCAAAGGGTCATCTGCTTCTTTTATGGTGGCTGGTGTACAACAAGTATCGTCTTGACAGCCCTCACAACTCTCTACCTCCCCTCACCCCTCCTTACAAAGGAGGGGAAGGGAGGCAACGAAGTCATGAACGCATAAGATAACGAAAAGGGAGCACCATGATTGTAGCCGGAGACATTGGCGGAACCAAAACCTACCTGGGCTTGTTTGATTGGCAGGAGTCCCGCGTCGCTCCCATCCGGGAGGAAAAATTCTGGAACGCGGACTTCGAGTCGTTCGAGGAAATTCTTGAAGAATTTCTGCAACCCCCGGCCCCTGCCGACGAGGGCGACGGAGAAGAAGCCGAAGACGCGGGCGATGAGAAGGAGGCGGTCGAGATTTCGCCAAGCATGCCCCTCAGGGGAGCTTGTTTCGGCGTGGCCGGCCCGGTGGTCGACAACCGCTGTCGCGCGACGAACCTCCCCTGGACCATCGACGGAAACGCCCTGACCGACACCTTGAACACCTCAACCGTGCGCTTACTCAACGACGTCGAAGCCATGGCTCACGGCGTACTGGTCCTCGAACCGGAAGAAACCGAAGTGGTCAACGGCGAACCGCAGGAAGACGGAACCAAAGTCCTGGTCGCGCCGGGCACCGGACTGGGCGAAGCCGTGCTGTACTGGGACGGGGAACGGTATCACGCGCTGCCGACCGAAGGCGGGCACGCCAGCTTTGCCCCGAACAGTGATCTCGAGATCGACCTGCTCCGGTACTTGCGCACGAGTTTTCTGCACGTCAGTTACGAACGCGTGCTGTCGGGAACCGGCCTGCACGGCATCTATCAGTTTCTCCGTGACACCAAGAGGAATGAACCCACGTGGTTTGCCGAACGCCTTCCCACCGGGGACCCGCCGGCGCTGATCGCCGAAGCCGGGCTCGCGGGCAAGCCCGACATTTGCGTCCAGGCGCTCGACCTGTTCGTGTCCGTCCTGGCCGCGGAGGCCGGGAATTGCGCCCTGAACACACTGGCACGGGGCGGGGTGTACATCGGCGGGGGAATCCCGCCGAAAATCATCGACAAGCTGCGCGATCAACGTTTTCCCCAGGCATTCGTCAGCAAAGGCCGGTACAAGCGGCTGCTCTCATCGATTCCGGTCCACGTCATCCTGAACGATAAAACCGCCCTGCTCGGCGCGGCGTCCGTGGCCGCAAGCATGGACGCGGAATCGTAAACCATTCATGACGCAGTCCCCGCCATCGCCAGACCAACAGGAATCCGGCAAGCGCGCGGCCGGCGAAGCCGCGTTGGAATTCATTCAAGACGGGGCGCTCGTGGGATTGGGGACCGGCTCCACCGTGAAATATTTTTTGCTGGCCCTCGGCGAACGCGTGAAGGCCGGGCTGCGGGTGCACGGCGTGCCCACGTCTCGCGACACCGCGGAATTGGCCACGCAACTGCATATCCCGCTGCTCCCGGAGCAGGGCGAGTGGGAATTGGACGTCGCCGTGGACGGCGCGGATCAGGTGGATCTCCACTTTCAGTTGATCAAGGGCGGCGGGGGGGCCTTACTGCGGGAAAAAATCGTGGCCGCGGCCGCGCGCACGTTCGTCGTCCTGGTCGATCACACGAAATGCGTGCCGGTATTGGGCAAACCCATGCCGGTTCCCGTGGAAGTGATCCCGTTCGGCTGGCCGCAGTCCGCCAAACAGCTTGAGGCATTGGGCGGCGTCCCCACGCTCAGGGAAAAACAGGGAAAGGTATTCGAGACCGACGGAGGCCATTACATTCTCGACTGGCTGGTGGACTCGATCCCGGACCCCGTTCAACTCGAAGCGCGTATCAATCGCATACCCGGCGTCGTGGAAAACGGCCTCTTCGTCAACCAAACCTCCACGCTCATCATCGGCTCGCCCGACGGCGTGCAAATCAAACACAACCCTTCCTGACCGGTTTCCCGATCTGCGATCTACACCGGTTTTTTATATGTTTTGCTCCGGGGCGGATGACCAAGCCCAAGGTTTTGCCTCATGTTTTTGCTCGTCAGGCGACCGGCAGGATTTTCAAGTCTGGACTCGGCAAGGTAACGATCTTCTAATTCATCGATATGGTCTTCGATGAGTTGGCGAATGTAAAACGTCTTGGTTCTTCCGGTTGTTTCCGCCAACCGGTCCAACCTGTTTTCCAATTCCTTATTCAAACGAAGAGACGCCACGCTACATCCTCCATACTCCATATTCGCTAGTCCGTATTCTTCAGTGTAATACATGCTGTCCGGCTATTTTTCAATACGTCGCAACCCCGGCCTCGGATTGCGCGGCGTGATTCGGTAATGGTAGAGTGCTGCCGTTTCCGCGAAACGACAACGACTGCATAACTATAGGCTGGTCCCATCGTCTAGCTTGGCCCAGGACGGCACCCTCTCAAGGTGCAGACACGGGTTCAAATCCCGTTGGGACCACCAGTTCCCGCTCCCGATGTCCACATGACAACCGGCCTTTTTCTCATGTCCTTTGAGATGGGCAAGACTGTTGCCGATCCCGCCTCGATCTTTTTCCCCATGCCCCAACTTCGTGTCGGGCAACATCGCAACCGGAAAATCCGATGACGCGAGCTTTTCATGACGGGGCGGACGACGGGCTCGAGGCCCTGGAAGCGCTTGATCCCGCGCGCATTCATTCCTTCTCGGATCTGCTGGCCGCGATGAAAAAAACCGCGTTCGGCGGCCGGCGGCTCGGGGAAGCCTTCGAGGTGCTCAAGGTCATGATCGAGGACCCCGATTGTTTCGTGGTCATGACGCTGTCCGGGGCCATGACCATCGCCAAGATGGGAAAAATCATCTGTGCCATGCTGGACCGGGGGATGGTCCAGGCCATCGTCTCCACCGGGGCGTTGATGGCCCATGGCATGAGTGAAGCCGTCGGGCAGACGCATTACAAATACCAGCCGGCCATGGACGACGTCGAACTCTTTGAAAAAGGATACAACCGGGTCTATGACACGCTCGAAATGGAATTGAACCTGAACCACGTGGAGGAAGTGGCCGCCACCACCCTGAACCGGCTCGGTCCCGACGAACCGCTCTCATCGGAAATCCTGAACCGGGAACTGGGGCGCACGCTGGCCGAACACTACTCCGGTCCGGGCATCCTCAAAAGCGCCTTCCTGCAAGGCGTGCCGGTCTACGTCCCCGCGTTCACGGATTCCGAACTGGGCCTCGATACGTCCATTTGGGCCATGAAAAAGCAGGGACAGGCAACGCCGGACACGAAACCCGGCGATAGCCAAACGATTTGGGACCGACTGCAACAGCGTCGGCCCGCGTTCAATCCGTTTCTGGATCTCAACAGTTATACCCGCAACCTTTTGGGCGCCAGAAAACTGGGCGTCTTTACCATCGGCGGCGGCGTGCCCCGCAACTGGGCGCAACAGGTTCCGCCGTACATCGAAATCCTGAACATGCGGATGGGCACGACCATCACCCCGCCCCGGTTCCATTACGGCGTCCGCATTTGCCCGGAACCCGACTACTGGGGCGGGCTGAGCGGCTGCACCTACCAGGAAGGCATTTCATGGGGGAAATTCGTGCCGCCTGAAGAAGGCGGACGATTCGCCGAGGTCTTGAGCGACGCGACCGTGGTCTGGCCGCTGCTGATCATGGCCTTGCTCGAAGGCTCTTCCGCTTCATCGGGATAGGGGACGGCCCCGCGTATTTCCCCCCTGAGAAGGGGGGCCAGGGGGGTTTTGCTCTTCCGACACCCCACCGCCAACAACCAGAGCCGAAGCCCCGAGAAGAAGCAGCTCCGTCTTTGTCAGACAACCCCCTCATTCCCCCTTATCAGGGGGACTTTAAAGCCCCTCTCCCCCTTCTCAGGGGCATGGCCCCTTGCCGTCCCGGCTTGACAGAAGCGCTTCGGCACCCCACACTGTAAAGGAGAAATCGCTTTCCACATCAATGAGGAGACACGATGAAAATTCCTTCACCATCGGCAAATATATCCGGTCGTTCGAACGTTGCAGCAGGGCTGGCCATCACGGCACTGAGCCTCGGACTCGCGTTCGGGGCCTACGCGGCCCAAGGCTTTACCGAGGAAGATGACCGGGTTCGCGGCAATCCCCAAGCCCCGCTGACGTTGTTGGAATATTCGGATTTCACGTGCGGGTACTGCGAGAAATTTTTCGAGGAAACCTGGCCGATCCTGTTTTCCGAATACATCGACACCGGCAAAGTGCGCCTGGTGTATCGTGATTTCCCGCGGGCCCCCAGCGGGGCAAGCGTGGATACCGCTCTGGCCGCACGCTGTGCCGGAGAACAGGGACAGTACTGGGCCATGCACGACCGGTTATTCTCCAGCAGCGACAAATTTTCAACGGCCCAACTCCGGCAGCAGGCTGAAGCGCTCAAGCTCGATGCCCGGCAATTCGCTTCATGTTTCGAGGGGTCCCGCTATACCCAGGACATTTTCAAGGACCGCATGGAGGGAGGCGAACTGGGCATCCGGGGCACCCCGCATTTCATTTTGTACGCCACGGATGATCCTCAGGAAGCCGTCGCAATCCCCGGCGCCTTTCCCTACGAGGTATTCAAGGAAGAGATCGACAAGCTGCTGCAAACGGTGTCTTCACCAAAAGTTTCATCCGAACCCCTCTAAGATGCTCACGCTAAGCATGCGAGTACGGTTGAACGTTCAACGTTGCGTCTGATTTCCTGCCGTGTCCGTGGAAACCATCGCTCCTATCCTGGTCGGTTCCGAATGGCGTGAAACGCCCACGCGCCAGGCCGTGACCAACCCGTTTACCGGCAACCCCATTGCAGAAGTCTGCCTCGCCCGACAGGAAGACGTCGAGGAGGCCGTCACGCTCAGCCTGCAAGCCTTTGTCAAGCTCGCGCGCTCTTCGTCCCATACCCGGGCTACGGCCCTCCAACACGTCGCCGTCAAACTGAAGGAACAAAAGGAAGACTTCGCCAGAACCATCTGCCGGGAAGCGGGCAAACCCATCACCGATGCGCGGCGTGAAGTGGACCGGGCCATTCAAACGTTTTCGATCGCAAGCGAGGAAGCCAAACGGATACCGGGAGAAGTCATCCCGATGGATAGCAGCCCGGGCATGGAACACCACCTGGGTCTCGGGCAACGCGTGCCGATCGGGCCGGTCCTGTGTATCACGCCGTTCAACTTTCCCCTGAACCTGGTCGCGCATAAGGTAGCCCCGTGCCTCGCCGTGGGCAATCCCATCCTGCTGAAACCGGCGCCGCAGACCCCGCTCACCGCTCTGCGGTTGGGACGGTTGTTTCAGGAGTTGGATCTCCCGGAAGGCACCTTGAGCGTCCTGCCGTGCGAAAACGCGCTGGCGGAATCCATGGTCTGCGATCCGAGAATCCAAGCCTTGAGTTTCACGGGCAGCGCCGCCGTGGGCTGGAGCTTGAAAGACAAAGCCGGAAAGAAACGGGTCCTGCTCGAACTGGGAGGCAATGCCGCGGTCATCGTCGAACCCGACGCCGACCTGCACCTGGCCGCCCAACGATGCGTCGCGGGCGGATTCGCGTATTCCGGACAGACCTGCATTTCCGTCCAGCGCATTTACCTGCACGACGACGTGTATGACGCCTTTCTCGACCAATTGATCCCGCTCGTGGAAGCCCTGCCGGCCGGGAACCCTGCCGAGGACGCCACGGTCGTCGGGCCGTTGATCGACGAACGCGCGGCCGTCCGGGTGGAAACCTGGATCCGGGAAGCGGTCCGGCAGGGCGCCGCGCTCAAGACCGGAGGAACCCGCGATAAATCGTTGATCCGCCCCGCGGTCCTGACCGACGTTGACCGACGGATGAAGATTTCCTGCGAAGAAGTCTTCGGGCCGGTCATCACCCTCTCCAAGTATCAGCATCTCGAACAGGCCTTCGACATGGTGAACGACTCCCCCTACGGACTCCAGGCCGGTATTTTCACCCGCAACGTGGATTCGATTTTCCGTGCCTATCAGGCGCTGGACGTGGGCACGGTGCTGGCCAATGAAATCCCGACGTTCCGGGCCGACCACATGCCGTACGGCGGGGTAAAAGATTCCGGGCTGGGACGCGAAGGCGTCAAATACGCGGTCCAGGAACTCTCCGACCAAAAGCTGCTGGTCCTGCACTTGTCGCAATAAGCCCTGTCCTTTTTCGGCGTCTTGTTCCTCCCCTTTGTAAGGGGAGGGCAGGTGGGGTAGAGGTCTTGCAGTTTCCCGTAAAGATTTGTCACTATAGCGCTCGTTTTGTCCATACACGGGCACGTCCTGTTTTGAGGATCGGGAGGAGAGATGGTTCCCACGCATGTTTTTCTGACCCGGGGGGTCGGCGTCCATCGGGAAAAACTGGCTTCGTTTGAAGAAGCCTTGCGTAGCGCCGGTGTGGCCTACTGCAACCTGGTCAGTGTGTCGTCCATCCTGCCGCCGAATTGCAAGATCATTCCACGAAAGCGGGGCGAAAGCCTGTTGAATCCCGGGGAGATTACCCACTGCGTCATGGCCAGGAGTGAAACCAACGAACGCAACCGGTTGATCTCGGCCTCCATCGGCGTGGCGATTCCCCAGGGCCGGCACAAGACCTACGGCTATCTGTCCGAACATCACGCGTACGGGGAAACCGACGAAGAAGCCGGCGAGTACACGGAAGACCTGGCCGCCCAGATGCTGGCTGCGGCGTTAGGGATCGACTTCGATCCGGACGTGGCCTGGAAGGAACGGGAACAGGTCTTCAAAATGGGCGGGAAAATCGTTCGGACCCAAAACATCACCCAGTCGGCGATCGGCAAACCCGGGATGTGGAGCACCGTGGTGGCCCTCGCCGTGTTCATCCCGCCTGAAAACATTCCCCCCGTTGCGAAGAAACGACGGACCCGCAAATAACTGCAATCGGGAACATAGCAATATCATAGCAAAACATAGCAGGAAATCGCGAATTCATAGCAAAAACATAGCATGATATAGCAAGAACATCGCAAGGCATAGCAGTTTCATAGCAAAACATAGCACTAGGCATAGCAAGATATAGCAGAAAAGCTACAAGGAAAATTCCGCCCAGAGGACGGTATGATCAGACGGAGTTTTCCCCTGCCTGGGCCTGATGTCGACTTCGACGGCCGTACAGCGCCGGGCCAATGACCCTGTCGCCAGGATGTGATCCACCCGCCATCCCCGGTTCGCCTTGAGGGCATCGGGGCGCCGGTAATCCCAAAACGTAAACTGTTGCCGGTCCGGGTACAGGCGCCGGAACACATCCTCGAACCCCCACTCGACCACGTGCCGGTAGGCTCTCCGGGCCTCGTAATGAAAACAGACGTGGGTAAAGTGTTTGTCCGGGTGATGCACGTCACGCGGTTCCGGAGCCACGTTCATGTCCCCGCACCAGATCGCGGGCTCATCCGGGGACAGGTGACGGCTGAAATACCGGCGTAGCCGTTTGAACCAAGCCAACTTGTATTGATACTTGGGATGGTCGATGCGGAAACCCTGCGGGATATACGTGTTGACGATCGGAATGCCGTCCACCACGGCGTGAAGCAGACGCGGCCCGTCCCCGGCGGGCCCTTTGCCCAACCCATATGAAACCCACTCGGGTTCACGCCGGGTGAAGAGCGCCACCCCGTTGTAGCCTTTCATCCCGCAAAACCGCACGTGATATCCGGTGGAGGCAAAGTCTTTGACCGGAAACTCCGAGTCCTGCACCTTCGTTTCCTGGAGACACAGCACGTCCGGCTCATGGTTTTTCAACCACCGTTTCACCACGGGCAACCGCTTCCGGACCGAATTCACGTTGAACGTCGCCACCTTCATGAACCCGCTCCCGCGCTTGCAGCCGTTTCCCGGCCCGTGTCAGGATGCCCGTGTGTCATCGGCACCTCGTTGTGACTCATGAATTTCACCGCCAAAGACATTACCCTGCTTTCCGACACCGAGTTCTTTGCAGCCAAGGCCCACGTCTCCCCGAAGATCCGGCACCTGTTGGAACGGATCCATGAATCCTTCCGACGTGAACTCACGGGCCATCGCCTCCTGGTTCCCGACGGCTTCGACCCGGAAGCCAGCCAGTTCGTCAAGGGAGAACACCTGGAGGATTTTCCGTATCAATACCTGGATTACCCTCGTTTTTTTACAAAAGACGTCAAATTTTCCTTTCGTTCTCTCGTCTGGTGGGGTCACCACATGGTCTTTGCCCTCATCCTGGAAGGCGGCCATCTCCGGCGGTACAAGGAAAACCTCATCAACCGCTTTCCCTCCGTGGCGGACCGGGATATCCGCCTCTGTTTGAGCCATTCGTTATGGGAATGGAAACAGGGCCCCGGCTACACGCTGGACCTGACCCGGGAACGATCTTCCGAGGCGGCGGCCGTGTTGGCCAATCGACCTTTCTTCAAACTGGCTCGATTCGTTCCGTTCAGCGACCCCGCCGTCCAAAACGGTGAAGCGCATCACCTGGCGCACCAAGCTCTACGGGCCATATTGCCTGTCATAACCGAATGAACCAGAGGTGTCTTTGTAGACCAGAGGCACCTCTGACGGGCTTCCCCGGTTCACATTTCTTCGTCCAGCCCCAATAGATGGATCAATTGTTCCACGCTGTACCGGGCGTCCTGATCGAGCCAGATCACCTCGATCCCGGCCTTCAGCAACAAGGCCTCCACCAACCATTCCCGTGCATGCGAAACCGTGGCATCCCCACCCGGTTTCTCGAGAAACACGGCTTTGACGGCCAGCCGGGTTCCCGGATGGACGAGGACAAAATCCACCGTCACGTTTCGTAGAGCCTGAGCCACGGTTCGTTTGGAGGAATCATCCTCGACGCGCAGTTGCAGGAGGCTTCGCAAGGGAACTTTCGACAACAACAGGAAGTGATCGCGCACCGCCAGAAGCAAGAGGTTGAACACCGCAACCTCCGGCCCGTTCATGAGTCGTTGGGCCTTGACCGTAACCCGTTCTTCAAGCCCGTCGATCCATGCGTCGGAAACAGGCCCGCCTCCACGTCTCCGAGGCCGGAACAGCAGAACAAGCACCAAACCCGTCACAATGATCAGCCCGACCACGAGGAGCTGGGAAAGCGGGGGGTGAGAAGCCAACGGAAGCCATTCCGTCAGGCTCTCAAGCATTTTCTCGAAAAAATCCATACTGGCTCCGATGACGCTATCTTGTGAGAACGAGTGGCTTGCGGCCCGGGGTCACCGTGCCCAGCACGACCGGCGACGCGGCGCCGGTGACCCGAGGCAAGTTGGCCGGCACGCCCCGGATGGTCTCATGGGCCAACACCGCAAAGGCCATGGCTTCCAGTGCCTTGCTCTTCACACCGGCTTGTTCCATGGACATGACGTCGCCCGGCGCAAATTCCTGCTTTAAAGCTCGCCGAAGACCGAGATTCCGGATTCCGCCCCCGCCGGCAATCACCTCATCCACCGCCCACGACCCGGACCGGCGAATCGTTCGCGCAATCGCGACACAACTCGACGCCAGCGTATCTTCCAACGAAAGCCGGTGTCGCGCGGCGACCCGCCGGACGTCCCGGATGTAGCCTTCGCCGAATTCCTCGCGCCCCGTGGATTTCGGAGAACGGCGGGCAAAAAACGGATGGCGCAGGATTTCGTTGACGAGCACGCCTTGCGGACGCCCGCGGGAAGCCAACGCCCCGTTCCGGTCCATCGACTGTTGTCCGCGCGTGGCTTGCGCCAGCAATCCGTCCAACAACAGGTTACAGGGCCCCACGTCAAACGCGCCCACGTCCTCCAGGCCGCCTCCCCGCGGCAACCAGGTGACGTTCGCAATCCCGCCCAGGTTGACAATCAGCCGCGACGCGTGGCGGGACCGGAACACATGATGATGCACGTACGGCGTCAACGGCGCCCCTTCTCCGCCTGCCGCAAGATCCCGGGCGCGAAAATCGGCAACCGTCATGATACCCGTGCGCTCGGCAATGACCGACGGATCGCCGATCTGCAACGAGGACCGGACCGATCCGATCCCCGGCATCGGCACCCGCGCGGGGCTGTGCCACACGGTCTGTCCGTGCGAACCGATCACGGCAACGTCCTTGGCCGACAGCTTCGCCTGCCTGATGGTCCGGTTGGCCACGCGGGCGAACACCTCTCCCACGGCCACGTGCAGCCGGCAGACCGCTTCCACCGTGCCGGTTCGGACAAGAGAAAGGAGTTGCTCCCGAATCGCAGGCGGGTACGGATCAGTCCGGTGAGCAAGCAGTGTAATCCGTAATGCAGAACGGCCTGGTCTCACGTCGATGACGGCGCAATCCACGCCGTCCATCGAGGTCCCCGACATCAACCCAAGGCATTTCATGACGATTCTCCGGCCTCCCGGCTCTTTCCTTTCAAAGACCGGGAAGCGTATGGTACAGCTTCAGGCCCGCGCATCAAATCATACTGCACTCGGGCGGTGAATGATACCGCCAAGAGTGGCATGGATCGTCTGAAGCGGTTGAAGTCGTGCGCCATGCTCAAGGACGAGAGCCGTTCACACATGCCCCGTCCGGCGGCCACAGGTTGGGCCGGGACGCGGCGTAGTATCGTATCAGCGGCAACTCACACGAATTGCCCGAATCGTCCAATGAATTGACTTAAAAGTCTTATAGAATGGTGTTGCACGCAGCTAAAGTTCTTGACCTGTAACTACTTAAGGAATACAATTCGGCGTCTTCAATAATATAATTTATACTATTGTATAGCGCTTGTGAATTCTCCCCCAGACAAACATGCCGGGCATGAGCACGGACACGGCCACGAGCACGGCCACGAGCACGGGCATGAGCATGGGCATGATCACGGGCATGATCACGGGCATGAGCATGGGCATGATCACGGCCACGGGCATCATCACCATCATCATGGTTTTGGCGGACATGACCATTCCCACGAATTGCGCAATGCGAGTAAGACCAGCTTAATCTCTGCTTTCGTCCTGATTGTCGGGTACATGTTCGCCGAGGTCATCGGCGGCATCCTGTCCGGCAGTCTGGCGTTGCTTGCCGACGCGGGGCACATGCTGACCGATGCGGCATCCATCGCCCTTGCTCTGGTCGCCATGCAGTTCGCCTCTCGCCGTGCGACCGCAGAACGCACGTTCGGCTTCCATCGTCTTGAGATCCTGGCGGCCTTGATCAATGCTCTCTCGCTCTGGTTGATTGCGGCATGGGTGGCCATGGAAGCCTTCCACCGCTTCCGGGACGTGCCCGACGTGGAAGGCGGGCTGATGCTGACCGTCGGCGTGATTGGTCTTTTCGTCAACGTCGCCGCGGCCTGGATCCTCCACCGTTCCGCGGAGCACAGCGTCAACGTCGAAGGCGCCTTCCAGCACGTCATGGCCGACCTGATGGGATCCGTCGGCGTCGTCATTTCCGGTATCCTCATCTGGGCCTTCGGGTGGACGCTTGCCGATCCTATCATCAGCGTGGGTATCGGCATCCTTATCCTCTTAAGCACCTGGCGTCTCCTTACCAAAGTCGTCCACGTGCTGCTCGAGGGTACCCCCGAACATATTGACGTGTATAAACTTTGCTCCAAGATCGAGGAGGTGGAAGGCGTGACCCTGATCCACGACATCCACGTCTGGACCATCGCTCCGGAGTACGAGGCGCTTACCGCGCACATCCTCATCGATCCCGATTACCAAGGTGACCTTGAGGCTTTGCGCCACCGCCTGCGGAATATTGTCTCCCGTGACTTCGGTATCAATCACATTACGCTCCAGTTGGAAACATCAAAGAAAGGATGCACCGAAGACCATCACGTTGATCATCTGCTCGCCCATGCGCGTCCGTCGCCTAGCTGAACCGGAATGACCGCCCCCGTTGTCGCGAACATCCCACGGGACTGCGGTTCGTGTTCGTCGATGGGTGACGCCGGGACGAGTGCATGACATCGAAGCCCAAGTAGGCGTGCTGAATTTGTTCATTCGCAGGCCGGCACCTCGTTGGCCCCATTCATTTTTCACCACACGCCGGCGCAGACCGGTGAGACGTTGGCGTCAACCATAAGGAGAAACAACCCATGACTGACAATTGCAAAACTCACGACCACGGAGATCATGAGCATGGTCCCGATTGCGGCCATACCGCGATCCAGCACGAAGGTCACACCGATTATTTGCACGACGGTCACCTGCACCACCAGCATGGAGATCATCATGACGAACATGCAATAGGCGTCACGAGCCAGAACCCCGACGCCTGCACGCCCGATCATGCATGCAGCGACCACGACGCCGGGCATCAACACGGCGCCGATTGCGGCCACGAAGCCGTTCCGCACGGGGATCACACGGACTACCTCGTCGCCGGTCACCTGCATCATCCGCACGGTGAGCACTGCGACGACCACGGAAAGGTGTAGATCTGAGGGCCAGTCCATTGGCTGAGTCCCGGTCATCGAGAGAGCCGCTGTTCCGTTTCAGCGGCTCTCCGTTTTTTCAAAGCGAAACAACCCTTCCGGGACGGTCGGAGCGAAACGGCAAGCGACTATGAGGAGCATCGTCAGCCATCATGGACCCTTCTAACTCCCTGCTGCTCCTGGCGGGCTACTGCGTCGTCATCATAGCCGCCTCCTTGTTCGGTGGATGGCTGCCGTCCATCTTCCGGCTGACTCACACCCGCACCCAGATGGTGACGAGTTTCGTCGCGGGCGTGATTCTCTGCGTCGCCCTGTATTATCTCCTGCCTCACGCGATGATAGAACTCCCCGGCGAGCACTCCGCCGAAACAGCCGTGTGGTGGATGCTGGTGGGCACCGTCCTCATGGTGGTGCTGTTGCGCGTGTTTTCCTTTCACCAGCATGACTTCAGTCATGAAGATCACGACACTCACGATCATGCCCGCGACCATTCCCACGATCACCACGAACATGATCACATCTCATTGCATCCGATGAGTTGGGTGGGGATCACCATGGGCCTCGGGCTGCACACGATGACGGAAGGGGTGACGTTGGGCACCAGCATCCGGGCCGGTGAGTCCGACGGTGCGATAGGCCTCAGTCTCAGCGTGTTTCTGGCGATCGTGCTCCATAAACCCCTTGATGCCCTCTCCATCATCGGCACGATGCGGGCCGCGGGTTTCGGAAAATACCGGCGTGTCTTGGCCAACGTCCTCTTTTCCCTGGTCTGCCCGGCGGCGGCTTTGTTGACGTTCTGGGGCGTGGGACTACTCGGCCAGTGGGAGGCATACGTTGTCGGCGCCGCGTTGGCTTTCGCGGCCGGGGCGTTATTGTGTATAGCCCTGAGCGACCTGCTCCCGGAAGTTCATTTCCACAGCCATGACCGCACCAAGCTCACGCTGGCGTTCTTCGCGGGAATCGGCCTCGCCTACATGCTTCACTACCTCGAACCCGCCGGCCTCCATTGATTCGGCGGTGGGCGGTTTCACGCGATCCTATGGCCGGGAACCGTGATCCGGATTTGTTTCCAATAGTGAGGCACTTGAAAGAAACTTAAGGGAGATTCATTATAAAGGAAACGATTTCTACGGATGGCGACTCACCATGTGTCGATTGAAACCTCAAAAAGCTGTTCTCACTGCCTTGCTTCTCGGAAGTCTGGTCGGCGGCGGCCAGGCGGCCGAGCCGTCCCACGGGAAGAATACGGTGTTGGCCCTACCGGCCTCCAGCCCAGAACTGATTGAATTTGTACGACAAGTCGTTCCGTCCAACCCGCGTGTCCGGGCGGCGCGCTCGGCGTTGAGAGCGAGGGGGGCCTTTCAGGCGGCCGCATCAAGACCCCTCTACAACCCGAGTTTTTCGATCGAGGCGCAACATGCCCATGAAAACAGGCACTACCTGGGATTACAGCAGAGGATCGACCTGGTCGACAAACGTTCGGCCCGCACCGCGGTCGCGGCTGCGGACCGCCTTGCCGTTCACGCCGACTATATCTTCACGCGCCGGGCCGTCACCGCGGACCTGTTATCGGGTCTGGCCGGCTATCAGACGGGCGTCGAACGCGACGCCCTCGCGACCAAGCGCGTACGTTTGATGCAGGACTTCGCCGCGCTGACGAAGAGACGCTTTGAGGCCGGGGATATGGCCCGGGTCGAATTCAACCTGGCGATTCTGGTCTTTGCCGACGCCCGGATGAGACACGCCACCGTGAAAACCACGCTGATCGATGCCCGGCAACAGGTGACCAACCTCATCCCTCCGGATATCACCACGCCCTGGCCCACGTTGGCGGCAGGACTCCCCGCTCTGCCGGCCCCAAATGACCTGGAATTCTTGTTGATGGCGTTACCGGAGGTGAAAGCGGCGCAGCGTCGAGTCGATTCCGCCAAGGCAGTGATCGCGTTACGGAAGCGCCAAAAAGTCCTCGATCCGACCGTCGGCGTCACACATGGCGACGAAGGCGGTGAGCCGCTGATCGGGGTAAACCTGACCCTCCCCCTCCCCCTTCGCAATCCCTTCAGATATGAAGTGACGGCTGCCTACCGGCAATATCAGCAGGCGCAACAGACGGTCAACGACGTCATGCGGCGCGCCCGCGCCCGCCTCGTCAATGCGTTCGAGCGGTACAGTATCGCCCACGACGCCTGGCAGGATTGGCAGCGCATCGGGCCGTCCAGCGCGCAGCAACAGACAGACCATCTCCGTCGCCTGTGGCAATCCGGCGAACTCAACGCCACGGAATTCCTGGTGCAAACCAGCCGGACCATCGACAGCCAGGACAGCGCCCTTCAACTGCGCCAGGCGCTGTGGCTCGCGTGGTTCGAATGGCTGGTCGCATCCGGAAAAGTGGATGAATGGCTCAACGTCGGCAGCTATGCGAAAACGTACGGCACCCCTGACTGATCCGGCGAGACGACCAATGACGCGTTGTCGCGCAGTCCCGTTGTCGACGCTTGGGTTCGGCGCCGCCGTCCTCGTGATAGCCGCACTCACGTCGTTGGACGCGACCGGGCAACACACCCACGACGAGAGCGATCATGGAGACAGCCATGAAGCCAGACAGGAGGACCATACAGACCCTGAGGAAACCCCATCCGGGGTGGGAGCCCGTGAAGCAAGACACGACGAGCATGAAGACCATGAGGAAGAAGCCGAGGGAGGGGTCGTCGAACTTTCCGCCGAATCCATCCAGGCCGCGGACATCCACGTCACCGCACTCAAATCGGAATTACTGCCTGAAGTCATTTCCGCACCGGGTGAAATCCGACTCGACCAATACCGCAGTGCCGAGGTGACACCCTTGATCGACGCCGTGGTCGTCAAGCGGCATGCCCGGCTCGGTGACGAGGTCAAAGCCGGCCAACCCCTGATCACCCTGGCCAGTATCGAGGTGGCCGCGGCCCAAGGTGAACTCAGGATCGTGGCAAACGAGTGGCAGCGCGTGCGCAGGCTGGGCAGAGGAGTCGTGAGCGCGAAACGCTTTGTCCAAGCCCGGGTGGCCTATGAGCAAGGCCGGCTGAAGTTGAGCGCCTACGGCCTGGACAACAAACAGATCAACGCCGTCGTCACTCGCAGGATGAAAGTCGCGCTGGGACAGTTTCAACTCAATGCCCCGGTGTCCGGGACGGTGCTGCGTGACGAGTTTCGCGTCGGCCAACGCATCAAAGCGGGCCACAGCCTGTTCCTGATCGCCGATGAACGCCGGGTTTGGGTGGAAGCCAACCTGCCCCCCGTTCAGGCCGATCATATCGAGATCGGCGTGCCGGCACAGGTCAATATCGGCGGACATTGGCATGAGGGGAGAGTCATCCAGAAGCATCACTTGCTCGATGAGCAGACGCGAACCGTCCGGGTGCGGATCGCAGTCACGCCGCATGGCGAGCACCATCACGCCGGCGAGTTCGTTCAGGTCGCCATCGCCGCGGATGCCGGCCACGCAGAACCGACGTTGGCGGTGCCCGAATCGGCCCTGGTGCAGGACGACGAAGGCAACTGGACGGTGTTCGTCGAGCTCAACCCCGGTCATTTCAAGCAGACCCGCATTCGCCGGGGCACGACACGCGGTAAAAAAATCTCCATTTCAGGGATTGCGGAAGGCACGCCGGTCGTAACGGAGGGAGCGTTTTACCTGGGAGCCGAACTCGCCAAGAGCGGCTTCGAGATTCACAGCCATTAAGCCATCGAAGAGCCATGTTGAATGCAATGGTGGATTGGGCGGTGCGGAACCGCCTGCTCGTGGTGCTGGGTTTGATCGCCGCCCTGGCCGGCTCGGTCTTCTCGTTACAGAAACTGAACGTCGATGCCTTTCCGGAAGTGACGAACGTCGACGTGGACGTGCAGACCGAAGCGCCGGGGCTTGCGGCCGAGGAAGTCGAACAACTGATCACCTATCCCATCGAGGCCGTGATGTACTCACTGCCCGACGTGGCACAAGTCCGCTCGATTTCCAAGACGGGCTTGTCCGTGGTGACGGTCGTCTTCAAGGACGGGACCGATATCTACTTCGCCCGGCAACTGGTATTCGAGCGACTGCAAGCCGCGCGCGAGAACATTCCCGAAGGCGTCGGCACGCCCGAGATGGGGATCAACACCTCGGGGCTGGGTATGGTGTTCCAGTACGTGCTGCTGGCCGACGAAGACAGCAACATCGACGCCATGCAACTACGCAGCCTGAACGATTGGGTGGTCAAGTTGCTGTTGCTGCCGATCGACGGCGTGACCGACGTCCTGTCGTTCGGCGGCGACGTGTTGCAGTACCAGGTGCAATTGGACCCGGCCCGCCTGCTCAGTTACCACCTGTCCGCCAGCCGGATCATTGAAGCGATCGAGGCCAACAACCGCAACGCGGGCGGCTGGTACGTCAACCGCGGCGACGAGCAATTGGTCCTGCGCGCGGTCGGCTGGGTACATAGCGGCACCGACGGGCTCACGGACATCGGCAACATTCCGGTCAAGGAAGTCGACGGCGTCGTGGTCAAGGTAAAAGACCTCGCACGACTGGAATTGGGTGGCGAAATCCGCCAAGGCGCCGTCACCATGAGCGACCGCGACGCTCAAGGCCGGCCGCAATCGCGCGGTGAGGTCATGGCGGGCATCGTGTTCAAACGCATAGGAGCCAATACCAATACCACCATCGAAGGCGTCTACGACCGGCTGCCGCTGATCGCGCAGGCCCTGCCCGACGGCGTGACGTTGTATCCCTACTATGACCAGGCCGACCTGGTCAACAAGGCCGTCGCCATGGTGACCGACGCGCTGTTGCTGGCATTCGTCCTGATCATCATCGTGCTGGCGATCTTCCTGATGAACCTGCGCGCCACGGTGTTGGTGTTGCTGTCCATCCCGCTGTCGATCGGACTGGCCCTCACCGTCATGGCTTATTGGGAGATTTCGGCCAACCTGATGTCGTTGGGCGGCCTGGCGATCGCCATCGGGATGATGGTGGACGGCACGGTGGTGGTCATGGAAAACATCTTCTCTCATCTGACCAAGCCCGATACGGTCCCTGCCGAGGCTTATCTGGGCGTTGTGGAAAGCCGGAAGCGACGCATGAACTTGATCATTCAAGCGGCCACCCACGAAGTGACCAGCCCGGTATTTTTTGCCGTCATGATTATTGCCGTGGTCTTTTTCCCCTTGTTTACCCTGGAAGGGGTCGAAAGCAAATTATTCATGCCGATGGCCATTTCCATCATCGTGGCGATGCTGGCCTCGTTGCTGGTCGCGCTGGTGGTGATCCCCGCTTTGGCAAGCTTTGTCTTCCAACAAGCGCCGCGACACAGGGAAAGCCCGATCCTGCCGCCCATCACACGGGTGTATCGTTACGTGTTGCACCGGGCCCTGAAGCAAAGTACGCTTGTCGTCGGTTCGGCGGCGACCCTGTTCGTCCTGTCCATGGCGATCATGACGCAACTGGGCACCGAGTTCGTGCCGGAACTGGAAGAAGGGACGTTGAACATCCGCACGACCCTGGCGCCGTCATCGAGCCTGCAGACGTCCGTGGCCCTCGCCCCCAAGCTCGAAGCAATCCTGATGGAGTTTCCGGAAGTCACCACGGTCCTGAGTCACATCGGCCGCCCCGATCTCGGCGGAGACCCCGAGCCGGTTTCCAATATTGAAACCTACGTCGGGTTGAAGCCGCCGGCGGAATGGACGTCCGCCGGCAACCGCCATGAACTGCAAGCCCTGATGGAAGAGAAACTGTCCGTGCATCCGGGGCTGTTGTTTTCCTTTTCCCAACCCATCGCCACCCGGGTGGATGAATTGCTGTCGGGCGTGGACGCCCAACTCGCCGTCAAATTATTCGGCCCCGACCTGGACGTGCTGGCGAGTAAAGGCAGGGAGATCGAGTCGTTGGTCAAGCAGGTCAGGGGCACGCGCGGCGTAGCCTTGGAAAAAATCGCCGGCGAAGCCCAGCTCGTGGTGCGCCCCGACCGCGAGGCGCTGGCGCGCTACGGGATGGCGGTGGAGGAAATCGTCTCGCTGGTGTCGAACGGGATCGGCGGCGTGTCCGCCGGGCAAGTCATCACGGGCAACGAGCGTTACGATATCTACGTGCGGCTGGAGAAATCCGTCCGCCGGAGCGTCGACGCCATTCGCGACCTGTTGATCGAATCGCCCAACGGCGCGTGGGTGCGTTTGGGTGAAGTGGCCAGCGTCGAAATCGAAACCGGGCCTCCGCAAATTCGCCGCGACAACGTGCAACGCCGCGTCGTGGTCCTATCCAACGTGGATGGCCGCGACATGGGCGGCCTGGTGAACGAACTGAAGGAACGGATCAGCCGCGACATCGACCTGCCCAACGGCTACAGCGTGATATTCGACGGTCAATACAAAAGCCAGCAACGGGCACAGGCGCGACTCATGATCGTGGTGCCCACGTCACTCGCGATGATCTTTCTGTTGCTGTACTTCGCCTTCGGTTCGTTGGGCCAGGCCGCCCTGATCATGATCAACGTCCCTCTGGCGTTAATCGGCGGCATTATCGCGCTCTGGTCCTCAGAACTGTATTTATCGGTGCCCAGTTCAATAGGGTTTATCGCGCTGTTTGGTGTGGCGGTACTGAACGGGGTCGTGATGGTCACGTCCATCAACCGGCGTTTCACCGAGAACAGGATGCTCAGGCAAGCCATTGAGGAAGGCGCGCACTCTCGACTGAGACCCGTACTCATGACCGCATTAACCACCGCGTTGGGGTTGATCCCCTTGTTACTCGCAACCGGCGTCGGGTCGGAAATTCAGCGCCCCATGGCAACCGTGGTCGTCGGTGGATTGGTGTCCAGTACCCTGCTGACCTTGCTGGTGATCCCGGCACTGTACCCTTGGTTTTCTCGACATTGGGTGCGCAAGAATCTAAAAGTAGAATAAAACATGGTGGAGAAGCGGCCGGCGACCGGGCACAGCCCTTATTCGTCGCGGGAGGAAGCGGGACGTTGCCGTCGATCCCAGACCATGCCGGTCTGTTCCTTGGCACTGAAGCCCAGATTTTCATAGAATGCGTGTTTGTCGCGCGTACAGAGCCAGAACAGTTCGACGCGGTGAAGGGCCGGATGGTTCAGGATCCGATGCATGATTTCCGTGCCCACGTCCTGGCCTTGGTACGCCGCATCCACGATGACGTCCCAGATGGAGGCGCGATACACGTAATCGGTCAGGACCCGTCCGCACCCGATGACCCGGTTGTCGTCCCACGCCGTGATGAACAGATCGGTCTGCCGGAGCATTTCCGCCGTCTCGATCACGGTCCGCCCGTGGGCCCAGGGCGCTTGCTCAAACAGGGGCAATAACGCGGCGGGAGCAAAATCCTTATGGTCGGTATAGGTGATCATGTAGCGAGTGGCGGCCTGTTTGTATTACACTAAATCCGTTGCAATTACCAGCAGAGACCGAACAGCCATCGCTGCGGGCGGTTGTCAACGCGTGTATATGTTCCGTCATTCCCTTCGACTGCGCTTCGCTACGCTCAGGACAGGCGTTGACAGAATGGTAAGACTGAACGAGGCGACCGCGTTTTTCCCTCCCCTTTGTAAGGGGAGGTCAGGTGGGGTAGAACCAACCGTCCGAGAAGCACGGGGAGAGCGACAAAATCTCAGACTCTACCTCCCCTCGCCCCTCCTTACAAAGGAGGGGAAGGAGAAGGCAGAAATTGTCAACGAATTAGTGAAATCATACAAACCCCTATCAGGCAGGAAAGTCACCATGCCCATGCTCGTCAGAAAATGTCCCAAATGTGAAAAACTGTTCTGGATCAAAGAACAGGACATCGACCGTTCAGACCAGGATATTCTGCGCGTCACCTGTACGCACTGCCGGCAGGTACTGCGCATCCCGCTCGTGACCGAAGGCGACAACGCCGGCGCGCCGAAGATGGGGCATTAAGCCCGGCCTCTTGCATTCCCGGGGATTGGATTCCGATGCGCATGCACACGTATGGAGGGCTCGACGTCTCGATCGCGGGAGGACCGGACCGCGAGGGCGGAGGGAACGGGCCCGTGGTCATTCTGCTGCATGGGTTCGGCGCACCCGGTGACGACCTGGTTTCCCTGTGGCGGATGTTACCGGTTCCGGACGACGTGCGGTTCGTGTTTCCCGTTGGCCCGCTGAAGCTGGACGACGGCCTGCCCGACGGGCGGGCATGGTGGATGCTGGACATGGACCGGATCGCTCGCGGACTCCCGCGGAATATCGAGGAAGTGCCTGACGGGCTGACCGCGGCCCGCGAGCGAGTGTCGGCCATGCTGGACGATTTCGACCGGCATGAGGGCCTTCCCCAGGATCACGTCTTCATCGGCGGGTTTTCGCAAGGCGCCATGTTGGCCTGCGATACGGCGCTTCGCAGTTCCCGCACGTTTGCCGGACTCATCATCATGTCGGGCAGCATCATTGCCCAACGCGAATGGGAAGAACGATGGCCCGCCCGCAAAGGGCTCCGCGTGTTTCAGAGTCATGGCACGGACGACCCCCTACTCCCGCACGACACGGCGAGACAGCTCAAGGACTCCCTCCTCGCGCACGGGCTCCCCGTGACCTGGCACGAATTTCGAGGAGGTCACGAGATCTCTCTCTCGGTCCTGGAACAACTCGGCCGGTTTGTGAGTGATGCGTGCGCTTCCCAGAAAACGTAGGTCGGGGCTGTGGAACTGCTTTTCCTTCCTCGCCTTTGGAAGACAACCCCCTCAATCCCCCTTATCAGGGGGACAAGACAGAATCCTCTCTCCCCCCTGAGAAGGGGGGGCAGGGGGGTTCGGGCCTGCGGCGCAGCCACGCCCGCAGGCGCCGGGAGCGGGCGTCGTTGCGCGAAGGCGCGGCCTTCAGTATCATGTGCCCAGTTGTGTTCGCGCCTCGGTATGAGGCAAGACCCATCATGATTACGCCGCAAACCATCACGGACTATGTCCGGCAAGTCCTGAACGATGCCCAGGTCACCGTCACGGACCGCACGGGAACCATGGATCACTTGAACGTCCGGGTGGTGTCGGATGGGTTCAAGGGAAAAAATTTATTGGATCGGCACCGTCTCATTTATCAAGCATTGGACGAGCCGCTGAAAGACGGACGCATCCATGCGCTGGAACTGACGGCAGAAACAACGGATGGCTCATAGGAGGACAAACAGTATGGCACATCCCATCGAGGAAGAGATTCAACAGGAATTGCAACAACACAAAATCCTGATTTACGGCAAAGGGACCAAGACCGCGCCCCAATGCGGCTTTACCGTCGAAACCATGGAGTTTTTCAATCAATTCGGATATCCCTACGAAATTATCAACGTGTTGGAAAATCCGGAAAAGCGGGAAGTCCTCACACAGATGACCAACTGGCCGACCCTGCCCAAGGTGTTCATCAACGGCCAATTCTACGGCGACACCGACGTCCTCGGACCCATGCAGTCCAAAGGGGAACTGAAGCCCCTCCTGGAAAAAACCTTTCAGCCGGAAGGCTAAGATACGCAGAGGATTGTGGGGTTTCGTCCCCACACGACCCTCTCTGTCATGCCCGACCCCGATCGGGCATCCAGTGTCTTGGCTTTTTTCTGCGGGGTTTCGCCCACGCGCGACGAGGGGAAGGACGTGGGGGTTCGCCCCCACACGCCGAGGTCCTTTTGTTTCGGCAAAAGGACCCAAAACCATTGGCGCCCGGGCGTGGCCCTTCGGGTGCCTTTACCCCGGTCCCTTTTGTTTGGGCTGCGGAACTCGCTTCGCTCAGACAGTCCTCGCCCCTCAATAGAATTCTCGGGACCGTGGCGCAGCCACGCCCGGAGGCGCCGGGAAAGAACGTCACGCAATCGCATGGCTGCGAAGGCAATAAAAAAGGGAGGCTATCGTTCCGATAGCCTCCCTTGTCATTTCGTCGATTCGAAAATTGGTTACTTAATAACCGTCGACGTGGCACCGCCCGGGTTGATGTCCACCTTGTTCAAGGCCCCTTCAACTTCCGGCAAACGCCCGGCGCCTTGAGATTTCGTAACCCGCGCACGATTTTGGTCGCTCGTATTGTTCATGGCAGCGCCATCAGCGGTGGACGATGCGGCCATCGCGGCTTTGTCACCCGTGGCATTTCCTTGACCGGCATCATGGCTGGTCCGCGTTCCGTCGACCGGAGACTTGGTGTCCGCAGCAGGATAACCAGGATGCGCAGGCAGCATCCCAGGATTCGCATACGCCATTGACGCCATAAAGGCAGTACCCGCGACCGCAATAAGAAGAAGGCGAATACTCTTCATAATTCCGCTCCTTTTGTTAAAACAGGTTATGGACGATAAAGACATGCATTGCCGAATCAACTGTTTCCTTGGAGAAAGAGGGATAATCTTATTCGTTTCATGCGGAGGTGTCAAGCACGAGTACACCCGGGGCAAGGGGACCCTGACCTCCTCTCAGGCCGGCTCGGAGCCCGTTCCTAGCGCCGCCTGGGCGGACGCCCTTTCCCCCGGTAAGGCCGCCTGGGGCGCATGGCCGGCAGGGTGATGGTGACCAGCGTCCCTTCCTGGGGACGGCTGTCGATCGCAATGTGGCCTTCGTGTTCGTCCACGATTTTTTTCACCATGGCTAGGCCCAACCCCGTGCCGGACCGTTTCGTGGTGAAATAGGGCTCAAAAATTTTCTCGCTCAATTCCTCGGGAATCGGCGCGCCGTCGTTGTGGATCCGAATAACCAATTCCGGCTGGCGCCCGCGTTTCTGCGACACGGAGATTCGCAAATTCCCCCCCGGCGACATGGCTTCCAGGGCATTCGTAAAAATACTGAGGAAGACGTGCTGGATCTTCTCCCGGTCCCATCGCACCTGGCCCAGACGCGAGGGAAATTCCTTGGCGACTTCGATTCGGTTGACCCGCAAATCCGTGGCGACCAACGCCAGCCCGTCTTCGATCAAGGCGGTGACGCTGCACGGCCGCCGGTCCAATTGGAGGGGCTTGGCGAAATCCAGAATATCGTTCAACATACTTTCCATCCGCATGAGATCCCGCATGGCCGCTTCGATGGAGGTTTGGGTTTCGAAGTCGAGCGTCCCGTCACCCGTCACTTCCTCCAATTGCGCCCGGATGTAGCCCATGGGTTCACGAACCTCGGTGGCGAGAAACGAACTGACTTCATTCAACGCCGTTTGACGTTCCTGGCGCCGGATGACCGGTTCCGAGACGCCGGCTGCCGCCGCCTCCGGTGTCGACGGGGTCGCCGCAGCCGGCGATGCCTGGAGATTCAGGGACGGTTCATCAAACACTTGCGCCAATTGCGTCGTCACCGGTGCGAGTTTTCCGGACTCGGCTTCCGTGTGTTCGTATTGCGCCGCCGTCTTGGACGCCAAGGTGATCGTCCCGGCGACGCGGCCCCTGACAAAAAACGGCACCACGAGCGTGCACCGGAACCGGTCGCGGTACAATTGTTTGTAATCCTGAAAGCGCCCCTGCGTTGAGGCCAAATTCTGATCGATCCGGGGCTTGCGATGCCGCACCGTCCACCCCGCCGCGGATTCGTTCAACGACAAGCGGTGCCCCGGCAGCAGTTCTTTCTTATGCCCGGCCAGACAACCCAACACTTCCAGGGACGCGGCTAACGGATCATACAAGGTAACCCATCCCCGATCGAACGGGACCAGGGACTGCGCCTCGGTCAAACACTCGGCGACCCGCTGCTGCACCTGGGGCGACGTATACGTCCGCGTCGTCACGTCGCCGGTCTCCGCGGGCTCTTCGGTGGCGGGTTCCTGTTGAATCCAGGGACGCGCCAGGAGCACGGAATGATCGAAGAGCTTCGCTTCCCGCAATTGCTCGGTGATCCGCTGGCCGGTCGCGTCGATGGTGGTTTTTTCCCGCTTCGTAAACGGCCGCCGTTCCTGTTTGCCCACAACCAGCGCCCCATACGTCACTTTCCCTTCGCGGAGGAGTTTCGCCAACAGATTCTTGGACCCGGGCGTCACCATGCGCAGTTCGATCGCCCTGTGCCCTTCTTCCTGCCCGGCATTCCCGAGCAGACCGTTGGGCTGGCCGTTTCCACCGGACAGGGTCCGGACGACGGCGCGAACCTCACGGGCCGAAAACCCTTTGGATACCTGTGACACCAGCGGCCCCTTGGGTTGAGTCATGATAGCCACCGTCGCATCCATGCCCAGGTCATTGACCGTCGTGGTCAAAATGCGCTGTAGCGTCGTCTGCTTCGAAGACCGAACCGCCTCCGGCGTTTTCTTTCTAGTCATGGTCAGAACCGTTGAAGAGTCCGTGTATGTTCAAATCTGTGTCAGACAACCCCCTCGATCCCCAACCCCCTCATTCCCCCTTATCAGGGGGACAAGACAGAATCCTCTCGCCCCCTGATAAGGGGGCAGGGGGGTTGGGGGCCAGAGGGGTTCGCCCCCGCATGAAAAAACGAATGACTTCAATTGATATGCCGAATCTTTCGTGACCGGGACGGAGACACGACCACCTGCACGTGGCCGCGATCGGCCACGACCATGTTCGCAACGACGCTGACGAGGCTGATCAACACGGCCCCGCCGACCGCGGGCCAGAATCCGGCCACGTGAAACCCTTTGACCAGGGCAGCGACCACGTTCAACAGGAAGGCATTGATCGCGATCATGAACAAACCGAGCGTCACGACGATGAAGGGCGCCGAGAGCAAGTACAGGAGCGGCCGGACCACGGCATTCAGGATTGCCAGGACCAGCACGCCGACCACGCCCGCGGCGAACGAATCGATGGTCACGCCCGGAATAATCTGTGCCGCGACAACCACCGCGACCCCCGTGACGATAAAGCGAAGAACAAACCCTCTCATACGCGCATCTCCAGCCCAGCCTTATCCCTTTGGTGCGGCCACCGTCAAATCCAGGGACTGTTGCCGCCTGGTGATTGTATCACTCGGATCATAGTCGGCCACAAACGTTTTCTTCACGCCTTGAGCCGAGACTTCGACCGTCGCGCCGGCGTTTTCATTATGCATGTGCAGAAAAATTTCATAATACCCGGCCTCGTTGGTCTTGCCGGAGGCCCCATGTCCGCCCTTGACCTGGGGCATGGCATGCACCTCAGTCCCGGGCAAGGCCCGGCCCGAGGCGTCCCGCACGTACCCGAACACCGTGAACCCATGCTCCACGTTGGCCTTCACGAACACGGGTTTCGGGGTCTCGGCCGTGGGGTCCTTCAGCGTGGACAAATACGTGGCGAGCGTCGTCACCTCTTCCTCCGTCATCAAATCCTTGTATTTGTCCGGCATCCGGCCTTTCTTGTGCTCTTTCTCGAAGCCCTCCGCATACAGATACGTCGGATCGAAAATTTTCCGCTTGATGTCGTTGACCGTCAGAAAACTGCCGATATTGTCCAGGATCGGCCCCCGTTTCTTGACGCTCCCCTTGCCGCCGATCTTGTGGCAGTTATAGCACTCGTACAAATCATAGACCTCGGCCCCGCGCTCCACCACCGTGAGGGCGCCCTGCTCTTCAGGAGCCTCCGTCACCGCAGCGGCTGGAGCGAACCGGCCCAATCGCGCCATCACGGTTTGCGAACCATCCTGGAGCACCTTGACCCGTTCGAGTAACGCGTCCACCTGACCTTGCTCGGCCATGACCAGGGCACGCCTGCGTTTCAGAACCTTTTCGATCTTCCCCTTTTCGATCTCCGGATCGTATTGGGGCAACGACGACGCTCCCCCGATATAAATCGCGGACAGCACGAGATAGAACCCCACGAGGGCCGGCACGGCCGTCCACCCCGACAGCCTCTTCATGGGCGGGGCATCCAACAGGAGGAACACGACCAAACCCAGGGCGACATACGCCACAAACATTGCCTGGAACACGTGGGGAAAGCCCAGGGCCCCGCTCCCGAACCACGCCGCAACGGCCAGCACGATAGCCACCGCGATTTTTTTTATGCCTGCAGACATCAGTGTTTAATGTTGAACGGTAGGGGGAAGGAAATCGTCATCCATCGTTCAGGGAAATGGGTACATCGTGAAGGGGCATGTACGTACATCTTACTCGGGCTGCCGGTTTCATACAAGCCTTGATTCGGGGGTTGCGGGGAGGGTTGCGGGGTTTCGGCCCCGCACGACTCTCTCTGTCATGCCCGGCTCGATCGGACATCCAGTGTCTTTGGGTTTTGTTTTGTCTTTATCTGTCATTCCTGTATGTGTTCAGTCATTCGTTGACAATTTCCTGCCCGCCTTTTTCCCCTCCTTTGTAAGGAGGGGCGAGGGGAGGTAGAGGCCTGAGAGCCCCATGGACAGACAGTTCTATACAGGGGCCTCCCGCTCTCCACACCTGTCACTCACGCCAGCCCCAGCGCACTGTTGGCGCTGGGGCCGGCGTTGCCGACAGTCGAGGCGTACAGAACGAGACGTATTCTGTCGGGTTACGCTTCGCTCCCCCGACCTACGGTCTCCGGACCGAGACGCCGTCGTCGATCTTGATGAGAGATTCAGCTGGAATTCCCAAGCCGTTGTGCAGGCGCCAGATCATCTTCAGCGTCAGCGTCCGCTTACGGTTCAACACTTCGTAAACCCGGTTGCGGCTTCCCAGGTAGGGAATCAGGCCCTTCGGCGCCAAGCCGTGCTGCTCCATGTGGTGGCGGATCGCGGCGACCGGGTCGGGGAAATCCAGCGGGTAGTGCTTGGCTTCCCAAGCCTCCACCAACGTCACCAGGACGTCGAGACGGTCACCCTCCGGCGTGTTGCGGCGGGCCGTCATCAGGCCTTCGATTTCCTTGAGCGTGCGGCGGTAGTCCCGTTTGGTCTTGATGGGTGCGATGTCCATGGCTGGTCCCTCAAATCGTCTGTGCATCAATGGCGTCGTACATCCGATGGGAGCCGACGAACCGGATGTACACGACCCGGTAGGGATAGTTGATCCATACCACGATGCGGTACACATTGCCTGCCACGTTGAAGACCACGCGGCCGTCCTTGAGAATACTCGCGCTCCGAATGTCCCGTTTGACGTCGGCCGGACTCGCCCAGTCAGCAGCTTTGACCTGTCGATACCACGCCATCATCGGCTCTCGGGCCTCTGCGTGAGCGGGCTTGGCGTCAAGGAACGCCTTCAGGGTCGCCAACGCGATGATCCTCATCACCGGAATCTTAGCATGGTCCCATATTGGGATCAAGTTTCCGGATGACGGCAGGGGATCCTCGCGCCACGGCAGGGGAGCGAGCACCCCCTTTCTTGATGCCCCTCCCTCTCCATGTGCGCAGACGAAGACGATCCGACGGCTCCGTCGGAACAGCCAGGAACCGGCACGCCCTCCTTGGTCGTGTTGTCGAGAGGGAACCCTTACCGGAGATTGATGACCTGGGCCGGGGTGTTCCTGGTGAGGTAGTCACTCCAGCGTTGCATGAGGACTCGCCGTTTGGCTAACAGGTCCGTGCGGGTATAGGCGCGTTCGACGGCCGACCCCACCTGATGCGCCAAGGCTTGTTCTTTCACGGCAAAGTCGGCCGTCGTCTGTTCTTCACTCCAGGTCCTGAAGGACGACCGAAAGCCATGCACCACGGTTTGGTCTAACAGGCCCGCCGTGTCGAGCAGCCACGTCAGGGTCACCACGGATAACGCTTCGCCTTTCTTCCTCGGCGACGGAAAGACGAATCCACTGCCATCCTCAAGGCCTCGCGCGCGGTCCAACACCCGCACCGCCTCATCCGACAAGGGCACGTGATGCTCGTGGTTCGTCTTCATGCGGGACGCGGGAATGGTCCAGAGTCGTTTCTCCGTGTCAATCTCCTGCCATCGCGTGCCCCGGGCTTCCTGGCTGCGGGTGGCCGTCAAGATGAGAAACCGGAGGCACAATTTGGCCGACAAGCAGGACGTGCTCGCGTCAATCGTGTCCAGGGCCGCGCCGACGGCCTCATACGGGAGGCTGCGATGATGGGCTCGGATAGCCGGCATGGGTGCGAGGGCCCCGTCAATCACTTCGCCGGCCACGTTCTCCGTGACGTACCGGTGCGCTTGACACCATTTGAGAATCAACCGCAGCCGTTGCCGCAGTATCCGGGCCGCTTCCGGGATCGTCGTCCAGATCGGCCGGAGCACGGCGAGCATATCGTCCTGGTCGAGCCGGTCCACCGGCTTGTGGCCGAAGACCGGGACGGCGTATTTCTCGACCACCCGTAACCACTGATCGGCAGCCCGCCCCGGTTTCCAGCGGGGTTTGTTTGTCTCATAGTACTGCCGCGCGACGTGCTGAAAGGTCGGCATGGCAGCTTGCTTTCGCTCGCCTAACGGGTCCACGCCGTTGAAGACTTGTTTGCGCAACTCCCAGGCGCGAAGGCGCGCCTCTTTCAGGCCCAGCAAGGGGTACGGGCCGATGCCTAAATCCCGGCGGGGACCGCGTCGGATTTTCACGCGAACCACCCAACTTTTGGTGCCGGACTCCCTCACGTTCAGAAACAAACAATCGCCGTCACGATACCGGCCCGCCTTTTGAATGGACTTGATTTTGGCCTCCGTCAAGTGCCCCATGCGGCAATCTCTCCCTGTAAATGTTACCACCAAATTACCACTTTATTTCAGGGATCATACAGGAGCCTAAGAGAAAATGCAAGGCACAAAATCTCACAAAAGACCTATGAACACTAGCGTTTTATGGAATTTAATGGAACGACGTGGACTACGTAGGATTACGGGTGGCGGCTTTGATTGATGAGTTATAGAGAGTAGGTCAAGTATACAAATACAATTTGCGAGTGTCGCACGATTCTACTTTCGGCGGGTGGGTAAGTCAAGCCTTCCTCTCTGGTTCATTCCTTTTGTTTTGTTGGTTGTTGGAAAGAACTTGAATACTACAAGACCGTCAAACTGTGTCGGATTCTACGTTTGACGAATGCGTAAGTAGAGCCCTTTGTATTTCTTTTTTTCTTATTTTTTTTGTTGGTGGGTTTGTCGATTGTGCGGTGCGGGCGGGCGCGGTCACACGTGGAGAGCCACTTATCGACAGCCCGCAAACTGTTCAAAATAGTCGAGCCACCTCTCAGGAGATTCGATAACCGGCATGATCGAATCTCCTGTTAAATTTCCATCATCTAGCCGGAAGGCCCCGTCTTGCTTCTGGGATGCCACGAGGCTGTTCTCTTTCTGTTGTGGCCGGTGGCAATTGTGTGGCAATGAAAAATCATCGATCTTGTAAAACACCCATGAATACAGGAGATTCGCGTTTCTCTTGACTCCTCAATCAGATGGTCAAACCACATCCACCGACGCTAGTGACGACGTGTACGGTCTGGCGATCTCGCGCGATCGGGACGGCACGGAGATCAAGATCACCGACCCCGCCATGGCAGGTATGGACGATCCGAAATTCACGCAGGCCATGGACTTGGGTGGCGGCACCACCATGCACACCCGCACGATGGCAGCGGACTCCGACGGCAACGTGGAGGAGGAAGTCGTGATGGTCACCACCGACATCGAAGCGCCCAAGGCCACGATGTTCACGCGAGTAGCAAACCAAGTGTTGAACGAGAACCCTGCGACCACTGGTGGCACGGACTACAGGTCTTTGCGGATAATCACAAGCAATGCCTTAGATACCAGTGGCCAAGGTGACGACGGTACCGGCAGCCCCATTACAAATACTCTTAGCTTGATGAATATTCGCGGACCAGCCGCCGCCGCTGACGGGGGTGTGCAAACCATCACGTATACGGACGATTCGGGAACGGCGGACGTGAACGAACGAAGATTCACGGGTACCTACAATGGTGCGCCTGGCACGTACGTCTGCACCGGTACTGGTGCCTGCAGCGCCACGGTCAACGACAAGGGCGTGGTGTCGGCGATGGCAGGTGATGTCTGGACCTTCACTCCCAATGCGGGCGCCACCTCCGATGTGGACGATGCCGACTACCTGCATTACGGTTTCTGGCTGAAGAGAACGACGGACAGCAATGGCGTGCTCACCTACAACGAGGTCGAAACCTTCGCCGGTTCGTCGGTTGCGGCTTCCACAGGGAGCGAACTCGACGTCGTCACGGGCTCGGCGACTTACTCCGGCGGCGCCACGGGTGTGTATGTCCATAGCGTAGTCAACCCGGACGCGACTGAAGCATCGGCCACCTCCGGCCACTTCAGAGCCGACGTCAATCTGACGGCGTATTTCGGGCAGACGGTGGATGATACCACTACCACAGGTGTTGATGAATCAGGTCGGCTTGCACCCAACCTGCTGAACACCATCACCGGCACCATCTCCGACTTCGTGTTGTCTGGCGGCGAGGCGAACGGGTGGTCCGTGGCCCTCAGGGGTACTCGCGCGACCGGCGCTAACACGTTCACCGGCACGGCCAGCGGCGGCGTAGCCGGAAGTATGGGCTCGTTGAGCGGCACATATCACGGTCCAACGCCTGAAACCACGTCCACCGGCGATGGCAGCACCAGAGTTGCCCCGGGTTCCGTGGTTGGCGAGTTCAACTCCGTCTTCTCGAATGGCTCGGTGGCCGGCGGCTTCGGCGCACGGAAGCAGTAACGTCTAGGCCTATCAAAAGTCCGCGTAGCCTAGCGGACTGTATGGATGAAAGAAGGGCAGCCTCACCGGCTGCCCTTCTTTTTTGCCCTTGTCATGTTGGCGACTCTTTGCGCACTCATCTTCATGCTTCTGCTTTCTGTCACGCCGAGCGTGGCTGCGTCCGGCGGCGCGTCAGCGGCTCCGCCGGATACCCCGTCCTCTCTCACGCCCAATACTCCGCCTAAGGCGTGCCGGGACTGCGGGTTGCAATATTTTCGTCCGTCCACTACCCAGCCGGAAGGTACTTCAGCCGAAGAGCCAGCGGCTTCTGATGCCGCTCCGCCACGGAAAGCCTCTGCGGCGAAACAGCCCAAGGCCACCTCCGGCGGGCCAGCCGAACTCAAAACGGAGAGCCCGACCGAACCGTCTCACCTGTCCTCCGACCCGCGAGTCAATACCGCGCGGGCGCTGGTTCAACGTAACCGCTTTGCCGAGGCTCTGAAGATCCTGCGGCCACTCGTTGTGTCGGAGCATCCTGACCAGACGGACGTTCGGTTTCTGCTGGGTTTGGCCGCCGTGCGGGGGTCCCAGACGCGCGGGCTCAATGACGAGCAACGGGAGGCGCTCCTGGACGAGGCCATTGCGGCCTTCCGGTCCATCCTGATCCGCCGGCCGGATCTCGTGCGGGTTCGCCTGGAACTGGGCCTGGCCTTCTATCTGAAGCAGGACGACGGCCTTGCCCGCGAGCATTTCGAGCGGGCCTTGGTGGGAAGGCCGCCGGAGGTCTTGGTCGAGAACGTCACCAGGTTTTTGAGCATCATGCGGGGCCGGCGCCGCTGGCGCGGGTATTTCGGCTTCTCCCTGGCCCCGGACACGAACATCAACGCCGCGTCGGACGCAGAGATCATCTATATCAACGGCCTGCCGTTCCGCCGGGGGGCTGGTCAGCGAGCCAGTTCGGATATCGGCGTGGTGGGCTGGGGCGGGGCTGAATACCAGTATCCCTTGGCCGACCGCTGGCGCCTGCGCTCGGGGTTCGATCTCAACCACCGGGAATATAAAGGGAAGAATTTTGACCAAACGTACGCCGGGATCTATGTGGGGCCGCGCTGGTTGTTTAGCCGTACTACCGAGATGAGCCTGCTGGCCACCGCCAGCCAGCGCTGGTTCGGTCAATACAGCTTCAACTACGACTATGGCGCGCGCCTGGAAGTGCTGCACCGGGTCTTCGCCGGCTTGCAGGTCAGCGGCCGGGCCTTGTGGAGCGACCGCAAATACCAGCAGCAGCGTGGCCTGACAGGATCGCTCAGCGTGTTTTCCCTGGGCGCGAACTACGTGCTCTTCCCGACCGTGCAGGTCAACGCCCTGGTGGGTTATTCGCTGCAGGCTGCGCAAGCGCAGAACTGGGATAGTACCGGGTACTGGACGCGGGTGGGGACGAACGTGGCGTTGCCGTGGGGATTTACCGTAGGCCTCAGCGCCGAGTTCCGGTGGACGGATTACGGGAACGGGTGGTTTCCGTTCATCCCGGATAACTCGGTGCCCCGTGAGGACCACACCCGCATCCTCGGGGCCACGCTGCTGAACCGGGCGATCACGGTGTTCGGGTTCAGTCCCCAGGTCGCATTCTCCAACCAGGTCCGCGAATCCAACGCACAACTGCTGGACTTTAAACGCAACCTCGTGGAAATGCGCTGGGTCCGGCAGTTCTAAGCGCCGGCGCTATGCGGGGTTTCGCCCCCGCCCCCTCCTTCTGTCATGCCCGGCTCGATCGGGCATCCAGTGGCTTTGAATTTTCTTCTGGTTGTGAAGGCGAAAGACGCTGGATTCCCGATTAAAAATGTCGGGAATGACAGACAAATGCAAAGCCCCAGTCCCGGTTACTTGGGCTGCGGAACTCGCTTCGCTAAGACAGTCCTCGCCCCCAAATAGAAAAGCGGGACCGGGGCGCAGCCACGCCCGCAGGCGCCAGGACAAAGCATTTGCACTTGTTGTCATGCCCGACCCGATCGGGCATCCAGCGTCTTTGATTTTTGATCTTCGTTCGTGAAGACGAACGACACTGGATTCCCGGTCAAGCCGGGAATGACAGCAAGGGGTAAACGGCATCCAGCCTCTTGGAGTCTTCATTCCCCTCCTTTGTAAGGAGGGGCGAAGGGGAGGTAGAGGCCTTCCTAGCCGCGCCATCTTATGGCGCTGTTTGGGTTTTTCTTGACGGCCTCTCCGCGCCGCATAAGATGCGGCGGCTACAACAACGGAGAGGGCAGGGTGAGGGGGCTTTCCCTCTTAGCGTCAAGGTGGTAATCTCTCCCATCCTTTACGCTGTCGGAAGATTGTTACAACATCTATTCGAGATACGATATGCCTGAAATTGCGAGATTTTACGGAATTGTTATAAAACTGTTCTTTGGTGATCATCCACCCCCACATTTCCATGCGGTTTATGGTGAACATGTGGGGTTGTTTCATATCAATACCTTGGAAATGATAGAAGGCGATCTACCGAAAAGAGCCAAAAAGCTTGTTGTTGAATGGGGAACGTTGCACAGAAGCGAATTGAACGAAATGTGGACTTCTCAGACATTCCGTCCATTACCCCCGTTGGAGTAGTCATGCCCTATCCCAAGGTACAGTCCGTCGAAGCTCTTGATGATCATACGCTCTTGGTCACGTTTGATAATACGCAAATCAAAACCTATGACGTGACTCCATTGCTGGAAAAGGAAATGTTTGCTCCTTTGAGAAACCCTGCGTTATTCAAGTCCGCTCAAGTGGAGCAAGGCGGTTATGCCGTGGTATGGAACAAGGATATCGATATCAGTGAATATGAGTTATGGCGCAATGGTCAAATCATGCGCTGACAGGCCCTTCACCATCAACAGCCTCGTGGAAATGCGCTGGGTCCGGCAGTTCTAGCTTCCTCCCTCGCCCCCTCCACCTCTGTCATGCCCGACCCCGATCGGGCATCCAGCGGCTTTGAATTTTCTTCTGGTTGTGAAGGCGAAAGACACTGGATTCCCGATTAAAAATGTCGGGAATGACAGACAAATGCAAAGCCCCAGTCCCGGTTGTTTGGGCTGCGGAACTCGCTACGCTCAGACAGTCCTCGCCCCCACATAGAATTTGCGGGACCGGGGCGCAGCCCCGCCCGCAGGCCCCCTCCTTCTGTCATGCCCGACCCCGATCGGGCATCCAGCGTCTTTGATTTTTGATCTTCGTTCGTGAAGACGAACGACACTGGATTCCCGGTCAAGCCGGGAATGACAGCAAGGGGTAAACGGCATCCAGCGTCTTGGATTCTTCATTCCCCTCCTTTGTAAGGAGGGGCGAAGGGGAGGTAGAGGCCTTCCTAGCCGCGCCATCTTATGGCGCTTCTTTAGTGACGGCCTCTCCGCGCCGCATAAGATGCGGCGGCTACAACAACGGAGAGGGCAGGGCGAAGGGGATGCCTCTGCCGCAGATGTGTTATGAAAAAATATCGGACGGAAGGTCGAAAATCCGGATAAGATCCCGTTGCATTCCCTGAGGAATGATCGTCTTGGACCCATGATAGGGAAGTGGGTAGTGTTGTCTGGTCTTTGGGTGTGTCACCATGCGATGACTGCCTTTGCCCAGAATTTTGTCCATTACAAAAAGAGGATCATGTTCTTTTAAAGCGGCAACAACCTCTTTATAGGTTAATCCTTTTCCCATGAACCTCTTTATGAAACAGGTTCAAGTGCAAGCTTGGAGGATGAACGTTTTAATTGAGGAATGGGGAGATGTTCGATTCGATAATCCGTAGCTTTAGTTTGTCTGCGGTTCAGGAACCGGTTTTTCAGCGCGTCGCGTTTTGCTAGGGCATACCGTTCAAAATAGTGCGGTTCGGCCGGAATGAAAATGTGATCGATCGTCTGATGATGGTCCATGGCATACGTCACTTGAGCCATGATCGTTTCCTTTAAATCCTCAAGCGCTTTTTCAAACGTTTCGCCATACCCTCGCAAACTCATCTCCAGTGCAATCGCGCACCACATCTCGTCCTCGTGAACGCCCAGGACGTTTAGTGTGACGGTTGCCGGTTTCTTCATGGCTTGCCTCCTTCATGCCTCTCACTGACTCATCCGAACGACCAACCAGTCTCATTATTCATGCGGTTGTCCCTTTGTCAAGGCTTCGCTCAGGCCCCTTGGACTGGTTTATTTCACCATCTTTTTTTCTTGTCCTCCGCGGCAACAAGAACTGGATTCCAGGCTTGATCGGGCATCCAGCGGCTTTGCTTTTTCATTCCCCTCTTTTGTAAGGAGGGGCAAGGGGAGGTAGAGGCATTTGTCGTCATCCGACGATCGGGCTCTACCCCACCTGACCTCCCCTTACAAAGGGGAGGAAAACAACACGACCACCTGCCTTTTCTGTCATCCTCGACGTTTCCTCCTGTCATGCCCGACATTAGTAATCGGGCATCCAGCGTCTTTGGTTTTCGCCTTTGCCTTCCTTCTTCTGTACAAACGAAAAAAGCCAAGACACTGGATGCCCGATCGAGCCGGGCATGACAGAAAAGGTCGTCATCCTCGCGCACGCGAGAATTCAGGGTTGTTCCCTTTCTTGCATCTGTAGCGCTGGCATCCCATGCCGCAAGATCCCGGCGCCGAAACCCCGCAGCCTTTACCCGAACAGATCGGGGTTGCCCTTGCTGCGGCCGAAGTGTTCGAAGGCTTTGGCGGTGAGTTGGCGGCCTCGGGCGGTGCGGTCGAGGTAGCCGGCCTGGAGGAGGAAGGGTTCGTACACGTCTTCGAGCGTGGCTTTTTCTTCGCGGACCGCGGTTGCCAGGGCTTCGGCGCCGACCGGGCCGCCGTTGAATTTTTCCAGGATGGTCAGGAGGATCTTGCGGTCCATTTCGTCGAAGCCCGCCTCGTCCACGCCCAGCCAATGCAGGGCGTCCTTCGCCACTTGTTGGGTGATGACGCCTTGCGCCTTGACGTCGGCGAAGTCCCGCACCCGCCGGATGAGCCGGTTGGCGATGCGCGGGGTCCCGCGCGCGCGGCGGCTGATTTCGGACGCGCCGCCGGGTTCGATGGCCACGTTCAGCAGGCGGGCCGACCGGTTGACGATGGCTTCCAGTTCCTCCGCCGTGTAGAAGTCCAGCCGGTACACCAGCCCGAAGCGTTCACGCAACGGGGAGGTGAGCGCGCCGGCTTTGGTGGTGGCGCCCACCAGGGTGAACGGGGGCAGGTCCAGTTTCATGGTGCGGGTGGCCGGACCCTGGCCGATGACGAGGTCGATCTGGAAATCCTCCATCGCGGGATACAGGGCTTCTTCCACGGACGCGGGCAGGCGGTGGATTTCGTCGATGAACAGCACGTCGTGGGCTTGGAGGTTCGCCAGGATCGCGGCGAGGTCTCCGGCGTGGTTCAGCACGAGCCCGGAGGTCGAGCGGATGCCGCCGCCCATTTCCCTGGCGATGACGTGGGCGATGGTGGTCTTGCCCAGGCCGGGCGGGCCGTAGAAGATGGCGTGGTCCAGGGGTTCGCCGCGGCCCTGGGCCGCCTCGATGCAGACCCGCAACGATTCTTTCATGCGCGCCTGGCCGGTGTAGTCCTCCAGGGTTTGCGGGCGCAGGGTGCCTTCGGTTTGTTGTTCTTCTTCCAGGAGGTGGTCGGTGACGACGCGGTCTTCCATGCGGGGATCTTCTGGACTTGGGACGGCGCCCTTCGACTCCAGGCGCGGGCGCCTTACGCTCAGGGTGAACGGATTATCCCCCCGTTCATCCTGAGCGTAGCGGAGCGAAGTCGAAGGGGATGTTACGGGAGCGTGAATTCGACGTTGATGTCCCGTCCCAGGAAGTTCACGAGAAAGCCTTGATTCTGGTAGTTCAACATGGCTCCCATGACGTTTTCGTCCCCGAAGTCTTCGGGGCCCAGCAGTTCACGGATTTCCTTCGCGCTCTGGGCCGTGAGGACGCGCCGGAAAATGCCCCGGGTCTTATGCACGAACCGGTTGTTGATGAAGATCAACGCGACGCGGCCGTCCAGGATCTGGACGCCGGCCATGGCGCCGGTGGGGTTCGATTGATCCCACAGCAGCACGAAGACGCCTTCCTGCTCGGCACGGACCCCGGAAATTTTCTCGTTGACCAGCATTTCCACGGCGTCGATTTCCGGGTCCCCCAACCGGACGCCGTACAGGGACACGGTGGTGCTGTCGACTTCATCGGGTTTTTGCACGTTGTTCCTCGTGAGTTCGTATTTCTTGGTCTTGGCCACGGCGTCGGTGGTGGTCATGGCGCCTCCGACGCCCACCAACACGGCCAACACAATCAGTGACAATCTGCGCATGAAATTCTCCTCCCCCAGTCTGATAAACGACGCTCTCTTGCGTGAAGCACGGGAATGTTTCCATCATGCCCGCTTACTCCTTCTGTCATTCCCGGCTTGATCGGGAATCCAGCGTCTTTGCTTTTTTTCTTGTCTTTATCTGTCATCCCCGACGTTAGTAATCGGGGATCCAGTGTCTTTGGTTGTTCTCCGTTTGTGACGACGAAAGACACTGGATTCCTGCTTTCGCAGGAATGACAGACCAGGAGGGAATCCAGTGTCTCTTTTACACTTGTAGCCGACGCTACATTACTGTGATTGTAACGAACGGCCTGCGCATAAGCAAATGGTCTAGCCTCCGGCGCGGTGATCGGCGCAATGACTCCCTTGGTCCTTCCCGAATCCTCCCCTTCTGTCATGCCCGGCTTGATCGGGCATCCAGTGTCTTTGGGTTTTAGTCTTTCACCCTCGCCCCCGGTGGGAGAGAGCCTGTCCTGAGCCCTGAGCTTGTCGAAGGGTCGAAGGAGCCGGGGTGAGGGGGATGAGTCTCATGAATTAGCGAACGAGTTCGTCCTGCACGAGCGACGGCCGTTTTTCGATCAGCGCCAGCAGCACGCGGGCGGGTCCCTCGGGCCGCCGCCGACCCTGCTCCCAATTCTTGAGCGTTCCCAGCGGTACGCCGATGCTTTTGGCAAAGGCCGGTTGTGACAATCCCGTCCTGCCTCGGATTGCCACGACGTTCGGCTCGGGCACCTCCACTTCATGCACCGCGAACCCATCGCGCGCGCCTTTCAGGTAGGACCGGGCATCCTCAAGTCCGGTCATGACTTTCTTGAATGGCTTTGTCATTGGCGTCTCCTGTAATCCTCCACCATTTGCTTCGCGGCAGCGACCAACGCGGTTCGTTCCCTGGCGCTGAGATCCGTCTTCTCGTTCTTGGCGAAGACGGTGAGCAAAAACACCGGAATGTCTTCGCCGGCAAAGAGAAACACGACACGCGCCCCGCCCCGCCCCGTTTACCTCGTCCTGGGCGGGCGATCCTCATTTTCCGGATCCCGCCTCCGAGCGGCACTCCCGCCTCTGGATTCTCGGCCGCCATGGTGACAACTTCGACGCGCTCGGCCTCGGACAGAACACCGTGAGCCGCCGTGAGATATGCCGGTGTCTCGACGACGGTGTGTGGCCGCCTGCCCATGACACCAGTGTAGACGCCATTGACGCCGGCGTCAATGGCGTCTGCCTCAAGCGCAGCCACGCCCGCAGGCGCCGGGAAGTAGCGGCATGAGATCCCGCCGCTACTCTGTCTTGTCATGCCCGACCCCGCTCGGGCATCCAGTGTCTTTGGTTTTAGTCTTTTTCTGTCATCCTCGACATTAGTAATCGGGGATCCAGCGTCTTTGCTTTTTTCACCGTCAATAAAGGCGAAAGACACTGGATTCCTGCTTTCGCAGGAATGACAAAAAAGCAATAATATCTGCAGGGAAAAATCCGGCGCCGTCCCATGAACCAGCAAACCTACTATGTGTACATCATGGCCGGTAGACGCAATGGCACTTTGTATATCGGTGTCACCAATGATCTGATCCGCCGGGTGTATGAGCACAAAAATAATTTGGTCGAGGGGTTCACCCACAAATATCGCGTCCACAAATTGGTTTATTGGGAACAAACGGAGAACATTGAAGCAGCCATCCAGCGCGAAAAGCAGCTCAAAAAATGGAAACGGCAATGGAAGCTGGCATTAATCGAAGAACGCAATGCCTATTGGCGCGATTTGTATGAACAGTTGCTGTAGACAAACAGTCCTCCCTCAGAACTTTCTTACGGCCCCTTCCTACGTCTTCTGTCATTCCCGACATTCGTAATCGGGAATCCAGCGTCTTTGCTTTTTCCTCCTGTGTGAAGAATAAAGACACTGGATTCCTACTTTCGCAGGAATGACAAAAAAAGGATTCAGGATCTCTGCTGTTTGGCCTTTCCTTTGTCTGTCATTCCCGACCCCTCCTGCTGTCATTCCCGACGCTTGTCCCCGACTTGATCGGGGATCCAGACAATCTATAAGAATCCAGCGTCTTTGCTTTTCCTCAGGTTGTGAAGGCGAAAGACACTGGATGCCCGATCGGGGTCGGGCATGACAGAGAGGGGGCAGGCATGACAGATCAAAGTGCCGTGGTATACTCTACCGTTTTATGAGCCAGACGATTCATATCAAAGGGGCGCGGGAGCATAACCTGAAGAACCTCGACGTGGTGCTGCCGCGCGACCGGTTGGTGGTGGTGACCGGGCTGAGCGGGTCCGGCAAGTCGTCGTTGAATTTCGACACGATTTATGCCGAGGGTCAGCGGCGGTACGTGGAGTCGTTGTCGGCCTACGCGCGCCAGTTTCTCGAACAGATGGGCAAACCCGACGTGGATTCCATCGAGGGCCTTTCGCCCGCCATTTCCATCGAGCAGAAGACGACCAGTCACAATCCCCGGTCCACGGTCGGGACGGTCACGGAGATTTACGATTACCTGCGCCTGCTGTTCGCCCGGGTGGGCCAGCCGTTTTGCGTGAGCTGCGGGGAGCCGATTACGGCGCAGACCGTGCAGCAGATGGTGGATGCCATCGGCGCGTTGCCCGTGGGCTCGCGGTTTCAGGTCCTGGCCCCGATCGTGCGCGGTCGCAAGGGGGAATATCGCAAGGAGTTGGCGGACGCCCGCCGCGCGGGGTACGTGCGCGCCCGCATCGACGGCGCGATCGTCGGGTTGGACGAAGCTATCTCGCTGGACAAGCAGCGGAAGCATACGATCGAGATCGTGGTGGACCGCTTGGTGATGAAGGACGAGGAGTCGTTGCAGCGGCGGTTGGCGGATTCGGTGGAGACGGCGTTGAAACTGACGCAGGGTCTGGTCGGGGTATTGACGGACGAGGATACGGTCACGCTCTACAGTGAGCAATTGGCGTGCATCACGTGCGGGGTGAGTTATCCGGAACTGGCGCCCCGGGTGTTTTCATTCAACAGCCCCCACGGCGCGTGTCCCGCGTGTGACGGCATCGGGTACGAGGTGGCCGCCTGTCCGGAGGGGCAGGAGTATTCCGAACACTACCTGTGCCCGGTGTGCCGGGGGACGCGGCTGAAGGCCGAGAGCCTGGCGGTGAAGGTGGGCGGGCAATCCATTGCCGAGGTCACGCAACTCTCGATCCGCGAGGCCGGGTCGTTCTTCGAGTGTCTGGACCTGAACGAACGCGAGCGGACGATCGGCCAGCGCATCCTGAAGGAGATCCGGGAACGCTTGGAGTTTTTGCTGAACGTGGGCTTGGATTATCTGACGTTGGACCGGGCGGCCGCGACGCTGTCGGGCGGGGAGGGGCAGCGCATCCGGCTGGCGACCCAGATCGGGTCGGGGCTGGTGGGCGTGTTGTATATCCTGGACGAGCCGAGTATCGGCCTGCACCAGCGCGACAATCACCGGCTGCTGCAAACGCTGCTGCGGCTGCGCGACCTGGGGAATACCGTGCTGGTGGTGGAGCACGATGCCGCGACCATGCGTGTGGCGGATCATATCGTGGACATGGGACCCGGCGCCGGGGTGTATGGCGGGTCCATCGTGGCGCAGGGTACGCCCGCGGACATCATGCGTCATCCCGACTCGTTGACCGGGCAATATCTGCGCGGGGAGAAACGGGTGACGCTGCCGGCGCGCACGCGGCGGCCCAAAGGGTTTCTGACCGTCGTGGGCGCCGGCAAGCATAATCTGAAAGATGTGAATGCGAAGTTCCCGCTGGGGCTGTTGACGTGCGTCACCGGCGTGTCCGGGTCCGGCAAGAGTACCCTGATGCTGGAGGTCCTGTTCCCGTCGCTGTCGTCGTTGTTGTATCACCGGAAATCGCGGATGGAGGGCTGCAAGACGCTCAAGGGCGCCGATGCCCTGGACAAGGTGATCGATATCGACCAGTCGCCCATCGGCCGCACGCCGCGCTCCAATCCCGCCACGTATACGGGCGTGTTCACGTTTATCCGTGACCTGTTCGCCGGGCTGCCGGAGTCGCGCGTGCGCGGGTACCGGCCCGGGCGCTACAGTTTCAACGTGAAGGGCGGCCGGTGCGAGACGTGCCAGGGCGGGGGACTGATCAAGATCGAAATGCATTTCCTGCCCGACGTGTACGTGACCTGCGAAGCCTGCAAGGGCCGGCGGTACAACCGGGAAACCCTGGACGTGCGGCATAAGGGCAAGACGATCGCGGACGTGCTGGACATGACCGTGGCCGAGGCCCTGGATTTCTTCGAGCACATCCCGGCGATCGCGAGGAAGTTGCAGACCTTGGCGGACGTGGGTTTGCACTACGTCAAGCTGGGGCAGTCCGCGACGACGTTGTCCGGCGGCGAGGCGCAACGCGTGAAGTTGAGCCGCGAGCTGTCCAAGCGGGCCACGGGCCGCACGCTCTACCTGTTGGACGAGCCGACCACCGGGCTGCATTTCGCGGACGTGCAACGCCTGCTCGACGTGCTGAACCGCCTGGTGGAACACGGCAACACCGTGCTCGTGATCGAACACAACCTGGACGTGATCCGCAACGCGGACTGGATCGTGGACCTGGGTCCGGACGGCGGCAACGCCGGCGGACAAATCGTCGATGAAGGCCCCCCCGCCGCATTGATCAAGTCCGGCACCTCCTGGACCGCGCAAGTACTCCGCGACGACGCGTAGGGACCAACGCCAGACTGTCATGCCCGACGCTTGTCCCCGACTTGATCGGGGATCCAGACGATCCATGGCATCCAGTGTCTTTGCATTTGTCTTCTTCCTGTCATTCCCGACCTGATCGGGAATCCAGTGTCTTTACTTTGTCCTTTCTTTGCAAAAAACAACAACCCTGGATCCTCGCGTTCGCAAGGATGACAGAAAGAAAACGACAAAGACACTGGATTCCCGCTAAAGACATGCGGGAATGACAGAAAGAGAATGAAGATGCCGCGCTAACTCACACGCGATTGATGAGGGCCAGCAGGACCAGCGTGCCGAGCATGTAGGGGATCATGCACGTGTACACGACCAGCTTGAGCGGGGGGATGCCCGTGACGGCTGCATGACGGGCGTGATGCTCTTTGTAGATGAATTCGTAAACCAGGATGATGACTGCCGCGGTGAGGGTTACGACGCGACTCGACCGGGGCCACGTATAGATCCCGCTGAGCAGGAAGTCCATCGTGAAAAAGCCGCTCCATGCGGAGAGGAGCACGGCCAGCACGAGGTTGACGATGGCGGACAGGGGCAGCTTCCCGAATCCTGTTTCTGGAGCGATGGCGTTCACCGGTGATTCCCTCTCCCCCGGCGGGAGAGGGCTGGGGTGAGGGGGGTTATTCCTGCTCGCAGTTGAGACACACGCGGGGCCGTCGTTTGAAAAAGAGGAACTTGCCGCCGGCGAGACAGGCATAGCAGACGAACCGGTTGCACACGGAGCAGCGCTCCCATCCTCCCCTGAGCATGGTGGTGTTGCGATACAGGACCTGATTGCACACCCCGCAGTGTTCCGGCTCGATGCCCAACAACAGCGGTTCCCATTCGCCCGCGCCTTTCCGAATACTCATGGCCAAGGAGTATAGCCGGAGGATCGAGGGAATTACAAATATCTGAACCCTTCCTGTCATTCCCGACCTGATCGGGAATCCAGTGTCTTTGCTTTTTCTCATGCGGGGTTTCGCCCCCGCGCGACAACCGACAACCCCAAAGACCCTGGATGCCCGATCGAGCCGGGCATGACAAAAGGGCCGGCGCCTGCGGGCGTGGCTGCGCCCCGGTCCCGAACCCCCCTAGCCCCCCTTCTCAGGGGGGGAGCCGTTCGCTGTTGTCCCCCTGAGAAGGGGGAGTGAGGGGGTTGTCTGACAAAGGCGGGGCAGGAAAGGAGAAATGGTCAACCAATGGTCTTGGGTCCTTTTGCCGAAACAAAAGAGCCTCGTTGTGTGGGGCCGAAACCCCGCAATCATACCCCCCTTCGTTTGACACCCTTCGGGGCCTTTGTTAGGTTCTGAACCTGGAGAATCAGTGCAGGGCAAGGCACTATATGTCCATGGATATCAAGACCTATCTCGAGGAAAAACGGAACATCGTCGACCGGTATCTGGAAGCGCATCTGCCTGATCCGCAGACGCCGCCGGCGGGTTTGCATGAGGCGATCCGGTACAGCCTGTTGGGCGGGGGGAAACGGGTCCGGCCCATCCTCACGATTGCCACGGCGGAGGCGATCGGGCCGTGCCCGGCATCGCTGTTGCCCGTGGCCTGCGCGTTCGAATTTATCCATACGTATTCATTGATTCACGACGACTTGCCGTCGATGGATAACGATGATTTTCGCCGGGGACGACCCACGAACCATAAGGTCTATGGCGAAGCCATGGCGATTCTGGCCGGCGACGGGTTGCACGCCATGGCGTTTGAATGGTGCAGCCGGGCCGATCTCGTCACCGATCTGAATCCGCAGTGCCAAGTCCAGATTATCGCGGAACTGGCCCTGGGGGCCGGGCACGCGGGCATGGTGGGCGGACAGGTGCTGGATATCCAGGCCGAAAACCGGCAGGTGGATTTGGCGGAACTGCAACAGATTCACGTACACAAGACGGGCAAGCTGATTCGCGCCGCGGTGCGGGTCGGGGCGTTGCTCGCCGGAGCCGGTATGACGCAGTTCGAGCGCCTCACCGGGTATGCCGAGGATATCGGGCTGGCGTTTCAAATTGCGGATGACGTGTTGAACGTCACGGGGACGCGGGAGGAGTTGGGCAAGGACGCCGGCACGGATGATGAACGGGGCAAACAGACGTATCCCGCGATTTATGGACTCGAAGGCGCGCAACAGCTCGCGCAGGACTGCGCCGCCCGGGCCATCGGCCGTCTCGACGGGTTTGACGACAAAGCCGATCCGTTGCGCGGGATCGCCCGGTACATTGTGGACCGCAAGAATTAGCCATTCGCCTCCTTGCCGGTTCCTTTTTCATGGAACCTCATCATGAAAGCCTTGGTCACAGGGGTCACGGGGTTCATCGGGTCCGCCGTGGCGCGTGCGTTGCTCCAGGCGGGCACGGAGGTTCGGGGGCTGGTCCGGCCGGGCGCGGACCGGCGGGCCCTGGACGGGTTGGCGATGGAAACCGTCACCGGCGATTTGACCGACGCGGCGTCGCTTCGCTCGGCCCTGCGCGGCTGCCGGCAGGTGTATCACGTGGCGGCGCATTATGCCTTGTGGGCGCGCGATCCGTCGGTGTTCTACAAGGTGAACGTCGACGGCACGCGGACGTTACTGGACGCGGCGCGCGAGACGGGCGTCGACCGGGTTGTATACACGAGTACGATCGGCGCGATCGGGTTGCCCGAAGGCGGCGGGCCGGGAACCGAAGCGACCCCGGTGTCTCTCTCGCAGATGACCGGGGATTATAAACGGTCCAAGTATCTGGCCGAGCAGGAGGTCCGGAAAGCGGCAAACGCGGGCTTGCCCGTGGTGATCGTGAATCCTTCGGCGCCGGTGGGCGTGTGCGACGTGAAGCCGACTCCGACGGGGCAGATCGTGGTCGATTTCATGAAGGGGCGCATGGTGGCGTACGTGGAGACCGGCATGAATCTCATCGACGTGGACGACGTGGCCGTGGGTCACCTCCGGGCCATGGAGCGCGGGCACATCGGCGAGCGGTATATCCTGGGTTGCCGGAACCTGACGCTGAAAGAAGTGTTCGAGATCCTTGGCCGGTTGACGGGCGTGAAGGCGCCCAAAGTGAAACTCCCCCGGGGCTTGGTGCTGCCCCTCGCCCACGTCAACAAGTGGCTGGCGGATTACGTGACGCATCGCACCCCGCGCATCCCGCTCGACGGCGTCCGCATGGCCAAGTACGTGATGCACTACGACAGTTCCAAAGCCGTCCGGGACCTGGACCTGCCCCAGACGCCACCCGAAGTGGCCCTGGAAAAGGCTGTGCGCTGGTTTCGGGATCACGGGTACGCGTAGATAGTCATGCGGGGTTTCGCCCCCGCACGACGAGGTCCTTTTGTTTCGGCAAAAGGCCCCAAAACCATTGGCGCCCGGGCATGGCCCTTCGGGTCCCTTTGCCCAGGTCCCGGTTATTTGGGCTGCGGAACTCGCTTCGCTCAGACAGTCCTCGCCCCAAATTAGAATTTGCGGGACCGGGGCGCAGCCACGCCCGCAGGCGCCGAGGCATGGCGCTATGGGATGGCGCTTCTTTCTTGTCTTTGTCTGTCATTCCCGACATTTTTAATCGGGAATCCAGCGTCTTTGCTTTTTCCTTCGTTCGTCAAGATAAAGACACTGGATTCCTGCTTTCGCAGGAATGACAGAAAGAAAAAACAGGAATGACAGAGTGGGAAAAAGCTAACCGAAAGACCCCAACCCATGGACGTTCCCCTCCTGCTTTGGAAGACCCTCCTGCTCCGGCCCTACGTCTTCTTCTTTTTGGCCGTAGCGCTGTTCGCCGCGTCGCGTTTCCTGGGCTGGAAGCGCACCGGCGCGCTGTTCGGCGTGACGTGGCTCACCGCGTTCGTGTGTGAACTGTCCTCGACCCGAATCGGCTTTCCCTTCGGCGATTACTATTACACGGGGTCGACCGTGGGTGAGGAGTTGTATTTGGCGAACGTCCCGTTCATGGATTCGCTGTCGTTCACGTTCCTGTTGTACGCGAGTTACTCCCTGGCTCTCTGGTTCCGTTTGCCCGTCCAACCCGAGTCGGCGGCATCCGGTTATCGGTTCCTGACGCGCGCAGAGCACCACGATCGTTGTGCCCTGCTGTCCTGGCCGGTCATCGGTCTGACGTGTCTGCTCTTCATGTTGATCGACGTCGTGATCGATCCGGTGGCGCTCCGGGGCGACCGCTGGTATTTGGGGCTCATTTACGGCTATCCCGATCCCGGCGTGTATTTCGGCGTGCCGCCGGCCAACTTCGCCGGGTGGTTCGTGGTGGGATTGATCGCGATGACGGGCTACCGGCTGCTCGACCGGAGCGGGATATTGCCCGCGTTTCCTCATGCGATACCGGTCAAGGACGTTCTGCCGGGCTGCGGGTTGTATTACCTGGTCTTGCTGTTCAACCTGGTCATGACGTTCTGGATCGGCGAATGGCTGCTGGGGCTAGTTGGTTGTGCGCTCTACGTTCCCGTGACTGCCCTGGCCCTCCTGAAACTGCGCCGCCTGTCTTGATCTTCCCCGTCTGTCATTCCCGCCCTTTCTCTCCCTCTCCCACCGGGGGCGAGGGTTCTTTGCTGTCATTCCCGCATGTTTTTAGCGGGAATCCAGTGTCGTTGTCTTCACAGATGCAGGAAAAGACAAAGGAAAAAGATCAAAGACACTGGATGCCTTTTGCTGTCATCCTTGCGAACGCGAGGATCCAGAGTTGTTTTTTCACAAAATGAGGAAAAGCAAAGACGCTGGATGCCATGGATCGCCTGGATCCCCGATCAAGTCGGGGACAAGCGTCGGGCATGACAGAGAGGGCGGGGGACGAAACCCCGCATAGCGCCAGCCTTTAGAACTGCCTTACCCAGCGCATTTCTACCAGGTTGCGTTTGAAGTCCCAGAGTTGGGCGTTGGAGGTGCGGACCTGGTTGGAAAACGCGACTTGGGGGCTGAAGCCGAACACCGTGATCGCGCGATTGAGCAGCGTGGCCGACAGGATGCGGGTCTGGTCCTCGCGGGGGGTCGTGTTATCGCCCAGGAACGGGAACCACCCGGCTTTGTAATCCGTCCACCGGAACTCGGCGCTGGCGCCCACGGTAAAGCCCCACGGCAAGGCCACGTTCGTGCCCACCTGCGTCCAGTACCCGGTGCTGTCCCAGCGATCCGCCACCGCCTCCTGCTGCTGATAGCCGACCAGGGCGTTGACCTGCATAATCGGGAAGGGCACGTAGGACGCGCCCAGGGAGAACACCATGAGCGGCCCTTCCAGGAACTTCTGCTGCTGGTATTTGCGGTCGCTCCACAAGGCCCGGCCGTTTAGTTGCAGGCCCGCGTAGACCCGGTGCAGGACTTCCAGGCGCGCGCCGTAATCATAGTTGAAGCTGTATTGACCGAACCAGCGCTGGCTGGCGGTGGCCAGCAGGCTCATCTCGGTATTGCGGCTGAACAACCAGCGCGGCCCCACGTAGCCGCCCACAAACGTCTGGTCGAACTGGCTCCCCTTATACTCCCGGTGGTTGAGGTTGAGCCCCGTGCGCAGGCGCCAGCGTTCGGCCAGCGGGTACTGGTATTCACCGCCCCCCCAGCCCACAAGGCCGAGACCGGAACTGATGCGGCCCTCCTGCCCCCGGCGGAACGGCAGACCCTGGATATAGATGATCTCCGCATCGGACGCGGCATTGATATTGGTATCGGGGGAAACGGAGAACCCGAAATACCCGTTCCAGCGTTTCCGGGCCCGCATGATGGTCAGAAACCGTTGGACGTTGGCGGCCAGGGCCGCGGGCGGTTTCCCCACCAGGGCCCGCTCGAAATGCTCGCGGGCCAGGGAGTCATCTTCCTTCAGATAAAAGGCCAGGGCCAGTTCAAGGCGCACGCGCACCAGATCCGGCCGCCGGATCAGGATGGACCGGAACGCCGCGATGGCCTCGTCCAGGAGCGCGAGCCGTTTTTCATCCTCGAGGCCGGGTACCTGGGACCACCGGCTCGCAGCCAAACCCAGGAGGAATCGCACGTCGGTCTGGTCCGGATGGTCCGGAGCCAGCGGCCGCAGAATCTCCAAGGCTTCGGGGAAACGGTTGCGTCCGACCAGGATGCGCGCGGTCCTGACGCGCGGATCGGAGGACAAATGCGACTGCCCGGGAGACGCCGGAGCCCCAGACAACCCTCTCCCCTGACCCTTTTCACCCCCTCTCCCCTGGCGGGAGAGGGCTGGGGTGAGGGGGGAAGCCGGAGTGAGGGGGGAAGAAGGGCGAAAATATTGCACCCCCGCGCAGTCCCGGCAGGCTGCCGGTGGCGTCTCAGGCGTCAAGGCGGAAGACGTCTTCGGCTGTGCGCCCGATGCGGAGTCGGAAGCTGCCCCGTCCGCAGCCAAGGCCGGCGGTACAGCAAGCAGGAGCACATAGAGGAGCGGGAACAGGATTGCGACTATCATACGGCATAGCAAAAAAGAAGGGCAGCCAACTGGCTGCCCTTCTTTGGTCTGACTGTAAAACGGTCCGCTACGCGGGCCTATACGTGACTTACCGCTCCGCGCCGAATGCCCCGATGAAGGCGGCGCTTCCCGCCGGATTGCTCTGCTGGGTGGCGTAAAAGGTGCCCGCGACCGAACCGGGAGCCTCTGCCGAATACGTAGTTGTGATTGTTCTTCTTCGGGTGCCATTCGCCGCCGGTACGTCTCTTGAACTCCTTGTTACTCTCGTTCCGAAAAACTGGCCCGTCCAGTTACCGCTGAAGGATTTGCCATCAACCACACCGACGGCATCATCCCCAAAGGCCGCTCCTATGGCATCTGCAAAGGTGTGTTTCTGTAATTCAATGCTGCCCGCCATGGACTGTCCACCAGCGACGATGTTCGTGACCGCGCCCTCGATGCTGCCCGAGCCGTCAGTTCCAGTGCCTGTCGGATTCTTGAACTCGGCGGTGAGCGTAACGTCCCCGGTGAAATAGCTCGAATCCCCTCCCGCGAGGTAGGCGCCGTTCGCATCTCCCTTGTAGGTGGCCGTGAAATCTTTACCGTCATCCACAAAAGTGCTGATGCTGTTTAATCCAGTAGTCTCTCCGCATGATCTGTCAAGTGTTCCATCTTCATTATTAACATTTTCAATTCCAACACAGAAATTATCAGAGGCTGGGATTGGCTGGCTCCCGTACGCGAATGCGGTTATCCTGGAAGCACTCAGATTTGCGTTGTCCACCGTCATCCAGATACCGGCGAGAAGATAGTCGGTGTCTTCGAAATCTCTATTTTCATAACGCTGGTCGCCTCCCGTATCTGGATCGTCATTCACGATAGCCGTTCTTGTTCTTACGTTGAGTCTCGTTTTGGAAATGTTCGTGTAGGCGTTGACGAAGACGCTGCCGTCGGCGTTTTTCATATCAAATCCATGGGGGAGGCGGCCCGTTCCGCTGAGTGCAGGCGTCGTACTGTCTGATGTAATCGTACCAGTCGGCGGCAGCAGAACCGTCCGCTGTCCAGTAACCCTTGTTGCGCCCGTCCCGGTATCCCCAGGGAATATGGCACATGGCGCAATGCAGGTCTCGGTATCAGCCTCGGCGCGATTCGTCGCGCCGGTCGGGCCTACGACAATGCTTGCCGCTGTCAGGTTGGCGCCCGCTGCGCCCAACACGGCGTCGGAGAGAAGCTTGTTGTCCCTCAGGTGCTGGATGAGCGAGGAGTTGTTCGTCAAAGCGATCTGGTCCATTTCGCGTCGTGTGCGAGCGTCCGTGACCGCCTGCACGGCCCTTTGGATGGCACCTATCGCATCTGCGGCTATGTTCAGAGTGTTTTGAGCCGTTGTCGCGGCCGTCTGCGCCGCTTGCGCCGCGGCCGGCGTCGTGGCCGCAAGCGCAGCGGTGTTCGCACTTACGATATCCGCCAGGGCGGCTTGCACCGCTGTATTTTGATCGCCAGCGCTTGCGATTTGATCGGCCGTGGCGTCTTGATTGGTCCCCAGCGCACTCGCCGTCGAGCTTGCCGCCCCCGCTCGCGTTTGAGCGTTCGAAAGGATAGTCGCGACCATTTGCCTCGCTTGGTTTATCTGTTCCGCATCGGTCGGCGGGGTCGGAGGAGGCGGACCCGGCGGCTGAGCAGTGCCGCCGCCACCGCCGCCGCCACCGCCGCCGCAACCGAAAACGAATGCCGCCATCACCACCGTACACAACACCGAACCCAGAGATCTGAACATTTTTCTATCTCCCTTATATTTTCTGCTGAACAAGAAAAAAACTGGGGGCAGGCGAAGCATTCTTCACAAGGAGGGCTCCTACCCCAAGCTGCATAACAGCCCGGGGTAGGCCCTGTGTGCCCGAAGGCACTGTCTATCTCTTTACTGCTTCCACGAGCCGAAGGCACCGATGAGGCTCGCCCCATTCTCGGCCGCAGCGCCGAAGGTTCCCGCGGCGGTCGTGGGGAATGTGGTCTGCATTCTCGCCGCCGAGCTGCCGGCCGGCGCATTGGGACCGTAGAACTGGCCACCCCAAGCGCCACGGTAGGTCACGCCACCCAAGATACCGTCGGTACTCCCAAGAAAGCCGGATATACTAGGAGTGGCGTTGTCCCCGGTTTCCGTCAAGACAGGGGCTCTCAACAGTGACAGAGATCCGTCCACGGCCATGCCGCCGGCGTTGATGTTGGAGACCATTCCGGTGACGACGCCCAGGAGCAACCCATCGTTGGCTGTAGCATCAGTGGTAACGGAATCAGCCCCGACGATTCCGCCGAAGTTGGCTTCAAGCATGACGTCCGCGTCAAAGTTCTCGACCATGCCGCCCGCCGAATACAGGCCGGTCGCGACCCCGTTATACGTCGCCTTGCCCTTGAGGGCTGCATTGACTGCGAACACATCGTTGCCGCTCGCAAATACGCCGGTAGTCGTAGTACCTTGAAATTCCCCGGTAGCTATGACCGCACCCGGAACTGTCAACCAGACGCCCCATGCCAGATAGTCGGAATCCTGCCTGGCGATACCGGTTCCCACATGGAAGGTATAGCCTGTATTCGCTACAATCTCTCCATCGGCATCCACGCTGATCGAACACGGAGCCGTAATACACCGAAACTGCCCCATGATCGGTGCCTGATTATCCCCAGGGTTGACGTTCAATGTCGCCGCGAAATTACTTCCGTCAGTCGCAACATCGCCCGCCACGATCACACTCGTACCCACTGTAAACGCAGTAGTGGTAGCATCAGCCTCATAAGCCTGCGTCGGCGCTTGAATGTCCGAGTAAACGTTGGCGTACGTCATCCCCGCCCGATTGGTAGCACCAGCCGGAGCGTCCGTCCTCACGAGCTGGGTCCCCGGCCAATCCCCTCTGCTTTTCAGGTCCGTCGGATTTTCGCCGCGCAGCAAGCCTCCCGTACCTCGCGTTACCGTATACGTGAATTTTCCCATGTTATCGCGTGTTACCGTTGCACTGCCCAAATTGTCGGCAGCTGTGCCTGACGATCCCTGAGAAACGCTACTTGTTGCATCGGTAACAACAGCGGTTCTCTCGGCCGCCGCCTTCATCTCCGGTGCAACCCTTGTTGCGTTGACGCGCGGCATGACGGCGGGCCTTCCCTCAAGTTCGGCGTTTTCTATCTGCTGCTGGTTAACCGTCATGTTCGCCAGCTTGGTGATTCCCAAGCCGCGCATCATGGCCGCTTCCTTCGCGTCGTCGCGGTACATCTCGGCCTTCATCTGGTACTCTTCGGCCATCGCCGACGTCGTGGCCGCTGCCGCCATGTCGGAGGCGTTCTTGGCCATGTCAGCGTACTTCATTGCGTTCCCCATGGCTATGTAGTCCTTCGCGCCGTTCACGTAGCCCATGGCCATCATGTAGGCCGCCATGGCCGCGTCCTGCGCGTCCTTCAATGCCATTTCTTCAGGCGTGGGGCCTGGGGGTTGCGTGGGCTCCGTCGGTTGCGTCGGTTCCGTGGGTGTGCCAGCCATCCCACCGCCACCGCCGCCGCCACACCCGGCCAACGCCAACGCGGTTATCACGATGAAGTACAAGAAGAATCGTTTCGTGTCCATGTTGTCTTGTCTCCTTTGATTGATGAGTTATAGAGAGTAGGTCAAGTATGCTATTTACGTGTTTCGCACGATTCTACTTTCGGCGGGTGGGTAAGTCAAGCCTTCCTCTCTGGTTAATCCCTTTTGTTTTGTTGGTAGTTGGAAAGAACTTGAATGCTACAAGACCGTAAAACTGTGTCGGATTCTACGTTTGACGAATGCGTAAGTCAAGCCCTTTGTATTTCTTTTTTTATTGTTTTTTGGTTGGTGGGTTTGTTGATTGATGGGTGCGGGCGGGTGCGGGTGGACTGAAGGTTGTGGGTGCGGATCGTTATTGGGAATGACCATTCCGGTATTGGAGGGGGGAAAGGGCGGGTGTAAGTACGGCGGCGTAAGTACGAATGCAAAACAGTGAAATAACTTTGCGGGGTTTCGGCCCCGCACGACCCTCTCTGTCATCCCCGACCTGATCGGGGATCCAGGGTCTTTAATTTTTCGGTTCGGGCATCCTTGTCTGTGTGCAGTCATTGGTTGACCATTTCTCCTTTCCTGCCCCGCCTTTGTCAGACACCCCCCTCACTCCCCCTTCTCAGGGGGACAACCGCGAACGGCTCCCCCCTGAGAAGGGGGGCCAGGGGGGTTCGGGACCGGG